>NZ_JBHSCL010000006.1:0-4839 GCF_042651185.1 Flagellimonas marina | reverse complement strand
ACGCGGTAATGTATGAACTGCTCAAAGAACAAATCAAGCGTGGCAAAAATAATACAAAGAACCACCGCATGCCCATGCGTCCAGACCATGGACATCAGATGTTGGACGATATACAGAAAAAAACAAACCCAGGATATTCAGCAATAGGTCGCTTACGGGGACTCGCAGAACTCAGGGGATTGATGTACGGAATTGAGAAAACCTTGGAGTCATGACATTTATAAAAGACAACTTTTTACTGGAGACACCATATGCAAAGCAATTGTATCACGATTATGCCAAGGAAATGCCCATCATTGACTATCATAATCACCTTTCTCCAGAGCAAATGGCCAATAACCATCAGTTCAAAAATATAACGGAGGCGTGGTTAGCTGGGGATCATTACAAATGGAGGGCAATGCGAACCTTGGGAATAGATGAGCATTACATTACCGGAGGGGCATCAGATGAAGAGAAGTTTCAAAAGTGGGCAGAAACCGTACCATTTACGCTCAGAAACCCCTTGTATCACTGGACCCATTTAGAGTTGCAACGTTACTTTGGTATTGAAAATTTGCTGACAGGGGCGAATGCAACGCAGGTTTACAAGAACGCCAGCCAACAACTCCAAAAAGGCAGTCATAGTGCTGTTGGTCTTTTACAACAGTTTGGTGTGGAAGTGGTTTGTACCACGGATGATCCTGTTGATTCGCTGGAGCATCATCAAAAAACAAAGAAGAACGGCATTTTTCCAAAAATGCTACCCTCTTTCCGGCCAGATAAGTTATATGCCATTGAAGATCACACTTCCTACAAATCGTATATAGAGCGTTTGGGTGAAGCGGCTGATATACAGATAAAATCTTATGGTGATTTAATAGAGGCCGCCAAGAAGAGAATCATGTTTTTTCATGAGAATGGGGGACGTCTTTCCGATCACGGATTGGAACAATTGTATCATTTTAAACCAAACACGTTTGATGCTGAGGTAATCTTTAAAAAGGTGGTCAATGGGGCAGATTTGATGCCTGATGAGATAGGCTATTTTAAGTTTGAAACCTTGATGCATCTTTGTCGGGAATATCATAGATTGGGTTGGGTGCAACAATTTCACCTAGGAGCACTTCGGAATACCAACACAAGAAAAATGGCACAATTAGGCCCTGATACCGGATTTGATTCCATAGGTGATTCTTCCCAAGCCAGCGGACTGGCCGGATTTTTAAATGAATTGGACACCACAGATCAACTGGCAAAAACCATACTCTATAATTTAAATCCTGCCTACAATGAAGTCTTCGCCACCATGATTGGAAATTTTAACGATGGTACCATAAAAGGTAAAATGCAATTTGGATCGGGGTGGTGGTATATGGATCAGTTAGACGGCATGGAAAAGCAGATAAATGCCCTTTCCAATATGGGATTCTTGAGCTGTTTTGTGGGAATGCTCACAGACTCAAGAAGTTTCCTTTCTTTTCCAAGACATGAATATTTCAGAAGACTTTTGTGCAATATTTTAGGAAATGATATAAAAAAAGGACTCTTGCCAAACGATATGGCTTATATAGGAGGTTTGGTGCAAGATATCAGTTACCGAAATGCCAAGGCTTATTTTAACTTTAAATAGAAGAAAATACATTTAAAAATCAACAGAATGAAAAAAAAAGTCATAACGTTCGGTGAGATCATGTTGCGACTCTCACCTCAAGGTTTTTTGAGGTTTTCCCAAGCCAACAATTTTGATGTGGTTTATGGAGGCGGTGAATCCAATGTGGCCATTTCATTATCCAATTATGGTGTGCCGGTTGAATTTGTGACCCGTTTGCCAAAAAATGATATCGGGGACTGTGCCCTCATGGAAATGCGAAAAAGAGGGGTTGGCACCGAACATATTGTGTTTGGTGGGGACCGTCTTGGAATCTACTTCTTGGAGACCGGTGCGGTAAGTAGGGGGAGTAAAGTGGTCTATGACCGTGCCCATTCGGCCATGGCCGAGATTACCAAAGGTATGGTGGACTGGGACACGGTGTTCAAAGGAGCAGAGTGGTTCCACTGGACGGGAATTACCCCGGCCATATCCCAAGGAGCTGCGGATGCCTGTATCGAAGCGGTCAAGTCTGCCAAAAAATTGGGACTTACCGTTTCCACGGACCTTAACTATAGGGCCAAGCTCTGGAAATACTGTGACGATGCCAAACGTGAGGAGATCATGTCCGAACTGACCTCATATTGTGATATTGTACTGGGCAACGAGGAAGATGCCGAGAAGCACTTTGGGATCAAACCGGAAGGGTTGGACATCACCACCCAAGGCGAGCATGTAAAGGCAGAAGCCTTTTTGTCGGTCTGTAAGCAGATGATAGAGCGTTTCCCCAATGCCAAAAAAGTGATCACTACCCTAAGAGGGTCCATATCCGCTTCACACAACACGTGGGCAGGAGTTTTGTATGACGGGAATACCATGTACAAATCCAGTGAGTACCAGATCACCCATATTGTGGACCGTGTAGGTGGTGGGGATTCGTTCATGGGAGGTCTCATTTATGGACTGCTCAAGTATCCCGAAGATGACCAGAACGCACTGGACTTTGCGGTGGCGGCTTCTTGCCTGAAACATACCATCAAAGGGGATGCGAACTTGGTAACGGTTGAAGAAGTTGAGAAACTCATGGGAGGAGATGCTTCCGGAAGGGTTGCCCGATAATAATCATATAACAAAAGAAGATATATGGCAAGGTACAGTAGATTGGAAGTGGCGAAGGTGATGCAGGAAACGGGCATGGTCCCGTTGTTCTATCACCCTGATGTGGAACTTGGAAAAAAAGTGCTCAAGGCATGTTACGATGGCGGGGCACGTTTGTTGGAATTCACGGCCCGTGGCGATTTTGCCTACGAGGTCTTTTCAGAACTCAACAAATACGCTTTGTCCGAACTCCCGGGTATGATCATGGGAGTGGGGTCCATTACGGATGCGTCAGCGGCCTCACTTTTTATACAAATGGGGGCAAACTTCATTGTGACCCCGTCATTGCGTGAGGACATTGCAGTGACCTGCAACCGCAGAAAGATAATGTATTCCCCGGGCTGTGGCAGTCTAACGGAAATCAACCGGGCGGAAGAGCTCGGTGTGGAGATCATTAAACTGTTCCCGGGATCCACCTATGGCCCCGGTTTCGTGAAGGCGATAAAGGGACCACAACCTTGGACCAGCATTATGCCCACCGGCGGTGTGAGCACGGAAACCGATAACCTGAAAGCGTGGTTTGCCTCTGGGGTGACCTGTGTGGGAATGGGATCTCAACTGATAAGTAATAGGATATTGGAATTGGCTGAATTTGATGAATTGGTCCAAAAGGTTGAAAATACCATCAAGTTGATTAAAGAGATAAAGGCAAGTCTCTAGCCAAGATTGATACTTCAATCTAGATGATAGAAGCAAAAAAAACAGAAAAAAGTGGATATGAGATGGTATAACGATCCTACAAAATGGAAGTTTATAGATAAGACGCTGGAATTTCAGGTTACACCTAAAACCGATTATTGGCAAAAGACCAGTTATGGATTTTGTGTGGATGATGGATCTTTTTATTACAGAGAGTGTGGAGGAGAATTCGAAGTAAATGTAAAGCTGACGGCCGATTATCGTTCTAGATACGACCAAGCAGGATTGATGCTTAGACTTGATCATGAGAATTGGGTTAAGACAGGTATTGAGTTTGTGGATGGAATATTTTATTTCAGTACCGTGTTGACCCATGGTCATAGCAACTGGAGTTTGGTTCCAATAAAGGAAAAATTTGAGTCAATTTGGATAAAGGGAATTAAAAGAAAAGATTCGTTTGAAATCCATTACTCCATGAATGGGAAGGGTTTCCAAATGGCATCATTGGTCCATATGCCCAAGCAAGGAGATATGAAGATTGGAATGATGGCAGCAAGCACGGATGGGAATGGATTTGTGGTATGATTTGAAAATTTTCATTTCCAACATCTTCCTGACTCAAATCGTATGGCTTGGTTGGAATCAAATCTATAGTCATTGTTCTAGCGAAAGAATTTAAGTCTTCCAAGACTTTAAGGATTCTTCCAATATCAATAATTATCAGTTCAATTTAATGGCAACTTATTACATTTGTTTTGTGAAAGTCAATTTTTCACATGAAGATGTCCCCAGGGATGTCCTGTTCAAGGAATGATTTTATAGAAAACTGGTTTATAAGTGGTTAGTAATCAAGGTTTTGGTTCTGCCACCCCGACTTTAATATATGAAAAACAGGCAATCAATTAATTGCCTGTTTTTTTGTTTAAGGCTAACTGCAGATAGCACCAATTCCAAGAAAAATGGCCTAAAAGGAAACCTTTAGGTGGTTTACCGCTTATAAAAAGCGTGGGATTTGGATTTCAGATTCGAATCGAGAACTGGTTAATTGTAATTACCTTTTATGTGGATTTAATGCTTAAGGATAAAAGATATTTAGCTACTCTGTGCCACAGAATAAAAATTAATCACCATCGAATGAGGGAAGTTGTGCCGCTAGGCTGTTTGAACCTCTTATTATTTTAATTTGTACAAAAATGGGCCGCCCTGTACTCCCTTTTTTTTCTTTCCGGTGTTCTCTAAAACATCCATCTGAAGTATCTGTTTTCTGAAATTCCGTCTATCTAGTTTTACATCCAAGATATCTTCATAAAGGCTTTGAAGCTCGTGCATGGTAAATTTCTTGGGTAACAGTTCGCCTACAATAAGTTTATGCTTTAGGTTGTTGCGGAGAAAGGAATAAGCTTCGCTAATCAGTTTTTCATGGTCATAGGCAAATTTGTCTGGAAGTTTATCTATGTCAAACCAGTCGATAC
>NZ_JBHSCL010000005.1:0-7526 GCF_042651185.1 Flagellimonas marina | reverse complement strand
TTTTTGTGAACCTCACCTCTGTACTGTACCTGGGCGGATTGGCCCTGGAGACCATTTTGGGGGTAAATATGATCTACGCCATCATTGGCTTGGGGCTCTTCGCGGCGGCCTATTCCCTCTACGGTGGATTGGCGGCGGTGGCCTGGACGGACATCATACAGGTGGTGTTCCTGGTCCTTGGGGGTCTGGTGACGACCTATTTGGCCCTGGACACGGTGTCCGGTGGTGCGGGGGTGATGGCAGGGCTCGGAACTGTCTTCGAGACCGTTCCGGGACATTTTGACATGATCTTGGACAAAACCAACCCGGAATATGTGAACCTGCCCGGTATCGGGGTGCTTGTAGGGGGACTTTGGGTGGCCAATCTGTATTATTGGGGATTCAACCAGTATATCATACAGCGTACGCTGGCGGCCAAGTCCCTGAAGGAGTCCCAAAAGGGGATCTTGTTCGCCGCTTTGTTGAAATTGGTTATCCCGCTAATCGTTGTGATCCCGGGGATCGCGGCCTATGTCATTGTCAATGATCCGGGCCTATTGTCGGGACTGGGGGAGCAGGGACTTGCCAATATCCCTTCCCCTGGAGCTTCCGATAAGGCATACCCTTGGTTGATGCAGTTCTTGCCCACGGGGCTGAAGGGGGTGGCCATTGCGGCCTTGGCAGCGGCCATTGTGTCCTCACTGGCCTCCATGTTGAACTCCACCTCCACCATTTTCACCATGGACATCTACAAACAGCACATCAATGAAAGCGCAAACAATAGGAAACTTGTTGGGGTAGGCCGGCTTTCGGCGGCGGTGGCCCTGGCAATAGCCATGGTCGTGGCCCCACTTTTGGGGGGATTGGACCAGGCCTTTCAATTTATCCAGGAATATACCGGAGTGGTGAGCCCTGGTATCTTAGCTGTGTTCTTGTTGGGACTTTTTTGGAAGAAGACCACCAACCGGGGCGCCATCATCGGGGTGTTGGCCTCCATGCCCGTGGCCATGTTCTTCAAAGTGGGGCCCAAGGGATGGGCGGAGGGAAGTGCACTTGAATCCCTATTTCCATCCCTACCGTGGATGGACCAAATGGGCCTGACCTGTTTGATCACCATGGCGGTCATTATGCTGACCAGTTATGTGCAAACCAATGGTAAGGATGACCCCAAGGGCATTGAGCTTAAAAAAGATACCTTCAGGACCGGACCGCTTTTCAACATAGGGGCATTTGCGATCATGGTGATACTGACGGTGATCTATGCGCTGTTTTGGTAAGAGGGATTGGAATACTAATTTCTTGGTACCATTTTAAGGGTTTTCATTGTTTTAAATCTACAATGCAGGGTATTTTTTGAGCTACTTTTTACTAATTGATTTTAAAAATATATAGTTATATAAACTTCAAAAATAGATGGTAAATTAGCAAATACTATAGATGCTTTCATTTTAGAGGTTAGTTTGCGAGGACAAGGTCAAAAGTTTTTTGAAGTCAGGGTTAGCACTTGATATTCTGTATTTTTTAAGAAAGTAATGAGCAAATGGCCTTGATCCTATTGGATATCCATATGCTTGCAGATAAACCAAGGGCAATCAACAACATATAGTTAATAGAAAAGAATAAGCACTTAACAAGTCATTTTTTCAATTGTATTGGTTGGACACAGGTTTAAGAAAATGGGGCAATTCAGAGGTATAATTACAACCAAGTTGTTCCATAACCTGCTTTAACTGAACCTTTAACAGGGAAATTGTATGATCTCCACCCGTATGCCCCAAAGCAGCGGTCCCATACATAAAAGAACGACCAAGAAAAGTGAACTGCGCTCCTTTTGCCAATGATCTTGCTATATCTGGCCCTGAACGAATACCACTATCCATCATAACCGTAATATTAGTACCATATTTGTCAGAAATCCTACTCATTGGGTCGATTGAGGATTCAGCGGCATCCAATTGTCTTCCTCCATGATTGGAGACAACGATGCCATCCAAACCCAAGGAAATGGCTTTTTCCGCATCGGCTTCGGTGGCTACTCCTTTCAAGACCAATTTCCCTTTCCATAAATCCCTTATGGCCGCTATCTTATCCATATCCATACGTTTACTGAAGGTTTGATCCATAAATTGCCCCAATTGTTTTAAGTTCAAACCTTTGGGCATGTAAGGTTTCAAAACTTCAAAATTAGGTTGACCGTGACGCAAAGTTTCAATGGCCCATTTAGGTTTCCCAAGAATTTGTGCGATATTGGACAAACTCATTTTCGGAGGCATGGAAAGGCCATTTTTTATCTCTTTGGGCCTAAAGCCGAACACCGGTGTGTCGCAAAGCAAAACCAAAACCGGACATCCGGCTACTTGGGCCCTTTTTATCAAATCATTGCGGACCGTTTTTTTTGTGGGATGGTATAGCTGAAACCAAGTATTTCCCTCGGTAATCTCACTTATTCTCTCAATACTGCTAGTTGTTACCGTGCTCAATACAAATGGTATCCCGTGTTCGGCTGCCGCCTTTGCCAAAATCTCGGCCGAGTTGGGCCACATTAAACCCTGTAGACCAACAGGTGCGATTCCGAAGGGCGCATCATAGACCTCTCCAAAAAGTTCTGTGGTTAAATCAGCTTCTTTGAATGCATCCAAATATCTAGGTAGAAGTTCTACCTTTTGGATTTCCCTTATATTCTTATCTAAATTAATTTCGTCATTGCAACCACCATCCAAATATTCAAAGGCAAAACGTGGAATCCTTTTTTTTGCCTTAGTCCTGAGGTCGGCAATAGTAGGGTACTTGGGGTTGAATGAAATTTGATTTCTATTCCGCATATGACTTAAAGATTGAAGATTTTTTCCATGATCATCCATTTTTCACCCTTTTTTGCAAAAGGAAGTGCTTTTTGGAATTGCCACATAAGTTTTTCCCATTCCTGTACTTTGGGGTTGCCCTCATCAGCCTTTTGTTTTTCTTCAAAGGAAAAGGAATCGTTCACCTCTATAATCATGAACAACCTGTTGCCAACACGATAGATTTCCATGTTCTGTATTCCAGATTTTTTGATGCTTTCCAAAATTTCGGACCAAACATTTTTGTGGTAATCTTCGTAAAATTGGATACTTTTTTCATCGTCCACCAGGTCCAATGCCAAACAATACCGCTTTAAGTCTTTCATATATTAAATTTTAGAATTTTTCCTTGGGGACACATAAGCCATTTTCTGAGGGGGATGAACCGCAGCCCATGAGTACCTGTGACCCTGCCAGCCATGAACACAATAAAGTAACAAATTGGTAATTGGCGGCAACTTCACTGGAAATATCCAAAATTTCCTCATATTCGTAAGTGTAGATACAGAAAATAATCTGTGCAGCCAAATATAGAACTTGTGGTAAGATTCCAAGGGTAAATTTGTTTTTGAAAAGGAGGGATTTGGTAATTTGTTTTAAGGAAGGAATGTTGCTGTTGTCATGCGCCTGTTGCATTTTGTTTACAGCGATGGTTACGAATACAAATACCGGTAAAATGGCTAACCCCAAGATTGCGTATGGATTGCGGATGACCATTGGGTCCGATGCGAGTATCATGACTTTTTTGGCCATAACATATAGTATTAAAAGGGTACGTCTTGAACGACATGCCTTGGACTTTTCAAGACATGCTTTTTTGAATATTCTTTCAACCTGCCCCCGGTATCATTGATATAAAGATTTAACCACCTAACCATGATTTTGATTTATAGAATCATCCTTGATACATTCCAATACGAAATCAGCTTCGGCTTCAGATTGACCTGCCGGAACTACAGTACCACCATAAATTTTGTTTTTTTGGAGCAAAGGGGCTGAATCGATAGATATAAAATCCTTTTTGAGAACTTTCAAGGATTCCATTGATTCAAGGATGGCTACCGGCCTTGAACTTCCAAAATGTTGACGGCTATCGATAGTCATATCATTCGAATGCCTTTACATATTGCTTTGAGTTTCCAAGACCATCTATGCCCAATTCGACCGTATCTCCAGGTTTTAGGTAACGTGGCGGATTAAGACCGAATCCTACTCCAAATGGAGTTCCTGTGGATATAACGTCGCCAGGTAACAAGGTCATAAACTGACTTATGTAACTTACCAGTTTGGGAATTCCGAATACAAAATCCGAAGTATTGCTCTTCTGCATGGTCTCTCCATTCAGTTTTAGCCATAAGTTGAGATTGTGTGGGTCTTTAATCTCATCCTTCGTGACCAAAAATGGCCCTAGAGGGGCAAATGTGTCGCAACTTTTTCCTTTCACCCATTGACCCTCACGCTCCAATTGAAATTCACGTTCACTATAGTCGTTGTGCAGGACATAACCAGCAACATAATCCATGGCAGAAGCCTCATCCACATAGGATGCCCGCTTTCCAATGACAAAGGCCAATTCCACTTCCCAATCGGTTTTTGTACTTCCCTTGGGAAGTATCACATCATCATTGGGACCTACAATGGCAGAGGTGGACTTAAAGAACAGTACCGGTTCTTTAGGAATGGTCATGCCACTTTCTTCGGCGTGTTTTGCATAATTAAGGCCAACACAAATAATTTTTGTCGGGGACTTGATGGGCGGACCCAAACGGACTGTATCGGGGACGACCGGGATTTCTTTCAAATTTTTGTCAATCCAGATTTCCAGTCTATTGAGTCCATCGGATTCAAAAAAGTTTTGGTCGTAGTCCTCTCCAAAACTGGAAACATCCAATCGCAAACCCTTGTCAATTTCAATGCCTGGCTTTTCTTTTCCGCAAGGGCCAAATCGTATTAGCTTCATAATAAACTTGTTTTATCCATTTAGTTTTATAAAACCCCCATCAATGGGGAAGTCGGTACCTGTTATGAATGATGCCTCATCGGAGCACAGATAAAGTGCCAGTTGGGCAACTTCGTCAGGTTTTCCCATACGGCCAATGGGTTGTGTCTTGGATAGGTTTTCAAACATTTCCCTTTCATTTCCGGGATAATTTTTGGCAAGAAAGCCATCTACAAAAGGAGTATGCACCCGTGCAGGGGAAATACTATTGCAACGGATTCCATATCCAATATAGTCCTTTGCCACCGAGTAGGTCATGGTCAATACGGCTCCTTTAGTCATGGAGTATGCAAACCTATCGGAAACGGCCACTGACGATGCTACAGAAGCCATATTTAAGATAACTCCTGAACCTTGATCTTTCATCTTTCCTATGGTATTGCCTATGCAATTATATACGCCTTTTATGTTCACCTTGTAAAGTCGATCCAAATCCAACTCCGTTGTGGCTTCGATATTCCCTATGTGGGCTATTCCGGCATTGTTAATGAGTACATCCAACGAATGGTTTTTGGAAATGAATTGGATAACGTCCCTTACTTGATCACTATCGGAAACATCACATTGATGTGCTTGGGCACTGTGGCCTTCAGCAATTATTTCATTGACAACCTGATGGGCTTTTTCCAATTCTAGGTCCAAAACATGGACCATTGCCCCATTGGAAGCAAACTGTTTTGATAGGGCCCACCCAATTCCGCTGCCTCCACCAGTAATCAGGACATTTTTGCCCGTATAGTTGAATTTGGCCATTTTATTTAAAGGTTATTTCTCTAATGGTATTCATATAAATTATCCATTGAAATTTGAATGAAAAAAACAAAGTCATTTTTATCATATTTTAAAGTGGACTTGTCTTTGTAGAGTTAAATCTTTTTTAAAATAAATTCATGTCGTATTTGGCGCGATGACATACCCGGTTTAGGTGAAATAAAGGATACCTGCTCTTCAGAGCTTATGTCTGCACGAATTTGCCACAGTGGTGCTCTCCCTTTCTTGGTGTAAAAGTACCAAATGGAGTTCACTAAATACTGGATTACTTCTTTATAAGGTCGGAGCCATCGAAATTGGTCATTTCCCGTGATCATTCTCCAACAAGAACCCATGTTTTCGGTAAAAATTTTCAGACTTTTCCCTATCACAAGATGGAACGTCGCCATGATTCCAGCAGTGCATAATCCGTTGCCAGGACTAATGGTAAAGGTAAGACCATGCCCTTCAAATTGTTTTAGATGATTGGTTTTAAGAATGGCATAGGCTGCTGAATAGCATAGTTTCTGGTTCGTGGTATCTGAACCATCTAAGCTTTTGCCTGCTGGAAAATAAATATGACTAGCGCTTACATCTGTAATTGGCATAAATTAAAAATCGATGTTTTTTCAAATTTAAAATACTATAGTATATCCCGCTACCAAATTAAAGACCAAATCCAATACTTTTTTTGCATTTAGGACGTAATAATTTATAATACTGGTATAGATTGGAAGCCCGGCTCTCCCTTTTTATGATTTTGAACTATTAGGTTTAAGGTTGAAATAGTGTTGATGGCGCAATGGTATCTTATGGATGTGTTGTTTTTTTGCTTTCTGGTATACAGGCATCACCTATCTTAATTTCATTTTAAAGCCTTCTTAAAGGATTTCTGAGTATCGAACAAAAGAACTACGAAAAACCGATGGACTATTGTTGATTTCCTTGGCCACTTGCTAAGTGTCAATGGATATGTGGAAATTTTGGAACATAAATTCAACTCAACCTTTATTTTCAGTCCTACGGAAATTATTTGTAAAGTCTTATCCGAAAACAACCTATTGTAAGTACATTTGGATAACTGTAAGAGTATTTCAACGGTCTTTACCAATCTTACTCAAGGGTCAAAGCCTTTTTTATTTAAGGACTGGCCATCCAATGGAACTAAATATCATTGAATAAAAGAAAGCCCTACAAGTCAACCTGATTTTGGTTTGCACCACTATGGTCAATTTCTATATAACTCATTAGCTATTGTTGTAGGGAGCAATTACTTATTCACATGGATTCAAAGATTTGGAAACCGACAAGCATAGGCAGAGATTGTCCCTTTATTTAAAACGAGGGTAAGTATTAATTATTCCTGAAATTGGTCCCAAAAATTTGATTCAATGCGTAATTGAGCATCGATTAAGCAATGGTGCCTCACTTTTTCTAAATTCTACGTTCAAAATATGTCATTTAATCGTTGGAATGCTTCGTGCCATGTATACTTTTGATAATATGAATCATTTAGTGGATGCCAAACCTAAAAAAAGATTATCTGGATGACCGTATTCTGTGATGGACGAAAAATGTCTTTTGGCCAAGTAGCACTAAAATTATAATTTATATATGAAATCAGAGTGTGGCCAGGCCGATAACGAATTACTCTAGGAGTTCTTTCAGTTTATTCAAAAAAAGGGCCGCCCTGTACTCCCTTTTTTTCTTTCCGGTGTTCTCTAAAACATCCATCTGAAGTATCTGTTTTCTGAAATTCCGTCTATCTAGTTTTACATCCAAGATATCTTCATAAAGGCTTTGAAGCTCGTGCATGGTAAATTTCTTGGGTAACAGTTCGCCTACAATAAGTTTATGCTTTAGGTTGTTGCGGAGAAAGGAATAAGCTTCGCTGATCAGTTTTTCATGGTCATAGGCAAATTTGTCTGGAAGTTTATCTATGTCAAACCAGTCGATAC
>NZ_JBHSCL010000004.1:0-1714579 GCF_042651185.1 Flagellimonas marina | reverse complement strand
TTTTTGTGAACCTCACCTCTGTACTGTACCTGGGCGGATTGGCCCTGGAGACCATTTTGGGGGTCAATATGATCTACGCCATCATTGGCTTGGGGCTCTTCGCGGCGGCCTATTCCCTCTACGGTGGATTGGCGGCGGTGGCCTGGACGGACATCATACAGGTGGTGTTCCTGGTCCTTGGGGGTCTGGTGACGACCTATTCGGCCCTGGACACGGTGTCCGGTGGTGCGGGGGTGATGGCAGGGCTCGGAACTGTCTTCGAGACCGTTCCGGGACATTTTGACATGATCTTGGACAAAACCAACCCGGAATATGTGAACCTGCCCGGTATCGGGGTGCTTGTAGGGGGACTTTGGGTGGCCAATCTGTATTACTGGGGGTTCAACCAGTATATCATACAGCGTACGCTGGCGGCCAAGTCCCTGAAGGAGTCCCAAAAGGGGATCTTGTTCGCCGCTTTGTTGAAATTGGTTATCCCGCTCATCGTTGTGATCCCGGGGATCGCGGCCTATGTCATTGTCAATGATCCAAGCCTATTATCGGGACTGGGGGAGCAGGGACTTGCCAATATCCCTTCCTCTGGAGCTTCCGATAAGGCATACCCTTGGTTGATGCAGTTCTTGCCCACGGGGCTGAAAGGGGTGGCCATTGCGGCCCTGGCGGCGGCCATTGTGTCCTCACTGGCCTCCATGTTGAACTCCACCTCCACCATTTTCACCATGGACATCTACAAACAGCACATCAATGAAAGCGCAAACAATAGGAAGCTTGTTGGGGTAGGCCGGCTTTCAGCGGCGGTGGCCCTGGCAATAGCCATGGTCGTGGCACCTCTTTTGGGGGGATTGGACCAGGCCTTTCAATTTATCCAGGAATATACCGGAGTGGTGAGCCCTGGTATCTTAGCTGTGTTCTTGTTGGGACTTTTTTGGAAGAAGACCACCAACCGGGGCGCCATCATCGGGGTGTTGGCCTCCATGCCCGTGGCCATGTTCTTCAAAGTGGGGCCCAAGGGATGGGCGGACGGAAGTGCACTTGAATCCCTATTTCCATCCCTACCGTGGATGGACCAAATGGGCCTGACCTGTTTGATCACCATGGCGGTCATTATGCTGACCAGTTATGTGCAAACCAATGGAAAGGATGACCCCAAGGGCATTGAGCTTAAAAAGGATACCTTCAGGACCGGACCGCTTTTCAACATAGGGGCATTTGCGATCATGGTGATACTGACGGTGATCTATGCGCTGTTTTGGTAAGGAACATGGACGATTCACGGGCTTCAATATAAATGATGTCAATCGGGAAAGCTATTTTTCCAAGATTGGTAAACTCAATCTTAACATCAATGACAAACAATGGATTGATTGGATACGATGTCAAATCTATTAATTTGGCATCTTCATCACCAATACTTATAACTTTAGGATAGGTAGGGGTTAACTATTGACGAAACAACTAATCTAACCGATATGTGGACAAAATTATTTGGGGTTTTTATCCGCCAAAGGATTGGGATAGTTGTCAGACTGGTCCTCAACCGTTTCATCAAGACAGACAAAATCTTTTTCAACCAAAAGAAAAAGTTGTTTTCCGTTGGTCAAATCTACTACACTTTGGTACCCAACCCTATCAGATGTGGCCCAGGTTGTCCTTTCTTCGTCCGGAAGGTATAGGGTAATAGTGTTGTTTTCAAACGACGCTGCAAGTGAGGTAGCATCCTTTTTGGCCTTTAGGACATAAGTAAATCGAGAATTGCCAAAATCCGTTGTTTCCTTGTAAGAGCCCTCTTTACAAAAGGTCTCAACCTCTGTCTTTGTCAACCGGTACCGTATAGAATTTCCCTTTATCCGTATCTTCATGGCTTTAGTTCTAATTTACTGTTCAACCTCTTGTTTTGTTTCACAAAGATTGTAATTTATTGTAACGCGTGTTCCCTCTCCAGGAGTTGAATTGATAAAAAGCCTTCCATTGATATAGCTTATTCGTTCTTTCATAAAAAACACGCCCATTCCACCATCGCTGGTATTTTTCGGGCGCTTTTCCAAAATGGACGGATCAAACCCTTTTCCATCATCATCAATAACCACGCTCAATAAATTATTTTTAAGGTTAATGGTCACCAAAATATAATTGGCATCCGCATATTTTATGGCGTTGTTCACCGCTTCTTGGGTGACCCTATAAATATTGGTCTCTGCCAAAGAGTCAAAACGGGTATTCTCTTCTGCTTTGTTTTCAAACAGGATGTTTTTACCTGTAAGTTTACTCAATTCCGTGGTCATTTTATGCAGGGCAGGAAAAATGCCATGGTCCCCGAGTTCTGGTGGGGTAAGGTTAAAAGTGGCCGTTCTAACCCCTTTTATCAAGTCTGAAGTTAGGTCTTTTAAATACTCAATTTTTTCTTTGGTCTTTTGTTTGTTCGTTAGGTTGATGGATTCAATATTAAAACGTAGGGCCGTCAGCATTTGGCCTATTCCATCATGAATGTCCTTGGCAATTCGTTTACGTTCTTCCTCTTGGCTCTCAACGATTAAACCAGCCTGAACCTGTTTCTGCTTCACGCGCTCTTCATAATTTTGAAGCGTGAGTTGTTCCACCTTTTTCTGATTCTGCATGCGTTCGGTAATATCGGAACACAGCAGGAGAATACTTTGTTTTTTGTTGGACGGATGGATAGGGATGATGGAAATATCCAACCATAACTTTTTACCGCTTTTGGTGGTTATTTCAATTTCCTCCGATCTTATATTTTTTCGGGGTTTGGTCAGAATTTCGCTAAGGTATTGCTGTTGCCCGTCATCTGTGGTCAGGAGCTCGGGAAGGTGGGTGTTGGGAGCAATTTTTGGTTCTTCAAGAAGTGTAAGGAACTTTTTACTGATAAAAACAACCGAACCATCACTCCTGGCACTGGCAAACAGGGCCGCATTGTCTATCACAAAGTTCAGCTCCTTTAATTCTTGAAGCGATTTTTCCTTTTCCTCGAATATTTTCTTGATTTCCTGAGCATCTTGATCGGATTTTAATTTGCTTTTAACCAAGTCACGGATGGTTTCCCTGATCTGTATGGACAAAGGCCTAAAAATGAAGAGTACTTCCAAAAACAAAATCAACAGTGAAAAGGCCAATAGGAGGTATTCCTTTACCTTTAAATTTTGTAATTGTTCCTTGCTGATGGTATCGTATGCATTTACGATAGTGTCCATTTTTTCTAGAAAAGGCCCTTCATTGGCCAGTAAAATGTTAAGTTGATTTTCATTTTTCAAGGAATCCGGAGCTGCCAGCATGGACTCAACGGCATTGACCATGGTATTATGGTATGAAGAGAGTTCGTTGAAATGTTGCAGTATGGTCGTATTGTCCTCTTTGGGAAGTCCAATGCTGTCGTTTCCATTTTGAAGTCCATCGTGCGAAACTTTCCAAATGGCAAGGGTGTTTCCCAATCTTTGTAAAAGCTCTTCCCGTTGTAATTCGGTAAGATGATTGGAGTGTAGCAACATGGCCTCTTTCACCAGCTTTTGACTGTAAGCTCTCTGTCTTCCCGCAACATTTATCACCCTAGAGTCATCCAATTGATCATTAAGGTGTCTTTGGATTAAAATTTGGGCAATAACAATGGTAAGGGCAATAGCAGCAAGGGCGAGAAGATACCATTTTCGTATCCGTAAAAATGTGGATACATCCAAAGTCTGTTGTTGGTTATTTCTGCCCATTTTCAGGTACGTACTGTTTAGTGATCGGATAGTGCTTTAGATACCAATGCCAGGCCTTTTTTTGAAAATGATAGTTTTAGTGCCGCATCGTGTCCTTTGGCTGACATTTTTTTCCAGGTCTTTTGTAAGATGGAGATCATTTTATCATCATCGTGCTTTACTAGGAAAGGCTCGTAGTAATATTTTAAAAATACCAAACAGATCACATCCTCCAGGGTTTGGGTCTCTTCATCCTTCTTCAGTTGCTTTTTCAACAACAAAAAACTCACCCGATCTATGGTTTCTTGATCATAACCTACCTGTGCTAATAGAGCACTTGCTTTTTCCGCATGAAATTTTTTTAGATCCTGACGCCATTTTAAGTAGCCTACACGGTTCATTTCGTAGCTCTCCCTTGGAATTTCCCAACGACAAATGTGCTGGCAACGGGCGGTGAGCTGCAATGCTTCGGAAGCTTTGGGCTCAAACTGGTTCAGTATATCCGTCATGCGTTGTGCATATAAAAGTTCTTTTGCATATTCCTTGCCTTCAACAACTTCTTTATTGGGGTCTTGTGCATTAGCTGCATCAAACAGTTTGAATGCTTCCAGAAGCTTTTTGGATTTGTCCATTACTCTCGATTTCTCTAAAGCTATTCAGAAAAACCAATATACACAAAGCCATTATCCACTTTAACCGGAAAAGTAGCTATGGGAGGCAAATCTCCATTGAGATTTTCACCGTTTTCCAGCGAAAATGTTTTTTTGTGCATGGGGCAGGCTACTTTTGCTATTCCGTCTGCATCACCAATCATGCCGCGGCTTAGGACCATTTCCATTTTGTGCGGGCAGAGGTTTTGGCAGGCATACCATGCGTTCTTCCGTTTAAAATTGTATATGGCAATTTGTTTATTGTGATATTTAACACAGGCGCCTCCATTTTCAGGAATGTCTTCCACTTTGCAGGCTTTGAACCATACTGAAACGTTGTTGGGGTCTACTGCGGTATAGAGCGATGCTATTGATTCCATAGTTGATTGATTTAATTGGTCCAGGCTTCTGGCATTTTTTGTTCACGCATGGGGACAAAAACCATATTGTCGTCCCGTTCGTCGGTATTTACAAAATGTGAGAAGCGTTTTTTGATTTCTTCATTTTCCACAGCTTGTTTCCATTCGCATTCATATTTATCCACTAAGGACTGCATTTCCACTTCCAGCTCTTCGGCGATGTTCAAGCTATCGTCCACCACAATCTTTTTCAGTTGTTCTATGCCGCCTTCCAATTTCTCCAACCACGCTGCGGTACGCATTAGCGGTGCTGCTGTACGGATGTAGTACATTAAAAAACGGTCCAAATATTTGATGACGGTTTCATTGTCTATTTGCTCCGCAAGCAAAAGCGCATGTTTTGGTGTGGCACCACCATTTCCACAGACATAAAGGTTCCAACCCCCTTCAACGGCAATTACACCAAAATCTTTGCCCCGTGCCTCAGCACATTCGCGAATACAACCTGATACGCCCCCTTTTAGTTTGTGCGGTGATCGCAAACCTTTGTAACGGTCTTCCAGCTCAATGGCAAAACTTACGCTTTCATCCATTCCATATCGACACCACGTGGAACCTACGCAGCTTTTTACAGTACGCAGCGATTTTCCATAGGCATGGCCACTTTCAAAACCGGCGTCGATTAATTTTTTCCAGATGGCGGGAAGGTCGTTCAATTCGGCTCCAAACAGATCTATACGCTGTCCACCCGTAATTTTGGTGTACAGATTATATTCTTTGGCCACTTCTCCAATGACTATCAATTTCTCCGGAGTGATTTCTCCACCGGATATTCGGGGAACCACTGAATATGAGCCATTTCTTTGAATGTTGGCCAAGAACCGATCGTTGGAATCTTGAATAACTTCCTCTTTGTTGGCGGTATCATTATATATGGTGGCAAATATGGATGCCAGTGCGGGTTTGCAGACCTCACATCCATCTCCTTTTCCACATGCATCAAGAGCTTCGTCGTAGGTGGTAATTTTTTTGACCTTAATAATGCCATACAACTCTTGACGGGTGTACTCAAAATGTTCGCAAATAACATCTTTTACTTCTTTACCCAAGGATTTAAGGGTCTCGTTGACCAAATCGGTCACCATGGGTTTGCATCCTCCACACCCTGTGGTGGCTTTCGTAAGACCGACCACATCTTTTAGTGAATTACATTTACCTTCAATAATGGAACTGCAGATATCTCCTTTGCTGATGCTCTCACAGGAACAGATTTGTGCGGTATCCGGTAAATCCATGGCACTGCCAAAAGCAGAACCGCCTTCTCCGCGTGAACCCACAATCAATTCCTCTGCATTGTCGGGCAAGGGCATATTGTTCAGGTACATTTGGTGCAAAATGTTATAGTCATTTGCATCCCCAACCAAAATACCGCCCAGCAGGGTTTTGCCATCGTGGCTCACATTGATACGTTTATAGAGAAATTTGGTTTTGTTCTCAAAAATGATAGAAAGTCCTTTATCTGCCGGCATATAGGGTGTTCCAAAACTGGCCACATCAACGCCCATTAATTTTAGTTTGGTAGACATGTCAATTTCTTCAGGCATAATGACCTCTGGGCTTCCTAAAATCTGGTTTACGGCCACATCGGCCATTTCATAGCCAGGAGCTACCAAACCGTATATCATATGGTTGTAAAGGGCTACCTCTCCAATGGCATAGATATCTTTCTCGGAGGTTTCCATTTTGTTGTTCACCACAATGCCACCACGCGTGCCCATTTTCAGACCACAGGTTTTTCCAAGCTCGTCCCTTGGACGTATTCCTGCGGAAATAATGAGCATGTCAACATCAAGTTGGTCATCCTCACCAAAATCCATTCCCTCAATAACTTGGTCACCAAGGATTTGGTTGGTCGCTTTTCCTAAATGCACATGCATCCCCATGGACTCCAATTTTAATTGAAGTACATTACTGCTACGGGCATCCAATTGTCGGGGCATTAATTTTGGGGCAAATTCCACTACGTGGGCTTCCAATCCCATATCCAAAACAGCTTTCCCTGCTTCAAGCCCCAATAGACCTCCACCGAGAATGGCAGCACGACCATTGGGCTTTATAGCTTTTATTTGGGCAGCATATGAAAGCATATCTTCTAAGTCCTCAATGGTTCGGTAAACAAAGACGCCTTCTTTTTCAACTCCTTTTATAGGGGGGACAAAAGGCACTGAGCCAGTGGCGAGCACTAAATGGTCATAGGAATAGGATTTACCCGAAATAGTCCGTACTTGTTTAGTTTCAGTTAGGATGTCAGTTATTCGCTCCCCAGTAATCAGGTCAATATTGTTCTTTTGGTACCATGAAGATGGAGCAAGCTCCAAGGCCTTGGCATCTTGATTTTCAAAATATTCGCTGAGATGGACTCTATCATAAGCTGGTCTCGGCTCCTCTCCGAAGACCAAAAGATTGAATGCTGCACTGGCGGGGTGCGCTCTGAATTTCTCACAGAACTTGTATCCAACCATTCCGTTTCCAACTACGATTACAGTTTTCATATGCGATAGATTTGAAATATGAACCAAAACTAAGTATTATTACTTAATCAACTACTGATTTTTTGAAAATAATTACGTATTCTTGTTGAGAAATTGATAAAATGTGCTTTGAAAAACCGTAATAATAACATGTAATTATGAGAGCAAGAGTAAGTTTGGTGGGGGCAGGCCCTGGTAGTATAAACCTGATAACCGTAAGGGGATCGAGGGTGTTGCAGTCTGCTGACGCAGTTTTGTATGATGCTTTAGTTAGTGAAGAGTTGATTCAGCAAGTGTCTGCGAACATACCTAAAATATACGTAGGCAAACGCTGCGGTAAACACAGCTACTCGCAAGAAGAAATTAATACGTTAATAGTGAAAAGTGCTTTTGCCTATGGGCACGTGGTGCGGTTAAAGGGTGGCGATCCTTTCGTTTTTGGGCGAGCTTCAGAAGAAGTGGAGTATGCCGAATCTTTCGGTTTGCCTGTTGATATTGTACCGGGGATTACTAGTGCCATCTCCGTGCCGGCAAGTCAGGGTATACCGGTAACCAAACGTGGAGTAAGTAGTAGTTTCTGGGTGCTCACCGCTACCACTAAATGCCATAATCTATCCAAAGATTTTGAGTTAGCAATGCAATCATCCGCAACTGTACTAATATTGATGGGAGTACGTAAAATAAGGGCTATAGCAAAGTTGGCGGCGCAATACAGAGGAGAATCATCACCGATAGCTGTCATTCAAAATGGAACGTTGCTCAATGAAACTTGTTTCGTAGGAACTTTAAAGGAGGTTAATGAAATTTCTGCACAACTGGATATTTCGCAACCAGGTATAATAGTAATAGGAGATGTCGTAGCCGACCATCCTGCATTCTTTGAAGAAGCTATACAAAGGGTTGTGAATATGGATTTCTGATAAGGGCATAATAATTTAGGCTTACCGACTTTTATCTGATTCGCAATAAAAGCATGTTCATTTTAAACATGCTTTATTTTTTGTATTAACGTCATAGGATTTCATTAAAAATACGTATTTCACTTCATATAATACGTATAAATACTTAAAAATACGTAGTTTTGACGCTGTAACCTAAAAACATACGTAACATGAAAGCCACAACACTCAACCTTTTAGATGTAAAAAGTGTCCCGATCAGAACTTTCTGGATTACCTCAATTGCTTTTTTTACATGCTTTTTTGCTTGGTTTGGAATTGTACCATTTATGCCTGATGTGGTAAAGGACTTAGGTCTTACGCCGGCCCAAAAATGGAATTCTATCATCTTGGCGGTAACGGGTACTGTCTTTGCGAGATTACTCATTGGAAAACTATGCGATAAGTATGGCCCAAGACTTTGCTATACTTGGTTGCTTATTATTGGTGCAGTTCCCGTTATACTCATTGGTTTTGTTCAGACGCCTTTACAGTTTTTGATTTGTAGGTTGTTTATCGGTTTTATTGGAGCCTCTTTTGTAATCACCCAATTTCACACCTCTATCATGTTTGGGCCGAATATTGTGGGTACTGCGAACGCCACATCTGCAGGATGGGGAAATCTGGGTGGTGGAGCTAATAGGCTTGGGATGCCTTTGATAGCTGCGGCTGTTGTTAGTTTTGGAGTGGCCGAGGAGATTGCTTGGCGCTATTCCATGGTTATCGCAGGGGTCATTTGTTTTTCAATGGGGCTCGTATACTACTTTTTTACCACGGATACTCCAAAAGGTAACTTTTCGGAGTTGAGGAAAACAGGAAACATGCCAGTTTTGAAAAAGGATAAAGTGTCATTTGCCAGTACACTCAAAGATTATAGAGTTTGGATTCTATTTATAGTGTATGCTGCCTGCTTTGGCATGGAACTCACTGTTTATGGTACTATGGATGATTACCTTCAGAACACATTTGGACTGAAGCGGAGCACTGCTGGAAACATTGTACTTTCATTCGCATTGATGAACATTTTCGCGAGAACCTTGGGTGGATTTTTTGGTGACCGTTTTGGCAGATTAAAGGGTCTTAGAGGTAGGGTCATTTTCCTGACTGCCATTTTGATGGCCGAAGGACTCATGCTGTCCATATTTTCACTGACCACGAGTTTGGCCGTAGGAATTTTATTCTTGGTCGCTTTTAGCCTTACGGTACAAATGGCGGAAGGGGCCACCTTTTCTGTTGTTCCTTTTATCAATAAAAAGGCGATTGGTTCAATCTCTGGTATTGTAGGTGCTGGAGGCAATGTTGGGGCCTTTTTGGCCGCCTTGCTTTTAAAGTCCAAATCAGCGGTAGCCGAAAGTGCTGCTCTCAAGGCCAACGCTTCGCTTGGTGAGGAGGCTATGAAATCGGCACAAGCCATAGCTGCTTCCGAAGCTGTTTCGGGCGGCTACTTCATAATCGGAATTTTTGTGGTGGTTACCGCACTTTCATCCTTGGCCATCAAATTTTCTACGGCAGATGAGGAAGAGGTGTTGCAGGAAATGAAAGGGGAGCTTAAACTTTCTTCCGTGAACGCAGATTAGGAAAGACCAGACATTCACTCACACTCTTTTTAAACATTAAATATGGATTCTATAAAAAAGAATACACTGGCATTGCTATGTCTACTGGCAGCTAAAGTTGCTTTTGCTCAGCTTACCATTGATGGTCAGTTTAGGCCAAGAACCGAATACAGGAATGGCTTTGGCAGTTTAATTTCGGACACCACTGAACCCGGTCTGGCAACTTCAACCAAGGCCCGTTTAAACGTGGATTACAAATCAAACTTGTATCAATTCTACCTTAGCCTTCAAGATGTTATGGTCTGGGGAGAGAACAGACAAATTCTTCCAGATGATCAAAATGACTCTTTTGCAGTGTTTGAAGCCTGGGCAGAACTTCAACTAGGTTCAGGTTGGTCTACCAAATTGGGAAGACAGGTCCTTTCCTACGATGACCAGCGCATTCTTGGAGGACTGGATTGGGCGCAACAGGGAAGAAATCATGATGCTGCAATGATCAAATATTCCAAAGACAATTTTATGCTTGATTTTGCCTTTGCCTATAATCAAGATTTTGACAATCCCAATGGGTTTCAATCTGAGGGCAATGCCTATAACACAACGGGATTTTTCAGTTACAAGACTATGCAAATGCTATATCTAAAACAGAAATGGGAAAGTTGGACCGCTAGCTTGGTGTTGTTGAACAATGGATTCCAAAACTTTGATGATGAAACCAATCAAGATGGATTAAGCAATTTGCAAACCTTTGGGACACATTTGACTTATAAAAAAGGAAGTTTTGGATTGGCGGCGAATGCATTCCTTCAGACTGGGGAGCGCCAAGGAGAACTGGGTGTGAAAGGTGCTTATTTATTAGGGCTGGATGTTAGCTATAAAGCTTCCAGAGCAATTGGATTGGGTGCCGGACTGGAAATTATAAGCGGGAATGATGGACAAACAGCAGCTGAAACCAATGCCTTTTTTCCTTTGTACGGAACCAACCACAAATTTAATGGCTTTATGGATTATTTCTATGTGGGCAACCATGCCAATTCCATTGGATTGTTCGATATCCATGCCAGTGCCAATATAAAATTAGGTGAGAAGTCGAGCTTGTTGGCAAGGGTTTTGAATTTTAAAGGAGAACAGGATTTACCCAGTGGGGAAAATGCTTTGGGAACTGAGATCGATTTGGTCTTTTCCCAGGGCTTTAATGGATATGCCCTAAAAGTCGGATATTCACACCTATTCCCCGCGGACGGTATGTATGAACTCAAGGGTGTTGCTGAGGCCGATGCGTCAAGCACCCAAAATTGGGCGTGGGTCATGCTTACGATCAAACCTAAACTTTTTACCACAGCCAAAACAGATTAGCAAAATTTAAGTTTTTGAGTTTACTTTTTAAAGGACATCCCATTTTAAATTGGGTGTCCTTTATTTCATTTAAGGTATTTCAATAATTCGATTATTTTTGTGCTATGCACGATTCGGGATTGAACAAAACCATATCAATTGTCTTGGCCGATGACCATTCACTCGTCCGCGACGGTATCCGGGCATTGCTGGAGGAAGAACCAGACCTGGATGTAATCGGTGAAGTGGCCAATGGATTGGAGGCCATTAAAATGGTGGATGAAAAGATTCCCGATATTTTGATTATTGACATCAGAATGCCTGAACTTGGGGGCATAGAAACCGTTGAACGCTTGAATGCCGCTTCTGATTTAAAAACAAAGTGCATCATACTTTCCATGCATGACTCCGAAGAATATATCCTTAAATCTGTACAGGCGGGAGCTAGTGGTTATCTGTTAAAAGATACCGGTAAAACCGAATTTGTAAAGGCCATACATATGGTTCATGAAGGCGGTAAGTATTTTAGTGGGGATATTTCCAATGTATTGGTGAACAACTTGTTTGGTTCACCAAAGAATCAAGAAAACCATTCACATAAAGAGAGGCAAAACAATCCATTTGATCTTACCAATAAAGAGCTTCAAGTATTGGAATTGGTTTTGGCAGGATTCACCAACAAGGAAATCTCGGAGAAACTACAGAACAGCAAACGCACCATTGAAACCCATCGCTTTAATCTTATGAAGAAGATGAAAGTGAAGAATCTCATTGATCTTTCCAAAACTGCAGCTAAATATAATCTGATCTAGATTACATATTTATAACTTTTTGGGCCAATTATTACAAATCCTTCGATTTTAACCAACACTTTTACCAATTTAACACTACGTATTAGTACGTAATTTTCTAACTTCACCCCTACAACAAATGTGCTATTTCAATGCAGAAAAAGGATACATACAATACCATTTGTTCCTATTGTGGGGTTGGTTGTGGCATTACAGTATCAAAGGATACAAAGGGCATGTTGTCTGTTGAAGGAGATGAAGACTATCCGGTAAACAAGGGCATGCTATGCTCAAAGGGCAAGACGTTAAACTACGTTGCCCAAGATACTTCAGATAGAATACTTTATCCCGAAATGCGTTGGAGTCGGAACCACCCAAAGCAGCGGGTCACTTGGGATACAGCCCTAAAACGCGCCGCTGCTGTTTTTAAAAGTATTATGGACCGTCACGGCCCAGATAGTGTGGGCTTCTACGTTTCCGGTCAATGCCTTACAGAAGAATATTATTTGGCCAATAAATTGACCAAGGGCTTTCTGGGAACAAATAATATCGATACCAACTCAAGACTTTGTATGAGTTCTGCGGTGGTAGGCTATAAAAAGACGGTTGGCAATGATGCGGTTCCTATTGCCTATGCCGATATTGAATTGGCGGATTGTTTTTTGATTGCGGGTGCCAATCCCGCTTGGTGTCATCCTATTCTGTTCCGCCGTATTGAAAAACACAAAGAGGAGAATCCAAAGGTGAAGATTATTGTGGTAGACCCGCGAAAAACACAAACCTGCGCCTTGGCAGACCAGCATCTACAAATATTGCCTGGGACCGATGTTATTCTGTTCAATGCCATTGCGCGTTGGCTCATCGAAAAGAAAAAAATCAATACATCCTTCATACAAAAGCACACCTCCAATTTTGATGCCTGTAAGCAAATGGCCTTCGAGTTGACCATCCGTCAAGCTGCTGAAAAATGTGGTATTACGCCTGGTGAGATACGAACTGCTGCAAAGTATATTGCCGATGCTAAAGGTTTCATCAGTATGTGGACTATGGGATTGAATCAGAGTGTCATTGGAGTGGATAAAAACCTATCCCTGTTCAATCTATCCCTATTGACAGGGCAAATCGGCAAGCCTGGTTCTGGTCCTTTCTCATTAACTGGGCAGCCGAATGCCATGGGAGGCAGGGAAGTAGGAGGAATGGCGAGTTTATTGGCAGCCCACCGAGATTTGGGAAATCCTAAACATAGACAGGAAGTACAGGAATTCTGGGGAGGAAAGGAAATAAAAGGGGAGCCTGGTCTTACGGCAACGGAAATGTTCAATGCCCTTGAATCCGGTAAAATGAAGGCGGTTTGGATTATTTGTACCAATCCCATTGTGAGCTTACCGAATGCAAAAAAAGTGGAACGTGCTCTGGAAAAAGCCAGTTTTGTGATCGTACAGGACATTTCTCACAATTCTGAGACTACAAAATATGCGGATTTGTTGTTACCTGCAGCAGGATGGCTGGAAAAAGAGGGCACCATGACCAATTCTGAGCGACGTATAAGTTATCTGCCCAAGGTAATTGACCCTCCTGGTGAGGCTTTGCCAGATGCGGAAATCTTATGGCGATTCGCACAAGAAATGGGATATCATGGGTTTGACTATAAAAATGCTTCTGAGGTTTACGATGAATATTGTTTGATGACCAAGGGAACCAACATTGATATTTCCGGTCTTTCGTATAGACGATTGCAAACGGAAGGGAGTTTTCAATGGCCAGTGCCTACACCAGACCATAAGGGTACACCCAGACTATTTCAAGACCATCGTTATTTTACCGCGAACGGTAAGGCCCATTTTAACGCGCCCCAACAATTATATAACAAATCGGAAGCACCAACACCTGAATTTCCTCTGGTTTTGAACACTGGAAGGGTGCGTGATCAATGGCATACCCGCACAAAGACTGGGAAGGTGAAGCGTTTGCTGACCCATATTCCAGCCCCTTTTCTTGAAATGAACAAAGTAGATGCCTATTTGCGTAACCTTAGGGATGGTGATATCGCCGTGGTAAAGAGTCGGCGTGGGAGTGTTCGGGTAAAGGTAAAGGTTAATTACGACATTCGGGAGCGGGTCGTTTTTTTGCCTATGCATTGGGGTAAAGTCTTAAATGATGATTTCAGTCGAGCCAATAACCTTACCAATGACATTGTGGATCCCATTTCAAAGGAACCCGATTTTAAATATTGTGCGGTCCAGGTTGAAAAGTACAAAAAAGCAAAGCAAAAGATAGTCATTGTTGGTGCGGGTGCGGCCGCATATCGTTTTATTCAGACCTATCGCGAGAAGAATAGGGAAGATGAGTTCCATGTCTTTTCAAAAGAAGAGCATCCGTTCTATAATCGTGTTTTGTTGCCAGAATATGTTAATGAAGAGTTGTCTTGGGAATCCCTACAAAAATTGAAACAGGGTGAATTGGAAAAGCTTAGGGTCAATCTGTATCCCAAAAATGGTATTCAAAAAATCTATGCTCAAGAAAAGAAGGTTGTAGATGACCTTGGGTACGTGCATTCGTATGATTTATTGATTATGGCAACGGGAAGCCGTGCTTTTGTACCAAATGAAGTTCGAATGGATTTGCCGGGAAGGTTCACCATGCGGGAACGCGGCGATGCGGACCGTTTAAAACAGTACTTATTGGATACGGGACTCCCGGCCAATCAACAGCACGTGGTCATTGTTGGTGGTGGTTTGCTTGGACTTGAACTGGCAGCCGCACTAAAGAAAATCAATATTAACATTAGTATTGTTCAGAGGGCCCCTAGACTTATGGAGCGCCAGTTGGACCCAATTTCAAGTAGATTGTTGGCAGAAGATGTTTCCGAAAGAGGCATACAATTGTTCTTTGACAATGAAGTAAGTACCGTGTTTGAGGACAAAGAATCCCAGTTTACGCTTTCGGTCAACCTTAAAACGGGCCGAAACTTGAGGTGCAACGCCATTGTCTACGCCATTGGCACCAGACCCAACATCTCCTTGGCACAAGATGCCGGTCTCGACACAAGGAGAGGGGTTTTGGTCAATCCCTATTTAAAAACGAGCGACCCATCCATTTTTGCATTGGGCGAAATAGCCGAATTTGAAAATGCACTGTATGGCATCACTTCGGCGGCGGAACAACAGGCCGATGTGGCTGCTAATTACATTTTGGGAGATCTAAGCAGTATTTATCAAGGTTCCGTACTGATGAATATCTTGAAGTTTGAAAATTTGGATTTGTGCAGTATAGGCATGGTCAACGTACCAAAGAATGACCCAACCTATGAAGAGATTCTGTTAATGGACGTTAGCAAACGGTTCTATAAGAAGTGCATTGTGAAGGATGATACCCTCAAAGGCGCCATATTAATGGGGGATAAAAATGAATTTGCCGAATTCAAACGGCTTATTGAAGAAGAAATAGAGCTTTCCGAGAAACGGAACGAGCTACTTCGAGGGGCATCCAATACTGAACCCATGAAGGGTAATCTGATTTGTTCCTGCAGTCAAGTAGGTGATGGAAACATAAAGGATGCCATAGCGGGAGGGTGCACGGATTTTGCCCAACTGTGTTCCCAAACAGGAGCTGGTCTGGGCTGCGGAAGTTGCAAACCAGAGGTACAGGCATTATTAAAGGGGGAGTTAAAAACAGTAATGGCATAGATTGATGAATGATGACTTAAATAGGATACTGATCAAGGGTGGAATTACCTCCCCGGGAGAACTCAAAGACATAATTACTATGCTTGAGGCTGCTGGACTGACCGAGGTGTACTTCGGGTCACGCCAGGACTTACTCTTCCCACTGGAGAATTTGAGAAAGGACCAGCTTGAGAATATTTCAAAATATAGCACAGATGTTATTTCGGACAGGACCTTTCAAAATATTGTTTGCTCCTACGTTTCCGTAGATATTTTTGATACCACCCACTGGCTCAAGGGGTCTACATACCTCTACCTTTTGGAACAGTTTGATTTTTTGCCCAAACTTAAAATTAATATTACCGACCCCAAACAGCGGTTGGTACCCATATTTAATGGCAATCTCAATTTTGTGGCCTCAGAACAGGAAGATTATTGGTATTTGAATGTTCGTTTGCCACATTGGAAAACAAGTGCCTACTATCCGGTTTTGGTTTATAGCTGGGATATTGTTCACTTATGCAGGGCTATTGAAGAAGTGTTCCACACCATGGATAACATCGACCAATTGTTTGCTATTTTAAACCAAGGCCTCAACACCAACAATAAGGCCATGGATAAAAAGTTGGCAGTTCCTTTTCTGACATTTCCATATTATGAAGGGATGAACAAGATGGGGATTGATCAATATTGGTTGGGGCTATACTGGAGAAATAATAGGTACAACCTGGATTTTCTAAAGGCAATGTGTGGATTTTGTCTGGATAACAGTATTGGAAAGATTTGCATTACGCCATGGAAATCATTTATCATAAAAGGAATTCCCAAGGAGAGTCGCCCAGAATTGGAGCGGTTTCTCGGGCAAAGAGGTATCAATGTTAGACATTCGCAATTGGAGATGAACTGGCATTTACCCGTTGATGACCAAGAAGCGTTGGAACTTAAAAAATATTTGGTCAATAATTTTGATCAAAACGACATCAGCACATATGGCCTCACCTTTGGTATTAGTAATGATGTAGGCAAGCAATCGCATTTTTCTTCCATTGTAATTGAAAGAAATCCTATATCCACCTTAGTGGCAGAATATGATGCCAAACCAACCTACAATGTTTGTCATTTTAAGGAATTTGATCCCAACACAGCGCAGTATTTGGTTTATGCCCAAGATGTGGACAAAAAAGAGCTGCCAAACCTCCTTATCGAATTAAGTAAGCATTACTTTTTGCAATTGGGGCAACAATCCGAAAAGAAAGGCAAAAAATTGGAGGCGGTGAAACCCATATCCAATACAGTGCACCAATGCCGCAATTGCTTAACGATATATGATGAAGCTATGGGAGAACCACAATCCAACATAGACAAGAATACAAAGTTTGAGGATTTACCAGAAGAATACACCTGTTTGGTGTGTGGGGCAGAAAAAACAACGTTTAAATTGGTCGAAATAGCCATGGCCTAGAGTGGTCAACAAATGAAGTCGCAGTGTAAATGAATATTTTTTGGTCCTGCCCACTTCCTGAAAATCTAAATCCATGCCAAAAAGATTAATAAGGGCTAATAAATTCCCTCGCACGATTACTCTGTTTTTTTAGTGTTATAAATCCTCGATTGTTTTTCTTTGGGGCCAGTTTTGTATATTGAATAGTACAAATGATTTTTTTTGGGCAACAAACGGGTAAATATCTTTTTTATGCTTTTTAGGATAATAGTACTGCTCATCCCCTTATGGTTAAGTGGCCAAAACCTATTACCTCCTATTTATAATTATCGGCTTTTGGAATACAAAGGAGCCAGCAAAAATTGGGATTTGTCTGTAAATGCCAATGGTGAGTTATTTGTGGCCAATAACAAAGGGTTGTTGCATTTTAATGGAGAACAGTGGACCCTGAATAAACTGCCAAACAATACCATTATTAGGTCGGTTGAATCCATAGGGGATAGGATATATACAGGTTCCTATGAAGAATTCGGGTATTGGAGGAAAAATCAGTTCGGGGAACTTGAGTACACCTCACTAACACAACTTATTAAGGATCATGAATTCACCAGTGAGGAGTTCTGGGAAATTCTACCTGCAAAGAACAATGTTCTGTTTAGATCATTCTCATCCATTTATAGTTATGATGGCAGCAGTATAAAAGTGTTAGATCCACCACAGGTCATTTCTGATTTCATCGAGTTTAATGATAAAATCATTGTGGCAGGTGGATTGAGCGGACTTTTTGAACTCAGAAATGATACACTTGTCCCATTACCAAATCAAGAGCTTCTACAAGGAAAAACGGTGACCGATATGGTGGTGTTCAAGGGTAAGCTTTTGGTCGGTACTAAGTTAAGCGGTTGTTACCTTTTTGATGGTCGGCGTTTACAATCCTGGATTCCGCGAATAAATGAAGAGCTTAAACTTCATCAATTAAATAAAATCCTTCTTTTGGGCGATGATGAAATTGGTTTTGGCACCATTAAAAATGGAATGTACCTTTTCAATACCAATACGGACTCGTACCAAGTTTTGAATCGCGAATCGGGACTTCAGAACAATACAGTTCTTTCCATGTTGCTTTTTAACGACCACCTGTGGTTAGGTCTTGATAATGGAATTGCACGGGCAAAACTCAATAATTCGATCATGTACTACACCGACTATTCCGGTACTTTAGGAATGGTCTATGATATGGTAGACCACAATGGCAGGCTTTATTTAGGAAGTAATACAGGTGTTTTCTATTTTGAGGATAATACATTAAAATTTGTAAACGGGTCCCAAGGTCATGTTTGGGACTTGGCTGAGATTGAGGGTGATCTGCTATGCGGTCATAATACGGGCACATACAAAGTTGGTGAAAATGGATTTCAATTACTCACTTCACAATCGGGCGGGTACCAAATAATAAAAGTGCCTGATCAGAATGCAACGTATATCCAAGGTACGTACAATGGGTTGATGAAGTTTAAAAAACAACCCAACGGACAATGGGAGATTACACGGATAAGGGGCATTGACTTTCCTGTAAAGCACCTATCCTTTGAAACTCCTAATATTCTGTGGGCTGCCCACCCGTACAAAGGATTTTACAGAATTCATTTAGCGGATAATTATGAAGAGGTTGAACAAACACAAAGATTTGATCAAGATAGTGCTCCCAGTGAATACAACGTAAAAGTGTTCAACATTAAAAACCAGATGGTGTTTTCGAGCGAGGGAAAATGGTACAAGTACAACCCCATTGGAGACCGAATTATTCCGTTTGAGGAATTTTCAGATTATGAAAACAAGGAATTGTTGTTTTTTGATGACAGTCATTTTTGGTTTGTTGATGGCGAGGGTAGAAAATCAATTATCTATACTGATTTAAAGAGCGATAGCTTGATGATTACAGATTTACCCCTACGGGAACGATTGATTCCAGATTCCCAACGGGTCATTAAAATGAATGATTCCACCTCTTACATCACACTCAGTGACGGCTTTGCCAAGGTTGATGATTTAAGGCTGCAAGGTCAGACCAACCAACATGCACTTCCAATTCCGGATGTTACGGTGCTTAGGGATGAAAAAAACACCTATTCTGCAAATGGCACAGTTAGGATTCCCTATAACAATGCAGAATCCATTATCATTGAGGCATCCTGTCCAGAAATCATCCAATCACGCTACTTTTATGAATTGGAAGGTCCAAAAGAGTATTCCGAATATGCCGAAAATGGATTTATAAATTTCCAGAACCTCCCACACGGTGAGTATACGTTTAAAGTATCTACTGCAGGTATGGACAACAGAATCTCTGAACCCAACATCATTTATTTTGAGATTGCCCCACCTTGGTATCTTTCAACGGTTAGTATGATATTTTACGGCATCTGTGCAATTTTAGTGGTTTTCGCGATACGGCAGTACAACCGAAGAAAGTTTATGCGAAAGCAAAAGGAGTTGCAGGAACAGATGGAAAAAGAACAGCAAGAACGCTTTTCGCAATTGGAAAAGGAAAAACTGGCCAAAGAAGTCAAGTTAAAACAGAATGAGCTGGCCAGTACAACCCTTAACATCGCCAAAAAGAACGAGATGATTTTGGAGCTTAAGAATATGCTTCTTATGAACAAGGACAAGTTTTCCAACTCCCAACGCTATAGATCATTTATCAAAAAACTGAACAAATCCATTCAAGATACGGAGGACTGGAAGCGATTTGAAGTGAACTTCAAGGAGCTGCACGAAGACTTCTTTGAAAGACTTTTAAAAGAATACCCCTCGCTGACTCCTAAGGATCTAAAACTTTGTGCATACCTTAAAATGAACTTGTCAACCAAGGAAATCGCGCCCTTAATGGCCATATCCGTTAGGGGTGTGGAAATACATCGGTATAGACTTCGTAAAAAGCTTGATATGGACAGTTCAGATAACCTCTCCAATTTCCTAATTACCTTTTAGTGGTATTGTTGTAACAAATTCCAAGCTTGTTTCGGCTTAATTTCAACTACATCATCACTACATCACTATGTTAAATTTTTTTACATCAAACTGAGGTGGTGCTACTGCAAATCAAGCGAAACAAGGCATTCTAAGCGGTATTTCAATGATGTATTTATTATGTAATGGTACATCGGGCGAGGGATTACACTCTTTATTAATTTAGTAAAAATCTAACTCAATTTTTGCACAATTATGAAAATTAAAAGCAAACTATTAACAATCTCGTTTTTATTGTTTCAGGCACTGCTTTTTGCCCAAAACAATGGTACAGTTTCGGGAACGGTTACTGATGGTCAGGGCCAGCCATTACCCGGAGCGAGTGTTATTTTGGTGGGTACTACAAACGGTGTTCAAACAGATTTCGATGGAAACTACACTTTGAACAATGTTTCCAGCAGTGGAACCCTTGCGTTCAGCTACATTGGTTTTGCCACCCAAGAAATACCTATTAATGGTAGGGCCACTATTAATATTTCCCTTCAGGAAGACACACAAAGCCTAGATGAGGTGGTCGTGGTAGGGTACGGTACACAAAAGAAGGCCGATTTAACGGGTTCCATCGCCACGGTAAAGTCGGAGGATATAACCCGAACCCCTTCAGGTGCGGCCATGCAGGCTCTTCAAGGAAAGGTAGCAGGATTACAGGTTGTGTCGAGCGGTGCTCCAGGTACGGGGCCAACCATTAGGGTAAGGGGTATTGGTTCGTATGTTGACGGAGCTTCCAACCCTTTATATATTGTGGATGGAACCTTTTTTGATGACATCGACTTTCTAAATCCTGAGGACATTGAAAGTATTTCAGTGTTGAAAGATGCTTCGGCAGCCGCCATCTATGGTGTTCGTGCGGCTAATGGTGTAGTATTGGTCGAGACCAAATCCGGTAGAAAAAATCAAAAGCCACAGATTACCTATAATGGCTATCAAGGGGTGCAAATCGCTCAAAACTTGGTGACACTTTCCAATACGGAACAGTTTGCGACCCTGGCTAGGGAGTCTGGTTCGGCTGCAGAGGCCCAGTTTATTGAGAACGCCATGCAACGTTACGGTAGGAGTAGGGTAAATCCCAACGTACCAAACGTTAATACAGATTGGTACGATTTGATTCTGCGTCATGCATTACAACAGAATCACAGCTTTGGAGTTACGGGCGGATCGGAAAACATCGCCTATTCTGTCGGACTGAACTATTTTGAGCAAGAAGGGATTCTAAAAATGAAGAATGATTTTGAGCGCCTAAACGTTCGAAGTAAATTGAGCTTCGACATTAGTGACCGTCTCAATGTAGGGGTATCCACACTTTTCAGCAATGCCACAAGATATAGACCTGAAGATACTGCGTTCGCGCTCGCATATTTTGCTGTTCCAGTAATGCCGGTTCTGGACCCTTCCAAAACCGATGCTTTTCCAAAGCCTTATGCCAATGCACAGGATTTAGGATATAGGGGCACGCAAAACCCTTTCCCTATAATGGAGAACACGGAAAATAGGAACAAAATACGGAACACATTGATGGCCATTGATTTGAGCTATCAAGTAGTTCCTGATAAATTGACATTTAAAACCGCCTATTACCACAATTTTGAAACCTTGGAAGTAAGGGAGGTTAGACTGCCCTTCTTTTTCGGAAATGGAAATGCCTTCAGGGAAAATGCTGAGTTGATTAAAAGGTCGGAAACTTTTTCAGAGCAGACTTGGGACAATACCTTAACCTATGACGATAGTTTTGGAAAACATAACCTAACGGTTTTGGCAGGTACAGCATTTAGGGATAGATCTTTTGAACTTTTGGAAGCCAAAGGATTGAATTTCCCCAACGGACCAGGAATTGGCGATGAATCCTATTTTTTGGATTTATCCAAAACAATAGATGTTGATGGTGTTGGAGATGACGGAAGCCGGCAATATTTTTTCTCCTATTTTGGAAGGGTTGCCTACAATTTTGACGACCGCTACTTGCTGTATGGAACATTCCGGGCAGATGGAACAAGCAAGTATCAAGAAAAATGGGGCTATTTTCCAACAATCGGCGCTGGATGGGTCATTTCAGAGGAGTCTTTCTTTCCACAAACCGATGTGATCAATTTTCTAAAATTTAGAGGTAGCTGGGGTGAATTGGGTAATGCCAATGTGGCATCAAGTACTGGAGGAATCACCTCGGATGAAGTCGATGCGGCTTTTGGTGACACCAGATATCCAGGATTGGTAACCAGCAGTGATTTTGAAGCCTTAAAATGGGAGGTGACCGAAGAGACCAACGTGGGTATAACAGCAAGAATGTTCAACAACCAATTATCTTTGGAAGCTGATTATTTTAGAAGGGACACTAGGGATGCAGTAATTCCAGTATCCAGATTATTGGTACCCGGAACCACAAGACAGAATGTCGGAAAAATCAGAAACACTGGATTTGAGGTGGTGTTGAATTGGAACAAACGGGTTTCAGAGGATTTTAGCTACAATATTGGGGCAAACTTTTCAACTCTTGATAACGAAGTGTTGGATTTAAAAGGACAAGAAAACCTCACAACAGGAGGTGACCTTGCCCAAAGAACCGTGGTAGGAGGTACCATAAACCCTTTCTTCGGGCTTGAAGTGGCAGGAGTGTACCAAACACCTGAAGAAATCCAAGCGGACCCTGCTGCGCAGGCTGCTATTGGAAACGGTCTTACGGTGGAGCCCGGTGATTTTAGATTCGTGGATCACAATGGTGATATGATAATTGACGCCCAAGACAGGGTGGATTTAGGGTCTTACTTGCCCACATATACTTTCGGATTCAATTTAGGGCTTAATTATAAAGCATGGGATTTTTCATTGAACGTCATTGGACAAGGTGGGAATGTCATTGCCAATCAAAAACGATTCGCAATTCGCCAAACCCCAGACCCCAATATAGACAGGGATTTTGCCATAAATCGCTGGAACGGACCCGGTTCCACTAATTCCTATCCATCAGCAAGAGGAATCAGAAACCCATGGAGCAATCAATTCCTGAACAGCTTTTTCGTTGAAAAAGGGGATTTTGTTAGACTACAAAACGTGACCTTGGGGTACACTCTTCCAGAATTGACAGGAAAATTTAACCCCGAAATACGGTTTTATATAACCGCTGAGCGGCCTTTGACCTTATTTGATTACAACGGCTTTACCCCAGAGGTGCCAGATGGCAGGGACAATCAGACCTACCCTATACCGGGAGTATATACAGTGGGAGTTAATGTTAAAATCTAAAAAGACAGCTATGAAATTTAATATAAAAACAAACAAATTTTTTGCACTCGTGGCATTTCTGGGCATCTTAATTTCAAGCTGCTCCAGTGAACTTGAGCAACCAGAACTCAATAATAATTTTGCTGGTGGCACCGATTTCTCAAAGACGGAAGACATGATATTTCAACTGGTTGGGATTTATCAGGCGGTCAGTGATAGAGGTTGGGAGCAACCTTTGGTAGTGGCAACTAGGGGAGATGATGTCAATGCCGCCGGAGACCAGCAAGGTTTAAAGAATCAGGACAGATACGTATATGACAACTCCTTTTTTGGTTCCAGAACTTTATGGGAAACCTATTACGGTGACATCATTGCGGCGCATACAGGCATGGAGCAGATTGGTAGGTACATGGAATTTGCCGATGAAGACGGAATAGCTCTTGGAAATCAGTATATAGCTGAAGCAAAGGTCTTACGATCTATATTGCTTTTCCAATTATCCCAAGTTTATGGTGCGGTTTTCATTCCAGAATCCTCTGATCTCAATGCCTTTGCAGATGTAACTTCGGTACCAAGCAAGGATGAGGTAATGCAACATATTTCCGATCAAATGGATGAGGCTTTGCCATACTTGCTGGACATGCGCCCTAACGAGCGTACTGATCTGCCCGGAGGCGTAACGCGATATACTGCTCTGATGGTAAAAGCATTAGCCAATCAAGAGTTGGAAAACTATCAAGCTGTGGCAGACGCCGCCGGAGCAATTATTAGCTCCGGTAAGTTTAGCTTGATGCAAGATTACTATGAATTATTCAAAACACCGGGCAAGCTCAGTGATGAAAACTTGTTTGAATTCCAGTATTCTGATTTTAATTCAGGTCAAGGAGACCGAGTAGGCCATCTTTATGCCCCTTATGGTCCAAATGGATGGACCCCGGCAGTGGCAGGGTCATCAGCTGGATGGGGCTTTTTTGAGCCAACCATGAAGTACGTGACCTTTATGTTGGATAGAGGAGAAACCGAACGTCTGGAAACTACTGTTTTGTTTACCCAGAACGGTATTGACAGTATCATTAACACAACAGCGTATACTGCAGAAACCCTGCCCGACTTTGTTTCCCCGGAGACACGCTACGGAGATGTACTGCTGGACAATGAAAGAGCAATATTCTGTAGTGGCAAGCACTATCTGCCCAGTAGTCAACTCATTCCCGGTCGTACCGCATACGGAAGTAACAAACACTATATCGTGTATCGCTATGCCGAAACCTTGTTGATCTATGCTGAAGCCTTGTTGCAAGGAGCTTCTGGCTCTGCCATGAGTGCGGACCAAGCAGTGAACATGGTCAGGGACAGGGCAGGACTTCCACCCATTAGTGGTGTTACCTTGGATCAACTAGTAGATGAAAAATATGCCGAATTGGCCATGGAATGGGGCAAACGCTTCTTGGACATGGTACGCCTGGGCAGATATGAAGAGCTTAGTTTCGAAGGAAGGACGTTTACACCGGATAGAGCCTTTGTTACCTATCATCAAGACCAAATTGATGAATTCCCCATTTTGGGAGACATAATTAACAACTAACACAACGAAAAGATGAAAAGTATAAGAATAATACTGGTCAATTGTCTGGTCGTCCTGTTCTTTTATGGATGTGACCAAGGGATTGATTCAATCACGGAAATTGCACCAGGAGCTGATGAATCGGCTCCTCAGATCACCATAAACTATCCTACTGAGGGAACCCAAATACAGGTTTTTGAGGAGGTTACGAGCTTGGACATAGATTTTGAAGTCACCGACGATATTGAAGTCACGGACATTAAGGTGATGTTGAACGGTACGCAAATAGCCAATTTCAATTCGTTCTTGGATTATCGTGTTGTACTAAAAGAGTTCGCTTACGACAACTTGGGTGATGGAGATCACAAGCTGGTGGTAACAGCCACAGACCTTGAAGGAAAAACATCCACAGAGGAGGTTAATTTCTCTAAATCTCCACCATACGAGGCCATGTTTGATGGAGAGGTAATGTACATGCCTTTTGACGGTCAATATATGGACCTTATAAGTTTCCAACAGCCCGAAGAAGTAGGTTCGCCCGGCTTCAATGGTGATGGTTATGTAGGTTCTGATGCCTATGAAGGCGCACAAGATTCATACTTAAACTTCCCCATGGATGGTCTCAAGACCCCAGAGTTTAGTGCCGCATTTTGGTATAAGGTAAACCCTGTGCCAGATAGAGCTGGGATACTTGTTGTTGGTGATGATGCCGAAGATCGTTTTCAGGGTTTCAGGTTGTTCAGGGAAGGCAATGCTGATGAACAACGCATCAAACTGAACGTCGGTACCGGTGCCGGTGAAAGTTGGAACGATGGTGGCGTCATTGATGTTGCCGCTGGTGAATGGGTACATGTGACTATGTCCATCTCTCAAACCAAGACTACCATTTATTTCAACGGAATTGAGATGCTATCCGCAGATTTGGCTGCTCCAATCGATTGGACGGGCTGTGAGGTTTTGACCATTGGTTCCGGTGGTCCTACTTTTGATTATTGGAACCATTTATCGGATTATAGTGAAATAGATGAACTCCGTATTTTTAATAAGGCACTGACCGATGTAGACATTCAGATCATGTTGAATTCATTGAATCCGTACATGCCACAATATCCTGGTGAGTCGTTCTATATGCCTTTTGATGGAGACTATATTGATTTAATGGGAAGTAGGGCGGCCACTGAAGTAGGTACACCCGGCTTTACCAATGAAAGCCAAGTAGGTGACCAAGCCTATGCTGGGGCAACGGATTCGTACATAGAATATCCAGCCAGTGAAGCATTACTTACCCCTGAATTTAGCGGTGCATTTTGGTACAAAGTGGACGCTGACCCAGATAGAGCTGGAATTATTGTCATTGGTGATGACGAAGTGGATCGTTTCCAAGGATTTAGGCTCTTTAGGGAAGGAGATGCCAACCAGCAACGTATTAAACTTAATGTAGGAACCGGAGCTGGCGAAAGCTGGAATGACGGCGATGTCATTGATGTTGCCGCCGGGGAATGGGTACACATTGCCTTTACCATTGCCAGTGATAAGAATACCATTTATTTCAACGGTACTGAAGTGCTTTCCTCTGCCATGTCCGCACCTATTGATTGGACGGGCTGCGAAACCTTTACCATTGGTTCGGGAGGCCCTACATTCAGTTATTGGAATCACCTATCGGACAATAGTACCATAGATGACCTTCGCTTCTTCAACAAGGCACTTACCCCAGAGGAAGTGGCAGCTGTGGCAGGAGGTACGGTTACAGTTCCAAACTACGGATCCACCTTCTACATGCCTTTTGATGGTACATATACGGAGGCCAATAGCAATACAGAAGCTACGGTTGAAGGAACACCGGGGTTTGCTGGCGAAAGCAGTGTAGGAAGCGATGCTTATGCGGGTGCAGCAGATTCGTATCTCACTTTCCCTATCGATGGACTGTTTAACAATCAGTTCAGTGGCACTTTCTGGTACAAAGTGGATGGGGCTCCTGATCGGGCCGGACTGCTTACAGTAAGCCCACCGATGAATGGAGGCGATAATGATTTAAGTGCTGGTTTCAGATTGTTTAGAGAGGGCGATGCTGCATCCCAGCGCATTAAACTCCATGTAGGTAGTGATGCTGGAGATGTTTGGAATGATGGAGAGGTCATTGACGTCACTGCAGGGGAATGGGTGCACGTAGCCTTTACAGTAACCGAAACCGCGACACTGATCTATTTTAATGGAGAACCTGTAGCAAACATGGGGGATATGACGGATAAGACCATCAGTTGGGAAAATTGTTCCATACTTTCCATTGGTTCAGGGGCACCCAATTTTATTGGATGGAACCACCTGTCAGACTCAAGCTTTATTGATGAGTTGTATCTGTTTGATAAGGCCTTGACCCAAGAGGAAATACAAGAAATAATGAATGATTAATAAAGATCAAAAAAGTTAAGTTTTTTGAGTTAGTTGATTTTGTATGAGGTTAATTTTAATTTCAATTGCATTGGCTGTTGCATCCTTGGTTATGGGGTGCAATGGCCAAAAAACTAAAAAGGACAAAAGTGTAGCAGATAATACTTCGGCTACCAAAGTATACACGGATGAAGAATTGTTAGATTCCGTTCAATACCAAACCTTCAATTACTTTTGGGATGGGGCAGAACCCATTTCCGGTTTGGCTAGGGAACGTTTTCATATGGATAATGTTTATCCAAACCACGATAAGGATATCATTACCACAGGTGGTTCCGGTTTTGGATTAATGGCCATTTTGGTGGGTGTAGAGCGAAAGTTCATCACCCGTCAACAAGCGTTGGAACGCTACGAGAAAATTGTGGGTTTTTTGGAAAAAGCAGACCGCTTTCATGGCGCTTGGCCCCACTGGCTTTTACCTTCGGGTAAAGTGACCCCCTTCAGCAAAAAAGATAATGGAGGCGATTTGGTGGAAACTGCATTTCTCGTTCAAGGACTCCTAGCGGTAAAAGAATACTTCAAAGACGGTAATGAACGGGAACAAAAGCTAGCGGATAAAATCCAGAAACTTTGGGAAGGTGTTGAATGGGACTGGTATACCAAAAATGGGGAGGATGTGCTCTATTGGCACTGGAGTCCCGAATACAACTGGGAAATGAATTTTCCGGTGGGAGGTTACAACGAATGCCTGATCATGTACGTGCTGGCGGCTGCTTCGCCTACCCATTCCATCAATAAAAGTGTATATGAAAAAGGTTGGGCCAAAAACGGTGCCATTACCCAAGATACTACCTATTATGGTTTGGAAACCGAGCTAAATCATTATGAGCATGATAATGCTGCGGTAGGTCCCTTGTTTTGGGCACATTACTCCTATTTGGGGTTGAACCCGAAGGGCCTTACAGATCAGTACGCGGATTACTGGAAATTGAACACCAACCATGCCATGATCCAGTACAAATATGCTGTGGATAATCCCAAGGGTTACAAAGGCTATGGCGAAAATTGTTGGGGGCTTACTTCAAGCTATTCGATAAAAGGATATGCAGGTCACCGTCCAGGGATGGATTTAGGGGTGATTTCACCTACTGCGGCCCTATCATCCATGCCATATACACCAAAAGAAAGTATGCAGTTTTTACGATTTATGTACAACGAACAGGATAGTTTGATTGGGGAGTACGGTCCGTACGATGCATTCAGTTTGGAAGACAACTGGTATTTGCCCAGATATTTGGCCATAGATCAAGGCCCGATTCCCGTAATGATTGAAAACCACAGGAGTGGTTTATTATGGAAATTGTTCATGGCCAATACAGATGTACAAAAAGGATTGGAAAAGCTAGGTTTTAAAACACAAGAATAAAATGATAAAAAAGATATTCGCATATTTTCTGATCTGCACTCTTTTCTTGTTTTCATGCTCTGATGAGGGTAAAGGACCCACAGGGTTATCAGAATTGCCTACGGACGATGAGGTTCCCGTTGAGGAAGAGGAAGAAACCCCGGTTGAGATTGAAGACGATGACCTCATGGACCTGACCCAAGCTGAAACCTTTAAATATTTTTGGGATTATGCCGAAGAAAATTCTGGAGGAGCCAGGGAACGATACCATCCTAATGACCCGGGCAGGGACGCAAATGTGGTTACAGCAGGAGGTACGGGTTTTGGTCTCATGGCCTTGCTAGTGGGAATGGAAAGAGGCTTTATCAGTAGGGAACAAGGCGTGGAACGATTGATCACCCTTCTCGATTTCTTGGAGAATGCAGACCGTTTTCATGGCGCTTGGTCGCACTGGATAAATGGTGCCAATGGTTCAGTGATTCCATTCAGCCCTTTGGATAACGGTGGGGATCTGGTGGAAACCGCTTTTTTGGCCCAGGGCTTAATATGTGTAAAAGAATATTTTAAGAATGGAAGTGCTTCGGAACAAACATTGGCACAACAAGCGGATGACCTTTGGAAAGGGGTGGAATGGGACTGGTATACCCAAGGAGAAAATGTGCTGTACTGGCATTGGAGTCCTAACTTCGGATTCGATATCAATCTTCAGCTCAGGGGATATAATGAAGTGCTGATCACTTACATCATGGCGGCGGCTTCCCCAGATTATAGCATATCCAAAGAGGTCTATACCAGCGGTTGGGCCTCGGACGGTAGTATAGTCTCGGCCAACACACAATATGGGCACCCGCTTTTGGTGAAGCACAATGGATCTGAACAATTTGGCGGCCCCTTGTTTTGGGCACACTATTCCTATTTGGGACTTGACCCAACGTCCCTATCGGATGAATTTGTTGATTATTGGGATGTGAATGTCAATCACTCCAAAATTAACTATGCATATTGTGTGGACAATCCCAACAATTATTTGGATTATGGGGAAGACTGTTGGGGATTAACGGCAAGTTATTCCAGAAACAACGATGGGAGTATTGGTTATAATGCCCATAGCCCATCTAATGATACCGGGGTCATATCGCCCACGGCGGCCATAAGCTCCATTCCCTATACACCCGAAGAATCCTTAAAGGCCATGCGCTATTTCTATGAGAACCGGGATAAACTTTTAGGTCCTGCCGGATTCTATGACGCTTTCAGTCCACAAAATAACTATTGGGTGGCCGAAGCTTATTTGGCCATAGATCAAGGCCCCCAGATTATTATGATCGAGAACTATAGAACCAGATTACTTTGGAACCTGTTTATGGGTAATGAAGATGTACAGGCCGGTTTGACCAAACTTGGATTTTGATATGATGAGACAGCTATCACTATTTGTTTTACTCCTAGCCTGTAATTTGATTGCTGCCCAATGGCAATCAAAATATGAGTCCAAAATGTTGATCGATGGGAATGATACCTTACACTACCGGATCATGTACCCAAAGAATTTCCAAGAAGATGGAAATTACCCAGTAGTGCTTTTTCTCCATGGGGCAGGGGAGCGCGGTAATGATAATCAAAGCCAATTGACCCATGGCGGTAAGTTGTTTGCTACGGATTACCTGCAAGAACGCTATCCCGCAATTGTCATTTTTCCACAGTGTTCCAAGGAAAGTTATTGGTCCAATGTGGACGTGGACCGCAGCACATATCCCGTTAAATTAAACTTTAATTACAAAGATGGGCCCACCAAACCCATGCAAATGGTTCTTCAATTGTTGGAAAGCACCATTGAAGCTCCCTACTCAAACAACGATCAAGTCTATGTGATGGGATTGTCCATGGGAGGCATGGGAACCTTTGAATTGTTAAGTCGAAAACCAGATACTTTTGCCGCTGCAATCCCAATTTGCGGTGGTGGAGACCCTGAGTCTGTGTCCGTTTATGCCGATAAAACACCCGTATGGGTATTCCATGGGGCTCAGGACAATGTAGTGAATCCATTGCAGTCCATGGAAATGGTCTCGGCCTTGTTGGAAGCAGGTGCTCATCCAAAGTTTACGGTTTATGATTTTGCCAACCATAACAGTTGGGACCCTGCCTTTGCCGAACCAGATTTATTGCCTTGGTTGTTCTCAAACCAAAAAAAATCACTGGAAAATGACTAAAAATAGCTTCATATTGCTGGTTGTCCTAGCGTTGTTGGGAACAACTCAGTTTATATCAGCGCAACAAAAAACCTATTGCAATCCTATCAATATAGATTACGGGTATACGCCTATACCCCGCTTTGCAAGGCATGGAAAACATCGAACTACAGCCGACCCTGTAATAGTCACCTTTAAGGAAAAGTATTTTTTGTTTTCAACCAATCAATGGGGGTATTGGTGGAGTGATGATATGTACAATTGGAAGTTCATCCCCCGAAAGTTTTTACGTGAACGGAACAAGGTCTACGACGAACTGTGTGCCCCTGCTGCTTTTGTAATGAAAGATGAGCTCTATCTGATTGGTTCCACACATGGTCCTGCATTTTCCCTATGGAAGAGCAAGGATCCAACAACGGATAATTGGGAAATCGCAGTGGACTCCCTTAAAGTTGGGGCGTGGGACCCTGCATTTTTGTATGAGGAAGATACTGATGATCTCTACCTATATTGGGGGTCAAGCAACGCGCATCCTTTGTTTGGAACAAAAATCAACACAAAAACCATGCAATCCGAGGGTTATGTAAAACCTTTGATGAACTTGGCACCCGAAGACCATGGTTGGGAACGTTTTGGCGAGCATAACGACAATACTTTTTTGCAACCTTTCATGGAGGGTGCATGGGTTACCAAACATAACGGAAAGTATTATTTGCAATATGGCGCCCCTGGAACTGAATTCAGCGGCTATGCCGATGGGGTATATGTAAGTAATCATCCGTTGAAGGGATTTGCCTATCAGGAACACAACCCATTTTCATATAAACCGGGAGGATTTGCCAGAGGTGCCGGGCATGGAGCCACGTATCAGGATACGTACGGCAATTGGTGGCATGTTTCTACAATCATTCTTAACAACAAGAACAATTTTGAGCGAAGAATTGGCATTTGGCCAGCAGGCTTTGACCAAGACGATGTCATGTATTGCAATACGGCCTATGGCGATTATCCCACATATTTGCCAAAAGAAAACGCAGATCATATAAAAGGGCTTTTTACCGGTTGGATGGTACTGAACTACAACAAACCTGTCCAAGTATCTTCCACATTGGGAGGATACCAGCCCAACTTTGCTGTGGACGAGTATATGCGAACCTATTGGAGTGCAAAATCCGGAGATAAAGGAGAGTATTTTCAAACCGATTTAGGAGAGGTATCAACCATAAACGCAGTTCAAATCAACTATGCCGATCAGGATGCTGAATTTCTGGGGAAATCCAGTGGAGTTTACCATCAATATAAGATTTATGCTTCCAACGATGGAAAAAAGTGGTCTGTGCTGGTGGATAAAAGCAACAATAGAACCGATGTTCCCCACGATTATATTGAATTTGCTCAACCTGCAAAAGCCCGATTCCTAAAACTGGAGAACATAAAAATGCCTACAGGAAAATTTGCATTGAGCGGTTTTCGGGTCTTTGGAAAGGGAAATGGTGAAAAGCCAACAGCTGTAGAGGATTTTGTGGTTCTCAGAAACAATCCCAAGAAGTTTGGTGAACGCCGTAACTCTTGGCTCCGCTGGAAGCAAAATGATGCGGCCGACGGCTATGTCATCTATTTCGGGAAGGCGGAGGATAAACTGTACGGGAGTATCATGGTGTATGGAACCAATGAATATTATTTTTCTGGAATGGACCGTGCCGATGCCTATTATTTTCAGATAGAGGCTTTCAATAACAATGGAATTTCCGAGAGGACTCCCATTGTAAAATCAGAATAAGTCAACGTAAATAACCTTATCATGCATATAAAAAGAGTAATGATAGCCATTACATTGCTATCCATGTGGGCTATGAATGCACAAGAAAGAATCCCAGAAGTGGAAGCCCTATTGCAAAAAATGACCTTGGAAGAAAAAATCGGGCAGTTGAACCTTTTAACACCTGGTGGGGGCGTGGCCACAGGCGAAGTAGTGAGCAAGAATGTTGAAGCCAAGATAAAGGCCGGACAAGTAGGAGGTCTTTTTGGAGTTGCAGGACCAGATAAAGTGCGAGTTGCACAAGAATTAGCCGTTAAAGAAAGTCGATTGGGGATTCCGTTGCTTATTGGTTCTGATGTGATTCACGGATACAAAACAACCTATCCAATCCCTTTGGGATTGTCTTCCAGTTGGGACATGGAGTTGGTGGAACAAGCTGCGCAGATGGCAGCAAAGGAGGCCACGGCGGATGGTATCAACTGGAATTTTTCTCCCATGGTGGATATTGCCCGTGACCCCCGCTGGGGCCGGATTGCAGAAGGGGCAGGGGAGGATCCCTATTTGGGGTCAAGAGTTGCCGAGGCTACCGTGAGAGGATATCAAGGAAATGATTTGGCGGCAACCCACACTATGTTGGCTTGTGTAAAACACTTTGCGCTGTATGGAGCAGGGGAAGCTGGGCGTGACTACCATTCCGTGGATATGAGTAAAATAAAAATGTTCAATCAATATTTACCGCCGTATAAAGCGGCCGTAGACGCTGGTGTTGCAAGCGTGATGACTTCCTTCAATGATGTGGATGGAATTCCAGCAACCGGAAACAAATGGTTGCTCACGGACTTGCTTCGCAATCGATGGGATTTTGATGGTTTTGTTGTTTCGGACTATACCTCCCTCAACGAAATGATTGCACATGGCCTAGGTGATTTGCAAGCTGTCTCTGCCTTGGCACTCAAAGCCGGCTTGGATATGGATATGGTGGGCGAAGGTTTCTTGACCACCTTGAAAAAATCCTTGGAAGAAGGCAAAGTAACCGAAGAAGATATTACCAGTGCCAGCCGAAGGGTTTTGAGGGCTAAGTACCAATCAGGCCTTTTTGAAGATCCCTATCGGTATTTGGATGGCAATCGACCAGAAAAAGACATCCTAACCAAAGAAAATAGGGCTTTGGCCCGGAAATTGGCGGCTCATTCCTTTGTGCTGTTGAAGAACCATCAAAATATTTTACCCCTTCAAAAGAACAAAAAAATCGCCTTAATTGGTCCATTGGCAGATAGCCGAAACAATATGTTGGGTACTTGGGCTCCCACTGGGGATGTAAAATTGGCCGTGACAATCAGGGAAGGTTTCAACAATGTGGCCCCTAATGCTTCCATTCAATATGCGAAAGGCGCCAACATTTCGGACGACCCTGAGTTTGCCAAGCATGTGAACGTGTTTGGCCCCAGAATAGAAATCGATGAGCGATTGCCTGAGGATATGTTGAAGGAGGCCGTTGATTTGGCCAAAAACTCAGATGTGGTTGTCGCTGTTGTGGGTGAAGCCACTGAGATGAGTGGAGAGGCCGCAAGTCGCACCGACCTTTCAATTCCTGAAAGTCAAAAGAAATTAATCAAGGCATTGATAGAAACGGGTAAGCCGGTAGCCTTGGTTCTGATGAGTGGAAGACCCTTGACCATCCCAGAAGAATATGAACTACCCGTGGCCATCCTGCAAGTATGGCATCCTGGGGTAGAGGCCGGTAACGCCATTGCCGATGTGGTCTTCGGAGATTACAATCCATCGGGAAAATTGACGGGAACTTGGCCTCGGAACGTGGGGCAGATTCCAATTTATCACAGTGTAAAAAATACGGGGCGACCTGCACCGGAGAGTGAGAAGTTCCAAAAATTCAAATCAAATTATTTGGATTCACCAAATTCACCATTGTTACCTTTTGGATATGGATTGAGCTACACCACTTTCGCCTATTCCAATCTTAGGTTGAACAAAACCAGCATTGGACAAAATGAATCCATATCAGCCACAGTAACGGTTGCCAACATCGGTGATTATGACGGGGAAGAAGTGGTGCAATTGTATTTGAGGGATGTGGTGAGAAGTATTACCCCACCTAAGAGGGAGTTGAAAGGGTTTCAAAAAATACTATTGAAAAAAGGAGAGCGAAAAGAAGTGACCATCACTTTAGCGCCAGATGATTTGAAGTTTTATAACAGTCAATTGGATTTTGTGGCTGAACCCGGCGAATTTGAGATTTTTGTCGGCACCGATTCAAATGCCCAGCTTTCCAGAACATTCAATTTAAAATAATACACTATGCGCATTTTTGCAGTCTTGGCAGGTTTGTTATTGGTTTTGGCCTGTAAGCAAGAAGGAAAATCAGAAGAAGAAGTTGCAAAAGGTCCACCTAACATCATTTTTATTATGTCGGATGACCATGCCTTTCAAGCCATTAGCGCGTATGGACATGAGCTGGGCAAGTTGGCTCCGACCCCTAATATTGATCGTATTGCCAAAAATGGGGCACTATTTCGAAATAATTTCTGCACCAATTCTATATGTGGACCCAGTAGGGCGGTTATCCTAACGGGAAAGCACAGTCATATCAATGGATTTCGGATGAACGGAGAACGATTCGATGGCAATCAGCCCACATTGCCCAAACATTTGAAAAAATTGGGATATGAAACCGCAATCATTGGAAAATGGCATTTGCATGGAGAACCTACCGGATTTGATTATTGGGATATATTAAATGACCAAGGGAATTATTACAACCCAGAATTTATTTCAGGAGGAGACACCTCCATAGTTGAAGGGTATGCTACGGATTTGATTACCGAAAAAAGTCTGAATTGGCTAAAACAGAGAGATAGCACACAGGAACCTTTCTATTTAATGGTGCACCACAAAGCTCCACATCGAAATTGGATGCCTGCATTGCGTCATTTAAACTTGTACGACTCCATTACATTTCCACTGCCCGACACTTACTTTCCAGAGTTTGTGAACCAAAGGGCAGCGGCTGAGCAGCAACAGACCATTTACAAGGATATGTATGAGGGTCACGATTTAAAAATGAGCGAGGGCTACGGAAGCACGAAACTGGCCCATAATCCGTGGACCACAGATTTTGACCGAATGACCCCTGAGCAGCGCAATGTGTGGGACGAAGCCTATTTGGACAAGAACAATGCCTTTTGGGAAGCCAATTTACATGGAAAAGAGTTGGCCGAATGGAAGGGGCAGCGCTATCTGCAAGAGTATTTGGCAACGGTAAAGGCTGTGGATGAAGGCATCGGCAAAATCTTGGATTATCTGGAAGAAACGGGTTTGGATGAGAATACTTTGGTAGTATACACATCGGATCAAGGGTTTTATTTGGGAGAGCATGGTTGGTTCGACAAACGTTTCATGTATGAGGAATCCATGAAAATGCCCTTGTTAATGCAATTGCCCGGGGTCATTGAACCGGGAACAACCATTGATGCCATGGTGCAAAACTTGGATTTTGCCCCTACTTTCCTAGATTTGGCAGGTGGACTGCAATATGCATCAGAGATGCAAGGTGCATCCTTCCGTAGTGTATTGGAAGGTTCCAAAGCGGATTTTAAGGATGCCATCTACTATCATTATTACGATTTTCCAGCATTTCACATGGTCAAAAGGCAGTATGGTGTACGAACGGATAGGTACAAACTGATCCATTTTTATGATGATATTGATGAATGGGAATTCTACGACCTAGAAAAGGACCCACAAGAAATTCATAATGCTATTAATGATGAGCAATATGAAGACATTATAGCGACACTGCATCAAAAATTGGATAGTCTACAGACGTATTATAAGGTAACCGATAAGGAGTTTGAAACCACTTCAAAGGAGAAAGTGGATAAAACGTATGAGGTTTTCAAAGGACTAAGAGGGACACCTATTCGGTAAAAATCGTATTTTAAAAGCAGCCTTCTGCTAGACCTAAAGTTATCTAATTGGCGAATGGTCCCTATACTTTCGTTGAAAGCATTTTTATCAATTCTGGTTTGAGCTTCTCAATGTATTTCTTTTAAAGTATTCTGAAACAATTATTTCTTAACCTTTTTCAGGATAATCCACTGTTGACCAGCAATGGAATCCCTTTTTAACATGACCTCTCAGGTAATTGATAATATAGTATTACAAAGAGATAATATAATACGAGCATTTGATTTTCACTATATTAATTTTACAAGTGTAAAAATATCACTTGTTATTTAGTAGAGTTTATCCAAAGTATTTTAACAGGTGTATTTAAGGGAATAATCCAATCAACTAAACTATGTATTATGGAATTGGCCAACTTATTTAAAAACTCAGGATTAGGGTTAGGAAGTTTGAAAAAACAAATCATTCTACCCATTCTGTATGTACTATTTCTACAGTCAGCATTTGCTCAAGAAAGGATTACCGGAACAATTACCGATGACCAGGGTGTTCCAGTTGCCGGGGCTTCCGTTGTGGAAAATGGTACCACCAATGGAACGGTCTCTGATTTTGATGGGAACTACCAGATTACCACAACAGGACCTAGTGCAGTTTTGACTTTTTCGTATTTGGGTTTTAAGGCCCAAGAAATTACCGTAGGAACATCTACGGTGATCAATGTGCAGCTTCAAGAAGATTTAGAGCAATTAACCGAAGTTGTGGTCATTGGTTATGGAACCCAAAAGAGGGAAGAGGTGACCACGGCCATTGCAACCGTGAAAGCTGAAGATTTTAACCCTGGTTTTGTTAGGGACGCAGCCGACCTTGTTAAAGGTAAGGTGGCTGGTCTAAGTATTACCAATGGTTCAGGAGATCCTTCAGCCGGGGCTAACATCTCCCTTAGAGGGGTTTCTTCCTTAACTGGCGGTACGGCACCTTTGGTATTGATCAACGGTGTGCCCGGAGGTTTGAATACCGTTGCCCCAGGTGAGATAGAAAGTATTGATGTTTTAAAGGATGCTTCTGCGGCCGCTATTTATGGTACCAGAGGTGCCAATGGGGTAATCTTGATTACCACCAAGTCAGGTAAAAGAAATATGGCACCAACACTTTCTTACTCCCATTACTCATCACTTTCTTCGTTCGCCAACACCGCGGATTTTGTGGATGCCGATGATGCCAGGGAGTTGATAGCGCAGGGTATCACCCTGCCAGTAGGAGATGATTTGGGCTATACCACGGACTGGTTGGATGAAATCAGCAGAACCGCCCTTACACAAAATCATAACCTAAACTTTAGTGGGGGCAATGAGAGTTCCACCTATGCGGTCAATGTTAACTACACCGATCAGGAAGGGGTTTTTAGAAAGTCCTTTAACGAGGAATTTAGATTAAGTGCGGATGTAAATCATAGCATGTTTGATGGAATAATAAAATTGAACGCCAATATTATTAACGGTTTGCAGAACACTGGTGCATTGGGAAATGGCGATTCATTTGATAATAGAATTTACCGACAAGCCTTGATTCGTAACCCCACGGATAGAATTCGTGAGGATGACGGAACTTTTGTGCAGCGCACCAACAAATTGCAATATGTTAACCCAGTAGGTATGATAGAACTTACTGATGGTCTTATTCAAAGACGTTGGATGCGATTGACCGGAAATTTGACCATAACTCCAATCACCGGTTGGGAGAACAATATTATGGTGGCAACGGATAGAAATAATTTCTTTTCAGGATTTGCTCAGAAAAAGGAATATTTGGGTTATAACGGTGAACGATTCAACGGGTTTGCCTCAAGAGGAACAACTCAGGATTACACTAACCTTATGGAAATCACATCAAAGTATTCCAAAACATTGGATAAACACAGCTTTTCTGTGTTGGGTGGTTACAGCTACCAGTATTTTACAAGCGAAGGTACGTCATCCAGCAACCGCGATTTTCCAACCGATGCCTTTTCTTATCATAACCTAGGTGCTGGTAGAGGTATAGACGAAGGCACAGCTTCTGTGAACAGTTTCAAGAGTGATGACAGATTGATCGGTTTCTTTGGACGTTTGAGCTATGGTTTCGATTCTCGATACAATATTTTGGCGAGTTTCAGACGAGAAGGTTCCTCCAAATTTGGAGCCAATAATAAATGGGGTAATTTCCCTGCCGTATCTGCGGGTTGGACCATTAGCAATGAGTCTTTCATGGATAATGCCGATTGGGTAAACAACCTGAAGTTCCGAGCTGGATACGGGGAAACGGGTGTAATTCCATCTGCATCGTACCAATCACAGACGCTATTGGGGTACGCAGGTAATTTTTATGTAGATGGCGAATGGGTTCAAGGATTGGAAGCCCAAAGTAACCCTAACCCAGATTTGCGATGGGAGGTTTCTAAAGAGGTCAACTTGGGCTTGGATTTTGGATTTGCCAATAATCGTATCAACGGTAGTATTGATTTTTATAGGAAAAAGACGGAGGGAATGTTGTGGAATTATAGTGTGCCAATTCCACCAAACTTGTTCGGTTCAACTTTGGCCAACGTTGGTGAAATGGAAAACAAAGGGTTTGAGATACTGTTGAACGTTGCCCCAATTCAGACTAATAACTTTTCATGGGACGCCAATATTACCTTGTCCCATAACAAGAATGAGCTGTTGAGTCTTTCAAACAACCTGTACGAGATAGAAGGTGATTATGTGAACTTAGGAACCTTGAGCGAGCCTGTTTCGCAGGTCACCCATAGATTTGAAGTAGGACAGCCAATAGGAACCTTTTGGGGGCTAAAATCGGTGGACATTGATAGTGATGGTCTTTGGGTCATTGAATTACCTGATGGAACACAAACACCCTTTACAGATGCACTGCAGCAAGATGATGCCAACAAACAATATCTTGGAAATGGTATTCCAGGCTACACTGCCGGTATTACCAATACCTTTAGATATAAGAACTTTGATTTGAGCTTTGTGTTGAATGGAGCGTTCGATTTTCAAATCATCAATGCACAGCGTGTATTTTATGAATATCCCCATGTTGAGTACAACGTTCTTAATTCTGCCTTTGACCCCGTATATGGCAAGGACATACAATTGTCAAACACATTGGGCCAGAATTTTGTAAGTTATTATGTGGAAGACGGGGACTATGTAAAGCTTGATAACATTACGTTGGGCTATAACCTAAATTGTGACCGATGGGATTTTATTAAATCACTGAGGTTTTATGTAACAGGTACCAACTTGGCCACCTTTACAAGTTATTCAGGAATAGACCCTGAAATTATTAGAAATAACCCCCTCATACAAGGTACTGATGACAGGGATAAATACCCTTCAGTAAGTACATTCACCCTGGGGCTCAATATAAACCTATAAAATTGCTGGATGATGAAATATATCAAAACAAAAAAATGGATACTCGCTGCAATTGCAGTTTGCACATTGGGTGCGAGTTGTACCGATTTGGAGGAAACTGTCTACAGTCAAATTCTTGCTGAAGAAACCGTTTTCACCGCTGATGATTTAAATCTCATTGTTGCTACTCCCTATGCCAATATGAGAGGCATTTATTGGGAATGGGAAGGACTTTTTGATGTCTATGAAGAGTCTTCAGACCTTTATGTAACACCCAGACGTACTAATATTGGATGGGGTGCGCAATACATTCTAATGCACCAACATACCTGGGGGCCAGGCACAAGCCATATAGAATCCCTTTGGTTTCGGTCGTATAGGGCCATAAACAATGCCAACAAGGCTATTCTTCAATTAGAGCAATTGGAAGGCGAAGGTGTTGATAACTATATAGCCGAGATGAAGGCCTTGCGAGCCCTTTGTTATTACATTCTATATGACAATTTTAGGAACATTCCCCTGGTAACTCAATTTGATGTGCCTGAAGGATTCTTGCCAGAGCAGGCTTCCAACCAAGAGGTGTACGATTTTATTATTCAAGAGTTGACCGATGCAATGCCATTGCTGAGCCAAGAAAATAGTGGAGCCACTTACGGACGTTTCACATATTGGGGCGCTAAAATGACATTGGCCAAAATGTACCTCAACTCAGAGGTTTACATAGGTACGCCACGGTGGGATGATGCCTTGGCAGAAGTACAGGATATCATTGACAGCGGTCTTTTCTCAATGGCTTCAGATTTCTCTGATATTTTTGCCATTGAGAATGAAAACCTACCCGAAACCATTTATGCCATACCTTTTGATCAAATCAACGCCTCAGGTTCTTATTTGGCGTACAAGGCACTTTTAGGTTCAAGTAGGGCCACTTTTGATCTTTCCGGATCTCCTTGGGGTGGTAGTGCTGCTATTCCTCAGTTCATTGACACCTATGATGAGGACGATCAACGATTGGAAGATACGTGGATAGGTGGACCACAGTTTACCAGTTCTGGGGATCCATTGTTGTTGAATCCAGATGACCCAGACTCTCAATTGGATTACATCAACTATATCAAAAATGTTAATGAGGCTGATGATGCTGATGGATATAGATTTGTTCGATATGAAATTGGTGCCGGGGATGTGGGAACCACCTCCAATGATGTTCCTTTCTTCAGATATACAGACGCCCTTATGATCAAGGCTGAATGCTTGTTACGTACAGGATTTGCCGATCAAGCGGCCGAAATTGTATCAGATGTTAGACAAAGGGCCTTTAAAGATACAGACCCTTCCAAGGCAGTGGTTACTGGTGCTGAGCTAATGCAAGGCAGTGTGTATCAGTATGGTGTACAGGAAGATGGAGTAATCACCAACCTTGAAGGTGGCGATGATATTGAATATGGAAGATTCTTGGACGAATTGGCATGGGAGTTTGTAGGTGAACACCACAGAAAACAAGACTTAATTCGCTTTGGGGTCTACACCACTAAATCTTGGTTCTCGCATACACCCAATGGAGATTACAGGGAAATTTTCCCAATTCCACTGAGTCAAATGGAAACCAACCCCAATTTGACCCAAAACCCGGGGTATTAAACCGTAAGCATTTTGTTTTATATAGTTAGTTTGAGTTAGTTTAGATAAGCCAAGGAAGCCTTTGATCTTCTTTGGCTTTCTTTTTTAAGAACATTTCATGAGATTTAAGTTTCATACAATTATTTTATTGTATTGTATTAGTGCTTGCTCATCGGGAGATAATTCTGCAAGCATACGTAATAAGGAGGCGGAAGAGGGCATACTTACCCCCGATAATTTTCCCTATGTGTTTGCCGAAAAGCCGAGTACAGGAAAGAGCATATATATCCCTAACGATTTACAGGACAATAATTTTGATTCCAACAACAGTCATTGGAGTTATCAAAGAAGTGCTTCCTCGGAAAATGTTATTCTTTTTTGGGAAAAAGGTTTTGGTCAATACCCCAGCAAAACTGCAAACACAGCAATGCAGGTTAATATTCAAAACTTGTTGGATAGTGCAGAGAAGCAATATGTATTTTACCGGGATACGCTAAAATTTGTGGACGTAGGAATATCACAATCCGATGAATACAGAATGATGATCTTTCTGATTTATCAAGAAGAGTGGTTGGCAACAGGAGCGGGATATGATAATGTTATAGGTGCTCTTTGGATTAATCCAACTACAACGGCCTACAATTCAGTAATTGGCCATGAGTTTGGGCATTCATTTCAGTATCAAGTACATTGTGATGGCAATTACGGTTTCAGGGACCAAAACTATGTAGGGACATTTTGGGAGCAATGTGCCCAATTTATGTCGTGGCAAATGAATAATGAAGACTATTCCCAAGACATCCCATACTTTCTAACAAATGCTCACAAGAACTTTTCGCATGAAGATATCAGGTATCAATCCATTTACCTTATGGAATATTGGAAACAAAAACATGGCATGGAATTCTTGGGCAAAGTTTGGAAAGAGGCTCTTGAGCCGGAACATCCATTACAAACCTATAAAAGAATAGCAGGAATCGATCAAGAGCAACTCAACGATGAGGTTTTTGAATATGCCTGCAAAAATATTACATGGGATTATCCTTTAGGGAGCTACAATAGGGAATTTATCACATCCCTTCCCATATCGCAACAATTAGAATATGAGCATGTAACCCAACTAAATGCAGTGGAGGATGGGTATTATCAAATTGCTGCTGTGCAAATACCACAGGCTTATGGATATAATGCCATAAAACTCCAAGTGCCTCCAACAGAAACAGAAGTCACTGTAGAATTTGAAGGTTTGGAAAACGAATGGAGTTCCATCGCAGGGTGGCGTTGGGGATTTGTGAGAACCCTTGCTGATGGGAAACCTGTTTATGAAGAGATCCAAAAAACAGAACTGGGAACAACCTCAGTTACCATAACAGATAACACCAGTGAGCTCTGGTTCGTGGTAAGTGGGGCTCCCACAGAGCATATAAACCATGTATGGGACAATGATGATGGTAATGATGAAAACTTTCCGTACAGATTAAGGTTTACCAACACGACCCCGGAATAATTACTGGAGATGGTTATGGATTGATTTTGGAATAGTTTAGCTAATAATGTTTTATATTAATGTGGGGAGCGCATGATTAAATTGTAGAGTAATGAAAAAATGTTCGATATACCTTTTGTGTTTGGCCTTACTGGCCAGTTGTACTGAAAAAGAAGAAGTTATAGAAGGCAAAATTTTTGAAATGTTGCCATCAACAACCACAGGTATTGATTTTTCCAATAACCTGACAGAATCCCATGCCCTAAATTACTTTACCTATTCCTACCTCTATATGGGAGGTGGGGTAGCTGCAGGAGACATTAACAATGATGGGTTGGTGGACCTTTATTTTACGGGTAATCAAGTCTCCAATAAGCTCTACCTGAATAAAGGAAATCTTCATTTTGAGGACATAACAGAGAAAGCAGGCGTTGGCGGAGATGGCAGATGGTATACAGGAGTTACTATGGCAGACGTGAATGATGATGGACTCTTGGATATTTATTGCTCAGTAAGTGGAAAGTTTTCCCCCTTTAATAACCAGTTGTTCGTAAACAACGGTGATGGAACATTTACGGAGCAAGCGGAAAAATATGGCATTTCTGATAAAGGGAACAGTATTCAATCCACATTTTTTGATTATGATAAAGATGGTGACCTAGACTTGTATGTAGGGAATTATCCACCAGCCAACTTTAATTCACCCAATGCCTACTACCTTCATAAAATGAAGAATCACACCTACGAGGAAGTTGATCACCTTTACAGAAACGACGGTGACACCTTTACTGATGTGTCTGTTCAGGCGGGCATTGCTAAATATGGACTTACCCTGGGCACCACGGTGGGTGATTTAAATAATGACGGTTGGCCGGATATTTACATTTCCAATGATTTTAGCACCCCGGATTATCTTTATTTGAATAATGGGGATGGCACCTTTAAAGATGTTTTACGACAGAGTACTGCACACACGGCGTTCTATGGTATGGGAGTTGATGTGGCCGATGTCAACAATGACGGTAATCTAGATTTGTACCAACCTGATATGGACTCCCACATCAACCGAAGACAGAAGGCAAATATGGTTAGCATGAATCCAGAACTTTTCTGGAGTACCGTTAGATCTGGTTTTCATTACCAGTATATGCACAACTGTCTGCAGTTGAATTCAGGTGTTTTCTTTAACAATATTCCATACTTCAACAATGTGTCAAGAATGGCTGGAGTCTCCTCAACCGACTGGACATGGGGCGGACTCTTTGCAGATTTTGACAACGATGGGCACAAGGACCTTTTTGTCTCCAACGGAACCCGTAGGGAAGTAAGCAACCATGATTATTTTGATGACCTTGAAGGTAAACGGAATGAATTCTTGAAACTCTCCCTAAGTATTCCCTCTGAACGGATGGATAATTTTATGTTCAAAAATAACGGTGATATGACTTTTGCAAAGGTCAATGATGATTGGAACATCAAGTTTGAGGGATTCTCCACAGGAGCCATTTATGCTGACTTGGACAACGATGGTGATTTGGAAGTGGTAACCAATAATTTGGATGATAAGGCCTCCATCTTTAAAAATAAGAGCAGTGCCATCAATAATTATGTAACACTTCAATTTAAGGGTAAAGAAGGAAATAAATTTGGTTTGGGAACCAGGGTATATGTCACTGTAGACGATAAGACACAATTGCAGGAATTGACGCTTTCCAGAGGTTTTCAATCCGCTGTGGCTCCGCAACTCTATTTTGGAGTGGGAGGTGCGGAAAAAATTGATCAGATAAAAATTGTTTGGGACGATGGGAAGGAACAGCTCATGCGCAATGTTGATGCCAACCAGATGTTAACCTTGAAATATAAAGATGCAGTCGCTTCCAATGCTTTGGGGGAAAAGGAGAAAACCCTTTTCGATTCCTTTGATAGAGGTCCTTTTCCTATTTTCAGACACAAGGAAAACTACAATGATGATTTTGAAACCCAAGTACTTTTACCACATAAAATGTCCACCTTTGGGCCGGCACTAGCCGTTGGAGATATGAACGGCGACGGATTGGAAGATTATTTTGTAGGCGGTGCTTCCGGACATACTGGAATCATCTTTTTGCAGACAGAAAATGGTTTCACAGGAATGGAATCAGAGGTGTTTGAAAAGGATAAAGGCTCAGAAGATTTAGGAGCCGTTATTTTCGATGCCGATAGGGATGGAGACAACGATTTGTATGTGGTGAGTGGCGGCTATGAATTTTCACCCAATTCTCCCGAGTTGCAGGACAGGCTTTACTTAAATAGGGGCAATGGACAATTTGATAAAGCGAGCAATACTGCACTCCCAACGATGTTGACCAGTGGTTCGCGGGTATATGCTGAAGATTTCAACAAGGATGGGAAAAAGGACCTGCTGGTACTAGGAAGACAGACCCCTGGGAATTATCCCAATGCCGCATCGAGCTATCTTCTGAAAAATACAAGTGAAAACGGAAATGCGAAATTTGAACCTTTTTCTTCCCAAACCACAGAACTTTTAACAAACTTGGGAATGGCTACAAGTGCCTCCGTTACAGACTTTGACAAGGATGGCTGGCTGGATATCATCATTGTTGGAGAATGGATGCCAATAACCGTATTTAAGAACAATCAAGGTGATTTTGTTGAGGTTTCCGAAGAAATGGGACTGACCAATGACACCAGAGGGTGGTGGTGGAGCATCCAAGAAGGTGATTTTGATGGTGATGGAGATATGGATTATATCTTGGGCAACAATGGTCTTAACTATAAGTATAAAGCCAAAGGCGAAGAAACCTTCGATATCTATTTTGATGATTTTGATGAAAACGGACGAGGCGATATCGTGTTGGGCTATTACAATCAAGGAGAGCAATATCCCGTTCGAGGAAGAGAATGCTCCTCCCAACAGATTCCTGGGATAAAGGATAAATTCAAGAACTACCAAAGTTTTTCAACGGCAACCCTACAGGAAGTCTACGGCAGCGAAAAACTAGAAAAATCATTGCACTATCAGGTGAAATCATTCGCCAGTAGTTACATGGAGAATCGTGATGGGAAATTCGTAATACATCAACTGCCCATGGAAACACAGGTTTCAAGCATCAACAAGATTTTAGTGGATGACTATGATAAAGACGGCCACTTGGACGCACTTATAGCAGGAAACTTATTTGCATCTGAAGTGGAAACACCTCGCAATGATGCTGGGTATGGCATGTTCTTAAAAGGGGACGGAATGGGAGGTTTTACGGCAATCCCAGCTCGCAACAGTGGTTTTTTTGTTCCCGGTGATGTCAAGGATATGTCGGTGATAAAAGTAAATGGGCAATCCTATATTTTGGTGGCCAAGAACAGTGACTACATGCAGTATGTTCGAATTAGGGGTTAATCACCTCCTACGGAACGGTACCACTACTGAAACTATTTAACGGATAAAGCGGTTCTAAACCCTAGATGCTCCATTCCAGAATCAGGACTGGTCGCCATACGAGCAGAAATTCGATAGCTGGCACAGTACGAAGCACTGCACAGGAACGACCCCCCTTTTATGACTTTTTCTTGGGCATACGGGTTGTTTGAATTAAAGGCTTTATCTGCCCCTAAAGGGTTATGTACGACCCCATTCTTATTGGCCATTTCCTCATAATAGTTGGAATTGTACCAATCATTGGTCCATTCCCACACATTTCCAGCCATATCATAGAGCCCAAAACCATTTTTGGGATAGCTCATTACAGGGGCCAAACGCTCAAAACCATCCTCTTGGGTATTGTTCACAGGGAACTCGCCTTCCCAAGAATTGGCATAATTACTTAGCAGGGTTATATCATTGCCCCAGAAAAAAAGTGCATCATTCTTTCCCGCTCTGGCGGCATACTCCCATTCCGCTTCGGTGGGGAGCCTCCGGCCAGCCCATTCACAATAGGCCAGTGCATCCTCCAAAGCGATATGCACCACCGGATGGTTTTCTTTTCCAATAATGGTACTATTAGGCCCGCTGGGATGGTTCCAGTTGGCACCAATCTTCCATTCCCACCATTGGGAAAAGTCATAGAGGTTAGGCACACTGGTCTTGGTCTTTTTGAACACCAATGACCCTGGCTGCAAGATGGAATCGTGTGGCTTTGGGGTGCCCTCAGGAAGTTGCTTTTTCATTTCTTCCCAATCAATTTCACGTTCGGCCACGGTAACATAGCCGGTTTCTTTAACAAATTCTGAAAATTGGGCATTGGTTACTTCATGTTCATCCATAAAGAACCCGTCAACGGATACGTCATGGGCAGGTTTTTCATGCATCATTGCCATTTTGTCGCCGGGTACGGCACCTTGCATAAACTTGCCACCGGGAACCCATACCATTCCCTTGGGAACTTCAAGGGGAGGGGTTTCTACTTCAACAGGCTCGTCTCCTCCAATGTTCACTTTGGCATTATTTCCCTTCTCCTTACAGCTATAGCCAATTATCAAAAGGAAAAACGAAAAAAGAACTGTGAACTTTATTTTTGTCAACATACTAAAATCTACTTTTTTAGGATGATTTGGTTAATATTCTCCACGGTGTTTAAAATCTCCAAAACTGGGGCGGTCCATAGATTTTAAGGGAATTTGCATTCCACTGGTGGTCTCCAACCAGGTATATAGGGATTTCAGCATACTCTTGATTGTGTCCTGTTTTGAAGGGTCGCCTATGAGATTATACATTTCGTTTGGGTCGTTTTCCAAATCATAAAGCTCATTTCTATCCCAAATGCCTTGGTATCGGATATACTTGTATTTGTCCGTTCGCATACCGAACATAGTTGGTGTCATGGGGAAATCATTCTCCCAATAGTATTCGTAATAAATCTCATTTCGGTTACCGGCAGGATTTTCCCCAGTTAGGATTGGTACAAAGGACACACCAGGCATTTCCTGTGGCTGCTTTACACCTGCCTCCGCCAAAATGGTTGGTGCAATATCTATGTTCTGCACCATAGCATTGGGTTCAATTCCACCACTGAACAAATCTGGGCAACGTACCAACAATGGGACCTTTACTGACTCCTCATAGAAATGACGCTTGTCAATCAATCCATGCTCCCCCCAACTAAACCCATTATCACCCATATAAATAATAAGTGTGGAATCATCCAATCCTTCAGATTCCAGATAGTTCATCACCTTGCCTACACTTTCGTCAACCCCTAATAGGGTCTCGCAATAGGCCTGAACGAGCTCCTGCATATCAATATTGCTATGGTACATATAATCGACCCCATGCCAGCTTACACGCTGCTTGGCCACCCATTCAGGCCACTTTAAATCTCTCCAAGCCCCTGTTTTGGTCTGGTCGTAGGTGGGGGGCAATTGAATTTGCTTTTCTTTGTATTTGCCCTTGTGGCGTCTAGCAGGTTGAAACTCTGCATGCACCGCCTTGTGGGACAGGTACATGAAAAATGGTTTGTCCTTTTTTCTGTTTTTTAACCAATCCACGGCATGTTCGGTCAACAAGTCAGTGATATATGTTGAATCTTTATACTGGATGCGTTCCCCGTTTATGTTCAATTGGGGATTGTAGTAGACGCCTTGTCCAAAAAAGCTTTCCCAATGGTCAAAACCCGGTCGCGGCTCATCCGTATGACTTCCCATATGCCATTTTCCAAAAAAACTGGTTTGATAGCCCGCTTTTTGAAGATATTGGGGGAAATAGGTCAGGTTTCCAGGATTTGGTGCTTGGTTGTCCACAATGGTATGGGTATGTGAAAATTGTCCTGTCAATATGGAAGCCCTGCTCGGTGAACACAACGAGGTGGTGACAAAAGCATTGGGCAAATAGGCCCCTTCCGAAGCCAAACGGTCCATGTTGGGGGTTTCCAGCCACGGAACCTTTCCCGTAAAGCCCATATAATCATATCTATGGTCATCGGTTAAAATAAATATGATGTTACGGGGTTTCTTTTTTGATTGGGCACTGAGGCAATGAAAAAAAGGTAGCAGAAAAATAGATAATAGTATTGTGCGTAAGGTGGGTAAGGATATTCTAACGGCGTTCCTTTCCGATTTTCGGTTGCTCAATAAAGCTGTCATATTTGGATAATCTTTAAAATAATAGGCACATGTACTTTTAGAGTAGTGTGCCTGTCTTACCAAATATACAATAAGCTATAGTGTTGCGCCCATCTTATAAACTATATAAATTAAAATATTGGTAGTGTGGGAGGCGACACTCATACTGAAGGGATAGTATGGAATTCTGAATTTTAGATTTGATAATCGTTGATTTACAATTGTTTTCAGGTAACTGGACTAATTCAGCATCTCTTTAATGATGGAAAAGTGACATATCAGTCAAAAATTTTTCTTAATCAAGTAATGTCTACGGTTCTAACGACTTAATTTCCATGGTGTACGTGGGTAAAATCAAGATGTAGGTTATCGATAAAACGGCAAACTGATGGTTTTGTTGAAAACAATTGCTAACTTACTTTAAAACAATTTGTTATGAACCTTTTTAAAAACAGTATCTGGCTTGTGTTTTTGTTGATTGTTGTGGCGGTTCAACTATCGTGCAGTTCAAATGATACACCAGAAATTCCGAATACAGAGGATCAGGAGGGCTCCAATGATGATGACAATAGCGGGGATGATGGAGATCAAGATATCAGTGATGATGGTCCATCCACTCCAGACGAACCCTTAGACCCTGTAGAAACTGATGATCCAAATTCAGATTATTCTCCAGCGTTTGATGGGCAGACCAGAATTGCAGGCGTTCTAACCGAAACCGAATATACCGTTTCCGTTTTTGCCACAGGTCTTACCAAACCTTGGGGGATGGCCCATTTGCCGGATGGTAGAATTCTAGTGACCGAAAAAGGTGGTACTATGCGATTGGTATCCGTTACAGGTGTTGTAGGTTCATCCATTACTGGGATCCCAACGGTAAACAGTGCTGGACAAGGTGGATTATTGGATGTGGCCATAGATCCTAATTTTGAAGAGAACCGGATGATTTATTGGACATTTTCACAAAATGGACCAGATGGTACGGCTACTGCTGTGGCCAAAGGGAGACTTTCGGACAGTGAAGATGAAGTTGAGGATGCTACCGTAATTTATACGGCCATTCCCGAATTTGATGGCACTGCACATTATGGGTCGCGATTGGCGTGGGACGGTCAAGGAAACCTGTTTGTAAGTACTGGTGATCGATCTAGTACAATTACCCGTCCGGAAGCCCAAGAATTGGACGCTGCTTTGGGTAAAGTGCTACGAATAACCACTGATGGTGAGCCTGCACCGGGAAATCCGTTTTTGTCTGAAACAGGTATCTTACCGGAAATATACTCGTACGGCCATAGAAACGTGCAGGGATTGGCTGTTCATCCCGTATCAGGCGATCTTTGGGAAGCCGAATTGGGACCAAGGGGAGGTGATGAAGTTAACCTCATTGAAGCTGGTGCCGACTATGGATGGCCTACCATCTCCTATGGTTTGGAATATAATGGTACGGCTATTGGAGCAGGTATCACCCAGCAAAGCGGGATGGAGCAACCTAATTACTATTGGGATCCTGTGGTATCGCCAAGTGGTATCGATTTTTATTCAGGAAATTTGATTCCGGAGTGGACCAATAATTTGTTTTTGGCAGCTTTGAGTGGGGAACATGTAGTAAGGTTGGTGATTGAAGAGAACAGTATTGTGGGCGAAGAACGATTGTTGGAAAGCGAAGGAAGACGGTTTAGGGATGTACTGGATGGAGCCGATGGAGCGATTTATGCACTCACCGACGGTGATAACGCTGTGATATATCGTATAGGACTGTAAAGAAATCTGATTTGCGGATGTAGCTAAAGAGAATGATTCTAAAAGTGGAATAATAGAAAGGACCTAACACATCAAACTTTTGCTACATCTCATCACACTTTGATGCTTATAATCTTATTGAATCGGAAATATTTCACTTTTACTAAAAGCCCGATAAAAAGGCCAGAAACAAAACGCTTCCCTTTAAAATTTACTAAGGCTGGTTTTTAGTTTGGCAAAATTACTGTCTTATATCGGTTTTAATCTATAGATTCCTCCACCATCGACACCGATATAGAGAAAACCGTCTGGCCCTTGTGTGATTGACCTTATGCGTTTCCCAAAATCTTGTAGCAAACGTTCTTCATGAACTACTTGGTTATTTTCAATCACCAATCGGTTTAAATGGGTTTTAGCCATGGCTCCCAAAAAAAGATTGCCTTTCCAGTTTTTATAGCGATTGCCCCAATAAAATTGCATACCACTGGGAGCAATGGAGGGAACATAATAGTAAAATGGCTGTTGCATGCCTTCCTTATGGGTAATTCCCGCTCCAATAGGAGTATCATCATAGTCGATGCCATGGCAGATAATGGGCCACCCGTAGTTGTGCTTTGGATGAATTCTGTTGATTTCGTCCCCACCTTTAGGCCCATGTTCATGTGACCAAATTTCCCCGGTTTCAGGATGTATGGTCAACCCTTGGGGATTTCTGTGCCCATAACTCCAGATTTCCGGCGCAGTATCCAATGAATCCATAAAAGGATTGTCCATGGGTATTCTTCCATCATCGTGAATACGAAGAATTTTTCCCAAATGGTTGGAAAGAGTCTGCGCAGAATCCATTAGATCATACCGATCACCCATAGATACAAACAGATAATTGTCTTGTATGGCCATTCGATTTCCATAATGACTAGAACCCTTGTAAAATGGAAAAACGGTAAAGATACGTTCAATTTGTATCAACGAATCCGCATGTAATTTGGCCCGATCAATCACCATGGTGCTTCTAATGGAATCGCCAATGGAATGTGAAAAATAGAGCCATTGGTTCTGCTGAAAGTCAGGATGGGGAAGAATGTCCAACGCTCCACCATCCCCGGCGGCATATGATTTTGGGATACCTTTTAAAAGAGTTTTAGTCCGTGCTTTTACATCAATGAGGAATATCTCATTCGAAAATCGGTTCGTGGCCAGCATCTTTTGTTCCGATATAAAGGCAATGGCAAAAGGAATCTGTACACCATCAACAATATGTTCCAGTTCAAAAGGGAATTCTTCACCTTGAAAAACAAGACTCTTTTCTTCCGATTGGCAAGCTGTCAAAAAGATTGCGAAAACCAGCACCAATAAAAAACAGTAGTAGAGATTTAATTTGAAATACATTATGATGATATAAATTGATGCAAACATCTTGGAATGCCTTAAAAGGAAATAATCAATTTACATATCACTTTTACTGATTTATGAATCCATCAGTATTTATTATGGTGAACGAACTTTAATAAAAATAGAGAACCATCTCAGACAGAGGATAATTCAAGTTTTGTTTTCTGAAAGAAATTTATTGAGCATGGGTCCGCCTTTGCCTGAACTGTTCTTTTTAAAATATCCATTTGAAAATTTCACTTGTCTAACTAAAGATTTAAAACATCTTCATAAAGTTGTTGCAGTTCAGATAGGGTGAATTGTTTGGGCAGCAGTTCCTCGATTACCAATAGAGCTTTAGGTTGTCCTTTAACCCAGTAAGTGCATAAAGGTAGGTTGTGAGCGGATTCTTGTATAGTTTTATGTGCTTCCATTACGCCTCGGGCAACTTTCAGTCATCAGTAAATTCTCCTACTGACCTCTTGATCAATAAAAGATTTGACCGGTTCTCCAAATAGCCAAAAATGTCAATATCTGTAGTCATTGAACATTCAAATGCATCAAGATTTACTTGAAAATTTTGAAGAACCGGTAAATCAACTTCTTTTTTATTACCCATTTCATTTTTTTATTGGCACAAAACGTCTAAATTAGCAAATGCGTAAAAAGTACACAGAAGTTGCAAATTTTTCATTGAATGAATCAAATCCTTTATGGGAAAAGGAAATATGACGAACGAACTTTTTAATATTTCAGACAGAGTGATTCTCATTACGGGTGGAACCGGGGTACTTGGTTCAAGTATGGCTGAATATCTGCTTTCCCAAGGTGCAAGGATTGCCATTTTGGGACAGACCCAGAAGAAAGTAGAAGAAAGAGTCAAATCATTTGAAGCAAAATATGACCATATCCTTGGTTTTTCAGGAAGCGTGCTGGACAAGAATTTTTTACAAAGTGTCAGAAAAAGTATTGTTGATGCTTGGGGAAAAATCGATGTGCTTATCAATGCGGCAGGCGGGAACATGCCAGGTGCCGTGATAGGCGAAGGTCAGACTATTTTCGATTTAAAAATGGAGGACTTCAGAAAAGTCTCTGAATTAAACTTGGATGGCACTGTAACCCCATCTCTGGTTTTTGGGGAGCAAATGGCAGCGCAAAATCATGGATGCATTCTCAATGTCTCCTCCATGGCAGCAAGTAGGGCACTGACACGTGTAGTAGGTTATTCCGCGTCAAAAGCCGCTATTGATAATTTTACCAAGTGGATGGCCACCGAACTGGCCCTGAAATTTGGAGAAGGCCTTCGGGTTAATGCCATTGCACCTGGATTTTTCATCAGTAATCAAAATAGAAACCTGTTGTTAAAAGAAGATGGCAGCTACACCGAAAGAGGACAGACCATAATTAAAAATACCCCTATGAAACGCTTTGGCAGGGCCGAAGAATTGCATGGAGCCGTGCACTGGCTCATTAGTGATGCAGCTAGTTTCGTGACAGGAACCATTGTTCCTATCGATGGTGGGTTTAGTGCGTTTAGTGGTGTTTAGAAATGAAACAGAGCGTGAGTTGATATTACATCAATATTATAGTAAAATGAAACAAACCAAGATTGTTTTTTTATGGATTCTTGCTGTGCAGCTTATGAGTTGTGGACAGGAAAATTCCATAAAGACAATCCGTTTGGCTCATGGTCTTGATGTGAACCACTCGGTGCACAAGGCAATGGTAAAAATGGGGGAGGATATGAAGGAGCTCTCACATGGAAAACTCCGAATCGAGATTTATCCCAGCCAACAACTGGGCACTGAACGTGAGATTTTGGAACTGATACAATTGGGAAGCCTTGACATGACCAAGGTGTCCGTAGCCACCTTGGAGAATTTCGCCCCAAAGACTAGGATTTTGGGACTCCCATACCTGTTTGAAGACCGTGAACATGCCTTTGAGGTGCTGGACGGCCCCATCGGGCAGTCACTTTTGGACAACGCAGAACAATTCAGGTTAAAGGGACTTGGTTACTATGATGCGGGCTTCCGAAGTTTTTACACCGAACATGAACCCATAAAAAGTCCTGATGATCTGAAGGGTCTTAAGGTCAGGGTAATGGAAAGCATAACTGCAATGGACATGGTAAAAAGTTTGGGTGGGTCACCCACGCCCATTTCCTGGGGAGAACTTTATACATCGCTCCAGCAGGGCGTTGTGGACGGGGCAGAGAACAATCCCCCCAGTTTTTATCTTTCAAGACATTACGAGGTCTGTCCCTATTACGCTTTGGACGAGCATACCTTTTCGCCCGACGTGTTGATCGTTGGCACCCAGTTCTGGGACAAGCTAACCCAAGAAGAGCAAAATTGGGTCGATACTGCGGTTAAAAAATCGTTGCAACATCAACGGATTTTGTGGGCCGAATCGGAGGCGGAAGCTTTGCGGGAGGTAAAAAAGGCAGGAGTTGAGATTTCATATCCCAACAAACAACCTTTTAAAGAGATGACCCAAGATATGTACAAAGCGTATGAAGATGACCCCGAACTGAACAGAATGATACAAGAAATCAAATCCCTCGCAGACTAATGGAACTCAAGAAAAAAGTGGACAAAGCTTTGGGGCATATCCTTGTTGTGATTATGGGCCTAATGGTGGTAAATGTGCTCTGGCAGGTGTTCAGCAGATATGTTTTGGGACAGCCCAGTGCCTTCACCGATGAGTTGGCCAGATACCTTATGATATGGTTGGGACTGTTGGGTGCGGCCTACGTTTCTGGTAAGGGTGGCCATGTGGCCATTGACATCCTTGCAAAACGCTCAAGTGAGCAAAAGCAGAGGTTGCTGAAAAGAATGGTCTGTGTCTGTATCATCTTTTTTTGTCTTACAGCAATGGTTATCGGTGGCAGCTGGCTGGTCTATACCACCCATGAACTTAAGCAGCTCTCTCCCGCATTGGGCCTGCCCTTGGCTTATGTTTACTTGGTGGTTCCTATCAGCGGTCTTTTGGTGGTGTACAACAAAACATGGGAAATATTGGAAGCATGAGCATTACGGAATACATACCGCTTCTTGTCTTAATCATAAGTTTTATCGGCCTCTTGGCCATGGGAGCTCCCGTGGCGTGGAGCATCGCCATTTCATCGCTGTTGACTTTGTTGGTCAGTGTGCCCATGTTGCCCGCATTCGCTACCATATCGCAACGCATGGCTACGGGGCTGGACAGTTTTGCACTCTTGGCCATTCCATTTTTTGTGTTATCGGGTGAACTGATGAACCAAGGCGGTATCGCTCATCGGTTGATTGCCTTTGCAAAGACCTTGGTGGGGGCGCTCCCAGGTGGCCTGGCCCTGATAAATGTAATATCAGCCATGCTCATGGGGGCCATTGCAGGGTCTGCTCTGGCGTCCGCATCGGCCATGGGGAGCATACTTGGTCCGGAAATGGAAAAAGAAGGGTATGATAAAGAGTTCGGGGCCGCGGTGAACATTACATCGGCAACCACCGGGCTGGTAATACCCCCCAGTAACATTTTGATTGTATATTCCCTGGCAAGTGGTGGAGCATCCATTGCCGCGCTATTTCTGGCGGGATATATCCCGGGATTGCTAACAGGTCTACTGCTCATGATCGTTGCCATGCTGTGGGCCAAGAAAAAAGGATACGGAAAGGGGGAACGAAGTTCTTTGAAACAGGTTTTCAAGACCTTTATTGATGCCGTTCCAAGCCTATTGCTATTGGTCTTGGTAATTGGTGGAATAGTAGCGGGAATCTTTACCGCCACGGAAGCTTCTGCCATTGCAGTCCTCTACAGCCTATTGTTGGGCTTTGTCTATAAACAGATAAGTTTTGGGAAACTCCCTGAGATCTTTCTTAACGCATCGGCTACTACCGCCATTGTAATGTTGTTGATAGGGGCCTCGATGAGCATGTCCTGGGTGCTGTCATTTGAACATATCCCCCAAGAGATAAGTTCCGGACTTTTGTCCATCACCGACAACAAAATAGCCCTTTTGCTCATCATAAACCTGATATTGCTTTTTGTGGGTATCTTTATGGATATCACCCCCGCAGTGCTCATATTCACGCCCATATTCTTACCCATTGTCACGAAACTGGGAATAGATCCAGTGCACTTTGGAATCATCATGATCTTGAACCTTTGTATTGGGCTGTGTACTCCCCCGGTCGGTTCAGTGTTATTTGTTGGGGTAGGCATTGCAAGAACGTCCATTGAAAAAGTCATAAAACCATTAGTGCCACTTTTTTTAGCAATGATTGTAGCGCTGTTCCTCATAACCTATTTCCCGGGCCTTAGCCTGTGGTTGCCAAGACTATTTGGATTATAATCGATGTAAAATGAAAATAATAAACCAATGATACACAAAATGAGAAAACTAAAATATGGTATTATAGCCCTACTTCTAGGGTGGGGCTGTACCAATGCTCCAAAGGATGACACACCTTGGATTGATTTATTTGATGGTACCTTGAATGGATGGACCCAAAAAGGGGGTGAAGCCAATTATACCATTAAAGAGGATATGATTGTGGGATCAACAGTGCACAATACCCCAAACTCCTTTTTAACCACAGAAAAAATGTATGATGACTTTATTTTGGAGTTGGAATACAAAGTGGATTCTACCATGAATTCCGGAATACAGGTTAGAAGCAATAGCTTTCCGTATTATCAAAATGGAAGGGTACATGGCTACCAGATTGAGATCGATCCTTCAGATAGGGCATGGAGTGCCGGAATTTATGACGAGGGGAGAAGAGGTTGGTTGGTCACTTTGGAAAACAATTCTGAAGCGCAAAAGGCCTTCAAACAAAATGAGTGGAACCATTATCGTATTGAAGCCATTGGCGACACCTTAAGAACGTGGATCAATGGCGTACCCGCAGCCAACTTGATAGATGAAAAAACGGCAAGTGGATTCATTGCCCTACAAGTACACAGTATTGGAAAAGAGCAGAAAGAGGGTACTGAAATCGCTTGGAAGAATATCAAAATTTTAACGGATAGTCTTTCAAAATATACCAAAGAAATGCCATTACCCCCAGTAATCACCAAGAATCAGCTTACCATCAATGAGGTAAACACTGGCTGGGAACTGTTGTGGGATGGTAAGACAACAGAAGGATGGCGCGGTGCCCGGTTGGATGATTTTCCGGACAAAGGCTGGGTCATTGAGGATGGTGTACTCACCGTCCTATCAACGGGAGGGGAAGAATCCGCAGCAGGCGGCGATATTGTGACCACCGAACAGTATGGCGATTTTGAGCTCAAGGTTGATTTTAGATTAACCGAAGGGGCTAATAGCGGCATCAAATACTATGTGAACACAGACTTGAACAAGGGCCCTGGTTCATCTATTGGGTTGGAATACCAAATTTTGGATGATGCTGTCCACCCAGATGCCAAACTGGGCAACCATGAAGGTAGTCGTACGCTCGCTTCGCTCTATGATCTTATTAAAGCCGACCCCAACAAACCAGCGAATCCAATTGGAGAGTGGAACACGGCCCATATCGTCTCCAAGGATAATCATGTAGAGCACTGGCTTAATGGCATGAAGGTTTTGGAGTATGAACGCGGAAGTGATGCCTATAAGAAATTAGTCTCCGAAAGCAAGAATAAGGTATGGCCAAATTTCGGGGAGGCAGCAACTGGCCCTATTTTGTTACAGGATCATGGGGACAGGGTAAGCTTCAAGAATATTAAGATAAAATCCATCAACAAACAGCAATAAAATGACCACAAGACGAGATTTCATCAAAAAAACGACAACAGGGACAGCCGCCGTCACATTGGGAAGCATGGTTCTCCCTTCTTGGGCCAATGCCCATATCCTAGGGGCCAATGATCAAATAAACTGTGCGGTAATTGGAGTAAGGAGTCGAGCTAAAGCGCACGTTTTGGCGATTCACCAAGATGTTAATGCCAAGATTCTGTACAGTTGTGATGTAGACGATACCATAATCGAGGAACACAATGCTTGGTGCCAGAAACATATTGGTTATGTGCCAAAAGTTGAAAAGGATTTTCGAAAAGTACTTGAGGACAAGGATGTGGATGCCATTTTTATAGCTACACCGGAACACTGGCACGCTCCCATGGCTATCATGGGGCTTCAGGCGGGGAAGCATGTCTATGTAGAAAAGCCCTGTAGCCATAATCCATATGAAAATGATCTTTTGGTGGCCGCTCGGAATAAGTATGGAAAAAAAGTTCAGATGGGGAACCAACAACGTTCCGCAAAAACATCGCAATCCGCTGTAGAGGATATCAAAAAAGGAATAATTGGTGAAGTCTTCAAAGGTGAAGCCTATTATTCCAACAACCGTACCTCAATAGGAAATGGAAAATTGATAGACGTTCCGCAGACGTTGGACTGGGAACTGTGGCAAGGCCCTGCACCCAGAGAAAAGTATAGGGATAACATCCACCCCTATAACTGGCATTGGTTCCGAAATTGGGGTACGGGTGAAATCCACAATAATGGTACCCACGAGATTGATATTTGCCGGTGGGCCTTGGGAGTGGATTTACCTGACACGGTAACCTCCTTTGGCGGTAAATATACTTACAATGATGACTGGGAGTTCCCGGACAATCAACAGGTAACCTACACGTTTCCTGGAAATAAGTTCATTACATGGACTTCCCATAGTCGGGGCATCATGAAACCTGAACGACCTGGAAGGGGAATCACCATTTATGGAAGCAAAGGAACCATTGAATTGAGCAGAAACTTTTATAAATTGTATGATCTTGGTGGCAATCCTATCAAAATAGAATATGAAAGAGAGTTGAGCGCTACTACAAACACCCAAGGCATAGGTGGACTGGATGTAGACCATGTGGCCAACTTTTTCAATGCAATACGAAAGGATACCTCTTTGAATTCTGAAATAAGGGATGCCAGTGTTTCCACCATGCTTTGCCATTTGGGGAATATGGCCCATGATGCAGGTCATACACTTCAGGTCGATGCAAAAACCGGAAAGGTTTTAAATAGTGAAAAGGCCATGCAAAGTTGGAAACGGGACTATGAAAAGGGATGGGAACCCAAATTATAATTAACTATGAAGCGACGTGATTTTATTGTAAAAGGTAGTTTGGCCAGTTCGGCGGCACTCTACGCAACTTCGGTTTTGGGGTATGCAACCCAAAGCGCCAATGATACCATTAATATTGGTGTTATTGGAACTGGAGATCGCGGAGGAGGACTTATTCCATTCATCAATAAGATTCCGAATATGCGAGTAGTGGCCTGCTGCGATATCATTCCATTTCGACTTGAATCAGGACTTTCCAGAGTGAATGGAAAAGCGAAAGGCTATTCAGATTACCGAAAACTTTTGGAAGATAAAAATGTAGATGCTGTTTTGGTGGCCACACCGTTTAGTACACATTCCAAAATAGTTGTTGATGCCTTAAAAGCAGGTAAACATGTCTATGGGGAAAAAACCATGGCCAAAGGATATGACGGAATAAAACAATTGGTGGATGCGGCAGAAGCATCCGATAAAATTTTTCAAGCTGGGCACCAATACCACAGTTCTCGATTGTACACCCACATAGTGGATGAAATCAATAAAGGTAAAATCGGAAAAATAACCGCCTTTGAGTGCCAATGGAACAGAAATGGTAATTGGCGTCGACCTGTGCCAGACCCAAAATGGGAACGCATGATCAACTGGCGGATGTACAAGGAATATTCAGGTGGCCTTTTGGCCGAGCTTTGCTCACACCAACTGGATTTTGCCAATTGGGTACTGGGAGCCATGCCCGAAAAAGTTATGGGTGTGGGAGGTATCGATTATTGGAAGGATGGTAGGGAGACCTATGACAATATTCATTTGATATACAGTTACCCCAAAGGGGTAAAGGCATCGTTTACGTGCCTCACAAGCAATGCTATGGGGGATTATAAAGTAAAAGTATTGGGAGATAAGGGTGCTTATATTTTAGATTATGTGAAGGCTTGGTACTATCCAGAGGGAAGCTATCAAAAAGAGATAGGTGAGGTTGATGGTGTTTCTGGTGCCACATTGAATTGGGATGAAGGAAAGGGCATGCCTGTGAATTTTGACCACGAGGACCCTAGTAAACAGGCCTTAATTGACTTTAGGGATAATTTGATGAACAATACCCAGCCCATTTCAAATGCAAAAACTGGTGCCATGGCCGCACTTTGTGTTCAAATGGGATTGGATGCCATGTATGAAAATACCATTGTGGAAACCAAATCAAAAAATGTAAAAGACATATTGGGGTAAACCGGGGATTTAGGCTTGCCATAACTGGCTGACAACAATCAAAGGGAACCCATAAATGAAAAAGGCACAATTCATTGATCAATGAATTGTGCCTTTTTTGATAGTAAGGACATACCTTTTCTAGCTATAGCTTACAATTACTTTTACTATTGATAAATTCGGACATAATCAATTTCCAAGGTATCCTCTGTAAACGTCTCCGGAACTTCACCGCCAAGAGTTCCTCCAATTGCAATGTTCAGAATCAAATAATGTTCATGATTGAAGGGCTTGTTGGTGGAATTTGAAAATTCATAGATCAAGGTATCATCCACATAGGTCTTGATGGATTCGCTGTTCCATTCCACGGAATATACGTGAAACTCGGATGATGCCTCCGTTATGGGAGATTCCCCACCTTCTTCTTTGTATTCTTCCGTATTTAAATCTCCCCAATGAAAATGTGAAATCAAGATATTTTTATCCCATCCGGTCTGTTCCATAATGTCAATTTCACCACTCAAGGGCCACCCAACGCTTCCATATTGATCCCCAAAGTAGTTTCCGGTTTCGTTCACATTAGCCCCCAAGGTCCAAATGGCTGGCCAGGTTCCCGCTTCACTAGGTAGTTTGGCCCGAACCTCAATCCTGCCATAAGTAAAAGCAAGCTTGGCGTTCAATCTGGCAGAGGTATATGCTTTGGTGCTGCCGCTAGCTGAATACTCTTCTTTGAAGGCCTTAATTTTTAACGTCCCATCACTTACAAAAGAGTTTTTGGGTCTATCGGTATAATGTTGCAGTTCATTGTTGTGCCAGCTTCCATTGTTTGGGGGAATGACTTGATGGTGCCATTTTTGAGTGTCTGGACTTCCTTCATATTCAAATTCATCGGAAAAAATCAAAGTGGCAAATGCCTCGTCAGATTTAAAGACTTCAACAGTAACGGTGTTGGTGACAAAATCACCCGATTCTGCATAGGCCCAGGCCACTATGGAATAGGAATGGGTGCCATCTTGGGTGAAGGTGTGTTCAAGGTTTCCTGTCTGACTTTCAATTTGGTCGTCATTTTCAAGTCGAAAGGCATATCTCACAGCATTGGTCGCCGATGCGGTTATTTGAATCCTCCCCGAACCATCCCCCATGGGATTGGCATCATTGGCACCAACAATAGTGACGTCCACGACCAAATCTGAAGGAAAATCATTGGGTTGCGAATCATTGGAACTACATGAGAGGACAAAAACCAAGGTCAAAAGGGATATGTTGAATAAACTCATTTTAAAATTTTGATGAATACGTTTGTTGTTCTTTTTTTTCATAGCATTTTAATTTGGATGTTGACCCCTGCCCAAAGGGCAGGAGTCTTTCCATTGGTAAACTAAACTAACTCAAACTGCTCTCGTTTATTTTTAAGTTCCAATTTCCGATTAGTTGTGAAAGTATACATTGTCCACGAAAAGCGTCATTGATCCAGCCGGCTGTCCCGCATAGATAAGTTGGGCAATGTTGGCCCGCGTGGTCAATCCTGTAAAATCAGAAAGGGGAATGTCCAAGGATAGCCATGTGCCTTGCTCCGGATTGGATATGGTAATTTCGTGTTCCACATCATCACCTCCGCCATCAAAGGCTCCATTGGCCCCAAAATCGACCAGTTTTATTCTGATTTCAGTGGCATCTGCTGTCCAAACATCGGTGTGGAAATGGGTCATTCCTGTAGCATCTATTTGGTTGGCTACCGTTTCAATTCCCACAAAATTTAGATTGCTGTATTTTTTTACGGCATTGCTTGCAACTGAAATGTCCTCCAAGGTTGCTGCTGACCAATCTGTTCTCCAAGTATCTACAGGAACATCGGTATAGACATCACTGAACAGTGAAATCACATTGGCTTCAGGAACCGTTGGGTCGGTCGCTGCCGAAGTAGGTTCCGTGGCCGGAGGATTGTAGAAATAAATATTGTCCAAATAAATGGTTCCGTTTCCGTCAAACTTCAATTGGATGACATCGGTAAGGTCCACAACACCGGAAAACTCGGTTAGAGGGATGTCCACACTTACCCATTCTCCGGTAGTGATGGCAAAAGAGTGTGGGGTCTCAGCGGGCCCTGAACTGATTAGGTAACCGTTGAGTTCAGATGAATCGGCGGTCCAATAGTCCACATGGAGCATGGTCATTCCCGAAACATCCAGTGGTGACGCGAACTGTGTTCCCTGATAGTTCAAGTTTGCATATTTTAAAGTGTTGTTGCCCGCGATATCCTCTTGGGTAACGATGGTGGCTTGCCCCCATGCTGGGTTGAAGTCCGTTCCGGCAACATTGGTATATGTGTCACTAAAGACAGAAATCACATTTGCTTCGGGAACAGTGGGTACCGGCGCTCCAGATATAGGTTCGGTGGAGACACCTGCTTCATTGTAGAAGAAAACGTTGTCCACAAAAACTGTATTTTGTTTGGAGGGCGCCCCAACAAAAATCAGTTGTGAAATATGGGCTCGTGTGGTCAAACCGGTAAAATCAGATAATGGAATATCCAAACTTACCCATTCTTGTTGGGTTGGGTTTTCAAATACAATTTCGTGCTCGGTGTCGTCCCCACCATCAAAAGTGCCATTTGGTCCAAAATCCACCAGTTTAATTCTGAATTCGGTGGCATCGCCCGTCCAAATATCGGTATGGAAATGGGTCATACTGGTAGCATCTATTTGATTGGCTACGGTCTCGACACCGACAAAGCTCAACTCACTGTATTTTTTAACGGCGTTGCCTTCAATGGTGATATCCTCCAAGGTGGCATCGGACCAATCTGTTCTCCAAGTATCCACGGGAACGTTGGTATAGGCATCACTGAAGAGCGAAATCACCTCCAATGGGTCAATGGTTGGGGCAGGGGCCGCAGTGGTAGGTTCGGAGGTTTCCCCCGGTTCTTCCACTTCGCCACCTTCACTCATCACAATATCATCAAAATAATGGGTTGTGGGTGCATCTTTTGGCCCGTTAAAGTCAAAGAACAAAACCAATCTGTCAAATTTATCCGAATCACTGGGTGAAAAAACAAAGGAAAGCTCTTCCCATGCATCGCCAACCGTGGTCTCCGCTTGCACTTCTTTGGAAATGGAACCATCAGCACTGTCCTCAAATTTCAACAATACAATTTGGTCCGCCGCTGGGGAATATACTTTTATGTTGACGGTCTGCATTTCAGTGAAATCGACCTTGCTGGCCAGGTCAAAGAAAAAACCGGCCCATGGTTCCACACCATCGGTTTGGTCATACTGTACCACTTTTTCAGAAGTATTTATGCCCGATGCATCAGGATTCTCCACATATTCCAAGGTGAACGATCCATCTTTTTCCCCAAAAAAAGTAACCTCGGGACCACCGCATTCAAAATCGATGCCCTCTGCAATTTCAGGTACAATGGTAGAAAATGTGCATCCTTCACCTGGTTCTGGTTCCGGCTCGGGCTCAGGAGCCACGTATGCCGAAGGAGGAGGGGTGTCATCCTCAACTTCGCAGGAAAGTATAGTGCCCAACATACCCAGCACACCTAATATGGATAGAAAGGGCAGTCTTGAACGTAATCTCTTGCTGTTTGTGCTATACTTGTTCATTTTTTGCTGTTTTAATTAATCTTCTTTTGCACTGACGATTAGTTGTACCCTTCATTTTGAGGGTAATTGGGCCCTAAAAGGTCCATTTGTTGCTGCGGAATGGGCCAGTTCTCCATATATTCCCTAAGCAAAACTTTGGGATTACCTTCTGGATATGATTCGTTCATGTTGTCGTTGTTCATGTGATCCAAAAGGAATTCATACAGTTTTCCAGTTCTTTTCAAGGTGAACCAACGTTGTCCTTCAAAGGCCAATTCGCGTGCTCCTTCGTCCAAAATAGCCTGAAGGTCGATGCTATTGACTGGGTCTGTATTGGCCCTTTCCCTAACGGCATTCAGGTATTCCAAGGCCTTTGTGGTGTTGTTCGCCATCATGTGCGCTTCAGCACCGATCAAATAGGTTTCTGCCAATCTATAGATCATGATGTTTTTGAAATGGTTACGATCTGTGGGCTCTACGGTCTCATCAAAAAACTTCAACACCCCGGGGTTTTGTCTTCGGTAATACAGCATGAACTCATTTTGGTCGGTCTCGCTGTTTTCGTACAAATCCAACGGGTCACCCAACTCTTTGCCTGGGGGAAGTGCACTTTCATCATTATAGGCATACTCGAAAATGTAATAGGTATTGTTTTTTCGATTGTCATCTGGGTCTTCGTTGAGCAAGTCTATTATGTATTGGTTTAACGAGATGAAACCTGCCCCTGCACCACCGTTTTCAACGGATTGGATAAGTCCTGGAGCATCAGAATAGGCTGAAACCATGTTCCAACTCATAATATGTTGGCTGCCTCCTCCAATGGTCTCCCTTTCAAAATTGATGGCAAACAACGTTTCAGAGTGGTCCAATTCCCCAGCAAATACTTCTTCTGTGGCCACCAAACTGTGGTTGCCGCTGGTGATGATGGCATCAGCTTGTGCAGCGGCCTCGGTCCAATCCTCTTCCCACAAGGCCACCATGGCTCTTAGATGCCGTGCGGCTCCCTGTCCCCATCTGCCAAATTGCTCTGGATTGTAATCCAAATTATCGATGGCAAAATCCAAATCGGACCGTAGCAAGGAGAAAATCTCTTCAACCGAGGATTTGTCCTGGGGGACATCGAAGGCATTTTCAGGGGTGGTGGGTTCCGTGGTAATGAAAATATTGTTGAACAGCCTGTAGAGGGAAAAATAGGCATTGGCCCGCATACATTTGGCTTCGGCCAAAATCTGATTTTTGCGGCTTTCGTCTATGTCCTGTAAGTTTTCCGCCCCTCTAATAATGGCGTTGCAACGGTCCACAATTCTGTAATGGTGCACCCAGTGGGCATTGATACCGGAAGTGGTTCCAAAATCACCCAAACTGGCTCCCCACAACAATCGACTATAGAGCGATACCTCCCCGGTTATCCCAACACCAAGGTCGCTCTTTGCTTGAAGAATCAAGGGATATGTACCGTTTAAACTAAGGTCTTGATAAATTTCCCGGTTAAGGCTGTAGAGCCCTACCACGGCTGACTCCAATCCTTCAGGGGTGGTGTACAGGAAATCCACGGAGGTATTGGAACGTAGCTTATCTTCTAAAAAATCCTTTTCACAGGAAGAGAGCATTGCAACAGCAAAAACTACTGCAAAGATTCTTTTTGATACTATATTAAGGTTCATATTTTTCATATCAATTTTTTTAAAATCCTAATTTGACACCTAAGGTTATGTTTCTGGTCTCTGGGAAAGCGGTTTCAAATCCGTTGATTGGGTTCTGCTCTGGGCTGTACGACCTAAAATCGGTGAATGTGAACAGATTTGTCCCGGTTAGATAGAATTTGGCACTTTGTAACCCTATTTTGGAGAAAGTCCTTCTGGGGACGTTATACCCTAGTGTCAAGGTGCGCAAACGAACATAGGAAGCATCCCTCACCGCAAATGGGAACAAGTGCAAATGCGTGTCCGGTTTTGGTCTTGGGTATTCTGTGGAGGGGAATTCGGGCGTGTAGTATTTGGCCCTGATTCCATTTATGGCCCCTTTCCAAAGTTCGCCGTTGGCTAGGACCGGATTTAACCTAGTAGCTCCTTGGACAATATAAATATCAGCGAACAGGTCAAAGTTTTTATAGGTAATGGTATTGGTAATGGAACCGTACCAGTCTGGGTCTGTATTGGTGAATACATTGTCCCTGTCGTCAATTTGACCATTTCCATCCTGATCAACGACCCTAACATCCCCAGGCTGCGCCAATGGATTTCCAGAGCTTGCAATATCGTCACCTTCTTGATAGATACCATCGTATTTGGGCAACCAGATATTGTTGATGGATTGTCCTACGGACAACCTTCTGCCAAACGTATCGGTTATATCGATTTGGTTTCCTTCCTCATCCAGTTCTCCTGTAAGTGAAATTACTTTGTTTCGGTTTCGTGAGAAAATCAGTCCCAAAGACCATGTAAAATTCTCTTTCCGAATAAAATTGGTATTCAATGTGGCCTCAATACCTTGGTTTTCCAGTTCGCCAACATTGAATCGGATTACATTGAAACCTGTTGTTCCTGCAATGGAACGGTCCAAGAGCAAATCAGTAGTGTTTGCTTTATAATATTCAAAAGTTCCCTCAAAAAGGTTGTTGAAAAGCCTAAAATCGAGTCCTGTATTCAAAGTGGCAGTCGTTTCCCACTTTAAGTTGGGATTGGGCAAACGGGAAGATGCTGTTGCGCCGGCCACTGTTTGATCACCAAATACATAAGGGCGGTCATCAGCCACTCCCAAGGATTCCAATGGATTGATACCTTGGTTTCCTGTAGCACCGTAACTTACCCTAAATTTCATTTCATTGATGGCATCCACATTTTGCATAAAGGGTTCATTGTGCATTTTCCAGGCAACAGAGGCCGCAGGGAAGAAGCCCCATTTGTTGTTTTCGGCGAATACGGAGGCACCATCGGCACGTGCCGTAGCTTCCAAAAGGTAACGGTCCAAATATCCGTAGCGCAGTCTTCCCAGAAAGGAAAGCAGTCTTCGTTGGGAAACATCCCTGAAATTATTGAGCAGGGTAGTGGCATTGCCATTGTAAAGCAAGGCATCATTAGTGAAACCAGACTTGTCTATTTGTGTATACTCATTGCTCTGTTCGTCAAAAGCATGAACAAAGGTTAGGTTTAAATCGTGGTTATCATTGATTTGTGGGGTGTAGTCCACGATGTTCTCCACAAGAACTTGTTTAAACAGGGTGTTGGATAATACACCAAGGCCGTCAATGCCTTCATCCCCTCCTGAGTGCAATGAGGTTCGATAAAGTCCTCTATTGGTATTTCTGTTTCTTAAGAAGGTTTTTAGGGTGTAGCTTAGGTTGGGTGTAAAATTGTACACCAAACTTAAATTGACGTCGGTTAGGTTAATCTTGGTGTCATCGGTAGATTCCCGTTGGTCCCATAAGGGATTCACAGCGGTGTTTGATGGGCCTAAATAGAACTTCACAAGTTCACCTTCGTCATCAAATGGTTTTGCCAACGGGGTAATGGTGGTAAAGTTAAGTCCTCCGGTCTCTCTATCCTGAGTGGCATTCTGATAGTTAAGAATTCCTCGGAAGAGAAGTTTATCCGTTAGCTTTTGCTCTATGTTCAATTTAAAAGTACCCCTGTCGAATCCTGAATTTGGAATGATACCTTCTTGGGTAAAATAGTTTACGCTGGAGTAGACCTTGGTTTTTTCACTTCCTGCCGAAAAGCTCAAAGAGTGACTTTGTATAACGGCATCTCGTAACACCAAGTCTTCCCAGTCCACAAAGTTTTGGTTTTCTATGGCTTCCAATTCAAAAGGGGAGAAAATATTCTCATCACTCAGATAAGCACCGGTAAACCTGTTTCTGTTGGCTTCCCTTCTAAGGTCAATGAATTGTTGTCCATCATATTGATTGAAGTTTTTGGTCAAGGTTTGCACCGTGGTATACCCATGGTAGTCTATAGTTGCCTTTCCGATTTTTCCGGATTTGGTAGTGACCAAAATTACACCGTTCGATGCCCTTGACCCGTAAATGGCCGTAGAAGAAGCATCTTTAAGAATTTCAATATTGGCGATATCGTCTGGGGCCACATCATTAAGGTTGTCAAAGGGCAATCCGTCCACAATGATCAGTGGGGAGTTTCCATTGGGTGCCACGGAAACATTACCTCTAATAACAATGTTTGAGTTACCACCTGGTCGGGCATCGGCCAAGTTTACCTGAACGCCGGCGGCCCTACCACGGAGCATCTCAGATACGTTGGTTGTGGGGACACTGGTGGCTTCCTCCACTTCCACACTTGCCACGGAGCCTACTACGTTACTTTTCTTTTGGGTACCGTAACCAACCACAATGACTTCATCTAAAGCTTCAGTGTCTTCACTAAGAACAATGCTCATTACATTCTGTGTTCCCACAAGGACTTCTTGGGTTTCAAACCCAACATAACTGAAAACCAGAGTATCGTTGTTTGATACATCTTCTATGGTGAATTCCCCATCAAAATTGGTGACCACACCGTTTGTGGTTCCCTTCACAAGTACATTTACCCCCGGTATGGGACCGGTAGCATCGGATACTGTACCGGTAACGGTCTTTGCTTGTGAAAATCCATAAGCTGTACATAGGAGCACCATTAATTTTACAATGCCATATCTCATTTTAGAGCGATTTTGTTTGAAGGTAAAATTAGGGGGCTTAACGTATTCTTAACAAAGGATTCACCTCTATAAAAAACCTACATCAGCAAATTTTAAGGCCCAAAATTGATTATTTGATATAATAAGGCCTCAAAACATAAGGAATTACAAATATTTAGCGGTTTTGACGAGTTCTTTTAAAATCGGGTAAAGTAATGTGAAAATCAACTGAAGTAGAGTTGATGTAGAGGTATTTTTAAGATTTGTAGAGTGGAGAAGATAGAAAGTAGAGTTGCGCTAAAAATTTAAAATATAGTCTGTAAGGTTATTTTGGTGTGGAAGGTTAAACTTTTTGCGAAGCCGATAGCGCTTCATTTCTACACTTTTTACCGAGATGTTGAGGAGGGGGGCTATCTCTTTTGATGAGAGGTTCAACCGTAAATAAGCGCACAATCGTAAATCATTGTTGGTAAGGTCCCCGTGCTTGGATTTTATCCTTTTAAGGAAATCTTTATCGGCGTTGTTGAAGGCATCCTCAAAAAATTTCCAGTCGTCTTCACTATTGATGTTTTGATCTATTTCCTTGATAACGGTCTTAATGCTTCTTCCCTTGTCAGAAATGCTGTTCAATTGGGATTTTAAATGGGACAGGAACTTGTTCTTTTTAAGGATACTCATGGTTGAAATGGCCAGCTCACGATTCTTGTTTTCAATTTCATCCTGAAGCTTATCGTTGAGTATCTGCGCAATCCGTTCCTTTTCCTGAAGTTTTCTACGCTCCAGTTCTTTTTCGTTCTTTTTGATCAGCGATTCTTGTTTTTTGCGGTAATATCTTTTGTACAATCTATGGACCAAGATGAACAATAGTGACAGGGCCAGCACATAAACCACAATGGCACTGTTGGATAGATGCCAAGGTCTCGCTATGGAAAACTCATAAGAAGCCATATTTTCGGTAGGAACGTTGCCAACCATTGCCCTAACCCTAAAGGAATATTCACCAAAGGGTAGATTTTTAAAGGTGGTCTCAGGAACTTCGGACCATTCACTCCATTCGTTGTAAATCCCCTCCAATTTATGTTGATATCGTACCTCGGTATATTTATCGAACTCTGTTACACCATACTCAAATTTTATGTTGTTGTTGGAATAAGTGAACTCGCCAACGGATTGAGGGGAAATCTTAGTGGAGGCATTTCGGTAATCACCATAATAAATGGCATTTATTTTTATGGTATTGGTGATGGAGGTGACCCTGTCCAAATCTAGGGTAACATAACCGTTGGAACTTCCTATGAGATATTCATTGTCCGCTATTCTGGAGATATTCTCAAACCCTGAAACACCAAGATTGCTCCTCAAAGTGCTTGGAATGGGAATTTTGCTAGTGCTCAATTTACCACTTAAGGTGCTTTGGGAAATATATTTGATGCCATTTTCGGTGAAAAACCAGAGCTTTTGCCCTGTGGTATCCGGTATAATAATACTGATAGGGTTCCCATCCTCTGCAAAGATCATTTGGGTCAATGTGCTGTCCAAAGTAATCTCGTTTAAACGATTTTTTAAGGTGTAAACGCCAGTATAGGTCTTGTAATATAACTGATTCTTAAACATAAATATATTGGAACTGTGACCAACCGGTTCCTTATTGACCACTTTTTTTGGTCGCTCCAGATTATTGTCCAATTCAATATGGTATAGCCCCTTTTGCTCATGGTTTACCACAATTTCCAAGGAGTCCACAATCTCAAAAAATCGACTGGAAATGCTAAAATCCTCAATGGTATTTCGCAGTTGCCAAGAGCCTGTTTTCTTTTCCAAAACGCTGAGGCCATTATAATTTCCCTGTAGAATAAGGTCGGGATTGCTTCTTATGGGTTTTACACCCCACGTTCCCGGAAAATCGGAAACCAGTGTTGCACGGTTCTCATTTACTACAAAAGTACCGCTGTTATGTCCACAAAAAATGGTGGAATCCACCAACTGCAGGTTCCAGACCTGACCTTCGGTCCCTCTCACTAACTTGAATTCTTCCGAAGTGTCCTCCCTTCTATAGAAGAGTCCTTGGTTGGTGCCCAAATACAAATAGCCGTTATGGTTGAGTGCTGCATAGACCAACCCAATGTTTCCCAATTTGTCCGTATACTCGTTAAAAGGTGAGTAGAGGTTGATGACACTTATGCCATTGTCGAGCCCCAACCACAAATTATGGTCCATGTCCTCAAACAGCGATAGCACGGTATTGTTGTTGAGCCCTTTTGCTTGATTGATGTTACGTATTAACCGCCCACCCGATGACACATGGTAAAAGCCATTTGATATGCTGCCAAGCACATAGGAGCCATCATTTAAACGGATGCTGCTGTACAACTTTACGTTCAGCAAATCCAGATCTATTGACCATGGTGATAGCGACTCAAAATCGTATCGGTAAAAATGGGCATCTTCGGTAACAATTAATAGCTCTTCGCCCAGATCATAAATTCCAATTATAGATCGGTTTGCCAAAATGGGGTGGTCGTCCACAAGTATGGGTACCCCGTTTTCAATGGTAAAAAGACCTTGCTTCGCCTTTTGAAAATAAACTTTTCCCTTTACCAAATTAAGATTGGCCTTGGCAGAATTGGCCTCGATAACCTTGAAGTTGTCCTCTAATTGATCGTAGATATAGATACGGTCCAAGGATTGAAATAGCACCCAGTGATCCAAGGCAAGAATGTCCCAAAACTCCTCATCTTCAGAAAGAGGCATCTTCAATCGTTCGGATAACGAGGTATATAAAAGTTGGCCAGTTTCGTCCTTTGTCCAGAACCCAAACTCACGGTAAGAACCTACATATATGTGGTCGTTGACCACTTTTATGGATCGAATAATAGATGAGGAGGGAAGGTTATATCTGTGCCATCTAGTTCCATCAAACTCCAAAAGGCTAGTATGGTTGGCCACATAGATGTTCTTGGAACTTGATTGGGAAATGCCCCAGTTTTGATATTCGCCATTGTACTCCTTTGGTGTAAAATTTTGAATAGGGGGCAACTCTTGGGAAAAGAGATTGAAATTGCAGAATGCCAGAATAAAAATGATAATTGGCCTCAATCCATGTGGTTTTAGTCAAGTACTGATACCCATTGAAGATAAAAAATATGAACAATTCTTGCCAAAAAAAGAGTAAAAATCCATGTCGAAAATGGACTCACATACCATCCTTTGTCTTTATCCGTGCTGCCATGTCCTTGTAACCCATTGCTTCCAAGGTACCTGAACTTCGGATTTTTAAACCCATTATAGAAGGGGACCTAAGACCTCCCAAACATTGTCGGCCACTATTTTTTGCCCTTCAACAGTAGGATGTATGCCATCACTTTGGTTAAGGTCAGGTATTCCGGCAACATTCTCCAATAGAAACGGAATTAAGTATACGTTTTCTTTTTCGGCCAATTCGGGGAATATATTTTCAAATCTAGACGTATATTCAAGACCCATGTTTGGCGGGATTTTCATTCCTGCCAAAATAATTTCCGCTTCAGGCAGCTTTTCCTGAACCATATCTACCATGGCTTGCAGATTTGACTCGGTTTCATTCAGTGGAACACCGCGGAGACCATCATTCGCACCTAATTCAATAATAACTATGGAAATACCATCTTCAAGCACCCAATCCAACCGATTCTTTCCGCTTGCTGTGGTTTCACCTGATAAACCGGCATTGATAACGCGATACTCCAAACCCAATGAATCAATTCTATGTTGAATTAGGATCGGAAAGGCTTCTCCCATTTCAAGACCATATCCCGCGGTTAGACTATCACCAAAAAAAAGAATTTTCTTTTTGGAATCACTTGAAGAGGCCTTTGTTTCAGTTTCAACATTAGATTCTTCCTGATTTTTTTTCTCTGAGGTTTTTCCACCGCACCCCAAAAGTAGGAGAGTCAAAAAATAACAAAACATTAACTGCTTGCGTTGCTGAGGAATTTTTCTGATGAAGGTCAATTTTAGTATTTTGAGAGTTTTAACCAAAAGCATATATGTCAAAGATATTAAAAGTTCAAAACCTCCATAAGACATATCGGAGCGGAGAACACGACCTCAATGTACTAAATGATGTTTCTTTTGAAGTGGAGCGTGGCGAAACATTTGCCATTGTGGGTCCGTCGGGTAGCGGAAAGACCACACTACTGGGGTTATGCGCAGGTCTTGATATTAGCAACGAAGGGAATATATGGTTATGTGGTGAAAATTTGGCAGAACTTGATGAGGATGGAAGGGCTAGGTTAAGAAATGAGAATATAGGCTTTGTGTTTCAGGATTTTCAACTATTACCCACCCTAACGGCTTTGGAAAATGTGATTGTGCCTTTGGAACTTCAAGGCATAAAAAAAGCTGCAGTACATGGAAGGGAACTGTTGGCAAAAGTTGGATTGGAAGATCGTGATTCACATTACCCTTCGCAGCTCTCGGGAGGGGAACAGCAGCGTGTGGCCTTGGCCCGCGCGTTTGCCAATAAACCTTCCATTTTATTTGCCGATGAGCCTACCGGGAATCTGGATGACGAAACCGGTGCCAAGATTGAAAAATTGTTATTTGAACTCAATAAAGAACAAGGAACCGCTTTGGTAATAGTGACGCATGATTTGGAGTTGGCTCAAAAGACCGACAAAAGTATTCGGCTACGATCCGGTAAAATTGAGGAAAGTTATAGTTGATGCAGGTAGGGCAGAAAAAACGCACAGGAATAGGGTGGTTGTTTAAGATGGCATGGCGAGACGGAAAAGCAAGCTTTGGCAAGCTTTTGTTGTTTATTTTTTCCATTACGTTGGGGGTTGCTGCAGTTGTTAGTGTACATTCCTTCAGCGGGTTGCTCAAAGAAAATATTTCATCACAATCCAAAGAACTTCTAGGTGCCGATTTTGTCATTGAAAGTGATAAGCCGGTCAATGATAGGGTCATTGGAATTATGGATTCTCTGGGTGGGGCTGATGCCAAGGAAATCAATTTTCTTTCCATGGGCGCTTTTCCAGGGAATGAAGGCACTAAACTGATGGAGGTCCGGGGTGTTGAAGCTGGTTTCCCCTTTTATGAAGGTTTGGAAGCCAATCCAAGTTCAGCTAAAGATGATTTTCGAGAAAATGGAGCATTGGTGGATGCCACCACCATGATTCAATTCGATTTAAAAGTAGGGGATAGTATAAAACTTGGAGCGGTAACATTTCCCATTGTCGGAGCTTTAAAAACAGTTCCAGGGAGTAATTCAGTCTTTGGTGCCATTGCCCCTCCGGTATTGATTCCATACAATTATATCGAAGCCACAGGTCTTGTACAAACAGGAAGCCGTATCGACTACAAGTATTATTTTAAAGCGAATGAAGGTCAGGATATGGAGTTACTTGAAGATGAGCTTGACCCTGTCCTCGACAATGAAGATGCTGATATTGATACGCATGTATCCGAAGCAAGGCGTATGGGGAGACGGTATGAAAATTTTGGAAAGTTCTTGAATCTGGTGGGATTTATTTCGCTTTTGTTGGGTTGTGTTGGTATCGCAAGCGGAATGAGCATTTACATTCGGATGAAATTAAAGTCCATTGCTGTTCTTAAATGTTTGGGAGCCACCAAATGGCAGAGTTACCTCATATTTTTTGTTCAAGTTGCCTGTATGGGGCTTATTGGCGGATTGTTGGGTAGTTTGGCAGGTTATTTTATTCAGCGGTTGTTCCCGGTATTGCTAGGGGACTTGCTTCCTGTGGACGTTGGGATTTCCCTCTCTTTACAAAGTATAGTATTGGGAGTTGCTTTGGGCATAACCATGTCGGTTCTCTTTGCATTGTACCCTTTGATAAAGACATTGTACGTTTCCCCATTGCAGACATTACGAGTGGTAGAAGAGAAGAGGACTCGTTCCTTCAAGTCTACCATTTTAGTTGGAGCGGCGATTGTCCTGTTTGTGCTTGGGTTTTCGTATTGGCTTTTGGGTGATTTGGAACGGTCGCTGTTCTTTGTATTGGGTTTAATCGTAGTTTTCTTGATTCTAACCGGAGTGGCCCAATTTTTTATGGGCCTTTTAAAGCGATTTTTCCCTTATTCGTGGAGTTTTACGGCCCGCCAAGGCCTTCGAAATCTGTTTAGGCCACAGAATCAGACCCTTATTTTAGTACTGGCCATCGGTATTGGAACATTCCTGATTAGTACCTTGTATTTCACCAAGGACATGCTCTTGCAAAAAGCAACTATAGAAGATAGGGCCAATAGTGCTAACATGATTTTGATGGACATTCAAACTGAACAATCAAAATCCATCGCCAACACAATTACATCATCGGGATTGCCGGTAATCGATGAAATCCCCATCGTGACCATGCGGGTTGAAACCTTGAAAGGAAAGCATGTGGAGGAAATCCGAAAAGATACCACTTCACAAGTGAGCCGTTGGATATTAAATCATGAGTTCAGGGTAACCTACAGGGACAGTCTTATTGGTTCTGAGCAAATTGTTGAAGGTGAGTGGGCTGCCTCTTCCGGTAATGGTTCAAATGTTCCCATTTCGGTGAGTGAAGATTTTGCGAATAGAGCCATGGTAACTGTGGGAGAAAAGGTCAGTTTCAATGTTCAAGGCAGAATAATGGACACAGAAGTAAGAAGCATCCGGCAGGTGGATTGGAGTAGGTTACAACCCAACTTTTCTGTGGTATTTCCTTCAGGGGTTCTTGAAAATGCCCCTCAATTTAGGGTCATGACCACAAGAACAACAAATGATGAGAATTCCGCTCAATTGCAACAAAAACTGGTTAGGCAGTTCCCGAATGTTTCCATTTTAGACCTTAATCGAATGCTGACCCTTTTAGAAGACATACTCGGAAAAATAAGCTGGGTTATCAATTTTATGGCGTTTTTCAGCATTTTTGTGGGCGTGGCGGTTCTGATGGGTGCGATTTACAGTAGTAAGCACCAACGCGTAAAGCAAGGTGCGCTGTTACGCACACTAGGGGCGAAAGGGACACAGATTTTAAGCATAATTTCCATTGAATATGCCGTATTGGGATTCTTGGGTGCGTTCATGGGAGTCATACTGGCCGTGATTGCCAATGCTTTGTTGGCATATGCACTTTTTGAAACAACTTTTGCCCCTTCCATAGTTCCCTTCGTAATCATTATGCCATTAATTATCTTACTTGTTTTTGTGCTAGGGGTGGGAAACAGTCTGGGTATCGTCCGAAATTCACCGTTGGTTGTTCTGAGAAAAGAGAAGGAATAAAGGAATCAAAACCAAATTTATAGCGATTTGTTTGATATTGAACATAAGTGTGTTAAATAAACACTTATCTTGTGTGTTCATTTTGGATAAATATGATGAAGCTTGTAAAAAAGCTCAACGGTGATTGATTTAGGAATGGTCAAAAGAACTATGGAATCTTCAATAATATTAAGGAAAACGGTATTTGCCTCTATTTTTTTTACGTTGCTTTTTGGGAATGCTCAGGATAAAAGGGCACAAAACCCCATCATTTTTGCAGATGTACCCGATATGTCCATGATACGAGTGGGGGACACGTATTACATGAGTAGTACCACCATGCACATGAGTCCTGGGGTTCCCATCATGAAGTCCACAGACCTGTCCAATTGGAAATTGGTCAATTATGCATATGATATCTTGGCGGACATGGATGCCCTTAATCTGGAAAATGATGAAAGTGCCTATGGAAGAGGGTCTTGGGCCAGTTGTATCCGCTATCACAAGGGTGTTTTTTATGTATTCACTTTTGCGGCAACAACAGGAAAAACCTATGTGTATTCCACTAAAGATATTGAAAATGGACCTTGGGATGTAAATTCTTTTGAGCCTTCGTGCCATGATCTTACCGTTCATTTTGATGATGATGGTAAAGTGTACATGATTTGGGGCAACGGAAAACTGATGATAGCCGAGTTAAAGAATGATTTATCAGGAGTAAAGGTAGGTACAGAACGGGTGCTTATTGAAAATGCCAGTACCCCTGCGGGTGACAACATTATGCTGGGTGCGGAAGGCTCCCAATTATTTAAGGTCAATGGAAAATATTACCTATTTAACATCACTTGGCCCCGAAATGGTATGCGAACGGTTTTGATTCACCGTGCCGATTCTATTTATGGACCGTATGAAGGAAAAGTCGCTTTACAAGATCGGGGAATTGCACAAGGTGGATTGATTGACACCCCTGAGGGCGATTGGTTCACCTATCTTTTCAGGGATTATGGCTCTGTTGGGAGGATTCCCTATTTGGCACCTGTCACTTGGGAAGATGGATGGCCTGTTCTAGGCGTGAATGGTAGGGTTCCAGATACTTTGGATTTACCTGCAAGTTCAGGGTTGATACCAAATATAGTGGACAGTGATGAATTCAATAGGCAGGAGGGGGATTCTGCCCTTCCGTTGGTGTGGCAATGGAATCATAATCCGGCGGACAGTCTATGGTCTTTAACGGATAGAAACGGATATTTAAGACTGACTACAGGACGAACTGATGAAAAATTTGTCCAAGCGAGAAATACATTGACCCAACGAACCTTCGGTCCGATCTGCTCTGGTACAACGGCCTTGGATGTTTCAAATATGAAGGAGGGAGATTTTGCTGGCTTGGTCCTTCTTCAAAAAAATTACGGGCAAATAGGCGTGAAATATGAAAACGGAGAAAAGAAATTGGTCATGGTGAGCGCCCAGAACGACCAGCCGGAGGAAATGGAAAGCCTTCCTTTACAGCAAGATGTCGTCTATCTAAAAGCGACCTGCAATTTCACCGATTTAGAGGATGTGGCTGACTTCTATTATAGTTTTAATGGTAAAAATTGGATGAAGATAGGAGGCCAACTCAAAATGTCCTATACCTTACCCCATTTTATGGGATATCGGTTTGGACTTTTCAATTATGCCAGCACGGAAGTTGGAGGATTTGTAGATTTCGACTATTTTAGAATTGCTAATAAAATTGATTAACTTTAAAAAGCGTTAACTAAAAACAAACTCAAATGAAATTTTATTCAAAAAAACTGGCTTTTTTACTATTGTGCTTCGGCACGGGTATGACCTAAATACCCAGCCAATTCAAGATTTAGACCTCGAGCTTTTAGTATATATTCTGGGAAAGTGATGACCTTACAATATTGTTGGGTATAAAACATGTCCAGGCATTAGAAACAACGTTAAGTTTTTGGTGAATTTATACTTTAAACCATTACGGTTTTGGTAAAACATTAATGAGCCTTATGCAACGCGATTGCAAAACTCAAGACATTTTATAACTGTGGGAATAAGACTAAAAGCTGTTTTAAGAGAACCTGTTTTGATACCCTCAAAAATTTTCAAATAATTATTTGAAGCCATTCGAAACAATTTTTTTTCCAGATTTTATCTGTAAATTTTATTGTGATTTAAACCTATTTTCAAAATCGTTTTTCATTGAACCGAAAAATAACAACTAAACTCTTTAAGATTGCGTTTGCAATTGTGTTCCTGAAAAGTGTTGTGGTAAATGCACAGATTTCGGAGAATGAATACAATTTTGTGAACATAGATCAAAAAGGTTCACAACGTGCTGTCTCAACCATTGTGCAAGATAGTCTGGGCCTTATATGGATGGGAACCAACGGGGTTGGTCTTCAAAAATACAATGGTTTTGACTTCGTCTATTATAAGCAGGATTTTACGGATTGTACTTCTCTGAACAGCTCATTGATTTACAAATCATTTGTTGATAAACGCAATCGATTGTGGATAGGTACCGAAGCGGGCTTAAATCTGTATGACCGTGACAATGATGCTTTTAAGCAAGTAAAGTTCTATAAAGATTCGGTCCCCTTAGAAAGTGTTCCCATCTGGGCCATCCAAGAGTGTAGTACAGGTAAACTTATTGTGGGGTCGCACTATAACGGACTTTTTTCGGTAGACCCGGAAACCTTGGTCGGGCACAATATTCCTATGGATGATACCGATATTACGTCCCTACAGATAAACAGCATCATAAAAAACAGGGATAAGGAATTATTGATAGGCACCAATAGAGGACTTTTTTCTTTCGAGGATGGGAAAGTAGCTAAGGTCACCTTAGATTTTGAGAATCGGGAGGATAAGGGCAATGCTCCATTTTATATTGTCTCAATGATTAAAGATGATGAAGGCTCCATATGGATGGGAACCTTTCAGAATGGGTTGCTAAAGGTTGAAATGAGCCCATTTAATTCCTTCAAAACATACAACTACAAGATAAGTAGTGAACGTATCTTGTCCATAGCACAAGCACCAGATGGAAACATATTGTGCGGTACCGAAAATGATGGTCTTTTTGCATTAAATAGGCAAGGAAAGTTGGTAAAGCATTATCGGTACAACAAGTTTGATGTCATTAGCATAAAGTCCAACTCAATATGGTCCATTTTTGTGGATAAACAAGACCGTATTTGGATTGGCTACTACAACAATGGAGTAGGGGTTTACGACAAACTTTACGATAAGTTTAAGGATATACGAAGCCTCGCCAATGTGAATAATTCGTTGCAATCACCTTCAGTGAGTGCCATTGCCGGGGACAAGCACGGGCGAATGTGGATTGGACTGGATGGCGGAGGACTGGATGTCCTTGACCCCAGAACCGGAAATATTGTTCACCTAACCCATCCCAGAAATTCCATTGGGCCCCATTTAAGTGCCGAAGACGTTACCGCACTTTTTATTGACAGTGGCAACAACGTATGGGTAGGTACATGGAATTCGGGGATTTTTCATTTACCGAACGGAGCACAAACTTTTAAAAATTATACAGCGTCAAATACCAGAGGAGCACTACAATCTGACCGGGTGATGAGTTTTGCTGAAGACCCAGAAGGAACCATTTGGATAGGTTCCTATGTGGAAGGGCTTCACTCCTATGATTCAGAAAGTAAAAAATTCACATATCACAACAAGAGAATTTTTAATGATCCCAGACCGGGTGAAGGGGCTATGCGTATTGTACTCATCGATAGAAACAACACTATTTGGATGGGAACCACTGCAGGTTTGTATAAAATTGCCATCAATGACGTAGCAAGCCAAAAGGCCATTTCGCTGAGAGAGCCGATGTATAAAAGTTTGGGCAATCCACTTGTTGTAGATGCCGTGGTATCTTTGTTTGAAGACACCCGAGGAAACATTTGGATCGGAACCGATGGTGCTGGCCTTTGTAAGTATGATCCAACAGATGAAAGTTTTACGTGGTATGGTGCCAATGAGGGCATAAAGCAAGAGACCATTTCCTCAATTTTGGAGGATGATAATGGTGATTTATGGATTGGTGGAAACAATGGGTTGTCCCATTTTGATGTTGACGAGCAAACATTCAAGAATTTTGACACCAACGATGGTCTTTTGGCCAATGATTTTAATTTTAATTCAGCATTCAAGGACCAAAACGGAATGCTCTATTTTGGCAGTTATGGCGGTATTAATTACATCGACCCAGACCATATCAGGACCAATACCAATAAACCAGAAATTTATTTTACAGACTTTCGCCTTTTTAACAAGCGGGTAGGACCAAATGAAGAGGAATCACCTTTGGACAAGGTAATTGCCCAAACGGATGCCATTACTTTAAAACACAAGCAATCCGTGCTTACCATAGAGTATGCCGCCATTAATTTTACAAGACCCAAGAAAAACCAGTATGCGTATATTTTAGAAGGTTTTGACGATACATGGAACTATGTGGGCCAAACCCGAAGCGCTACCTATACCAATCTATCACCAGGCAACTATACATTTAAAGTAAAAGCGGCCAATAATGATGGCGTATGGAATGAAACACCAAAAACCCTTCAGATTACTATCCTGCGTCCGTGGTGGGCCACCAACACGGCCTTGGCGTTATATATTTTGGCAATACTTTTGATTTCTCATTTTTTGGCGAAATTCATTTCACAGCGTATTCGTGAAAAAAGAGCGGTTATAGCAGAAAGGGAGCGAAGAGTTCAAGAAGAAGCACTAAATGACAAAAAGATTCAATTTTTTACCAATATCTCCCATGAGTTTAGAACACCGCTAACATTGATTTTAAACCCTCTGGAAGACATTCTTGACGATTCAAAACAAAAGCTGTCCAGAATTACGCATGAAAAATTACGTGTAATCCATAAAAATACCTCAAGACTAAAACGCCTTATTGATGAATTGATGGATTTTAGAAAGTTGGAAATCAATAAATTTTCTGTTCGGATTTCAGAAATGGAGGCCATATCATTTGTAACGGAAGTTACAGAACATTTTGAAGAAGAGGCGGCTCTTCGGAATATCATTTTAATGGTTGAATCGGATGATGAGCCCATTCCTTTTTGGACTGACCCCTCTCTTTTGGAAAAGGTAATTTTTAACATTCTTTCCAATGCATTTAAGATTACACCGGATAATGGCTTTATTACCATAGGTATTTTTCGGTGTGGACAGGAAATGAGTTTTCCATTGTTGGCCTGCCAAGAGAGCAAGCAGGCTTTGGAGATATATATTGAGGATACCGGCCATGGCATCAAAAAGGAAGAACTCGAAAAAATCTTTGAACGGTTCTATCAGGTCAAAGAAATGAACAGCCAATACTATGGTGGTACAGGTATTGGACTTGAAATGGTGAAAAGCTTTGTTGACTTGTTGAAAGGAAAGGTGGTTGTGGAAAGTGAAGAAGGTGTGGGTACCAAATTCAGGATTTTTCTCCCCTTGGGCAAAGAATGTTTTGAAAACAACGAGTTAATGGTTTTACCGGAAATCGAGAAAAGTCTAGCCTCCCAGCCCATGCCCGAAGAGTGTACGCAAATCTCTTATTTGTCTGCCTCCAATCGTACATTGCTTATTGTTGAGGACAATGCGGAGCTTAGGGCTTACCTAAAGAATGAGCTGGAAAGTGAATACACGGTTTTTGAAGCCGTAAATGGGGTGCAGGGTCTAGAGATTGCACTAAAGCGACTACCTGATTTGATTCTTACCGATGTTGTAATGTCCGAAATGGATGGATTTGAATTCTGTAGTCGCATAAGACAGGATATTAAGACCAGTCATATTCCAGTGTTGATGCTGACAGCTAAGGCCATGACGGATGACTGGGTAAAGGGAATTGATAGCGGCGCCGATGTCTATTTGCAAAAGCCTTTTGAAATGAAGGTGCTTCGAGCGCAACTGAGACAAATTATCCAGAGTAGACAGGTTTTGTTCAACAAATACCTCAGTAATTCCGATAACTTTAAAATTCCGGACAATACTTCTTCGCTGGACAAGAATTTTATGACCCAAGTGCTACACTATATCACAAAGAATATTGCTGACGAAAACCTTAATGTTGAATCCCTTGCGGAAGAGCTGCACTTGAGCCGAAGCCAGCTGTATCGGAAAATTAAGGCCATGACAGGGCTTACGGTTACGGAATTTTTACGAAAGATACGCTTGGAGCATGCCAAACGATTCATTGAGAATGGTACTGAATCCATCAGCGAAGTCTGCTACAAGGTTGGTTTTTCGTCACCATCTTACTTTACCAAATGCTTTAAGGCGCAATTTGGGGTATTGCCCACAGAACTAAAGTAGGATGATTGTTTCTGGAGCTAATTTATACGTTGGTACTGCATGGCATCGTCATTCTTGGCAACGAGAATATGCTTTTTATCTTTCACTTGGATTGTAGCCATGTTTTTAACATCGCCATTGACAAAGAATCCGCTTTCAGCAGCTTTTACGGGCTCAAAACCTCCTTTTCCGTTGCCTTTAAGCAATAGACCGTGCCCTGCATCATTTCGTGGTGTTTCTACCTCAGAAGCATAAAGGTTTCCTGCAATCAGGCAATCCAAAGCACCATCTTTATCATAATCATTGACCAAAATCTCATTGATACTGGAAAGTTGGGCTTCCCGCGGAAGTTGATGAATCACAAATTTTCCATTCTTGTTCTCCAAATAAATACTTGCAAACGATTTAACCTGATAGTGTAGTGACGATTCCAATTTTTCTTCCCCGTACACATCTACCAAGGTGGCTTCGGAAAAACTTTCATAGTTTTCAAATTTCTTTTTGATACCGGGAATCTGTTGCGATGAACACTCCCTGCCGCGCAAAGGGTACTGTTTTCCTTCATTATAATAACTAAGGACAATATCTACATTTTGATCACGGTCAAAGTCATTGACAAAAATATCAAAGGTCTCTTCTGGAGAAGCTTTGTATTTATAATTTAAACCGTTGTTACCCACAACGTAATCCATATCACCATCATTGTCAAAATCGCCCTGTTCAATACTCCACCACCAGCCTGTGGTGTCAATGTTCAATCCCATTTCCTCAGAAACCTCCACAAAACCTGAACCTGTGTTCTTAAAGACTCGAATGGGCATCCATTCCCCAACCACAATAATGTCCAACCAGTCATCATTGTTAAAGTCGGTCAGCACGGCACTGGTTGCCATGCCCAATGCCTCAAAGGCTTCGGGTTGCATATCTTGGTTCAACTGAAACTCAATACTATTTGAAATACTGTGGTTCATCAAAATGTAACTATGGGCAGGGGAAGGGTAGTTCCCGGGTACTTGTCTACCCAGTACCAATAAATCTTGTTTTCCGTCTTTGTTAAAGTCTCCGTTGTATGCTCGGGACCCACTTATGTTGATTGTCGGAATAATATTGGAAGCCGCTTTTGCGAAGTTTCCAGTTCCGTCATTGATGTAAAGTCGGTCTGCCAATTGGGCAGCGTCTGGGGTAAACTCATATCCGCCACTGACCACATAGAGATCGTTGTCACCGTCACCATCCGCATCAAAAAATAGAGCGCCATTGTCCTCACTGTTTTTATCCTGCTCCAAAAATTGGGAGTTACCTGCTTCAAAACCGTTGGATGACTGGATAAACAGATGGCCTGATTTACCTTTGGAGCCACCTACGAAATAATCGTCTAAGCCATCCCCGTTCACATCACCAACGGCCAACGCAGGACCAAAAGAAGACATTTTATGGGGTAGCAGTACTTGTTTGGCAAAATCATCGTTCACATTTTCTTCGTGTGTATACTCAGGAAAAAAACCGGTGATATCCTCTTGGAACAACTGCGGAGTGATTCCCGGTTCTTCTTTGGATGTAATCGCTTCTGAATAATTAAACACTAATTTTTGATTGGCATCCACCTCGCTCAATTGTTGCGTTTTTCCATCGGGCCAGACCACTTTTAGTTGGTCAATTTTTTCTACGGAACCCAATCCAAAGTGCAGTTCGGGTGCTACTGAAGACTGAAATCCCCGTGTAAGGGTAAGTTCCTGCATCTGGGTACGATCTTGTGCAGTAACGTATACCCGTGTTCCAAGACCAAAACCATTTCCTTGTTGACCTGAAAAGGCTACTTTTATATAGGCATTTTTCTCTGCGCTTGTGTTTTCAAAAATGGATGCAAAATCGTCCAAGTTATTTGTGATGATTTCCAAATCGCCATCATTGTCCAAGTCGGCATAGGCACATCCGTTGGAGAATCCTTTATATTCGATTCCCCACTTTTCGTTTGAACGTTCAAACTTTAAGTCTCCTTTATTTTGGAAAATAAAATTGTCGATTTTCTCGGAAGGAATTTGCAGACTCAACTGAAGTAGGCTGTCCGCCTTGTTGTCCATTTCCTCCAGTTTGTTGAAATAATCATTATTGTTGATTTCACGTCGGGTTCCGTTGGATACAAAAAGATCTTTTAAGCCATCGTTGTCAAAATCTGCAAACAGAGGTCCCCAACTCCAGTCTGTGGAAGATGTTCCCGTGATTCTGGAAACATTGGAAAAATGAGGAACCCCATCTTCATAAAATCCAGAATTCAGTTGTAAGCAGTTGTGCATATATTGGTAATGAAACCCAGCATTGACCACGTCCCAAAACAGTTTCGGATTCATACTTGCCATATTGGCCTTTTTTCGTCGATTGGTCTTGGCATCCATATCTACCTGAAAAATATCCAGATTGCCATCATCATTAAAATCAGCTATATCAACCCCCATGCCATAGAATGCTGTATGGGAAGTGGCTTCTTTGACCACTTCCCTAAATGTACCATCTTGGTTATTGAGGTACATATAGTCTGGTGAGTTAAAGTCGTTGGAAACATAAAGATCCGGCCAAGAGTCATTATTTAGGTCCCCGACCGTGGCACTCAAAGAGAGGCCAAAAGCCCTGAGTCCGGCTTCGTTGCTGACATTGGTGAAAATATCCCCATCATTTCGGTAGAGATGGTCAGATTCAATGTCCTCTAAATTGTTCATTCTGTACGAGTACACAAAGGTGGGCGAACTGAACGGAGTGGGAGGGTAGTTGGCCACGTACAAATCCAAGTCCCCGTCTTTGTCATAATCGAAGAAGGTAGCCTGAACACTGTTGCCAGGGTCATCCAAACCGTATTCAGCAGCCTTTTCAGTAAATGTGCCGTCCCCATTGTTGAGGAACAATTGATTGTTTTTTGGTGCAAACTTGCCACTTACGGAGCAGTAGATGTCCAAAAAGCCATCTCCATTGATATCGGCCATGGCAACACCGGTATACCATCGGTCATCACCGGCAACACCAGCGGTTTGTGTGATATCCTCAAATTGAAGGTTTCCTTTGTTCAAGTACAGTTTATTTGAAACTTGGTTCCCTGTAAAATAAATGTCTGTAAGGCCATCATTGTTGATGTCGCCGGTGGCCACACCACCACCCATATAGAGATAGGAGTAGGTAAAATAGTTGAGTGAGTCATTTTCGGTGAGATGATTTGCGAAATCTATCCCTGTATCGGTATGGGTAAGCGCTGAAAAAATCTTTGGTTCTTGGGTAGAGGATGAGGAATCTTTTTCAGCACAATGGTAAAACACGGACAGGGCCAAAAGGCTACACAGTATTGAAAATAAACGCTTAAAAACTTTTCTACTATACATTATGAATAAAACTCAAATTTACAGAGATAAAAACAGCGTGTAAAAGTATACACGCTGTTTCACTAAAATTAATTCAAAAAAACTAACTCAAAATTAAAATCTTAATATCCAGGGTTTTGATCAGCATCTGTCAATGCAGAATTATTGTTGATTTCCGCTTGAGGTATTGGCAGTAGTTCATGTTTACCGGCTTGGAAGTTGCTTCCAGCCAACTCTGTATCGGCAATGCCCCAGCGCAAAATGTCGTTGAAGCGAACCTGCTCGCCTGCCAATTCGCACTTGCGTTCATGTACAATGGCATCAAAAACCTCCGATGAAGACAAGGTGGTGGCTAATGGCGGTAATCCGGTGCTTGGTCGTGTTCTTACTTCATTGATATAGCCAACTGCCCTTGCAGGGTCATTTTCATATACGCACTCAGCCATCATCAATAGTACATCAGCATAGCGTAAATATTTAAAGTTGATACCCGATTGTTGGTCTTCTGAAGCTTCGGCATGATAGTTTTGGTATTTCTTCCAACCTGCTCTCCGAATGGTACCGCTGGCATCAGCCAAATCGCTTTCTTGAATGGTTCCGCAGCAATAATCATCACCTGCTTGGTAAAAATTATCTTGGATTCTACCATCGCCAACCTCATACTCATCCAAAAGATCATCAGAAATATGGACGTTGAACCAATTTAAAACACCATATTCTTGGCCTCTAAAACCAGCTTCTGCCACACCCGTGGAAGGTATGCCCCATGGAGACCCGCCTATTTCATCGTCATAGACTACTTCGAATATGGACTCTTTTCCAAATTCGTTCTCCTCTGTAAAGTTGTCAAAATAGTTTTCTTCCAACTCAAAGACACCGTATATTTTCTCGAACTCGGCTAACGCAGCGGCTTTATTATTCCTGAACAAGTATACTTTACCCAAGAATGCTATAGCCGCTTCCCGAGTGGCTCTACCTGTATCTTCAACGTCTCTGGAACGCAAAGAAGTGGTGGCATCTGTTAAATCTTGTATTATAATATTGTAGATGTCATCTACTGATGCCCTAGGCTGTCCTTCGGCGCTCCCGCTATCATTTATGGGCACACCACCAAAACGTGTTACCAAAAAGAAATAATACATCGCCCTCATAAACTTGGCTTCTCCAATAAATTTGGCTTTCATGGCCCCAGAAAGTTCTGAATCGGCAATTTCATTTATTTTTTCTTCATTGTTAATGAGGAAGTTGCAGTTGGTTATGCCTCGATAGCATGCGTCCCAGTATAATGGAATGGATACGTGGTTTGGATTGAAGGAGAATTGGATATATTCTACTTTATCCGCTTCCAACTGCTGGTTACGACCATTCTCTTGGGACATATTGTCCATCATAAAAAACATATGACGGGAAAAAAGTCCCCTTTCCTGTAAGGAAGCGTACGTTGAATTTGCGGCAGACTCTACTTGGGCCGCAGTAGCAAAAAAGGTTTCTGGAGAAAGCTCATTGGGATTGTTTTTGAACAAAGCATCCTCATCACAAGAAACAACTAGTGCTATAATAAAGACTAAGCTTATTAAAATTTTATTTTTCATGACAATTTTTTTAAAACGTTACTTGTAATCCTAACAATACTGATTTAGGTTGTGGATATTTTCCTCGGTCAATACCGAACTCGGAGTTGTTATTGGTTGCGTTACCTACTTCAGGATCTAGACCTGTGTAATCGGTAAATGTCAATAGGTTTTGACCACTGATATATATCCGTAATCGAGAGAAATACTCTGAAAGTATGGAATTGTCTCCAAGGGTATACCCTATGGTTACATTTTTTAATCGAGTAAAATCACCACTTTCAAGATAGCGATCGGATGAAGCAGTATTAATACCGTTATTTCCGTCAAATGCACGAGGAATGGAATTGGATGGGTTTGTTGGTGTCCATCTGTCCAAAACTGCCACACCTGCATTGAACGTTCTTGGCATTCCCTCTAAATCATAAATATTGGTGTTATATATTTGATGTCCAGCAGCACCGTTTAAAAACAGGTTAAAGTCCCAGTTTTTATAATTCGCATCCAAGTTTAGTCCGTAAGTGATTTCTGGGTTGGGTTGACCTAATTGAACAATGTCATCATTATTGATAACGCCGTCTCCATTTTGATCTACAAAACGAATATCACCGGGTTGAATCGCAGTTTGCTCTGTGCCCAATACTGCTTCTACCTCAGCTTGGGTTTGGTAGATACCATCAGTTTGGTAGCCATAGAAGGCATAAATTGGAGCACCCGCCTCAAGACCATTGACTATAGATCCTTCAAATGTGGATGCCTGTGTAATACCCTCAGTTCCTTTATTCAACATTTCGGTTTTAGCTGTTGAGAAGTTAAGGTTGGCAGACCAGGTAAAATCACCCTCATAATCGTTATATCCCAAGCTAACCTCAAAACCTTTGACCTCGGCATCACCAATATTTGTTGGTACTGTAGAGGCCAAACTACCCAAAGAACCAGGTAATGGCAAATCAATCAATAAGTCATTACTCTTATTATTGTAGTACTCAATGGCGCCAGTGAATTTGTTATCGAACAGCCCTAAATCTAGACCAATGTTCAACATTTCCCTTTCTTCCCAAGCTACATTCGGGTTGGGAATTCCGGCTGGGGAAGTTCCCCCTACTTGATTTCCATTGATGACATAAATCCAATTGGGATTTAATGTGGTAGCAAATCTATAATTGGGAATACCGTCAAAACCAGTGGTACCCCAGCTTGCTCTCAATTTAAAGATATTCAAATTTGAATTTTCCATGAAGTTTTCACCGGCTATGTTCCAACCCGCAGAAACAGATGGAAAGGTACCCCACTTGGTATTGGGCCCAAATCTGGAGGAACCATCACGGCGGATAGACCCTGAAAGAAGGTACTTGTTGTCATAATTGTAGTTTAGACGAGCCAAGTAACCAATTTTGTCAACCTCGTCGGTATTGGATGTTGCAACAACTTGGTCTGGACCATGTTGGGTAATATCGTTGGTGACCGAATTTTGGGAAGACGTATTTACAGCATTAAAACGGGCCTCATTTTTTTCAATCAGGGCCAATACATCCAAATTGTGGACACCATCGATAGTTACGTTGTAATTAAGGCTGTTGGTATACAGAAATCTTCTAAAGGTCGAAGAGTTTTTTGTGATTGCAGCAAAGGTTTGCGCATGTGTAGATTGTCCGTTGCTATCATCATCATAGGATGGTGTGAACGAATCGAAATTGCTGTAGCTATACTCCAAACCAAACTGAGATCTAAATTTCAAGCCTTTTAATAGTTCATATTCCCCAAATAGACTTCCAAAAATCTCGGTGCCTTTGGTTCCACGGCTTCCATTCTGCTGTATTCTTACAGGGTTTTCAGCATCTTGGCCATCCAACGCAGATGTGGGACCTTGAAAGCCTCCAGGATTATCTGGATTATAAATTGGAAGGTAAGGTGCACTTTTTATGGCGTGCTCTATTAGCGACCTATTTGTGTTGTTTCCATTTACCTCTGGGGTAAAATCTGTAAAAGTTACAGCCAAGGTTTGACCAACTTTAAATTTATCAGTAACATTAAAGTTACTGTTTAAACGAACATTGTATCGGTTATATCCCGTTTCAATGATGGTACCTTCTTGTTTTAGCATACCCACAGATGCCCTGAAATTGCTGTTCTCATTACCTCCTGACATGCCTATATCATAATTTTGCAATATACCGGTCTGAAAAATGGCATCTTGCCAGTCGGTATCGTTGCCTGAAGAGCTCAATGGTGTAGTGGGAACCGTACCAAAAGCTTCCTCAATAAAATTCAAATACTGCTCCGTGTTTAACAGGTCAAAACGCTCTGTAACGTATTGAACACCGGTATAGGTGTTGAACGTAAACTCAGTTTTACCAGCTTTTCCTTGCTTTGTGGTTACAACGATAACACCGTTGGCTGCTTGTGAACCATAAGCTGCAGCGGTTGCAGCATCTTTTAGCACGTTGATACTTTCAATATCGTTGGGGTTAATAGCCCCTAGTCCACTTGAGATGACACCATCAATTACCACCAAAGGACTACCACCGTTGGGTGAACCAACACCCCTGATACGAACAACAGGGGCCACACCTGGTGAGCCACTATTGGTAACGGTTACACCTGCGGCCCTACCTTGTAAGGCTTGATCCGCTGTTGCTACGGGTAAGGCGGTAATTTCGTCAGCGCCAACGGTTGATATGGCTCCAGTTACCTCTGATCTTGATTGAGAACCGTAGGCTACCACCACGACTTCATCAAGAGCCTGTAAATCTTCGGCCAAGCTTACATTGATGGAGGTTCTGCCATTAACCTGAATTTGTTGGCTCAGGTAACCAATGTAACTAATTACCAATGTGGCACTGGAGGATACATCAGTTAAGGTATAGTTTCCATCAAAGTCTGTTTGGGTTCCATTGGTAGTTCCAGATACCACTATTGTTGCACCTGGAAGAGGAGCCCCAGTTTCATCGGTAACAGTTCCCGATACGGTCAATGATTGCGAATACGCCAAAGGCCCAATCATTATTAATAGGGTTATGACCGCATGTTTCAGTTTAATCATAATCTTCAAGTTTAAGTTAGTCATTGGATTATAAAGATTGTAGAGCAAAGATATCTTGGGTGTTCTGTGGACACTAAAAGAAATGAAGCATATCATGAAAAATATGATGCATCAAACCGGTAAAAATTAGAATATCGCATATACGCACCTCTATAATTGTTGTTTTGACGAATTTCAACGCCCAATTATGTCAATCTCTAATTTTATCTGTTAAAAACCGAGACGTTTAAAAAATACTAGGCTTGAGATGCCTATCGACAGTGGGTAACCGGTTTTAGGAGTTGGTGGAATTCATATAAAGCAAAGAGTGATGATGAAACACCAAAAGCGTCAATCCTTACTTAATTTGCGTCAAGGTAAGTGGGGATTATCCAATAGATTAAGGTATATCCAAAATGGATGCCGTTGCACCATAGTGTTTCGGAAAAGTAAAATCTGAAAAATACCAAATAGAATGACAAGAGATAAAAGAAAGTTTAAAAGAAAAGTAGAACAGAACAATCCCACAAACCCAACAGGTAACACCAATATTGATACCAATACGTATGATATTGATGAAAAGACCATTAAAGATCAGCAAAACAAGAAATAATGTTTTCCTGTTCTAAAGAACAAAGCCCCAATTGTGTTGGGGCTTTTTTTATGGGATGATGTAAAGGGGGGAATTCCGTTACATCGTTTTCTTTCCCATAGCGTTTTAATTTTTAAAGTAGCATGTACTAGGCCGAAACGGCAAAGGTTCTTTGTTTGTCCTTGTATTCTTTTGGACTGCAATTGTATTTTGCCTTGAAAATTTTGGAAAAATAGCTTCTACTGATAAAACCTATGCTATAGACCACTTCCGAGATGTTCAAATCGGTGTTTTTGATAAGGTCCTCGGCTTTTCTGATGCGTACATCGCGGATGTAATCGGTCACAGTGGTACCGTGCATCAACTTAAACCCTGTTTGAAGTTTGGATGGGGACAACCCACCTTTCTTGCAGAGGTAAGTTACAGATAGTTGTTTATCTGGGTAATTGTTGACGAACAATGAAAGCTCTTGGATAACTTCCATTTCCCTTGCTGTCAATGAAGAATCTTTATACTCTGAATTTTTTAGATCGTCTGTGTGCTGTTGTATTTCCAAGGCCAAGATCATATGTACCAAACCCTCGATCATCAATCTTCGAGCGATACCTTTTTCAGATATGGCATTTAGTTGTTGAACTTTATCGGCAATCTTTAAATTGTACGATCCAACATAGGCAAAATTATCGGCTGTATTGTCTGTAAAGAACAATTCTTGCAATTTATGGTTCAAATGTTTCCCATCTTCTAAATTTTGGACTGGATTGACCAAAATCAATATCATTTTCAGGCGAACGTCCTTTTCAAAGTATAGTATATTGTCCTGTAGTTTTTTACTGGTCAATATCGCGGTCTGGAAATTTTCAAGTTTGTGTTTTTCCCCTTCTGAATCAAAACTGTGCATCATTTGACCGTGCGAACAATATGCAAAACAGATGGGTGGATTTTTAGGGGAGTTGGCAACCAAGGTCAAATCCTCGGAAAACTCCATGTCAAATTCTAAATAGGAAATTCCTCCTTTAAAGTCAACACCTTTTATAAGACCTTGTCCCAAGGGGTTGTCAATTTTTAAGATATGCTCTTTGGTGTCAACTTGTAGCTCGCCACCCATATCTTTTTTGAACTGTTCAAAAATGGTTTTTACCTGTGCTGTTTTTATAGATAATGTCTTCATGATATTTACGGTTTTTAGGCTGTTTATAACTGCTGAATTGAACCTTTCAATTTACTTATGGTAAATATCGCATTGGAAGACAGCTACCGTCTTACACAATTTTTTGTTTCTGTTACACAATTTTTGGATTGGTCCCTAAATTGCGTTAAAATGCTCTTAAATAAGCAATAGAGAGGATTAGGCGGGCAAATAAATGATGAATGCGGAACCTTTGCCCAATTCGCTTGTGGCATGGATAAAACCTTGGTGGTTTTCCACTATTTTTTTACAAATGGCCAGGCCGATTCCATTTCCGGAGTATTTGTTCTTGGCATGAAGGCGTTGGAATACTTCAAATATGGTGTTGGCATTGTTTCCATCAAAACCAATACCATTATCTGAGACTGTAATTTTATAATATTCTTTTGCTGGCTTAATGAAATTGGTCGGAATCTCTTTGTAAGGCACTTTTTCCGATTTCACCTCTATTTTTGGGGTTATTTTTGGACTCCGGTACTTCAACGCATTTGATATTAGGTTACCGAACAGTTGTTCCAGTTGGAAGAAAACCCCCTGTACTTCTGGTAATTTTTTTATAGAGATAGTGGCACCCACCTCTTTAATGCGTTCTGCATAGTCCTCTTGAACTTTCTGCAAGACTTCATTTAAATCCGTGTTTTCAACCTCCTTTACTTTGCTTCCAATCCTTGAATAAGTCAATAAATTACGGATCAGGGATTGCATGCGAGCGGCGACTTCGGTTATTTTGTCAAAATACTCTGTGCCTTTTTCCGAAAGTGTATCTTTTTCTTTTTCCTCAAAACGGGATATGAACATTTGGATTTTTCGGAGGGGTTCTTGTAGGTCATGACTGGCCACCCGATTGAAGGATTCCAGTTCTTCGTTGCTGCGCTCCAGTTCCCGATTTTTTATCTTCAGATCATTCTCGTAACTTATTTGTACGGTTACATCCTGCACCACTCCGATCATAACCTTTTTACCTTCCCGTTCTACAAACTGCCCTTTGGTCCGCAAGAATTTTATATTTCCTTTTTTTGTAATTACCCTATAGGTATGTTCTCTAGGTTTCTGTGTTTCCTGGAACCATTTCCCATATGCATCATACTGTTCAATATCATCTGGGTGTACATAGTTCCTATAGGTTTTAAAAGAGGGCTCAAACTCACCGGGTTCACAATCCAAAATATTGTAAAAGTTATCGGAAATGGTGGCAATATCTTTTTCCATATCCCATGTATAACTTCCAATTTTGGCCATTTTCTTGGCTTCGGACATTATGGAGTTCTGTACCTCAAGCTGTTCATTTACCTTCATAAGGTCCTGCTTTGCGTTGTACTCGTCAGTTTTATTTCGCATGACCTCCAAAAGACCATTATCCATTGCCCTGACAAATGTATGGAACCAAAACGCTTCTCCTTCAACAGTTACCTGGCGTTCAAAATCTATGGTGTCATCATTGCGATAACAGTCAATCATTCGTTCCAATTCATTGTTTTTCAACACAAACGGATACACTTCTGAAATAGGCCTACCAACGATTTCCTCCGGTTCCAGGTTCAAATAATCCCTGTTGCAGATATTGGCAAACGCTATTCTAAAATCTACCACGGTACCATTGGAGTCTCGAATAGGTTCGTAATAGTTCATAATGTTATCTGTACTCTGTACAATATTCTGCAACAATGCCTCGGAAGACTGTATCTGATCTTTATGCCTGCGCAACCTGAAATACGCTACTGTGAAGACCAAAATGGAGAACAGTGCCAATATTAGGGTGGTGAGTGGTGTAAGAAATGTTAGCCCTCGGTAAGTGCCTAAGCTTTGTCGTAAAATTTCATCATTATGCTGGAGCATGTTGGCTTTGATTCCTCTGAGACTTTTTAAAAGCGCAGCAGCATTTTCAACATAAATCATAGCTGTTGAGTCTGCCTGAGAGGGCCTTATTTTTCCATGAAGCGCTGTTAGTGTTATGTGAAGACTGTCTTTTAATTGCGATATTGTGTCCAGATTGGCTCTCTGCTGTGGCATCTCTTTGACTAGCCCATGAAGTTTTTTCAGGGTTTGGTCACTCTCCAACTTGCGATCTATGTACGATTCTTCAAAAGTGGAATCCTTCAATATTACAGATCTAAACTCTGCGGATTCCATAAGGTCATATTGTGAGAAAAGGGTATTGATTTCCTTATCGATCATAAGGGAATTGGAAACTTCCTCAGCAGAAACTTCCAATGTCTTTATCTGTCCGAATAAAACAGCGGTGATGAACAGCAATAGCACAATGACTATGGCCAGAGCTATCTTGTCCAGTACGGGTGAATTTGCTATGCGTCTAAATATCTTCAAATCCATCTATATAATGAACACCAAGTTTTAGGAATTTGTTCCATTGGGTTAGTTCAATAAATGATATAGCATAAATAATACATATGCTCTACAATCATGGTTACAATCGCAATAAAAAATTGTCCCTATTAAGATTAGAGGTATGGTATTGCCAGTTGATTTGCAATACTTTTTCTATTGACTCCCGTAATTTACCAAAGTTATTAGGCTTGTTCAGATAAATGTTGGCTCCATTTATAAAGGTGTCCTCAATATCTTTTTCTGAGCATGAGGTGGAATATATGGCAATACAGACATGGTTCAAAGAGCTATTGGCCCTAATTTCCTTTAGGCATTGCATGCCATTCTTTATGGGCATGTTAAGGTCTAAAAACACTAAATTGGGTAGGATTACTTTGGGGAGGCTTAAATAATCCATCAACTCCTGTCCATTGTTGAACAACGATAGTTTGGTGCGGATGGAAATATCATCTATGGCTTCCTGAAAAAATAAGCGATCATCTTCATCATCATCAGCAAGGGCAACGTTTAAGATTTGGCTGCCCCCATTTGAAGGGTTTGTGCTCATATAGTTTGTTGTATTCTATTTTCCCTTCGTTTTTTCACAATCTTCTGAAACTTGGTAGGTGTTAAACCAGTTGTTTTTTTAAACTGACTGGATAAATGTGCAACGCTACTGTAGTTTAAACGATAGGCAATCTCTGTTAATGTTAGGTTGGTGTTGGTCATTAAATCTTTGGCATGGTCCACTTTTCTGAGAATTACAAAATTCTCAATTGAGGTATAGGTAGTCTCCGAAAATAGGTTGGACAGATAGGTGTAACTGTAATTTAAGGTATCGGTCAAATACGAAGAAACCTTATGCGATCTAGCCATGTCATTTTGCAACATTTCGTTTATGGCGTTTTTGATTCGTTGTACCAATGCCACTTTTTGATCGCTTAAAATTTGAATACCGTATGTATTGAGATTGTTCGTGAGTTCTTCCATTTCTTCAGATGAAAGACTTCTCTTTACCTCTATTTCTCCTGTTCCATGAAGTATATGTGGAATGTCCAGTCGTTCCAGTTGCTCCTGCAATATCACCTTTAAAGTGATGGTTGCATCGTATTTGACATTGATTATCATAGGTTCATATACAAAAGTAGGGTGCAATGGAATGCTGGGGTAATCCCTGCTGGTATGGAATAAATGTAGTTATTTTTTCAACACGATGGGTTACGTTAAATCTGACCTATGGTGCACGGGATACAGAAAATTCTGATGATTCTCAGTTTCAATGTTTTACCTATTTGAGGAGTTTTCTTCAGGAACCGCTTTAAAGAATTCAGCAGCATCCATGTTGGTGTTGGGACCATAACCCATTAAGAATGTGCCTTTCTCGCCTTTATCCGTTTCCAAAACATAGAGTATGGACATATCAGAAGGATTGCTCATTCCCTCATATCGGTGTTCTGCAACAATGCTAACCTCGGTTGGCCCATATAAGTTTTTGGACTTGGAGGCAATAAGTTTGCCATTTTCAAATCGAAAATTGACATCATAACCCTGTTTCTGATATTTTTTTATATAATCTTTTTCGTGTTTTGCATATTCATGTTCTTCCATCATATATTGATTTTTAAGGATGGTAAAATTTAGATGCTTACCACATTTACATCGTACTTGCAAAGTAGGATTATTGATCAAAAAGGTTTTGTTCTAAAAGTTCAATTGTTGATGCTATCCCTATTTTTAAACGAGACTGATTCAATTTTTGGATAACCATGGGATATGATACCGCTTCTCAAATGCGTCAATAATTTTTTTGAACAAATCAAGTTGGAACATGAAAAGTAACTAGTTTTCTCTCAATTTAAGAATCATGAAAGAGAAAGACCACAAACAACCACAAGAAGACTTGGAACTGGTAAAAGAGAAGGAAGATTCCAAACGCAATTACATATTTAGAAAAAGTAAGATTACCAAAATTGGATTTTTGATAATCTTGGTAATCTTAATACTAATTATAGTAGGTATAGTACTTTCAGGACTATACTTTGAAACATCTATGGACGCCCTGTAAAATCCAACGTGTAGAATTTGTCCTTACTACCGCGGCTTAATCAAGACTTATTGGCCCCAACCATTTTCAAAGGCAAACTCTTCTTGTGGCATTCGTGTGCGTTCAGCGGTTTCTGCATCCTGTAAATCTTCAGGAAGTTTTTCCAATGTACCCCCGTAATAGCCAAGGGCAATTGCTGTGGTAATATGGTAGCCTTTTGGAACATTGAATGTTTTTTGGGCTTTTTTCCAATCTACCCCGGCCATGTGGTGCAGTGCAATTCCTAGATATTGGGCCTGTACGGTCATATTTCCCAATGAAAGTCCCAAATCATGCAAAGCATGGAAATTTTCCTCGCCCTCATCCGTTTTTTCCTTGTACGCACTTAACATTAAAACAGGGGCCATAGAGGCCCATTTTTTATTAAAATCGCTTAGACAATCCACAATTTTATCAAAGGCTTCCGTACCCTTTTCTGCATAGATAAAACGCCATGGTTGACGATTATAAGAACTGGCCGACCAACGAATCGCTTCAAAAAGTTGTTTTAATTCCCCAGAATCTATGGGTTCATCCCTAAAAGTTCTGGGACTGTATCTTTGTTTGAGCAATGCAAAAATTTCATGATCGGTATCAGCTATATTTCCTAATAGCACTTGTTCTGCTTCATTCATAGTTTCAATTTTTTTAGTTCGATAGGGAAGTATAATCAAACGTCTTTTGAATGGTTGTCTCGAAACCAAATTATGTTGACGCGATTGGTTTTGGAGGTGAAATGTGTGATATAATTGGGTGAATTATGCTTTACCGTTAAGATTATGTCCATTTCCGTCAATCCATCGAGAGGAAATAAGGTAGATTGGAGACAAATAAATCTAATATTAATCTTAAATTAAAATACTCATGAATAACGATCAGTTAGAAGGAAAATGGAAAGAAGTAAAAGGAAAGTTTAAACAAAAATATGGAGAGCTTACCGATAGCGACCTAACGTATTCCGAGGGTAAATTCGATGAAATGTTGGGAAGACTTCAGCAGAAAACAGGAAAAGCAAAACAAGAATTGAAAAAGGAAATTGAAACCTGGTAAAGAGAACAAATCCCTTTTCTAAGTAAGCAAAATAGCTCTCATGAATGGGAGCTATTTGTATTTCATAGGTATAAATAATGACAGAATTTTTTACATATAACTCACCGGGAATCTTGGATTTTAGCATCAGGGTTGGTTTAGCAACCATTGCTGGTCTCTTGATAGGGTTGGAACGGGAATATAAAGGTAAAAGTGCGGGACTAAAGACCAACACCTTGGTAGCTTTGGGTGCCGCTGTTTACGTTTTGGTGTCCTTGCGGTTTTATGGTGAAGAATATGCCGATGTAACACGCGTGCTCAGTCAAGTAGTGACCGGAATTGGATTTTTAGGAGCCGGAGTCATTCTTCAAAAAGAGGATAAAATCAAAGGACTCACCACCGCGGCTACCATATGGTGCAGTGCGGGAGCTGGATGTTTGGCAGCTACTTCAATGTTTGTGGAACTGGGTATATTGACCTTTCTGGTGGTGGCCATAAATATTGTTTTTGGCTTTATCGACTCTAAAATTGAGGGTAAAAACTAAAGAGGATGGATATTTAATAAAATCTAGGCCTCTTGACTTTTCAATTCTTGAAGTTTGTACATATCGTACAATTTCTCATTGTACGGGTAATCCCAGCACCCCATTCTATGAAATAAGTCGCCCCCAAAGCCCTTTTTGTACACATGGACTCCGTGTAGCGGATGTGTCTGTTTTAAGTTGGGCGCCGAACCAAACATATCATATTCTGTGCACCCATATTCCTTGGCTAATTTTATGGATTCCCACTGAAGGGCATAACTAGCCATTGCATTTTTTTTATCTGAAGTAGAAGCGCCATATAAATAAGTTCCTCGTTTTTTTGATAGGACTAAAAACATGGAAGACAAGAATTTTCCATCAATGTCGGCCATCAACATTTTTACTTGCACACCATTTTTATTGTTATCCTGATTTTTCAAAATAGTGGAAAAATATGCTTGATTCTGCAAAGGCATATTATGCCTTATCGCGGTATCCAGATATAATTTGTACCATTCATCCATGTGTTCAATGCCATACTCCTTGACCTGGACACCGTTTTTCAGGGACTTTTTAACATTATAGCGGGTATTGTAACGCATATTTTTAAGCAGTTCTTTTTCGTTTAAGGAGAGGTCTAGGAAAAAGGTATTCTTGGGAAGTACATCGCTGACGCTTTTTTTTAGGTTCCAATTTGTTGTCTTAAAATTCACGCGATATTCCTGTACCTGGCTGGAAGGCGCCCCGGTCCAGTTCCCTGCTGCATCAAAATAATCGTCTTCTGCGGTCCATTGGTTTTCCCATATCAAATCAAAACGGATGAAAATACAGTTTGATGGTAAATATGGTCTTATGGATTCTGAAAGTTGCTCCAAAAACAAACCTTGATTTTCAAAGGAAGGTTCCAGTTTAGGCCCGTAGGGCACATAGGCGTAGCAAATCTCTTTGTCAATATATTTTGTGAGGACCAAAAGGTCGTCCCCCACTTTGGAGAGTGAATCAGCTTCATCTGCCAGCATATCCTTGGAAACCGTCAGTTCAAATCCGTTAGGTAAATAACCTTGATTTCTTTTTATTCGTCCCCAAAAAGGAGTTTGGGGTAAAATGTTGGTGGCATTGAGCTCTTCCAGCTCTTTTTTCTCTAACCTGCAGGTCATGTTTTTTGGTGCGCAAAGCTAACAATCCAAAAGCCAACCTAAAAACAATATCCAACTTTTTGTTTTTAATGGAATTGATATACAAGCATATAGCCACTTTTATACAATATCACCGAACTCTAAACCTATATTGCCTAGTTTGTATGGTAGCTGTTCACAATCAGGTTTAATCCTATATATTTAAGAAGTGCCAAATGCGTAAAAATGACAAATAGGGTTATGAGTTTTTCGTCTCTTAGGAACAATAGGTTACCACTTTTCTTGGGTCTTGCCCTATGTTTGGGTCTTGGTTCGTGTGACAAAACCCAACCAATAACCACAGTGGGAGAACCAGCCCAGCTACAAATTGGAGCAGCTGGAGACCATGCTCTGCAAATAACTCTAAAACCACAGGATTATGATATGGAATCCTATGGGCATATTGTTTTTGAAGACCGGGAAAAAACCGAATACACTATCGATATAACTGAATTACGCAGTAACCTGACGGAGACAATAAATGGTCTTGAGGTTCATGTTTCCACAAATCCGTTGACGGTGACCGTGACTAGTGAAGAAGGTATAATGATACAGCAGTTGGTTTTTGATGATGAAGGAAATGTTTCATTTGACATAGATGAATCCCCAATCCTTGGTTTGGGGGAAGGTGGTCCAAAACCAGAAAAAGATGCCAATTGGAGGGAACATGACATAGAATTTGACCGAAAAGGCCGATTGCACAAAATGATTCCCCGTTGGCAGGCCACGGCTTACGGTTCCAGAAACCCGGTTTCAATGCTTGTTGGAACTGGTGGTTGGGGACTTTGGATGGTCACACCATGGGGACAGATTGATTTATCTTCGGATAGCACAGGCGTCTACTCACCAATTACTCCCGAACAGGGTTTTTATATTCAGCAGAACCAAAAAAATCAACAGGAGAATACTGGAAAGGGAATTCCTCCAAAGTATATCAATGGACTTTATGATATCTACGTGTTTGATGGTCATGACCCAAAAGCTTTGATGAAAGATATAAGTACCATTAGCGGCCCAGCTATAATGCCACCAAAATGGACTATGGGCTATATGCAGTCGCACCGCACTTTGGAAACGGATGAGGAAATGATGGATATTGTCAACACCTTTCGAGAAAAGGAAATTCCAATGGACGCTGTTATCTATTTGGGAACCGGTTTTACGCCGGTAGGATGGAACACGGAACAACCCTCATTTGAGTTTAATCCTGAAGTATTTAAAAAGTCACCTGAAAAAGTAATTGACGAAATGCACAGCAAGAATGCCAAAGTGGTGTTGCATGTGGTGACATGGGATAGGAATAGATTGGAGACTTTACATGGTTCAATCCCGCCCAAAGAGGGTGAAGAAGTGGATAGTTCACATATACTGACCCACTGGAAGGAACATGTTCCCTTAATGAATATGGGGGTTGATGCATTTTGGCCCGATGAAGGCGATTGGTTCAATCTTTTTGAGCGATTGAATCGACATAAAATGTATTATCAGGGACCATTGTCCAAGAAACCCAATTTGAGGCCATGGAGCCTGCACAGAAATGGCTATTTGGGTATTGCGCAGTGGGGCGGTTGGATTTGGTCTGGCGATACCGATTCTTCATGGAAAACCTTGGAGGGTCAAATTGCAGTGGGTATCAACTCATCCTTGAGCTTATCACCATTCTGGGGGTCGGATATTGGAGGATTCTATCCCAACGAAGAATATACGGCAGAGCTGTTTACAAGATGGTTTCAATTTGGTGCTTTTTGTCCATCTTTTCGATCACACGGAAGAACCTGGTGGACCCACCTTCCATGGGGTTGGGGACTGGATGAAAGAGGTCCATTGGAAACCAGAACACCACCTTTGGAATCCGAAATGAACAACAATACCATAGAACCCATTACAAAGGCATATGCCGAAGTACGATATCAGTTGCTGCCATATAATTATACTTTAGCATGGGAAGCTAGGGATAAAGGATTGCCCATGATGCGAGCACTTTGGTTGCACCATCCCAATGATAGCAAAGCAAAAGCCATTGGAGATGAGTATCTCTGGGGTGAGAATATGTTGATTGCTCCAATTTTCGAAAAAGGCGCTACCGGTCGAAATGTCTATCTTCCCGAAGGCACTTGGTACGATTGGTGGACGGGGGAATCACTTGAAGGAGGAAAGACCATTCAAAAAGAAGTGGACCTTACCGTAATGCCCATATATATAAAAGCGGGAGCAATCATTCCAATGGACCCCATTAGACAATATGTCGATGAAAAGGTTGATGAACCAACAACCATTAAAGTATGGTCGGGGGCAGATGGTACTTTTGAGCTTTACACCGATGACGGAAAGACGTTGGATTATTTGGATGGCGCGTATTCCCTAACCAAGTTCCAATGGAACGACGCCAAGAAAACCATGACCATAGTGGCCGGCAATGGTGAAAACATTGAAAAGGAATTTGTCATCGAATTAATGCCAACTGGCGAGCGAAAACAGGTAAGCTATTCTGGTGATTCCGTTTTGGTATCATTTTAACGCCCCTCACACCAAAGCTGAAAAAGTCTCCTTGTTATACTTGTTCCGATATTCAATAGGAGTAAGCCCTGTAATTTTTTTAAAGACATTTCTAAAGGCTTTGGAATCGGTATAGCCCACATCGAACATTACTTCTGAAATATTCATTCGGGTGGACTCAAAACTACGCTTAGCGGCTTCTACCTTTACGCGTTGCAGATATTCTATCACCGTATTGTCCGTAGCTTGCTTGAACCTTCGTTCAAAACTTCTACGGCTGACAGCTACTCGTTGCGCAAGGTCATTAACGGTTATTTTGTCTTGATAATTTTTTTCAATGTATTCCTGGGCCTTTTTTACTGCTTCATCATTATGGTCCTTCTGTCCTCTGAACATCATAAAGGCTGCTTGGCTGTTTCGGTCAATATCAATAGCAAAATATTTGGAAGCCAGAATCGCCGTATCACGATCTGTATATTTTTCCAAAATATAGAGCAGTAGATTCCAGAGCGAATGGGCTCCGCCACTGGAATAAATCCCATTTTCTTCAGTAATTACGCCGCCATCCACCACTTCAACCTGTGGAAATTGCTCCTTGAACTCGGTATAAAAAGCCCAATGGGTGGAACATTTTTTACCATCGAGCAAGCCAGTTGAAGCCAATAAAAAAGCACCAACGCAAAGCGAGGCCAATTCTGCGCCGTTGGAATGTTGTTCAAGAATCCAAGGTAATGTTGCCTTGTTAAGGGCAATTGCTGCATCCATATTTCCAAATAAAGGAGGAATAATGACCAAATCGGCTTGCCCAGCATCTTTTAAAAGAACATCTGCCGTTATGGAATATGCCCCGTCCTGTATGCGGACTTCTTTGGTTTGGCCTACCATCTGCACTTTAAATAAGGGGTCTTTGCCTGCAGCCTGTAAAAATTGATTGGCGGTCGTAAAAAGATAGCGTGGGCCGGTAACACCAGAAGCCACAGCAGTTTCAGGAACCAAGATGGATATTGTTTTCACAATTCAAATGTAGCAAATTACACTGGCGGAATCAACACGTGCAATCGCCGTTTTTACCCCCTCTTCTTATGCCTGTTGATTGCCAACTTTGTGAAGTGAAGATATTAAACAGCATGAATCAGATTATAACATATCTTACATTTAATGGTAATTGTAGGGAAGCGATGGAGTTTTACCGTGAATGTTTGGGCGGGGAACTTAAAATTCAAACTTTGGAAAGCAGCCCAAATGAACTACGATTTCCTTCCAACATGAAAAAATATGTGGTACAGGCCTCTCTCAAAAAAGAAAATATGCTGTTGATGGGAACAGATATGGTCAATGAAAAATTAATAAAGGGGAATGCCATTTCTATACTTGTGGATAGTGAGGATGAGGTTCAGGTTAAGAACTACTTTAACAAACTAAAGGAAGGAGGAACACAGATTTATCCCTTGGATAAAACATTTTTAGGCTACCTTTTTGGTGGTCTTATTGATAGATATGGACATCAGTGGTTGTTTCACTGCAAGTGCTAAAAAATTAATATTGAAGTAGTATGGACAAGAAGAAGTTTAAAACGGTTGATGCGTATTTTCAAAGTGTCCCGAAGCATGCACTGGAGCGTATGGAAATCATCCGTAAAACATTGAAAGAAGTGGCACCACTGGCCGAAGAGGTCATCAGCTATAATATGCCGGCACTTAGATATCATGGCATCTTGATGTATTATGCAGCGTATGAAAAGCATATTGGGTTTTATGCTGTTCCATCTACCCATAAAAACTTTAGTAAGGAACTATCTAGCTACAAGACTGGAAAAGGTTCAGTGCAATTTCCCCATGACCAAGATTTTCCACTGGAACTGATTAAACGCATGGCGGCCTTTCGGTATCAAGAAAAGCTAGATGAAGTATCGGGATAGCAGGGCTCCAACCATCATTGAATTAAAATTTGCATTGAATAGAAAGTGTCACAACCAAGAAAAAACAATACCGTTTCTCCGGTTTGACCGCCAAGTGCTTACAACACATAATCTATAACACTTTAATCCAATCATTATGAAAAAAAAGATTTTATTCGTTCTTGCCCTCTTGTTTGGGCTAATGTTTATCAATGCCGGTCTGGACAAGTTTTTTCACTACATGCCCATGCCCGAGGAAATGCCCGAAGAATTAATGAGTGATTTTCAGGCATTCATGGAAGTATCATGGTTACTGCCCTTGATCGCCCTGGCCGAACTAGTGGGCGGAATCCTGATAATTTTACCCAAGACAAGGGCCCTTGGCGCCCTAATAATTTTGCCCGTAATGGTGGGGATATTACTAATGAATACAGTGGTGCATACCAGCGGATTGATCATTGCACTGATATTGGCCATCATTTTAGGCTGGATCATGTATGAGAACCGTGCTAAATACAAACCTATTATAGGGTAATATAATTTGAACTTTATGAAAACTGAAAAGATAAAAATAAGCAGCACCATAGGCTCTGGTATTGAAAAGGTTTGGGAATGCTGGGTGCTACCGGAACATATTACCCAATGGAATTTTGCATCGGATGATTGGTGTTGTCCAAAGGCTGAAAATGACTTAAGAGTGGGCGGAAGGTATTTGGCAAGAATGGAGGCTAAAGACGATAGTTTTGGATTCGATTTTGAAGCCATTTATGATGAGGTCGAACCTATGAAGAAAATTTCATATGTGATGACCGATGGACGCCGTGCCATTACCAACTTTGAAAGCCTTGGCAATGAAGTAAAGCTTACAACCGAGTTTGATCCAGAGAACCAGAACCCAATCGATATGCAGCGAGATGGGTGGCAGGCCATCTTGGATAACTTCAAAAAATATGTGGAAAATCTGAACGGATAGAACACAAATGCATTGAACAATTTTACAAAATGGTAGAAGTATTTCAAACCAGCCTCAACAATCAAAACGATGCAAACAGAATAATAAAGCACTTACAAGCTCTGTTTCCGGAATACCTCATAAACTTTGATTTGGAGGATTGTGACAACATTCTTAGAGTGGAATCGAGCACAGGTTATATTAAAGTAGAGCCCATAATGGAATGTGTTCAAAATAAGGGGCATGAGATAGCTGTTTTGTTGGATATAGTTCCAAAAAAGTAATATTGGTTTAGAAGTCCATTAAAAAAAGTGAATCGGTTGATGCAACCTTCTGAGGTTCGCTACATCAAACTAGAAACCTTTAAATCATAATTTTACTATGAAGCGATTACTTTTTAACTTGGGTGCATTGTTCATGATAAGTGGATGTTTTCTTTCCTGCAGTACGGATGATGGTGATGATTGTCCGGAAGATTTCTCTGGAGCTCTCGTAGCCAATGAAGAAAAAATGGTTGGAGAGTGGACGTTAACGGCCATTGTTGCAGATGAAGCTGTAGATATTACAGATGATGATGATGAAAACCCCAGTACAGACCTTTTTGCCCAATATAATGATTGTCAAAAAGATGCGGCCTATACGTTCAATTCAGGCAGGTCATACACTTTTGAGCAAGGTGTCAATGGAACAAATTGCCCGAATAGAGCCACCGTTTCTGGTTCTTGGCAATTGGCTTCCAATACGTTGAGCATTGTCTTTGGGTGTAATTTGCAGAATTTGAGTTTAACCTTTAATGGAAGCGACACGGCTTTTTCATTTTCAGATAATTTTAATGTCACCGATATAAACGGCGATGTGATACAAACCGAAATCACTTTTACCTATAGTTTAGTGGAATAATCATCAAGTAAAAAGATTTCTTATACAGTCAATCAAATAGCGGTTGATGATACTTTTGAATCTTATTTTTGATTCTGTGCCCTTTCAAACTAATGTTCATGGGGTATAGTCCAAAGTTGGTCATAAATTCGTAATTTTGTTTTGATTTTGATTAATACTGAATCTGGATATTGACCGTCACATCGTATTCAGACATTTGGTTTTGATTTAACTATAACGGCTGGCAATTGTATTGCTGGCCGTTTGTCATTTTATAAAACGATTTATTCTTTCCTGGTATAGAATAATGGAATGGCAAAACGTATAATCCATAACACAAGCATAAGCTGCTCAATGTTGGTATGCTTTGAGCTTGGCTAATATAGGACAACTCCGTTTTTAAAAGACATGAAGCCGGTTATTGATACCTCCAACTGGTCAAATCTGCACCTTGGGGCGCACTTTCGGCAATACGCTTCATGATTTTTGGCACGTACATGGAATTGTACCGTAACCTACTGATGGCATTGGGTTGGTCGGGGTCTCCGTTCCAGCAGTGTTCAGCACGATCACCATATAAGACCTCACCGTCATAGTATGGTTCGGTGGTACTTTCCAGAAAATCTTCCATCAGATAGACAGCATTATTGAGGTAATAATTGTCCATATCGCCGCAGTAAATATGTATTTTGCCCCGTAACTGCGGGCCAAGTTTGTCCCAATCGCGTTCCAAGATATGCCGCAGGTCGTAGTTTTCTTTCCAATATTCGGCGACTTCATGGTCAATATCGCCCGTCATTTTGTCCCAGATTCGAACTGGGTAACCGTCATCACCTTGGGGTGAATAGGTGGCTTCCCAAATATCCCATTGTTGTCCTGATCGGGATTTGTCGCCCAAAACCAGTTCCAAATGGTTGCCCTGTCGCAAGGTAGACTGTATGTCACCCAAATAATCTCTATGGGAAGGTACTTCCAATTTCTTGTGCTCAGAGTCGTAGTAATAGGCATTTTCATCCTCGTAAATATTGGTGAGGCAGTAGGCCCTAAAATCAATGGGGTCTGGGCAAGCTGCGAAGCAACCGTTGTATTCTTCGGGATATTTTACCTGTACGGCCAAAGCTTCCCACCCTCCAGTGGAACCTCCGTATAAAAATCGGGACCAACCTTCGCCCATACCACGAAATCGTTTTTCAATCTCAGGAATGAGTTCGTAAGTGATGGCATCTCCATACGGACCTTGACTTGCAGAGTTGACCGCATAGGAATCATCATAATAGGGAGTAGGGTGTTGGATTTCAATAATTAGGAAACGGGGAAAATCAGGTTCGTTCCAGCGTAGGTAAAAGTCATACGCCTCTTGTTGTTGGATGAGATTGTAGCCTTCCAAATCAAACCTAGCGGAGTATTCGGGTTCCAAGTTGGGGTCAGGAGGGGTGGTTCGGAAACCACGGAAATCACTTGGAAAATGACCATGAAAAACCATTAAGGGATATTTTGCCTCGGGATGTTCGTTAAAACCTTTTGGCAGTAAAACATGAGCTCCCAAATAAATGTCCCTACCATAGAATTCAGATAATTTCTCGGATTTGACCTTAATGTGTTTTATCCATTCCGTATCCTCTGGCTCTGGAATGGGTGGAATTTCTTGGTCCATCACCAAAGAGACATTGTTAATACCATTCTCACCAACGGTTATTTTGAACGGCTTGCTGTACAAGTTGCCAGAAGAAGTGTTCCATTGTTGCCCTTCACCATTGTCCATGGGAAGCTTTACGGTATGTCCGGTGGATAAGTTGAAAGTTTCATACACGTGCAAAAGTGCTTGTGCATTGTATTCTCCCGGAGGAACTTCACTTAGACTAGGGTAGGGGTATCCAAAAATGGATTCATCAAAAATGATGGATTGACCCGCGGCCATGCCATTCACGTTCATTCCGAAGATGAGTTGTGTATTTAGGCCATCATTGATTTGAAAACGAGGTTCTTTACTGTCGTCCGAGGAAAGCATTAACAATAGTCTTCCGTCTTTGTTTTCTGGACTTGCGGATTCAGCAAAACTTACCGCAATAATGTATTTTGATTCTTCAGTTGAACTGCAAGAAATCAAGAATAGAGAACAACTGAAAAGGAGAACGCAGAATTTGGTCATGGTGGTTGATTTTTAAAGAATTAAGATAGTTCATTCACGCCATAAACGAAAGAATCCCTAGCATATTAATTTATACAAACTAGGGATTCCATATGATGAACAGAATGGGCCATGCTCATGAATATCGATAGGAAAGCAGTATATTGGAGAGCTAAAGAACTACAATTAAACTCAAACAATTTCAGAATGAAAAAAATATTGATAGCATTAAACAAACTCGTTCCTTTTGGGCTTCTTGTATTATTGGTGACCTTACACTCGTGCGGCGATCAAAATTTTGGAGGATTGGCCTTGTACACGGTTCGGGATGATATGGGGGAAGACGCCAAAGCAACGCTCCAGAAAGTGGCTGATGCCGGATATTCCTATGTTGAGGCAGCAGGTTATAATGAAGGGAAGTTCTATGGTATGGCTCCAGAAGACTTTAAAGCATACTTGGAAAGTGTGGGTCTGAAACCGGTGAGTACCCACCAAGGTTCGGTTACTTTGGAAAATGCAGATGAACAAATAGCCGCCGTTAAAGCTGCTGGTTTTGAATATTTTACGATACCGGTTCCACCTATGGGCATGTTTACCTTTAACCCTGAAGACAGAACTATGGGCATGCAGGGGTCTTTGGAAGACTTCGCCAGCATCTTAACTACCTTGGGAAAAAAATGTGATTCGGCAGGATTGAAACTTTTGTACCACAACCATGATTTTGAATTCAAGGATAATGAGGATGGAGTAAAACCTATTGAGTATTTGTTGGAAAACACAGATTCAAAATATGTGAACTTTCAGATGGATTTATTTTGGGTGACCAAAGCAGGAGCAGACCCAGTTAACTATTTTGAGAAATACCCAGGCAGATTTAAATTATGGCATGTAAAGGACATGGATGATGACGGAAAATTTGCTCCAGTTGGAGAAGGCAACATTGATTTTAAGCGAATTTTGACAGAGAAGGAAACCTCGGGTATGCAGAAATATTTTGTGGAGCAAGATATGACTTGGGACAAAAAACCGCTTGATGTAATAGGAATAAGTCACGAAGGTCTCAAAGAAATTGGATTTGATTAGTCAATGTACTGGTCTTGAGTGGTCTGATGCAAAAAGCATAAGAAATAAAAAAAATATTTTTTACAACCACAGACATTAGTATCTTTGCACCCGCAAACTTGGGTCGCGTAGCTCAGCTGGATAGAGCATCTGCCTTCTAAGCAGACGGTCGAAGGTTCGAATCCTTCCGCGATCACTGGTACTTAAAAGGCCTCGGTAAGTTTTCTTATTGATGCCTTTTTTATATAATGTTTTTAACAGCATATAGCGATCATGCAATTTGTAACAATATGGAAATATTGATTTAGGTGACCACACATTGAATTCGCTGCACGAATCGTAGTTTCGCTTGCTTAAATGAATATTTTATTTAGGTATTGTTTAAATACCAGTTCGCTTATCTACAAAATGGAAACCTTATTTATTTTAATCTAAAAGAATAGACTTTGCCTTTTTCCGTGATAATGTCATATAGTAATGACTTTGGCAAAGTCAATTCCTGAGTGGACGCTTCCTCTGAAATAATGGGTTCCATCGTTTCTTCCATCTTGAAGAACTTGTTGGGATTGTCTCCTTTGGCTTCCTTGAAAATCCCGATTCCAACGAGTTCGATTTCATTGGGAACACGTAGGCGTAAGTTGCCCCCTAGGTTGGATTTTATGGTGGCTGCCAAGAGTTTTTTATTTCTCCATTCCAGAGCTACAACTTCAAACCCGCCTCTGGCCCTTAATCCGCCTACATATCCAGTGTTTAGGGCATCGGGAATCGCTGGGAGTAAATGGACACTGCCATCCGAACTTTGCAACATCATTTCGGCGATACCCGAAGTACACCCAAAATTTCCATCGATTTGGAACGGGGGATGGGCATCAAATAGATTGTTATAGGTTCCACCACCACCTTGATTGATCCCTACCGGGGTCAATTGATCTTTGATTAACTTAAAGGCGTGATTGCCATCTTGCATTTTGGCCCACCAATTCACTTTCCAGCCCATGCTCCATCCTGTGGAAATATCGCCTCGTTGTAACAAGGTATTCCTTGCTGAAGCGAATAGTTTGGGTGTACGATATGGAGAGATCTGATTAGACGGGAAAAGACCGTACAAATGGGAAACATGGCGATGATTGTCCTCAGGCGAGTCCGCATCATCCAACCATTCCTGCAATTGGTTGTGCTTGCCAATCTGCATTGGGGGTAATTTACTTCTCAACACTTTTAGTGAGTCTATGAAAGCGCTTTCCTTTTCCAAAACTTCAGAAGCTTGGATGTAGGTGTTGAATACATCAAAGACCAATTGGTTGTCCATAGTGGACCCTGCTGTGATGGATGAACCTTGATGGGCTTCGGTGGCATTTTCGGGAGAATTACCCGGGGCAACAACCAAATAGGGATAGTTGGGATGTTCTACCAAAAAGTCCGCATAAAATTCAGCAGCCCCTTTGAGTGCAGGAAAAACAGATTTCAAAAAGGTTGTGTCCCCAGTGTACAAATAGTGCTCCCAAAGGTGCTGACTGGTCCAAGCCCCTCCGCCATTCCAGATACCCCAAAATGCTCCATCTATAGGGCCTGTTATCCGCCAAATATCCGTGTTGTGGTGGGCCATCCAACCCCGTGCACCATACATGGTCTTAGCTGTTTCCTTGCCTGTTATGGAAAGCTCTTGAACCATTTTAAGAAAAGGTTCGTGAAGCTCAGAGAGGTTGGTGCGTTCGGCAGGCCAATAGTTCATCTCTGCATTGATGTTGATGGTATATTTACTGTCCCATGCAGGTTTCATTCGATGGTTCCATATACCTTGAAGGTTTGCGGGTTGACTGCCCGGTTGGGATGAGGATATGAGCAAATATCGCCCATATTGAAAGTACAGGGCCACAAAAGAGGGGTCTTGCGTATTCCTGAAATTGGCCAGTCGTTCATCCGTAGGCATTTTTGATGCTTCCGTTTCTCCAAAGTCCAAAATCACTCTATTGAATAATTCCTGGTATTTTTTTATATGTTCCGATTTTAAAAGTGTATAATCCTTGTCAAAACCTGCATCCAAAAAACCTTTTGTACGTTGCATTTCATCACCGCTCAAATCTTGGTAAGAATTGAAGTTGCTGGCAATCGAAACCATCAATACAGCTTCGTCCGCATCTTCCACCGTAATTGATGTAGTTGTTTGGGTGGTTTTTCCATTTTTGGTCTTCAACCCCATTAGGGCGTTGAACTCCACTTTGCCCTCAACACTTTCATGATCACTTGTCCGGCCCCAAAGGGAGATTTGGTTTTCTTCGTTTGTATTTATTTTAGAATCGGTATGAGGAGTTGTAAAATTCGCCGTAAAGCTGATTTGCCCCAATTTATCCGCCGTTAAATGAATTATCAGAAGTCTATCGGTCAAAGAAACAAATGCTTCCCTTGTATATGTGGTACCATTGACTTTATAGGAAGTTTTACTGACCGCATTACTGATATCCAACTCCCTGAAATAATCTTGATATTCCGTATGGCCCGGAAAGTATAGTTCCAGATTTCCCACAGGTTGGAACATTTGGCCATGCGATTTTTTGGTGATAATCTTGTCATTGGCCAGTTGCTCGGCTGCTTTGTATTCTCCATTAAAGATGAGTTCCCGGATCTTGGGTAGGTACTCAAGTGCATTCGGATTGTCATTTCTATTGGGGCCACCGCTCCACACTGTATGCTCATTGAGTTGGAATATTTCAGTGCTCACATTGCCATAGACCATTGCGCCTAAGCAACCATTGCCCAGGGGCAGAGCATTTTCCCAGACAGGACCAGAGGGTTCGTCATACCAAAGTTTTAAGTTGTTGGAATACTGTCCAAAAAATGAAACTGGGATGTAAAAACAAACCAAATAAAGTAACCTTTTCATAATAGCCCTGATTGTTTTGCTAATAAACTAATAAATAAAGTGGATTAAAACGTGTACAATATTCTTTTTAAGAAATAATGGTCTCTTTTATCATTTTAACAAAGACTTTATTGAATTTTTTCACCATTCATTTTCAATGTGTTTAATAAACACTTATATTGGTATCGAAAAATTTGGCTTGCAACTTCCCCGTTACGCAAAGTGCCTTGAAAATCTCGGTCAACAAACAATAAATTATCAAAATCAATCTATTTCACTCAAAACAATAAAATGAACAATTAGAATCTAACAACAGTTAACTAAAAACAAACATCATGAAATTTAATGCTGCAACATTAACACTAGCACTGGTATGCTATACCATTGGTATGGCTCAAACCAATTCAACCACCGTAATCGAAGACTTTAAGTCCTCAACCCTGAACCAACCCGGTAAGGAATACCCTCAGGTAAATTCGCAGGGATATGCACGATTTAAGATAGATGCCCCAGCAGCCGACAGTGTTCGGGTAAGCCTGGGCCTTGGGGGAAGAGGAGGTACAAAACTCCAAAAAGTTGAGGATGGCTCTTGGATGGGTACCACGGAAGGACCCATGGACGAAGGGTTCCATTACTATCATATAGATGTAGACGGAGGTACTTTTAACGATCCAGGCGCTCTAAATTTTTATGGTTCCACGCGTTGGGAAAGCGGTATTGAGATACCTGCCCATGACCAAGAATTTTATGCATTAAAGGACGTTCCCCATGGCAAGGTGGAGCAAATTCTTTTTCCATCAAAAAGCACCAATACATCCCGAAGTGCCTTTGTTTATACCCCTCCAGGATATGACAAGGACCAGTCTAAAAAATACCCAGTCCTATATTTGCAACACGGTTGGGGCGAGGATGAAACCGCTTGGAGCAACCAAGGCCGAGCTAACCTTATTATGGACAACCTTATTGCCGAAGGCAAAACTGATCCTTTCCTTATCGTAATGACGTATGGAATGACCAATGAAATCAGATTTGGTGGGCTACGTAATTTCGACATTACCCCTTTTCAAACTGTTTTGGTTGATGAATTGATACCTTATGTTGATGCCAATTACCGTACGGTTGCCGAAGAGTCCCATCGAGCAATGGCCGGTCTTTCCATGGGAGGTATGGAGACCAAGATGATCACCCTCAACAAACCCGATGTTTTTTCCTATTACGGTTTGCTAAGTGGAGGTACCTATAGTCCAGAGGACATCAAGGATAAAGACGATGTAAAACTCATATTCCTAAGCTCTGGAAGCAAGGAAAGACCAGAAGCCGTAAAAAGTGCAGCTGCCGCTTTAAATGAGGCTGGAATAAAGGCCGTTTCCTATGTTTCAGAAGGAACGGCGCACGAATTTCAGACGTGGAGGCGCAGTCTACATGAACTAGCTCCCCTTCTTTTTAAATAATCTCTAAAAAGAAAGTCAGATGAGATATCCGCATGCAATTATTGCCGTACTTTTTTTGGCATTGCAGCCGTGTTTGGCCCAAACCGACTACGAACCTTCAGAGACCAATCAACCTGGAAAGGAATATCCAAAGGTTGACTCGGAAGGTCGTGTAAAAGTTGAGGTACTCGCACCCGAAGCCAACAAAGTACAACTGGATATTGGTGGTGTTAAATACGACCTTACCAAAAACGATGAAGGGGTTTGGACCGGTGAGTCAGCACCCCAGGAAGAGGGATTTCACTATTACCAATTGAACATTGATGGGGCTTCTGTTCCTGATCCGGGCACCAAATACTATTATGGTGCAGGACGTTGGGGCAGCGGTATTGAAATTCCGGCAACAGACCGTGAAATTTATGCCTTGAAGAATGTTCCGCACGGAAGGGTCTCGGAGCAGCTCTATTTTTCCAACATTACCCAAGCTTGGAGAAGATGCTTTGTTTACACCCCGCCAGAATATAGTAAGGATACCAATACTAAATATCCGGTGCTATACCTTCAACATGGGAGTTTTGAGGATGAAACAGGGTGGGCCTCGCAAGGAAAGGCCAATCTAATTTTGGACAACCTGATTGCAGAGAATAAAGCGGTTCCAATGATCATTGTTATGGACAATGGGTATGCTTATAAACCCCAGGACAGTTCAACCGAAGGAAATAGAAGACCACAATCAGCCTTTGAAGAGGTGTTGATACAAGAGGTCATTCCAATGATAGACGCGGAATACAGAACAAAATCAGATAGAGCACATAGGGCCATTGCCGGCCTTTCAATGGGTGCAAACCAGACCATGCGCATCATCATGAACAACTTGGACAAGTTTGCCTATTATGGTGGCTTCAGTGGTACTTCCAACTATCCGACCAGCGATAAAATAGACACGAAAACATTTCTAAACGGCGCATTTGATGATGGCAAAGCTGTGGAAGAAAAAATAAAAGTGTTCTGGTTGGGACTGGGCACCAAAGAGCCTGATCCGTTTCCAGGATCTGTTGGCGCTTTCCGAGATATGTTGGAAGAACAGGGAATTGATCATGTATATTATGAATCCCCTGAAACGGCCCATGAATGGCTGACTTGGCGTAGAAGCCTCTATCAATATGCACAATTGCTCTTTAAATAGTGATGATGCAGCACCTTACTAAACATGGATGATATGAAAATCAAAAACTTATTTTATTCCGCCTTCGCTTTACTGTTCATTTCAAGCTTTGGCTATGGTCAGCAGGCCAATGTGAACCTGGACTACAATCCACAGAAGGATACCGAAGGACTTATACCTTTTAGCGCACCGATAAATTCTCCTGAAGTTCATGATGACCAAACCGTTACGTTTCGGGTGAAAGCACCGGAGGCACAAAAAGTGGAATTGAATCCCGGAGCCATCAATACCGCTCTGGGAAAGGGTAGGGAGCCCATTCCTTTTACAAAAGGGGAAGAAGGTGTTTGGACCTTGACCATCGGACCACTTCCTCCTGATATGTATGCGTACCATCTTCGGGTGGATGGCGTACAAATGGCGGACCCCAGTAATACGTATGCGGCATTTACGGCCATGCCACCCTATAGTGAATTGATCGTGCATGGCGATGGGCCAGCCTACTATGACGCAAAAAACGTCCCTCATGGAAACGTTACACGTCACATTTATCATTCAGATGTCACCCAGGGCGAACGTGAACTGTATGTGTACACACCACCTGGGTACGATTCCAGCAAAAAATATCCAGTACTCTATTTATTGGGCGGAAGTGGTGAACTGCCCTCCAATTGGGTGTATGATGGTAGGGCCAATTTAATTATGGACAATCTTTTGGCAGAAAACAATGCCAAGCCCATGATTATTGCCATTCCCAATAACCAAGTGATTCATCGGAACCATCCAAAGCATTCCGAACTGACCTTTGATATTTTTGAAAAAGAGCTCAGAAACCATGTCATTCCTGTGGTTGATGAAAACTACAGCACAATTGAAAGTCCAGAAGGAAGAGCCATTTCAGGATTGTCCATGGGTGGTCGACATAGTATGTTCGTTGGCTTTAGATCTTTAGATGTATTTGCAAATTTTGGTATTCTCAGTGCTGGGGACACCACTGCGGAAACCACCTTATCCCAGTTTTTAAATGACCCAGAAGTAAATAATAAGGTTGACTATCTTTTTGTGGGGCAGGGTACCAAGGAAGCCGAAGGTTTTTTTAACGCAAGGGTCCAGGGTCTTGTCGACGCATTAAATAACCATGATATAGAACATGAATATTATGTAGGTGGAAACGGTGGGCATGACTGGTCCACTTGGCGTCATCTCCTATATTATAGGTTCTTGCCCAACCTTTGGCAGAAGTAAATAAAATTAAGCAATAAACTCATATCCATATAATTATAATGAATCGAACTAGGAAAAATCTAAAAAAGATAACCTTTGGGGCGTTTTTGACCTTACTTGTAGGGTTGTACTCTTTTTCACCAAAGGGAAAAGATATCGATCCCAAACCAACAAAATCAACCAATATACCCATATTCACAAAAGTGGTGTACCATGGCAATGATAAAGTCTACAACGATTATCCCTTGGAAGCGGATGAATTTTACAGTCCAATCCTTCAGGGCTGCTACCCAGACCCGGCCATAACCCGAAAAGGGGACGACTATTATTTGGTATGTTCCTCCTTTGCCATGTTTCCCGGGGTGCCCATTTTTCATTCCAAGGATTTGGTAAACTGGACGCAAATAGGTCATGTTTTAGATCGCGTTTCCCAGTTGGATGTCCATGATACCGGTATAAGTCAAGGTGTTTACGCCCCTGGAATTACCTATAACCCCAAAAATGACACATTTTATATGATCACAACCGCTTTTGCAGGCGGCGCTGGTAATATTGTGGTGAAGACCAAGGACCCCGCAGAAGGTTGGAGCGATCCGTATCACTTGAAATTTAATGGAATTGATCCATCGCTGTTTTTTGATGATGATGGTAAGGCCTATATCGTACATAATGATGCTCCAGATCCTGGAAAGGAACTTTACAACGGACATAGGGTCATTAAAATATGGGAATATGATGTGGAAAAAGACCAAGTCATTGAGGGTACCGACAAGATTATTGTGGATGGTGGTGTTGATATTTCGGATAAACCCATCTGGATTGAAGCCCCCCATATCTATAAAAAAGATGGCAAATATTATTTGATGTGCGCCGAAGGCGGTACAGGAGATTGGCATAGTGAAGTGATTTTTATGAGTGACAGCCCAAAGGGGCCTTATATCCCCGCACCAAGCAATCCAATACTTACCCAGCGTTATTTTCCTAAGGAAAGAGAGAATAAGGTGGACTGGGCGGGTCATGCCGACTTGGTTTTAGGGCCGGATGACAAATATTACGGTGTTTTTCTGGCGGTTCGACCCAATGAGGAAAACCGGGTGAACACCGGACGAGAAACCTTTATTCTACCCGTGGACTGGTCCGGTACCTATCCCGTTTTTGAAAACGGTTTGGTCCCAATGGAACCCAAACTAAAAATGCCTGAAGGTGTTGAAAATAAAATGGGACAGGAAGGCTATTTTCCCAATGGAAACTTCACCTATACCGAGGATTTCTCATCCGATTTATTGGATTACCGTTGGATAGGATTGCGGGGGCCACGGGAAGCTTTTATGGAACAAACCAAAAATGGTTTAGAAATCAATCCCTTTGAAACCAATATAAAGGAATTGAAACCCACTTCCACATTGTTCTACAGACAACAGCACCGAACATTTTCATTCACTACCACCTTGAACTATAAACCAAAGTCGGAAAAAGACCTAGCTGGAGTGGTAGCCTTGCAGAATGAGCAATCTAATTATGTCTTTGGAGTGACCAAAAAGGACAAGGACTATATTTTGGTATTGGAAAAAAACAGCTTTTCTAGAAGAGAGCGCTCGGCAAAATCCGAAGTATTAGCGAGCACCAAAATTGACATTTCAAGCCCAATAGAACTTAAGATTTCGGCTGAAGGAGACAAGTATACCTTTAGCTATTCAACCGATGGAGCAACTTTTGAGAATTTGGGCGGTACCGTTTCAGGTGACATTCTGTCCACTGACGTGGCAGGAGGTTTTACTGGTGCCCTTTTGGGACTTTATGCCACCAAGGCAAACGATATGGCACTGTAATAAAAAAATCATTAAGCAAACGCAACAATGAAAAAATCAATACTAAACTTTTGTCTCATGGCAGCCGTGCTCTTTTGCTCCGCAAAAACTATGGCACAAGACCCCAATTTCCATATTTATTTGGCCTTGGGACAATCAAATATGGAAGGAAACGCCCGTATTGAGGCACAGGATACAATCGATGTTAATGACCGTTTCAAGGTTTTGGCGGCTGTGGACTGTCCTGATTTAAACCGCGAAAAAGGAAAATGGTACACTGCAATTCCTCCTTTATGCCGATGTAAAACAGGGTTGACCCCCACCGATTATTTTGGCAGGACGCTAGTGGAAAAATTACCCGATAGTATAAAGGTCGGGGTCATCAACGTGGCCGTTGGGGGCTGTAAAATTGAGTTGTTTGATAAGGACAACTACCAAGAATACGTCTCCACCGCACCAGATTGGTTAAAGAATATGGTAGCGGAATACGATAGAAATCCGTATGCCCGTCTTGTGGAAATGGCAAAAATCGCCCAAAAAGATGGGGTGATCAAGGGAATCTTGCTACATCAAGGAGAATCGAATACCGGGGACACCCTTTGGCCCAAAAAAGTGAAGACCGTTTACGACAATCTTCTTGAGGATTTGGATTTGGAGGCATCAAAAACACCGCTGTTGGCAGGAGAAATGGTACATGCGGACCAAGGAGGCATTTGTGCCAGTATGAACGAAATTGTGGACACGCTGCCCGAAACTATTCCCAATGCGCACATCGTTTCTGCAAAAGGAGTTCCAGATGCCAGGGACAACCTTCATTTTAGTGCAGAAGGGTACCGCATGCTGGGTAGAAGGTATGCCATAAAATTGCTGAATGTCCAGCGTAATCAGGCCAATGACCCTATAGCCGAAAAACATGCTCCAAAAGGATTCGACAAGGTCAGAAATGGCATTCCAGAAGGTAAGATAGACAGTATCATGTACCTGTCAAAAACGGTTGGAACAGAACGTAAGGCCTTGATTTATCTTCCGCCCGGTTATTCCAAATCAAAAAGATACCCCGTTTTGTATCTATTGCACGGAATTGGAGGGGATGAAAAGGAGTGGCTTAACCAAGGTACGCCCCAGGTAATTTTCGACAATCTTTATGCAGATGGAAAATTGGAACCCATGATTGTGGTATTGCCTAATGGACGGGCCATGAAAAATGACCGTGCTGAAGGAAATATTTTTAGCCCTGACAAGGTTGAGGCGTTTGCCACCTTTGAACAGGACCTTCTAAATGATTTGATTCCCTACGTGGAGAAGAAATTTAAGGTGTACAGGGACAGGGAGCATCGGGCAATATCCGGTCTATCCATGGGCGGTGGACAAACCTTAAACTTTGGTCTTGGCAATTTAGACACATTTGGCTGGGTAGGCGCATTTTCATCCGCACCGAATACCAAGGCACCCCAAGAATTGCTTCCCAATCCTGAAAAAGCCAAATCGTTGGAACTGCTATGGATTTCGTGTGGCGATGCGGACGGTCTCATGCCCTTCAGTAGCCGTACCAGTGAGTATTTACGAGACCATGGTGTACCCCATATTTTCTACGTAGAACCGGGAGGGCACGATTTTGAGGTTTGGAAAAACGACCTTTATATGTTTTCCCAAATGCTTTTTAAGCCCGTAAACAACAATGTGCTTAACAAGTACAGTGTTTTGGGATTGCCGGCGAGCACCAACATTAGACGTGCACAGTATCCACAAATATTACCGGATAGCAGGGTAATTTTTAAAACCAAGGCACCAGAGGCAAAACAGGTTCAGATAGACCTTGGCAAAAAATACGATATGGAAATTGACGATGAGGGATTCTGGACCGTGACCACGGATTCCATCACCGAAGGATTCCATTATTACTCATTGATTCTGGATGGGGTGGCCGTTGCAGACCCTGCCAGTGAAACCTTTTATGGCATGGGGCGTATGGCCAGCGGCATTGAGATTCCGTTCAAGGAAGATGGCTATTATAGCTTAAAGGATGTGCCCCATGGTGATATCCGCATAAAGAAGTACTTTTCAAATTCATCACAATCGTGGCGCGAAATGTATGTCTACACGCCGCCGGGTTACGAGGAATCCAACCAAAAGTATCCTGTTTTATATCTGTTGCATGGGGGAGGAGAGGACCAAAGAGGTTGGGCCACCCAAGGAAGGACCAATGTAATATTGGATAACCTGATAGCCGAAGATAAAGCGGTGCCTATGATCGTTGCCATGCTGGATGGAAATGTTTCTGCAGGCGGGGGAGGATTCGGTCAAAACGCATTGATGGCCTTTGAGAATGAACTGAAACAAGGAGCCATTCCCTTTGTGGAGGAAACGTACCGCGTAAAGGCCGATGCACAGAGCAGGGCTTTGGCTGGACTTTCTATGGGGGGTCTGCAGACCTTGCATGCAGGCGTCCACAACACCGATATGATTTCCCATTTGGGCGTTTTTAGTTCTGGCTGGTTTTCGAATAACGATGAATTATCGGGTCCGCAATATGAGTATATGCAAAACAATGTGGATAAAATAAACAGCAACCTTACCAACTTCTTCATTTCAATGGGAGGGAAAGCAGATATTGCATACAATAACTGTCAGGTTATGATGAAGAAATTTGACGAAATGGGTATTGAATATGAATACAGCGAATACCCAGGAGGGCATACATGGCCAGTTTGGCGGCATGACCTATATAATTTTGCGCAATTGTTGTTTGTTAAATAATTGACAGTGCTTTATAAATTGAATATGTTTAGGACATTGACCATTACTTATTGCAAATCGTAAAAAGGAATTGGCTTTAATTTTAAAATTAAAAAGCTGAAACCCCAGTAATAAAGCCTCAGAGAGTTTGTCTTTCAGAGGCTTATTTTTTTGCAATCATGATCATAAATCTAATTCCGAAAATCTACCTAGGGATTTTGCCCTAATCCTACCAATTACCATCATATATTTCCTCTAAAATCTGTGTCATTTTATCTTCAAAGACAGGTTTGACAATGTATCCGGTAATTTCTTCAAAGTCCTTGGCTTTACTAAAGTCATCTGGGTCATTTGAGGACGTGACCATGAAGATGTTGACATTATGGTTGGGCAGTACAGGTTTCATCTTTTTAAATTCTGATAAGAATCCCCATCCGTCCATAAAAGGCATGTTAATGTCCAATAGAATCACTTCAGGTAGTTCCACCTTTTCTTCAATACATAGGTTAATATATTCAATGGCGCGCTCTCCATCTGTAAAGGAGGTTACTAAAATATCACTGGATAGGTTACTTAATATCCTTTTTGTTACGAAAAGATACACTTCGTCATCATCCACTAAAAGAATGTTTGGTTTTTTCATGAGTTTTAAATTTAATTTTAAATGTTGTGCCCTGGTTCACTGCACTCTCTACCTCTATGGAGGCATACATCGCTTCAAGCTGTGACCTTACTATAAATAGCCCCATTCCCTTTCCAGAAATATTTCTATGAAATCTTTTGTAAAGTTTGAAGAGATTGTTTCCATGTTGGGCCAGATCAATCCCAAGACCATTGTCTTTAATGAAGAGCACCTTTTGGTCATTTTCCCACGCACTTTCAAAAATTATGTGGGAATCAACATCTGTTCTTCTGTATTTGATTGCATTCGACAAAAAGTTTTGTAGAATACTTTTCATATAAAATCGTGAGCATTTTAAAGTATGCCATGCATCAAGTTTGTATATGGTTTCAAAGTTTTTGGCCTCCTTGTCAACAAGGGTTTCCACAAAATCATTTTCAACTTCCTTAAGCAACAAAAGCAGGTTCACATTTTCTAGCTCAAGTTTTGTATTGTTCAAAATGGAAACGTACGTATGTACATCTTGGGTAAGCGTGCTAATATTCTTGGAAATAGTTTCTAGCTTTGGGAGTAGCTCATTAAATGTTTCCTGACTTTTAGCTTTGCTAAGCATATCTACAATAATGGACATGCTGGTCACCGGTGCCTTTAGGTTATGGGCCACTACATAGTTAAAATCCTCCAACTGCCTATTTCGTACTTGTAGTCTATCGTTGGCTTGTTTCACTAGACGATTGGTGGACTTTAATCGGTTTTGACTGTCCAATAGGGCCTTGTTCTTTTGTTTTAGCTCGGTAACAAAGTTTCTTTTCTCCTTTTGTGTTCTTGCATATCCAAAAGCAATCAAGGCAATAACAATAAGGGTAAGAATATTGAAAAGGATTAGGTTTTTTCTAATGGTTTTTAACCTTTTACTTATATAAGAGGGCGGAATTTCCTGTATAATGCCCCAATCGTTCTCGGTAATGACTTCAACTATATCTTCTTGAAGGCTTATATCCGTATTCTTCCCAAAGCCAATGTTGACATTCTGGAAAACCCACAGACTCCCTTTTTCCATAAAGAAGGTGTCCTTTTCAAAAATGAGGTTTCTTAGCTGAAGTTTCTTTTTTATGGATGAGTCCTGCTGGCTCATGCTTGCCTGATGGGGCAGTACGTTTTTAGAAAGGTTTGTGGTTATTACATTTCGCTCCTTGTCTACCAGATAAAAATTGTCCTCTGATATTCTTGCTTTCATCAAATCAAAAACCTTGTTCATGTTAAAATTGGTGACGGCCAATCCTATTTGTATTTGGTCAGCATCAAATATTGGGGTCACTCCTCTAATTACTGGCTTGTAGGGCTTTTCTATTACGCCATTCTCTCTGTTTAGTTCAATAGGGGTGATATAGACTTGACCTTTTTTGAGTGAAAGTCCTTTTTGAAAATAACTGCGATCCACCTTACGCTGCAAATCTTTTGGCTCCATGGTTTTATCATCTGTCCTTTCATAGCGTAAGATCTCATCTCCATGCAGGTCTAAAAATCGAAGTTGATCATACACTTCATAGCCCTGCATAATGCGAATGTATTCGTTGATAAAAGCAGAATCCAATGGCTCACCATTGCTAAAATTAGCTGGGAATACAACATTGGACCAATATGATGTTATATCAATGAGTACTTCACATTGATCTTCCAAGTGATAGCTTTTGTTTTGGATATTCCGCTGCTGAATGTGGGCAATGTTCGTGATAAGGCTATGCTTTTGGAGATAGCCCCATACAAGAGTAAAAATCAATAGCGGAATATAGAGTGCTAGTGAGGTTTTTATTATCCTACTCCACATACAGTCAGTTTAGTATAAACAGAACCTTTTTATCATATACGCGGCCTGTATTGCATTATTAATAGCAATGTATTGTAGGGGAAATTTTAGATGAAATTAGGAAATTTTATACATCATTTCCAAAATACGAACCGATTTTTTGGTTTTTGATAACTGCTTTTCAATGCTTTTTAGCATATAATTTTCCACGTATATATCATTCCATAGCAATGATTGAAGGATTCTTTAAATAATAACTGATATTGATTGGGAAAGCTGTAGGTTAGGCAAATTTCAATTCATCTACAGATTTTTTCCATTCACCGACACTAAATTGGGTTTTGACTCTGTTTCGCATTATAATAGGTGGAAATTGAGTTGTTTTGGGTATAGCTAAATTGATATAAAATGCATATTTTGTTTATAGAAGACGACGCCATAGAAACCATGAAGTTTCAACGGACCCTATCCAAGTTAGCATCAAAGCATACTCTGGTGGAGGCCAAAAATGGCGAAGAGGCCCTGGAAATTCTCCAGTCTGGAAAGTCGTTGCCGGATATTATCTTGTTGGACCTGAACATGCCTCGGATGAACGGAATTGAATTCTTGGGCATACTAAAGCAGCATGACAAAATAAAATACCTTCCTACTATTGTATTGACTACGTCCGAAAACCGTGATGACCTATTGGAATGTTACAAAATTGGGATTGCCGGATATATAATAAAACCCCTCAAATACGAAGATTACGAGACAAAGTTGAAATCCGTATTGGAGTACTGGAACATCAACGAACTGGTCAAAGCCTAGTTAAAAACGGCATTTCACAACAAAACTTACTCATTGAGTAGACGTTTTCCTACTTTTGTGTGATAGTAGCCAGATTATGAAGGGAATAGTATTTACCGAATTTTTAGAAATGGTCGAAGAACAATTTGGGTTGGAGACCGTGGATGCCATTATTGAAGCTTCAGATTTACCATCTGAAGGAATTTATACCTCCGTTGGAACCTACGATTTTAACGAAATGGTGACATTGCTCAAAAACTTGAGCCAGAAAACCCATATTTCTATAGATGACCTATTATATGCCTTTGGTCATTATTTGTTCGGTAGTTTGGGAAAGGCACACCCCGAAGTAATTAAAAGTTATAACTCTCCCATTGGACTATTATACTCCATAGAAGACCATATCCACGTGCACGTCCAAAAACTCTATCCTGATGCTGAACTGCCCACCTTTAATATTTTGGACAGAACAGACACATCAATATCCATGGTATATGTTTCCTCAAGGGGACTGTACCGATTGGCTCACGGACTGATAGAAAAATGTTTTGAACATTTTAATACCTCTTCCAAGGTAACTTTTGAACTATTGAAAGAGGATGGAACCGAAGTCAAATTTGATGTTGTACAGGATGCAGAATAATGAAGTTGAAGTATTAAAAAGGGCGTTGGAGCGCCAAAAAAAGGCAAGGGCACAGGCCGAGAGAATATTGGAAGAAAAATCCAAGGAACTCTACGACACTACTATACATTTAAAGAGAGCCAATGCCCAATTGGAGAATTTATTGGATGAAAAAACCGATGAAGTCGATGCCGGATTCCTCAGCATTATAGATTCTTACGTGGTTATGGACCTTGAGTTTAATGTGGTTCGTAGCAATGAATCCGCAAAAGAGTTTTTGCAGTTCGATAAGGGAAATCCCAAAATTAATCTATCCAGTTACGTACATCCAGAATTTATACAATACACAGCGGAGTCTGTTCAGACCCTTTTGGAAACTGGGATATTAAAAAATTATAGGGCTAAAATTAATTTGCCCGATGGTGATGAAAAGTTTGTACAGATCAATGCAAGTTTAATTTATGACCGAAACAGTAATCCCATTGCTGCACAGGGAATCCTTCGCGACATTACCCAAGAAAAGGATATTGAAACCCTTTTGGGTAACCAACGTAAACAATTAAAAGAGTCCGAAAGTAGATTGGCCACATTGATCAAGAACTTGGAAATGGCTGTACTGCTTGAAGACGAAAACCGAAAAATAGCTCTTACCAATAAAAAGTTTTGCGAAATGTTCGGTGTTCCGGTCAATCCAGAAGAAATGATTGGCATGGATTGCGCCAATGCAGCAAAGGAAAGTAAGAACAACTTTAAGAATCCGGATAAATTCATGGGCCGGATTGCCGAAATTTTGAAAAATCGTGAACCCGTACTTGCGGATGAGCTCGAAATGGTGGATGGTAGAATTTTGGAACGCGACTATATTCCGGTTATAAGTGATGGGGTTTATAAAGGGCACCTATGGAGTTACAGGGATGTTACCTTAAATAGAACCTTTAAACGTAACCTTCAGGCTGAGAAGGATAAATACAGCGGCATCATCGCAAATATGAATCTTGGCTTGGTAGAAGTGGATACCAATGATCGCATTCAAATGGTGAACCAAAGTTTTTGCGACATGAGCGGATTTACCGAAAATGAGCTCATTGGAAAATATGCAAGCGATGTTCTATCGGTGCAGGATAAATCCATTATTGCGGAAAAGAACGCAAAAAGAATCGAAAACGAATCAGACTCCTACGAAATTGAAGTCATCAACAAGCATGGTGACTATCGCCATTGGTTGATCAGTGGTGCGCCAAGATATGATGAAAAGGGACAAGTAATCGGTTCCATTGGCATTCATTTAGATATAACAGAACAGAAAAAGTTGCAGTTCGAGAAAGAAAAGCTCATGGTAAAGCTGGAGCAGAGCAACGAAAGCCTAAAAGAATATGCCTATGTGGTTTCCCATGACCTAAAGTCCCCTCTGCGGAGCATTGAAGCTTTGGCTACGTGGTTGAGCAACGATTATAGTGATGCCCTGGGTGATACTGGCAAGGAATACTTAGGAATGATCCAAGATAAGATAGAATCCATGGAGAATCTGATTAGTGGTATATTGGCCTATTCCACTGCCAATACATCAGAATTGAACAATATTCAGATTGACCTTAACGAGGTGATTTCCGAAATAACAGACAGTATTTACATTCCCGAGAATGTGAAGGTGTTGAGCCCTAAGCCGTTGCCATTGATTATTGCCGATAGGACCAAAATGCACCAGCTGTTCCAAAATATCATTTCAAATGCGGTGGTCCATATCGAGAAAGAGAACGGAAAGGTGGAGGTACTTTATCAAGAAGCATCTGACCATTGGAAGTTTTGTATCAAAGATAATGGTGTGGGCATCCCAAAAAAATACCACAAGAAAATATTTGAAATTTTCCAGTCCGCATCAAACGATAAAAAATCAACCGGAATTGGTCTTTCCATAGTAAAGAAGATCATAGACAGATACAACGGCACCGTATGGGTGGAAAGTGAAGAAGGAGTAGGTACCGATTTCCATTTTACTCTTGAAAAGCAAAACTTAAAAATCAAGCATCATGAAGATATTGCAGGCGAAAAAGTCCTCTAATTCCAATTTTGAATTCACAACGGATAAAACTGAGTTGAAAGAACCTTTGGTTCTAATCTTTGGAAATCGATATTTACTGGAAGAAGAACAATTATTTCAAGAAATAAGAAGTCTGTTTCCCGATGGGCATTTGGTGTTTGGATCTACCTCTGGAGAAATATTGGGGGAGAAAGTATTGGAGGGAACCGTGACGTTGACTGCAATAGAATTTGAAAAAAGTCGGTTTTTAGTAAAAAGTAAAAATATATCGGAATTTAATCAGGACGATGCCAGCTTAGGTAAAATGTTGGCAGCAGAATTCCCTACCGATAACCTTAGACATGTTTTTGTTGTTTCTGAAGGAAGCACTGTAAACGGTAGCGAACTTATCGAAGGAATGGAACAGGTTGGGAACGGTAATTTCGGCCTTTCAGGTGGACTCTGTGGTGATGATGACCGCTTTGAGGTCACTTTGTCGTCTTACAATGAACCCCCTAAGCAAGGCGAAGTGGTAGCCATTGGATTTTATGGTGATTCATTGGAAATAAATTGTGCCAACTTTGGCGGATGGACCCCCTTTGGACCAGAGCGATTGATCACAAAATCACGAAAGAACATTTTGTTTGAGCTTGATGGCAAGCCAGCTTTGGATTTGTATAAAAAGTATTTGGGTGATAAGGCGAGCGAACTTCCTAAATCGGCCCTGTTATACCCACTTAGTGTACAGACCAATGATGAAAAACCTATTGTTCGTACCATTTTAAATATAGATGAACAACATAATGCCATGATATTGGCCGGAGATGTACCGGAAGGTTCCAAAGTACAATTGATGATGGCCACAGTGGACGATATAGCCAATGGCGCAAAATCCGCTGCGCAACTGGCCGTTCAGGCACGGGAAAACGAATCGCAATTGGCTATTTTGGTAAGCTGTGTGGGAAGAAAACTTGTAATGGACCAGCGTACCGAGGAGGAAATTGAGGAAGTTACTCAAGTTATCGGTGAAAATGTGGCAGTATCTGGATTCTACTCCTACGGAGAAATGGCTCCTTTTGCTGGGCAAAACACCTGTAAATTACATAACCAAACCATGACCTTGACCTTATTTAGCGAGTAATGCACAGCTTATTAAAAAGACAGCTAAAAAAATACTTGCCCGAAGCCTACTCGGACAATCGTGATTTGGACCAATTAATGGAAGCCATTGCAAACTCCTATGAAAATTACGATGAAAAACTGAGTATGCTTCAAAGAGCCACCGCACTTAGTTCTGATGAATTGTACGATGCCAATAGAGAACTTGAAAAAGAAGCTACCCGTCAAAAACAAGTGTTAAACTCTTTAGAAAATGCACTTTCCGCACTACAAGCGAACTTCAAGCAACAAGAAGTTCCAAAAAACATTGTGGACAGTGATTTTGATGCCGAAAAATTGGCCAGACAAATTGGTGAATTGGCCCAGCGAGCGTCAGAAATGACAACAGAAAAAGATAAATTGCTCAAGAATCTGGCAAGCCAGAACGAATCCTTGAACAGTTACGCCCATGTGGTTTCGCACGATCTAAAATCACCCATTAGAAATATTAGTGCATTGATTACCTGGATTGAGGAAGATGAAAAGGATACCCTATCTGAACAAAGCAAACAAAACCTTTCATTGGCGCTTGGGAATTTGGAGAAAATGGACAAGCTCATCACCGGTATTTTAAAGCACTCCACATTGCAGGACAAGAACGCCTCCAACGTTATTTTTGAGTTGGGAGAAATGTTATCGGATATACAAGGGAATATTTATGTGCCCAACAATGTTCAATTCAAGTTTCCCGATGAACTGCCCAAATTGTTTTATGATCGCTATAAGATTGAGCAGTTGTTCATGAATTTGATGACCAACGCGGTGAAAGCCACTGAAAACAGAAAACAAGGAACTGTCCAAGTGGATTTTAAAGATGAGGGAGACCATTGGTATTTCGCAGTAGCGGACAATGGCAAAGGAATTCCCGAAAAATACCAATCGGACATTTTTGAAATGTTCAACAAACTGGAGGATGATGCCATGGCAACCGGTATTGGTTTGGCTTTGGTCAAAAAAATAGTTTCCCTGTATGAAGGAAATATATGGGTGGAAAGTGTTGAGAATATGGGTTCCACCTTTCATTTTACCCTAAAAAAGCAATAACCATGATAGAAACCCCAAATCTTGAGTATGTGGACAATCTGGCCGATGGGGATACTGCCTTTCGTCAAAAGTTTATTGGCATACTAAAAGAGGAATTTCCAGTTGAGCAGGAAGAGTATCTGGATACCATGAAAAATGTGCTTTTTCGTGAAGCTTCTGAGCATGTACACAAGATAAAGCATAAATTAAACGTTTTAGGATTACACAATGCCTACACCTTGGCAGTACAGCACGAAAATGAACTACGAAACGGTGAACAATCGCTCAAAGAAGAATTCTTGTCGATTTTAAAAGTTGTGGAGCACTACCTAAAAACCATTTAAGATGAATTGTATACTAATTGATGACGAAGCAGCAGCCAGAGCCATTGTATCGCAATTATGCTCAAAGGTTCCAGAATTAAATGTAATGGAGGAATTTGACAATGCTATTGAGGCCATCAAATTCTTGAACCAATATAAGGTCGATTTGGTTTTTTTGGATATTCACATGCCGGGCTTTACCGGAATTGATTTTATCCAAACCTTAAAGAATCCTCCTAAAATAGTGATGACGACCTCAGATACCGATTTTGCCATTGCTTCCTACGAGTATGAGGCCATTGTGGATTATTTGGTAAAACCGATCACCCACGAACGTTTTCAAAAATGCATCCAGAAAGTAAAGAATACTTCCGTAGGCACTTCTTCTGCTGCTACGGCAACAAATGAGCAGGAAACTGCCTTAGGGGAGGACCTTTACATCAATATTGACCGCAGGCTCATCAAACTAAAATTTGCGGAGATTCTGTTGATCGAGGCCAAAGGCGATTACATCAACATAAAAACGGAGTCCAAAGATTATTTGGTGCACACCACCTTAAAAAAAATAATGGAAAAACTTCCAGAGGATAGCTTCCTACAAATCCACAGATCTTTTGTGATCAACTTTAATAAAATAGTTGATATTGAGGATAATAGTGTCCTTATTGAGAAAAGTGTGATTCCTATCAGTAGATCCAATCGTCCAGAATTAATGCGCAGGTTGAATCTGTTGTAAAATCAACGACACTACTTTTCAATCCGTCTATGGTTTTTTGGGTTTCAACTGTGCACAAGCCATTGACAATTTAATGTAAGATAGCTTTGTAGACGTACTAACTATAAAACTATCATCATGCAAAATCCTTTAGTATTTAGACATATTCGTAAAGCATTGACTTCTTTGCAACTTGGAGTACTCTATGCCTTTGTGGCTGGTATCGTCCATTATTTTGGATTGATTTAAAGAAAACAATCCATAAAATGAAATTTAAAGACACCCGCTTGGGTGTTTTTTTATGCTTATCCCTTACTGGTTTCCATCCGTCTACAGAAAGTTTTCATTCACCGAGGATGACCGTCCTAAAGACTTGGAATTCATCAACTTTGTGTCATATTCTTAAACCTACTATTATGAAGCAGTTTTTACTTCTTTTGGCAACATTGTTAACATTTGTATGGGCATCTGCCCAACAATATGGATATAAATATCTAGGGGATTACACCTCCGATGGAACTCCCCTTTATTTTGATGGAAAGGATGATGTGTCCCAAGAAACCTTGGACATGATCAGTAATGCCCTTCCCGAAGGATTTCCAGTGCCCAACTACAATCCGCAGTATATAACTTCTGGTTATGATACTGATATTATTTTGGATAAAGAGGCCGATGTATGGGTAACCTTTGTAGGAGAAGGGGCAGGGTATAAAAACGTTCTTGGCTTTTATACCTACGATATAAATCAACCTCAATTGACCGCACCAAAAGAAGAAGATATTACCATTATTTTTCCAAATGTCTCCGCAAAGTATAGTGGTGGAAGCTTGGAAACAGGGCATAGAGTAAAAATTGGAAGATTTAGTGCCGGTACCGGTATTGGTTGGGTATTGTTGGCCAATGGTTGGAAAGGTCAGGTAACTCCAGGACTATGGCAGTTGTTCTCTAATCCCGACTATAATCCAGAAGCTCTTGAATTTCTTAGACATCACAATGTATTGTTGAACGATCCGGATAACGAGCGAATTATTTTGGGTTTTGAGGATATTAGACGGGATTATGCAAGTTGCGACAACGATTTTAACGATGCTCTTTTTTACATCACAGCCAATCCGTATGAGGCCATAAAAACCACCAATTATAATAAAATTACGGACCACGCACCTGTTACCTCCGGAAATGATGGCGGATTGGAAAGTAATGGAGATTTGGCCAGCTTGATCGCAAAAAGAAATTTTGACCGAAACAAGGCCAATAGCTTCAAGAACAAGCGCGCCTTGCAAAACAAGTACGACAAGAAGACCTACAAGTCCCTAATGGCCAAATCGGGTAATCTGGATGGTTATTTTCCCAGCACTGGAATGTTTGGCACAGAAACTTCTTATGTTTCAAGCCCTGAGGACCTTTTGGCCATTACCAATGCAGATGAAGTATTCGGAATCGATTATTACCAAGGAACTGATAGGGTTTCTGCCGCTCTGGCACTGAACACCAAAGGTGAGGTGTACAACCATACAAAAACAATCTGTGATCGTCTTAACAATTCCAAACTGAAGGATTTAAGGACCATTGAACTACAAGGACACAAATTGATCTATTCCGAATTGGAGCGATCTAATGGCAATGTGGAGTATGCTGTGGTATTTTCCGTGAAAGAGGACGGAGCGGATCGCACAGTTTACAGCCGTTGGAACCTGGCGGAGTATCCTGCCGGGGATTATAAGAACTTTCAAGTTTGGGGAAACAGTATGGGGCAGGTGAGCACCGTCGTAAACGAGATTCTTACCAATTTGGGCCAGGAATCAACATTAAAATCCAATGAAGGGGAGAATGTATTGCCCACAGTTTTTATCCAGAATGGGTATTACAAGAACGGAAAATTACACCTGAATATCATCAACAAAAGCAAGGGAACTTGGTTGTTGTTGGATGGAAATTATAAAACCACTGAACAGGAAGGCCTTCAAAATTTAAATACCATTATCGATTTAAATGGTGAATGGGAGCAGGAGATTGTGGTGGAATCTGGACACCTTTTTGATATGGGACTGTCCATTATTGCCGAAAACTCTTATCAACACGATGCAATTTACTTGGCTGATGGCCCATGGGGCGTGGATTACAACGCACAAGCCGATAGTGTTGAAGTATTTGAAGTAGCTGAACACCAAGAGTGGGATTTAGACGGGCACATTGTTGAAAGGGGAGTAGTGGCCAAGGGTGAAGTTAAGGAGACCATCAACATATTCCGTAATATTTTGGCCGGTGACCTACAATTACCGATTGATGATTACCAATATCTACACTTCAACATGAAAAACCAGACTCCCGTGGAGATAAGTTTGGTTACCGATGCCACGAGCGAGTGGAGCGATCGTCTTCGCTATAGCTTGGATGCCAATGCCGAAAAAACGCAATACAGTCTATCGTTTTCAGACTTTGTAAACCACGAAGGAAAAAATATGGACTTTGGACAACTTCGAACCATTGTAATTTCCGTGCAGGGAGACTACCAAAATTACACCTCCTTTGAGCTGGAAGTGGATCAAATGGCCTTAACTGTTCATGGAGACCTTCAGCAAGAATCTGAAAATGAACAAGAAGAAGCTACCACTGACGAGACCAATAGTTTGGATCTTGGTGACGATCTGATCAGCATTTTGGACCCAAATACTGAGCTGGAGCTTAAAAATTACCCTAATCCTTTTGTGGAGTATACGGAGATATCGCTACCAGAAAAAAGCAATATCGTGAATGTATATGTTGTGAATTTAAGCGGACAGGTACTTTACGCAGAGACCCACGCTCCAACAGGGAACAAGAATACCATACGGTTGGAGTTGGGCCATCTCTCCAAGGGCATGTATATGTACCAATTGGGAGATGTAACCAATAACAAACTATACAGCGGAAAGATCTTACGACAATAAATGTGGTTCTTATAGGTTGTTGTTTTTTTGATGAAGGCTCCCCTTTTTAAGGGGAGTTTTTTATTGAATCATGTCAGAGGATATTGATTAATTCTTCAAGTTGATTAAAAAATCATCTCTAAGGCTTGTTTTAAACAACAATATTCTTCCTTCTGAAGAGGTGGAATCTGGTTTGATTTTGATTTGAAACTGGTTATGGAGACAGAAAATGGTTAGATTGAATGTGAAAGCAATACTGGTGAAGGAAAATATTTTTACCAGTGTGAATTGTGTAATTAAAAATGGAGTTTTAAAAAACTGATAATTCATTAAGGAACCATTTTAAAAAGGGTTCGATGGAATAAACTTAGATACAACTCCAACAATTATGCGGAACCAAGAAGAAGTTGATGATTTCTTTTTTAGACATAACAGATTATAGCGAAATTTCAGAAGGAAGAGACCTTTGAAAGAATTACTTCAGAGATTGATAGGTATGACGTGAAGTATGTAAATGAATACATTTTTGTTCTCGTCAACTGTATCAGAGGGTATTGGATTGGATTGAAAACAATGCCTGCCGGGTAAAAAATGTAAGCCAAAAGGGACATCTTGCAGCTAGCTCAAATTTTGATTGGGAAGGGGCAAATCAATGAAAGGGAATGGGCAGACCTTTGAGTCTTATTCCCTTTGATGCATTGATTTATTGTACAACAACAGGAGATAGGTCGAATCAATCCTTATGGATGGGAGAGATTCAATCCAAATTGATAGGAGATGCTGAATTGAACATTATTACCATGCAATTAGAGGAGTTTTTATAAACGGATGATGTGCCTAGGACGAGAAAGGCTGTCAAACGAATAATCAAAAACCTATTTGGGATAGAAGAATAACTAAAAAACCCGATCAGTTATGACCGGGCTTTACTTTTTAGATAATAGAAATTTTACCTTGAAGCAATGCTCCCATTAAAAAAAGGCTGCTTTTTAAAAAGCCACTTCAGTTGTATGCCCACTTCAGTAAATTCGAAACCTGCTGCAGTCGCCGAGGCAATGTTGCTATATTTTCCGTACAACCCACCGCTCAATCGTTTGGTGAATTGGTGTTTTAGATTCATTTCTACCCTAAAAATTGAAGTCATATCATCATCTTCCACCTGCTGTAAACCCGTTGCCGCATTGATTCTATAAGTGGAGTTACCGCTAAATTTACCGCTCACTTCCGCAAAGAATTCCCCGGCCTGGTATTTTTCTGGACTAAAATAGATGGTAGGCACTTGCTCCGCAAAGGCCAAGTACTGGTAGTTGAGTCCAAACTTTAAGTTTGGCTTTCGCAATGCCGTGTAGTACAGAGAAGTAAACAAAAGGTCGCGTTGGTTGTCATCGCTTTGCTCTGTGTGCATAAGCTGTGTGTACCATCCCAATCCAAAATTGGACCCAAGGTTGTAGTTTAAACCATAATGCTGCATTACAATTTCACGCTCTATCAAATCCGTATTAAAATTTTGGACCTCTCGTTGGTATCCAACCTCCAAGTTTTGTAGGCGATACGGTTCTGTAACCACTTTTGCACTTATAATGGGTTGCGAGTAGCCATTACCATTGAACTGGGCATTGTTGATACCTGCTAACCCCACTACTTTTAACTTGGGCAGCATAGCGTAAGTAACTCCAGCGGTTGCGGTATGCGTATGCGCTTTTGCTGAGGTTTCTGAATTTTCTGTTAATCGGTACTGATAATTTACAACCGTTTGAAACTTGGTGGACAATGGCAGGTTCACCGTTGTATTGGTGGCATATGCTATGTTATTCCCATTATCAAAACTGTAAGAAGCCGTTTCTTGCACATAAGGGCTATATTGTCCGTTTATTTTTTCAATTAGCCCTTGCGCATCTTTTTGGTTTTCAAAAATCGACAAGGTTTTGTTGGTGGCGGCGTATGCCTCTTCTATCCTTCCGAGGGCAAAAAGTGCATTGGCCTTTCCTAAATTTCCATCAAAAGATGTACTGTCCGAAGCCAGAATAGCATCATAATGTTGCAAACTGTTCTTAATATTCCCGGTGTACATTCCATGGGTGGCTTTAAGGGCCAACACCCAATTTCTATCACCAAATTGGTTGGAAAGACTGTCGATGTATTTTTTGGCAGAAATAAACTTTCGGTTCCAGATTAGGGCTTGGGCGTAACGTTCAAAGGTCTTTTCCTTAATTTCATTATCGGCAATCTTGCTTACTTTATTTTTTGATTGGATAGCCACCTTCAAGGCCACCTTATCATTTTCCCCAATATGCTCGGCCAAGGCAATTCCATTTAAAGCCACAATAGAGTCTTTTGCAGAAATGGCAAGTCTGCGATAGGACGTTTTTGCACTATCGACCTCTTTGGTAATCAAGAATACATTGGCCAAGTTCAGCAAGGTTTCCCGATCATTTGGAAAATCGTTGAAAATGGATTTTAGTTTGATTTTTGCCTCATCATAATTCTGTGACTGTACCAAAGTGTTGGCCAACCCAAGGTTCATGTATTTTTTCGAAGTGAGCGCACTTGGATTGCCAGATTGCAATTGCAAAGCTTTTTCTATCCATTGTAAAGCTTCCTCATATTTTTGAAGATTACTCAACGTATTGGCATAACCTAAAACTGCACCAAATTTATTGGGATAATCTTCTACTAGGCCCGCGTACAATTTTTCCGCAGCTTTAAATTGCTTGCCCCATAAAAAGGATTCATAATAGTTGATGCGAATCTCGTAATCATCCGGGTGCTTTTCCAACATACCATTAAATAAGGTATTGGCCTTGTTCGGATTTCCGTTGAGGCCCACAGCACGTCCGTAGCAGATCTGGGCTGTTTTATTGTTGGGATTATCTTTAAGGAAATCACCAAAAAAGTTTTCAGCTTGGGAGAAGTTCCCTTTTTCCAAAAGTTGAAATCCAGTTTCCATTTCGGACTGGGCCAATACTCCTTGGGTGGCGACCACAAAAATGATGATGTGAATAAAGCGTTTCATAGGTTAAGCTTTTGAGGTTTTTTGATATTGTAAAGTTAAAAAGGGCTTAACCGCAGCCGAAGGGCGAACCCTACCGTTCGTCTACAGCTACCTGCAATCCATCTATACCGTCCATTTTAAAACGTCAAATCAGTGGATATTTGCTGTAACAAGTCGAATAAATCTTAACCTTAAAAACTAGAAATCATGGCTTTACAAATCACAGAATGCAGAGGAGTGTTCTCCGTACATGGAAACCTGAACAGTGCAAACGTTCTTATTTTGGAACGACATATGAGTAGGTTCATCAATTCCAAAAACCAAGTAATCCTGAACTTGGGACGAGTAGCCCAGTTGGATGAGACCGCTGCCCACATCCTGAAGAAAATGCACAAAAATGCACTTAAGACAAGGGCTTTTTTGTCCATAATAGGACTGGAGAACAAAAACGTTGTTTCAGTCATGAACAAGACACAAACCACTTACATCCTTAGTCATGATCGCGCTTAGTAGCATAAAAAATAGAGTTTCCCCTCAACAGCTTTTTATGCTGAGTGCCTTATTGGTTAACGGAGGAAACTACATTTATAATTTATTGTTGGGGCGCATCTTGGGTCCAGAAGCCTTTGCTGATGCTGCCCTTCTCGTGACGTTGTTGTTGGTGCTCTCATTTTTGGGAATGACCTTTCAATTGGTAACAGCAAAATTTGTTGCCACTTTACCATCCAATCAATGGGATGTTTTTAGAAATCGAATTGGTGCTTTTGCACTTTTGATTGGATGTTTGTTGGGAGCAATGGTATTTTTCTCAGCTCCTATGCTCCAAAATATCTTGCATACGGAGAACGCTTTGATGTTCCGAATTTTTGCTTTAGGAGTGCCTGTTTACTTTGTAATGAGTGTAAACCGAGGTCAATATCAAGGGGCAGAATCCTTTGTTAAATTGTCCATTTCCTATCAATTGGAAATGTGGGGCAGATTGGGAATTACCCTATTGGCCTTTTTGGTAATTCGTGACCATTTTGGTGCATTGGTCTCTTTTGGAATTTTGGTTTCCCTAGTGTTTGGATTGTTCCCTTACAAAAAGTTGAGCCTTGCTAAAACAGCAAAAGCTCCTATTGGTTTGGAATGGTCAAAGGTGCGGACTTTTATGTTGATCACGGCCGGTTACGAATTGACCCAGATTATCATAAACAATAGTGATATTATATTGGTGAAACACTTTTTTGAAGCACAAGAAGCAGGTCTTTATGCTTCCTTGGCATTGATCGGTCGCGTGGTGTATTTTGTAGCCTGGATGTTCGTAATGTTGTTGTTGCCCACTGTGGTTCGTCTTAAAAAAGAAGGCAAGCCTACGGGGCATATTTTGTTTAAGTATGTTGGGTATATCGGTTTACTTTCCACTGCAATAGTAGTAGCCTGTGCCTTGTTCCCAGAGCTTATCATCACCTTGCTGTTTGGAGATGCATATTTGTCCATGGCTTCATTGTTGTGGCAATATGCACTGGCCACATCTTTGTTTGCCGTAGCCAATATTTTCACCTATTACTTTTTATCCTTAGATCATTATAAACCCATTTTGTTTTCAGCAGGGATGGGTGTATCACAAATAGTTTTAATTGTGTTGTTTCATAGTAGTTTGGCCATGGTGGTCCAACTACAGATTTTGGTAATGTTGGTGTTGCTTGCCGTTCAAATACTCTATTTTTTATCTCACAGGAGATAGGGTTTCCCCCAGAATAGAGGGCAGGCCTAGGGCTGGAAAGCATATGTTGTTTTCCGGCCCTTTTTTATGGATTTAAACTTATCGTTTCATCTTTTCCATTCGTCTACACTTTCTGTTCAACCGTCCTTTAATCGCCTTTTTTGCAGGGTTTTGTGCGGATATTTGTATCACTAAAATCTAATAGAATAAAAACTTAACCTTATGAAACTAGCAATTGTAACGGCGTATCCGCCAAGTAAAGTAACCCTAACTGAATATGGGTACCATCTGGTAAAACATTTTAGACTTCAAGAAGAAGTAAGCGAGATTGTATTGCTTACGGACCATACCGAAGCACCAAAAGACCTTTCCTTTGAAGAGGAAGGATGTCCTATAACTGTTAAGGAGTGTTGGAACTTCAACGACCTTAAGAATATGTACAGAGTGGCCAAGGCCATCAGAAAAGAAAAACCGGACGCTGTTTTGTTCAATCTTCAGTTTTTGAAGTTTGGTGACAAAAAGGTTCCTGCCGCTCTTGGACTTTTATTGCCTTTTGTTTGTAAAATGATGCGCATTCCTACCATCTCTTTGTTGCACAATATTTTGGAGCAAGTGGATTTGGAAAATGCCGGAATCACTCAAAACGGATTCCTTCAAAAAATATACAACTTTATTGGCACCACCCTAACACGCTTTGTATTGGCGTCGGATGTACTGGCCGTTACCATCAGCAAGTACAAAACTATTTTGGAAAACAAATACAAGGTCAATAATGTTGCCCTTGTGCCACATGGTGCCTTCGAAACCCCACCAGCTCCCAACTACGATTTACCAAAAGGTCCTATGCAGGTAATGGCTTTCGGAAAGTTTGGGACCTACAAAAAAGTGGAGCCAATGATTGAAGCCGTTGAATTATTGCGTACAAAATCCGATCTGGATATTGAAATTGTAATCGCTGGGACGGATAGTCCAAACACACCAGGGTACTTGGAGAATGTGCAACAGACATACAGCCATGTAAAGAATCTAAGATTTACCGGATATGTGGCCGAGGAAGATGTTCCACGTATTTTCGGGGACAGTGCCGTAGTGGTTTTCCCTTACACATCTACAACAGGAAGTTCCGGGGTATTGCACCAAGCTGGAAGTTACGGAAAGGCAGTAGTGTTGCCAGATTTGGGAGACTTGGGCATCTTGGTAAGGGAAGAAGGCTACCGAGGCGAATTCTTTGAACCAGAGAATGTGGAATCTTTGTCCGATGCCTTGGAAAGCATATTGAAAAACGAGTCATACCGAACTTATTTAGGTAAGGAGAATTACAAAGCAGCATGTTCGCTGCCCATGTCCAAAATCACCGAAATGTATCTGGATCATTTTAAAGTGATACAGGCAAAGAAAGGATTGTTGCCAACTCCTGCGCAAGAATTACAAGAGATTAACGAGACAAGTATCGCATAGGTTTTTAGGTTAAGTGTGAAAGGGGGATAACTTTAGTTAGCTGTCCCTTTTTCTTTTTTTATGACCGTATGATAGGCGGGTTCCTACTTATTATGAAAATGTAAACTACTGTCACTTCGAGCGCAGTCGAGAAGTCTTGGTTGTTTTGATTTCGCAAGTAGGTCTCGACTGCGCTCGACCTGACACTATATAATAAATCGAGAAGTTTTTAGGTTAAGTGTGAAAGGGGGATAACTTTAGTTAGTTGTCCCTTTTTCTTTTTTTATGACCGTATGATAGGCGGGTTCCTACTCATTATGAAAATATAAACTGCTGTCACTTCGAGCGCAGTCGAGAAGTCTTGGTTGTTTTAATCTTGCATCTAGGTCTCGACTGCGCCTGTCTGCCGACAAAGGCAGGCTCGACCTGACACGATTTAGTAAATCGCATAGGTTTTTAGGTTAAGTGTCAAAGGGGATAACTTTAGTTGGTTGTCCCCTTTTCTTTTTTTATGACCGTGTTATACGCCGGTTTCTTCTCACCATTGGCATCTATGATTCCAAAGTGCTTTTGTGGTGCTTTTCGCCAGGGTTTTCTACCCACCACTTGTGTTGGCACGGTTTCAAAATCGTGTAGGGTCCAAATAAAGGAAGGAAGCTGCTCCTCTTCCAAAACAGTTTGTATTTCAGACAAATAATTGGCTTGAGCCTCTTTTGAGTTGGAAAACAAATTCCAAATACCGCTATAACTCGATTTTCCGTATTCTTCCAATACCATGGGCTTTTCCCCAATGGCATCTTTCAAGGCAGCGACTCGTTCTTTTAGGTTTTTTGGTTCCTCGTAATAATGGAAAGAAACAAAATCCACTTGATTGAACAAGTTCATGGCCGCTTCGGGGGCAAACCATCCAATGGTAATAGGGTGGATGCTATCCTTTTTTTTAATGAGTTGTGCCATTTCCGAAAGCCAACCCAGCACATTTTCCTTGCCTCGACTGTCAAAATCGAGGTCAGGTTCGTTTTTTAGGTCCCATCCCAATAAAGCTTCATGATTTTGTAATCGGGAAACTACGGTTTCGGCATGTCGGTGCGTCAAGGTCCAGTCCATTAGCTCATAATTCCCATAAAAATCGAATAGGGTGACCAAAACTTTAAGGTTGTTTTGTTGTGCCAAGTTTAGCAATTCTTCAAGCTGGTCAAGATATTCAGTTTTTACCGAAGCAGCCCCGAATGTTTCGTAGGGAACAAATACCCGAATGGAATTTAAGCCTAGGGATGTTATGGTCTCAAAATCAGCAGTGATGGCCTCGCTGTCAAAATTCTTCCCGAACATATCCCATGGGTTATCCTTTGGATAATAGTTGATTCCCTTTAATGAGTTCACATTGAATGAAACCTCTTCCCTTTGTGCTTGGACTTCAGGTGGATTTTGATTTTTAACCATTTGCCGAACCCGCCAAAAACCATCTTCCAACATTAAAATTACTTGATAACTATGTGTGGATTTTTGTTGCTGCAGGAATTGCCCGTTAGCAAATATTTTTTCAACCTGAACCACATGGTTATCGGTAAGCACGGCCAATTTCCCATCCAAACTATAAAACTCCAATCGAGGATGATGAGCTAGGGTAGTGGCTTCTATCCGAACTTGATTGTCCTGATTGTCTTTGATTAATTGTTTGAGATGTTCTCTGGCGTCTTCGGTGTAGTAATCTTCAATTCCAAGTACGTCAAAAGTTGATAAGGCAATATTTTTTACATACCAAGCATTGATATAGTCTTTTTCGAGTTCGCTTAGGGCTTGTTGGGATATTTTTCTGCCACGTTGCCCATTGGTTATCCATACGATTTTGGGTTGATAGGCTTTTTCAATAGCACCGCCAATATGAAGAATGGAAGACTTGTCCGCCCCAGTGTTCAGAAAACTCCAAGCGGCCGCCAAACCATAAATGATACCTGCATTTAAGGCCAAAAAGCTCAATAAGAGCAAGGATCTATATAGGTTTTTCCGAGCCATTATTCAGTTTTATTGTTAACCGATTTTTTAATTCCTGCTACAATTACAAATCCCTTGTGGGTATTCGCATTTATCCCTTCGGGAAGTTCAAATGTTCCCATTCCTTTCCTTGTGGTACTACTTAAAGTCAATACTGACTTCCCATCTGGGTTTAGCATTTTCAATTGGATGCCCATACCATCGGGAACCCATTGGCCCATATAACTAAGAATAGGTCCAACGCTTATGAATCGGCCATCTTTCGAGCTATCCACCATATAATCCATTACGGCTGCATCAAAATTCAATGTTAGGCTATTGCTTTGTGATAGTCCGCTGATATGTGCTTTTACCTTCCACTCCGTTGCCGCCTCGGGATGGAGCATTTTGCCTGTTGCAACACCGTTCAAGGTAGTGCCGTACGTCTGTAAACTATTGCCAGAGGCATCCTCGACCACAAAATTGACCAAGGTTCCATCGGCAACAATATTATTGTTTTGATCTCTAATGGTTGAGGTGGTAAAGGAAACTATCTGATTACCATCCGCATAGCTATGCTGTCTTTCAAAATTGATAGCGAAATCAGCAGCTTTAGTGGGCAGAACGCTCACTGTAAACTCTTTGGATATTTGATTTTCTAGATGAGACCCTATAAAGAGTTCGCCTACGGATGCTTTATTCCCCACATAGGCAAAAGAAATCATATCCTGTACCGATGTGGTGGTGCTTTTTTGATCGGACTTAAACTTTTCCGTTAGTGTGATTTGAGTACTATCTGGCATGGGGTTTCCAAACTTGTCCTGCGGCAAGGATACGATCATGGCTTGGTCTTTTTTATCCGCAAAAATGCTGGTCGGTCCCAAATAGGTTTCCATGGACACGGCCAAGGTAGTACTAGGTCTTATGAAAAAGTCACCTGTAGCGGTTATCGTTTCATTGCCAATTAATTTCCATTGCACCCACCCGCTTTTTTGGGCAACAGTTGCTGGAAGTGAAAATGTTAATGAGGTTTGAGTGCTATCCGCAGGGATGGCTATAGTGCTCCAACCATTTTGAATCAATAGGAGCTGGTTCTCTTTTTCTCCATTAAACTGAAGGGTAATGGCTTCGCCGGCTATAAACTCCTTTTGGGTGGATATAATTTGAATGGCCTCTACCGTTTTTCCCAAATTGGCATCAACAGGTTTGGAGCAACTGATTGCTCCTAAACATACTAGTCCTATGTATCGCCAAAATTTCATCTATTTGGGATTACCGATATAATTGTTCAACTCCACTTTAAAATAATGGTAACCTTCTCCGTTGTAAGGACGCATCATTTCCCATTTAACCGCTTCGTTTCTATCCGAAAAATAATTGTTCGTGATTTCAGCATTGGGAGTTCCGTTTACGTAACAGTTTTCCAAACCCTCTGCAATCACCTCGATTTCTTTCAAGTCCAACATAGGAATTTCGAAGCTCTGTTTCCGTTGAATACGGATGCCATCCAATGTAAAACGATGATCTACCCACAAAATATCGCCTTGGTCCGAATAGTAGGAGGTCAAAATTTGAGGTATGGTCACCTCTTGGGTACCGTAATTAAATAAGGTCCCGGTTAATCGGTTTTGGTCCAAATGCCAGTTTTGCAAGGCCACCGATTTGTATAGATCAGAAGTGGCCACGTTGCCGGCACATTGCAGGTCAAACGTAACGGGTTGCTCTTCCAGGCTGATCGGGGTAAATTGGTCGGGATCAAAAGTGGGGGGCAGGGTATCCTTTGTGGACGACCACGCAATACCTTCAAAATCTATTCGGAAAGATGTGGTTTCCTTTGGCATTAGCTTGTGTTTGGCATGGAATTTTACATCGTGCTGTGCCAATTCCTTGTCGTTTTCATTGTACAGCGTGCCTTTTATGGAGACATCCGCAGGTACATTATCGATATTCTGAAGCTCTCCAACAATACTATAACTGCCCTTATATTTTACCAATTTTGCCGACAATACCTCTAAAATAGGTTGTCGAAGGATATCCTCATGGTAGGTTTGCTGTGTGGTTATCCGTCTACGACCATGGTTGTAATATTGGGTTTGGTTGGACGTGATCAATTGGTTGGGCGGAATATCGTTGTCCACTTTTTTGGGTTTGATGTACCACTGTCCGTTCTTTTTTACGACCGTGTGTTGATAATTGCGGGCCACTTTCTCCAACGGCGTGATCCATTTGGTGGCCACTTCCATTTCCACATAATTTTCAGATGTTTTGGTTTCAGTGATGCCGATTGCGTCCAATTTGGCGTAGGAACTCAATAGGCCGTCGGTAACCGAAACTTCCAACATATATTGAGAAAGACTTACTTCTTCTTCTGGGTCTAAATAGGAATGTGCTCTTTCAAATTCTTTAAAATCCAAGGCATCATAATAGGCTTTTACTACATTATTAGCGCTTATTTGGGTAGCATTGTCCAAATAAAAATGATAGATGCCAAAAAGGAAGATACCGATAATACCAATGGCCCAAACTCCATTTACAAAGGAAAGTCCTGTGGAAATCCCATTGTATTTAGGTGCGTGATGAAAATAATCGTCCACCGGGGCAGCTTTTCCCTTAAGCTTCCAGTACCATGGAATTTGAATATTGATGATAAACGCCAGAATCAAAGTCCCTACAGGAATCAGTCCCCACATCAGTTTCAAGAAATTGGGTACGTCATCTTTGGGAATTACCTTGGGCAAAGGGGAGATGTTGAGACGCTCCCAGACCATAATGCCGTTCTCCAATTGTTGTAGGCGCTGCCATCCGCAGAAATAGAGAATGGGGTCGTAAAACTTATCGTTGGAAAAAATGTATTTCAGATTGTATTTTTCAGGTACGGTCAAAAATTGCTGTAGGGAACCAATGCCCTCCACACCCCTGAATTTTGAATTCTCCAACCGTTCAATGGCCCTAGTGGTCAGTTCGGGCAACCTACGTGCAGAATGATAGTTTCCATCTACCGTCATGGCATTGGTCTGTGCGGACAGCCAGGCCATTTGATCCCCAAACCCTAGCGGCAAATAGCGCCATTTATCGTGTTCATCTTGATTTAGAAAATTAACAATGGGCAGCATGTTTATTTTCTGTGGCTGGGAGGGCCTAAAATAATTTAAGCTCATGGTAAAAATGGCCATGGCAATAAAACTGATGCCCAATCCACCGGCCAAAACATAATGTAGTGGTTTTTTAAAGGCTTTTATCAATTGTTGTCTAAAGTCACCTTCTACCAATCTAAATACAAATTCGCCAAAAATGGGCAGCGCCATTATGGTGGCCCAAAGCGTAAATCTATCCAACGTAAGGATATTGAATGCGGTATCTCCCAACAACATTTTGGGCAAGGGCGTAGTGCCTCCGGTACCCAATAGGGTCAGCATGGAAAAGGACAATCCGAAAAACAATAATCGTTTACTGTAGAATCGATAAAAAAGATAAGGCAATATAAAAAGGAGTACTCCCCATGGGATAAGAAAAAAGACCAAGCCCGAAGAGGTTACCTCCAGAAAATTATCGCGAGATCCATGCGGAATCGGAACCTGTGTAATCGGATTTTTTTTGGAATTGACCCAATAGGGCAATATACAACCTACAATGGCGACTAAAGAACCACCACCAAATACAACAATGCGCCAAAACAATCTCTTGAACTGTTGCAAAAAAACCTTGAAGGTGATTTTGGTGTTGATGCCCACAGCTTCCTTACAGGCGTCCATAATTACCAACCCTATCAATGGAAAAATAAAAAATACCATACCAAAAATTGGGGTCACATGATGGGAGGTTACAGTAACCGCAATCATGGAAAGCGAGGAAATCAACTTGAACTTTCTGCCGGTCTTTATCCACATGTAGATTTCGGGCAGGGCATGCATTAAAATGGAAATACCCATTAAACTGGGCAATTGTCCGAAAATGTGCAAGGTTTCCAAAAACATGGAAGAAAATGCCGCAAGCAGGGCAGTGTATCCTGCGATTTTACGATTGGCCGTAATGACCAAGGCAAAGCGGTATGCTCCGGTGATGAACAAAGCAATGATAAACAAGGCCATGGTAAACAATCCGAACTTTAACCCTCCTACATAGGAAAGCAAAGCCATAAACTGGTGAACCAATGGAGGATACCCTTGTACGGTAAACCCGGTGTACCAGCGATAATCCCATGGTTCGAACCAGCTGTTTGCGTAGTGGTCGGCAAAAAATAGGTGTATGAGGGCATCATAGGTGGATTCTAAAGTGAAAAAGATATTCGCCCCATGAAAAATAAGCCCAAAAACCAGCGCAATTGCCAGTGTTATGTTGGTTTGTTTTTGCATTGATATCTGTCAGAAAATATAACAGTATAAAGGTCGAAATATTGTCGAAAAACCAATGGACTATCCATCGGCTCAATTTTACCATTCGTCTACACTTAATTGATTTCCAACTTTTTTCGCCAATCTAAAACGTCAACTAGTTATAGATTTGCTTCAGAAATTATTCAAAAACCTAAATCTTAACCTATGAAAATTTTAGCAATAGACGACCAGCAATTAATACTGCTATCCGTACAGAGAAAACTTAAAGAGATTGGATACTTGGTAAAGACTGCCACTACTGGACAAGAAGGGATTGAAATCTTTAAAGAGTTCCAGCCAAATTTGGTCATTATGGATATGAACATGCCTGAGATGACCGGTTTGGAAGTGATTGACCAACTTAAGGATATTGACATGAACGTTCCGATTATGGTAATGTCTGGAAATAATGACGAGGAAGTGATCTTGAACAGTTTTGAGCTTGGTATCGCCGATTACATGAAAAAACCCATCGGTTTGGATGAGATGGTCGCAAGGGTAAAAAGAACCATAGGTCCTCCCATTTTGGAGAAACAATCGGTAAAAAAGGAATTACAATTGATTCAAAAACATTGTGTTGGGGTGGTGATACCTTGCTACAATGAAGCTGAACGATTATCTGGAAAAGAGTTTCAGGATTTTGCCAAAAAGCATCCTGGATACCACCTGTGTTTTGTGAACGATGGTAGTACCGACAATACCTTGGAGGTGTTGGAAGAAATAAGAAATGGGAACGAAGAGGCCATCAGTATTTACGATTGTAAAGTGAATGGAGGAAAAGCGGAAGCAGTGCGTCAAGGAATGTTGCACTTGGCTCAAGACGATCAGTTTGATTACCTAGGTTATCTAGACGCCGACCTTTCCACGGATTTTACGGATTTCGATGAACTGGTTCGTACTATTGAAGGTTCTAACTTCGATATTGTAAGTGGTTCTAGAATCAGTAGAATGGGAGCCGATATCACTAAAGAATCCGCTAGAAAAATCATCAGTAAGACCATAAACCTGATTATTCAGAAAATTCTGGGAATGCCTTTTAAGGATACGCAATGTGGTGCCAAGGTAATGCGCCCAAATACCGTTTCGGATGTATTTAACAAACCGTTTAAAACCAGATGGTTGTTCGATGTGGAAATTTTTATACGAATGGGGAAAAAGTATGGAAAGGAAAAAGCAACTTCGCTTATTTGCGAGCAACCCTTAAAAAGATGGATTCATGCAGATGGTTCAAAATTGTCAATGAAGGATTCTATAAAAATTATTTGGCAGTTGGGACAGTTATCGATAAAATATAAGTAAGTAGATGCACCCCTAATTGGTATTTTGTAGACTACTGGTTTATGTAAGGATTTACTATCCACCAAATACAATTACTTAAAGTATTCTGTAGTTTGGTAAGTACAAAACATAAGCAAGGTAAAAGCTAATAAAAACAAGGGGTAGCGATTGGAGTTCGAATCCTTCCGCGATCACCAGTACTTAAAAGGCCTCAGTAAGTTTTCTTGCTGAGGCCTTTTAACATATACATTTTAAACAGCGTATAACAATCATGCAATTGAACAATCAATGCATCGATCTATCTAATAATTGATCCTTTCTCAAGTCAGAAAATCCAATTCGTTCCAATATGGAGATATTGATTTCACGTCGAGATGGGTCGATTACACATTAAATTCGATCACTTTTTTACGTGGCATTTTGGGCTTATCTGTCGCATTGGATGAAAGCAAAATTTTTAGTAAATTAACTCAGTTGATATAGGGAAAGGAAAATTTTCAGACAGATCCCTATGCATTTTGTTTAGGCATATGCTCATTGCAAAATATTGCTCGCTCCCCCAAAAATATTTAAATTAACACGTAAAATTCTACAATCTATAAGTTTGGGAGTACATCAGGTTACGTATGGGTGAAATTAACAAGACACTGGTTCAAAAATTAAAATTAGACCTTGGCTTTTCCGATATCTATGTAGAATCCATAAGTGAAGGACTGCTAATAACGGATGCCAACGGAAAAATAATAATTGTCAATTCGGCACTTTGTGAACTGACCGGTTTTGAAAAAGAAGTACTGATAGGGGCAGAAGCGCCTTTTCCGTTTTGGCCAGATGAGCTCAAGAAGGATTTTTTGATGGGATTCAAAGAAACCTTGAAAGAGGGCATTAGAGGTGAACACGAGACTATACATATGCGTAAGGATGGAGGTCACTTTCCCGTATCAATTTTCTCATCGAGTATCAAGGATAAGGAAGGAAATATAATTGCCCATCTAGGATTGTTGAGGGATATCACACACGGAAAAATTGACACTATTCAGAATGTCTCCGTGAACCAAGATTTATTTTCGGTTTTAAACTATAGAAGAAAGTATAGTTACCTTCTAGAAGAGAAAGAACTGGTTTCCCAGTTGGATTTTACCCTAAACAACATTAGCGATGGTATTGTTTCCTTGGATACGGATTGGCACTATACGTATGTCAATAAGAATGCTGCCGCTATTGTGGATAGAACACCGGAGGACTTGATTGGAAAGCATATTTGGACAGAGTTCCCGGATATGGTTGAAATGCCGTTTTATACTTTGGCCATAAAGGCTTTTGAAACACAACAAAAACAGGAACTCGAACATTATTATTCACCTTTAGATAAATGGTTTGAAAATAGGTTTTACCCCTCCAAGGAAGGATTGACCATCTTTTTTTCGGACATAACAGAAAAGAAAAGAACTGAAGAGCTTTTACTGGACAGTAAAAAGTACTTGGACAACATTATAAACAATATTGGCGACCCCCTCTTTGTAAAAGATGACCAAAGCCGATTATTGTTGGCAAACGATGCTTTCTGTGAAATGTTCGGACTCTCACGCAAGGATATTTTGGGCAAGACATTGGCTGAAGATGTAACACCAGAGGAGAGGGAAAGTTTTTTAAAAATTGATAGGGAGGTAATAGAAACAGGAATCGAGAATGTCAATGAAGAGAGTCTTACCGTTCGAGGAGGTAAAACAAAAGTTATTTCTACCAAGAAAACCCGGTTTGTTGACGAAAAGGGAAACAAGTTTTTGATTGGTGTTATTAGAGATATTACACAACGCAAAAATGCGGAACTAGAGGTAAGAGCAGCCAAGGAATATTCTGAAGGGCTTATTGAATCGATGCATGAAGGACTGGTGGTGTTTAATTTGGAGACCGAAATAACAAGTGTAAACCCTTCGTTTTGCAAGATGTCGGGTTTTTCCGAGGAAGAACTGATAGGGAAACAATGCCCTTATCCTTTTTCCCCTCCAGAAATTGAGGATGAGTCCAATTTAAGGCATGAGAAAATTGAAAGGGGAGAACAACTGGACAATTTTGAGACGGTCTATATGCGCAAGGATGGAAGCCGTTTTAATGTGGATGTAATGGTTTCTCTAATGCAAGGTCCGAATGGAGATGTTCATTCCTATTTTGCAACGATCATTGATACCACTGAGCGTAAAAAGGCCGAACTGGATTTAAAAATGGCCAAAGAGTTTACAGATAAACTCATTATGTCCATGCAAGAGGGGCTTATCATTGTAGATCTTGAGGGTGAAATTATTTTGGTAAATGAATCCACCTGTAATATTCTTGGTTATTCCAGAGAAGAACTCATAGGGCTCAATTTGCCTTACCCTTTTGTTAAACCAGAAGACTTTGAAACAATAGCCAAGACCAACCAAAAGGTAGCAAGAGGTGAGGCCCCGTCGTTCCAATTTGAGTTTATTCGAAAGAATGGCGAAAAGTTTTTGGCAACCTTTTTAACGGGAAATATAACCGATGATACGGGTGAGGTTATAGCCCTTTTCGGAACCATGAAGGACATATCTGAAGAGGTAAAGGCGAAAGCCGCCTTGGAGGAAAGTGCCTTAAAGTCCTCAGAAAAAAAAGACGTTATTCTAAAATTGGCTGGTCTTGTCGGTAAAAATTTCAAACGCTCCCTAAATCAAATTACAGAGTTGGCCGCGGTAACCTTAAATGTTGGTCGTGTAAGTATTTGGAGTTTCAATGCTGATAAAAGTGAGATTTACTGTGAAAACCTTTACGATTTGGATCAAGATGGACATTCACATGGAATGCTGCTAAAAAAAGAGGGTAACCCCAACTATTTTGAGGCCTTGAACAAAAATCAAACTGTAAGGGTAACGGACGCCCAAAACAATAGTATCACTAAATTGTTCACTAAAGACTACTTGTCTCCCAATAACATAAAATCACTGATGGATGTTTTCATCAATAGTACAAGTGGCTATTATGGAATTATTTGTTTTGAACATGTGGGGGACGAAACGAGAGATTGGACGGCGGATGAACAGGAATTTGCCACTTCCATTGCAAACATAGTTTCCATGATGGTTGAGAGCCATGAGCGGAAAGTGGCCGAAGATAAACTTGTTCTTTCCAATCAGGAACTGTCCAAAGCCAATGCAGAATTAAATGTTCTAAGAGATCAATTGGAACAGGAAAACACTTATCTAAGGAATGAGCTCGACTTGGTGTTCAATTTTGAGGAAATGGTGTATGGTAGTGCCCAGTTCAGTGATGTACTCAGTGAAGTAGAGAAAGTAGCCGCGACCAATGCCACCGTGTTATTATTGGGAGAGTCCGGTACAGGTAAGGAACTTTTGGCCAGAGCGGTGCACAATATTAGCGCCAGGAGCACCAAACCATTGATTAAAGTGAATTGTTCCGCCATACCGCGTGAACTTATAGAAAGTGAGTTGTTCGGGCACAAAAAGGGTTCTTTTACAGGTGCTTTCACCGATAAGGTGGGAAAATTTGAACTGGCTGATGGTGGTACTTTGTTTTTGGATGAAATAGGGGAGTTGCCCTTAGACATGCAACCCAAGATTTTACGTTTCCTACAAGAGGGAGAGATTGAGGTAGTTGGCGGAATGGGAACAAAAAAATTGGATGTCAGGGTCATTGCCGCTACCAATAGAAATCTCAAAGAAGAAATAGAAAAGAAAAGATTTCGTGAAGATTTGTATTTCAGGCTTAATGTTTTTCCCATTGAAATCCCCCCTTTACGACAACGAAAAGAGGATATCCCATTATTGGTGGAACATTTTGTGGACAAGTTTAACAAGGAGTATGCAAAGCAGATAAAATATGTCTCGGATGAGGCCATGGAAAAACTAAGGTCCTATGATTGGCCTGGAAATATTAGGGAATTGGAAAATTTAATAGAAAGGGCCTCCATTCTCTCCAATGGTGAAACATTGGTGATTCCCGGCTTTGAATCTGAGATGCAAAAGTCCAAAATGCCCATTAAATCCAATAACCTATCACTGGATGCCATCCAACGTAACCATATTGTCAGCATTTTGGAGAAATGCAATTGGAAAATTTCAGGGCCTGATAGCGCATCTACACTACTCGATTTAAAACCAAGCACTTTACGAGATAAAATGTCCAAATTGGGCATTAAAAAGAAGTAAATGCCCACGGAATACCGCGAAGTAAGTTATTTCTTACTTTTATAAAAACGGTATACCGTGACCCCTACTTATGACCTTGCAGTATAAAAATTTATTTAAAATATTGACATTCAATTATTTATAATTTATTTGGTCGAATAAAATCTAATTTGGCACACCCATTGTCTTGTGTTTTGCAAATGATTTAAAGCATGACTGAGATTGATGGAGTTGTATTTTGGATAGATTCTAATATCATTCATTGTACAATAAGTAAGGAATGTGAAGGTGCAATTTTTGAAGATGATGTCGCAAAAATTTTTGCAAGTGGAATTGCGACTTTGTCAAAGGGTAGATATCTCCCTTTGTTGATTGATTTGAGGGAAGTTGGAAATTTTGAAGCCTTTAGACTGTTTACCATTTTATCCCCCCCATCGTTGTTAGATTTTTCAGTCTTGTCTACATCATTTTTGGTCAGGTCCAATACTTTGAGGATACTACTGTCAATGTATTGTATTGCAACGGGCAACGCCTTTTGGAACACATTGTACAGTAATCCCAAAGTAGCACTGGACCATAGTTTTGGCAGTTTCAAAAAGGGTTGTATGGATAATCAGCAAGTGATTGGCGTATGGAAGAGATGATTATTCATAAACATGCCACTTTTTGGACCAAGGGCAATGGGGTCCTATTTGGAAAGATACGCAACTTTAATTCCCAGCATCAGTTGGATTCAAGGACTGCCCAACTGTATCTTGATACAATTGCGGATTTATCCACAGGGACTCCCATGCCTTTTTTGATCGACCTACGTGACGTTAAAGGTACTTTTTCCAGTGAAGCAGGCCTGTTGTTGGCAAAAAGCTTCAACAATCTATCTCATATCATATATGAAGTATATGTTGTAAACTCCCTCTCAATCAGTTTATTGGTGCAATCCTACAAAAGGATCTATCATACCAAAACTCCTTTTATTATATGTAATGATATGGAGGAGGCCCAAGAGCATTGTTTAGAATATAAAACAAGAAAGCTTCAAAAGTAAATGCCATGGCCACACAACCTCACCCTTTTAAAAAGGAAGTAATGGATGAAAAGTTAAGAGAACTGGTTTTTTCAGATTTCTTAAAAGGGGGAAAAATTGATGAAGATTATAAAGGAAATGAACGGTTTACCTTAAAATGCCGGCATAAAACTTAAAAGAGATTGCCAGTTGAGTGTGGAACGAGCAAGCTCAACTCCAAAACGAAGAATCTTTATGTGTTGAAGATGTTAGACATTACAAAACGAATTGCAGTCCAAATTAGATTGAAAAAATTAAACCATTGAATCATGGGATTAAACTTTATGTTGATTGATGACAACGAGATTGACCTGTTCGTTAATCGTAAGTTTATTGAGCGTACAGTGGGCGATGTGGAAATCCTAACCTTCATTAGGGCAAAAAAGGCATTGGATTTCCTAAGCTCTTTGAGTATCGGTACTAGCTCAGATTACCATTTCATACCAGACATCATATTACTGGACATTAATATGCCCGAAATGAGTGGTTTTGAATTTTTGGATGCATACAGCAGGTTGCAGAACAAAAGTTTAACCAAGACAAAGATCTTTATGCTTTCATCATCAACCAACGTAAAGGACAGGATTGATGCTGATAGACACAGCGCATGTCAAGGGTTTTTAAGTAAACCTTTATCCTGTGAGATGGTTCAAAAGATTCTTGAGGATTTTATGCCCGCTTTAAATTAAATAGTTATATCAAACGCAATAGTTCATGAAACTCATAGATGGTCTTCTTTTCGTATTGGTAGTTATTATGTGGTTAACGGTTACTATGCATATAATGGATTTTAATGGATTGGACACTTCCATAAAAAACAAACTAATACGAACAGATTTGGTTCTCGTTCCCATATGTATTTCAGTAACCGTGTATATTTTTTGGAACATTTTCAAGCAAAATAGAAAGTAGTAATGGGTAACGCCATGTATAATGAAATATGTTGAATTAAGCAGAAAGGAAAATTTTGATTCCTGGGATACGATGGATTTAGCCGAACTCCATCAGTTGCAAACTTGCGAGGATTTCAATGAATATCGAATTTACCAATCCAAGAACGTCAAAATCGGGTTGATAATACTCGAGTCTTATGAAAGGACACCTTTTAGATTGATGAAGAACAGTTTTAAGTTGGTTTCCTTGTCAGGGGGAGAGGCCATTACTAGATTTTCTGATGGGAGAATTTCACTGATGATGTTTGAAAAAGGCGAATGCGTTTCTCAGAATGTAGTAATACCTCCCATGATAAATGATTTGCAAAATATAGGAGACAATCTATTGGTGATGGCTTTGATAGAATATAAGAACACACTTTCACAGGATAGTGGTCTATATCCTTCCCTTCAGATGGAAACTCCGGTTCTCAGCGGTATATAGAGTCATGCACCAAAGAAATCATAAAATTGATGTAGTACAATACACTTAACGTGTTTGTATGTAAACCAACCCATTTAAGATACATTTCTTCTATTTGGAATATTTTCTGAGATAATCATCCATATCACTTATCTTTAAAAACTATTCAAATTAAAGAGAACCCTATGCTGATTCTTTCTTGGAATGTAAACGGAATCCGTGCCATCGCCAAAAAAGGCTTTTCGGAAATTATTGATAAAATCAATCCAGATGTGCTTTGTATTCAAGAGACAAAAGCACAGGAACATGAAACTGAGAAAGAGTTGGAAGACTTAAAAGATTATGAGGTTTTTTCAAATTCAGCAGAAAAAAAGGGATATTCCAGCACAGCACTACTGAGTAAAAGGCGCCCTGTATCGGTAAAAAACGATATGGGTGTTCCTGCGCACGATGCCGAGGGAAGGATTCAATGTGCAGAATATGATGATTTCTTTTTGGTCAATGTATATGTTCCCAATTCCGGACAACAATTGGACCGGTTGGACTACCGTAAAACGTGGGATGCGGACTTCCTTAAGTATCTCAAAAATCTGGAAGCCAGTAAACCGGTTATTGCTTGTGGAGATTTTAATGTGGCCCACAGACCTATTGACCTAAAGAATGACAAATCAAACTACAATAAGACCGCTGGTTATACCCAAGCTGAGATAGATGGGATGGACAATTTTTTGAACTCGGGGTTTGTGGATTCCTTTCGCAAATTGCATCCTGATGAAGTTGCCTACACCTATTGGAGTTATAGATTCAAGTCCAGGGAAAGAAATGTGGGATGGCGAATTGACTATTTTTTGATCAGTCCACAGTTGATGGACAAAGTGGAATCCGTGCGCATTTTTTCAGATGTGTATGGTTCGGACCACTGCCCAATAGGTCTTGAGATCAATTTATGATTAGTATTATTCAATATTCAGGAATTGGGTAGTATCCTTTGAATATGCTTGTAAAAATAGTTCCCTCATTTACCGCACTCTCCACCTAAATGGTCTAGATCAATCGTGCATTTCTCATTGGTATTGAAGTCCAATGCAGCCAAACCACCAAACCAAGTCTCCTGATTTACACACATAGTGGTTCTTAAAACTGACCAACGGTACATTTTCAATCAACTTTTCCCTTTGTGCACCAGAACGTTCCCTATTCTCATGACAAATAAATTCAGAGATTAATTTAGAATGCAACTCTTCTTCTGAATACCCAAGAGCTCTACAAAAGCTGGATTTATTTTAGCAAGGCACCCTGCATATTGATTATTTTCAGTGGTTTTAAGCAAATCGAAATAAAGACTGTAACCGTTAATTGAAAGTTAAACTATTATAATGTAATAGTAATACTTTTATATTTGCGATGATTAATCTCAAAATGCACATAAAAATGGAAAGATTAATGCAGTCTCTGCGTATGGGAATTAATGAAAACCTATATTTAAAAGATCCTGAATCATCAGAGTTAGGAAAGAAAATTGTTGAGCATAGTATATTGATGATTAATGAGATGGGATTTGAAAGTTTTACTTTTAAAAAATTGGGCACTGCAATTCAATCCAATGAAAGTTCCATTTATCGGTATTTTGAGAACAAGCATAAACTTTTACTCTATCTGGCCTCGTGGTATTGGGGTTGGTTGGAGTACAGGATGGTATTTGCCACCTATGGTATTTCAGATAATGAAAAGAAATTGAGGAGAGCCATTGAAATCCTCACCCAGAAGGTTGAAGAAGACACCACTTTCTTACATATCAATGAGGTCATTTTAAACAAAATCGTAATTAATGAATATTCAAAATCCTACCTCACCAAGGAAGTGGATAAAGAAAACAAGGAAGGCTATTTTTTGGTCTACAAGCGATTGGTCAATAGACTCACGGAAATGATTGAGGCAGTAGACCGTGAATACCCTTACCCGATTAGCCTTGCCAGCACAATTTTTGAGGGATCCTTGCATCAATATTTTCTAAAAGAACATTTTCCTGCCCTAACCAACTGTAATGAATCTGTATCACCTTTGGAATACTTTACAGATTTAATTGACCGAACTTTAAAGCTAGAGACGAATGGGTAAAGACATTTTAACCACATGGCAGCGATTGATTCGCATGCTCACTTTGGACAAAAAGGATATTTTTCAAGTATTCTATTATGCAATATTTGCAGGATTGGTAAACCTATCCCTTCCTCTGGGAATACAGGCTATCATTAACCTGATTCAGGGCGCCCAGATAAGTACTTCTTGGGTGGTTCTGGTAATTTTGGTGACTCTGGGTGTGGCTTTTGGTGGAGCATTGCAATTGATGCAGATTAGGATCATAGAAAACGTTCAGCAGAAAATTTTTACTCGCTCTTCTTTTGAATTTGCGTACCGTTTTCCAAAAATACGGATGAGTCAGTTGAGCAACTACTATCCACCGGAACTGGCCAACCGGTTTTTTGATACTCTCACAATTCAAAAATCCTTATCCAAAATACTGATCGACTTCCCTGCAGCATTACTCCAAATTATTTTTGGATTGATTCTGCTCTCTTTTTACCATCCGTTTTTCATCATTTACGGTCTACTTTTGGTATTGTTGATTTATGTGGTGTTCAAATTTACCGCGCAAAGAGGTCTCGAAACCAGTTTGGATGAATCCAAGAACAAGTACAAAGTAGCCCATTGGATTCAAGAAATTGCCCGGTCCATCATTAGCTTCAAGCTTTCAGGAAAAACCTCCCATGCCATGGACAAGAATGATAGGCTTGTGGATAAATATTTGGAGGCTAGAGAAAGTCATTTTAGGGTAATTGTACTGCAATTCATTCAAATGATCGGATTCAAGGTTTTAGTCACGGCTGGTTTGCTTTTGATTGGTGGACTTTTGGTGCTTGATCAGCAAATGAACATTGGTCAGTTTGTAGCAGCCGAAATCATTATCCTTTTGGTCATCAATTCCGTTGAAAAGCTCATTACTGGACTAGAAACCTTTTATGACTTATTGACATCGCTCGAAAAATTGGGTCAAGTGGTGGACAAGGAATTGGAGCCCCAAGAAGGAGAAACACCGTTCAAGGAAAATGAAGGAATGACCATAGAACTGCATAATGTGGTCTATAAGGTTCCGGGAAGGGAAAAGAAGATTTTGGATGATATATCCTTTACCATCACGCCAAAATGCTCCATTTTGCTGAAAGGACCCAGTGGGTCTGGCCGCTCTACCTTACTTCGTTTAATTGCAGGTATCTTGGAACCCGCTGAGGGCAAAATTTACGTGAACAATGTAGATTTAAAGGGTATATTTCTTAATAAGTATAGAACTTATTTGGGGCAATCCCTTACCGAAGAATACCCATTTGAAGGTACCATGTTGGACAACATCACCTTTGGTGACACATCAATTCCCATGGAAGACGTATACTGGGCCATTGAGAAAACAGGGCTGACCCAGTTTGTAAAAGAACAACCCAAGGGGCTCCAGACCATCTTGTATCCCGAAGGGAAAAAGATTCCATATACCATATCCAAGAAAATTGTACTGGCAAGGAGTGTTGTGCGTAGACCCAAACTTTTAATTTTGAAAGACCCCTTGGACCAGTTTACAGAAATGGAAGCCGATAAAATCATGGAATTTTTAACCGATGCCTCCAATGGATGGGCTTTGGTCATCGTGAGTGAAAATCCAAAATGGGAGCGCCTTTGCAGCCGAACCATTGCTATTGAAAACGGAAAATTGATTAAAGAAAGCTAGAAACCATGCTCAATATCTCACATAACAGGTTAAACCAAAAGGTAGACATTACGGTGTACAAAGCTGGAAAGGTCTTTCATAAGCGGCACTACAAACAGTTCAATCGCTTTCTGGCTGTATTTTTTATCATAGGGTTCATAGTGTTGTTTCTACCTTGGACACAGACCATATCCGGGCGGGGTTATCTGACCACTTTGACCCCAGACCAGCGTCCCCAGACCATTCAATCCCCAATTCCGGGCCGTATTGAAAAATGGTTTGTCAGGGAAGGGGATTTTGTTGAAAAGGGAGATACCATCTTGCACATTTCTGAAATAAAGAATGAATACTTTGATCCCAAACTGGTAGAAAGAACAGGACAGCAGATTAAGGCAAAAGAGATGTCGGTCACCTCGTATCAAGAGAAAGTGAAAGCCCTTGATGCTCAAATAGCCGCGCTGGTGCAAGAAAGGTCTTTGAAATTGGAACAGGCTCGAAACAAATTGCTGCAATCCAAATTAAAGGTCCAAAGCGATAGTATAGATCTAGAAGCGGCAAAGACCAACATATTGATTGCCCAAAGGCAATTTGACCGGACCACACAATTGGAATCCGAGGGACTAAAGGCAGTTACCGATGTAGAGGAAAAACGCTTGAAGTTACAAGAAACCCAAGCAAAGCTTATCTCACAAGAGAATAAGCTCCTGGCCAGCAAAAATGAAGTGTTGAACGCCCAAGTTGAGATAACAAGGGTGCAAGCAGAGTACACCGACAAGATTTCAAAGGCGCAGAGTGATAAGTTCACCGCACAGTCCAATCAATTTGACTCGGAGGCACAAGTAACAAAACTGGAAAATGAGTTTACCAACTATTCAATTCGAAATGCCCTCTATTACATCCGGGCGCCCCAAAGTGGATTTATAAATAGGGCCATCCAGGGAGGCATCGGGGAAACTTTTAAGGAAGGAGATCGCTTAGTGGGAATAATGCCCGCAAAATACGATATGGCCGTGGAAACCTTTGTAGAACCCATAGACTTACCTTTAATGCACATTGGGGAAAAAGTGCGAATACAATTTGATGGGTGGCCGGCAATTGTTTTCAGTGGGTGGCCCAACGTTTCCTATGGTACCTTTGGTGGTGAGGTTGTGGCCATTGAAACCTTCATTAGTCCTAACGGAAAGTATCGTATCCTGTTGGCTCCAGATGAGGAAGATACAGAATGGCCAACCGATATTAGGGTTGGTTCTGGCGCAAGAACCATGGCTTTGCTGGAAGATGTTCCCATTTGGTTTGAGCTATGGCGACAGCTCAACGGTTTTCCACCCAATTATTACCAACCTCAAAATTCAACTGCCGATGCCAAAAAGTAGTAGGATTAACCACCTTATTTGGATTTTTTTCCTTACCATCTTTGCTTCCCATGCCCAGCAAGACAGTTTGGTCCTGGGCTTTAAAGAGTATTTGGGATATGTGAAAAAATACCATCCGGTTGCCAAGCAGGCCCAGCTTGCTATACCCATTGGTCAGGCCAATCTTATGAAGGCCAGGGGAGGGTTTGACCCTAAGGTTGAAGTGGATTATGACCGCAAGCAGTTCAAGGACACCGAATATTGGGATCGACTCAATACTACCTTTAAACTACCAACGTGGTTCGGGATTGAACTCAAAGGAAATTATCAACAAAGTGAGGGCGTTTACATCAACCCTAATGAAACGCTTCCAGAAGACGGTTTGTACAGTGCTGGGGTCTCTATGTCCGTCTTACAGGGATTTTGGATCAACGAACGCATGGCTACCCTGCGAAAAGCCAAATTTTTTAGGGAGCAATCCAAAGCCGACCAAGATTTATTGGTGAATGAAGTGCTCTTTAATGCCTCTTTGGCTTATTTTGATTGGTTACGGGCCTACAGGGATGCTGAAGTTTTTCAGGATTTTTTACAAAATGCCGAGGTCAGGTTTCAGGGTGTAAAAAGCAGTGCCTTGGCAGGAGATATCGCCATAATTGATACCGTAGAAGCCAAAATAGCAGTTGAAAATAGAGCGTTGAGCTTGGAGCAAGCCAGGGTGAAACTGATAAAAAGGTCTCTGGAGTTGTCCAATTTCTTATGGATTGATGATGTGCCCGTGGAATTGCAGGACAATGTGGTGCCAAATTTGGAAGCTGATGCTGAAATAGATACAACCTTGGAAATTTTGGGAAAGCCTTTGGACAGTTTCACCTTGGATAACCACCCTAAAATACGTTCACTCGATTTTAAGATTGATGGTCTTGTGGTGGACCGAAGGCTTAAGGCAAACAAGTTGCTCCCAAAATTAGATGTGGAGTACAATTTTATAACCGAGACACCCGAATTTATCAATTCTTTGGTCACAGAAAATTATAAAGGAGGGCTTTCGTTCCGTTTTCCGTTGTTTTTACGTAAAGAAAGAGGTGATTTAAAATTGGCTAAGTTCAAATTAAGGGATGCCGAGTTTGAGCGGGATAATGCCCAAATTGAAATTCAGAACAAGGTTATCGCCATTTATAGGGAGTTGGATTCCTACCTTACCCAAAATACGTTGATAGCCAATATAGTGAGGGATTACGGTACTTTGCTTGAGGCGGAAGAAAGAAAATTCAGTTTTGGGGAGAGTTCCTTGTTTTTGATAAATTCCAGGGAAAGCAAACTCATTGACGCCTACCTAAAACGTAACGAAATGCAAAACAAGTTTTTTCATACCAAAGCCAAGTTGTTCAAGAGTCTGGCCATTAACCCTGAGAATCTATAAAATTATCCTTGTTAAAATGTTTAATTTTTAAATAGAAACATTAAACATTTTGTATCTTTACAGAAAACAAGGACGATGGCAAAAAAGAAGAATATTTCCAAACAGCAGATTGTTTCATGGTTCATGGAATATGTGCTGGAACACGATGAAGAACCCGCTTCGGTATATAAGTTCTGCAAAACCTACAATCTTGAAGAGACCAGTTTTTATGAACACTTTGGTTCGTTCGGTGCAATCAAGTCTTCCATATTTTCAACGTTTCTGGAAAACACCTTAGCGCTGTTGCATAAAGATGAAGCCTACAACACATCCAACTCGCGGAACCAATTGTTGAGCTTTTACTATACCTTTTTTGAGATTTTAACTGCCAATAGAAGTTATGTCTCGCTGATCCTGCAAAATAGAAAGCATGCCTTGGACAACCTCAAAACATTGCACAAGCTTAGGGAGGACTTTAAAAAGTATGTGGATGGCCTTGACATAAAAACCATGGAACTCAACCAAGAACGCATTGAAAAGTTTCAGCGTAAGGCTATTTCGGAAAGTGCTTGGGGACAATTGCTCTTTATTCTAAAGTTTTGGCTTGATGACAACTCACCATCTTTTGAGAAAACGGACATTCTCATTGAAAAATCTGTCAATAGTTCTTTTGATGTTTTGGAAGCGACCCCATTGCAAAGTTTAGTGGATTTGGGGAAGTTTATTTTTAAGGAAAAAATGGCAATGTCGTAAATGAAAACAATAGATAGTATCCCCACTTCCAAAATACAACGTGCCACAAAATTGGTGCAGACGGGAGCCAAGGTAGGTGTAAATTACCTGAAATATTACGGAAACAAAATAACGACTTCAGAAGAGGAGGCCAAGGAAAAGCTCAATCAAGACAATGCCGAGGATATTTACGGCAGCCTTCGGGAGTTAAAGGGCAGTGCCCTTAAAGTAGCCCAAATGTTGAGCATGGAAAAGAACATGTTACCAAGGGCCTATGTGGAAAAATTCTCACTCTCCCAGTTTTCCGTACCACCACTTTCAGGACCTTTGGTGAACAAGACCTTCCGAAAGTATTTTGGAAAATCCCCATCAGAAGTTTTTGATTCCTTCAACCCTGAAGCTGTTCATGGTGCCAGCATTGGGCAAGTACACCAAGCCACAAAGGATGGAAAGAAACTTGCCGTAAAGATTCAATATCCAGGTGTATCCGATAGTATAGCCACGGATTTAGCCCTTGTAAAGCCCATCGCTCTAAAAATGTTCAATATAAAAGGAAAGGACAGCGACAAGTATTTTAAGGAAGTACGGGATAAATTGATGGAAGAGACCAATTACCTATTGGAAATTGAGCAAAGCCAAAATATGGTAGATGCTTGCAGTCACTTGCCCAATCTAAAATTCCCGACCTATTACAAAGATCTTTCTTCGGAAAAAATCATAACCATGGATTGGATGCAGGGGGAGCATTTATCTGAATTCACCGCGCACAACCAAGACAGCACCGTATCCAATATTTTGGGCCAAGCGTTGTGGGATTTTTATATGTTCCAAATCCATAAGTTGAAAAAAGTACATGCAGACCCTCACCCTGGCAATTTTTTGGTATCTAAGGACAACCAACTTGTAGTTTTGGATTTTGGCTGCATCAAGTCAATTCCCGATTCGTTTTATGTTCCCTATTTTGAATTGGCCAAAAAAGAGAATATTTCCAATCCGAAATTCTTTAAAAAGAAACTTTTTGAGCTGGAAATTTTACGACCTGAAGATTCCCCAGAGGAAATTCAATTCTTCACCAACATGTTTCGGGAAATGCTGAGCCTTTTCACCCAACCGTTCCATAATGAGGTATTTGATTTTTCAGACACTGTCTTTTTTGGAAAAATAGCCGAGTTGGGCAAAAAATATGCACAAAATACCGAGTTGAGACGAATGGATGCCAACAGGGGCTCCAAACACTTTATCTACATCAACCGAACATTCTTCGGTCTGTATAACCTGTTGCATGACCTCAAGGCAAATCAGGTCAAGGTGGGCAATTTTAACACATTGGTATGAGATGTTTTACACAAACGGACTTGGGCTCTCTGGACAAGCTGTACCGCATAAATTTGATCAATAGCTTGTCCGGGTTTAAATCGGCCAATCTTATTGCAACCGTCGATAATCACGGTAATGAAAATGTAGCCGTTTTCAGTTCGGTGATTCATTTGGGTTCCGATCCTGCCGTGTTGGGATTTGTTTTGAGGCCGACTACCGTGGCCAGAAATTCCTATGACAACCTAAAACAGACTGGTTTTTATACTATAAATCACATATCCCAAGAAATCATGGAGGATGGACACCATACTTCGGCAAAGTATCCAAAAGAAGTATCAGAGTTTAAAATGACCAACCTCAAATCTGAATATATCAACAATTTTAAAGCCCCTTTCGTTACTCAATCACCCATAAAGCTGGCTATGAAATTTGTGGAAGAATACCCCATAAAGCTGAATGGGACAATTCTTGTAGTGGGTGAAATACTTTCTGCGTATATTCAAGATGATTTGTTGGAAAAAGATGGTTTTGTGAACCTTTCCAAAGGAAATATTGTCAGTATCAACGGTCTGGATGGCTATGCTTTACCCAAATTGCAGACGAGATACCCATACCAACGCCCGAAAAACACGAGCAAAACAGTTTAAATGCGGATTCTCATCACAGGAACAACAGGATACATAGCCAAACGTTTGGTTATGAACCTTTTGTCTGAAAAACATGAACTTATTTGTTGTGTCCGGGATTTGAACCGAATTCCCGATGAAATTGAATCCAAGGTAGGTATTGAGTTTATCAAGGTGGATTTTTTGGATACCGAAGATGTTGTTTTTCCCAAAAATATTGATGTGGCCTACTACTTAATTCATTCCATGACCGCCACAGGAGACGATTTTGAAGAATTGGAGAAACAATGCGCAGAAAATTTTAAGAATCTAATTGAAGAAACTACGTGCAACCAAGTTATTTATTTGAGCGGCATTGTGAATGATGAATCACTGTCCAAGCACCTTAAATCCCGTTTGGCTGTTGAGAACACCTTAAAATCGGATTCGTATGACTTAACTATCTTTAGAGCAGGTATTATTGTCGGTAGCGGCAGCGCTTCCTTTGAAATTATCAGGGATATTGTGGAGAAACTACCGGTAATGGTAGCACCTAGATGGCTCAACACCCGAACGCAACCTCTAGCTATTCGCGATGTGCTCCGCTTCTTGCAACGTGCAGCGGGAAAAGAAGAAGTAAGGAACCAATCCTTTGACATTTGTGGTCCCGAGATTCTAACATATAAGCAAATGCTGTATCAATTTGGTGAGGTTCGGGGATTAAAAAGATACATTTTGACGCTCCCAGTGCTTACCCCGAGATTATCATCGTATTGGCTGTATTTTGTGACCTCAACCTCCTTCAATCTGGCCAAGGCATTGGTAGATAGTATGAAGGTTGAAGTTATAGCCAAACCCAGCCAAATCAATGAAATTCTTCACGTAAAACCGATGCCGTATAAGGAAGCCGTTAGGTTGGCCTTTCAAAAAATTGAACAGAACTCTGTAATTTCCAGTTGGAAGGATGCCATTAGCAGTGGGGTGTTCCATGACCAGTTGTCCGATCACATTCAAGTGCCCAATCACGGTTGCTTTAAAGATGTGCGTTCCAAAATTGTAAAGGATGAAACGTATACCCTTAACAGAATATGGTCCATTGGCGGGAAAAACGGTTGGTACGGTTTTAATCTGTTGTGGCGCATTCGTGGATATCTGGATAAATTATTTGGCGGAGTGGGACTGCGTCGTGGACGTAGGCACGATACCAATCTGGAAGCTGGCGATCCCTTGGATTTTTGGCGTGTATTGCTTGCAGACAAAAAACAAAAGCGATTGCTTCTTTTCGCCGAAATGAAACTACCGGGCGAAGCTTGGTTGGAGTTCAAAATAATAGATAACACCTTGTTCCAAAGAGCGGTATTTAGGCCCAAAGGGCTTTGGGGCCGTTTGTATTGGTATATGGTGCTGCCTTTTCATGCCTTCGTTTTTAAAGGGATGATCAATTCCCTAACAAAAAAATGAGAAAAGTAAGCCTACGTTTTCCGCATCAGCTTTTTCAAAATCTGGATTTGCTTCCAGAGGGTGTTCCTGTGTTTTTGGTGGAGGAAACCTTGTTTTTTAATCAATATAATTTTCATAAACAGAAAATTTTGTTTCATCGGGCTACGATGAAATTCTATGCAGATTTTCTTTCCGAAAAAGGATATGATGTCCATTACGTTGATGCGCAGGAAGAACGTGCCGATATCCGGATATTATTGAAGGAATTGGTTGCCGAAGGATGCGAAGAGTTCCACATAATTGACCCAACGGACAATTGGTTGGAAAAGCGAATTAAGTCTTGTGCCTCAGGGGCTATCGTAAAGTGGTATGACTCCCCGCTTTTTTTGAATTCAACAGATGATTTGAAGCATTTCTTCAAACCAGACAAGAAGAACTTTTTTCAAACGACATTTTACAAACAGCAGCGGAGAAAACGGGAGATCTTACTGGAGGGCGATAATCCAAAAGGAGGGAAGTGGACCTACGATGTGGACAATCGAAAAAAGTATCCAAAAAACAGAACCCCGCCGTCCATTTCCTTTCCTGATGCCGATACTTATTTTAAAGAAGCAAAAAGCTATGTGGAATCCCATTTTGCAGACAATCTTGGGTCGCTTTCCCAATCCCCTTTGTATCCCATGAACTTTGAATCAGCGGACCGGTGGTTCATGGATTTCTTGGAAAACCGGTTTCATAAGTTTGGGGATTATGAAGATGCCCTTGTCAAAGATGCTTCATATTTACACCACAGTGTATTGACACCTATGCTCAACGTGGGTATGATTTCTGTAGAAGATGTGCTACATGAGTCCATATCATTTGCTGAAGAAAATAAGGTGCCCATTAATTCTTTGGAAGGTTTTGTACGACAGATTATGGGCTGGCGTGAGTTTATCCGCGGGATTTATCAAGTAAAAGGTACGGAGGAACGTACCCGTAACTTTTGGGGCTATTCCCGAAAGATTCCAAAATCATTTTATGATGGCACAACCGGAATAACCCCAGTGGATATCACTATCAAAAAAGTATTGAAAACTGGGTATGCCCACCATATTGAACGCTTAATGGTGCTCTGCAATTTTATGTTGTTGTGCGAATTTGACCCAGATGACATCTACCAATGGTTCATGGAACTTTTCATTGACGCTTATGATTGGGTCATGGTGCCCAATGTGTATGGCATGGGGCTCTTTGCCGATGGCGGACTTATGAGTACCAAACCCTACATTAGTAGTAGCAACTACATCAACAAAATGGGAGATTATGATGGTGGTGAATGGGAGGAAATTTGGGATGGACTCTTCTGGAATTTCATGGATAAGAATCGAGATTTCTTTGAACAGAATCCTAGACTTGCAATGTTGCTACGCAATTTTGACAAAATGAATCCAGATACCAAAGCCGGCCATCTGCAAAACGCACAGAAGTTTTTGGAAGAATTGGATGCTTCATAAATTTTAAAAGCACAACTATTTAAATTGAAAAGCTCCCAAGAAATTAATCTTGGGAGCTTTCTTATTAACTATAAACTAAACAAACTTAACGGAATCTATATTAATTCGTAGTATCAGGAATCAATACGGCATCCAGTACATGGATAACACCGTTTATGGCCTGAACGTCCACTGCATCGATACCGATTCCTGTATTTCCAGCGCCGTCGGTTACATCTGCAATGTTGTCTCCAGTTCCAGGTAGATTTATGGTAATGGCATCACCTTCAAGAGTTGTGGCCGTAATACCATCAGAAAGATCACCTGAACGAACATTGGCTCCTGCCACTACATGGTGTTGTAACACCGGTATTAAATCATCCTCAGCTGGAATGGCCGCAAGGGCTTCAAATGCAGCGTTGGTTGGAGCAAATACGGTGAATGGGTCATCTCCCGCACCACCTTGGGCAGACAAGACGCTTACAAAGTCCGTACTTGGGGTAAGCTCGGTCAACGCCTGAACCAGAGTGGAGAAATTAGGGTCAGCTACAGCGAATGTTACAACGGTTGGCAAATCAATTACGGCATCTACGGCATGGATTACACCGTTGGTCGCCACAATATCAGCGATGGCTACGTTGCTCACTCCATTAAGGGTTACCCCATCATCTGTATTAATATATAGGCTCAGATTCTCATCGGTATCAAATTCAGCAGCTGTGTTCACGTATGAGTTCATCAATCCTGATGAGAAGGCTGCTGCTCCAACAACTACATGGTTGGACAAGATAGCATTGATATCGTTGGAATTCGGATTTGTAAAGGCAGCGAAGGCGTCGTTGACTGGTGCAAAAACGGTAAACTCTTCCTCTTCATTGGAAAGAAGGTCCGTGAATGTAGTGTTGCCTCCGTCTGTAAGGGCGGCCACCAAAGAAGTAAGATTAGGATTGGCCACAGCATGATCTACAATATTGGGCAAATCAATTACGGCATCCACAACATGAACTACGCCATTCAATGCTTTTACATCTGGGGTAACTACAGAAGATACACCGTTAAAGGTAACTCCGTCCGACGTATCAAAGAAGATGCTGATATTGGCATCCTGCACTCCTCTTGCCAAAGTTGAGGTATATCCAGCGCCCAAACTTTGCAAATCTGTACTGTACAATTCACCTTCAATTACATGGTTCAATAAAACCTGTGTTAATACTTCAGTTGGAATGTCATCAAGTGAGGCACCATCCAAAAAGGTTTCAAAGGCTTCATCAGTAGGAGCCAATACCGTAAATGGTCCATCACCTCGCAAAGCGGTCGGTAAGTCGCCATCAGCGGCTACAAGGGCAGCCACCAAATTTTCAAGATTCTCGTTGCCCAATGCCAAGTCGGTGATGGGTACAAGAATAACATCTGCCAAGGCATCTAAAATGGCTTGTGGTAAGAGTACTTTGTCAATAATATGAACAACGCCGTTGGATGTTTCCACGTCTGCTGTGGTTACTTGCGCAGCAACATCTGTGGCATCACTTATAAAAACCCCTCCGGTGGTGCTCACCTCTAAGGAGGAACCTTGCAAGGTGGTCAGCGTTTGTCCATTACTTAAATCTGTGGACATTGCAGCTGCACCCGGCACAACGTGGTAGGTTAGGATAACGGCCAAAAGGTCTTGAAGTTGTTGTGAACTGAAATCATCAAGGGAATCATATCCGTCCAATTGCGCCAATAGGTCTGCAAAGGCTTGATTAGTTGGGGCAAATACGGTGAAAGGTCCATCACCACTAAGTGCAGTGATCAAATCATTGTTGGCACTTTCATCAGCTTTCTGTAGTGCGGCCACCAATGTGCTCAAATCTGAGGTGGCTTGGGCAGCCTCCACAATGTTGGCTGTAGGTTCTGGTGGTGGTGCCATTCCATTGTCATCATCTGAACAAGATGCAAGGGTAAATAGCATAACCAGTGAAGCAAGTTTGGTTATTCTCAGTAGTGTTTTCATGTGACTGTTGTTTTATAATGTTTAAGAAATACATAGTAAACTTAAACAAAAATATTTTTGTTTAACTTATTTTTTTAAAAGTTTAACAAAATAAAGTGCAATTTGGTTTTGCAACTGACGTTGTAGCTAGGATATTGAACACAAAAGGGTTATACTTTAAACAAAACAACTATGGGTCAGTGTCCGGTACTAAGCTTTTTAAATTATCGTTATTAGCTAAGTGCCTGAAATATTCTTAAAAGGTTTTAGTTACTTTTGCCCTCAACAATAATCGAACTGAACTGGATGACAATTGATCAATCCCTTTGCCTTAAAGCTCCAATCTCCTTTGCGTTTTTGGACACAGAGTTGAATTTGGTGGATTTTACGGATACTTGGTTGGAGCAGTTCAAGCAATCGAGAAATATAAAAGGGGAGCCTTTTTATGAATCCATGCCTACGCTGCCAGACGAATTGAAAATGGACATCAACTATTGCTTGGAAGGTGTGGACCAGCGGTCTGATATGATGCGCGTGGTTCTGGAAAATGGCGATGCAGTCTGGTACGAATGGAAAATCAATTCCATTTCTGATAAAAATGGTGCTGTAGAGGGATTGATTCTTTTTCTAGAGGACATAACCGATAAGAAACTTGAAGAGTCACTTTTAATAAAGGCCCAAGACGTAGCACGTATTGGCGGATGGGAAGTTGACCTGATAAAAAATACAGTTTATTGGTCCCATATCACCCGAGAAATTCATGAAGTTCCCTACGATTATGTTCCCAATCTTGAGCAGGGCATTCATTTTTATAAGGAAGGTCATAGCCGGGAAACCATATCCAAGTTGGTTCAGAATGCAATTGACCATGGAACTTCTTGGGATGTGGAACTTCAAATTGTTACTGCAAAAAAGAAGGAGGTTTGGGTAAGGGCCATTGGAGAGCCTGAAATCGTAAATGGCAGGTGCGTTCGACTAGCGGGAACATTTCAAGACATAGATGTTCGAAAAAAAGCTGAGTTTGAATATAAACGCGTAAGCGAAAGATTAGCCCTTGCCACCAAAACAGCGGGCATAGGTATTTGGGAGTATAATATTCCAGAAAATCAAGTACTATGGGATCATAACATGTACGAACTATATGGCCTTGAAGAATCAGATTTTGATGGGGTGTATGAAGCCTGGGAGTCTTGCATTCTTCCCGAGGATAAAGAAAGATCTGCTCAAGAGGTAAAGGACGCCGTTGAAGGGAAAAAAGATTTCAATACCACTTTTCGGATAAGAAGGCCCAATGGGGAAATTAGATGGATAAAGGCAGAGGCGGGAATGATTTGGGATGATGATGGACAGCCGTTGAAAATGATAGGGGTCAACGAAGATGTTACCGAATTGAAGACCACCCAAATGCAACTTGTTAAGAGTGAAGAATCACATCAAGGAGCTTTTGAAAATTCTTCCATTGGAATGGCCTTGGTAGGACTGGACGGTAAGTTCATGCAAGTGAACCAAAGCCTATGCAATAGTTTGGGATATACAACCGACGAACTATTGAACCTTACATTTCAAGATATAACCCATCCCGATGACCTGGAAATTGATTTAACCCTCCTCGGCGAACTTGTTGACGGAAAACGGTCCACCTATCAAATTGAAAAGCGATATTTTGACAAGGAGGGGCAGTTGGTCTATGTTTTCTTAACGGTTACCGCGGTACTTAAAATAGATGGTACAATTTCTCATTTTATATCTCAGATTGTTGATATCTCATCCCGAATCATTGCAGAGAAAAAATTAAAGAGTCTATTGGAATTGACCACTAATCAGAACAGTGGACTTTTAAATTTTGCCCATATTGTTTCCCATAATCTAAGATCCCATGCCGCCAACCTCACCATGATAAGTGGGTTTCTTTTGGATGATACCTTGGAAGATAAAGAACGAAAAGACACCTTGGATATGTTGGGTAGGGCATCCAACGGTCTCAATGAGACCATTGCCCATCTCAACGAGGTGGTTCAAGTAAAATTGGAGACGGAAAAGGAATTGGATACCATCCCGCTTCGTAAAACCATTACTAAAGTTTTACAAGACATCAATGCCTTGATTAATGAGAATAAGGTTGAGGTTATAGTAGAGGTTTCTTCTCAACTAAAAATAAAAGGAGTCCCCGCATATATAGAAAGCATCATCCTAAATTTGGTCACCAATGGTATTAAGTATAGAGATATAGAAAAGAAGTGCCATATTATTCTTACAGTCTCTGAAGAGGACCAACATCATGTATTATCAGTTGAGGACAATGGCAAGGGAATAGACTTGGCCAGACACGGTGAGAAAATCTTCGGCATGTACAAAACGTTCCATGGTAACAAAGATGCTCGCGGAATTGGACTATTCATTACCAAAAACCAGATTGAATCCATGGGGGGAACCATCTCGGTGGAGAGTCATATTGGCGAAGGATCTACGTTTAGGGTTAAGCTTTTAAAAGCTTAATTTTTTGAGGACTCCATTATATTTTCTACAAAAATAGAGCGCCAATCCCCGTCGTTTTTAAATTTTAACGATATTTAGCTGCACAGCGGAATTTCCCAGCTTAGAGATAGTTTTTTTGATATAATCAAGATACGTTTCAGAGAATAATCGATAAGGAGGAAATGAAACTTTCATTCATTCTGAATCAAAAAAAGGTAGGCTTACAAGTATTTTATCCTTTAGCTTTTTTGTTGTTATTAAGCTTCGTAAGAGGGTCGTTGGTCTAAAAATTACGGATTCTAATTTGAAAATTTTGAATATTCATCATTTACCCAAAACGAATCAAATAGTGTAAGGGACCCATAAAGGTTCAATTCCGCTTTTTGGGGTTTAATGAAAATAAAATCAGTGTTAAATAAGAATTTAAGAACACAATGCAGATAATTGAAAATTCAACGGTCTATGATGCCATTATTGTTGGCTCTGGAGCCGGTGGAGGAATGGCCACAAAAGTATTGGCCGATGCAGGTCTAAAAGTGGCTGTTGTTGAAGCAGGTCCATTTTTTGACCCAGCAGACCCAGAACAGCGAACCCAACTACGATGGCCATACGAGTCCCCACGAAGAGGGGCAGGAACCGTTAGGCCATTTGGTGATTTTGATGCTGCTTACGGTGGCTGGGAAATTGAAGGGGAGCCCTATACTCATGCAGAAGGTACAAAGTTCGATTGGTTCCGTTCCCACATGCTGGGTGGGCGTACCAACCACTGGGGGCGTATTTCGCTTCGTTTTGGACCAGATGACTTTAAGCATAAAAGTATTGATGGTTACGGTGATGATTGGCCCATTGGTTATGACGATGTAAAACCCTACTATGACAAGGTCGATAAATTAATTGGAGTCTTTGGTACCAATGAGGGGCTTCCTAATGATCCAGACGGTTATTTTCTACCGCCGCCCAAACCTAGGTTGCATGAACTTTTCTACATAAAAGGAGCAAGAAAATCTGGCATTCCGGTGTATCCATCACGGATGTCCATGCTAACCAAAAGAATAAACAATGAAAGGGGGGTCTGCTTTTATTGTGGACAGTGTTCAAGGGCCTGCCAGGTGTATGCCGATTTTTCAGCCGGTACCTGTTTAATATTCCCTGCCCAAAAAAGTAAAGGTCAAGTAGACCTGTTTGTCAATTGTATGGTGCGCGAAGTCACGGTTAATGATGAAGGTAAGGCTACTGGAGTGTCGTATATCAACAAAGAGGACAGAAAAGAATATAAGCTCAAAGGAAGAGTAGTGATATTGGGTGCTTCGGCCTGTAGCACCGCACGAATTCTTATGAACTCCAAAAGTGCTCAGCACCCCAATGGCCTGGGGAACAGTAGTGACCATGTGGGTAAATATCTACATGATTCCACAGGGGCGGACCGAATGGCCTTCATTCCAGATTTGATGAACCGCGATATGTCTTACAATGAAGATGGTGTAGGTGGCATCCATGTGTATTCACCATGGTGGAACGACAAAGGAAGTGATTTTCCCAGAGGATATCATATTGAACCCTGGGGCGGGGGTGGAATGCCCAGCTATGGTACCGGGTTCAACGTCAACGATTTCAATAAGTTCTTCGGCACTAAGGCAGGAGGTTACGGAGACGTACTCAGAAAAGATTTGAAGAAGTACTATGGTGCCGTTGTGGGCATGAGTGGTAGGGGAGAATCCGTTGCCCTAAAAGAAAATTATTGTGAAATAGACCCTAGCACCGTGGATGAATGGGGTATTCCGGTATTGCGTTTCCGCTACAAATGGTCAGATTTGGAACGTAAACAGGCCAAGCACATGCACGATACCTTTGAAGAGATATTGACCAACATGGGCGGAGAGCTCATTGGTGAGAAACCAGGTCCCGAAGCTGATTATGGACTTCATGCACCCGGCCGTATTATTCATGAGGTGGGTACTACCCGAATGGGCGATGATGCAAAAACATCGGTCACCAATAAATACCAACAATTGCATGATGTTGACAATGTTTTTGTGGTGGATGCAGGGGTTTTTACCTCGCAGGCCGATAAAAACTGTACATGGACCATCTTGGCGCTCTCTTGGAGGGCATCGGATTATATCGTAGATCAATTGAAAAAGCAAAATTTATAGGCAATGGATAGAAGGAAAAGTTTAAAATCAATTGTTTTGGGTTCTGTGGCTGGAGGTCTGGCCCTAAATGGTTGTAAACCTGGAACCGAAGTTGCCATTGATGAAAAGACAATTGAGAGCACTGCGGTAAAATGGCGGACCGAAAAAGAGAATGAGCACGTTGCCGAACTGTATGATGAGCAATTTTTTAATGAACATGAATTGGCCACCATGACCGTTCTGTGCGATTTAATATTACCAGGCAGCGAAGAGTTCAAAAGTGCTTCGGATGCCGATGTGGTTTCTTTTATTGAATTCATGGCGAAAGACATTCCTGAAATGCAGACCGACCTCAGGGGAGGTTTAATGTGGTTAGATCACAAGAGCAATACCGAGTTTGAGATGGAATTTAAGTCCGCCACCGAAGCGCAACAGAAAACCATTTTGGATGAAATTGCCTATTATGATGCCAATATTCCAGAGAGTGAACGACCCTTTGAAGTCAATTTTTTCTCATTGGTTCGTAATCTCACCATGACCGGATTCTACACCACAAAAATTGGAATTGAGGAACTAGGCTACAAAGGTAATATGCCCAATGTATGGGACGGTGTGCCCGATGATGTTCTAAAGAAGCACGGAGTTTCCTATGACCCGGAATGGGTGGCTAAATGTGTGGACCAGAGCAAACGTAACGACATTGCTGAATGGGATGAGAATGGAAATCTCATCACATAATTTATCAAGTACATAGACAAAAAAGCTTGCCGTTGCGGCAAGCTTTTTTAATCTGAATTTTTGCTTCCTGTTGAAGAGATGGAACGTTCTAAAATAATACCCTTTACATCTTCAAGATAGCTTCGGCCAATAACGTATCGTTTTCCTGCGATTTCAACACTGTTGCCTTCCAAGGCATCTATTTTATCCAAAGAGACAGTATGAGATCTATGAATTCTTATAAACCTGTCACTTGAAAGTTCGTCTGTGAAAGCACTCAAGGTTTTATGCACTATATGATTTCCCTTGGTGGTAATGATTTTGATGTAATCTTTTAGGCTTTCCACCAAAATAATCTCATCCAAGTAGATTTTTTTCATTTTCTTTTTGTCCACCTTCACAAAGATATGGTCTCGGGTGGTATCCCATTTAGGGTGTTCCTTGCATTTAGCAATGGCTTTGTTCACCGCTTTTATGAATCGGGGTAAGGAAATGGGCTTTACCAGATAGTCCAAAACCTCTTGATCAAACCCTTTGGCCGCATGCTCCGCATGGGCAGAAGTTATGATTACCATGGGCTTCTCATCCAAACTGTCAAGGAAACTGAAGCCATCAATGATAGGCATGTTCACATCCAAAAAAAGAAGGTCTGGTTTATTCTCTCGCAAAAAGGCAAGGCTGTCAATGGCATTATTGAACACGGCCATTTCCTCGAGTTCTTTGATTTGTTCAATATAATTTTGAATAACCTTTACCGCCAAGGGTTCGTCATCAATAATTACACATTTAATATTCATCTGAGTTTGAGCTTTAAGTTCACAATATATTCATCCAATTCCTCATGTATGTCAAGTTTGTACTCATCTTCGCCATACCGTAATTTCAATCTTTTCTCAACATTCAAAAGCCCTATACCACCGGCATATTTTTCTTTGGTGTGTAAGTGGTTTTTTGGTTTGGTGTTCCTGATCTCAAAATAAAGAAACTTTTCTTCAATTCTGATATTGATGCTTATCCTGACCTTGCGTATATTTTGATTTGCCCCATGTTTAAAGGCATTTTCAATAAATTGGACCAATAACATTGGTGCGATTTTCTTTCCCTTTGGATTTCCGATTATCCTAAATTCAAGTTGAAGATTCTCATTGTACCGAATCTTCTCAAGGTCTAGGTAATTCTGTATAAAGACCAGTTCTTTTCGTAAACTTTGATTCTTGTCCTTGGTTTCATAAAGCACATAGCGCATCAAATCCGAGAGTTTAATAATGGTCTCCGGAGTCTTATCCGATTTTTCCAGACTCAGTGAGTAGATATTGTTCAAAGTATTGAAGAAAAAGTGTGGCGAGATCTGGGCCCGCAGAAACCGAAGTTCGCTTTCCAATTGTTCTTTTTCCAATCGGGCGGCCCTTCCGGTTTCCCTGAGCCAATCAATGGTCAATTTTATGGAGGCCACAAAGGTGATTACATAAAGTTCGCCTAACATCATTACAACAGTATAGTTGAGGGTAAGGCTATGGGTTTCAGGACCTTCGGGCCAAACATCCTCTCTAATCAAGAAATAAGTGAGAAGATATTTAATGACCACCATAACAAAAATGGAAGAAAATAGGATGACAATGAACTGTATGATTTTCCGCTTAAAAATAAAACGTGGAATCAAATAATAAATGGTAAAATAAGTCAGAAAAATATGTATGGGAAACCCCAAAAGATTGGACTTCAAAGAATAGACATAATCATTGAAATAACTGCCCCATCGCAAAAAATTGAAGGTAAAATAGATAAGCCAGAATATTACATGATGCAAGGGGGTAATCTTGAACTGTGTTGCAGCATTTACCAAGAACCTATTTTTGACCTTTTTTTGAAGTTGCATCTGGCTAATGATTACATTTTTTGAACATTTGGCTTCGCTTAGCTGTCATTGGTCTAATAAAGCGCATAAATCCCGATGAAATTAGGAATTTTTACAAATAACTAAATATTGAACGGATTTATATCGACTTAAACAGCTTTCAAATGTAACCAAAGCAATCGTTATAAATCCTTTAAATAGATTTCGGTCAAATGTCAAAAATATTTCAAATAGTAGTGTTGTGTCTATCCTTGGTAATGGGAGTCTCCTGTTCTGGACAACAAATTGAAAGACCGCAATCCATCATTGTGTACAAAACCAATGAGCCTATTAAAGTTGATGGGCTGGCCAATGAAACCTCTTGGGGCAAGGCGGATGTATCCCATGATTTTATTGATATTAAAGGAGTAAAAACGCCAAGGTATAAGACCAATGTACGGATGTTATGGGACGAAAACTACCTGTACTTCTATGCTGAAATGGAAGAACCCCACGTTTGGGCCAACCTAAAGCAACGCGATACCGTTATTTTCTATAACAACGATTTTGAAATCTTCATCGACCCCGATGGTGACACCCATAATTATTATGAGTTCGAAATGAATGCCCTCAACACCGTTTGGGATTTACTTCTTGTTAAACCCTATAGGGAAAGTGCTCCTGTGGTAGACAGTTGGGAAATTTTGGGATTGAAGTCCGCTGTGCATGTCAATGGCACTTTAAATGATGCTTCGGATACAGATACTGGATGGAGTGTTGAAGTGGCCATGCCGTGGGAGGTGTTGAAAGAAGCGAGTGGCAGCAATATGATTCCTGAAGATGACTTCTGGCGTATTAATTTTTCTAGAGTAAACTGGGATTTCGACCTGATTGACGGAAAATATTCCCGAAAAAAGGACGAAAACGGCAAATTTCTTCCTGAATACAATTGGGTGTGGTCTCCACAAGGGGTGATTAATATGCATGAACCCGAACATTGGGGCTACGCTTATTTTTCACCAAAAGTGGCTGGGGAAGTAGATAGTTTTAAGATTCCAGAGGATGAACAAATCCGATGGATGTTGTATGGACTTTATCGAGCACAGAAGAAATATTATTCTGAGAATGGTTCATGGGCAAACCAATTGGATGCGCTTGGGAGAAAATCTATTTTAAAGGATGGTACCAAAGTGAATCTTGATATGGAAGTGCATCGTATGGGGTGGTCCATTCAAGCAAAGAGCCCATTTACCGGTAAAATATATGCCATAGCGCAAGATGGAAAATACCTTGAGATTAATTAAAAAGACAAGATGAGAGGATTTCATGTTATCTTATTACTCCTTTCCACTTCCCTGTTTTCCTGCATGGACAACATTGGTATGAAACCCAATGCAAAAATTGTGGCAAAGGGCGGTAACGATTTTGTCTATTGGGTATGTATCGCAGTGGATTCAGAAAAAGAAACCGATGCGTACATAGAAGAATTTAAGCGGTATCGGTCCAATGGGTTAAACATTATTTTGGTTAATAACAACGAAGATTCTGTATTCCTGAACCATTTAATTGCTAGGGCAGAGACTGAAGACTTGGAAGTCCATACTGCCCATAACGTTTCTGAAATGACCTCCGACAAACTGAGCGAGGCTGTGGAGCAGGCCAAGAAAAATGGTACTAAGAAAGCCTTTTTCTTTGATTATTCTGTTTTGCAGGACAGGTAAGCAATTATCTCTTTGAGTGAGCTTGGCTGGAGGCTGAAATTTATCAACCATTAAACTGTTCATCTTACCGCCATTCTGGTTGCTTTGTTTTCTTTCACAAATCACTCCTTATTGCATTTTTTTTGGTGAAACTTGGAGTCTGGTTAAAATCCAATAAAAAAAACAAACCTATTTTATGTATCTCACTTTTTGCACGGCTACTTTAGGAGTTATTCATAAACAAAACCTCCCTTCGGCTTTTCACCATTGTTGTTGGTCGAAATTTTTTCTACAATGCCTAACAAATAAGGATTTTCACTACATATGTTAACTTTAAATTAACGTATTTCTTAATTACTAACTGTCAAATAAACTAACATGATTCAAAAACTTAAGTATGTATTTGTTTTTGTTGCTTTGGTATCTATCCATGGAGCTATGGCGCAAACAATTACCGGAACGGTTTCTGACGAAGCTGGTGTGCCGTTACCTGGGGTCAACATTGTTGAAAAAGGAACCAGCAACGGGGTTACATCCGATTTCGATGGAAATTATGGTATTACTGTATCCGACAGCAATGCCACTTTGGTATTTTCCTATTTAGGCTACCAAACCTTAGAGATCCAGGTTTCGGGAAGAACAACGATTGATCTGACCTTACAAGAAGATACTGAGCTTCTTGATGAGGTGGTGGTAACCGCCTTGGGTATCAGTCGAGAGAAAAAATCACTAGGTTACGCCGTAACCGAGGTGCAAGGAGATGAGGTTTCCTTGGTAAAGGAGCCCAACGTGGTAAACTCCCTTGCCGGTAAAGTGGCTGGGGTAGTGGTTTCCAGAACCACTTCAGGTCCTGCTGGTGGTACCCGTGTGGTTATTAGGGGTAACAATTCCATTAGTGGAAACAACCAACCTTTATATGTTGTGGATGGGGTGCCAATTGATAACAGTGCCCTAAGTGCTCCTGAAGGTGCAGGGGAATTCAGTATTCCCGATTTAGGTACTGGTATCTCGGATATAAACCCTGATGATATTGAGTCCATTTCTGTGTTGAAAGGTCCAAACGCAGCGGCATTGTACGGTTCAAGAGCTAGTAATGGTGTTGTGATTATCACCACAAAGAGAGGATCCATGAAGAAAGGATTGGGTATTTCCTTTACTTCTAGTGCTACATTCGAGAATCCTTTTGTTTTGCCAGAATACCAAAATGAATATGGTAGAGGTACTGATGGAATTTTTCCACAGGTAAATGCCAATGATCCTTTGGTTACCCAAGTAAATACAGTAACAAGTACCAACTCATGGGGTCCCCGCTTTGATGGAACCCAACAATTGGAGTTCAATGGACAACAAAGGGCTTATGTTGCCCAGCCTGATAACGTGAAGGATTTCTTTGAAACAGGTACAAGCTTTATCAATACACTGGCCTTGAGTTCAGGTAATGATAACGCTTCCGTACGGTTTTCCTATACCAACTCTGATTTGGATGCTATTTTGCCCAATTCAAGTGTGGATAGGGATAACTTTAACCTTCGCGCTTTTTCAAAGCTTTCAGATAAATTAAGTTTGGATACCAGGGTTACCTATTTCCTTCAAAAGGCTAAAAACAGACCAACACAAGGTACCGAAGGTGTAATGGCCTATCTATGGCCTTTAGAAAGAAATGTAAGTATTGAGGATCTTATGGTTTTTCAAGATATTGAAAATCCAATTGATCCGGCCAACCCGTATCGTGTAATTGCACCATCATCTGCAGGAGGTAACCCATACTGGATTTTGAACAATGATTCCAATATGGACAGAAGGACCAGAGTGTCTGGTTTCGCGAAACTACAATATGAGTTCACGGATTATCTTTCCGCTTTTGTGCGCGTTGGTACTGATGCCATTACCCAGGACACGGAGGCAATCACAAGAACTGGACATCACTTTTTCCCTTCAGGTAGGGTGAACTATGGTCAGAACAAGAGAACGGAAACCAACTACGATTTTCTTTTGATGTTCAATAAGGACCTTAGTGATAAGTTCAATCTTAACGCAAACGTAGGTGGAAATGCATTGCGTTTTTCTACCATTAGCTCCAGCACACGAGGTGAAAACATAAAAATTCCAGGAAGACCTTTCTTGGACAATACCGAAGAATTGTTTGCCGAGCAGAGCGCATTGATAAAGAAAAATGTGAACTCCTTGTATGGAGCCGTCTCATTGGCTTATGATAATATGATCTACCTGGACTTTACAGGAAGAAACGATTGGTCATCTGCTCTAGCCGCAGAGAATCGGTCCTATTTCTACAGCTCTGCAAGTTTGAGTGTTTTGTTGAACGAAGCATTTGATCTAGGAAACAAAATTGATTTGTTTAAATTGAGAGGTAGTGTTGCCAGTGTTGGTAACGATACGGACCCACAGCAATTGGTGAATCTATTCAGAATTGCAGCCAATGGCTTTTTGGATAATGTAACCGTAAGCCGAGAAAGAACTCTTTTTAGCCAAAGCTTGCGTCCAGAGGATGTTAAGTCAACAGAATTTGGTTTAGAGCTAAGAGCATTCAACAATAGATTCTTTACTGATATCTCTTATTATGATATTAGCTCAAAGGATTTGATTTTTGATGTGCCATTAGATCCAGGTGCAGGTTTTGATAATTTCAGGACCAACGTAGGGGAGATCACCAACCAAGGTTTTGAAATATTGGTCGGAGGTAGACCTATTCAAACCCAAAACTTCTCATGGGATGTCTCTGCCAATGTTTCCAGAAACAAGAACAAGCTGGAAAGCTTGATTGATGGTCAGGACTTCTTCGAATTTAGTAGCAGTAACTCAGGAACTGTTTCCACAGTGGCTAGAGTAGGCGAAGGATTCGGGGATATTGAGGCTACTACTTGGCTGCGAAATGATGCCGGGGAAATTGTAGTAACCGCAGAAGGTAGGCCGCAAGCCACTTCAGAACGTGTCAAGGTTGGAAATTACCAACCTGATGCCGTGGGTGGTTTTACCAATACTTTCCGTTATAAGAACCTTACCCTGAATACTCTTATTGATTTTAGAATTGGTGGAGAAGTCTATTCAGGTACCGATGCCGGTTTGGATGCCCAAGGGGTTTCAACAAGATCTTTGGAGTTCCGCGAAGGTGGGGTTTTGGTTGATGGTGTTGTGGATAATGGTGATGGAACTTTCTCTCCGAATACCACTACAATAAGTGCTCAGGATTATTGGGGGTCAGTAAGTGGTATTGGGTCTGAATATGTGTACGATCAAACCAACTTTAGGTTGAGAGAGGTTAGCCTTACCTATAATTTCCCTAAGAAACTCCTGGATAAAACATTCCTAACGGGAGCTTCATTGAGTGCAGTTGGAAGAAACTTGTTATTTTTATATAAGAAGGTCGATAATTTTGACCCAGAGTCAAGTTACTCCACGTCAAACTTTAGTCAAGGGGTACTTTTTTATGCCTTGCCTACTACACGAAGTTTTGGACTTACTCTAAACGTAAACTTTTAAAAACTTGCTACGATGAAAAAAATTAAATTTTTAGTATTTGGCCTTCTATGTATGGTCACAATACTTTCCTGTACAAAGAATTTTGATGAGATCAATACCGATCAAAATGGATTCCTTCCCTCTGAGGTAAGTGCTAAATTCTTTTTGACGGACACACAGTACAAATTGTACTCCCCGGACCGTTTCCCATATTGGAGGGCACATTTAATCCATGCTGATAGATTTGCAGGCCACTTCACTTTCGGATTCAGTGGTTGCTGGTGGGCCGATGATTTGGGATATAACTATAATGCCGGATATACAGATGCCGCTTACGGATGGCTTGCCGGATATTTGGGTAATATCAAGGGATTCACAGACTTTGTAAAAGAAGGTGGAGAACTTGAGAATGAGTACATGTATGCCATGGCACTTATAATTAAAGGTCTGTATTATCAAATGTATACGGAAACCTTTGGTATGGTACCTTACAGCGAAGCAGGTGTTGACGGTATTCTGACCCCAAAATATGACACCCAACAAGAAGTTTATAAAGGAGTGATCGCCGAGTTGGAGGAAGCCATGGCAATTATTGGTTCCACCGAAAGAACCGGTGTAGGTGTGGATGATGCCGGTGAGAACGATGTGTATTGTGGCGGAGACCTACAAAAATGGAAGCGTTTGGCCAACACCCTAAAATTGCGAATCGGAATGAGAGCCTTGGGTGCACCAGGGGATGATTTTGCTGCAACTGCAATTAGTGAGGCATTGGCTGCTCCCTTATTGGACGAAACCACTGGAAGTGTGGTCATGAACAAGGATTTTGTGATAAGCCAGTGGGCCGCTGCCGCCTATGGTGATGTTTGGTATAACTTTGGAACAGGCTCAGATTGGACCGTAAGTAGTACTTTGGTCAATCTGTTGCAGGATAACAATGATCCTAGATTGGATGCATATGTGAAACCAGCTAAAGGAGGAACTTTTACTTTTTCCAATAATCCTGACACACCAGACCCTAATTATCAAGAAAGACTAGACTTTATCATCTCAGCCCTTGATGGAGCAGGGGCAGAGTACACGCTTTCTACTGTGGGTGATGAAACCATAATTGAAATGCCTGCAGGGCAATACGTAGGACAACCCTCTAGGATAAATGGTGACACGTACCCTTATGTTCGTTATGATCTTTTTAGCACACCAAGTGAGCAAGTAATTCAAGCTAAGGGTGCCCAAGTGGATGCTTATCCAGAAATTATTTTGACCAGTGCTGAAGCGTATTTTTTACAAGCTGAAGCTGTCTTAAAAGGATTGCAAGGAGCCACTGGCGATGCACAAGAGTTGTTTGCCTTGGGTATTAAAGAGGCTATGAGGCTTTGGGATGTTCCTGATGGTGATGCCGATACGTACATCGCTAATGAAGCCGCTGCAGATATTACCGTAGGAACCTTGGATGAAAAACTTGAAAAGATAGCCCACCAAAGATGGTTGATGAGCTATACAGATGGATTTGAAGCTTGGGCCGTGGTTCGCGATACAGGGTATCCAGCGGAATTAGCCGCAGGGGTGTCAAATCAGACCATCTTTGCTTTGGGTACCTTGAACGGAGCTTACCCACAACGTTTACGTTATGGTTCCGGAGCTCAGGACAATCCCAACTTCTCAGCGGTTGAACCCGTACAAGGAGCAGATATGCAAGGAACTACTCTTTGGTTTGCGCAATAGGCCAAAGATTTATGAAAACAATCCAAGTGATTACTTCATAATTTGAGTTAGTTTAATTTTGAGTTAAGTAAGGTAAAGGAAGAGTTGCTCTTCCTTTACTTTTTTACGGGTACAAATCTTGGCTATCATTTCTATTTTGATATGTCATTTTTGTTGTACTTTACTTTTCTAACCTAATCCAATAAATAAAGCAGTATAGTATGATATCATTGAATACATGGGATATACTCATCATCTTCGGCTTTTTTGCCATAACCTTGGGCATTGGCATCTATGTATCAAAAAGCTCAGGAAAGAACAGTTCCGAGTTTTTCTTATCGGGTAAATCCATGCCTTGGTGGTTGCTGGGAATCTCTATGGTGGCCACAACGTTTTCTACCGATACTCCCAATTTGGTGACCGATATTGTCCGGACCAGTGGGGTTTCCGGAAACTGGGTCTGGTGGGCCTTTTTATTGACAGGTCTGCTTACTGTTTTTATTTATGCACGCCTCTGGCGGAAATCCAACGTAAATACGGATCTCGAATTTTATGAATTGCGATATGGCGGAAAACCAGCTCGTTTTCTTAGAGGTTTTCGGGCCATTTATTTAGGTGTGATTTTCAATGTCATTACCATGTCCGCGGTGACATTGGCTGCCATAAAAATAGGTGGTATCATGCTTGGGCTGGAACCATGGCAAACGGTTGTAAGTGCCGGACTCATTACGGTTATCTTCAGTGCCGTGGGAGGATTTAAAGGAGTTGTCTATACCGATTTTCTCCTGTTCTTCGTGGCAATGGGTGGCGCTATTGGTGCAGCCTATTATTTGGTGAACATCCCAGAAGTGGGTGGATTGGAAGCTTTACTATCCAACGAAAACGTAAAGGATAAGCTGGATATCTTACCCGATACCAGCAATACCCATACTTTAATAACCTTATTAATTATTCCATTGGCAGTGCAGTGGTGGAGTTCGTGGTATCCAGGTTCGGAGCCTGGAGGCGGTGGATATATTGCCCAGCGGATGCTTTCGGCCAAAAATGAAAAGCACGCCATTGGCGCTACTTTCTTTTTCAATATCATGCATTATGCCTTGCGTCCATGGCCTTGGATTTTGGTCGCACTTGCATCTTTGGTGGTATTTCCCGATTTGGAGAGCCTGCAACAAGCCTTTCCCATTGTAGCGGATGATAAGTTGGGGCATGATTTGGCGTATTCCGCCATGTTGACCAAACTACCTGCTGGATTGTTGGGATTGGTTTTGGCCTCTTTGGTGGCTGCCTACATGTCAACAATATCAACACAGCTCAATTGGGGCTCCTCCTATATCGTGTATGATTTTTACAAGCAACGCATCAATCCAGAAGCATCTGAAAAACGATTGGTGGCCGTAGGCCGGATTTCCACGGTTGGCCTGATGGTCTTGAGTGCACTCTTGGCCCTTTTGTTGCAAAATGCCCTTCAACTTTTTGAGGTGTTATTGGTTTTTGGAGCTGGTACCGGATTGATTTTTATCTTGAGATGGTTTTGGTGGCGTATCAATGCGTGGAGCGAGATTAACGCGATGTTCGTATCTGGAATACTATCCTTGCTGTTCAAATTGACTCCATTGGGAGATTATTTGTTTGCTACGGAGACAGGACTTTTACCCGATTGGATGGAATATCCCACCGTGGTAATCGTGACTACAGCGGCTTGGTTGATCGCGACCTACAGCACTTCTCCAGAAAGTACTGAAGTATTGAACAGCTTTTATAAAAAGATAAATCCCGGTGGTCCCGGTTGGAAAAAGGTTGTACAAGAGGCCAAAGCAGAGGGTACTGAACTGGATACAGGCGAAAAATGGAGCGTGCCTAAGGGTATTCAGGCTATGCTATATGGTACCGTGTTGATTTACAGTCTTTTATTCGCCACTGGATATTGGATTTATGGAAGGTGGACTGGAGCATTGATATTGACGGCTGTGGCCTTAATTTCAGGTTCAGTTTTAATATTGAAATGGCGACAGATTAAAGCTACGATTACCTAACAGCACAGCCAATTAAATAAGTTCAAGAGCGGCCCAAAAGACGGTTAGTTTTCCATAGTGAAGATTTCTGCCGCTTTTTGGGCCACTTTTATGCGGACAGCAGAAGGATTTACGCGACCATAGGCCGCCTTGGTCTTAAATACCAAAACGGTTTCAATGGCAGGATACACCGTAATATTTTGACCCATGGCACCTTTTCCAGAATAAGCACCTTCAAAACGCGGGTCGCTCACATCTTGCCATAACCACCACATATAACCATACCCATAATTGACCCCTGTACCTTCAAAAACAGGAACATTTTTGTTCAATTCGATATGGGAAGTGCGGGATTTCAACATCTCATCCACCCAAGCTTCACTAATAATTTGAACATCTTTCCACTTTCCTTTGTTCAACATTAAAAGACCAAGACGGGCCATATCACGTGTTGAAAACCACATGGGGTACGCCAAGTATTTAGAGATGGAGGTGTTGCCTTGTTTGTGCTGCAGCGAACGGTCCCAATCTTGCATATGCAACGGATTGGCCAGTTGTCGTTCTACTTCGTCATAAATGTTTTTTCCGGTTTCTTGTTCAAAAATGTATCCAGCGACGTTAAAATCCCAATTGCTGTACAACCAATAGCTTCCCGGTTGAACGGAACCACGCTTTGGCGCATATTCCTGCATCCCTCCGCCATACCCTTCTGGGTGGTACACCCCGGACCTGGCAGAAATAATATCCTGGATGGTAGCCGACTGCTCAATGGGAAGAATCCCCTCAACATCATCAATGCCCAGTTCTTTTATGGTTTTATTGAGACGAATGGTACCATCTTCAACATATTGGCCGTACAGCATCGAGAGCACGCTTTTTCGGATAGAGGCAATGTAACTGATTTCTTCAAGGTCACCATAATCAAAAACAACTTTGCCTTTATGGATAATCATAAGCCCGGTGATTTTTGTACTGTCCACCAAATACTCATGAAACGCTTCTGCCTTAGGGTTGTTCCATGCTTTGGTCTCAGCTTCGGAAGCCCAATGCCAAACCCGGTCTGGAAAGACCTGTGCTTTCGTCCCAATAAAACAAAGGAGAAACAATAGCGTAAAAAGTAAAGATGAGCGTTGTAAAATAGATTTCATATTAATTTGTTTTTTTGAACCAAAGATTGCGTACTCTTCCATTGGAAATCCACATCCCTGTGATTTTACCATCCTCTCGTTTAAATTTCAAAACCTCCAGGGGATAATCACCTACAAGTAGATCCTTGAACTTTTGCTTTACTGCCAATTCCCCGTGCCTAATGTGAAACGCATATAACTTTTCTTTTTTGATGAATAGGGAATACGCGGTATGGATTTCTGGACTGTAGTACGAACCAACATATTCATGTATAGATTCTTCTGTAAGTGGTTCTTCCTTAAATTTTTTAAAAGTCTGGGGCTTACCGCTATGGGGAATATAGGTGAACTGGTCGCCCTTAAACTGAATTCTGATATCTCGTTTTAGGGCTTCAAACTCATTTTCCTGAACCGGCAAAAAAGGGGTTTCTGATTTGCCAACGAGCAGGGTGTCCCCACGAATACCAAGTTCCAGTTCTTCGTAGGTTTCGTTGTCCCAATAGCTTCCCTGATACAATTCCATGGTGCTTTTTTCGACTTTGATGGTTTTTAGCTGTTTGCCGGTAAGCTTTACATCAAACAAAATACCGGCCACCTGATTGGATTTATCCGAGGGACCAGAAGATGAAAAATTGGTGATAATGGCAATACTGGTCTTAGCTTCAGGGTAAACCGCAATATTGGACCTGAACCCACCAATGGATCCACCATGGGATATCTTTTTTTTGCCGTACATCGCTTCAATGTTTACGCCAAATGCATACTGATTGTAACTTCCATCATTCAAAAGGTCCAATGTCAACATGGTTTCAAAGGCCTTTTCCCAATTGGGCAATGGGACGTAGTAATTCTTCAAATATTTTAATAAGTCGCCAGTGGTTGTATGCATGTTGCCAGACCCTATATACCCCCAATATTCCACGGCACGGGTAAACCCATTTTCTTTGGTGTAATAGGAAGTGGCATTGTTGGGAACAATCGCATCATAATGGGGTTCAACATAGGTGTTTTTCATGCCAAGGGGCTCAAAAACCTCCTTTTTCATGTATTCTACAAAGCTTTCGCCAGTGACTTTTTCAATAATGTTTGCCAAAAACATATAGCCTGTATTGCAATACATGTATTCAGAGCCGGGTTCAAAATTTAGGTCATCTTGCATGGCAATAATCCGATTTAGATCAGCATTGCTCCTTGCATCATCATTTCGCCATCCAGCTAAGGCAAACAAAGCATGGAGACTGCGAAGCCCACTGGTATGGTGCAACATTTGCCGAATGGTAATCTTATGCCCAAATTCTGGAAGACCATCTATATAGGTATCGATGGTGTCGTCCACAGAAAGTTTTCCTTGCAGGTGAAGCAGCACAATTCCCAAAGCACTAAATTGTTTGGACACCGAAGCCACATTAAATAGGGTTTCTGTGGTGTTGGGAATCAGATATTCCATGCTGGCCAAGCCATACGCTTTGGAAAAGATGATTTCATCCCCTTGCATAATTGCCACAGCACCACCAGGATGGTTTGGACGGTCCCAATCCAAAAACAAGCTATCGATTTGGGAAATTTTAGCTTCTACCTGAGCTGAAGCGAGACTCGCCCATAAAAGTGCAACTGAGAAGAGCAGGTTGGTGAAAGTCTTTGTCATATACTATTTTTCAAGTCCTGCTTGGGCCACTGTGATCAGTAAGGCCAGTTGAATGGATTCTGCGCCAGTCTCGTCATTCATATACCATTCATGAAGGGAGTGTGCACCTCCCCCTTGTCCGCCGCGACCAATACAGACCGATGGAATTCCTTTGGAAACCGGGATATTGATATTGGTAGAACCTCTTCCCAAAGAGGGCTCCACACCAAAATATTGAGTGGCGGCCATAGCTCTTTGAATCAGGGGTAGGGAAGCGGGAAGCTCCTCGGAAGGGCGATCACCAATTTTTATAAGTTTATAGGTTACCTCTCCTTTTACACCACTGGCATTATACGTTGAAATGGCTTTTTCCACGGATTTTATGAAGATATCTTCAATCCTGTCCAAATTTTTGGGGTCGATGGCACGCATATCAACCTCCATCCACGATTCAAACGGAATGGAATTAACCGAGGTTCCGCCTCCAATTCTGCCCACGTTAAAGCTGGTTTTGGAAATATCCCCCGCAGTGAAGGCCCAAGCATCTTTTGAGAACACATCAATAGCTTTGCCTAGGGCGTGATGGGGATTGGCCAACTCAAAATCGCCCCACGAATGCCCTCCTTTTCCACTGACAACCAATTTATAACGTTTGGAACCCAAACCGGCATTGCTGATTCTTCCAATACTACCACCATCAATCGCAATCCAAGAATCGATTTTGAGACCAGATTCGTTGAACATATATTTCATACCACGAAGGTCCCCAAGGCCTTCTTCGCCCACCGTTCCAACGATAAGTACATCTTTTTCGGTCTTAATATCTGCTTTGTTCATGGCCTTGAGCATACTGAGGAGCATGGTCAGTCCTCGTGTGTCGTCCCCTATGCCCGGGGCTTTTAAGGTGTCACCCACCTTTTTAACGGTTACATCGGTTCCTTCAGGGAAAACTACATCCATGTGCGCATCAACACCAACGTAGCCCGGCGTGCCTGAGGTTCCTTTTCGCAAAGCAATGACATTCCCTACTTTATCGGTCCAAATGCTATCGACACCAGCATCCACTAGCATCGAAGCAAAGACTTTCCCTCTTTTATCTTCTCCGAAGGGTGGCGCCAATACTTCGGTTAAGGTGATCAAATCCTTCATGGTCTGGTCCTCTTGTTCGATAATGTGGTCAAAAGCGGCTTGAACTTTCTTGGCCTTGGCCAATTTGTCAATTTCTTTGGTATACTTCTTTTCAATAGCTTGATTTCCTTGAGCCACACTCAACGAAGGGATTAGGAAAAATACCAATAGCAGGCTTGTAACAATTTGTTTCATATCCATTTCATCTATTTTTTTCGTAATATCATTCCAGACCTTAGGTCGTGAAATTCCCCATTATCCACAGCAAAAAAACCATTTACAATCACAAAATCAATTCCTTTGGGATATTGATGGGGTTTTTCAAAAGTGGCCTTGTCTATTATCGTTTCTGGGTTGAAAATGGTGATGTCGGCTCGCATACCTTCTTTGATTAAACCTCTATCAGTAAGGTTCAGACTTTGGGCGGGCAATAGGGTCATTTTTCGAATGGCCTCTGTCAATTCCAAAGTCTTTCTTTCTCTTACATAATGCCCTAAAACCCTTGGAAAAGTACCATACCAACGTGGATGGGGATGACCCATACCAGGTTCTACCAATCGGCCATCGGAGCCAATCATGGTTTGTGGATGTTGCATGATTCGGGTTACGTCTTCTTCGGCCATAGCATGGAAGACGCAGGATGCACCACCATTTAATTGTGCTTCAATGACCAAATCAGCCCCATTTTCTACGGTAGGTTCCAAACCTTTCTGTTCAGCCCAATATTTTAAGGTTTTACCCTCCAATTCGGGTTGCCATTCCACTTTGGCAAATTGAATTCGGTCCAAATTGGAACCACCGCGATCATTCAAAATGTTAAAAACGATTCCGTTTTTGATGCTGTCCCTCAAAGCAGGGTCAGTGGCTCTTTCGTCAAAGACCTCTTGACCGCCCGCCATGGACCAACTGGGAATGAGCACGGAAATTCCAGTATAGCTAGCTGCGTAGGGATATTGGTCCATTTTTATATCGAGACCTTTAGCACGAGCAGAATCGACCATTGCCAATGTGCGAACACTTTTCCCCCACATGGGTTTGCCAATGGCTTTATGGTGGGTCAATACCACCGGAATTTCTGCTTCGGCCGAAATTTGTATGGCTTCTTGAACCGCATCGAACAAACCTAAACCCTCTTCCCTAAGATGCGAAGTATAAATTCCACCGTGTTTTGACGCTACTTTGGACAGGGCAATGACTTCGTCTACCTCAGAAAACGCCCCTGGCAGATACTTGAGTCCGGTTGAAATTCCAAAGGCTCCCTCTTTCATGGCGCTATCAATCTGAGCTTCCATGGATTGCAGCTCATCTTGGGTTGGTGCCCGATTTTCCAGTCCCATAACATTCTTCCGGACGGTGTTGTGACCTATGAGATAGGCCACATTCATTCCGACTCCTTTTGCTTGAAGACCGTCCAAATAAGATTTTAGAGGCCAAGGCGAACTTCCGTCAGGTCCACCTAAAGCAGTAGTTACACCTTGCCGAACATGACTTTCGCATGATGGCAATTCCATGATAGGCTCTAAATGGGTGTGCATATCAATGAATCCTGGGGAAACGGCAAGACCGTCGACTTTAAGTATTCGAGCGGCTTTAGCTTCATCCAAATCACCTATCGCCACAATCATGGAATCCTTTATGGCAATATCAGTTTCAATCGGTGCATTTCCGGAGCCGTCATATACCGTTCCATCTAGGATAAGAATATCATATTCCGGGCCACCACAAGAAAAAATGACTATGAAAGAAAAGCTCAAAAATAGTTTGATCAGTAAGTCGGTGTTTAAATTTAGTTGCATTACAATACTAATTTTTCGGGTTCCAATTTTTTAAGCTCTGCAAATGCTTCCTGTAATTTTTTTGTAACCGGTCCGATGGTATCAGGAGCATGATAGGTATGGTCCCCGAGTTGTGCGATGGAGGCAATTTGGGTAGTGGTTCCAGTGAGGAATGCTTCATCCATTCCATCAATTTGGTCCACACCGATGGCTTTTTCCATTACGGGAATGTCCAAATCTTCACAGAGTTTCAGTACAATTTTTCGGGTAATGCCATCCAAAATCAATTGATTGGCTGGATGGGTGTAGACTTTTCCAGATTTTACAAAGAAAATATTAGTGTGTGAGCCTTCCGTAATGAACCCATCCCGGACCAAAACGGCTTCTTCCGCATTTTCCTCCATGGCTCTTTCATTGGCCATGACATTCCCTAAAAGGGAGATTGATTTTATATCGCACCTAAGCCATCTGTTATCGGAACGTAGAATGGCGTACACATTTTTTGTGTTGATATGGGGAAGCGAATAGGGTAGGGCGTACATCATGGTTGTTGGTCGTACATCTTTTGGAAAAGAGTGCTTCCTCGGAGCCACCCCTCGCGTCACCTGTATGTATATGAGACAAGGTTTGTTTAAAAGGTTGCTGGCCATTAAAAGTGGATTCAGATATGCTTCCATTTCAGCAACGTTGTAGTCAATTCCAATTTTTTCCAGATTTTGCTGAAGCCTTTGCCAATGAGCATCACCGTAAAAAAGGCCATTCTCTAATTGAACCATAACCTCGTAAATGCCATCTCCAAAGAGAAAACCACGGTCAAAAACGGAAATGGCGGCATCAACACCGGAAATCACTTTACCATTCAAAAATATTTTTTCAGGAAAATTACCTTTAGGCAGCATATTTTAGGGTTGGTTTAAAGCACGAAAAAAGTCTCGAAACGACTCTGCACGACTGTATGTGAAGGTAAAGGATATTTTCCTAAATTGAAACCTTACGCCCTATTTCCTGAGAGGTTTTTTACCCTATTAAAATGATAAAAAGTGTTTTCAACTTAGAGAATTATGCTGAAAGCATATCTTGGTTTTTTTGCAAGAGTTCTGCAATTCGTTTTTTGAGGTCTTCGGGTTCCACAATTTTGGCATAATCCCCGAACATAAGGTACCAACGGGCAAAACCATTTGCCAAATCTGTGGTCATAAACGTCATTTCCACTTCTCCATCTTTTGGTTTTTCAGATACAAAGCCATAATGTTTTTTGCTTCCCTGAATATATTTAGCCACCGTTTTGTTTACCAAAATGATGACCTTTGTTTTTTGGATTTCGTCGTTCTTGCTCCTATGCTCATCAATGGTACCGTGTTCCAGGGCAAAACTATGTGGGGTGCGTTTTATTTGCAATATCCTATCCGTCCGAAAGTGTCGATAATCTTTTCTGAGGTGGCAATAACCAAGGATATACCAAAAATTGTTCTCATGGAAGACCCCAACGGGTTCAATGTTTCTTTCTGAAGGGGCATCCTCCCGAAGTGATTCATATTTTAAAAAGACCTGTGTTTTTTCGGCAATACTTTCAAAAAGAATTTCAAGGGCATTGGGAATCGTTGCATTGAACAATTCTTGCCCCGGAAAAATGGATACTTGTGATTCCAAAGCTTCTACCCAAGCTTTTTCTTTACCGCGCAGCACCGATTTCAGTTTAAACATGGCAGATTCATAATACGTTCCCAGTGATTTATCGGTGAATTTTTGCATCAGTTTTTCAGCAGCCACAAAGCTCCCAGCCTCTTCCCGGGTGAACATAACCGGAGGTAAGCGATACCCCTCCATTATAGAATAGCCCACCCCGGCTTCACTAACAATGGGAACCCCTGATGCTTCCAAGGTTCGTATGTCGCGATAGATGGTTCTTAAGCTCACATCAAAGCGGTCGGCTAGTTCTTGGGCCTTAACAATGCGTTTGGATTGCAGCTGGATTAAGATGGCCACAATCCTATCAAAACGTTTAGCGGTATCCATTCCCATAATTGAGTGACCTATTTCCCAAAGATAGGATTTCAATCCAAGGTAGGTAGGCCATTTTTGGTTCATTCTTTCAGTTGTTAAATTCCAAAATTAGGATGGGTCACTGACAACGTATTGTCAACAAAGAAAATTTACCTTCCATTTTTTACTACTGACACGCCGTTGTCACACCCCCCATTTACCTTTGGTTTCAGAAACAAAATCCAAAAACAATGTATCATGAAAAACACAGTGGAACAACAAAAAGAATCAGCACAAGTCATTACACCTTCCCAACTTTTGGAGCACTGGCAAGGACACCGAAGGGTGACCCGAAGGGCAATCGAAGCCTTTCCAGAAAAAGAATTCTTTACCCACTCCATTGGCGGAATGCGTCCATTTTCAGCAATGGTTTGCGAACTACTGGCCATAGCTGTTCCAGGCCTTCAGGAAATAGTGTCGGGAGAACCCGCAACATTTAATGAGGACCTCAATCATGGCAATAGTAAGGCCAAAATCTTGGAATGGTGGGATGAGGCCACGGAACAAATCAATGCCTTATGGGCTAAGATTCCGGAAGAGCAGTTTCAGAAGCATGTAAAATTGTTTGGACAGTATGAAGGTCCTGTTCAATCCCAGATTTTCTATTTTATGGATAATGAAATCCATCACAGGGGTCAAGGTTATGTGTATTTGCGTTCACTGGGTGTAGAGCCACCACTTTTTTATGAGCGAAGCTAAATTGATTTTAGAAATGAAAAACGTATTGGTATTTAAAACATCTGTTTCTGGTAAAAGCGAAGTGAAAAAACTAAAACCTTTGCTGAACGGATTGGTAAACCAAAACGACTATTGGAATTTCGACTTGGAGGATTGTGATAATATCCTCCGGGTCGAGACCCAAAGTCTGAGTGCACCTTCCATATCATCCCTTTTGCAAAAAAGTGGTTTTAGTTGTGAGGAATTAGATTAATAGTTCTAAGAAGGTACCGCAAAGCCTATTTTTTGACCATTTTAAAGGAAACGGGATTCTCATTTTCGAGAACAACCACATAAACACCAGGTTTAAGATTACTTATGGAAAGGTGTATTTGATTGTTTTGAACGGTTTGCTCCGAGGACTGTATCAACTGGCCGTTCATACCGTAAATGAAAACGGGTAACGTCCCTACAATTCCATTGGTTTGGATAGTAGCTTCATCGGTATTTGGATTGGTAAAGACCACAGAATTTGAATCTAAACCAATGACTTCTGAATACACTCCTTCGCAAGGGATTTGGGATGATATTTTAAGAACATCACCTGATTTTACAGAAGCGCTGTAATTTTTGGAAGAAAATTGGTCAAGGACAATGCCATTGATTTCAAGGTTATAGGGGGGAGTTCCACCCTCAACTTGAATGGATGCCATTAGGCTATTGCTTTCACTGACCAATGTGGTACTTACAATGGTTGGGCTAACCTCGTTTATTACAATAGTGAAGCATTGTTCAACAGAGGGGTTGTTGGTAACCCCCAAACAGAGGGAATATTCTCCCGGGGCTAAATTTGGAATAGTGTAATTTGTATTGAAGAAGTAATCCTGCCCATTGAGGTTGGCGACGTAGTTGTAGTAATCTTTGGCAACAATTGATATTTGGCCATCGTTTTGGTCCACACAAGATTCACTGGTAATTTCAATGGTAAAATTATCGCTTGAAAATTCAGCTAATCCAGAATAGTAATCTTGAGCCAGCGCAAAGGCGTCCTTGCCTATTTTATCGCCCATTATTCTACCAGGGATATCATCTACGGGAGGATGGATGCCACCCCAAATTCGGGAAAGGCTGGTTTGCTCTGAGGCATCTTGGTAGGTGGCCCACTGAAGCACAAAACTTTCACTGGGACCTTGCTCAAAGACCAAGAACTTATTTTGTTCAATATCAAAAGTTCCCATTCCACCTGGGAAAAACTCATCCCCGGTCAATAAGGTCAATACCTCGGCCGCAGCTCTTGAAAATGTGGAATGCCCAGAAACATAACCTGCAAAAGGAGGGGTGACAAAGGTAGGTCTTTGGTACGGCCACCATTGAGTTCCCAAAATCCAACCCACACCGGCAAATTCCATAGTGGGATCGGTTATAGCATCATGCCCTCGCCATGCATAGATTTTTATTTTTCCAACATTTTCATCGGAAGCTCCTGCAAGGGGGTCCCCTGCTTCAATCAGTTCAATGCGGCCAGGCACCAAGGGTATTCCATGGGGATGGTAACTGGGCAACGAAGGATCGCTGCTCTGTCCGTTGTAAGCCATATATCGAATAGCTGAAACAGGTCGGATGAAGTCATAATACCCTTTTATGGCCCATGTGTTCACGGCAGCATCATGCATGGCTCCTCCCAATGCCAAATAGGATTTAACATCCCATTCCAGATCACTTAAGACAGGGCCTTCACCTCCAAATTGTTTGTTGACTTCGGGGTGGTCAGATACATAATTTAGTATAGTGAACCAATGCCCTGGAGGTGTTTCTGAATCGGGACCATCCGCCCAGAACTCTGCAAGGGCCCGGGCATAATCTGCACGTTTTACCAATTGCGGCTCGTAGGGTTGTTGGGTGAATGGATTAAGTGAGTGACCGGTACCAATATCACCACCGTCCATATAATTATAGAAATTTTTATATTCTTCAAATGTTGTAGGGTATAAAGAAATATCCACATTACCCAAAGCTCCAGGGCTGATATCAATAAGAGTTGGGTCATTGGGGTCCAAATGGGACGACCAAGAAGCCACCAAAGAGAAATGCCATTTGTAAGGATCATCGATTCCATTTCCATCCTGAATTAAAGGTGGTGCCCCAGGGTCCTGATAAATGTAGCTGTCAAAACCGTTGTTTAGTATGGACAAATCAGATTCTTTGAGTGCAAACGGGAGGACTTCTCCCCATTCCGGTCCTAGAAAAGGTGGCGTGGTCGCAGATATCACGTTGCCGCTTTGATCCACAAAACTTTCAAACTGTAAAGGTTGCCACCGGTTGGGATTGTTCAAGGTAATAGGTTGGTCATAGTTTTGCAGTTCAAGAGGTTCATTAACAGGCTGATAATGCTCATTGGCGTAGGCATTGGCTTCGTTGGCCCCATCTTGATTTCCAAAATTGACGATCTGTTCTGCCAAATAGTTGCCCAATGCGGCATAAGAACCATTTGTATAGTCCGTATCTATAAAATAAGGGTCATATTGTAAGTTGCTGAACAACTGATTGGTAATCTGAATGTTTGCTGTCACTCCCGGTGAATTGGCAAAACGATGTTGAAGCAGGCGATACATGGCATAACTCATTACCTCTTCAATGGCCTTATCCACATTTTCGGGTGTTTCAATGCCTTCAAACTTGCAACGAAACCCTTTGTACGATTTGCCAAGGAACACAGTTTCCGCTTCCTCCTGAAACACGGCCCAGGCATCATACATGGCTATGGCGCTGTGAAATAAGTTTCGACCATGCACCGTTGGTCTTGCAAAATCGTTACGTATTCCTTCCAACAGAGCCTCATTCCAAAGCCTTGCAATGGAATGTTTTTCTAGATTGAACTCGTTGTCGTTAGTATCACCGGCATTGTCAACGGGATTAGTGCCCTCAACCAAGGTTATGGTTTGGTTGGCGCTGATGTTTTCAAAACGGTCCACTATACCACTGAGCCATGTCACTTCAATATAGTCAACCGAGGATGCTTGTCCCAAACCTATAAATTCACTATTGCTGTTTTGAGAAATAAATCCTTCCCCGCATAGTGTGTACCTATAATAGGTTTGGCTGTCAACCCCAACTTTAATGTATGAGCCTATACCCATTCGATTACTTTCGGTGCCTTGGAGTTTGATTTTTAACCAGTTGTTAGTGGTGTTCGTTGTATTCTTCCATACATCTATGGGCTCATCATAGGTATTTACCACAACAATATCGGGTAGGCCATCATTGTTGATATCACCGATGGCATTGCCATAACTGCTTGCCATATCTCCTTCAAATCCAGTATTATTTGGTATTGAATACATTCCATCCCCATTATTTTCAAAATAGGCCATTGACGGTCTTCCATCGCTTCCATCTAGGTGACTGCTAACAAAAAGATCTAAATCAGTATCATTTTCCGTGTCCAAAAACACGGCTCCCCAAGCATAACCATCAAACCTGCTACCATTTTCCAAAGCTATATTGGAGAATGTTCCATTTCTGTTGTTCCGCATAAATGCATTTCCAACAATGTCCCCCGCGAAGGGAGGGTAAATATTGGTTATATAGGCATCCAAAAAACCATCATTGTCGTAGTCGTCTATTGTGGTAGACATCCCATCGACGAGAATATCCATTCCTGAAAGGATACTAACATCATCAAAAGTTCCATCACCTCTGTTACGGTACAGGGTGTTTGGAATGTACCCCCTATCGTTGGCTAAGAGAATATCTTGAAAACCATCGCGGTCATAGTCTAAAAAGGCTACACTTTGGGTGACTTTACGTGTTAAATCAAGGTTGGCGGATTGAGTGACGTCCGTGAAAGTACCATCACCATTGTTGTGATAAAGCAAATTGTAGTTATCTTCATCTGGGGTTCTAACCATCAAAAAAGGATCTAAATAACCATCATTATCATAATCACCCCATGACGCCCCCCAGTAAGCAAAAGAGGGTATGGCCAATTTAGACTGAGCTAAAATATCAGTGAAATTTCCACCCCCATCATTTCTATAAAACCAACATTGACCTGTAGTGCTGGTTGCAAAAAAATCGTTGTCGCCGTCATTGTCAAAATCAACCCAGATAGCTTGTCTTGATTGTACCCCATTACTTGAAATGGGTAGGTTTTGCAGTTGAAATGAACCACCTATGTTTCTTAGAAACTGAAAATCTCTATTGTTCGAGGCCGGTATGGTTATATCATCCCACCCATCGTTGTCATAATCAAAGAATGAAACCCCAGGACCTATTTGACCTTCGATGTCACCATAAGTAATCTCTTCATTTTCGCTTATTACAGGAATCCTTTCAAATTTGTCCTGCCCCACCGCAACAACTCCTTGAAAAAAGATACTGCCAATCAGCACTAATTGATGCCAATACTTCATAAAAAAGCTCCACTTAATTAAACACAATATTAACAATAAGTTTTAAAATGGAGGATTATGTAAAAGAGTGTTATAAAAACAGTATATTTTTGATTTCATTTTGGAAGAGAATCCTTTTTGTTTTTCTTCAAGCTAAAATCTAAATCATGACCATTTTTGTGGATATGGACGAGGTGATGGCCGATGCTTATGGAGCCCATCTTGAACTATACAATGCAGAGTTCAATGCAAACTTGACTTTGGAGGATTGCTATGGTAAAGAAGCATGGCAATGTGTTCCCGAAGAGCACCAAGATACCGTTAGAGGGCATAATTGGCGGATAGGATATTTTAGAAACCTAAAGGTAATTCCGGATAGTCAAGAAGTACTTCGTGAGTTGAGTAAAAAGCATGATGTCTATATAGCTTCTGCGGCCATGGAATTTCCCAATTCACTTAAAGAAAAGTCAGACTGGCTGGATGAATTCTTTCCCTTCATCACGTGGAAAAAGCGAATTTTGTGTGGCGATAAAAACATCTTAAAAGGGGATGTGCTTATTGATGACCGCAGCAAAAACCTTACCTATTTTGATGGAAGAAGCATTATGTTCACCTCACCCCACAATACCAACACCACAGATTTTGAACGTGCCAATAATTGGATGGAAATCGCGGACAAACTTTTGTAACTTACAGCATGTTAATTCGCCAACTGATTTCCCATTTACTTCTACTGGGCACTGTTTTCTTATTTCAGGCTTGTTCTGCACAATCCCATTTGGTAGAAGATGAAGCTCAGACGGTTACCAAAGAAAACCTTCGGTATTATTTATACTATCCAGAGGATTATTTTGATGAACCAAGTAAAGATTTTGGATTGCTACTTTTTCTTCACGGAGGAGGTGAGTCCGGAAGGGAATTACTGCATATAAAGAAAAATGGGCCACCCAAATTGCTGATTGAAGGAAAGCAATTTCCGTTTTTGATTTTGGCGCCGCAGAATCCTCATGAAAAAATGTGGTGGAACACACAGGCGGTTAACCAATTATTGGATTCCGTTATTGATGCAAATCGGGTGGACAAGAGGAGAATCTATTTAACGGGCCTTAGTCGGGGAGGTAGTGCGGCTTGGGAAATGGCCACACAGTATCCAGATAAATTTGCCGCTATGGCCGTAGTCTGTGGGATGGCGCCGGTGCCTTATGCGCATTGGATTGACAGGAACATGCCCATTTGGGTCTTTCATGGGGATAAAGACGAAATCATTGATGTGGAAGAATCGGATAAAATGGTGAGTAAGCTCAAAGAAATGAATTATGATGTAAGATACACCAGATACCAAGATGTTGGTCATAATGCTTGGGACAGGGCATACACTACCGATTCATTGTACACATGGATGGCCAAACAGAAACGCATAAATTGACTCAAATGAGATATTTGTTGCTTAGTTTGATTGCACTTACCTTTTTCAATTGTCGGGAAAAACCAAAGGAAGAGAAGGTAGTGGAACAAAAACGCATTGTTGTTAAGGAAGTTGACACTATGGTTGAGCCTGTTAAAAAGCTAAAATCTTTTGAAGGTCTCGCCGATACCACTTTTGTACGTTTGGCGGATTTTAGTGATGATTTTGCTTATGATATGCGGTACGCCACTGAAAACAATTTTTTAAAGGCGAAGGTGTATGATTGTGCGGAATGCTATACCCGGGTAAAAACCGCAAGAGCACTGATAGAGGCTAATAAAGACTTTTTGGAAAAGGGTGTCAAAATTAAATTTTTCGACTGTTATCGACCTAATTCAGTGCAATACAAGATGTGGGAAATAGTTCCCAATCCCCAATATGTGGCCAATCCTGTAAAGGGATCAATTCATAACAAGGGTGGGGCCGTGGACATCACTTTGGTTGATTTAGAGGGCAACGAACTGAACATGGGTACCGATTTTGATTTCTTCGGAAAAAGGGCATACCACGATAATTTGGACCTCCCCCAAGAAATTTTGGACAATCGTAAATTGCTGAAGGAAACCATGGAGAAGCATGGTTTCTGGTCCATCCGAACAGAATGGTGGCATTATAATTTATCAGCTGCTTCCAACGATAAGGTGGCCAATTTTAAATGGGACTGTAAAGAATAACTAAAAACAAACAGAGTGAAATATTCAAAACACACATCAATTTTCGTGACGCTCATTGGCCTATTCACCATGAGTCTCTCGGCACAAGACACCATTATGCCCTTGTGGTCCAAGAAAATTCCAAATCAGGAACCATCAAATGAAAAGGAAAAAATAGAGACTGAACGGTTCAAATGGATAAGCAATGTTCAAGAACCCACCATTGAAGTGTATTTGCCCACAAAGAGCAATGCCAATGGACAAGCGGTGGTTATTTTTCCGGGCGGTGGCTATTATGGACTAGCGTACGATTGGGAGGGAATTGACATGGCCAAGGCATTAAACTCTAGGGGAGTGGCCGGGATTGTTGTGAAATATCGTCTGCCATTGTCCAAATCCATTGTAAAGGAAAAAGAAGTCGTTCCCTTGCAAGATGCCCAAAGAGCCATTCGTTTGGTGAGAAGCAAAGCCGCTGAGTGGAATATTTCGGAAGAAAAGATTGGAATCATGGGCTTTTCTGCAGGTGGACACCTAGCCTCCACACTTGGCACCCATTACGAGGACGACGTTTATGAAAAACAGGATGAAGCTGATGATGTAAGTGCACGACCCAATTTTATGGCCTTAATCTACCCCGTGATTTCCATGGAGAAATCCACGACCCATACAGGATCAAGAGGGGCATTGTTAGGAGATAACCCTTCAGATGAGATGTCTGACCGATTTTCAGCAAACAAAAATGTCACCAAGGATACTCCACCCACTTTTTTGTTGCATGCTCAGGATGATGAAGGTGTCCCGGTTGAAAATAGTATTTTGATGTTCAGTGCGCTTAAAAAGGAAAATGTTCCGGTGACTATGCATATTTATCCGAAGGGTGGGCATGGATTTTCGTTGGCTCTGCAGGATAAACGCCTGAACAATTGGATGACTCTATTATATGAATGGTTGGATAATCTGGAATAGGTCATTCCCATTTTTTGCATTCCAGTACCATTAGATCATCAGGGAAAGTTTTCGTGAAGAAGAGATAGGTTTCGCCTCCCTCCTTGATTTTATGTTTTTTTCGAATTTCAGCTACGGACATGGGGAAATTCCGCGTTGTGATGTTTGCTTTTTGCTGTGAAAATTCCTTTACGTTGCTTTTGGAATAGGGTAGTGCCCTTATTATGGAAAACCGTCTTCCAGGAAAGTTTATTGGGCCATTTGACGTATATAGATGTGAATGTTGGTGTAATTTTTTTAGGCCGTAGGCATTCGCCACCGATTTAAATGCTCCTGATTTTAAAATAGCCGAATTGGGTTCATAGAGATAGTTTTCAGGTGAGCCGAATTCCACTTTAACATGGGGTTCATCCTCATGGTTGAAATTGAAAGTCACTTCTTCTTCATGGACCAGATTGATGGTTTTAATTCTTACTGAGCCGTCATAATCTTGCTCCAAATGAAAGAGCAGTTCCTTCACCTCATTTTGAATGGCAACGACATGAACCTCCTTTACGAAATCGAGTTCTTCGATACCTTGTTTGATGTCCAAAAGAGGAGAGGCTTTTACCAAAATATTTTTGGATTTTTTGAAAAGGAGAGGAAGGTGTTTTGGAAGATTGGGGAGACAGTCTTTGAACAAAAACACTTTTCCAATTTCATCGTTTCGTCGCGAAGGGTCCACAAATATCCAATCAAATTTTTTGTCGGTTTCGTTCAAAAAATCAATACCATTTTGTGAAAGACAAACGATGCTTTTTTGACCCAAAACCTCGAAATTGTGCTGGGCAATTTCACTCAGATTTGTATTGATTTCACAATGAAAAACCGTGTCGATTTTTTTAGAAAAATAATAGGTGTCAACGCCCAATCCTCCGGTTAGGTCCAGCAGTGTTTTTCCATCTACCAAACCTGATTTGTAACGTGCAGTTTCCTCGGAACTGGTTTGCTCAATATTGAGTTTGTTGGGGTAATAAATGTTTGGGGTATTGAACCAAGAAGGTAACTTATCCTTGCACTTTTTCTTGGCTTCCAACTGTTCTGCAAGCTCTTTCTGGGAAATGCCCTCAAATACCGGCTTTTTGAGTAGGACTGACACGATGTCAGCTCTCCAATTTTTTTTTATAAATTCCTGTATACCAGTATTTAATATGAATTTATTCAAACGTATACTATAAGTTTTTCGTAAACTTTTTCACAAAGGAGTTTTCGTCCATAAATTCCTTTAAAATCACTTTTATTGCGGTATATCCAGGTACGGCTACCACCATACCTACCACTCCAAAAAGTAAGCCTGCAATGATAATGACCAAGAAGATTTCCAGTGGGTGGGATTTAACACTGGTGGAAAAAATAAAGGGCTGTGAAAAGAAATTATCGATAAGCTGGCCAATCACCAAACCGATTAAAACATAGAAGGCTTTTGGTAAAATTACCGTACTAAAATCAGCTCCCAAATAGCTGGTCATGGTTAGGGTAATCATAATGGCTCCCCCGATGATTGGACCCACGTAAGGAATGATATTGAAAAGGGCACAAAGGAATGCAATTACGATGGCATTTTCCACACCAACAATCAACAGTGAAATGGTGTAAATAACAAATAGAATGAAAAGCTGCAACAGAATTCCGGCAAAGTATCTTGAGAGCAATCCGTTGATCTTGTCAATGGATTTCACCAGATTACTTTCCTTGTTGTCCGGCACAAAAGTGAGTAAACCGTTTTGGAAAAGTTTGCTGTCTTTGAGAAAGAAAAATGAGATAAATAGAACTGAGAAAAGACCAATGCTAAAATTGCTCAATGTGTTCACAAATGAGTTGAGGAAATTTGGGATAAAACCAAAGTTCAGGTCTTTGAGCATACTTTCCTCAAGCTGGGATTCCTCAATCAAATCTTCCACATTTCCCGAGGTAGCCCCAAAATATTCTAAAATTTGAACGTACAGGGTATTGATATCGGCCTTTAAAGCCTCAATGTCCAAAAGGGAAAGATTTTTACTTTGTTCCGTAATTAATGGAATGAACAGTGCCAATATTCCAAGAAAAATACCGAGCATAAATACCATGGTGGTCACCACGGCCAAGGTATTGGGAAATTTCAGTTTTCTTCGTAAGAACAAAACAATCGGCCTGCCCAACAAGGCAATGACCACGGCTATGGCCAAATAGGCTATAACAGATTGAATTTTGTACAGGAAATAGCACAGAAGAACTACCGCTGCAATAATGGTTACGGCCCTTAAAACTCCGTTTGCTATGGTCTTTGATGTCATGGATTAACTTTTAAAGGCATATTCCAAGATATTTGCTCCCATTTGAAGCGCTTTTAACCGAACATCCTCGGGGTCGTTGTGCACGGAAGGGTCTTCCCAGCCATCTCCTAAATCTGATTCAAAAGTAAATAGGAGTATAAGTCTTCCGTTTTCAAAAATGCCAAGGGCCTGTGGCCTTTTGCCATCATGCTCATGTATTTTGGGGAGTCCATCGGGGAATTGATATTTTTGATTGAATACAGGATGGTCCGCTCCTAGTTCCTCCAACTGTTTTTCAGGAAATACTTTTTTCAGTTCCCGTTCTAAATATGGGGCCATGCCATAGTTGTCATCAATATGCAAAAACCCTCCGGAAAGAAGATAAGTTCTTAGATTCTCTGCTTCTTCATCGGTAAAAAAGACATTTCCGTGACCGGTCATGTGGAGGAATGGATATTTGAAAATGGTAACGCTCCCAGTTTCCACAGTTTCGGGTTCTGGAGCGATTCGTGTACCAATGTTGGCATTACAAAATTGAATGAGGTTGGGCAAAGCTGTTGGATTGGAATACCAATCACCACCACCGCCATATTTAAGGATGGCAATTTCCTGTGCGTGGACCATGGCCATCATAAAAAACGTTAAAATACAGCTGTACAGGGTAAGTTGCCTCATGTAAATCCGATTAACCAACTAGTCAAAAGTACAGTATTCATGATTAAAAAAATCATATTTCTCTCATTTGCCTTTTTTGGGATGTCGCTAATGGCGTTGTACACCGCCAACGTTGGTAAAAATCAAAAGCCAAGAATCAATTTAAAGCATGGGGATTCCTTTGTTGTGTTGGAACTTTTTACCTCACAGGGTTGTTCCAGTTGCCCACCTGCAGATGCACTATTGGAAAGGGTTCAGAAAGAATTTCCCAAATCGGTTTTTGCCTTGTCGTACCATGTGGATTATTGGGATTATATTGGTTGGAAGGACCCTTTTGCCAAATCGGCCTATACCAAAAAGCAAAGTGCTTATAATAGAAAATTTCGTTCTCCAAACAATTATACACCGCAAATAGTGGTCAATGGAAAGGAACATTTTGTAGGGTCCAATTCAACTACGGCACATGCCAAAATTAAATTCTATTCCACAAAGAATAAGGGTTATGGGATAAAGCTAGAGTCTGTAAAAGCTATCGATGATCAAGTTAATTTTGAATATTCCACTATTGGTGATATAAACCAGAAATCATTGAGAGCTGTTTTGGTGATTGACGAGCGGACAACTCAGGTGAAAAGAGGTGAAAATAGAAATAGGACGCTTCGCAATACAAATATTGTGGTTGCAGAGCAATATATCGATTTGGAGCGTCAATCTGGAATAGCTTCAATCAATATTCCATATTTGGTATCCCCAACGGATGACCTGACTCTTGTATTAGTGATGGAGTCTGAAAATCTGGATATTATCGCTGCTGCCAAAACTGCGATAAACAACTAACCATTGATTATTGCCACGGTAGTACAGGCTACCACAGCAGCGGTTTCGGTACGCAAACGCGTGTTTCCCAACGATATGGGGATAAAGCCTTTTTCCCGGGCTAAATCTATTTCCTCCTTGGAGAAATCTCCCTCAGGTCCAATGAGAATGATGATATCCATATCAGCGATTACACGTCGTTTCAATTCCATTTTATCCCCATTATCACAATGACCTATAAATTTGAGTCCGGTATGCGGCTCTTCCACAAAAGTTTTAAGCGGTGTAACCGGATTGAGTTTTGGAAGAATGGTTTGTAAGGATTGTTTCATGGCCGATTGGAGCATGCGTTCCATCCGTTCCAGTTTTAGGGTCTTTCGTTCGGAGTTGTCACAAATGATAGGAGTGATTTCATCAACCCCAATTTCCGTAGCTTTTTCAAGGAACCACTCATAACGATCGTTCATTTTGGTTGGCGCCACGGCTAGGTGTACATGGTACCGCTTAGGAATCGACTTTTTGGTTGAAATGATTCGGGCTTTGCATTTCTTCGGGTCAGCCTTTAATATTTCTGCCTCAAACAAATACCCCTTTCCATTGGTGATGAGCAAAACATCACCTTCCTTTTTACGTAACACCCGGACAATATGTTTGCTTTCCTCTGCTGAAAAGACAAACTGTGTGGCACTATGATCCAGACTGGGGTCGTAAAAGAGCTGCATTGATTTAGTTTCGTTGTTTTGGCCTAATTATTTGCTTCCAATGGCATAGCGCGCCTTAGCAGCTACACTCTGGTCCGTAAAATCACCTTCCATAAATTTAAGATAACCAACAATACCGATCATAGCGGCATTATCGGTGCAATATTCAAATTTAGGGATATAGGTTGTCCAGCCAAGAGATTTCTCGGCTTCTTTTAAACGAGTTCGTATGCCAGAATTGGCCGCAACCCCACCGCCTATGGCAATTTGTTTGATTCCGGTCTGTTCAACGGCAAGTTGTAGCTTTTCCATTAAGATTTCTAGAATGGTATACTGCACCGAGGCACAAATATCATCGATATTTTCTGAAACAAAATCGGGATTCTTTTGGGTCTCCCTTTGCAGAAAATAAAGGATGCTGGTCTTTAATCCACTAAAACTGAAGTTGAGTCCATCTACCTTCGGCTTTGGAAAATCATAGGCCAACGGGTTGCCCTGCCGTGCATGCTTATCCACCAATGGTCCACCGGGATAGGGAAGTCCCATGAGTTTGGCACTTTTATCAAAAGCTTCGCCAACGGCATCGTCCAAGGTTTCACCTAACACTTCCATGGTAAAATAATCGGTAACCTTCACAATTTGGGTATGTCCACCGCTTATGGTCATGGCCAAAAACGGAAATGTAGGAGGTGTCCGGGTTTCATCCTCAATAAAATGGGCCAAAATATGCGCCTCCATATGGTTTACCTCTATTAAGGGAATGTTTAGGCCGAGCGCCAACGATTTGGCAAATGAGGTACCCACCAGCAGTGAACCCATGAGTCCGGGGCCGCGCGTAAAGGCTATGGCAGATAGTTGTTTTTTGTCGATATTTGCCTTGGCCAAGGCTTGGTGTACCACAGGGACAATGTTTTGTTGATGGGCCCGCGATGCCAACTCTGGGACAACACCTCCATATTGCTTGTGGATTTCTTGTGTGGCCACCACATTGCTCAGTACCTTTGTATTGCAGAGAATGGCGGCAGAAGTATCATCACACGATGATTCAATTGCAAGAATATAATTTTTTGAATTTACCACTGGCTTTGGAACAAAAATTGGACATCAAAGGTAAAACATAAAGCCCTATCAAAAAACTTCGGAAAATACTACTTCGTTTCCTGTTGGCAATTTTGCTGATTATGGTGCTGGGCTCGTTGATTTTATCCATGCCGGCCGTGCAGACCAAAATGGCAAAATATGCCATGGAATCCATAAACAATGAATTTGGCACAAATATCCAGATAGATCAAGTAAGCTTATCGCTTTTTAATTTAAATGCAGGCATAAAGGGCATTTATGTGGAAGATTATAAAAAGGATACGCTGGCGTATATTAATAAGTTGACCACTTCTGTCTTGAACATACGAAATATGGTCAACGGGAAAATGGAATTTGGGGACATTGAGGTTGATGGCCTCTTTTTCAACCTAAAAACCTACAAAGGAGAATCCGATACCAATTTGGACGTGTTTGTGGCCAAACTTGATGATGGTAAACCAAGACCTCCCGGAACCCCTCCTTTTTTTATGTCTTCTGATCAGATTGAAATCAATGAAGGCCGATTTATGCTCAGTGATGAAAATTTGGAATCTCCAGGAATATTAAATTTTACCGAACTGAAGATTCTGGCCAACGACTTTCAAATTTTGGGGCCGCAGGTTACCTTGAACATTGAAGATCTTTCCTTAGACGCAAAACGGGGGCTTCGACTTAAAAAATTGGCCACGAACTTCAAGTATACCAAAGAACAGATGCGGTTTGATGAACTTCTCATTGATACTGAACAATCTGAACTTAAAGGTAATTTGGTGTTCAATTACAATCGCGAGGATTTTGCGCAATTCGTGGACCGTGTTCAGGTTGACGCCACTTTTACGGAATCTACTGTAGCACTGAACGAAGTGAATGCTTTTTATGACGAATTTGGGCAAGATAGGATTGTTACGCTTTCGGGTGATTTTTCAGGTGTGCTCAATAAACTTATCGTAGATAATCTTTTCCTCTTTACAGACAACACAGGGGTTCGGGGGGACTTTGAGTTTGACAATATGTTCACGGACCAAGCACCGTTTGTCATTCGTGGCGATATAGACAACCTAACCTCCAGTTATTATCAATTAAGGGCATTATTGCCCAATATTTTAGGAAGGAACATTCCAGAAACTGTTCAAAAGTTGGGGCAATTTACGGTTCGGGGTGATGTTGAGGTTACGGAGACCTCCCTCGATGTAAAAATAAACCTCAATACAGCGGTGGGTAGCAGCTATATGGATGTACAAATGACAAATCTCCAAGCAAAAAATGACGCTTCCTACATTGGTTTTATATCCCTTATTGATTTTGATTTGGGAGAATTCACTAATGACGATGAATTGGGCCTCACTTCTTTGGATGTTAATGTGGAAGGAAAAGGCTTTGCTGCAGAGAATTTGAATACCGAGGTCATTGGTGATGTATACAAGCTGCAGTTCAACAAATACGAGTACAATAACATTAAGGTTTCAGGAATCTTAAAAGATCAGCTGTTTGATGGTTCCCTACTGTGCAATGACGAAAATTTCCGGTTCGATTTTAAAGGATTGGCCGATTTTGGTGGAAGGGAGAACAAGTTCAACTTTATTGCCGCAGTGGATTATGCCGATTTAAAGCAGCTCAACTTTATTGATGATAGCATCTCCATTTTCAAAGGTCATGTAAATATGGATATTGAAGGTAGAACTCTTGATGATATGGCAGGTCAGATGCGGTTCTCGAACACCACCTATCAAAATCAGAACTCCACGTATTATTTTGAGGATTTTTCGGTGTACTCCTCGTTTGACCAAGATACGGTGCGGACGGTTGAGATCAATTCACCCGACATCATTACAGGATATGTGAGAGGAAAGTTCAGGGTCAATGAAATTGGAAAATTGGTGCAGAACTCCATAGGTAGCATTTACACCAATTATAAACCCCACGAAATTTCTGAAGGGCAACATTTGGACTTCAATTTTAAGATTTACAACAAAATTGTCGATGTTTTCTTCCCAGAAGTTGCCTTTGATCCCAATACGTTTATAAGAGGAAATATTGTATCTGATGAAGGTGATTTTAAACTCACTTTTAAATCGCCCAGTATTGAAGCTTTCGGTAATAAGTTTGATAATATTGAACTTAAAATAGACAATAAGAATCCGCTCTTCAACACCTTCGTGTCCGTAGAGGACATGTCTACAAATTATTATGACATAAAGGATTTTAGTTTGATCAATACCACCTTAAAGGATACACTGTTCTTTAGAACAGAATTTAAGGGAGGTAGCGAGTACAATGACAGTTACAACCTCAATTTCTATCACACCTTTAACGAGAACAATAAATCTGTTATAGGATTAAAGAAATCTGATGTTAGTTTTAAAGGCAACACTTGGGTGCTTAACAAAGATGGGAACAGTCAGAACAAGGTCATCATTAACAGAACCCTAGACAGTATCCGAATTGAGGATGTGGTGATGGACAACAAAAATAGAGAGCAAATTCGCTTGAGAGGTGAGATTGCTGATTCAACCTATAAGGATTTGGACCTTCAATTTAAGATTGTTTCCCTCAATAAGATTACCCCCGCCATAGACAGTCTTAAATTGAATGGCTCAGTGGATGGGTTTCTGAACATCCTCCAAAAAGATGGCAAGTATTTGCCCACCTCCAGTTTAAATATCAGCAACTTTAGTGTCAATGATATTCGGTTGGGAGATTTGGAGCTGGGCATTTTTGGAAACAATGATTTGACCGAATTTGGGGTGAGCACTTGGCTCAATGACAATGGAAAGGAAAAAATGAGCATAAATGGCAAGGTTACCAATTATAATAATAAACAAGAATTGGATCTCTCCGCAAATTTCACCGATTTTAGTTTGGAACCGTTCGCTCCTTTGGGAGAAGACGTCATATCCAATATCAGGGGGAGTATCATAGGGAGTGCAAAAGTTACTGGAAGTGTCAGTAATCCTTCCATTAATGGGTCACTTAGCCTTGTTAATGCCGGTATAGGGATTCCCTACCTTAATGTGGACTATAATTTTGCCCAGTATTCCCGTGTTCGCTTATTTGATCAGAGTTTCTATTTTGAAAATATAGGCCTCTCAGATGTTGCTGAAGGCACAACGGCTACGTTGGATGGTACCATCAGCCATACCGGGTTTGAAGATTGGTATCTGGGGTTGGATGTGGATACCAAAAACAATCGGTTTATGATTCTCAACACCGAGTTTGATGAAGAGTCCCTTTACTATGGACAAGGATTTATAAATGGTACTGGAAGCATTTACGGTCCCACCGATGCACTCACCATTAAAGTGGACGCCACCACGGCTAGGGGAACTTCGCTAAAGATTCCATTAAGTGACGTGACGAGCGTTGGGGATTATTCGTTTATCAATTTTATTGAAAAAGGAGGGTCGCAATCGTTTACCGAAGAACGAGTACTGCAAGATTACCAAGGACTGGAAATGGAATTTGACCTTGCTGTTACCCCAGAGGCCGAAGTGGAAATTGTGGTGGATCAAAGCTCAGGAAGCTCACTGAAAGGTACAGGGGAAGGAATCTTGTTGATAGAGATCAATACCAACGGCAAGTTCAATATGTATGGTGAATTTGTTGCGGTTACCGGAGAATTCAACTTTAAGTATGGGGGGGTGATTGACAAAAAGTTCAAAGTGCGCCCCGGAGGTACCATTCTATGGGAACGAGATCCCTTGGCAGCACAGTTGAACTTGGAAGCGGTATATTCACTCAATGCCAACCCAGCCCCACTTTTGGATAATCCAGGATACACCGGAAGGATTCCAACTGAGGTGGTTGTACGTTTGGATGGCGAATTGGAAAGCCCAAACATTAATTTTGATATTGATTTTCCGGGTACAAACTCTGTGGTGCAGTCCGAATTGGAGTACAGGTTGCAAGACCCAACCGTAAAAGAACGGAATGCCTTTTTCCTTCTGGCGCAAGGGACCTTTGTAAATGCCCAGACCGGAATCAATCAACAAGCGGTTACTGGAAATCTTATACAAACGGCTTCAGGCTTACTCAATCAAATCTTGGCAGGCAACAATGACAAATTAAATCTGGGACTTTCCTATGAGCAAGGGCTCTTAGATCCCAATGCAGACATAAGAACTGAAGATAGGATTGGTGTTACCTTATCCACCCAAATCTCAGACCGAATCCTTATAAATGGTAGGGTGGGAGTTCCGGTAGGAGGCGTTTCGGAAACTGTGGTAGCAGGTGATGTTGAGGTTCAGGTGTTGTTGAATGAACAAGGAACCCTGAGTGCTAAAATATTCAACAGAGAAAATCAGATACAACAATTTTTGGCAGAGCGCCAAGGCTACACCCAAGGGGTAGGTCTTTCCTATCAGGTAGACTTCAACAGCTTTAAGGAGTTGATGCAAAGAGTATTCAATAAAAAGCAGGAGAGTGAAGAGGCTCCAGAACAAGAAGATTTAGAGGAACAGCCTGTACCTTTGGAAACTATGGGAAAGGATAGTTTGATTCGATTTAGGCCGAAAAAGGAGTCACCCCTAAAACAACCGTAACAAGGTTATATTTTTTCACTGTTTTTGATGAATTTCTTACGAAAACGTTTGAGGATTTCCCAGAAAACAAATAAATTATTAAGGCATTCATATTTTGAATAAAGTTTCCTAGTTTTGACCCTTTAAAATTTTGAATGGCCTCAGAAATAAAGAAAATAGGAGTTTTTACCTCCGGTGGAGACTCTCCGGGGATGAATGCGGCAATTCGCTCTGTGGTGCGTACTTGCGCGTACATGAAAATTGAGTGTGTGGGTATTTACCGAGGGTACCAGGGAATGATTGAAGGTGATTTCAAGACATTGGATGCCCGTAGCGTAAACAATATTATCAATAAAGGAGGTACAATCCTTAAATCTGCTCGCTGCCAGGAATTCAGAACAAAGGAAGGAAGGAAGAAAGCTTACGACCAATTGGTTAAGGAAGGTATTGATGCCTTTGTGGTGATTGGAGGTAATGGAAGCTTTGCCGGTGCCATGCTTTTTAATCAAGAGTTCAACTTTCCCATCATGGGAATTCCAGGCACTATAGACAATGATATTCTAGGTTCTTCCTATACCATTGGATTTGATACCGCCATTAATACGGTTGTGGATGCCATCGATAAAATTAGGGATACCGCAAGTTCGCATAACCGACTCTTCTTCGTGGAAGTAATGGGTCGCGATGTGGGCCATATTGCATTGAACGCAGGGGTAGGGGCTGGTGCCGAAGAAATATTGATACCTGAACAGAACCTAGGTTTAGAGCGTTTGCTGGATTCCTTAAAACGCAGTAAAAAATCTGGTAAGTCATCCAGTATTGTTATTGTGGCCGAAGGGGATAAAACCGGTAAGAATGTTTTCGAGCTAAAGGAATATGTAGAGGAACACCTTCCCATCTATGATGTAAGAGTGTCTGTTTTGGGACACATGCAACGTGGAGGGAATCCAAGTTGTTTTGACCGGGTTTTGGCCAGTAGAATGGGGGTAAAGGCCGTTGAAAGCTTATTGGAGGGTAAATCCAATTATATGGTGGGGATACGAGATACCAAATTGGTGTTGACACCTATCGATGAAGCCATCAAGGCCCACACAGAAATAGATAAAGAACTCATACGAGTTTCCGATATAATGACAACTTAATGTAAAAACTAAAAACGAGAACATGTCAAATTTAAAAATAGGAATCAACGGATTCGGTAGGATTGGAAGGTTGGTATTTCGCGCAACCGTAAAGAGAGACAATGTGGATGTTGTTGCCATCAATGATTTGTTGGATGTTGAGCATCTTGCTTATTTGTTGGAGTACGACTCTGTACATGGAAAGTTCGATGGTACCATTGAAGTAAAGGACGGTAACTTGGTCGTAAATGGAAAAACCATAAGAATCACAGCCGAACGTGATCCTAAAAACCTTAAATGGGATGCAGTTGGCGCTGATATCGTTGCGGAATGCACAGGTATTTTCACCACCTTGGAAACTGCCCAGTACCACATTGATGGGGGTGCTAAAAAAGTGGTTATCTCTGCTCCATCCAAAGATGCTCCCATGTTCGTTATGGGTGTAAACCATAAAGATGTAAAAGCATCAGACAACATTATTTCCAATGCTTCTTGTACCACAAACTGTCTTGCGCCTTTGGCCAAGGTGTTGAACGATGAGTTCGGTATTGAAGAAGGATTGATGACCACAGTCCACGCTACCACAGCCACCCAATTAACCGTGGATGGTCCTTCTAGAAAAGATTACAGAGGAGGTAGAAGTGCCCTTTTGAACATTATTCCAGCTGCTACAGGTGCTGCTAAGGCGGTTACCAAAGTTATCCCTTCCTTGGAAGGAAAATTGACAGGAATGGCCTTTAGGGTGCCCACTGCTGATGTTTCTGTAGTGGATTTGACCGTAAAACTTCAAAAAGAAACGTCTTATGAAGGCATTAAGGCTGCGATGAAAAAAGCTTCTGAAGGCGAATTGGCAGGTATTTTGGGTTACACTGAGGAATTGGTGGTTTCACAAGATTTTGTTGGAGACGTAAGAACCTCCATCTTTGATGCTGATGCTGGAATAGAGTTAAATTCTAAGTTTTTCAAAGTGGTTTCATGGTACGATAATGAGACCGGATATTCCAACAAATTGGTCGACTTGGCAGAGCACGCAGCCAGTCTTTAATTTTTATTTTGCCATACAATATATTTCCTGAAAGGGGTTTTGGCCCCTTTCAGGATTCACTCACTAAACTCAGACGTATGATATTAATTGTGGATAGTGGCGCCACCAAATCCGATTGGATTGCGCTGGACGATAAAGGGGAACAATTGTTCCTTACCCAAACTTTGGGACTTAGTCCAGAGGTTCTTACCCGTGAGGTAATCGAAGATCGTTTGGCGAATAATTTTGAGCTTTCCAAAAACAAAGAAGAAGTACGTCAGTTATATTTTTACGGCGCCGGTTGCGGTACCGATAGAATGAAGAAATTCTTGAAAGAAATCTTCAAGGATTTTTTTCCTAATGCCAAGACCGAGGTCCGCGAAGATACTTATGCGGCAATTTACTCCACAACCAAGATTGGTAGACAGGGTATTGTCTGCATTTTGGGGACAGGATCTAACTGCAGTTATTATGACGGTCACCAATTGTTCCAAAAAGTAACGTCTTTGGGATATATATTAATGGATGATGGTAGTGGTAATTTCTTCGGAAGAAAATTGTTGCGGGATTATTATTTTCACAAAATGCCTCAAGATTTGGGGATAAAGTTCGCCAAGGAATACAATCTGGATGCGGATGTTATCAAAGAAAACCTTTACAAACAACCCAACCCCAATACGTATTTGGCCACATTTGCCCGATTTATCATTGAAAACAAAGAGCATCCCTACTGCAAGGGAGTCATTGAAAAAGGGTTCCAGCAGTTTGTGAACAACTACATCATGCAATTTGAACTGGCCACCAAGGTTCCCATTAGTTTTGTGGGCAGTATTGCACACTTCCTTCAGGATGAACTCACCGCTTGTTTGGAACGAAATGACCTGATTTTAGGTGTAATCCGCAGAAGACCCATTGAAGGGTTGGTTGAGTTTCACAAAGAAACTATTTAACTGCAATCATTGAAATTTCAACATTTACAAACTTTGGAAGGTTGGCAACCTCTACAGTTTCCCTAGCCGGAGCGGTTTCAGGGTTAAAGTAAGTACCGTATACCTCATTGATTTGGGAAAATTGGTTCATGTCCTTGATGAAAATCGAAGTTTTCACCACGTTTTCAAAAGTCATGTCAGCAGCTTCAAGAATGGCTTTTAGGTTTTCCAAAGACTGTTTGGTCTCTGCTTTAACATCCCCTTTCAACAATTCACCCGTTGCAGGGTCTAACGCAATTTGTCCTGAAATGTAGAGCGTATCCTTTACCAACACTGCTTGGTTATAGGGACCTATGGGGGCTGGAGCATTAGGGGTATTGACTATTTTTTTCATTGATTATAGCTTTTTTGCTGGGTGTTAAAGTATTTAAAATTATCTTCTGCCACTAAAAGGTTGGCTTCTATTTTCCCATTTAAGATCACTAAGCAGAGAACTCTTTATCCCAATAAAGAAGTACCAACGCTCAAAGCGGCCAAAGGGAGTCCAATCAAAACTTAGTCTAAAACTGCTCAAGTCTCGCTGAAAGTTAAATCGGGTATCGGCAAAACCTTTGTTCTTAAAGTCGTATCCAGAATTAAATCCAACCTCCCATTTTGGCGAAAGCTGAACATTTCCGCTGAACATTAAGGAGTGGTTGGTAATTTCTTTTTCTCGGTTTCGGTTGTTATAAGTAGCAACATAGGTCAAACGCATGTCCCATGGAATCTTTGTGCCATAAATTGGATTGTCTTTATCGCCTCCTCCATCTTGATTACCCTTGTTAAAATGAGGTTGGGCATCTCGTACACCTTTAAGTTCAAAGGGGTTGGCGCCATAATCCGGATCTTGGTTAGACTGGTCACCTGCTTTCTTTTTTGCCCCGCCTTTTTGGAACATCTCACTATTAATGGAGAAACCGGTATTCAATCGTGCCGAGGTCAGTCGTAATAGTCCTCCACCATTTTTTACATTCAGGGTGTTTATTCGTCTGCCATTATTGTCTATGGCATAGGGGTCCAGGGTTGCCGAAAAATTAATGGGTACATTTTTAATGATTTCTGTGGCCCCACTAAGGTTGATGGGACTCAATTTTAATGAGTCTGCCTCAAAGTTATAACTGGTTGATAAGCTTAGGTTACTGAGGATGCTCACTTTTTTGGGTTCCGTGGCCGTAGAATCCTTGTCCCTCACTTTGGCCTCAAGGGTGTTCTGCAATGAAAAGTTTAGCGAGCTTCCACGGTTCAATGAAGGTCTTCCGTAGATACTGGTCTCGAAAGGGGTGTATTGCACTTCTTCTCCGTCCTCATCTGTATACGTATCATAAAATTGTTCAAAGGAAGGAGTGTAACTATATCCAATGGAAGGTCGCATAACATGGCGTATGGCCTGAATCTTTTTATCCTCCCCAAAATTAAAAGTACCGTAAACCACGGTTCCCACACTGGCCCCAAGGTTATATCGGTTGAAGCGGTCGAATCCGGGAATAGTGTCGGTGACCACCGCTTCTTGTTCAGTATCGTATCTGCGACGTATCGTTTCCAAGGTCCAAACATCCTCATAGCTACCGTTCAAGCTGACACTGAGGTATTTTGCTACCTTAAAGTTGGTTCCGATGGGGATTCGGTGGCGAGCACCAATTCGCGCATCCTCAAACATCTTACTTGTAAAGAAATCCTCCTCCGTAGTGGTTATGCTGTTCTGTGCATTTACATCATATTGAAAGTTGATGTTTTGTATGATTCCTTTTTTTATGCCCTCTCTTTTGGCAAAAGGAAAAATCCGTTCCATACTGGCCTGTAAAGTTGGCAAGGACATGTTGATGGACTGCGTCCTTGAGTTTTGGGTATGACTCAGGGTCAAACTGGCATTCACTGAGGGGTATTCTGGAAACGTTTTGGAATAACTTATGGAAGAGGCAAAGGTGTTGGTCTGTGAATTGTTTCGGTTAACTTGGTTTAGCGAGTTGGTATAATATTGGCTGCTTCCCAAGTTTACTGAGGCCGAAAAGCGCGAATACGGACTGGCCTTTGGGTCTTGGGTGTGCGATATTCGAATGTTATAGTTGCTTGTTCTGCTGTAATCATCAAAACCTCTTTGACTTCGGATTAAGTTTTCATAACTGACGTTGACATTCCCTCTAAATTTATAGCGTTTAGCATAAATGGATTGCCCTCTGAAACCGTAACTGCCATTGGTATAGAAGTCTCCCATCACACTAAGGTCCACATTATCACTTATGGGGAGATAATATCCACCATTTTGAAGAAAATAGCCGCGCTGCGGGTCATTCCCAAAGGTTGGGAAAAGCAATCCGGCCACTCGTCCACTGGATAAGGGAAAATAAGCAAAGGGTAAGGCAATGGGAGTGGGAACATCCACAATGTACATGTTGCTATAACCCGCAATAATTTTCTTTTTGGGCACAAACTTAGCTTTCCGCACACGAATGTAATAATCTGGGTCTGCCGTGTCCTTTGAAGTAGTCAATTTACCTTCACTTAAAAAGTAAACAGAATCGTTTTCCTTTTTTGTGATTTCAGCATAAACGTTCATGGCGTCACTCCCCAATTGGCCTACACCAGCTTGTTGCTCCGTCCTTGAATTCCAAATCAGGGCCTTTTGTGTATCAAAATTAAAACGGATGGAATCCGGTGTTACTTCATTGTCGCCCTGTTTGAAAAAGGGGAGCTGCGAATAAACTCCATTTTCATCCTTTATTCGGCCTGCATACACCTCGTTCTTCACATAGTCCATTACAATAACACCTGCCTTTAGTTCGGTATCTTGATAATAGATTTCTGCCTCATCGTATAAATAAATTTTGTTATCTTTCTGGCTAAGTTTTACGTAGTCCTTGGCCTTATATTTGATTTTGTCCAGCAATAAAGGCTGTTTTTGGGATGCGGAATCTACCTCGACAGAATCAACCTCATTGGGACTTTTAAGAAAATCGGCAGGCAGCAATGGAGCCGTGATACTATCCTGTACAGCTTTGATGGGCAAAGGTGTAATAGGGTCTTCCTGAGCTGTTAAGGTGAGTCTGCCACATAGAAGAACAAATAGGAAAACTAAAAGATGTTTGTTTGATTGCAACGTGATAAATCCTATTTTTGTGCTGGTTTGGCTCAGTTTTTGGGCTCAAACTTACATATATTTTTTGTTCCGCTTATGGGGGATTACGATATTTTTAACCAATAGAGAATACCATAATTAGTAAGTTCTTATGAATAAAAGTCGGTTTGCATTTTTAGTTTTTCTTTTCGTAGTCCTTCCCTTGACTTCTTTCACCAAAAATGATACCGAAGTACAACAGAAGGATAAGTTTATTGTAGTCTTGGACGCAGGACACGGCGGACATGACCCTGGAAATATAGGAAATGGCTTTCTAGAGAAGGATATTGCCTTAAAAGTGGTGCTTGCAGCTGGTAAGGAATTAGAGAAAGACCCATCCATAAAAGTTATCTATACTCGGGATAATGACACGTTTGTGGACCTCTTTAAACGAGGTGAGATTGCAAATGAGGCCAATGCCGATCTTTTCGTCTCCGTGCATTGCAATGCCCACAATTCAGATGCTGATGGTGCCGAGACTTTTGTATTGGGACTCCATGCCAACCAACGAAACTTTGAGGTGGCCAAAAAGGAGAACTCCGTTATTTATTTGGAAGATGATTACGCACAACGCTACGCCGAGTACGACATCAACTCACCGGAGTCTGTAATTGGACTCACCATTATGCAGGAAGAATTTTTGGACCAAAGCATTCTGCTTGGCAAAAAGCTTCAGGATAATTTTACCGTAAAGCTGAAGAGAAAAGACCGAAAGGTAAAACAAGCAGGGTTTATTGTACTCCATCAAACTTTTATGCCAAGCGTTTTAGTGGAAACTGGTTTTCTGACCAATAAAAGTGAAGGAACCTACTTAAATTCAAAAAAAGGTCAGAATGAAATGGGAAAGGCCATTGCCGATGCTGTTTTGGCCTATAAATCTGAGTTGAACACCGGAGCCGACCTCAGTTCCATTTCCAAGGAAATAGAGAATACGGAGGTAGTTGTTGAACTTCCAGAAGAAACCAAAGAGGAAGAAAAAACCCAGGAAAATACAAACGATATACCCAATAAGGAAGAAACCACCGTGGTGTCAACACCTGAAAAAGAAGTTGTAAAAACTATCGTGCCCACCAATAATGGCGTTGTATTTAAGGTGCAACTTTTGGCCAGTGCCAAAAATATCCCTTTAAGAAGTGAGAACTTTAAAGGGTTGGACATTTTGTCCAGAGAACCCTATAAGAACCTATATAGATATATGTATGGCAATGCAACAACCATGGAAGAGGCAAGAAAGCTGAAAGCCAATGCAGATGCCAAGGGCTATACCACGTCGTATATAGTGGCTTACAAGAATGGAGAACGTGTGCCATTGTCGCAAGCCACGAACTAATGGACATCTTTACCAGCCTTGTCAAAATTATTCCTAATTTTGTTTAAACCATAAACCGAATCCTTTGAAGCTATCCAGGGAAGTTAAAACGGGGGTTATCGTACTTGTAGGAATTTTTGCCTTTGTTTTTGGGCTTAGCTATTTAAAATCCTCCCCACTGTTCGACAATAATAAAACATTTTATGCCGTATACGAATCCGTAGGCGGTCTACAACCAGGCACACAAGTTTCCATAAATGGATACAGCGTGGGCAACGTGACCAATATTGGTTTTAAGGACAGCTCAGGGAAGTTGCTGGTGACGTTTTCAGTGAGTAATGAGTTTGACTTTTCCCAAAATAGTGTGGCAGAGCTTTTTGATACCGGAATCATTGGAGGTAAAGGAATACAGATTGTTCCTGTTTTTGATGGGGCCCCTATTGCCCAATCAGGAGACACCCTTCAGTCTAAAATAAAGCCGGGTATTACGGAATTAGTCCAACAAAAGTTGACACCATTGCAAATGAAGGTAGAAGGTGCTGTGTCCCATGCCGACACTTTGTTGATGAACGTGAACCAGATACTGGACGACCCCACCAAAAGAGAATTGAAGGAAACCATTGTTTCACTCAATCAATTGGTTAAAGCATTCAAGGGTAGTGCGGATAAAATAAATGTACTCTTGGAAAACAACCAAGCACAACTGGACAATTCGCTTAAAAATGTAGATAAGATTACTTCCAATTTCTCCAAACTTTCCGATTCGTTGGCAAGTGTGGATATTGCAGGAACCCTTACCAACTTCCAGACCACTGTGGATAAATTGAATGTCATCCTTGGAAAAATTGAAAAAGGCGAGGGGTCCTTGGGCAAGCTCAGCAAAGACGAGGCGTTGTACAACAATTTGGCTGAAGCTTCCAGAGAATTGGATTTGCTGCTACAAGACTTTAGGTTGAATCCCAAACGGTATGTCAACGTATCCGTATTTGGAAAAAAACAAAAGGATTATACGCTTCCAGAGAATGATCCTGCAGATTCAACACAGACCCAGAACTAGGACATGATGGAATATTTGCCCAATATACTCTTTGCTATCGCCCTGATTGTGGGCATTGGTTTCTTTACCAAGAACGTTAAAAAATTGTCACGAAACATAAAACTGGGCAAAGATGTGGACGTAAGCGACAATAAACCTCAACGTTGGAAAAACATGATCCGTATTGCTTTAGGGCAAACCAAAATGGTGGTTCGGCCCATTGCGGGACTAATGCACATTATTGTCTATGTTGGTTTTATCATCATCAATATTGAGGTATTGGAGATTATTTTGGACGGGATCTTAGGTACCCATCGATTATTTGCTCCACTCGGTGCACTGTATGATTTTCTAATAGGTTCTTTTGAAGTTTTGGCCTTATTGGTCATTGTGGCTGTTGTGGTTTTTTGGATTAGACGAAATATCATCAAGCTGAAGCGGTTCATTAAACCCGAAATGAAAGGATGGCCAAAAACCGATGGTAATCTGATTCTTTATATTGAATTGGTGTTGATGCTGTTGTTTTTGACTATGAATGCTGCCGATTACCAGTTGCAACAATTAGGAGCGGCACATTATACCAAGGCAGGCGCATTTCCCATCAGTCAGTTTATAACCCCTTTGTTTGATGGTCTTTCCGTTTCAACACTTATACTGATTGAACGTAGCGCATGGTGGCTGCACATTTTGGGCATCTTGGCCTTTTTGAATTATCTATATTATTCCAAGCATTTACATATTTTATTGGCATTCCCCAATACCTATTATGGTCGAGTAAAGCCCCAGGGTCAGTTTACAAATTTGGAATCTGTTACCAATGAGGTAAAATTGATGATGGACCCTTCCGCTGATCCGTATGCAGCTCCAGCAGAGGGCGATGATTCAGGTGAACCAGAAAAATTTGGTGCATCAGACGTAATGGATTTAAACTGGGTGCAGCTGTTGAATGCGTACACCTGTACGGAATGTGGTCGATGTACCTCGGAATGTCCCGCCAACCAAACCGGGAAGAAATTATCGCCCCGAAAAATAATGATGGATACCCGTGACCGATTGGAAGAAGTAGGGAAGGTCATAGATGCCAATAAAGGTGAATTCGTGGACAATGGCAAACAATTATTGAATGACTACATCACCCCAGAAGAACTCTGGGCGTGCACTACGTGCAATGCCTGTGTTGAGGCGTGTCCCGTAAGTATTGACCCGTTGTCCATTATTGTGGAAATGCGGCGCTATTTGGTCATGGAGCAATCCGCAGCTCCGATGGAGTTGAACAATATGATGTCCAATATTGAAAACAACGGAGCACCTTGGCCCTATAATCAAATGGACCGTTTAAATTGGGTGAACGAATAAATCAAAAACTATGAGCGAGCAACTAAAGGTCAAGACCATGCAGGAGTTTATGGCAGAGGGTAAGCAGCCAGAAATATTGTTTTGGGTAGGCTCTGCCGGTAGTTATGATGATCGCGCTAAAAAGATTTCACGGGCTTTTGTGAAGTTATTGAACAAAGCCAATGTGGACTTTGCGGTTTTGGGCACCGAAGAAAGCTCCACTGGAGATGTTGCCAAACGCGCCGGTAATGAATTTTTGTTTCAGATGCAGGCCATGATGAATATTGAGTTGTTGAACGGTTATGAAATAAAACGAATTGTAACCTGCGACCCACATTCCTTCAATACTTTAAAAAATGAGTACCCAAGTTTGGGTGGTAAATATGAAGTTGTCCACCATACGCAATATCTTAAAGAATTGATAGATAAAGGTCGGTTGACCATTGAGGGGGAAGTATACAAGGGGAAACGCATCACTTTTCACGACCCTTGCTATTTAGGTAGGGCAAATTCTGTTTATGATGCCCCTAGGGAACTGCTTTCCAAGACCAATGCAGACGTGGTGGAAATGAAGCGTCACAAAAAAACTGCGCTATGTTGTGGTGCTGGTGGCGCACAAATGTTCAAGGAACCGGAAAAAGGAGATATGGACATTAATGTGATGCGCACCAAAGAAGCTTTGCAGACGCAACCAAGCATCATAGCCACAGGCTGTCCGTATTGTAATACCATGATGACGGACGGTATTAAAGCACATGAAAAAGAAGATAGTGTTACGGTTTTGGATGTTGCTGAAGTATTGGCAAACTCCCAAGGATTATAAAATTTATGAAATGTCAGGTCGGGCCTGCCTTTGTCGGCAGACAGGCGTAGTCGAGACCTTAATAGATAGATAGCATGCTAGTAGATTTCAATCAACTTCCAGATACATCCCGAATTTGGATTTATCAATCCAATCGTAGTTTCACTGAAGAAGAGCAACAGGAAATAGCCCAGAGTCTCTCCGAATTTTTGAAAGAATGGACCGCTCATGGTAGCGCATTGCAAGCCGGTTTTGAGATGAAGTATAATCGATTCATCGTTATTGGATTGGATCAGACCAATGCCAGTGCATCGGGTTGTTCCATTGACGCATCGGTACATTTTATCCAAAGCCTGGAACAAAAATATAATGTTGAACTTTTGGATCGAATGAACGTTTCCTTTAAACAGGGAGAATTCATTGCTTACAAGCCCTTAATAGACTTCAAAAAGATGGCCAAGGCGAAAGCGGTCTCTAAAAACACTGTGGTTTTCAATAATTTAGTGGCTACCAAACAGGAATATTTGGAAAATTGGGAAGTACCTGCCAGTGAGAGTTGGCATTCCCGATTTGTATAGCTATAAAGAAGAAAAACCGTCAATTCGAGTGATTTTTCGAGATTAATTGGAGAAAAATAGTATCGAGAATAGGTTTGGATCTCTTGCAATATCAGTTCTCGATACAAAATTCTTTTAGAATTCCACTTGAACTGACAACTACCCTTAAAAATTGATTTACTCTTAAATAATCCTAATTTCTGTACATTCTTCGATGAAAAGCAATATTTTTATGTGCTGTAAGTTGATGTCATAGACAAGATATTTATGCGCATAAAGTTCTATCTCCCCATATTCCTATTCTTTTATTTGCATGCAATGGGCCAAAATCATCCATTGGTCACTAAAGATTCCCTTGTTCAAGCCAATTGGGTGAAGGGGCAATACAACAGAATGACCTTGGAAGAACGTATTGGACAGCTGTTCATGGTGAGTATTGCTTCCAATCAAGATCAGGCATCAAAGGATAGGGTGAAAAAATTGATTGAGGACGAGGGCATTGGTGGGGTTATTTTCTTGGCCGGGGGTCCAGTGCAACAAGCAAAATTAACTAACGAATATCAAGCTGCTTCCAAAATACCTTTATTGATTGGTTCTGACGCAGAGTGGGGAATGGCCATGCGATTGGATTCCACCTATGCCTTCCCCTGGAACATGACTTTGGGGGCCATTCAGGATAATGCCATTGTGGAGAAAGTTGGGTATCAAATTGGCAAACATGCCAAACGTTTGGGCGTACACATCAATTTTGCTCCAGATTTGGATGTGAACAATAACCCACAAAATCCCATCATAGGCAATCGCTCTTTTGGAGAAGACCCCAAAAATGTTGCCGAAAAAGGAATCGCCTTTGTAAAAGGAATGGAAAAGGCCGGAGTCTTATCCTGTGGGAAACATTTTCCAGGACATGGGGATACCGCTACGGACTCGCATAAAGCATTGCCCATAATTAATTCTACCCGGGAGCAATTGGATTCCATTGAGCTGTATCCCTTCAAAAGAGCCATGGAAAACGGGTTGAGCTCAATAATGATAGCGCACCTGGATGTTCCCAGTTTGGAAAGTAGGGAAGGCTACCCTTCTTCACTTTCCAATTCTATTGTTTACCAACTCCTTCAAGATGAGATGGACTTTAAGGGTTTGGTTTTTACAGATGCCCTTAATATGAAGGCGGTATCGCAATTTGCCCCTGATGGTGAAGTTGAATTACAAGCTTTTTTGGCAGGAAACGATATGCTTTTAATGCCCATAAATGTACTCAGTGCCAAGAAAAAGCTGATTGAAGCATACAACACCGGGGTTATTTCTGAAGAGCGATTGGCCCATTCGGTAAAAAAAGTATTGATGGCCAAGTACAAAGCTGGACTGTTCGATTATCGTCCTGTTGAACTCAAAAACTTGTATGAAGATTTAAATGACATCGAAAATGATGTGGTGTATGAAGAGGCTATTGAAGGTGCAATTACCATGGCCAAGAATAATTTTTCCTTGATGCCCATCAAAAAACTGGACAATAAGAAAATTGCCTATGTGCAATTTGGCGACGATTCAGGCTCCAAGTTTCACGAAACACTTAACCAGTATTTTAAGGTTACAAAAATTGAAGCTAAGGATATTGCCGGGTACAAAAAGGAATTGGCCAATTACAATCTGGTGATCATCGGCTTTCACAAAAGCAATGAAAGTCCATGGAAAGGCTATAAATTTTCCAAAAACGAGCTGTTTTGGCTCGAAGAGATTTCAAGGTTACGGACAAGCAACACTATATTGACGGTATTTGCCAAGCCGTATGCACTGTTGGACATCCTTAATTTTGATACGATGGATGGGGTGGTTATTGGATATCAAAACAGTGAAATAGCCCAAGAAAAGGCGGCCGAAGTAATTTTTGGGGCGATTGGTGCAACGGGGAAGCTTCCTGTATCCGCCCATGGGGAGTTTCCTGTCAACACTGGTGTTGATTTAAAACCTATTCAACGGTTGGGATATAGCATCCCTGAACGCGTTGGGATGAGTTCTTCTCAATTGGCCATGGTGGATACTTTGGTTCAGAATGGCTTGGATTCACTGATGTATCCAGGAGCACAGGTCCTTGTGGCCAGAAAGGGTAAAGTTATTTATCACAAGAGTTTTGGGAAACCTACCTACAATTCTCAAGAACAAGTCACAGCAGAATCCATTTACGATTTGGCCTCGTTAACTAAGATTTTATCGACACTGCCCTTGATCATGAAAATGGAAGAAGAGGGTAAGATAGCGTTGAACGATACCTTCAAGGAATTGATTCCTGAGTATGAGAGCACCGAATTAAAGGATGTAACCGTTTTAAAGGCACTGTCTCATTATGGACGTTTGCCGGCTTGGATTGCCTTTTATTTGGATACACTGACCAAAGATCGCAGACCTTCCCCCGATTTTTACAGTCGTAACCCCTCTCAAGATTTTCCGTATCAGGTGGCGGACCACTTATATCTTACCAATGCGTATAAAGACTCTATTTACAATCGCATAGGGCGTCAAAGTCTAAAATCTAACCGATACCGTTACAGTGATGTTGGCTATTATGTTTTCAAAAAGTATATTGAAGATATCTATGGCAAATCCATTGACACTTTGATCAATGAATTTCTTTACAAACCAATGGGTTTGCAGTATACGGCATTCAATCCGCTCCAGAAATACCCTAAAGAGAAAATTGTTCCTACGGAAGAGGATGACTATTACAGATACCAGACCATTCAAGGCTATGTGCACGACATGGGTGCCGCCATGCAGGGTGGAGTAGGAGGGCACGCAGGTTTGTTCAGCAATGCCAATGATGTGGCCAAAATAATGCAAATGTACCTTCAGGGCGGATATTATGGAGGAGAGCGATTTTTAAATGAACGGACCGTAAAGAAATTCAACACCTGTTATTTCTGCAATAAGAATGTTAGGCGGGGTGTCGGTTTTGATAAACCACAACTTGAAGAAAGTGGCCCAACCTGTGGATGTGTTTCCCCTAAAAGCTTTGGGCATAGTGGTTTTACGGGAACTTACACTTGGGCCGATCCCGATGCAGAGCTTGTATATGTGTTTTTGTCCAATAGAACCTACCCATCCGCCACAAATACGTTGTTGATCAGGTCGGGGTTGCGCACCAGAATTCAACGAGCTATTTATGATTCCATTATAAATTAGACAACAAATATTGACTTAGATTTGTAGTCATGAAAATTGCAATTGTTTGTTACCCTACATTTGGCGGTAGTGGTGTTGTTGCCACTGAACTGGGTATAGCTTTGGCCGAGAGGGGCCATGAAGTTCATTTTGTTACCTATAAACAACCGGTACGTCTTGGGTTATTGGGGAATAATATCCATTTTCACGAAGTACACGTGCCAGAATATCCACTTTTTCATTACCAGCCCTATGAATTGGCTTTGTCCAGTAAATTGGTGGATACCATCAAGTTGTATGGTATAGAACTTCTTCATGTGCATTATGCCATCCCCCATGCTTATGCGGGTTATATGGCGAAGAAAATGCTTCAGGAATACGGTATTTTCATTCCTATGATCACCACGTTGCACGGAACTGATATAACTCTGGTTGGGAAACATCCATTTTACAAGCCAGCGGTTACATTCAGCATCAATAAATCCGATGTGGTCACATCTGTTTCAGAAGCGTTGAAACAAAGTACCTTGGACATTTTTGATATTGAAAAGGAGATTGAGGTCATTCCAAACTTCATAGAAAAATCCAAGTATAGTACTGATTATACGGATTGTCAACGCTCCTTGATGGCCAAGGAGAATGAGCGGATAATAACCCACATCAGTAATTTTAGGAAGGTAAAACGAATTCCAGACGTAATTAAGGTCTTCCATAAGATCCAAGAAGAAATTCCTGCAAAATTGATAATGGTAGGGGAGGGCCCTGAAAAAGAAAAAGCGGAGCAACTCTGTGACAATCTGGGGATGAAAGACAAGGTTTTATTTTTGGGCAACAGTACCGAGATCGATAGAATTCTTTGTTTTTCAGATTTATTTTTATTGCCCTCGGAAACAGAAAGCTTTGGATTGGCAGCGTTGGAAGCCATGATAAATAAGGTGGCGGTAGTTTCCAGCAATACCGGCGGAATTCCCGAGGTTAACAAAGATGGCGTCTCTGGGTTTATGTCCAATGTGGGAGATATTGACGATATGGCATCCAAAGCGTTGCAGATTCTTCGGGATGATGCTGTTTTGGAAAAATTTAAACAAAATGCCTATAATGTAGCTTCAAAATTTGATATTGTGCACATTCTACCTCTTTATGAAGAGTTATATGAGAAAGCCTTTAAATCCCGCTTTAAGAATACTTTCTAGGCCATGAGATTTTTTACGCTCTTATTTCTTGCAAGCTGGTTGCTTTCATGTAAAGCCCAACAAAAGATGGCCGGAGAAGAAATGGAAAACCTGATTTTGGTGACAAGTGATGGATATAGTGGGATTGCCGAATATGAGGTGATGCTGATCAAGGATACCAAATCTCTGAACAAGTTCTATTCGCAAGTCAACAAAACCAGAAAACCAGGCCTTCCAGTGCCCATGCTGGATTTTTCAAAAGAAATGGCCATTGTGGTTTGTTTGGGCGAACAAAAAGGAGAACGAACACCTCAATTATCCCAACTCAGTGAAACTGAGGAAGAACGTACAATAGCCATTGAGTTATCTGATTCAGAAAAGACAGAAAGTTACATTTCCTACCCGTTTTACGTGTACAAACTGCCGATTTCTTCAAAAACAATCAATTTTCAAAAAGTCGGTTGGTAAGAGTTTTTTTACAACCGTTTTTGCTTCTTATCGAAAATAAGCGCACTTGAAAGTGCAAAATTTATCGTTTTAAACGGTTGACCTAGCTTTGTTCTTGATAACCTCAAATCTTACATAATGAATATTTCTAGATTGGCCTACGTGGCTTTGGCATGTATTTTAACCACATCTACTTTTTCACAAGAGCCGGAATTGGAGTTGACCAAGAAGGATAGTATTGTAAATAGCTATTGGCTGGTGACTTTGGGAACTAATTTTGTAGATGACTCTGGCGATGAATTTGGCGAACTATTTGATTTTAGTGAAGGCTGGAACGCTGTTCCGTACCCATCCCGAATAAGTATTGGGCGTTATTTTAAAAACGGAGTGGGTCTAGAAGCCATTGGAACATACAACAAATACAAGGAAGGAAAAATAGTTGATAACGCAGTCAATCCAGAGGATGTAGATTATTTTGGCCTTGACTTTAGAGTAAGTTATGACCTTAATAAGATTTTGGGTGAGACTGGTTTTTTTGACCCCTATATAGGTATTGGAGCGGGGTACACCGATGCAAATAATCAAGGAAGGGGAACGTATAATGCCATAGTTGGTTTTAGAACATGGTTCTCTGACCATTGGGGGCTTGATTTCAATTCCACTGGTAAGTGGACCATGAATACGGAAAACTCCACCAACCACATTCAGCATGCTGTAGGAGTTGCATACCGTTTTGAAGTTGAAAAGGAATTATCTCGTAAGGGTAAGGAAAAATTGGCGATGCTCAAAGAATTGGAGGAAGAGCAACAACGTGTGCAGGATTCCATTGCAAAGGCCGAGGAAGAAGCCCGTTTATTGGCAGAACGTTTGCAAAGAGAAAAAGAAGCTGCAGAACTGGCAGCCGCCGAAAAAGCTAAAAAAGATGCTGAAGATGCAAGACGTGCCGCGTTACAGAATAAAATCAACAATTTGGGCAATGTTTACTTTAAGCTAAACTCATCTTACCTCACTTCCAAAGACAAAGAATTATTGGATAAATTGGTTGCTATCATGCAGGATGAACCAAATATTACCGTTAAAATTACGGCACATACAGATTCTAGGGGAACTAAACCGTATAATCAGTGGTTATCGGAGCGAAGAGCAGAGCGTACGGTGGAATACGTGGTATCCAAGGGTATTTCAACGGATAGAATCAGTCATGGAGCCTTTGGCGAAACCCAATTAGTAAATGATTGCGAGGATGGGGTGTTTTGTACTGAGGAACAGCATAGCGCCAATAGACGTGCAGTATTTATAATTGTGAACAACCCATAATGAATTATATTTTGTTACAACTAAAAAAGCCTGGACAGATGCGTGTGGGCTTTTTTTAAGTATTGCTTTATTTTTTAGGGATTTCCCTAGCAGGATTCCCAACAACTACCGTATTCGGTGCAACAGTTTTAATGACTACACTACCGGCACCTATTAAGCTCCCTTTGCCAATTGTGCCCAATCCTGTCATTATGGTGGCACCAATGCCAATATAGGCATGGTCTTCAATAATAAGGTTGGCTCCCACATTAACGCCCGAGGACATAAAAACCCCATGACCAATTTGTACATGATGTCCTATCGTAGTGGACATATTTATCATGAAGAAATCACCTATGGTTGTGTGAGGCATAATAATACTTCCCGCCAACACGTAATTGGCTTCACCCATTTTTACATCTGGACCTATCACCGCTGTTCTATGGAAAAAACTTGGTGTTTCATACCCCATTTTTTTGCTATCCATTAAATAGTGCTGGCGAAGAGTATTATTACCAATAGGACAGTAAATTGAACGAGCGCGACTCTTAATATTTGAATTTGCTAAATCTTTAACTTTACCTATAACAGGGATGCCGATTACATTTTGGCCAAACAAATGTTCGTTATCGTCCACGAAGCCAATAACGTTGATACCTTCCTCTGCCAAATAGGAGGCATAAATTTGACCATGGGTTCCGGCCCCAATAATAATGGCGTTATTCATTGGAAGAAGTATTGCCAGTAAAAGGAATCATCCCAATATTGGCTTCATTGTCTATATCTTTTCTTCTGACTACTTTTTCCATGGTTTTAAAAAGAATCATCATGTCTGTTTTAAAAGAAACATGTTCAACATACCAAACATCAAGTTCAAACTTTTTATCCCATGAAATGGCATTTCTTCCATTAACTTGGGCCCATCCAGTTATTCCAGGCTTAACCAAATGGCGTTTCCTTTGTTCCTCATTATAGAGTGGGAGGTACTTGGGCAAAAGAGGTCTTGGTCCAATTAGGCTCATGGTTCCATGAATTACATTAAATAGTTGCGGAAGTTCATCTAACGAAGTCTTTCTGATAAACCTGCCCACCTTAGTGATTCGTTCATGATTAGGGAGCAGTTTTCCATTGGTATCCTTACGATCATTCATAGATTTAAATTTTACCAATCTAAATATTTTCTCATCTTTTCCAGGCCTGTCTTGAAAAAAGAAGGGTTTACCATTGTTTGAAATGGACAAAACAATGATCAAGATAAAAATGATGGGTGAAGCCAATAGGACAATAGTCACAGAAATCACAATATCAATTAACCGTTTAAAAAGTGAAGTATACATGGTGATTTCAAAAATTTAACAATGATAAAATTGAAACAAATATTTTAGAGTTAAAAGGAATGACCTGTGAAAAATAAGCTTAGAGACACGAACTTAGTTCATTGCACAGGTAAATCTAACGCATTATCCAATGGTTTATTTTTTTTATTGATGATAAAAAGGTTAAAATTTTGAGTAACAGTGCACTCACAGTGTTTTTTATACGTTTCATCGATATTTTGGGACATTTTCAACGAATCGCTTCTACTAGGTATAAATTTGTTTATAGCTATAATTCAACAAACTATTACACTATACCTCAATGGCCAAAAAATTACTCCTTTTAACTTTTTTTATATGTATTTCATGGTCTTATGCACAAGACTTACATACTGATTCTAATGCCGTTTCTGTGGGCAATGAAAGCAACAGCACTGTAGGTTGGGCTGCTCAGGCAACCCTAACCACCGATAATACAGACGTACAATCAGGAAACTTTTCCTTTAGAGTAGTATCTACTGCCAATAATGGAAGACTTTTAGAATACGTATTCAATGCAACAGTAGGTGTTGATTATACCATTCGTATTTGGGCCAAGGAAGGTGATACATCGAATAGTCCAGCTTTTGCCAATTGGCTGGGAATGAACGGTTTTGCCACAACTCCAATTGTGGGAACCGCTTGGACGGAGTATGTTTTTAATGTTACTGCTACTTCAACTACCCCAACAATACGAGTGTATACCAGTCCATTTTCACAAAGATTTGTTCAAGGAAATACAGTTTTGATAGATGCTGTGTCAATTATTGCTGATGGAAGTGATACAGAGTCTCCAACTGCAGTTTCCGACTTAACATCCAGCAATACCACATCGACCACAACTGTTTTGAACTGGAGCGCTGCCACGGACAATGTTGGGGTCACCAATTACGAGATCTTCCAAGATGGTGTGAGCATAGCCAATACCGGGACGACAACTTCGTTCAACGTTACAGGGCTTGCGCCGAGCACAAGTTATGATTTCACCGTTTTCGCGGAAGATGCGGCCGGGAATGTATCTACGGTCAGTAACACCGAAACTGTAAATACTGATGCGGCACCCGATGTGCAAGCGCCAACAGCGGTGTCCGATTTGTCATCTTCGAATACGACCACCACGACCACGGATTTGAGCTGGAGCGCTGCCACGGACAATGTTGGGGTCACCAATTACGAGGTATTCCAAGATGGTGTGAGCATAGCCAACACCGGGACGACGACCTCGTTCAACGTTACAGGACTTGCGCCGAGCACAAGTTATGATTTCACCGTTTTCGCGGAAGATGCGGCCGGGAATGTATCTACGGTCAGTAACACCGAAACTGTAAATACTCTTGGGATTCCGGATACAGAGGCTCCAACTGCAGTTTCCGACTTAACGTCCAACAATACTACATCGACCACAACTGTTTTGAACTGGAGCGCTGCCACGGACAATGTTGGGGTCACCAATTACGAGATCTTCCAAGATGGTGTGAGCATAGCCAATACCGGGACGACAACTTCGTTCAACGTTACAGGGCTTGCGCCGAGCACAAGTTATGATTTCACCGTTTTCGCGGAAGATGCGGCCGGGAATGTATCTACGGTCAGTAATACTGAAACCGTTCTTACCGAAGCAAACACGGGCATTGTAGATTACACCTCTGAAAATGCAAACCTTAATACGGTTGATTGGATAGCCAGCAACCTTTATGCCGATCAAAATGTGGGTATAGGAACCACCAATACCCATGGATATCGATTAGCGGTGGCGGGAAATGTCATTGCAGAAGGCGTTCGTGTTGAGCTACAGACCAATTGGCCCGACTTTGTTTTTGAATCTGACTATGATCTTCCACAATTGGACCAAGTGAGAGCTTTTATAGCGGCTAATGGTCACTTGCCAAATGTTCCCAGTGCCAAGCAGGTAGAGAATGATGGAATTGACCTGGGTTCCATGGATGCGAAGCTACTTCAGAAAATTGAAGAGCTTACCTTGTATCTATTGTCCCAAGAATCTCAAATTAAGGAGCTGAAACGAGAAAATTCGGAGATGAAGGAACTTTTGAAGAATTTGCTGAGCTCTATGGAAAACCAAAAGAATTAAGCTATTGCCTCATACCTACAAAATGAAAAAAAGTTACTTGATAATTACTCTTTTAACCTGTCAATGTTTGGTTTATAATGCATTTGGACAAAGCATTAGAAAAGGTTTTGATGAGATGACGGACTATGAAAAGTCTGAACTGGTAAATGCATTCTACGAGTTAAGAAATGGCCCAGACCTTTTCAATGATCTCGCTCAATTCCATGCACAATTTTTTAATTTTGACAATACGGCGGACCCAACTCGTTTAGACCTTCATTTTAATTTGCCAGATGAGTCTGAAAGAGAAATTTTCTTAGCATGGCATAGACGCCAGATGTTTGAAATGGAACAGGCTGTCCAGGAAATAAATCCCGAAATCAGTTTGGCATTTTGGGATTCATCCATTTATCAAAATCCCAATGATGCCCTTTGGAATGATGACTTATTGGGAACTTTTGATACGAATTGGAACTTGAATCGTAACCTTGGTGGTGATGGACCTTTGCCAACCCCAACAACCGTGAGCAACCTATTGGCCGAACCTGATTTTTTTGAATTCTCCAATGATTTGGAAAGACGCTCTACCCACAGGGGGGCGCACGTTTGGACAGGGGGAGCAATGCCGACACCGCTTTCACCCCGTGATCCTGTTTTCTATTTCCATCACTCATTTGTGGACAAGGTATGGCACGAGTGGGAGGAGATTCATCAAAGCTCTGCTTTTATTACTACTTCTATGCTTCGCTACGATGGCACCTATGTTTTTGATGGAGAAACTCTACCATTGGTGGACCCCAATGATATTACAGATACGCGTGTGTATGGTGTTTTTTACGCCGAGAATGAAGTGGCGGATTTGGATAACTATATCGTGAGCAATACCTATAATCCAGAGGAGATTTTTTACTATCAATACACCATTAATGCGGGTAGTAACTTTATAGTTCCTGCGGGCACCGTGGCTAGGTTTGAATCGGTCAATGAAATAAACTTAACTCCTGGTTTTGAAGCTTTGGCAGGATCTTCTTTTCAGGCCACTATTGATCAAGAAAACGGATCAAGTGCCAAAACGGCTGCTTTGGCCTTAGCAAGAGATTACAGACCATATCCCTATTCTGAAAAATTGTTTGAACCCATTGTCTGGGAAGAAGGCGGGGATTTACTGGATGATAAACCCATTATTATCACGGCAACTCCGAACCCTTTTTCTGAAGTTATCACGATTAAGCTCAGTCAAAGAAAAGATTGTGTAATTGAGGTATTCAATATGATGGGTATGTTGGTTAAGGAGGAATCTTTCCAAAATACAGATACCATGGTTATTAAGAATCTATATGGACTGGCATCTGGTTTTTATGTAATTCGTGTAATCGATGCCAATGGAGATATATTGGTGGTGAAGCGTGTAGTGAAAATGTAGGCGAAAGATTGTGAAAGCTATATGAAAAGGGGAACCATTTGGCTCCCCTTTTTATTTGCTTCAAAGGTTAGAAAAATCACTTCATTTTATTATGATCCATGTGTGCAGTTGCTGGATCACGGTATTTACAGCACTCCGGCAGGTCATTATAAACTGTGTCTGGTGCCGTGAAACCTTTAGAATCATGACCAACTTCCGCTATTCTTTTTTGGATGTCAGGAACATTTATTTTTCTTTCATCAATAATTGCTTCAAATACTTTGGTTTCTGAGCTCCAAGAGGCAAATTTGACCCCTTTTAACTTAATTGCCGCTTTTTCAATTCGGCTTTTGCACATTTCACAGTTGCCCTTAACTTCAAAATCAATGGATTTATTCTTGTCCTGCCCATGTACCAAAGCCATGGCGAATAAAACAAGAAAAGTAAACATGGTTGATCTCATATGTATTGTTTTATATTAAATCTTGTATCTAAAACCTATGTAATACAGACTGTGTAAAACGGGTCCATATAACAACGTACTATCAAAATAGGGTCCAAAAGGATCGTTACTGGATAAAATAGGGGTGTTTTGAGTAAAATTACCGATATTCTCTCCTCCGAAGTAAAGCTCAAACATGTTTGAAAATACCCGGGTTATTTGGGCATTCAACAACGTATAGGATGAAGACCACTCTGGAAGCTGGAAGGCTTCAGGATTGGCCGAAGTGTCAGGTATTCTTTGCCTACCCAACCAATTGCTTGTAAAGTCAAAACGCCATTGTTTTTCGCTTAGCTTTTGGGTTTCATAATTTAGATTTATGAAAAATCTATAGTTGGGCTGCAACGGCTTTTCCAACCTGCCGCCAGCGTAATCGGTTTTTACATCAAAATATTTGTAGGTGGTCCGTAAGTGAAAATTTTGAAGTACTTCGTAATTCAAATCTACTTGGATACTGTTTGAATAACTTTCCCCCTCAAGGTTATAAAAAGATATTTCCCTCGGATTTTCCCAATCCACCACAACTTGATTTTCAAATTGCGTACGGTAATAGTCAATGGAAAAATCCAACACCCTATTCCATACATATAATTTTTGGATAAAACTTACTCCATAATTCCATGCTTTTTCAGGGTTGAGATCATAATAATTTCCATTGTTCTCCAAGATGCTTATGGCTCTTGAGGAAGCAAACATTTGTTGGTTCTCTGCAAGAATGTTGGCTCCGCGTATTCCTCGGCCAAATGAAGCCCTAAAACTTGCTTTGTCCCATAGCGAATATCTAAGATGGAATCTTGGAGTTAAAAAATTCCCGAGGTTATTATGATTGTCAGCTCGTAAACCCGCCACAAAGCTTAGACCTTCCAAGCTGTCATATGTATATTCAAAGAAGGCTCCAACGGAATTGTCCGTTCTTGCATATGGAGTGCTGTTGACCTGTTCGTCATAGGTATCATGTGTATAGCTAAGGCCAGTTTTGAACTTGTGCTGGGTACTTCCAATTATGCTGTTGAAAATAAAGTTGGAATAGAAAGAGTTATGGTTTATATCGTATTGGTTTAGTCCATAAAATGAATCTTGTTTGTGTGAGCTATATGCTGTTTGAAAGCCAAAACTTTGGTAAGGTAGTTCGGGAAACACATAACCAGCTTTGGCGGAAATATCCAATCGGGAAGTGGCAATCTCACTGCCCCAAGCATTAGTGGTAAATCTATCTTCATCAATCTCGAAATTTGTCTGTCCCAATTCTTTGGTATCGGAAAGATACTGTATGTTGGCATAGCTTACCCAACCACTCCCAGGATCCATAAGTTGCCAACGGTTCATAAGGTTGATCTGCTTGGCCACGGGAGTATCATAAAAAGAATCTCCATTGTCATCTATATACCCATTGCGCAAGTTGGCGTGGACATATAGTCCCACACCGAGCTGGTCTGAGATATTATGGTTTAATCTAGAATTAAACTCATACCTTTCAAAATTGTTGGCATATAAATTCAAAAAAACACGTTGGTCCGTCAAAGGCTTTACAAGTTCACTGTTGATATGGCCAGAAATACTCTCAAACCCATTGAGTATGCTTCCGGCGCCTTTTGTTATTTGAATACTTTCTATCCAAGATCCCGGGATAAAAGAAAGGCCAAAAACTTGGGACGCTCCCCTGATTGAGGGCATATTTTCTTGTGTAAACATCAAGTAAGGACTGTTCAATCCCAACATTTGTATTTGCTTTGCACCCAAAACGGCGTCTGAAACATTGACATCCACTGCGGGATTTGTTTCAAAACTTTCTGAAAGGTTACAGCAAGCGGCCTTCAACATTTCCCGACTGTCTACCGAAACCACATTTTGAACCTTGAACAATGATTTTTGTATCGGTGCAACTTCTTTTTCAACAATTACCTCGTCCAAAATAACATTAGGGTATAATATAATGTTCCCAAGATTAGGGCGATTGACAGGAATAGTGTCTGAACGATATCCCACGGAGCTTATCACCAATTTTTTGGAGTTTGGGTTGAAAGGAATTCTGAAGTCTCCTTCAATATCCGTTGTTGTTCCCATCGAGGAAGAAAGCCAATAGATGTTGGCATTGACCACAGGGGCAGGTTTTTTGTTTTCGCGGTATTCCATTACCTTACCTACTACCTGTAATTGTGCATTGCAACACAAACTTCCCATAAAAAAGATAATACAACAGGAAAAAAACTTCATAAGGGTAATTACGAGGTTTAAGTGTTGAATAAAATTAATTTATTATTATCGAATCTTGTCTTAACCCCTATTATTTTAACACTAATATGTAGTTCATAGATTTTTTTGGAAGTTAAAAGATTTAAACTCTGGAAAAGTACTTCTTTGCACTAACTTTAAATGTATAATTTCATAAAATGGTAATTGGTTGAAGGTATTTGTTTTAACTGCCATCTTCGTTTTCATGTTGGGTGTAGTAGCTATAAATTCAGCTTCTACTTCAACATCGGAAAAAATGTGTTCCCTAAAAATTAGGGTTGTCAACAATAGCAAAAAAACTTTGAGTTATGTTTCATTGTTCTCAATGAAATTTGAAGATTTAAAACCAAAAGACACCTCTGAATACCGCATTTTAAGATATGACCCTCTAGAGCATGACGCATTGATGTATTGTGTTTGGGATGGTAAAAATTTTGGAAGGTACCTTGCCTTACCTGACAAAGACCAAAAAGAGGCAACATATGTGGTAGATAGCATTTATGATGGAATTTTATATGTAAGATTACGGGCACAAACACTAGATGAAAAGAAAAAAAAATAAACTCTCCCAAGAGGGTTTTTATTATTATGGCTAGACTAACCGAGCAGCTTCGCAACTTAGTATTTTGGGGTGTTGATATGTTCAAGGGTGGAGATATCAGAAAACACTTTAATGAAATCAAAAAGGTACAGAATAACCCATTATCTGAATCTTCGGAACAAATTAGGGCCGAAAACCTTGCAAATTTACTGCACCACGCTATTACCACTGTACCCTATTATTACGATTTAGGGGCAGATACTCCTCAGCTGGATAAATTTCAGGTAATAGATAAGCAAACCGTTCGTGATAGATTTGATCAGTTTAGGAGTTTGGACTACAGGGATAAGCATAACCATGAGGTTTTAACAAGCGGTTCCACTGGAAATCCGTTTAAAATATTTCACGACTCCAACAAGAGGTTAAGAAATACCGCTGATACACTTTTCTTTGCACAACGCGCTGGATATCAAATTGGCTCCAGACTGTTTTACTTAAGACTTTGGGACAAACAGTATAAGAAAAACAAGTTTCTTTCTAAAGTTCAAAATATTGCCACATATTCTGTAGACGACCTTTCCGATGAGAATGTTAAAAAGTTGATAGAAGAGCTTGAGACCGATGGATCAAATAAAAGTTTGCTGGCCTATAGTTCAGCACTGGACACGATCTGCAAATATTTTGAAAGAAACAACAAAAAAGGAATCAATGTAAAAATGGATTCAATTATTGCGATTGCCGAAAGCTTGAATGATGACGTAAGGAAAAAAGTGACCAAGTATATTGGAAAAGAACCTATTTCCAGATATTCTAACAGTGAGAATGGGATTTTGGCACAAGAGGAGAAACACAGTGGAATTGTTAAACGTTATGAAATCAATTGGGCAAGTTATCATATTGAAATTTTAGACTTGAACAGTGATGACCCCGTTGAACTTGGAACACCTGGGCGGATTGTAATCACGGACTTTTTCAATTATTCCATGCCCATGATCAGATATGATACGGGTGATGTTGGTGTCATGGAACAGGATAGTAGAACAGGGCAATTATTTTTCTCTAGAATTGATGGGAGAAAAATGGATATGTTCACCAATACCAAAGGAGAGTTTGTGTCCTCCCATATTATACACCACATTTTACAATTTAAGGGTATTGAGCAGTTTCAGTTCATACAAGAGCAAAATGGCGAATATTTAATAAAACTCAAAGTCTTAAACTCCTTTGATAAAAGCGCGGAAAAGGAGGAAGCAATACGAAATAAGTATGCAGAGTATTTTGGTGATGATGCCATCATCAAAATCCATTATGTTGATGAAATTCCATTATTGAAATCTGGAAAAAGAAAGTTGGTGATCAATAACAATGTTCAAAAGAAACAAAAATTCGAGTCCCACAAAAATGTAGAGGGCAGTATAAATATTGCAAGCATTACCAAATTACCTTAAAGCGGGGTGATTTTTAGCCAAAACAAAAGTTACAGGCGGTTATTTTCCAATGAAATAAGTTTGTTGGTAATAGTTGGTAGATTGAATGGCCTTAAATCCGTAATGGAACTGAGACATATTTTGAAAAACCCGTCGTAAAAAATCTGTTATTCGGATGTTCCAGTATTGATTTTTTTAAATCAGGGCTGTAATATTCACAAATACTTTTGGGCAGTTTTCTCTACCGTTTTTACAAATTTTTCACAAAGAATAGACTTATCAAATGTGTTTTCTGCCAATCTTCTGGCGTTTATCCCGTATTCTCTCGTCAGTGCTGGGTCATTTTTGTATTTAAGTATGGCTTTAGCCATTTCTTCTGGATTTTTGGGGTCGGCAAAAAAGCCACACTTTTCTGTTTCCACCATGGTTTTGGTCCATCCAGGTGAATTAACGATCAATGGTTTGCCCGCCGATAAAGTATCAAAAAGTTTATTGGGTGAATTTGTGGCCAAAATGGGCAAATCAGCGAATGTTACCAAAGAAACATCGCTTATATTAACGGTTTCAGACAATTGGGCCATGGGCATTTTACCGTAAAAATGTACAAAATCCATACCTTCTAGCTCACAACGTTTTATCAAATCTGGTTTAGTGGAACCATCGCCAACAATGAGTAATTCAATATTATTTTCTTCCTTCAAAAAAGTGAAAGCATCCAGGATGTAATCCATTCCGTTGGCTAGCCCCATGGCACCAAAATAAATAACTTTAAAGGAGTCTGGACTTAGGTTAAGTTTTTTGATAACCTCCGTATTTTTATCCCTGGGCCAGAATTTATCTATCTTGGACATATTGGGAATAGTAGTTATTTTACCCTCTGGTGTGCCCGCATCTTTTACCCCATCACGCATTCCTGGAGATAGTGCTATAACATGCAAGGCGTTTTTGTAAATACTTTTCTCAAATCGGTAAAGTAATTTAATGACCAATTTGTTTTTTACACCGCCCATTTGTACAGGCACTTCGGGCCAAAGATCTCTAACTTCAAATATATAGGGTATTTTTCTTAGCTTTTTTCCTACTAAAACGGGAAAACCAACAGTTAATGGGGTAGAGGTGCCAATAATTAAATCTGGCTTTTTTGTTTTTAAAACAAAAAGAGCGGATAAGCACATAAATTTCAGGAAGGCCATTAACCTTTGAAACACGTTCATGTGGTTATTATATGGTATTCGTAAATATATTACGGTAATACCATCAATTACAACCTTCCTAGGCTTGTCTTTGCCTTTGGTGGTGGTCAACATAGTTACGTTGTGCCCATTTTTAATAAGCTCTTGGCTTATCCAGTAAGACCTTGTACCTCCCGGCTCTTTTGGAGTAACAAAGTATTGGTGTATATATAAAATGTTCATTGGTCAGTGTATATCTTTTTTTGGAGAGATCGTCCTAAGCTTATTTAAAACGCGTTTTAACATAAAAACCGGGAAACAACACCTTAAACCACCCCATTATATAAAAAAATGGCACTCTATACGGAAAGAACCTTTTCATGAACAGTAATCTAGATTTAAAAGCAATTCCTGTTGGTTTGTAGAGATGTTCTACGCGCTCCTTAAAGGTTTTTGTGTTAAAATTATGGTATAGACTTCTGGTATCCCGTTCGCATAGACCGCAATAATTCCTCATAACCAAGACGGGTATTCTTTTTTTCTTGCATTTTAGCGTATAATCGTAATCTGCCAATCCATGTTCATAGCCTTTTGAAAGTATACCAACGTCTTCTACCACGGTTTTATCCACAAACATGATATTGGCGTTGCCCAAATCGCATTCCTGATAATCTCCATTTGGCTCCAAAATTTTGAAACGATAAAGGAATTTATTGGTCAACAGGGCCCCACCATACGAGAGCTCATTGGATTCAGGGTCTTTGGTGGAACCTATGTAGACCCCCTTGCGTCCATATTTTTGTTCAGCATATTTTTGGGAATCCGTAATTTCATCAAAAACATTCTCGAGCAAGAAGGTGTCATCGTTTAAAAGGAGATAGCCATCGTGATGGTGCTTTACAGCTTCAGACCATGAATTAATCATGCCATTTGCCCAAAACAGATTACCGTCTCCCGGTAGAATTATGGTTTCAGGGAACTCCTCTAGCACTGCCTCTGCAGTACTATCTGTGGAGCCGTCGTCGGTTAAATATATGGTAACATTTAGTTTGCCACGATATGATTCTTCTACTTTTTTGAGAGAGCGTAATGATTTTAAGGTCTTGAATTTCCTATTATGGCATGTGAGCAAAACTGCTAAATTCTCCATAAATCTAATTTGGGGCTATGTTAAAAAATACATAATCGACAGTAAAATTAGAGAAGTGATCGGATTATAAAAATAAAAACTCGACCAAATTGCTTTTTATAACGATTAGGAAATCAATTTTCTCCGTTTTCGCTCAAGCCTTTAAATGTCAAATTTTTGTTAAAAACCAGGTTCGTAAAATCTCGATACAATTTTCCCGCGTATTTGGAACTATGATTTCCATTATAATCGATGAAAGCGTTGATAAGTTTGTTGAAAAGGATAAAAAGTGGCCGGTAAAGAAAGAAAACTAAAAATAAACAGTGCATTTCATCGAAAAAAACTTGCTTTTCGTCTGATTTAACAATTGTCAACTTAATTTAGTGCTCAAGAGAGCATTTTGGACTTAATAAATAATATTAACCCCATTTTTTGCAAATTATAAAATTGCTATGAATTTCCGAAACCCCACCAGCAAGTATTCAATGCTCATCCTATTTTTCACCATTCTTACTTTTTTTTCATGTGCCAAGGACAGTGATCTTTTTTTAGATGCCATTTTGGAAGAGGAAGAGGTGGTAGAGACAGATGATGAAATCCCCACAGATGAACCAGAAGATGACGTAGAGGAAGATGAAGAAGTTGATCCAACCCCCGACGATGATAGCGACAAGGATCCAGAAATCCCTGACGTTCAAATACCGGATTTTGGTTCTGATGCGGGTAACAGTATCAGCCTTGCACCGTCCAACCCAAACAGAATCATTTATGTTGCTGTGGACGGGAGCAGTAATAATGATGGCCTTTCACAAAGTAGCCCAATAAATATTGACAAAGCTTTTGACAGCAATTTTGTTAAAGCAGGAGATGTTTTTTACATCAAGGCAGGTAAATATAATTATGGTTCCACCGGTGGCAATCACTATGATTTGAGTAATTTGCCCTGTACCCCAAACGATCCTTGTTATTGGATAGGTTATAAAAACACTCCTGGAGACATAAATGCATCCCAGTATGCAACTGTTTCATGGGACGATTATAAAACTGGCGCACAAAATTCTGATGGAACCCATGATTTAGACCCGTCCGACATGCCTACATTTTCCGGTAGCAAATCATCCGGAAAGTATATTGATAATGGAAGTCTATTTTATTGTGACGGTGGCGAGCAAGGCTTTGTGTTCAGAAATATTCAAATAGAGTACTTTCGTCGTGGTTTCGATATGCGGAATTTGAGTAATTCTATTTTTGAAAATGTAGTTCAGGCCAATCATGGCTGGTTTACTGAAGTTGAAGGGCAAGGTGGTTCCAATACTGACCTTCAAGGGACTGGTTGGTTAATCTATTCCACTTCCACCAGTAGTTGGGGCTCTAACAACATCATTTTGAATTGTGCTTCATACAATATGGCATTTAGAGGGTTTACCATAGGAAACAGTAGGTTAACTTTGGTGGCCTTTTCAGAAGCGACTAGTGATATTGATAATGGCAACCCACAAGACTATTATTTCCATACAATTGGTAAGGATAATCTATTTACCAATTTAAAAGCAAACCGATTAGTGAGCAGCAATCACAGTGGACACGGTATCTGTTTTAACCAATTATCCGAGAACAATATCATGCAGGACAGTGAAATTTACGGAACCAATATTCATTTTGATGGTTCCATTGGCTGCTACGCCAACAATATTACCGTCATAGGAGACAATAGTTTCGGGCTTTTTGAAGGTGGAGGAATCAGCATGATTGATGGCGCTGAATATAATCTTATTGAGAACTGCACACTTACCAATGGAGGGTCAGGCGTCAGTTTTTCAGACAGTGGTAAAAACCCATACGAAGAACATGCAGGGCAAAACAATGTTTTTAGAAATTTGAACATATCCAATAAGTCAGGAGCCATTATCAGTTTAAATTGGTGGGCAGAGTCTGATGATCCATGTAGCAACAACTCTTTCCAAAATTGCACATTTTCTAACGCATCAAGTTTATTCTCCATAGCACGGACCAATAGTAACTTTTCAATTGTCGATTGCGATGTATCCAATGTAGCGGAACTTGAGGTATTGGATGATAGAAATGGCAATTATATCTTAAATAGTAACACACAATTTATAGATTCCAATTTTTGGAACAGTGAATTGCCTTCAGCGGCAAGGTTCATTGTTGATGGCTTGACCAGCATTTCCAACTAAAGACTTAACCTTTCAAATAGAGTTAGGGGAGCAATTCGCTCCCCTTTTTATTTGCGTAAAAATTAATTGAAAAATCAATAAAATTGGCAACTTTGCGTTTTGTTCAAAGAATAGCCATTAACAATGAAAGTACTCCACCTCAATTCCTATTATATAGATAACCATCTGTATTCCCAGCTTTATGGTTTTTTTGAGTCCCATCTGAGTCAAAGGGTCTACATTCCCATAAAACAAGATAGAAAACCCGAAAATGTTGTTTCTTTTGACCGGACAGAGCTGGTTTTTCAAAAAATAATTAAACCATTTCATAAGTACAATTATTTTGGGAAAATTAAAGCAATAACAAAAGATGCCATTGACAAGTCCGTCCAAAAAGATATCGATTTTGTACATGCCCACAACCTTTTTACCGATGGGGCACTAGCCTATAATCTAAAGAAAAAATTTGGGTTAAGGTATATTGTGGCCGTTCGTGCTACGGACATTGGATTGCAATATAAATTAATGTACCATCGCAGGCCTTTTATCAAAAGGGTATTGTCGGAAGCCAATCAAATTGTTTTTATCTCCCCAACCAACAGGGATAAAATGTTATCAATGATGCCCGAAAGCTTCATCAATAAAATCAAGGACAAGATTCGGGTAATTCCAAACGGTGTCAATGAAATTTGGTTGAACAACATTCATAAACCCAAGGGAAAACTTGGGGAAACCATAAACCTTATTTATGTTGGACAGATTATGAAAAGAAAAAATCTTTTCCCGTTGATCGATGCTGTTGAATTGATTCGAAACAAAAGCGGAAAAGAGTTTAACCTTACTATTGTAGGTGGTCCCAACGTATATGAAGAAGAATACTTTAAAGCATTTTCTGAGAAGATAGCAGCATTGAAATGGGTGAGGTATTTAGGAAAAATCAAGGATAAACAAAAACTACAAGAAACGTATGGAGCGTCCGATATTTTTGTAATGCCCTCAAAATCTGAACTTTTTGGTTTGGTTTATATCGAGGCTTTGTCACAAGGACTTCCTGTCATTTATTCTAAAAATGAAGGTATCAATGGATATTTGGAGGATAAAGATGTCGGATTTGCTGTGAATCCAGATAACATCGAAGAAATTGCTACAGGTATCGAAAACATTGTTGGGAATTACGCAAATTACAAGAATTTTGAGCCCATTGTAGCTCCATTCAATTGGAGTGAAATAGTTAATCAATATCTTTCTATGTATGGCTATGAATAAATTCGAGAAACTGGTTTACGATGCAGTAAAAAAAAATCCAAATATAAAGCTCAAAGTTCGCAATATTTATCAATCTGTTTTTGATCTATTGCCAAATAAAAAGGATTTCTCCACTAATGAGATTCAGGCCAAAGAAGGTTATTTTTTTGGTTTTCATGACGTAAGTCCATTTTCTTTTGACGATACCAAACTATTGGCCAATAGATTAACCATTCCGTTTCGCATGCCAAAAAGGGGAGATATTTTGGAAGTGGGCTATTTTCATTTCGACGGAAAAATGAGGGATTATGTCAAAATAGGGGATTGCCATGCATGGAACTATCATAAGGGTTGTAGGCTGCAATGGGCAGGAGAAGACCATGTTATCTATAACGATGCGGTAGGAGACGAGTTGGTGTCCCAATTATGTTGTGTAAGCAAAAAACAAACTAAAACTATTCCTTTCCCTATTGACAGTGCCTCATTCTGTGGTACTATGGCCACTTCCTTTAGTTATGGGCGATTGGAAAAGCTTATGCCCGGATATGGTTATGCTTATGAGGATGAGACCTATAACCACCTTAAAGTACCTTCAGAAACAGGTCTTTTTCTGGGAAATCTAACCAAAGGGACTCGGGAGTTGATTCTTAGTTTGGATGATTTGAGCAAAGTTGGAGATATTTCCCTTTCAGATTTGGAAAGCCATCACTATGTAACCCATTCCTTGTTTTCGCCAGATAATAGATATATTTCATTTTTACATCGATGGGTCAATGAAGACAACGTATTAAAAAGATGGTCAAGATTGGTTGTATACGACCTCGTGACCAAAAAATGTCATGTGGCACCAACCAATGATATGGTTTCCCATTACGTTTGGAACAAGAAAAACCAAATTGTTGCATATTGTAGAGTGGGGGATATTGATAGTCACGTACTCTTTGAAGAGCCAACCCTGCAAAAATTTAAAAGAGTCGCGTACCCAAAATTAAATTCTGATGGTCATCAAAGTTTCATAACCCCCGAGACTTTTGTGACAGACACCTATCCCGATAAGTATCGAATGGCCAATTTGTATAAGGTGGATAGCACGTCAAACGAGACAGTATTGTTGGCAAGGATAAATTCATTTAAAAAATTTCAGTCAAGAACAAGAAAGCATTGGTGCTGTGACCTGCACCCGCGGATGAATCGCAAGGGTGATGTGGTTTGTTTTGATTCGGTACACACTGGGGAAAGAGCTTTGTGTACAATGGATATTAAAAATAGTTAAGTTTTTTGTCCTAAAATCCCTAAGGTATGTCTGTAACCGTTGGTAAGAAGCAGTTTCTTTGGTCCTTTCATTATTTTCGGGCCTTTGCCATTCTCAATATCGTGTTCATACATACATGGCGTTTCCCTCCAAAAACGGAATATTTACAAAGCGCCCAGTTGGTAGATACAATAAGGGACATGTTGTTTCACGGAAGTACCATCTACTTTTTGTTCATATCAGGCTTTTTGTTTCATTACTTAAGCAACAAATTCAGTATTCGCAAATACTATGTGGCCAAACTTAAAAATGTAGTTGCACCTTATGCTTTCATTAGTGTTTTTTTGATTTTTGCGGAAGATTTCACAGGGGTCAAGGCCAATATTCCATGGTTTCAGTACTTTTATAAGATACCCGAACAATTAATAAAGGGAACAGCATCTTTCCAGTTTTGGTACATCCCCTTTATTGTATTAGTATTTGCCATGAGCCCTATCTTTCTGAGACTTAAGGAAAGGGATTTTATCCGTTGGGCTCCCTTGATTTTTCTATTGCCTGTATTGGGCACTAGAACGCAGGTGTATATAACATTGGGGCAGCTTGTATATTTCTTACCGGTATACCTCTGGGGAGTTTTTGTGAGCATACGTTATGAAGTGTTCATACGGGAGGTAAAAAGGTATCTGGTGGCCTTAATTTTATTGGCTCTTATCACATCTGTTGTACTATTGTTTGTAGATCATGATTTCCAATATTTTGGAATGTTCAGTCCACGGGAGTCATTGGTATATCTTCAAAAGATGAGCATAACCTTTTTAATTCTCTATGTTTCAAGGGATATAAAGAACAATAAGTACTGGGTTTTGGATGTTATAGCCAAAATTAGTTTTGCCCTCTATTTTCTTCATGTTATTTTCGATAGACATCTAAAGAAAATCTACTTCATAGTCTCAGAACACCTACCTGCATGGGGACAACTACCGGTTTCAGTTCTCTATGTGTTTTTCCTTTTGATTGTTAACAGCCTTTTCTGTTTTGGAGTTAAGAACTTGCTGGGTAACCGTTCAAGATATTTTATTGGATATTGATCGTCCATCCATTTTACTTGTAATCTCAAAGGTCAGGTTGTATTTGCTTTTCAATAGATCTATCCGAATACTCATTGAGTACACCTTGTATAAAACAATAGAAAATAAAAAGGATAAAAAGCGACTCCAAGGCAGGCTCTACAAATAGTTGTGAAAAAATAACCACATTGTAGATCAATATCAACGAGTTGAACAAAATCTCATTCTTATTTACTCTAAGGGCCCTCCGTATATTTGAAATGGATTTAATGGTGAAAATTACCAATAATATAAAGGAAATGGTAGTTCCGTTTCTTGCCGCATCAAACCACATATTGTGTGAATAGCCAAACTCATCCACGCTCCAGCCCAAGGGTTTTTTGTATAGGTTCACCAATGATTTTTCCCAACGCATGGTCCGTCCACCGGCACTTGCGGCATTTTCACTGTCTTGAAGTCTTTCCCCTAGAGATGAAAGATACTCGGCATCCAAGTCTACGGACAAATAGTTAATCCCAATTGTCACAATGGCCACCATCACTAAAATAAACTTAAAGTTGGTAACCACATTTTGACTTTTGATTCGGTAAGCAATGGCCACCAAAATGCCTAGTAGCACAAGCACCAATTGAGTTCTACTTCCCAATCTGAATACACAGAGCATGGATAGAAAAAATATTCCCAACGCTGCAAGTTTAAACCATAAAGGCAATTTTCTTTTAGAAGCAATTAGAAGACCCGGGATACTCATATTAAATATAAAAAAAGCGCCCATGGCCGTAGCCAGCGTTTCTTTTCCGGTCCAAAAATTGGCAATTGTCCTTCCCAATTGTACAAATCCCCCCTCAAGAAGGTTGAAGCCCACTGATAGTAAGCCCGTAATGGAATAAAGCGTACCAAGCGTAAAAAATAGATAGAAATGATTTTTAGGTGTACTGTTATCAAAGACCATTCTTTTTCCCATCAAATAAAAAGCTTGGGGAAAAAGCGCATAAATAAAGAGCCACTGAACGCCCTGTTCAAGATTAAAAAAATAAAAAGCAGCATAGACCAAGGAAAAAATAGAAAGTAGGATAAAGGTGCTATCAATCTCTTTTCGTAAGGCCTTTGTATTAACAAATACAATTGCCAAGATAAGATAACCCGCTAAAAACCCTTTGTTAAAGGGATTTACAAAATATATGGCCAAAAGCAGAAAAGTGAGAAGGCCAATTTGTTTTACATAATTGTAAGCCTTTATCATTTTGTATGGATCAAGTGTCTAGCTTTTTAATAAATCTTGCAGGATTCCCTGCCCATATTTCATTTTCTGGCACCGATTTTGTAACCACTGACCCGGCTCCTACAATAGAATTATTGCCGATGGAAACTCCTTTTAGTATGATACTGAAGGCACCAATAAAACAAGAATTTCCAATGATAACAGGCTTTGTTACTGGAATATCTGTAATGTTGTTTTTTCTGAGCTCGGCATTCAAAGAATGAAAATCTGTGTCATAGATTTTTACGCTACCACCAATTTTAACATGCTTTCCAATTGTAATGCTTTCATGGCAAATAATGGCACAGTTGGAAATTCCACAGTAATCATCAATTTTTAATGTTGCACCCTTATTTGCCCTAATGGTCATTCTGGTATCACCTCCAATTGGATTCGCAGAAGGGCTACTGTTGAATTTTACGTTTTTTCCAAAAATAATTTTGCCGTTTCCTCGAATGAAAAGCCGACCATTCACAATTGGGTAGGTCTCATAAGAAACTTTTTTATACTTGATTAGTAAATAGTTGAAGATTTTATTTTGGAATCCAAAAATTGACAATATGAATTTTTTGAGTCTAACCATAATCTTGAACAATGAATTTACGCAATACTTCGGTAGATGGACAATAATTGTTCAAGATTCGTTTGTCTATTGTGTCTTATTTTGGCGGCTTCATGCCCGTTTCTTCCCAACTTTAAGGCCAAGGATTTGTCCTCTAACAACCTTTTAATGTAAATAGCCAACATTTCAACTTCTTCAAACCGATATAAAAGACCGGTTTCTTCGTGACTCAGCATATCAGAAACACCCCCCACATAGGAGGCTATCACAGGTACGCCCAATAATTGAGCTTCACCTAATGAGTTGGGGCTGTTCTCTATACTGGAAGGACAAATGAACATATCAGAACCAACATATTCATTTATCATGCCCTCTTCATCTAATGGTCCAGTGAATGTAATCTGATCCTCAATTTCATATTTTGAAATCAATCCACGGATATATTTACCGTACCCAGAAATACTTAAACGTTGCTTTAAACTTTCACTTCGAACAATATTACCGCCTGCAATTCTAAGTTGAATATTGGGATATTGGTCTTTCAACAAATAAATGGCATGTAAAACTTGGTGCAGCCCCTTTAAAGGTCTTGACGCTTGGGATAAAAATAAGACTGGTGCCCCATTATCTTTTGGTTCCCAAAGCTTTGCATAGTAAAATGAATCTCTTAAAGATTCATTGCAAAAATGATATTTCACTTTTGGATTTACGATTTTACAGTGTGCATTGTCCCATTGGGTTCTCCCAATTACATGTTCTACCTTGGATAAATAGTTAAGCTCTATATCCTTTCCCCGTTTAAAGAACTCTTGTTCTTCCTGTTTTAGAGTTTGGCCCTTAAGAACATCTCTAAGAGATAAACTTTTTCGAAGATCTTTAGGGCTCAAGTTGGCCAAAAAGTATCTTGAGTAAACACTTATTAAACCTTGTATGGATATTGTATAATTTAGTTTGGGACAGGCATTCATAAGAGCTAAACCATGTGCATATTCTGTCCCATGTATATGTACGATATCAGGTTTTATTTTATCTGCAATGTTACGCCACTTTGCTTCCAGAGAGGGGTCATATTGATTCATGGATTTTTGCCCCAAAAGATGAAAATAGGTAATGTTGTTTAATGTTTTTTCATCATCTTTCACAGCATTTCTTGTAGTGGCCACATAAAGTTTTATGTTTTTACTTTCACTTAGGCTTTTCGCCAGTCCATACATCCACCCACCAACAACAGGGGGCTTTTGCCCAATGGCAACTGCTAAATCTGGAAAAACAGTATTTGTTATCCACAATACTTTCATTTTACTAATGTTTTATACCAATTTGTTTTGGTTGGTTTTGCGGGACTACAGGGGCCCGTTTTGATATTATTTTGTTTTGATGCAAGCAGGTTTTGGGATAAACCCAACAAATTTGTAGCTGCATTTTTAGGGGACCAAGTTTCACGTATACTTAAAAAAGCGTTCCGAGCCAAGGAACTGTTTAATTCCCTGTCCTCAATCAACTTTCTCATAATGGCAGTAGCTTGTTTCAAATTTTTTGATTGGAAAACCATCCCCGTTTTATAAGGTATGATTAGATAAGGTACGGCACCTATCTCATGACTGGCAACCAAGGTGCAGCCATTGGCCATGGCCTCATTGGCCACTGCTCCCCAACCTTCATTGCGATCACTGCTAAAAAAGAACGCATGTGAGGTTCTCATGAGCTCCAAGACCTGTTCATTTTCAATATTGCCCAAAAGTTTAACACAATTGCCCAGATCAGAGCGGTCAATCATATTGGAAAGTTCTTCTTTCATATCTCCCGACCCCACTATTTTTACTTCAAAGGAACACCCCATTTTTTTTAGCTCCTCAGCTAACAGTATTACCATTTCAGGATGTTTCCAGTCGATTAACCTAGCTACAAATAGGATGGTAAAAACGGAATTCCGTTTTTCTTCCAAAACTGATTCAATATCAATATTGGGTGTTTTGGTAAAATACCCCCATTTGTACATTTTGTTTGGGTAGGCACCTATCCAATGGAGGTCATTTGCTGTATATGCGCTGGCACAGAGCATATGGCAGTCTTTGTGTTTAAATACTGTATGTTTTTTATATTGGTTCCACAAGGTGCGAGGATTGAATTTCTGCAAGGCACTTTTTTTGAACATTCTTTCGGCATATCTGAAAGTTAGTTTATTCAGTGCTAATCTTTCTTTTATATATAGTAAAGGAGCCGCACCATGAATAACCGCATCAGATGTCAAACTTAGTTCTACTGCCCTATGTTTTGTTTTCTCATTTTCGTAAGCATGCAGAACATAAGGGGTATTCTCAAAAGTACTGTAACCTGATTTTTTAAAAGAATCGGGCATTGGCTCGGTAGCCACAAAGGTAAAATCTTCCCCCAACGCTTTATATAATTCATCTGCCAATGGTTTTTGATGATGATTGAAAAAGTTGGAGAAAATGGCAATGGTCATTACAAGAGTAATTGAGGTTATTTCTTAAACGGAATCAGTTTTAAAAACTTATTCAAAGGGCCCATAAATTCGGGTACTTTAAAATAGAAATTGCCCAACAGGTATAGAGCGAGATATAAAATGGGCCCTACTATTAATTTGACAATATCATTTGGAATCAGCATTAAAGCAAGATAGCAACCTATCATCAATATAAAATTAAATCCTGCAATTTTATAAAGATCATTAAGCTGTTTTTTGGCTCCGTATGCCATAATTTTTCCTGGAAAATAGGAGTCTATAAAATAATGAATAGTTGTTGCCAAAAGTTCGGCAAGCGCCACATATATAATTCCAAACTTTAGCGCCGCAAGTAACAGTACAAGTCTAATAGGAATTTTAACATATTGCTGCTTGAGGGCCAAATCTGTTCTCCCTAAGACATATAGCAAATTAACATTAATGCCACATATTATAGTAATTAATCTGGCCAAGGCAAAAAGTTGCATTACAGGAACCACTGGAAGCCATTTTTCGGTAAGTAGCACTTTGATCATTGGTTCTGCAACCACAATGAGAATAAAAAAAACAGGGGTCACAAAAATGGCAACTATTTTAATGATGTTTTTGTAGTATTTAATAAGAACGTCTTTTTGATCTTGGATTTTTGATAGGCCTGGAAGCAATACTTTTTCAACCATGGCATTTACGGTCTTGAAAATCAGGTCTGTAAATTGGGTTCCCTGTGTATAATAACCCAGTTCCCTTGCACTTATGACCTTAGCTATCAGTAAGGCGGAGATATTGCTGACAGAAGTGTTCATCAAAGAGCTTACCAGTAATTTTGATCCATAGGAGAAAAGGGATTTGAATGAAGTTTTGGAGAAAACCCATATCGGTTTCCATTTGGTCCATATCCAAAGGAGTATTCCTGTTACTGCTGCTTTTATTATGGTTTGGTAAACCAAAGACCAGGCTCCATGCCCATGATAAGCAAAATATATGGCCATTCCACCAGCAACCAAAACGGCTATAAAGTTAACTTTTGCAAAAACCTTAAAATCCAATTCTATGGTGACTAAAGTTGCAGGAACGGTGAAGAGGGCATTCAAAATCAATGAGAGGGCCAAAACCCTGAGCATAACTTTGAGTTCTGAAATTTGATAAAAATCCGCAACCAAGGGTGAAACGAACCAAAGTAAGATGTAGAATGCAATACTTATAAGAAGGTTAAAAATAAATACTGTGGAAATATCTTCTTGCGTTCTATTTTTTTTTTGAATCAGCGCCTTGGTGAAGCCACTGTCAATAAATACCTGCGAGATTACAATGAACACCAATAAAAGACCAATTAACCCATAATCCTTGGGGGATAAAAGTCGCGCTAGGAAAATACCCAGCACAAACTGAACTGCTTGTGTTGAAACCCTTTCAAAAAAGCTCCACAACGCACCGGAAAAAATTTTATCCCCTAAACTCAATTTGTATGTTGTTAATGGGTTTTCTTAGCTGAAAATAAATTGTTTTAAGCTTGTTTATACCACTGGTACATTTTGGAAACGCCTTCCTTGATTTCAATGGAATGTTTCCACCCCAAAGCATTTAGCTTGGTAACATCGGTAAGTTTTTTCATTGTACCATCGGGTTTGTCCGTATTGAATTGAAAATTACCTTGAAACCCAATTTCTTTTTTAATGAGTTGAGCTAGATCAGCGATGGAAATATCATTTCCGGTTCCAATGTTTATATGGGTGTTTCGTATTTCCTTAGTGCCACTGTATATGTCTTGAAAATTTCGGTTTTCCATAATAAAAACGCAGGCATCCGCCATTTCCCTAGACCATAGAAATTCTCTCATTGGCTTTCCACTTCCCCAAATCTCAACTGTAGCCTTTCCGTCGGTCACAGTTATCCCATATTTATTAAGAACACTGAGGATTTCTACTTTACTGCTATCACCTGAGACACCTTCAATGGGAAGCCGAGTTAAATCTTTGCGCACAGTATCCCAATGGTTCTCTTCCAAAGCTTTGCCCAAATGAATTTTACGAATCAAAGCAGGCAACACATGTGATTTTTCAAGATCAAAGTTGTCATTGGGCCCATACAGATTTGTTGGCATCACCGAAATAAAATTGGTTCCGTACTGAAGGTTATAACTTTCGCACATTTTAATGCCTGCTATTTTGGAAATGGCATAGGGCTCATTGGTATATTCCAGCACATCGGTTAAAAGATAATCTTCCTTCATGGGCTGGGGGCAGTTTTTTGGGTAGATGCAGGTACTTCCCAAAAACAATAATTTTTTTACGTTGTGCACATAACTTTGGTGAATTACGTTGTTTTGAATCATTAGATTCTCGTATATAAAATCTGCTCTATAGATATTGTTGGCAACAATACCCCCAACTTTAGCAGCTGCCAATATCACATAATCCGGTTTTTCTTTCTCGAAAAAATGTTCAACTGCAATGGAATTTTTAAGGTCTAGTTCCTTTCGAGTTTTCACCACCAAATTGGAGTATCCTTTTTGTTTAAGGTTGTCCACAATGGCGCTTCCTACCAACCCTCTATGACCAGCAACAAAAATCTTGTCGGATTTGTTCATTTACTCAAAGTAGTTAAGAATGCGATAACCTCCTTCTTTTAGGTATTGATCTTTTTGCATGAGCTTAATATCGCTTTGCATCATGTCTTTTACAAGACCTTCCAAATCATATTCCGGAACCCAGCCTAATTTAGTCTTGGCTTTGGTGGGATCTCCAATTAATAGTTCCACTTCAGTGGGTCTAAAGTATTTTGGATCCACTGCTAAAACCTCTTTACCTATCTCAATTTGATATTTTGGATCGTTGCACGCTTTGACAAAGGCTTTTTCATCAACGCCCTCGCCCTTAAATTCAAGTTCAATGCCGACTTCGGCAAAACTCATACGAACAAAGTCCCGAACTGGCGTGGTTTTACCGGTAGCGATTACCCAATCTTCTGGTTCATCTGCCTGCAAAATCATCCACATCATTCTTATATAATCTTTTGCATGGCCCCAATCCCGCTGGGCATCAAGATTACCTAAAAACAATTTGTCCTGGAGCCCTAGGGCAATTCTAGAAGTTGCCCTTGTAATTTTACGTGTTACAAAAGTCTCTCCTCTAATAGGAGACTCATGGTTAAAAAGAATGCCATTACAAGCATACATTCCATAAGCTTCGCGATAGTTGACCGTAATCCAATACGCATACATTTTGGCCACGGCGTAAGGGCTTCTTGGATAAAATGGTGTTGTTTCAGTCTGCGGTATTTCCTGAACTTTACCATATAATTCTGATGTAGAAGCTTGATATATCCTTGTCTTTTTTTCCAACCCCAATAATCGCACAGCATCCAAGATTCTTAAGGTTCCTATGCCATCTGCATTTGCTGTGTATTCAGGTGTTTCAAAAGATACTTGAACGTGGCTCATAGCAGCCAGGTTGTATATTTCATCAGGCTGGATTTCTTGGATCAATCGAATCAGATTGGTACTATCTGTCATGTCCCCATAATGAAGGATAAACTTTCTTCCTTCCACATGTGGATCTTCGTAAAGGTGGTCTATACGATCGGTATTGAAAAGTGATGACCTTCTTTTCAAGCCATGGACCTCATAACCTTTTTTTAATAAAAATTCACTTAGATAGGCTCCATCCTGTCCGGTAGCTCCAGTAATCAATGCTTTTTTCATGTAATGATTTCTTTGTAGAGGTTTTCAAGAATAACGAGCGAATATCAATATTCGTCTTATAGAGGCAAAAATAGTTCTTTAAAAGCACTCTTTTTTACGATTATTGAATAACTACAACATGATATTGCAATAGAATGGATAGAATCAATTTTATTTGTACTCTAATGAAGGAATTGAAATGAAAACAATCCACATCTCACGTGGGGTCGAAAATAATTTATAAAATGTGTCGTTTCTGACTAAGCCAAGCCTATAGTTTCCTATGTTATTCAACTCATTCGATTTTGCGGTTTTTTTACCTATCGTATTTTTTCTGTATTGGTTTGTGACCAATAAGAATCTGAAGCTTCAAAACTTATTGATTGTTCTGGCCAGCTATTTGTTTTATGGATGGTGGGACTATCGTTTTTTGTCCTTGATAATTTTCAGTTCATTGGTCGACTATTCTATTGGAAGGGCCATGGGTGAAACTGAGAACAACTCAAGGCGTAAAATACTGTTATGGTGCAGTATTTTGGTGAATCTTGGCTTTTTGGGCTTTTTTAAATACTACAATTTTTTTCTGGATAATTTTAAATCGGCCTTTAGTTTTTTCGGACATGGGTTCGACGGTCACACATTAAATATTATTCTGCCTGTTGGTATCAGTTTCTACACCTTTCAAACATTGAGTTATACCATAGATGTTTATAGAAAACAATTGAAGCCTACCAATGACATTATCGCCTTTTTGGCCTTTGTTAGTTTTTTTCCTCAATTGGTCGCAGGTCCCATTGAAAGGGCAACCAATCTTTTACCTCAGTTTTACACTAAGCGCAGTTTTAGCTATAAAAATGCCGTAAATGGAATGCGGCAAATCTTGTGGGGGCTATTTAAAAAAGTGGTGATTGCAGATCAATGCGCCGAATACGTAAATCTAATTTTTGACAATTCGGCAGAGCATGGAGGAATTACCTTGGTCCTTGGTGCATTTTTATTTGCATTTCAAATTTATGGTGATTTCTCTGGTTATTCTGATATCGCAATAGGAACTTCTAAACTATTTGGGTTCGATTTAATGCAGAATTTCGCCTATCCATATTTTTCTAGGGATATAGCAGAGTTTTGGCGCCGCTGGCATATTTCATTATCAACATGGTTTCGGGATTACCTTTACATTCCTTTGGGGGGCAGTAGGGGAGGCCTTAGAATGAAAATTAGAAATACCTTTGCCATTTTCTTGGTCAGTGGATTTTGGCACGGGGCCAATTGGACATTTATTGTGTGGGGTGCATTAAATGCACTATATTTTCTTCCGCTTTTGTTGACAAATAAAAACCGCAGGAATATTGATATAGTTGCTATGGACACCAAACTCCCCACACTAAGGGAATTATGGCAAATTGGCACTACTTTTTTGTTGACCATTTTGGCTTGGGTGTTTTTTAGAGCGGAAAACCTTGAGCATGCTTTTTCTTATTTAAAAGGGATTTTCACCAAGCTCGACACACCTCTTGAATTCATTCCATGGTCTTTGTTCCTATTTCTTATGGTTTTCTTGGTGATGGAATGGATGGGGCGAAGAGAAAAGTTTGCTCTGGAAAGATTTGGTGCCAACTGGAGCCTTGGGTATAGATGGGCATTGTATTTTTTGATTTGCCTATGTATTATCGGGTCTACGGATAACCAACAAGATTTTATATACTTTCAATTCTAAATTATGAGAAAGTTCCTTGTTCAACTTGCTATTTTGTCGAGCTTTGTTTTATTGACCTGTTTTTTGCTTTCCCAGGTTACATTCTCTGATGAGTTTATTGTTCATAAGACAAAGGATACAGCGTACAAAAAAATCGGTTGGAACTTAAATCTTATTAAAAATCATCAGGAAAGGATTAAGGGAAGCACCATTTTTTTGGGATCGTCCTTGGTGCAAGGTGCCCTAAACGACTCATTGATGCAGAATAATGGTATGAATGTCATCAACATGGGGGTTCCGCACAATGGTAATGAAATAGGGGTTTATTTTATAAATAGGTTGATGGAACTGAAACCTAAAGAGGTTGTTCTCCTAAAGGGAAAAACACCTTTTCAGGGACTGCATAAAATGACACCACTTTTATATACTTCAACAGGTCTTTTTAGATCAGGACAGGGATTTACTGTGGATTATATCAGTTTTGTATTTAAAAAAGCCAAGCTGTGCTTGGAATATTTCTTTTTTCAAATATTTCCTGACAAAAAAAATAGCGACAAGGCATATGAAGCATTTTTATATAGGCAATATGGGGTTCTGTATGCTCATGACACTATTCCCCAACAGGTTTATGATGAGGCAATTTCCAGAAGAACCGGGAGTAAGAGTGATGAATATTACAACCTCTATTTAAATGATTATTTGTACCGTTCTGAGAGTGGGAATCCATCATTTATGAACAAGCTTAAGGTACTAAAGCGCAAGTTTGTCCTCAATGTTTGGATGCAGTCTGACTTACTTAAAAATACGAAATCACAAGAGCGTTTTGTGGATACGGCCATACAACTATGTGAACAAGAAGGTATTAAAATAAGTAAACTGTATGTGCCAAAACTTGTGGATGTAAACCAATATGAAGGATATACCAGAGAGTTTTACAAAAAAGTCCAATCAGACTCGGTAGGCGTTTATGATATGGATACCTACCAATTTTTAAAGTCAAGAAACCATTGGGCGGATTTTGACCATGTGGATCAGAGTGGAGCCGATTTGTTCACGAAAAAACTTTTGGAGGAATTTAAATAAAAGAGGGTTTAATCTTCCTGACCCTTTTGGTATTCCTTGAACCAGTTTACAAACTTTGGAATACCTTCTTTTATTTGAGTTGTGGGTGAATAGCCATATTTTTGTTTAATGTGTCCTACATCTGCCCAGGTTTTTTCCATATCACCTTTTTGCATCGGTAAAAACTCAATTTTCGGTTGAGTTTTAAGCGCTTTTCCAATTTCCTTTATAAAATCCATCAGTTTTACTGGATTACCCGCTCCAAGATTAAAAACGTTATACAATTGCCAGTCAGTTTGGGAGTCATTGGTCGAACCTTCAATAATTTTGGTTATACCGCTTACGATATCATCAATATAAGTAAAATCGCGATGCATTTTCCCCATATTGAACACTTTGATAGGTTTGCCATTGGAAATTGCTTCTGTAAAAAGGTAGATTGCCATATCAGGACGTCCCCATGGTCCATAAACTGTAAAAAAGCGTAACCCAGTGGTTTTCATTTTATAAAGATTGCTGTAGGCATGAGCCATAAGCTCATTGCTCTTTTTTGTTGCGGCATATAAGCTTACGGGCTTATCAACAGATTGGTCCACGGAAAATGGTATTGAATCAGTCAGGCCATAAACACTGGAACTGCTTGCGTATACCAAATGGACAATGGAGTGGTGCCTACAACACTCAAGTATATTTAGGAAACCTACTATGTTACTGTCAATATACGCTTCTGGATTTTCAAGACTATATCTAACGCCAGCTTGTGCAGCTAGTGAGCATACTATCTGAAAGTTCTCTTCTTTAAAAAGATTGGGCAGCATTTCACGGTTTTCCAAGTCCATTCGTATAAACTTGAATCGATTCCCGTAGGTTTTGCTCTCACAAACCGTATTGAAAGACTCTGCATTTACTTTCTCTATGCCCAACTGAGCGAGTCTCGCATATTTAAGTCTAACATCATAATAGTCATTGATATTATCAAGGCCTACTACCTCGTGCCCTTTTTTTAGAAGCTGAAGCGAAACATGGAATCCTATGAATCCCGCTGCCCCCGTTACCAATATTTTCAAAACCCTGATTTTATGCTATAAAGATATTCTTTTAAAAAGAAAAGCCTGAATGCTTGCATCGCAGTCAGGCTCTTTTTATAAATCTCATTGTATAAATACTAAGATTCACCAATTTTATAAAAATCAAACCCTAAATCTTTCATGTGCTTCGTGTCCAAGATCCTTCTACCATCAAAAACAAAAGCGGGTTTAAGCATGTTTTTGTGTATTTGTGCCCAGTCATAGGTTTTAAACTCATCCCACTCTGTAAGAATGGCAATGGCATGTGCATCTTTCGTAGCCTCCATGTAATCTGAGGTCACAGTAAGCAAATTTCTATTTTCTGCTTCAGACCTAGTCCCTAAGTAATCCATGTCCATGTAAATTCGTTCTTCGCTTACCTGGGGATCATAAACGACAATATTTGCTTGTTCTTCCATTAACAAATCTGCCACATGGATGGCGGCGGACTCCCTGGTATCGTTAGTATCCTTTTTAAAGGCCCATCCGTAAAACACTATTTTTTTACCTGCAACGGTGTTGAACATTGTAGATATCATATGGTCAGAAAACCTTGTTTTCTGATAATTGTTCATGATAATTACCTGTTCCCAATAATCGGCTACCTCATTGAGCCCAAATGTTTTTGCTATATACACCAAGTTTAAAATATCTTTTTGGAAACAAGACCCCCCAAAGCCTACAGAAGATTTAAGGAACTTAGGGCCAATCCTACTATCGTATCCAATGGCATTGGCCACCTCATCTATGTTGGCATCTGTTTTTTCACATAGCGCAGAAATGGAATTTATGGAAGAAACCCTTTGTGCAAGAAATGCGTTGGCCACAAGTTTGGACAACTCGGAGGACCATACGTTGGTTTGAAGAATACGTTCCTTGGGCAACCAGTTCTCATAAATACTGCTCAAAAGATTTTTTGCTTCTTTACCAGAGGGTGTATCGTCGCCACCAATAAGGACCCTATCTGCATCTAATAGGTCATCAATAGCAGTTCCTTCGGCTAGAAACTCTGGATTGGACAAAATCTCAAAATTGACATGGTTGCCAGTGTTGTGCAAAATGCTTTTAATTGCTTCAGCGGTTCTCACAGGAAGCGTAGATTTTTCAACAACAATTTTATCTGTTTTGGCAACTCTAGCAATATTTCTTGCACACAGCTCTATATATTTAAGGTCGGCAGCCAAACCTTTACCTTTACCATAAGTCTTGGTCGGAGTGTTTACCGATATAAAAATCATATCAGCCTCATCAATTGCTTCATCAATTGCGGTTGAAAAAAATAGATTTCTTCCCCGTGTTTCCTTTACAATTTCAGGAAGCCCAGACTCATAAACTGGAAGTTTACTGACATCGTCTTGGTTCCATTGCTTGATTCTCTTTTCGTTAATATCCACAACGGTAACTTTAATATGTGGACATTTATTGGCAATTACCGACATTGTTGGCCCTCCAACATAACCAGCACCAATACAACAAATAGAAGCGATTTTTTTCATTTAAGATTTGTTAAGGTTTCTGAACAAAGTGCAAATATCAAAAAAACTAACGGCAAAGGCACATTTATATTTTGTAAAAAACAGTTCATCCCAAAATCTAATCATTTTATCAGGATATAGCCAGATTTCTGACCTACTGAACAATGAAATACTTCTCTTAATGATGGGCAAGTTATGTATTTCAACACTTAATCGAGTTTTTGAAACCTTTGGCGAATTGTATTTGGAAAAGAAAGCTTGCTAGGATTTTACCATTAAATTTACTCCTGTGAATAGAAAGGACCCCTACTTACATCAACCCAAAACTGAAAATGGAAACCACTTTATCTAAAAAAATCTGGTTGTCGCCTCCCCACATGGGAGGCAATGAAGAGCTTTATGTTAAGGAAGCATTCGCCAGCAATTGGATTGCACCGCTTGGACCCAATGTTCAAAAATTTGAGCATGCCATTGAACAATTCATAGACAACGGAGTTCATGCCGCCTGCCTTAGCTCAGGAACTGCGGCCATACATTTGGCTCTTCAACTCTTGGATGTGGGGCATGGCGATGAAGTGCTTTGTCAAAGTTTTACTTTTTCCGCATCTGCAAATCCCATAACCTACCTTGGGGCTTCACCGGTTTTTATAGATAGTGAGGAGGAAACCTGGAATATTTCGCCTCAACTTTTGGAAAAGGCAATTCAAGAAAGAATGGCCCTTGGAAGAAAACCCAAAGCCATTGTAGCGGTTCATTTATATGGAATGCCATACAAGGTGGATGAAATACATGCCATAGCCACAAATTACAGAATACCAATTATTGAGGACAGTGCAGAGGCTATGGGAAGCTCTTACAATGGTTTTAATTGTGGAAGCTTTGGTGAAATGGGAATCCTGTCTTTTAATGGCAATAAAATCATAACTACTTCTGGGGGAGGTGCATTACTTTGCAGGACCCAGACAATAAAGGACAAGGCAGTTTTTTTGGCCACACAGGCCAGAGATGATGCTCCACATTACCAACACTCCCGTGTTGGGTATAACTACAGAATGAGCAATGTGCTGGCTGGAATTGGAAGGGGACAAATGGAAGTACTTGAAAATAGGGTGGCCGCCAGAAGGGACAATTTTGAGTTTTATAAAAACAATCTGGCCAACTGTAGCGAAATCTCATTTTTGGAAGAGTCGAAAGGAAGTTATTCAAACAGGTGGCTGACCTGTATTCTAACGCCATCTTTTACTATTCGGGAAAGAGTGAGAATTGCGCTACTGGATGAAAACATTGAATCTAGACCCTTGTGGAAACCAATGCATTTGCAACCAATATTTGAAAACGCGGTAAGCTACGTAAATGGAGTTAGTGAAAAACTCTTTAATACAGGTCTTTGTTTGCCAAGTGGATCTAGCATGGAAATCGAAGATTTGGAAAGAATTTGTAAAATAATTAAAAACAAGTTTCAATGATCAGAAAATTCTTGTTTAGAAACGGTAGACGCTACGCTTCCAAATGGACAGTGCTGCTCATCGATCTGGGCATTGTAGCTGTGTCCTTCATCTTAGCATATTTTATTCGGTTTAATCTTAGCTTTAATTTTGATGTTCAAAAGTTATGGACGCAATTGCCAATCATCATTGTACTTTTTACAATGGCGTTCATGATTTCTGGAAGTTATAAAGGCGTGGTCAGACATACGGGCATTAAAGACGTTTATGCTATTTTTAATGCGGTTTGTTTGGCAAGTATTGGAGCAATTGGTGTGGTATTGGCCAATAGGTCCGCGGGTTTTGTAGATGGATTTACAATTCCTTTATCCATAATAATCATTAATAGTTTATTGACCTTTATTTCACTGTCTACTTCAAGGTACGTGTTCAAGATTGTTTACGAAACAATGATGAACGGAAGTACATCTCCCTCAAAGAACTTGATTATTTATGGCGCCGGAGAATCCGGTATAATAACACACAATACACTCACCAATCACTCCAAAATGAGAGCCAAGGTTGTTGGTTTTGTGGACAACAATCTTCAGAAAGTAGGTAAACAGATTAATGGTGTGAAAGTTTACGATAAATCCATTTTAACGCCAGAATTTGTAAGGTTCAATAACATTTCCGAGATAATTTTTTCTATACAGAGTATAAACCCAAAGCAGCTTAGGGTCTTGGTGAATGAAGTTGTTGATCTGCCGGTTAAGGTTAAAATTGTACCTCCTGTTGAAGATTGGATCAATGGTGAACTAAAGGTTTCTCAGATTAAGAGGGTTCAAATTGAGGATTTATTGGATCGCCCACCTATTGAGATAAGGAATAGCAAGGTGTTGAAGGATTTTGAAGATAAGGTAATCATGGTTACTGGTGGGGCTGGTTCAATTGGCAGCGAACTTGTTCGCCAAATTTGCAAATACAATTACCGAACATTAATTGTTGTTGACCAAGCAGAATCTGCACTCTACGACCTTCAGCAGGAATTGAAACAGATTGGTTATTTTAATTTTGTTCCAATTGTAGGGGATATTCGTGACAAAAACAAAATGCGTGTATTGTTCCAAGAATATAGACCAGACAGGATTTTTCATGCCGCGGCCTATAAACATGTACCCTTAATGGAGCAAAATCCTTATGAAGCTGTAAAAATCAATGTTGCTGGAACAAAAACCATAACCGATCTAGCGGTGGAATTTGAGGTGGAGAAATTTGTGTTTGTTTCAACTGACAAAGCGGTTAATCCGACCAACATCATGGGGGCAACAAAACGTATAGCGGAAATGTACATTAGTTGCAGACAACAAGATGGCAAAACAAAATTTGTGACCACACGTTTTGGCAACGTACTTGGGTCAAACGGTTCTGTGATTCCATTGTTTAGAAAGCAAATAGAGAAGGGCGGACCTCTTACGGTTACGCACAAGGATATTACTCGTTATTTTATGACCATCCCAGAAGCTTCACAATTGGTCTTGGAAGCTGGAGCAATGGGGCAAGGAGGTGAAATTTTCATTTTCGATATGGGTGAATCAGTCAAAATCATGGATTTGGCTAAAAATATGATCAGACTTTCTGGTCTGCGATATCCGGAAGATATTGACATAAAAATTACCGGGTTGCGACCTGGTGAAAAACTATATGAGGAACTATTGGCCAATGGTGAAAACACCTTGCCTACCTATCATGATAAGATAATGATCAGTAAGGTGCGGGATATTGACTATTCAGCAACAAGAACGATGATAGATGAACTTTGTATTTCAAATTTGTTTTTTAAAGACAATGTTGTTCAATTGATGAAAAGTATTGTACCAGAATACATTTCCAACAATTCCGATTTTTGTAAATTGGACGGGGAGAAATCAAAAGATCTCAAAAAACAATCTGAAATAGGATTACCTCAACTCAATAACTAAATGTTTTATTCCATGCACCAAAAAAAAATAAGGTTGGCAATCTACCTTGTAGTCTTATGCCTTGCTTTTTCCTGTACCTCATCAAAAGATGTCGTTTATTTTCGAGATGCCAATCAGTTTGAAACCTTGGTGGATGATAATACATTTTCCACTAAATTTAAGGTAGACGACTTGGTAAGCATACATGTTTCTGTATTGGATCCAGAAGCAAGTGCACCATTCAATTTGTACCGGGGAGCCCAAGAGGGAGGTATGAGACCAGAACAAGTGGATTACTTGGTGGATAAAAATGGAGAGATTGATTTCCCGGTAATTGGAAAAATTAAAATTGCAGGTTTGTCACCTGCCGAAACACAAAAACTGCTCGAGAAAAGGTTAGCGGACTATCTGGTAAATCCCATCATAAACATCAGAATCAAAAATTTTTCCGTTACGGTTTTGGGAGCAGTTAACAGACCTGGAACCTATCCCATAAATGGAGAACAGATAACCATTATGGAAGCATTGGGTTTTGCAGGGGATATCAATATTAAAGGTAGAAGGGACAATGTAATGGTTATTCGAGATTTTGATGGCACTAAAGTTTATAATAGAATCAATCTCAACAGCAAAGAGGCGTTAAAATCCCCCGTATACTATCTGACCCAGAACGATGTGGTATATGTAGAGCCCAACAAGTCTGGTAAAACAGCCTCGAGTCTCGATCAAAGAGCATCTATTGCTGTTTCCATTATTTCCGTTCTAATAACATCCACAGTTGTTCTTTTAACCAGAAATTAATTGATTTTTTAGCCTAACAACACTATACATTACCCCATACAAATGAGTACCAACGGCAAAGAAATGGATTTGAAGGAAATGATTTCCATTTATTTAAAGAAATGGAAATGGTTTGCAATGTGTGTGATAATTGCCTTGACATTGGCCCATTTATACTTAAGGTACGCAGTACCCGAATTTGTTGCGTCAGCAAAGATTCAGATTTTAGAGGATAAAGGAGCCTCATCTGAACTTAGTGTGCTACAGGATTTGGATATATTTTCGGGCAACAAAGCCAAAATTGAGGATGAAGTTGAGATTTTGAACGCGCGAGACAATTATGTTAGCATCGTTAAAAATCTAAAATTGAACATCAGATATTTTGTTACCGGAAATATCCGAAGTAAGGAACTTTATGGGCAAGAAAAGTATCCTTTCACTATTAATTTTATCGCTCCTGATTCTATTATCAATAAATCCAAGCATGAGTTTTTTGTTGATATTATTTCGGAAAACGATTTTGGGTATACAGAAGAAGAGGACGGCTCAGTTGTAAAATATACATTTGGCTCCAATATAAAGACAAAAATAGGGGACATTATCCTTATTCCAACAAAACAAATTAAGGGCTACAAGGGTGAACGAGTTCGTATCATCGTAAACCCAATTCCACTGGTGGCAGATGCTTATCAAAATAGAATTGTAATTAACGCAGCAGATAGTAAGTTTTCCAATATTATCAACATTATGCTCCGTGATCATGTTCAGCAAAGGGCCATAGATGTAATTGATGCGTTGGTTGAGATCAATAATGCTAATGCTGTAAATGATAAAAAGGAGATTGCTGACCGAACAACAAAGTTCATAAACGACCGTATAAACGAGATTTATGGAACGCTTTCAAATGCAGATGAAACAGCTGAAAACTTTAAAACCAGTCGGGGTATAACCGATTTGGGCTCACAGGCCAATGTCACTTTTGAGCAAAGTACCATAGGAGAACAACAGCTTCAAGATGCAAACATACAATTGAACATCGCAAGTTCAATGAAAGATTTAATTTCCAGTGAAGAAGGGTATGAAATTATTCCCTCAAACGTGGGCATTTCCGACCCCGGCATTGCCAACACTGCTGAGCAATATAATGCGCTTGTGGCCCAAAGAAAAAGATTGTTGGAGAGTTCAGGGGAAAAAAACCCAGTCGTGGTAAAATTGGACCAACAGTTGGAATCCTTAAAAAAGGGAATGCAATCCAGTTTGAATAATGTTACCAACAACCTGAACTTAAAGGTTAATAGCTTAAGTAAGCAGTTGTCCCAGATTAATTCTAGAATATATGCTGCTCCCAGTAATGAGAGAGCCTTAAGAGACATTTCCAGAAAACAGCAGACCACGGAATCGCTTTATCTGTATTTGCTTCAAAAACGGGAAGAGTCGCAGATTACTTTTGCATCGGCTTCACCAAAATCCAAAATAATAAACCCAGCATACGGCTCTTACCGACCTGTTTCGCCCAACAGCCGTATGGTATATCTGGCATCAATAGTATTAGGTCTTTTACTTCCATTTTCTGTGATTTATGCAGGACAGCTACTTGATAACAAGGTTCATAATAAAGTGGAACTGGAAAGATTCTCAGAAAACGTACCAATACTCGTGGAGATTCCAAGACTCGGCAGAAAGGAAGCTAAGTTTGTGAAAAAAGAAGATCGCTCGGTACTTGCGGAGTCCCTGCGCATATTAAGAACCAACATCAACTATTTACAACGTTCAAAAAAAGGAGACAACAACGTAATCTTTGTAACCTCAAGTGTGCCCGGAGAGGGAAAAACATTTGTGTCCTCTAATTTGGCTGCCATCTACGCAAGTACGGGCAAAAAAGTATTGCTTATTGGCGGTGATATTAGAAACCCTAAACTTTATAATTTTTTCAATGACAATCCAGAAGTGTTGAATGGCAAGAACAAGGCCAAACCTGTTAGATCTGTTAAAACCGGATTAACAGAATATCTTAACGATACTACCACCCAACTAGGGGATATTATTATACCTACCCAGGTGAATAGCAATGCCATTGACATTATTTTTTCAGGTAAAATCCCTCCTAACCCTACGGAACTGCTCATGAGCGACCGAATAAAGGATATGTTCGGAGAAGTTTCCAAAATGTATGACTATGTTATTGTGGATACTGCACCATTAATGGTAGTTACCGATACGTTGTTAATCAGTGATTATGCTGGCTTAGTACTCTATGTGGTTAAAGCTGGTGTAACAGACCTTAAGGTATTGGATTTTCCACTAAAACTGAAGAAAGAGGGAAAACTCAAAGGTCTTTCCTTTGTGGTCAACAATGTAAAGCAGTCTAATCTAGGTTACGGAGGAAAATACGGTTATGGTTATGGTAAATCTGTCAAAAAGTGGTGGAAGTTTGCGTAATCAATAGAACGTCTGAATCGTATTCTCTATAATAGGCAAAAGTCGATTCATTATTTTACTGGATAATTTAATCTCTTTTAATACTTTAAGCTGGCGAAGGTTATGTATATCAGTACCCACATAATCCACTAGATTGTCCGACAATAGTTTTTCAGCGATTTTTTGAACATTGGCACCGTAGGACTCAGAGGAAAGGGACAACAAATTCAATTGAGACATAACCCCGTTAGACTTCATCTCGCCGTACTTTCTATACTTTTGATGAAAGTACATGTATCTTTCTGGGTGGGCTAAAATCGGAAAATAACCGTTATTGCCAATTTTATCCACAGAAAGGTCAAAATTAAATGAAGGCTGCAAGTATGACATTTCTATCAAAAGATATTGCTCTTTAAGGGGCATAACCTCGCCCTTCTCCAACAAATCCTCAAAGTTGTCATCAATCATGTGCTCTGCGGCACAGTCAATATTCACATTCAGAAGGTTCTCCTCAACAAGCTTGTTCTTTAGCTTTTCGTATGACTGTTCAATTGTTTTAGGGGTGTTGTCATAATAGTTGTGCATTATATGAGGGGTACAGATAAAATTAGTTACCCCAAATTCACCAAATCCCTTTAGTAGTTCAATGGATTGCTCCACTGTTTTGGCGCCATCGTCAATGCCAGGTAAGATATGATTGTGAATGTCAACCAGCCCATGCAGATAGTCGGCCAAGTAAACTTTCTTTTCAAAAAAACTGAACATGCCTAAAATTTGGACTGCAAATATAATGGATATGACAGTTAACCGGACCAACTTTCCGAACACATTAACACAGCAAAGCAGGATATCTAAAAATATAAAACCGGCCAATTGGCCGGTTTTATATTTATCCTTTTTATGGATGTAACGCTACTTATGACTAACTAAACTCAATGCTAAACTAGAATATTTCATGAAGCAAAGAGGTTAACGAAAGAACAAAAAGATTAATGAAAGATTAATGGGGCTAAGGATAAAGTAAAATGCTTGGCTTTTTTTGCTTACTTCGTACTATGTTGACAAAAAGGAATGTTTATGTCATTGTATTTGTGGTCTCTGTAATAGGCCTCTTGGTGGTTCAGTACCAATATCTTAGAGTTGGATTAGGACTAGCAAGGGTACAATTCTCACAAAAAATCGACGATGTACGAGACAATATAAACAGTGAGCTTTCAGAGGTCAACTCACTTTCATATACTTTGGGCAGCACCCTTCAAAAGGATAATTCTGAGTTAAAGATTAGTTTGGATAGTCTGGAAAGGCTCTCACAATACTATTTGAACGACTATATCTCTTATCAACTTAGAGTTTCCGGAATAGACGCGCCATTTACATATTCCTTATATGCTAGGGATTCCACCCAATACCTTTCTTCCCATACTCCCCATGTAAAGGATGATGATATCCTCACATACCCCATCAAAATTGAAGGTTATCTTCCCAACCTATTGAATAAAGAACTGGTGTTGGAGCTGGGCTTTGAAGACATCAACACCTATTTTATGAGCCAGTTGAACGGATTAACAATTCCAGGGATTATTTTTCTATTGGCAATAATTGTGGTAGTAGTTTGGGTATTGCGATCATTTTATTGGCAAAGCAGTTTGATCACCACAACCAATGACTTCATCAACAATCTTACCCACGAATTAAAAACACCGGTATTTTCGATTGGTCTGGCGAGCAAAATATTGGAAGAGGGGATTTCGGAAGAGAAGAAGCCAGTTTTGGAGCTGATTCGGCGTGAAACAGATAGATTAAGAAAGCATATTGACAAGGTATTGGAATTGGCCAGCTTGGAATCTGGAAAAAAAATAATGCAGTTTGGCCAGATTGATTTTAAACCTGAGTTGGAGCGTATTTGTAAAGACTTTAAGATTCTTTCGGAATATGAACAGGTCAACTTCTCTTATGAGCTGGTCGGGGACGCCTATCCATTACGGGCTGAAAGATTCCATTTGGAGAATGCTATTGGGAATCTGCTCGAAAACGCCAAAAAATATGCTGATAATCCAGTCATTCGTCTGTTTGCGAGAGTGCACCATAAAAAGCTATTGATTGCCATTTCCGATAACGGTCCGGGAATTGCCCAAAAAGACCAAAAAAAGATTTTTAGGAAATATTACAGAATAAAAAATGGTGATGTCCATAAAGTAAAAGGATATGGACTTGGTTTATCCTACGTGCATAAAATTATAAGTATGCACAACGGTAAAATTACGGTAGATAGTAAATTGGGAGAGGGCACAACATTTGTCATTTCCCTAAAAGTGAGCAACAATGGAGAATAAATACAAGTTGATTTTGGTGGAAGACGATGCGTCTTTAGGTTACCTGCTCTCCGAGTATCTTGGCATGAAGGGATTTGGCGTTACTTGGACAAAAAATGCACAGGAAGCCCTGAAAAAAATTGAAACCAATGTATTCGATTTGGCGATTCTGGATGTAATGCTACCAGATATGGATGGTTTTGAACTTTCCCAGAAGGTAAAGGCCATCAATCCAGAACTTCCTTTTCTCTTTTTAACTGCGCGGTCCCTAAAAATTGATGTTTTAAAAGGATTTTCCCTAGGGGCGGTGGATTACCTAAAAAAGCCAATAGATGAAGAAGAACTTGTTGTTCGAATCAATGCGCTCTTATCCCGATTGGTCTCTAACCCGGACTCTGAACCCCAAGAGACCAATTTTAAAATTGGAGGCTATACATTGAATACTGAAAGTTTTGAACTCAGATACAATTCAGAACCCATAAAGTTGACCGGCAAAGAATTTGATTTACTTACGCTATTGGCCAAGAACATGAATCAATTGTGCACCCATAAAGAAATATTGACCACTATTTGGGATAAAAACGACTACTTTAATAAAAAGAGCCTCAATGTTTTTATTTCGCACTTGCGCAAGCATTTAAGCAGGGACCCTAGAATTAGTATTGTAAATGTCAATCGTAGAGGCTTCATGCTGAAGGTGGAAGTTACCGTATAAGGTAAAGTGTGACTTTAACAATTATGGCTTGGTTTTTGTGGATTTCTAGATAATCCAACCAACCCCAGATTAAAATGTTCAAATTTATTCGTTTAAAGTCCAGGGAAGTTTCATTGTGCCACTTGGATCGCCTATTTGGTCAAACCATATCCAAGCTACCGGTCAAGGAGCAGATAGCCTATTGCCAAAGGCTTATTGAAAGATCAGAATACCAATTGTCCCAACATTGTCCTAAAAAAGATTCAGAACAACTGAAGGATTTAATTTCAGCGGCAACAATGGAAATTCAACGATTGGATTCAATATAATTTTGGTGGATTTTAAAAGTCCCTCTTTCATTTTAAGTATATAGGAATTTAGTAATTTACGGGCAAAGACAAGACCTTGCACACCGCCGAACAGAAACTTAAAGAACGTATTAAGGAATTAACCTGCCTTTATGAGGTAACCTCTTTGATTGTTAACAGTGATTATGAGCAAATTGAAGAAGTCCTCAAGGCCATAGCCAACTGTTTGCAAGTGGCTTGGCAGTTCGATGAGGAAACCTACGTGGAATTGGAAACACCAACAATTTCAATTAAAACCGAAGAAAGGGGTGAGGCCTACGTTTTTTTAAAGTCTCCCATTAAGGTTTTTAATGAGCCAAAAGGTGTTATTCGTGTAGGTTACCCAACACCAAAATATACGTTAGAGGATTTCTTGGTGGAAGAACAGCAATTATTGGACAACGTTTGTCTGGAAGTGGGTAACCTTCTGGAGCGAAAGGAAATCAAGGACAATCAAGAAAGTATCCGACGACAGGTGGAGCAAGCGGACCGCCTTAGAATTTTAGGTGAGATAACTGCAGGCATAGCCCATGAGCTCAATACCCCCTTGGCCAATATTTTGGGTTTTGCCGAACTCTTGCGCGAAAGAGTTGAAAACGACTCTTTGGCTGTAAAGGATTTGGATAAAATCATAACCAATACCATTTTTTCCCGGGAAGTGGTAAAAAAACTCATGTTCTTTGCTTGCGAAATGCCCGAGGAGCGCAGCACCATTAATATCGTCCCAGTCATTGAAGATGCCATTGACTTGCTTCGGGCTACCTTGGCCAAGAATGAGATCTCTTGCCAATTGGACATTAGTTCAGAAAATATTCAACTAAGGACCGATAAAATCCAGCTCACCCAAGTCTTGTTCAACCTTATTGTAAACGCAATTTACTTTTCGCCACCACAAAGTAAAATTAAAGTGAAGGTTACAGATAAAAAGGATAAGGTGGTCATGGTGATTTCTGATGAAGGTTCTGGAATACCAAAGGATAAAGAAAACAGCGTGTTCGAACCTTTCTTTACCACCAAACCCGTGGGTGAGGGCAGTGGCCTTGGTCTTAGCGTTGTGCATGGTATCATCCAAAGTCACAAGGGTCGCATATCACATGCCCCAAATAAGCCAACAGGGACCATTTTTACTATTGAATTACCCAAAATCAAATAGACCGCATGCTCAGAAAAGAAAATATTTTGTTGGTGGATGACGATATTCAGATTTTGGAACTGCTCCAAAGGCACCTCGGTGGTATGCACTACCACACATATAGCGCTGTATCGGTCAAGGAAGCCCTTTACATTTTGAAGGACACTGAAATAGACCTCTTGATTACGGATATTAATATGCCTGAGATTAATGGCATACAATTGATCAAGTACACGGCGGAACATTTTCCGGATATGCCCAAATTAGTGGTGACGGGTTTCCCTTCCATCGATGACGCCATGAGCGTTATTAAATCAGGTGTAACGGAATACCTTACCAAACCTTTTACCAAAGCAGAGCTGGAAGATGCCGTTGAAAAGGCCCTAAAGACCATTATCCTCAAAAGAAAAGATGTAAAACCAGAACCACAACTCCCAAAGGCATATGGGGAAATGATAGGCGCCTCGGAAGCTTTTGAAAATATTACGCAAATCATTGAACGGGTAAAGGACAACCATGCCACGGTGCTCATTCGGGGTGAGAGTGGAACGGGAAAGGAGCTTGTGGCTCGCGCTATTCATTATTCGGGCAGATTTTCACGAGCTCCGTTCATTGCCGTTAATTGTGGTGCCATTCCAGAGAATTTATTGGAAGCAGAGCTTTTCGGGTATACAAAGGGAGCCTTTACTGGCGCCAATGAAACCCGAAGTGGTTTTTTTCAGGCCGCCAACAATGGAACCATCTTTTTGGATGAAATTGGAAATGCACCGCTAACCGTTCAGACTAAACTGTTGAGGGTTCTTCAAGAAAAGGAGGTGATCAAGGTGGGTTCTCAAAAACCTGAAAAACTGAACGTCAGAATCATTGCCGCCACCAACAGCAATTTGGAAGAAATGATTGAGGGTAAGCATTTCAGGGAAGATTTGTATTACCGTTTAACCGTGGTTTCCATAAAGGTACCACCGTTGCGCGATCGCATTTCTGATATTCCCCTTTTAATCAACAAGTTTCTTCAAAAATACGGTGTGGAATATAGGGATAGATTGGTGAGTATTACCCCAGAGGCAGTTCAAGTGCTTCAGCGTTATTCATGGCCGGGAAATATTCGTGAACTCGAAAATATTATCCAACGAGCCGTTATTATGTGTGATGGGCAAGTGTCCGTAAATCATCTTCCTGAGCAGGTTAAGTTTAAAATTGACTTTCCAGAGGAATCTTTAAAACCGCTAAGACAGGTTGAAAAAGAATACATCCAAAAAGTTCTGGCCTCCACCGGAAACAACAAATCCAAAGCAGCAAAAATTTTGGGCATTGACCGAAAAACACTTCGTGAGCGACTCAAATAGACTGGGTAATATTTCCCCATATGGGTAGAATCTACCCAATCAATCTTTTTATTCTCTTCTTTTAAGTCGAATCAAGTAACTGATATACAGTTTTTTATATCTAAATCCTATTTCAGACATTTTTTAGGCATGGGCTTTGTCTTAATAAGGCAAACAGAATAGCCATGTTGATTTTTATACCGGCCGTTAGTGTTAGAACATACAAATCCAAGTCATGAAGTTTGGTGAAGTAACTATGGAAAAGACGGATTATTTGGCCCTGAAAAAGATACTGAACTTTCGCAAGCATTATCATGACTATCTCCAAAAAGATGCTCTGGATATGCTTAAAGAACGTTTGGAACATGCAAAAATTTGTGATGGATCAGAACTCCCTGAAGGTATTGTTCGACTATACTCCAAGGTAACCGTGGCCAAGAAATCCGGTAAAAAGCAAACCTTTCAGTTGGTACTTGAACCTGAAACAGTTAATGACTCTTCTAAAGTTTCGGTGCGAAGCATTTTGGGAGCAGCTTTGATAGGGAGTGCAGTTGGAGATGAAATACGGATTCCAAATACAGATTCAAGGATTATTGAACATGTAGAGTGGATGGGACAGAAGAATAATATTGGTCTTTCAATAAAAAGTTTATAAAGTAAAAATTTTGTATAACCCTTAAATAGTCAAATATGAATAAGTACATTTTAGTAGTAGCGTTTATGATCGGGGCTTTCAGCCTTAACGCGCAGGAAGTTTCTGTTGGTGATGTTTTTGAAATAGGGAGACCAGATGCCCCTCAATATGAGCATATAGATTTTCCCCGACCCAACTTCATTATAAAAAGGGGAGGTATTGCAAACTACAAGAGAGTGGAAGGAAACAAAGTGGTTGTCACCTCCGTCAAAGAACAGAAAGATGGCACCCTAAAAGTTAAGATTAAACGAGCTGATGGCAACCGTTTCTTTGGAAGCCACTGGCAAGTTGCAGCGAACTTTAAAGAGGCTATGGAATCTGGTGAGCTGATAAAGGCTTAAGTAGTGGTTAATTGATTGGTTGTGTTTTGCTCAGCTTCAACGTTCCAGAATTGCTGGATAAGTGGTCTTGAGGCTGGGCTCACTTCCAATTAAGTCACCATCCGAAGGAAATAATGGTTCCGTTGTGCTAAAAACAATCTTCATATCCAAAGAGCCCAAAAGGAAGAAACGTCTGCGATTGCTTCTGATTTTGGCCATCTCATTTGTGCTTATAATGGTGGCCAATCTTATGGATTATGGATACATTTTACGGACCCAAGACACAGTAAATTCTGTTTATGAAGATCGGGTGGTTGCCCAAGATTACATTTATCATTTAAGTGGATTGTTTCATAAAAAGGAACTCTCCATAGGAGATAATGAGCTTTTTTTAGGGGCCACAAATGACTCTATTGTGGCATTGATGTCGCGCTTTGAAAAAACCAAACTTACCCAGAGTGAATCGGATTTTTTTATCGATTTAAAGAAAAACTTTATGGAGCTTACCTCACTTGAGGATAAATTGGCTGGACAAAAAGAACCGCGAATGTCGACCTTAAGTGATATTCAAACAGAGTTGTTGGAAATAAGAAGAAATTTAGACAACCTGGAAGGGGTTCAATTTACCGAAGGTGGCCATATGACGCAACTTTCAAATAGGGCTTTGGGAATGAACACCCTGCTTTCTCATGTTGAGTTGGTATTTTTGGTTATTATTGGCTTCATTGTAATGTATATAGTTTTGCTGGGAACCCATCGCATGGGTAAGGTGAACTAGTTACTTCCCGGGGCTATATTAATAGTGCCATAAATAGGTGTGGAGCGTTTAGAGGTGTTAATCTTTACTTTCTTTTTATAGGATTTTGTTTTGCATAGCTATTGATTTGAATCTTCTATTGGATAGTGAATGCTCTCATATTCTTCAATAATATCTGAAATTTCAAGAAATTCTTTTGCCAATGGGTCATCGGTCGGAGTATTTTCATCGACCAAATTGATTAGCTTTTCCAAGCGAAGGTTGGCATTTAGATATTGTTTATGTGAAATAGTTCTTTTCACTTAAGATGTTTTGGAATATCACTTCTGCCGTGCAAAACCCTAACTATACGGATACGGTCAGTCAAAATTCGGTAAAAAATGACATGCGACACATGAGGAAGACTGTACAATCCAGCTTTTATTTCATTCCTTTGTTTGCCGATGTCTGGATTTTCCGTCAAAGCTTCAAAACACTCCTTAAAGCCTTCCAAATATTTAGCAGCCTGTGAATGACCGAATTTATAGATTCCGTAGGCATAAATTTCCTGAAGGTCATTTTTAGCAGCTTCCGCAAGAATGTATCGGTTCATTAAGCCGGTTTTCTAGAAGCTATAATTTCGTCAACAGAAATGTCACTATCAGGGCCATTCCATCCTTTTTCTATTTCAGCCCTTAAATCGGCAATGACTTTTTCCCGATAAATCTCATGTAATCGTAGTGCGTCACGAATCACTTCGCTGTTGTTCTGATATTCGCCAGAAGCTACTTGTTTAGCGATATATTCTTCCTGCTTTTTAGTGAAACTGATGTTCATTTTTTTAGCTTTAATGCCATAAAGATACCGAAAGTAATGATATTTAGCAAATATGGACATTGCTGAGCCTGACAGCATTGAATGTCTATTTACTTCCCGATGCAAAAATTCGAAAATATATTCCCCAAAAGATCATCTGTGGTGACACTTCCCGTGATTTCCCCTAAATGAAACAAGGCCTGCCGGATGTCAATAGCCATAAGATCACTAGCCAATCCCATATCCATGCCTTCTTTTACTTTTTGGATTTCCTCCAAAGCCTTTAAAAGCGCATCGTAATGGCGACTATTGGTAATAATGGTCTCATCACCACTTAAAGCTCCTGAATCTACCAGAGCGAGTAGTTTCTTTTCCAATTCCGGGATTCCTGTTTTGTTTTTGGCCGAAAGAAAAAGAACTTCCGGAATTTCTTGCCGTAATTCTTCTATTTGGGATGGCTCCAACAAATCCACCTTATTGCAAATGGGAATTAATTGCTTGTTGGGATAGCGATTTTTTATACGTTCCAGTTCCGAACGGTCAAAATCCATGCGGTCGAAAAGGAAAATGATCAGTCGCGCCTTCTCGATTTTATCAAAGGTACGTTCAATACCGATTTTTTCAACCACATCCACCGTTTCACGGATACCTGCGGTATCAATGAATCGAAAATTGATGCCATTCAAACTGATTTGGTCTTCAACAGTATCCCGAGTGGTTCCAGCAATATCACTAACAATGGCCCTTTCCTCGTTCAACAAAACATTGAGTAGTGTAGATTTTCCCACATTGGGTTGCCCTACAATGGCAACGGGTATACCATGTTTGATCACATTCCCCAGGGCAAAGGAGTCAATCAATTTTTTGAGGACCTCACTGATGCGGTTCAACAGTTCGTTGAATTGGGAACGATCTGCAAACTCTACATCCTCCTGGGAAAAATCGAGTTCCAACTCTATAAGTGAAGCGAAATTTAGTAGCTCTTCCCGCAATTTTTGAATTTCATTACTAAATCCGCCCCGCATTTGCTGCATGGCAATGTCATGGGCTGCCTCACTATCGCTGGCAATTAAATCAGCCACAGCTTCAGCTTGGCTCAAGTCCATCTTTCCATTTAAAAAAGCACGTAGGGTAAACTCTCCCGCTGAAGCCGTTCGGCACCCTTTTCGTAAAATCAATTGAATGATTTGCTGTTGGATATAGGGAGATCCGTGACAAGATATTTCTGTCACATGCTCACCGGTATAGGAATGGGGCCCCTTAAAAATGGAAACGAGCACCTCGTCCAAGACTTTGTCATCCTCAACAATATGCCCCAAGTGGATGGTATGACTCTTTTGTTGGGTTAATTTTTTCCCTTTAACCGATTGAAAAATGGAATCTGTAATGGAAACGGCATCAGGCCCAGAAATGCGAATCACCGCAATGGCCCCAGTTCCTGAAGGGGTGGCCAAGGCCACAATGTTATCACTGTACAACATGGAATCAAAAATACGAATTCAACAGAACTTCAATATGAGGTCCCATGTAGAAGACCTTACATTATGATTTGTTGGCCTGTACAATGATAAATGATAAAAGATTTATTTCTTTACGACGTTTTAAGTATACATCAAGTTAACGGGAATGACAAAAATGGTCCAAGTATTTGAGGCATTAAGAAGAAAAGGATTTTATTTGGCAGACTTATTGGCAGGAGGTGCGATTATTAGAAATTATCGGGAGATTAAGAAGATTTTAAGCTCGCTGGGAAGCTATGGTGCCGATATCATTCCACAAGAAAATTTGAATAAGTTACTCTCACATGCCGTCAATACCACACCTTTTTATCATGAATTTAAAGATTATAACACGCTTCAAGATTTCCCAGTTATTGATAAAAATTTGATTTTACAGAACTACGAAAGGTTTAGATCTAGTCGGTTTAAGAATGAAAGATTGTTCAAGGCATCAAGTAGTGGGTCCACTGGAATTCCGTTCAGTATTTATCAGAATAAAGGAAAAAGAAACAGAAATACTGCAGATGTAATCTATTTTTCAGAAATGGCAGGCAGCAAGGTAGGCGATAAATTAGTATATATAAAATTGTGGGACCATACCAATAGAAAGAGTCCATGGATTAATTTTTTACAAAACATTTCTCCTCATAATGTAATGGATACGTCAGTTGATGATCTTAAGGAGTTTGTTTCTAAATTGGAGAAGGACAATTCCACAAAAGCTATTTTAGGTTATCCCTCCTTTTTTGAAGAGCTCTGCAATTATTTGGACAAACAGGAAAAACGACCAAGTATAAATAACGTTTCGAGTATTATTTCTATGGCAGAAAGTCTAAAGGCGTCTGAAAGGGCAAGAATGACTAAATACTTTGGTACTCCGGTCTTTGAGCGATATTCGAATCAAGAAAATGGAATTTTGGCCCAGAAAACCAAGGGTAGTGAAGATTTTTACACGCTTAATTGGGGCAGTTATTTTTTTGAATTTTTGCAAGTTGACTCAGATGTGCCTGTCAAGAAAGGAGAGGTTGGTCGAATTGTTGTAACCGATTTATTTAATTATTCAATGCCTATGATACGATACGACACTGGGGACATGGGTGTTTTTGAAGAGATAGGACAAGGGTTTCCAGTACTTTCCAAAATATATGGTCGCCGCATGGATGCTATATATAGCACCAAAGGCAAGATAGTATCACCATTTATTTTTTACTTGGTCTTGGATTTTGCTGAGGTAAAACAATTTCAATTTGTACAGACCGGACAGAAAAATTATGTTTTTAAACTGAATGGCTCTTCCGAAATGGTACAGGAAGGAGCAATAGTGCAATTTTTTAAAACCTATCTAGGTGAAGATGCCCAAATCTTGTTTGAATATGTGGATGAAATTCCACTATTGTCATCGGGAAAGCGAAAGAAAATAGTGAACGAATACTGGCCAAATGCCTAAGATATGGCTAGTTCTTATCCAAAACCTGTAACATTTTTGTATCAACCAATACTAATGAGGTATAACATCAAAATCAATCAAAAATGGAAGTCGTCAATCAAAATTCAGTAAGAACGGATAATACATTGTTAGCAATCACCCATTTAACCCAGTTGCTACACTATGTCACAGGTTTTGGAGGATTCATTGTGCCGTTGATTATTTGGGCAACCTCGCGGAAAAACGTTGAAGGTATGGATGAGCATGGAAGGACCATTATTAATTTTCAACTCAGTTTATTGCTCTACATCGTTATCAGTATTCCTGCCATATTGCTATTGGGACTTGGCATATTGGGCTTGATAGGGGTCGGGATCCTAGGTTTTGTAATGCCCATTGTAAATGCTGTAAAAGCTTCAAATGGAGAACCACCTTCTAGATTTCTTACGATTTCTTTTTTATAATTTTCTTGTGTAACGCTATAAAAAAAGGGGCGACAACTGTCGCCCCTTTTTCATTTATTATACATAATATGGCTTTCATTAATCATCACCCTCTCCGCAAACCACAGCATGGGCGATCACATAAATTTCATCGCCTAAATCATCGCTAATGGTGTATTGCCCAGGAGCAACAGTGGGTTTTCCATTTTTAGTTGGGAACATGGAGTTACCGGCATATGTGTGAGTTTCAGTAACATTGTATGAATCATCGATATTATACGTAACCGTAACTTCACCACCTACGTAGCTAACATCAACAGTACCGATCAATTCTCCTTTAGAAATGTCACATTGGCCAGCTCCGGCATAAATGTCATAAGACTCTTCGGCACCATCAGATAATGGACCGATAGACCAGCCCCATCTGTTAAATCCATTTCCAATAAAGCAAGTATTTCCATCAGTACCCCTTGCGAAAGCTGTTTCACAACCTCCCTCTGGTTCTTCTTCACACTCTAGAGGAATTGGAATAACTACGGGCTGTCTATTGTTGGTGGGAACCAATACAATCGCCAAGTTGTTTCCTTCACCTGGCTCATATCCTTCACCATTAGCCACGGCATCATCAACGATGGCCTGAGCATCAGCTACATCCCAGTCAGCTCCTTCAGAACCAAGGAAAGTACAGGCGATACAGTTGGCATCATCCAACAATTCCCAAATGGCCCACTGAATTTCTCCCATGGTATATCCTTGAGAAAGGAAATCCTGATTTAGGATATAGTTGACCAAATCTAAATTATCGGGATTTTCAACTACTCCAGCGGGAATTGCCGGATCATAGCTTGAGAAAACCAATGCATCAAAACATTCGTTTCCGTTTAGCGATAAGTCCACATCAATACACCAAGCACCATAATCGCCGGCAAGCTCAGTATCATTCACGGTCAAATCAAAATAAGTGCCGTTGGCTTCAATGCCTTTGGCAGTAGTACAGGCATTTACTGTTTCAGGTAAGGTTGGTAAAACCGTAATGTTACATGTTTCTTCTGATTTTTCAGATTTAACTTTTAGTTTACCCTTGCCATTTACACTTTCCAGAGAGTCTGAACCTACTGGCTCCACCTCACAGGAATAAAAAGTAAATGCGAAAAGGGCAAATACAGCTAGTGTTAATTTTTTCATACTCAAAAGTTTAAGGTTAGAAATAATAATCTGTTAAAGGTATCTAAAACAAGTGCCTTGAACATCTAATCACGTTAAAACCAAAAAAACTTCGATGAAAGGTGAAATTGTCTAATTCGATGTAAGAATTAGCTTATTGCATAAAGAAAAATCTTAATTATTGAGCATTACAGGCATCACCAACATGGTAACGTGTTCGCCTTCGTCCAAGCCATCAATGGGCGTCAGGATTCCAGCTCGGTTGGGTAAGCTCATTTCCAATGAAACATCATCCGAAGATAGATTGTTGAGCATTTCCAACAAGAAGCGCGAATTGAACCCAATCTGCATGTCGTCACCTTGATAGGAACAGGAAAGACGTTCTTCCGCCTTGTTACTGTAATCCACATCTTCAGCGGAAATATTCAATTCGGCTCCGGCAATCTTTAACCGGATTTGGTGCGTAGTTTTGTTGGAAAAGATGGAAACCCTACGAACCGAACTCAAAAACTGATTTCTGGAAATGGTCAGTTTGTTGGGGTTTTCCTTTGGAATTACCGCTTCGTAATTTGGGTATTTGCCATCAATCAAGCGACAAATCAATTCTGAATTGTCAAAAATGAACTTGGCATTGCTATCGTTGTACTCAACGGTCACTTCAGATTCAGAACCAGCTAAAATCCCTTTCAAAAGGGTCAATGGTTTTTTCGGCATAATGAATTCCGCAACTTGCGAAGCCGTTACATCCTGACGCTGATATTTCACCAATTTATGGGCATCTGTAGCCACGAAAGTCAAATTCTCGGGGGAAAATTGAAAGAAAACACCGCTCATCACAGGGCGAAGGTCATCGTTTCCTGCCGCAAAAATGGTCTTGTTGATGGCCGTGGCCAATATATCGCCCAAAAGAGTAGTAGAGCTTGGGTTTGAAACTTCCACTGCTTTGGGAAATTCGGCCCCATCAGCATACGCCAAGGCATATTTACCATGGTTGGAGCTGATTTCAACCGTATTATTGTCCTCCACCACAAAGGTGAGGGGTTGTTCTGGAAACGTTTTTAGCGTGTCCAACAACAAACGAGCGGGTACGGCAATGGTACCTTCAGCATCGGAATCCACTTCAAGAACGGAGCTCATGGTGGTTTCAAGGTCTGATGCGGAGACCGTAAGTTGGTTCTGTTTTAAATCAAACAAAAAATTATCTAGGATGGGAAGCGTGTTACTATTGTTGATAACTCCTCCCAAAACCTGCAATTGTTTCAGTAAATATGTACTGGATACGATAAACTTCATCAAAGAAATCCTTTAGTATTGTTGCCCATTTGACTTGAAGTCGGTAAAACTGGGCGTATAAATCGATAAAAACAAATATATCTTAAAACGGCGAAGCAAAGAAACAAATTTATCAACACTTAAGCCGCAAATTTTCGCTTTCTGTAATAGCCGAAGAAAACACCAAAAAGTAAAGTCAATATAACTGGCACACCAATGTTTATGATTTGCCATTTGGTTTTTTCGGTTGCGATTTTCTTCACATCCAATAATGGGATGGATACTTTTTTGCTTCGAATGTTTATAAGTCCGGCGTTGTCCAAAAGATAATTGGTACAATTGACCAAAAATTCCTTGTTCCCATAGAAACTACTGGTCCATTTGTCGTACCCCAGTTCCAGTGGTCTGCCATTTCGCAGTTGATTTTTGATGACATCCCCATCCGAAATAACGATCATCTTGTTGGCAGTACCTTCCTCGATGGTATTCTGCAATTTCAGGGGTTTTACCCGGTTTTTGTACATCGAGACAAAATCGCCCTCGATCAACACCGCCAAAGGCATATTTCCTGGAGTATAGGTTTCTTGGTCAGGTGGATTGTTCAAAATGTCCAGACTGATTTGTCGTGGAGTACCATCCGTTTTGGACAGCGGAGAGCTTTGTAGAAGGACCGTCTTGTCGTAATCATTTTCCAAAATATCCATTGGACTCGTAAACTGATACCGAACCGCCTCAATATTGGTATTGATGGGATGGTCGTTTTTGGAAAACACCATAGGATTGTAATACCACGGAACCGGGTCAAATTGGGAATCGTTTCCTTCTCCTGTGGCAAGAACAATTTGGGTGAAATATAGGTCATTTACCAATACGGGATTGATGCGAACCCCATATTTAAAGAAGAAATCCTTGAGATTGAGCTCTCGGGGCAGGGCAAAGGCGCTTCCACCACCCGCTAGAATACTGTCCATCTCCATGGCCACCTGGTCGACCAACCAAATGGATTTTCCGCCATTCACCACGTATTGGTCCATCACATATTTTTCTTGGTCGGAAAATGGTTCGGTGGGCTTGGCAATCAAGGCCATATCAAAACTTTTCAATTGGTCCAACACATCTTGAGGGTTAGAAGCCACGGAATCCAAGGTAATGGCGGCAATATTGTAGTACTCGCGAATACTGGTCAAATAATCAGCCAAATACCTATCTTGGAGCTCCCCATTACCTTTAATGACGGCGATACTTTTCTTCTCGGTGATGCTCAATTTGGTAAAGGCATCGGCGAAGGCATATTCCAATTGTTGCACGGAATTGTTGATGCGCTCCTCCGCAGAGGAACCAATTTTATTTTTGAGGAGGGCCACTTTTACGGTTCGGTCACCATGATTTACCATGGCCCATGGAAAGACCAATTCTTGTGAAACTTTTCCGTTTTCCTCAACGGTTACACTGGCAGGTTGAAGCCCTAAGCTTTGCAGTTCTGCAATGGTTTGTTGGGCCAGACTTTCATCTTCCAACGGGTCAACCAAGTTATAGGCAATGTTCTTGTTTTTTGAAGCAAAAGATTCCAAGAGTTGTATGGTCTCTGTCTTGAGTTTGGAAAACTCGGGTGGAATATTTCCATCCAAAAGCACATCGATTACGACAGGGGAATCAAATTTTTGGGCAACGTCAATGGCAGGTTGGGATAGCGTATAGCGTTTGTCCTCGGTTAAATCGAAACGTGTGTACACAAAACTAGCCAAGATGTTTACTACCACAACGGCAACAAGTGCCACCGCTACTGAAATAAGAAATTTTTTCATCGGGGCAGTTGTTTTAGACGTTGAAACGTGAGGTATAAAAAGAGTAGTGTCATTGAAATGAAATACACCAAATCCCGAGTATCTATGACGCCTCTTGCGATACTGTCAAAATGGGACTTTGCTCCAATTCCTTGAATCAATTGCTGGGACTCCCCATCTGAAAACAGTGAAGAAACGGCATCAAATCCGTTGAACATCAAAAAACATAATAAAATACCTACTAAAAAGGCGATAATTTGATTATCCGATAGGGTAGAGGCAAACAGCCCAATCGCCGTATAGGTCGAAATCAAAAATAAGAGTCCAAAATAGGAACCGAGAACCATCCCGAGGTCGTAATTGCCTTCGGTCATACCCAAACCGGAAATGGTGAAAACATAGATTACAGTTGGAATCACGGCAATGATGCATAGCAACGCAGCACCCCAAAACTTGCCCAAGACCAATTTCCAAACCGAAATGGGTTTGATCAGCAACAGCTCCAAAGTTCCCATTTTGCGTTCTTCGGAAAAGCTTTTCATGGTGATGGCAGGGACCAAAAAGATAAAAATCCAGGGAGCAAGCAAAAAGAAGTTGCCCAAATCGGCAAAGCCGTAGTCAAAGATGTTGTACTCGCCTCGAAAAACCCATAGAAAAAGCCCGTTGAGCAACAAAAATGACCCTACGATTAAATACCCAATGGGCGAAGTGAAAAATGACCGAACCTCTCTCTTAAAAATCGCGAACATTAAGATGGGTTTGTTGATTCAACTTTGTTGACACTCCAAGCTTCGGGTTTTTCACTGAACAGTTGTTTGGTGGTTCCCCACACACCTTTAAAAAAATCCGATGTCCGATATCTTTCCAAATCCGATTCGTTTTCCCAAAAACTATACGTAAAAAACACACAAGGATTTTTGAGGTCTTGGTACAGCTCTACCAAATTGCAGCCCTCAAACGCCAAGATTCCGTTTTTTGATTCTTTAAAAATTCGCTCAAAACTAGGAATATTTTCGGGTTTAAAAGTGAGTTTCACGATACGTATCAACATTTATAGAAAATTTATGGTTACGGTATCCCTATAATTCAGCCCTAAAAGGGAGGAAGCTCCACCTACCGAATTCAGGTCACTTTTATAAATGGCCAACTCTATATAGCCTGCGGAATTGAACAGGGCCAAAGCATCACCGGGACCTTTTCGTTGGCTTTTATCCAAATTAAAATTGATGATGCCATTATAACTGCTATGGATTTCCTTGATCTTGGTAGTGCGTGCCATAATCTCAAAATCACGACCATTTCGGTAGGCATTAAAAAGGTTTTTTTGGATGTTGGTCACCACATTGCCATAGTTGTCAATATAAATAACATTCCCAGAAATGGTTTTTCCGTCATTGATGATTCTAGGTTCAAACTCCCGAAGTTCACGCAACGCATCAAAAGGTCTTCCAATGACCTCCAATTTACCACCGCGGGCAATATGGCAGGCCACTTGAACAAAAACGTTCAGCACGGGAAATGACCCGGAGACCACATTGGGAATTTGGATTTCAACCACTTTTTCCGGCTTTACTTCTGATGTGATCAACGAAATCACCCCACTATTGGCGCTCACAAAATAATGACCATCAACCTGCACCACAATGTGCTGATTTTCTGGGGAAAGTTCAGAATCTACTCCAACAATATGCACGGTCCCTTCAGGAAAGGAACGATAGGCATTTTTAAGGATATAAGCGCATTCCTGGATGTTGAATGGACTAATGGCATGGGAAATATCAACAAGGGTCACATCGGGAAGGTTACTCAGAATAGTCCCTTTCACAGCACCAACAAAGTGATCTTTACTTCCAAAATCCGTAGTTAAGGTTATGATTGCCATGCAATACTGTTGATATGTTTTTGCCTGCTCAAATTGATTTTTGGTTAAGTTTGTGAAGTAAAATTACATTAAAAAAGAAAGAATACAATTCTTGTAAAAACAACATAAAATACCCCGCATTTTTTGAACGAACTGATCATTGAACTCACGGATATCAGCCCACAAGACTTTTTTGGGCAACAGAATGAGAATATTGAACTTCTAAAAAAATATTTCCCAAAGCTAAAGATTGTTGCCCGAGGTAGCAAAATTAAAGTCTACGGTGATGAAGAACTCTTGGAAGAGTTTGACAAACGGTTCGACATGCTCACCAGCCAATTTGCCAAGTACAACAAACTGGATGAAAACATGATCGAACGTGTCCTTACTACCGATGGGCAAGAGGAAACGGCATCAAAAAGCAGTGGCGATGTCTTGGTACACGGTGTTAGTGGGCGATTGATAAAGGCGCAGACCCTTAACCAACGTAGAATGGTGGATGCCTGTAAGGTGGACGATATGGTCTTTGCCATTGGGCCTGCAGGTACTGGGAAAACGTACACTGGAGTGGCTTTGGCCGTGAAAGCGTTGAAAGAAAAACAAGTCCGTAGAATTATCTTGACCCGACCTGCGGTGGAAGCTGGGGAAAATTTGGGATTTCTTCCTGGCGACCTCAAAGAAAAATTGGACCCATACATGCAACCGTTATACGATGCACTCCGCGATATGATTCCCGCAGAAAAACTGGCCAAGTATATTGAGGATGGGACCATTCAAATAGCTCCCATGGCCTTTATGCGCGGTCGTACGTTGGACAATGCCTTTGTGATTTTGGATGAAGCCCAGAACACCACCCACGCCCAAATGAAAATGTTCCTCACCCGAATGGGCAAGAATGCCAAATTTTTACTGACCGGCGATCCTGGCCAAATTGATTTGCCAAGACGGGTGATTTCCGGTTTGAAGGAAGCTTTGCTTATCCTTAAAAATGTGGATGGCATCAGCATTATTTATTTGGATGACAAGGATGTAATTCGTCACAAACTGGTCAAGAAAGTCATCGACGCATACAAGAACATAGAGCACCAAAACCAATTTTAAGATGGGGCAGAACACGCTTATGGACACGGATTTTCATTTTCCGAGTCAAAAATCAGTCTATAAAGGAAAAGTACGAGAGGTTTACACCTTAGGTAATGATATTTTGGTGATGGTGGCCACAGATCGTCTTTCTGCGTTTGATGTTGTCATGCCCAAAGGTATTCCTTATAAAGGCCAGATTCTGAACCAGATAGCCACCCAAATGATGCAGGCCACAGAAGATATTGTCCCCAATTGGTTGATGGCCACGCCAGACCCCAATGTTGCCATCGGAAAAGCGTGTGACCCCTTTAAAGTTGAAATGGTGATTCGCGGGTATCTTTCTGGTCACGCTGCACGCGAATACAAAGCTGGGAAAAGGATGTTGTGTGGTGAGCCTATGCCCGAAGGGATGCAGGAAAATGATAAATTCCCAGAACCTATTATCACGCCGGCCACAAAAGCGGAAAAAGGCGACCATGATGAGGATATTTCCAAAGAAGACATTTTAAAAAGAGGTATCGTTTCCCAAGCCGATTATGAAGTTTTGGAAAAATATACCAAAGCGCTTTTCCAAAGAGGAACTGAAATTGCGGCAAAACGCGGGTTGATTTTAGTGGACACCAAATACGAATTTGGAAAGACCAAGGATGGCGAAATCGTTTTGATTGATGAAATCCATACACCAGACTCATCACGCTATTTCTATGCTGATGGCTATGAAGAACGTCAGGCTAAAGGTGAAGCACAAAAACAATTGTCCAAGGAGTTTGTTCGCCAATGGTTGATTTCCAATGGATTTCAAGGTTTGGAAGGACAAACTGTCCCAAAAATGGGTGATGATTACATCGAATCCGTTTCAGAGCGCTACATTGAACTGTATGAAAGTATTACGGGTGAAGACTTCATAAAAGCAGATGTGTCCAACATCCATGAACGCATTGGTATCAATGTTTCCAATTATTTGAACAGTCTTCCATAAAAGTGTTGGTCTTTTCAATTTTTGATGGTTTTTTCTGAGGATTTCATATATTTCTTCAATCAAACCGAACAAATGAACACCGACCTTCGAAAAAAGTATTGGAAAGAAAATCTTAAATACCTCTCAATTTTACTGGCAATCTGGTTTCTGGTCTCTTACGGCTTTGGAATCCTATTGGTTGATGAACTTAACACCATCCGAATGGGCGGCTTCAAACTAGGCTTTTGGTTTGCGCAACAAGGCTCCATCTACGTCTTCGTAATCCTCATTTTTGTATACGTTCGGCTCATGAACAAACTGGACAAGAAATACGGCTACAACGAAGAATAACCAACCCTCTAAAACGCAATCATGAGTGATGTTCAAATTTGGACCTATGTATTGGTCGCATTGTCATTTGGTCTTTATATAGGAATTGCCATTTGGTCGCGGGCGGGTTCCACCAAAGAATTTTACGTAGCCGGAGGTGGGGTTTCCCCATTGGCCAACGGAATGGCCACGGCAGCAGATTGGATGTCGGCGGCCTCTTTTATCTCAATGGCGGGGATTATTTCCTTTGCGGGCTACGATGGGGCTGTATATTTAATGGGATGGACTGGAGGTTATGTGCTTTTAGCCCTGTTATTGGCACCTTACCTTAGAAAATTTGGAAAGTTCACCGTACCTGATTTTATTGGAGAGCGGTATTACTCCAAAACAGCGCGGGTAGTAGCGGTTTTTTGTGCCCTTATTGTTTCTTTTACCTATGTAGCGGGTCAAATGCGAGGCGTTGGCATTGTTTTTTCAAGATATTTGGAGGTTGATATCAACACAGGAGTGGTCATCGGTATGGTGATTGTTTTGTTCTATGCCGTCCTTGGTGGAATGAAAGGAATCACCTATACCCAAGTGGCACAATACTGCGTATTGATTTTCGCCTTTATGGTGCCTGCCATATTTATTTCAATTCAGATGACAGGGAACCCCATCCCACAATTGGGCTTTGGTGACACCTTATCCGATGGTTCTGGAACTTATCTTTTGGATAAATTGGACGGTCTCTCCACCGAACTCGGTTTTGCGGAGTATACTTCGGGCTCAAAAAGTACAATCGACATATTTGCAATTACATTGGCCTTGATGGTGGGCACGGCAGGTTTACCACATGTAATTGTTCGCTTTTTTACTGTGAAGAGGGTTAGAGATGCTAGAAAATCTGCAGGTTTGGCCTTGTTGTTCATTGCTATTTTGTATACCACAGCGCCAGCAGTGGCCGTGTTTGCAAGAACAAACCTCATTGAAACCGTAAGTGGGAAAGAATATGACGAAATGCCTGAATGGTTCAGCCGATGGGAAACTACCGGACTCATTGCGCATGAGGATAAAAATGGTGATGGTAAGATTCAATATGTGGCAGCACCGGAAGTAAACGAACTTACCGTGGACCGTGACATTATGGTATTGGCCAACCCAGAAATAGCAGATTTGCCGGCTTGGGTAATTGGTTTAATTGCCGCTGGAGGATTGGCGGCAGCGTTGTCAACCGCCGCAGGATTGTTATTGGTCATTTCCTCGTCCGTATCCCATGACTTGATCAAGAATGTCCTTAATCCAGGACTTTCCGAAAAAGGCGAGCTTTGGGCGGCTAGGATTTCAGCTGCCGTAGCTGTAATCATTGCAGGGTATTTTGGAATCAACCCGCCGGGTTTTGTGGCAGCGGTGGTAGCATTGGCCTTTGGACTTGCGGCGGCATCATTCTTTCCTGCGATTATCTTGGGCATCTTTTATAAAAAGATGAACAGTCAAGGGGCGATATCAGGAATGGTAGTAGGGCTTTGTCTTATGCTTTTCTACATGATGAAATTTAAATTTGGAATTTTTGATGGAGGACAGGATGCTGTTGCTGGTTTACAAGGTGATTGGTGGTTTGGTATTTCGCCAGAAGGATTTGGGACCATCGCAATGGTAGTCAACTTTATTGTGGCCATAGCAGTGAACACTTTTACCAATGATCCTCCTGAAGATGTTCAGGAAATTGTGGAAAATATCCGTATTCCAAGTGGGGCTGGAGAAGCCGTTGAACATTGATAAATCCAAAAATTGCCCCCTTTTTCATAATTTTAAAGTCACATTAAAAATTAAGCATACTAAATGAGCAACTACCATATTAAACATTTGGAAGAATATTTTCAGGTCTATCGTAAATCCGTAAGAAACCCAGAGGCGTTCTGGGAAGAAGTGGCAGAGGAGCACTTTTTCTGGCGTAAAAGATGGGATTCGGTTTTGGAATGGGACTTTACAAAACCTGAAATCAAATGGTTTGATGGTGCCCAACTCAATATTACCGAAAATTGTATCGACAGACATTTGCGGAGTAGAGGCGATAAAACAGCCATCCTTTTTGAACCTAATGATCCCAAGGAAGAAGCACAACATATTACGTATCACGACTTGCATGAAAGAGTCTGTAAGTTTGCCAATGTCCTCAAGGATCAAGGCGTTAAAAAAGGGGACAGGGTAGTAATTTATTTACCCATGATACCTGAATTAGCGGTATCGGTTTTAGCCTGTGCTCGAATTGGTGCTATACATTCGGTTGTTTTTGCAGGATTTTCATCCACTGCATTGGCAACTAGAATCAATGATTGTGAAGCAAAAATTGTCATTACCTCAGATGGTTCATTTAGGGGAAATAAAACGATTGACCTAAAAGGAATTGTTGATGAGGCATTGAAACAATGCCCAGGTATTGGAAGTGTATTGGTGGCCAAGCGAACTGGAGCGAAGATTGATATGATGGAAGGACGTGACCATTGGCTACAACCACTGTTAGACAAAGCCTATGCGGATTGTGTCCCAGAAATTATGGAAGCGGAAGACCCACTGTTCATTTTGTACACCTCAGGTTCTACAGGACGTCCAAAAGGAATGATGCATACCACGGCCGGATATATGGTGTACACCGCATATACATTTAAGAATGCTTTTCAATACCGAGAAGATGATATCTATTGGTGTACGGCAGATATTGGTTGGATTACAGGCCATTCTTATATTGTGTATGGACCTTTGGTCAATGGAGCAACCACGGTGATGTTTGAGGGAGTTCCTTCCTATCCTGATTTTGGTCGATTCTGGGAAGTGGTGGAAAAACATAAAGTCACCCAATTTTATACGGCACCAACGGCCATTCGGGCTTTGGCCAAGGAAAATTTGGACTTTGTGACGAAATACGACCTTTCCAGTTTAAAAGTATTGGGTACTGTGGGAGAGCCTATTAATGAGGAAGCTTGGCATTGGTACAATGATCATGTTGGAGATAAAAAATGTCCCATTGTGGATACCTGGTGGCAAACGGAAACAGGAGGTATTCTGATTTCACCCATTCCATTTTCAACACCAACAAAACCCACTTACGCTACTTTGCCCATGCCAGGGGTACAACCTGCATTAATGGATGAAAATGGAAAAGAAATCAAGGGGAACCAAGTAGATGGGCGATTATGCATAAAATTCCCATGGCCTTCGATAGCTCGGACGATATGGGGCGACCATCAACGCTATAAAGACACCTACTTTTCAGCTTTTGAAGGAAAATATTTTACTGGTGACGGTGCTTTGAGGGATGAAGTTGGTTATTACCGTATTACAGGTAGGGTAGATGATGTGATTATTGTTTCCGGGCATAATTTGGGTACCGCACCCATTGAAGATGCTATAAACGAACACCCTGCGGTGGCAGAATCGGCCATTGTTGGCTTCCCCCATGATGTAAAGGGAAATGCGCTATATGGCTATGTGATTTTGAAGGAAACAGGGGAATCCCGAGACCGGGACAACCTAAAAAAGGAAATCAACCAAATGATTACGGAGCACATTGGTCCGATTGCCAAGTTGGACAAGATTCAATTTGTACCAGGTTTGCCCAAGACGCGCAGTGGAAAGATCATGCGTCGTATCCTCCGAAAAATAGCCTCCAAGGAAACTGATAATTTGGGGGACATTTCCACTTTGTTGAACCCTGAGGTGGTAGAGCAAATTATTGAGGAAAGTTTGTAGATTTAGTAATATAAGTAACAGTGAAAAAAAGAAAAAGACCATTTTTAAAATGGTCTTTTTGATTTATTCATCTAGGCTTGGTATTGTTTCTTTCTTGATTCAATTGTTATTTGGAATTTGTCAACCTTGGATTGAAGCTCCTTTTTCAAACTTTCATCACTAATTTCTCCGTTGTTGAAATTATCATAAAACGAGGGTAACGAAAAAGTATCAGTGATGCTAGCTCCCATAAAAGGGAAGTAGGTACTCGCAGATTGTAATACGGTTGCGCCACCTCTGCCACCTGGTGATGTAGCCATTAAGAGCATGGGTTTGTCTCTCCATATTTTCGTATTTAAGCGGGATAACCAGTCCACGGTGTTTTTGAAGACCGCTGCGTAAGACCCATTATGTTCAGCTAGGGATACGATGAATCCATCCGTGGTATTGAATAATTCGTTTAATCTTTTAACCGCAGTTGGAATGCCATTTTCAACTTCAAAATCTACACCGAAAATGGGCAAAACATAATTGTTCAAGTCAATTGTGATAATTTCTACATTCTCCAATAAACTATTGGTATAGGTCAGTAAACTTTTATTGATGGATTTTTGACTATTGCTCCCTGCAATTGTGATTATTTTTTTCATGTTTGTTTTTTTTAATAGATTAGTCCATTGGCCATTTTATAATGCCATTTATTACTGCGGTTAAGACAAGACTGATTGCCAAAAGAGAATATTAGATACCTTCACTAGATTGATTCTCGAACCAGTCCATGAAAAAACCATGCGTTCATTTAAAACTTCGAAGATTAAATCACTATAGTATTACTTTGAAATTTTTATCTGTACCTAGTACAACAATACAAGCAATACAACAATACAAAGCAGTGTAAAAGTATTCGTAGTCATTATGTGCAAAATGAGTTATCAATGCACCAATTGCGAATGGAAATAACCATAGAACCGATAGGTTTTTAACTTGATGCATCCAAAACCCAACAACCAAACCAATTACTCCTAACAATTCACCATAACCAATAAATAGGGTCCATATTTTTCCGAAACCAAAATTGCTCATGTTCTCCATCATGCTTTGTTTTTGGAAAACTTTAAAAAGACTCGCATAACCAAAGGAATAAATCAAATACGCATAGGCTACCCAATGTGAAACTTGCACTAAATTTTTCATAATGTTTAAGATTTAATAATTGTTTATAAAGTTTTTCGGTAATACACACCGAATGATGATTTTTCTATAGGATTAGATCCATACTCGTCAAAGTCCACACCAAGACCAAATTGGTGCCCATTGAATGATACGCCCGCCCGCACCTGCAGAAAACTTCTTGAATGTGTCCTAAACTCATCCCAGACGGTTAAAAACTGACCGTTGAGCCATAGCGATATTTTATCACTTATAGGGGTGTTAAACTGGATTTGCGCAAAGGTTTCAGCGTAAGTATTTTTGGTTTGTTGATAGCGCCCCACGGTAGGAATGACCACAAGTAACAGTCTGGAACTTTTCAATGTGAATTTAGCCGACAAACGCCCTGAATACCCCGAAATGCTATTGTAATAAACTGAGGGGCCAACGGAAATGGTCTTATTAATATTCCAAAATAAAGTGGGTTGGACGCCTACCTCATCAAAATCCGCATTCTCTTTTTTGTTGAATCTTTGAAAGAATGCAAGGGTCGCAATGCTCAGAGTATTTTTTTCATTGATCGGATAACTTGAATACAGTGTAAAATCCGTTTTATCAAAGCCAGAAAACAGTTCTGTCTGGGTGAATTGCGCCTGCAGATCATTTGCAAAGACAATGGTTAAAAGAGATGTTATGGTGAGTATTTTTTTCATGCTTCAAAATTCCGAGAGGAACGCATGAAAAAAAATGAACTAGTTTAAGACTTTTACATCCTATTGACCTTAGAGATAATTTTACTCATAAATTCTGGCGTAATGCCAATGTAGCCTGCCAAGTCTTTCTGTGTAATTCTATTGACAATTTTCGGGTATTTCTTTTTGAATTCGATGTACCTTTCTTCAGCAGTTAAAGAAATACCATGATTGGAACGTCTTATATAACTTATGAGTGACCTTTGATATAGAATGCGATAAAATCGTTCAAATTTTGGTATTTCTTGAAAAAGTAAATCATAATTAACCCTTGAGATACCCAACAGTTCTGAGTCTTCAGTAGCTTTAATGAAATAGCGTGATGGTTCCCTAGTGATAAAACTGGACATGTCTCCCGTCCAATAATCTTCAATCGCGAACATGGAGATATGAGGAACCCCTGCTTCATCCAAGGTATACACTTTTAAGCAGCCCTTGGTGATAAAGTATTCATATTTTGTAATTTCACCAGCTTGAAGCAAAAATTCCTTCTTTCTAACTTTGACTGCTGTTAACAAAGAAATATACTTCTGTTTTTCGATCTCGGTTAAATCAATAAACCTGCTAACGTTATCAATAATCAGTTTATGCGATTGCTCCAATTTCAAGATGATTTTATCTGTTCTTTAAAATTAGGCATTTGCTCCTTGCTATGAAAAATTTGTACGTTTCCCCAATTGCTTTATTATAGCACATTTTAAGCTTTTAACTACCACTATGTAAGACAGAAAAGATAAAGTTATTAGGCTGATTTAAAAAGTCTGGAAAGATTTTAGACATAAAAAAAGACCATTTCACAAAATGGTCTTTTTTTGTAGCGAGAGGGGGACTTGAACCCCCGGCCTCCGGGTTATGAATCCGACGCTCTAACCAGCTGAGCTACCTCGCCATGATTCGTTTTAGCGGGTGCAAATATAGAGTTTAATTTTTGCTGAATCAAAATTCAGGATTAATTTATTATTTGATATTTATTTTTTTATCTTCCCAAATTATATCAATTGTTGAAAAGGATTAATTGTGCGCTATAATGAGTGATAAGGTAAAATTTGAAATTGAATTTGTTATCCAAGCTTCCCCACAGTTGCTTTACCAATATATTTCTACCCCGTCTGGTCTATCTGAATGGTATGCCGATAACGTAAATTCACGTAGTGAGATTTTTACGTTTATATGGGATGGGGCCGAGGAACAGGCTAAAATGCTAAAACGGAAAAGTGAGGAGTTTGTAAAGTTTACATGGATTGAGAACGAGGATGATTCTTTTTTTGAAATGCGTATCATAGTGGATGAGATTACCAAGGATGTTTCTCTTTTCATTACCGATTTTGCAGATGAGGATGAAGTGGACGAGGCCAAAATGCTTTGGCAAAACCAAATCTCAGATTTAAAGCAAGTCTTGGGGTCTACCTAGAAAGGATTCTCAACTATACCGTATCTTTGATCCCGATTAAAATCGGGATTTTTTATGATCAATTGTAACGGCTCACTCTATCCAGAAGATCAAGAAATTTTGACCCATTCCAATAGAGGGTTAAAATACGGTGATGCCCTTTTTGAAACGGTACGGTGTGTGAACGGAACCCTTTTCTTTTGGGAAGACCACTATTTTAGGTTGATGGCTTCCATGCGGATTCTAAGAATGGAAATTCCCATGGAATTCACCTTGGAGTTTTTAGAGGAAGAAATCAAAAGAACCATCGCAGAGAATAATGGTGCCGACAAGGCTGTTAGGGTTAGGTTGACCATTTTTAGGAATGAAGGTGGGTTGTATGCCCCTGAAACCAATGATGTCTCCTATATCATAGAAACCAAGCTCCTAGACTCTCCATTTTATGTCATCAATGAAGGGGATTATGAAGTGGAACTCTTCAAAGATTACTACGTAAACAAGGATATGCTGTCCAGCCTTAAGACCACCAACAAGATTTTAAATGTGGTGGCCAGTGTCTATGCCCAAGAGAATGGGTATGCCAACTGTCTTCTGGTGAATACGGACAAACAAGTGGTGGAGGCCATAAATGGAAATCTTTTTGTGGTGAAAGGGGATACCGTCAAAACGCCACCTTTGGCGGACGGCTGTTTAAATGGTATTGTCCGGAAAAAATTAATGGAAGTTATTGAAGCCTCGGAGGAGTTTCAATTGGTTGAGGAATCCATATCACCTTTTGAACTGCAAAAGGCAGATGAGTTGTTTATCACCAATAGTGTTGTTGGTATTCAACCCATCTCTAAATACCGAAAGAAAGTGTTCTCTAACACGATTGCCAAAAAATTAGTGGGAAAGTTAAATGCTAGGGCCAGAATGGGTAGCTAGTTGAGGGATGGATTTTCAGGAGAATTTGACCACAACAGGTAATCTCCGCCCAATTCCACCATTTTTTCCTTCCAAAAAGCGGATGAGGATTTCTCCAAAATACCACTTTCATATTCGTTTTTGATGACCACCCAAGATTTGGACATCAGTTCTTGGTCCAATTGCTGGGAGCCCCAACCCGAGTAGCCCAAAAAGAATCGGATATCCTGTTCCGTAATCACACCTTTATTGATGAGTTCTACGGTCTTTTCAAAATTACCGCCCCAAAATATGCCATCGGAAATCTCAATACTATCATGGATTAAGTCTGGAACCTTATGGATAAAATATAGATTATCCTGTTCCACAGGGCCGCCATTGAATACTTTAAAAGGAATAGTGATTTCAGAAATAAGATCACATATGGTATAGTCCAAGGGTTTGTTAAGAATAAATCCTACAGAACCCTCATGGTTATGCTCTGCAAGCAACACCACAGATCTATTGAAGGAAACATCTCCGGTAAGTGAAGGTTCCGCAACAAGTAACTTACCTTTTTTAGGCTTATGACTTACCATTTTCATAACACTGTTACCTCTAATCGTTGTATAATATACAATTTTTCCAAAAACCTAAAGCATTGCCAAAATAAAAAAGCACTTCCTTTTGGGAAGTGCTTCTGTATATTAAAAAAATAATTGATTAGTTTACAGCACCGCTCAATTCTGCACCAGCTTTGAACTTTACAACGTTCTTAGCGGCAATCTTGATGGTCTGTCCAGTCTGTGGATTTCTACCTTCTCTGGCGCTTCTTTTGGAAACTGACCAAGAACCAAAACCAACTAGGGAAACTCTGTTCCCTTTTTTAAGTGATCCCTCTACATTTCCCAAGAAAGATTCCAATGCTTTTTTGGCTGCTGCCTTAGTGATGCCAGCATCAGCTGCCATAGCATCGATTAATTCTGTTTTGTTCATAATGGAATTAAATTAATTGTTGTTAAAATAATTTTAATGCTGAACAAATTTATATGGATTTGCTATTAACGCAAGTAAAACCTAGGGAAATAGGGGTTTTTGTTAATAACTTGAAACGTTTGTTGATAAAGTCGGAAAAAAATGACATGTTTTAGCTAGCCCAAGCATAGCAAGGGATTAGCGAAGGTGGGCATTTTTATCCAAGTCTAGCCCATTTAAAACGGCTGAAGTTTCCATTTTTCTCTTACCAGGGAGTTGTATTTCCAACAATTGAAGATAGCCTTCAGCAACTGCAACTTTTAGTGTTTTTTTATCCGCAATCAGTTTTCCAACTTCATCGGTATGTTGGACGAATTCTTTTTTGGTCTTGTAAATTTTGATGGTCTCTTCCTTACCATGATTTACAAAAACACTCCACGCGGCTGGGTACGGACTCAATCCGCGAATAAGATTATGGATAGCATCCAAAGAAGCGTTCCAATCAATTTGACAAGTCTCCTTGTGGATTTTGGGAGCAGGCTTTAGATTATCAAAATTCTTTTGTGGTGTACTGGATACTTGTCCCGAAGCAATTTGTCTACAGGTTTCCACCACGAGTTCACCGCCGAGTTCCATCAAACGGTCATGCAGACTGCCCACGTTATCCTCATCTGTTATTTGCTCCGTCTTTTGGAGAATGATACTCCCCGTATCAATTTCCTCGTCAATAAAAAAGGTGGTTACACCAGTTTCTGTCTCTCCGTTAATGATGGCCCAATTAATGGGAGCCGCACCACGGTATTGGGGAAGGAGGGAGGCGTGTAAATTAAAGGTACCGTGCTCGGGCATTTGCCAAACGGTCTTAGGTAACATTCTAAAAGCAACCACCACATTTAAATTGGCATTAAGACTTTTGAGTTCTTCCAAAAAACCTTCATCCTTAAGATTGGTGGGCTGCAGCACCTTTAGACTATGTTGTGTAGCAAATTGTTTTACCGCAGACTCCTGCACTTTTCTGCCCCTTCCAGCAGGTCTGTCTGGTGCTGTGATAACCCCAACGATATCAAAGTCAGCTTCTACGAGGGCTTTTAAACTTGCAACGGCAAAGTCTGGAGTGCCCATAAATACAATGCGCAAGGGATTATTCTTTAAGGATGTACTCATTTATTTGGTTTAGTTCCACTACTTCATCGTCAAGCAGTTGTTGCAAGGCTTTCAAAAGGGCCTTTTCATCCGCTCCTGTTGCCTTTTCTAACTTTCTGGAGGTGCTGGGACTTATCTTCAATAGGCCAATGATTCGCTCTTCCAGGTTAACAGGGGAGCCCTTTTTTTCCTTCTTGGTGCAAATATCGCATGTACCACATTTTTCAGCTGTGTTTTCACCAAAATATTTCAACAAATAAACACTCCGGCAAATCTTCTTGTTTTTAATGTAACCCAACATGGCAGCCATGTTATTTTGCTTCACCTGATTAAAATCCTGCACTTTTTTGGCAAACGGATTTATGGTGTGGTCATCTTCGCGCGGCACCAAAAAGGTAATTTCCAAATCGCTAGTGGTATTCTTATATTCTGCAATGCCATCTTTTTGGAGTTGCTTCAGTATTTTTTTGAGGGACTTTTCATTTTCCCCCGTTTTTTTGGAGAGCAAATGAAGATTGATTTTGGTTTCGTACTCCGTAATGCCCCCATAAGTCCGTAAAATAGTTTGAATGATGGGAGCCGTTTTTCGGTTTTTATCCAAATACTCGAAAATTCCAGCTTTGGAAGCCACAAATTGCAAGCTGGTCTTTTCCTGAAAGTTCTCAGATAATGCAATTACCGAGTTTTGGTCCAAGATTCGAAGTGCGTTGAAAGCCATATTTGGATGGAACTCGTACCGTTTACAGAACGCATTGAACTTAAAGGACATGGGTTCTAACACAGATTCACCGTAGGAAATTTGAAAAAAGGTGTTGAGTTTGGAATATACTTTCTTAATAAAGGAAACATCCGGGAGGTTGGACAAGAACTGCTGTTTGGCCAATTCCTCATCTTCTTTGGTACTAAGAATTATGGCTGTGGACGGTTTTCCATCCCTTCCTGCCCTTCCCGCTTCTTGAAAGTAGCTTTCCAAACTATCGGCAATCTGATAATGCACCACCAAACGAACATCGGGCTTGTCCACTCCCATTCCAAAGGCATTGGTGGCCACCATGACGTTGACTTTCCCCTCCAACCACTCCTTTAGTCTTGTTTCCTTTTCAGATTTTGAGATTCCGCCATGGAAAAAGGAGGCCTTAAATCCGTTCTTGTTCAAAAATTCCGAAAGGGAAACCGACATTTTTCGGGAACGGACATACACAATGGAACTTCCGGGAATCTTGCCAATATATTTTCTTAGCTGGTACAGCTTATCCTCTGTTCGTTTTACCTTGAATATAATATTGGACCGGGAAAATGAATCTTTAAAAACGGCAACATTCTCCAATTTTAGATTTTGAACGATGTCATCCACCACTTTGGGCGTTGCTGTGGCCGTAAGGGCTATCATGGGGGTGTTGGGAATGAGTTCCTTCAAAATGGAGCATTCCAAATAGGCGGGCCTAAAATCATTCCCCCACTGCGAAATACAATGGGCCTCATCTATGGCGATAAGGTTCACATCCATTTCTTGGATTCGTTCTTGTATTAGCGATTGTTGCAATCGTTCGGGGGAGAGATAGAGAAACTTATAATTTCCATAGAGGCAATTGTCCAAGAGATCGTTGAGTTCAGTAAAAGGGATTCCGCCTGTGAGCGCAATGGCTTTTATGCCCCGGGACTTTAATTGGCTTACTTGGTCTTGGATCAAAGCCACCAAAGGTGACACCACAATACACAAGCCTTCCTTAGAAAGTGCAGGAACTTGGTAACAAATGGATTTTCCCCCACCTGTGGGCATCAATGCCAAGACATCCTTTCCCGAAAGCACAGTGTCTATGATGGTTTTCTGGGAGCCCCTGAAATCATCATACCCCCAGAATTCCTTTAAAATAGCTTTGGTCTCTTTCTGCACTAAAGTTGATTAAGTGTTTCCAAAATATAGTCAATCCTTTTTTGGATTACGTCTTTTGGCACTGAAATGGGGTGATAGCCAAATTGGGTATATGTATTCATCAAAGCTAGATGTATACTTTCTGCTTCCTCATACGTTTCCAATCGTTCACCATCGGAAACATAAATTTCTTCCCACGGTGGTACAATGAAAACGGTATCATACCGATGATTCATGCAGATATCAATAAATTCCTTACCATACGGTTGTCCAAAAAAATCCATATACGCAAGCACATCTGGAACGCCTCTGTCAAAAAAACTAACGGGAACCTGGATGTCCAATGATTCTTTAAAATGTTTTGCCCTACCATACAACAAATCTTTGTTGAACTGCATGGCGTCATCCACAAAAACCAACGGGTTCGATTCAAAAACCTCGGTATCCCCTTCCTGCTTGGCCTTTGAGGTCATATCTCGTATAATTTCATGGAAGCAATGAAAACCCATACTTTCCAATCCATTGACAATGGATGTCTTTCCCGTTCCGGGAGCTCCTGTAATGACTACTTTTTTCTTGCCCAAGCCCTTTATTTAACACTACAAAGTAATGAAATAGGCTCAAGGAAAAAAAATTGCAGGGTAACCCATATATTTGTAAAAAAAATAGGCATGGAGAAGGAGAACACAGATGAATTTTACGCGCGGCTCAAGGAGCAGTTATTGGAGAATACGAATTGGCCTTCGACCTATCTTTATAAGTTTATTGTTCCTACGGACGACAAACGCATTGCACAAATCCATGAAATCTTTGATAATACGGGAGCCGTCATTGAGTCCAAGCAATCCAAAAAAGGAACTTACACCAGTCTGTCCATCACGGTGCATCTTAAAAATCCAGATGAAGTGATTCAAAAATACAAGGAAGTGGCCGTTGTTGAAGGAGTAATTTCGCTCTAACCCCGTGGTTTGCCATAATTTTATTATTTTGCAAGCGTTATTGGATATACTTCCCAAGACTATTATTTCATAAAATATTTTAATTTGAATACAGTAGAAAACCTAGAATATAATACAGAGCGTCCTCAGCTCATCATTCCAGAATATGGTCGACACTTCCAAAAAATGGTGGACCATGCAGTTTCCATTTCAGATAGGGAAGAGCGCAACAAGGTTGCACAGGCCATTATCAGTGTTATGGGGAACCTTCAACCTCATTTAAGGGACGTGCCGGATTTTCAACATAAGCTGTGGGACCAATTGTTCATCATGTCAGACTTTAATTTGGATGTGGACTCCCTATTCCCAATTACCTCCAAAGAAGTACTTCAACAAAGGCCAGAACCTTTGGAATACCCTCAGAATCACCCAAAATACCGATTTTACGGGAACAACATCAAGCGTATGGTAGATGTGGCCGTAAAATGGGAAAAGGGAGATATGCGCTCTGGCTTGGAGTACGCCATTGCCAACCATATGAAAAAATGTTACTTGACCTGGAACAAGGATTCGGTGGAAGATTCCGTCATTTTTGGTCATTTAAAGGAATTGAGTGATGGACAGATTGACCTGTCCAGTGATGGCGAAAACCTTACCGAAAGTGGTCAGTTCCTCAAAAACAGACAATCCAAGTCCAACAGAAGTGGTGGCAATAACCAGAAGGGAAAACGCGGCAGAAAAAAAAGGTATTAAACTCCAAAGCAATCCATGGGAACATTTCGAATAGAGGGTGGCCACCAATTACACGGTGAGATAACACCCCAAGGGGCAAAGAACGAGGCACTTCAGATTCTTTGTGCCGTATTGCTATCCGAAGAAAAAATCACCATTAACAATATTCCAGACATTTTGGATGTCAACAAGCTTATCTCCTTACTTGAGGATTTGGGCGTGAAAATCCAAAAAAAAGGTAGGGGCTCCTATACGTTTAAGTCTGATGACATCAATTTAGAGTACCTCCAATCTTCAAAATTCAAGGAAGATGGCCGTGGCTTACGAGGTTCCATTATGTTGGTAGGTCCACTTTTAGCCCGATTTGGCAAGGGATACATCCCTAAACCAGGGGGCGACAAGATTGGACGCCGCCGTTTGGACACCCATTTCGAGGGTTTTATCAAGCTTGGGGCAAAATTCAGGTACAACCGCGAGGAACATTTTTACGGTGTTGAAGCAAACAAACTCAAAGGCACTTATATGCTTTTGGATGAAGCATCCGTAACCGGAACTGCAAACATTGTTATGGCCGCTGTTTTGGCCGAAGGTACAACGACCATTTACAATGCTGCTTGTGAGCCCTATTTGCAGCAGTTGTGTAAAATGTTGAACCGAATGGGCGCAAAGATTACGGGCATTGGCTCCAATTTATTGACCATTGAAGGGGTTGAGCGTTTAGGTGGAACGGAGCATACCATGTTGCCCGATATGATTGAAATTGGAAGCTGGATTGGTCTGGCCGCTATGACCCGAAGCGAACTGACAATTAAAAACGTCAGTTGGGATGATTTAGGACTTATTCCAACAGTATTCCGGAAATTGGGAATAACAGTGGAGCGCAGGGATGATGATATTTTCATTCCCAAACACGAAAAAGGATACCAAATCCAAAACTTCATTGATGGTTCTATTCTTACCATTGCCGATGCACCTTGGCCGGGACTTACTCCCGACCTTTTGAGCATTATTTTGGTAGTATCTACTCAAGCAAGGGGAGAGGTGCTAATTCATCAAAAAATGTTTGAAAGCCGATTGTTCTTTGTGGACAAGTTGATAGATATGGGTGCAAAGATTATTTTGTGCGACCCTCATCGTGCTACTGTAATTGGACATGATTTTAAATCAACGCTGAAGGCAACAACCATGGTATCCCCAGATATTAGGGCAGGCGTATCATTGTTGATAGCCGCTTTATCGGCAAAAGGTACTTCAACCATCCATAATATTGAACAAATAGATAGGGGTTACGAAAATATTGACGAGCGTTTGCGTGCCATAGGAGCAAAAATTGTTAGAGTTTAGTGGAGCTTCTCAAAATACACTAATTTGATTTAGGATATACGGTTTTGTCTACTCCTTTGGAATGAGGATAGTTACTCTGGTACCTGTTTCCTTTCCTTCATTTAAATTTTCAATCTTAACCAACTCCTCGTTAGAGAATTTTTTAAGGACTTCAATTCGCTTGGCTGTAATGGACATACCCCGTGATTTTTCCCTTGTATTCCGTTGATTTTTTGATGAATCAAACCCCACACCATTATCCTCAATGATGCTCTCAATGTGATTCATTTTATCTTTAAATGATACCGATAACTTTTTCGGTCCTTCTTTGGGCAAAAGACCATGTAGAATGGCATTTTCTATGTAGGGTTGTACCAAAAGCATGGGAACTTCATGTTGATGGAGGTCCAGATTTTCGTCAATATTGAAGGAATAACTAAAGGAATTATCAAAACGGAGGGCCTCCAACTCCACATAAATCTTAAGGAGCTCAATTTCCTCATGAAGTACCAAACTAACATTGACCGAAGTTTCCAAGACCTGCCGTAACAATTTTGAAAACTTGTTCAAGTATGTCAATGCCGCCTCCTTATCTCCCGAACTTACAAGATACCGAATGGAACTGAGGGAATTAAAAATAAAATGTGGGTTCATTTGGGCACGCAGCATGCGTTTCTCCAGTTGGGAATTCATTCTCTCAATAACTTCCTTTTGCTGCGAAATCAGATTGTTTTTCTCATGAAGAATTCGGTTGGATTTTTTCTTATTTAGATACCGGAAATAAAGCAAGCCGGCCGAGAACAATAATAGCACTAGGATTATGGACAAATAGACCATTCGTTTGTTGTTCAAGGATACCGATGTATTCAATAGTTCAAGCTGCAGCTCATTTTCCTTGATTTCCCTATCCTTGAGATATACATCGTGCTGAATCTGCAGGTTCTGGATTTCCTTGATCTTGGTCTCGTTCAATAGGCTGTCTTTATAAGCTATGGATTGGCTGAGATGGTGGATGGCCTTTGTATACTGTCCTCTAGCTTCATAGATTTTGTAAGCGATTTCATGGGCGTCGTGTTTTAGTTTATAACCGCTCAGACTGTCCAATGCCCCCAAACTTTCATTGGAATAAGTCATAGCCTCATCATACCTTTTTTGAAGGAACATCAAATTGGCCAGTCCGGATTGAATTCTTGCTATTTCTTGTTTTATGGATAGCTGCTCAGCGAGTGCTAAGGACCTTATATAATAGTCTTGTGCAAGTTTCCATTGGCCCAATTCTTGATAACAGTTTCCAATGTTTAAATACAGGGAGCACAATTCAATGTTGTTGTTTACTTTTTCTAAGTACGTCGTTGCTCGTAAAAGTTTATCCAGAGCCGCTTCATAGTTTCCTTTTTCAAAATCTATTTCCCCTAAGTTGTACAGCACATTGTTCTCTAACGATTTACGATCAGGTCCTTTGTAAGTTTCTAAGGCCATCTCATAACTCTCTATAGCTTTGTCATGTTCGCCCATTAAACTATAAAGTACACCTAAGTTAATATAAGGAGATGACAGGTTCTGGTCTAGTTGAAGTGAATCTACCAGCTTGATACGCTTTAGATAATAACTTTGACTTTTGGGATAATCGCCAATGCGTTTGTACACGATTCCCATAGCGTTGTAAATGAAGTTTATACGCTCATAGTCCTCATGTTGTTTTGCCATGACAAGGCATTGGTTCAAATAATCAAGGGATTCTACATAATCACCCGTCATTCCGTACGTAAGACCAATGGAATATAATGCTTGGGTTTCACCTTCTAAATAACCTATTTCCTTGGATTTGGCTATGCTTTCCTCAAATAAATCAAGTGCTTTTTCTTTGTCGAAGGACCTTAAATTAACACCTAGAGAATTTAGTAAATTGACTTCTGTGGTGTCAGACGCTGTTTTTAAAAGATTTTGAAGGCTATCAATTTTTTTTGTTTGTGCAGAACCTGTTTGTATTGCAAACAAGAAAACCAAAAGCAATAAAGAAAAAAATGGGGGAAATCTCATGGTTTCATTTTACCCATTAAGGTAAGATAAACCTAACACAAATACTACATTGTACCTTTGATATTGCATTTTGAGCGGTAATGGCGTAGATTAATCTTTAGTTCAATATTCTAACTTCTTACAATGTATCCTTTTCCACTAATGTGCCATCAGGATAAAGTGCAAACCTACCCCTGTCTTTATCATGTGCATTATCTGGATAGGGCCATGGCCATCCCCCAAATTGGGTCAAACGATATTCTTCCATGGCCTTTTGAATTTCTTCTTCGGTGTTCATAACAAAAGGGCCGTACTTGGCTACTGGTTCTTCGATGGGTCTTCCTTGGAGCATCAAGAAATGAGCTTTATCTCTCCCTACTTTAAAGGTAACTTCTTGAGACGGGTCCAGTTCAACCCCAAAGTTTGGAATGATTTTTCCACCTTCAAAAAAGATTTCCGACCCTTCATAAAAGTAGAGGGTACGGGTCACCCCGGAACTTGTTTTTGGAAGGGTATACTCAGAATCAGCTTCGACATGGATATTCCAAATGGCGACATCGTTGACTCCATCAGCTGCCCACGAATCTGGAGCAGGAGGAATGGCTTGCGTACCTTTGTAGTTGCCCGCAACCACTTTAATTTGTGCATTTTCCTCTTTTACAATAGGAATATCTTCATGCCACAACATTTTAAAATGCGGCTCAACAAACTTGCTGGCCTTTGGAAGGTTTAACCATATTTGAAACAATTCCAATGGATTATCCGAGGCGTCATGTAAAAGCGGAAACATCTCTGAATGCTGTACGCCCCGACCGGCAGTCATCCACTGTACATCACCCTCTCCGAACCTACCAGCGGCCCCCAAAGAATCTGAATGATCACAGTATCCCTTATTGACAATGGTAATGGTCTCAAATCCACGATGAGGATGGTACGGAAACCCTGGAATGGTCTGCCCGTGGTACATGCGCCATGCTTGGTTGGGATTAAAATCATTACCAAGACTTCTTCCCTCAAGAAGGGCGGGGTCGGGACCCATTTCTCCATTTCCTTTGGGAAAATGGTCCAAATGGTATACGCAGAATAAAAACGGGTCTTGGGTCTGCCAAGGAAAGCCTAACGGAAATGTTTGTAATATGGGGTTGCTCATAATTAATGTGTTGCGGTATTGATTTCAATCCAGTATCCTTCGGGGTCTTGAATGTAGATTTGTTTTACGCCATCGGAACGATCGGTGATTGAACTCTTGTTTCCGGGCCAATCATAAAAATTGATGTTATTGGCCATTAAATGTTCTATGAAACCTTCCAAATCTTGGGTAGCCAAGCATAGATGCATACTCTTGTTCTTGCTGAAATCAGCAATATCTTTCTTGATCAGATGCAATTGGGTGTTCCCTTTTATCTGAAACCACCTGAATCCAGGGGACCTATCAGGATGCGGAATTTCGGTCAGCCCAAGGATATCCCGATAAAAATCACCTGTTTCCATAAGTTTTGTAACCACTATGGAATAATGGTCGTACTGAAACCCAAAATCAGCTTTTTCTGCCTTGAACTGGGTTTGTAAATAGGTTTGCTTCCAAGTTCCATTCTCATAGTTACCTACCGTGAAATCATAGGTGTTGGCATCCACATATTTCCAATAATCCGTGACCACGGAACCGCCATACTCATAGGTGTAGATAATGTCTTTTCCTTTGGTGCTTATGGTTCCGGAGGTAACACCTCCAAATACATCGAATTCCCAAAATTTGAAGGAACTACTTTCAGTGTCAAACTTTCGGATACCGTGGTTTCTTGGCCCATATTTCGTTTGTTCCTGGTTGGTAAACCCTTTGGATTCAGCCAAAACCAAGGTGCTGTCCAAACTATATTTAAACACGGTCTCTTGCTTAAATTTGGAGCCATCTCCCCAACTCCCTTCAGCTTTCCATGTTTTACCCAAAAGCGGTTCAAAAAAGGCAAGCTCGGATTTCTGGGCGTGTAGGTTGAAAAAGCCTGCAAGGAGCAGGCTTATCGGTAGTATCTTTTTCATAATGTTCAATTATCCTCCAATTCCATTGATGGGTGGAGGACCATCAATCATTGGTTCGTATTTCTCATCTCCTTTTCGGGTTTTGAACTCCTCTTTGACCTCTTCAACCAGCTTCGGGTCATCAAAAAGGTCCAACATGGTCATAGCCATAGCTTTTGATGCATAGACCAACCCTTTGTGGCCAATGCTCATGCTTCCGCAGGCCACAACGGCCCAAGAGTGCCATGGTGTATCCTTGGGCGCCACAGTTACGCTAAGGTTGATGTTGGGCACGTTCCAACTTACATCGCCAACATCGGTGGAACCACCTCCGGGCAATTCTTCGGTTTCTTTTAGAGGTTTAATCTCGCTGTCCATGCCCACCTCAGGTTTTCCTGTGGCTTTTTGGATGGATTTGCCAAAAGCTATTTCTTCATCCGTATAAGTGATAGGCCCTAACAGTTCCAAGTTTTTTTGCATGATTTCACCTCCTGCACGGTTGACCAACACTTCGTAGATTCCTGAGACCAATGATATTTTGTAATCTACATTGGCCATGATGGCAGCTCCTTCGGCCATTGCTTTGACTCGCTCATAAGTGGGAAGCATCACCTTACGCTTGGGGTCGCGAACGCGTACCCATAATCTCGCATAGTCGGGAACCACATTAACTACCTGTCCACCGTCTTGGATATGATAATGAATTCGTGATGTGGGTTTAATATGCTCTCGGTAATAGTTGATTCCATTGGTGTAAAGTTCCAAAGCGTCAGAAGCACTTCGTCCATTCCATGGGTCTCCAGATGCGTGGGCAGCTTGTCCGTAGAATTCCACAATAAAATCCACCAAAGAGAGGCCACTCTGTACATCAGCCTCAATATTGGCGCCTGGGTGCCAGCTTACATTAACATCCACGTCGTCCCAAAGTCCAGCTTCTACCATCCAAACTTTGGCAAAATATTTTTCTTCAGCGGGAGTGCCTAAAAATTTCACCGTTCCTTTGATGGTACCAGCTTCAATCTGCTCCTTTATGGCGATTGCAGCTCCTAAGCTCGCTGCACCAAACATGTTGTGTCCACAACCATGCCCAGGCGCACCTTCAATTCTTGGGTCCTTAGTGGGCACTGCTTTTTGAGAAAGTCCCGGTAGCGCGTCAAACTCCCCCAGCACACTTATCACAGGCTTTCCAGAGCCGTATGTGGCTGTAAATGCAGTGGGAATATTGGCAACTCCGCGTGTAACCGTCATCCCATTTTTTTCTGCGTAGTCGGCCAAGAGCTCTGCGGATTTAGATTCTTCAAAAGCTGTTTCGGCTAAAGCCCAGATGGAATCGCTGAGCATAATTAGGTTTTCCTTGTGATTTTCTACAGAGGCAATGATTGCCTTTTTATCTTTGGTCAATTTTTGAGCGGTGAGGCTCATTGAAATGAGGCCCAATAGGAATACGGTGGTGAGTTTCTTCATTTTTTAAAAAACATTTGAGTTAGCTATCTATTGCTTTAAACCTTTCGTTGGAAAACCTGAAAGTCTAAAGCGAATACTAAAAATAAGGAAAATGCTTCAACCCACCGCCTCTTTGTAGACTTTTAGACAGCGTTCCCGGGCTTCTTTATGATCTACCATTTTTTCAGGGTAGGTAGATTCTTGTAGTTCAGGCACCCATTGGTTGATGTATGCCTTGCTCTTATCAAACTTGTCAACCTGTGTCATGGGATTGAAGATGCGAAAATAGGGTGCAGCGTCCACACCGCTTCCTGCGGCCCATTGCCAGTTGCCTACATTGCTGGCCATTTCATAATCCAATAACTTTTCGGCAAAATAGGCCTCGCCCCAACGCCAATCAATCAGCAAATGCTTGCAAAGAAAACTAGCCACCAGCATCCGTACCCGGTTGTGCATGTAGCCCGTGGCGTTAAGTTGGCGCATACCGGCATCAACTAGGGCATATCCGGTTTTGCCCGATTTCCAAAGTTCAAATTCTTCTTCGTTGTTCCGCCATTCAATACGGTCATATTTGGGTTTAAACGCATTATGGACCGTTTCTGGAAAGTGCCATAGAATTTGCATAAAAAACTCGCGCCAAATTAGCTCACTCCAAAACACTTCATTCTCTTCTGCAATGGCTTTTTTTACCATTTTCCTGATGGAGACGGTACCAAACCGAAGATGGGGACCCAAACGGGAGGTTCCGTTTTCCTTGGCAGGAAAGTTTCTTGTCTTTTCATAATTTTGAATGAGGGTAGGGGTAACGGTATAATCCGGGATTTTTATGGAAGAAGTTTCAAAGCCAATATCGGAAAGTGATAGATTTGGTAACCTTGAATGTTCAATTAAATTGTCTAGATATTGACTGGTATAATGAATTTTTAAATTATCCTCATTGAAAATGGATTTCCATTTGTTTTTGTATGGCGTATAGACTACATAGGGGTCGCCATCATCCTTCACAACTTCGTCCTTTTCAAAAATAACCTGATCCTTGAAGGTATAGAATTCGATATCGTTTTTGGAAAGTAGCTCTTTTATCTCTTCGTCACGCTCTTTTGCGTAAGGCTCGTAATCATGATTGGTGTATACACTTTTTATTTGAAAATCCTTGATGAGCTGTTCAAAAATAGCTTTGGGTCTGCCATAGTAAATTGCGATGGAACTTTTGTGATCGTCCTGTAGTTGGCTTCGCATTTTTTGAAGTGTTTCATGCAGAAATGTGACCCGCGCGTCATCTTTTGGTAATTTGTCCAAAATCTCCGTATCAAATATAAAAATGGGAAGTACGGGATGGTCACCTTTCAGCGCTTGCAAGAACCCAATGTTGTCATCCAATCGCAAATCCCGCCGAAACCAAAAAATAGAAACTGTATCGCTCACGAATTTGTATTTAATGTGGACATTCCGCCATCAACACCAATCACCTGACCGGTAATCCACGAGTTTTCTGGATGTAGCAAAAATGTGGCCATATTGGCAATATCTTTCACACTTCCTACACGTTTAAGAGGGTGTCGCTCGCTTATTTGCTCTTTCTTTTTGTCGTTGCTCAACAAGCGTGAAGCCAATGGAGTATCCACAAGTGAGGGCGCAATTACGTTCACTCTTATTTTAGGTGCATACTCTGCAGCCAGTGCTTTCGCAAAACCCTCAATGGCTCCTTTGGCCGCTGAAATACTGGTGTGGTAAGCCATGCCTGAATCTACGGCAACTGTGCTGAAAAACACCATACTTGAACCTTCGGCCATCCTACCAACTATTGCTTTAACCATTTTGACCATGGCGAAGAAGTTTATTTCCATATCCTCTTTAAAATCTTGAATATCCAACATTTTAAAGGGTTTTAGGTTGATACTTCCAGGGCAGAACACAAAGTCATGGATTTCATCAGGTATGTCTTGGTCTTCAATAGTATCTGACAGCACATCAAAGGAAATGTGATTTACATTCAAATCAGACAAGTCTTTTGAGGTACGTGAAGCTACGTATACGTTATTTTGTTTTGAAAGTTGGTTGGCAATCTCACGGCCAATTCCGTGTGACCCACCAATGAGCAATATATTTCTCAATTTAAATGGATTTTAGTTCGAGAATCGTATTTTTTTCGGCAATGGCTCCAAAAAGCGATTCCAATTTTGTTTTTCTGTATTCAAATATTTTTTTGAGCTGGGACTTTACCAAAATGGGGTACATCAAAGTTCCCAGGAAACCAAAAGGAAGTTTGTAATCAATAATGTCTTCCATTTCCACCCCATTGGAAGTTTCATAGATAAAATGTTTGTGGTGCCAAAGCGCATAGGGGCCAAATCGCTGCTCATCCACAAAATACTCACCCTGCACCACATGCGTAATTTCCGTGACCCATTTGGTGGACAAAAATGGAAAAGGTTTTACCATGTACTGAATGATTTGTCCAGCAAACATGGGTTTGTCTCCACCAGATAGAATATGGAAACCCATATGTGGAGGAGTTATGGTCTTTAGATTTTTAGGATTGGATAAGAATTGCCATGCTTCGTCTCTTGATATAGGCAACTGTTGTTTGGCATGAAGTTGATACAATCTCATCTTGATTAATTTCTTCAAAAATACAAAATGTTTAATTATATTTGAAATATGTTAAACAAAAATAATTCGTTTTATGAAAAGTCTTGGGGTATCCCTAAGGTTTAATCCATTCCTTTTTAGGAATATATTAACAAATCTAATTTTCAATCTAGTTAGCTTTGCTATACTAACATCTTAAACACTATATCCTATGAAAAAATCTGTATTATTTGTGTTTGTTGCATTGCTTTCCGTATCATTGGAGGCACAGATTCAAACACCAGCACCTAGTCCATTTTCTGTTTTAAAACAGACTGTGGGACTAACTGAAGTTACTGTGGAATACTCAAGGCCTTCCATGAAAGGAAGAACCATTTTTGGGGATTTGGTACCCTATGATGCCCTGTGGAGAACGGGAGCCAATATGAATACCAAAATTACGTTCAGCGATGACGTAACGGTTGAGGGCAAAGAGCTAAAAGCGGGAACATACGCCATTTATACCAGACCCCAAGAGGCAGTTTGGGAGGTTATTTTCTATACTGATTCAGAAAATGGCGGATTGCCCCAAGAATGGGATGCTTCTAAAGTGGCCGCTACGCTAAAAGTGGAGGTTTACCCCATACCTATGCCTATTGAAACATTTACCATCACCATAGATGATATGCACAACAATGGTGCAACTTTGGGGTTGATGTGGGAGAAGGTATACGTAGGGGTTAAATTTATTGTTCCTACAGTTGCTAAAGCCACTGCAAGTATCGACAAAGTAATGTCAGGTTCCGATATTTCTGTCAATGATTATTTTGCCGCTGCACAATATTACTATCAAGAAGGTATGAACATGGGTAAAGCCAAAGAATGGATAGACAAAGCGGTTTCCATGAATGATGAAGCTTTCTGGATGCACAGATTAAAATCATTGATTCATGCTAAAATGGGTGATACCAAAGGTGCCATTGAAGCAGCTAAAAAATCCATGGTGTTGGCTCAGGCTGCCGGTAATATGGATTATGTTAAAATGAACAAGGATTCTTTGAAAGAATGGGAGGGGCAATAAGACCTTCTCAACAACAAAAACCTGAAGCCCGCTTTTTAAGCGGGTTTTTTATGATTTAATTTCGGGGTGGGGGTTGCCTAAAAAATTATCAAATGCCTGAGTGATCATAGCCAAAAGAATGACCAGAACACAACCAAAAGCGTTGAGCCATAAATAGGACATCCAATCCAAATACCATCCAATGATTACAATAACCTGGGTTACGATTGCCGCAACAAAAACTGCATTTCCACGCACAAATTTAAAGAAGAAGGCTAGGAGGAAAATTCCTAAAACATTTCCATAAAAAATGGAGCCTATGATATTTACCAACTGAATTAGGTTGTCGAAAAGGTTGGCCACGCAGGCTATAAGAATGGCAATGGTACCCCAAAGCAAGGTAAATCCTTTTGTGGCCCTAAGGTAATGCTTGTCATTATGTTCTTTTTTGTTGTTCCTTTTATAAAGGTCAAGTGCAGTGATGGTACCCAGCGCATTCAATTCAGATGCGGTTGATGACATGGCTGCGGATAGAATTACGGCCAGTAGCAATCCAATGAGACCAACAGGTAAATTGTTCAAAATAAAGTGGATAAAGACATAATCCTTGTCATTGGTCTCTACTACAGAATCAGCTTTGGCAATCAACTCCCGTGCAGCTTCCCGACTTGCACTTTCTTTTTGGTTTATTTTTATAATATCGCGCTTTGCCTGTTCAATGGCGTTGTACTCTTTCAGTTTAAGGGCTGCGGAAAATGTATTTTGAGCAATTTTCTTCTCCATTTCCAACTCCAAATGACCTCTTTCCAAAGCCTTGTAGTCATCAACATATTCGGATTCAAGGACAGCTTGGGTGGCCGCAGGATTAAAATTTAAAGGGGAAGCATTGTATTGGTAGAACACAAAAACCATCGCTCCGACCAAAAGAATAAAAAACTGCATTGGTATTTTAAGGATACCATTGAAAATGAGGCCTAATTGACTTTCCCGCACTGATTTTCCGGAAAGATAGCGCTGTACCTGACTCTGATCTGTGCCAAAGTACGCCAAGGCTAAAAAGAAGCCCCCAGTGATACCACTCCAAAAGGTATAGCGGTTATCCGTATCAAAAGTAAAATCAAGTATCTGCAATTTATTGTTGGCACCGGCAATCTTCAATGCTTCTCCAAAGGAGACTCCCGTAGGAAGGGACCCTAGAATAAAGAAAAAGGCAAAAAACATGCCCGTCATAATAATGAACATCTGTTGCTTTTGGGTAACACTTACCGCCTTGGTACCACCTGATACCGTGTAGATGATTACCAAAATTCCAATTATGATGTTCAGGGTGCGCAAGTCCCATCCCAAAACTGCTGATAAGATTATGGAAGGTGCAAAAATGGTGATTCCCGCTGCTAATCCGCGCTGTACTAAAAATAATATAGCGGTAAGGGTACGGGTTTTTAAATCGAAGCGGTCCTCTAGCATTTCATATGCGGTAAAGACCTTGAGTTTTTTATAAATGGGAATAAAAACAACGCAGATGACAATCATAGCCAGCGGTAATCCAAAATAGAATTGTACAAATCCCATCCCATCATGAAACGCCTGCCCAGGTGTGGATAAAAAAGTAATGGCACTGGCTTGGGTGGCCATCACCGAAAGTCCAATGGTCCACCATTGGGCATCATTGCCACTGAGGACGTAGTCATCAACGTTTTTGCTTCCGCGGGTTCTCCAAACGCCAAATCCAACAATGAACAACAGTGTGCTCCCAAGAATGATCCAATCTAATAAAGCCATTAAGGTTTTAGTTATTTAATATCATGATGAGGTAAAAGGCCAAAATATAAATGGCATTCAAAAGAATGACAATGCTGTATTCCTTTTTCCATTCAAATTTGGTATTCATGTTATCCTTTGACATTATCTTCTTTTTTTACGTCATCTTTTCCAATGGAAAGCATATTTGCAAAAAGTTTGTAGGCCCCGGAAACCCCGGCAGGGAGCTCCCTGAAAAAGCTCAACCCGGTGTAAATATAGTGACCTTCTCCATAGGGCGCTACCAAAAGACTTCCTTTAGAGGGTTCATCATCTTCATCATGCATGGACAGAACTGGGGTAAACTCAGCACTCCACTCACTGGGGTAATAGAGTCCTCTTTCCTGGACCCAGCCATCAAAATCACTTTTATCAATGGCATTGGGATAATTAACCAACGGATTATTTGGTGCAATAATGTCCACCTCTGCAGTTTCATCGGTTACCCGATCACGGGAAATGGTCAAATCATAAGGAGCAATATTACTAAATTGTTCGGCCCATCTTCCAGCCGTATTGTACTGCACAATCATGTTCCCACCGTTTTTCACATAATTGAAAAGGATGGGTTGTTTAAATTTTAAGGCATCTACCACATTATAAGCACGAATGCCCACCACAATGGCATCGTATTTATCCAGTTCACCTTCTTGTATATCATTCGGGTCTATGGTATGCACTTGATAACCAATTTGCTCCAAACTTTCAGGAACTTTGTCGCCAGCACCCATGATATAGCCAATGTGTTCACCAGACTTTTGAATATCCATGCGAACCACTTTGGCCTCAGAAGGCAATAAAATGGATTGCTTGGGGATGTGGTCGTAATTGATTTCTACAAGTTCTTTTTTATAGGATTTGTTCCCAATGGTGATGACAGGTGCAATTTTGCCTTCACTTTCCACGGAAGGAGGTGTTACTTGAAAAGTAACGGTCTTTTCTTGCCCTTGTTGGGGAATTGAAAATGAAAAATTTTGTGGGGAAACCTTCCAACCAGAGGGATGGTCCAAGGTTACCGTTCCGGAGACATCATTCTTTCCTGCTCTGACCTTTACCTGGATATCTTTGGTTGAAGCATTCGCAAAAATCAATACCTTTTCATCAATTTTTGAAGTGGCTACAGGAAGCACTGCAAACGGTTCGTACAGTTCCCCCTTGTCCGGTTTGGAAAATCGATGGATGACCGGTTTCTCAAACTCCATTTCCATACCATCAAATTCCAACGTAAACTTGGCATGAAAAACAGCAGGAGTTTCAGGTTTGCCGATCAACCTTTGTTCATCGACCTTGTACATACCCAACGTTCCAGGTTCGTCCAACCAATAGGGACTGGAATAGCCAATGTCATTTGGAACTGTGAATTCAACATCAAAATTCTTTTTTTCATTGTCGGTCAACACTTGGTTTGGAGAAATTGTGGCATCGGTTTCCGTTAACTGGATTTTTTTAAGGATGATGTGTTGTGCACTTCGGTTGAGTATCTCAAAATTTACTTTAGCCTCACTTCCGGGGCTCGCAGAGGCAGTAGTAGCATTTGCTTCCAAATACAAACCGGCACAAGCTTGAATAAGATCTTTAAGCTCTTGTGATTTTAACGTTTTCCAGTGCTCATCCTCAATCTGTTGCAAGAGTTGGTACGCCTCAATCAATTGAGGGATATGTTTTGAAGGGTTTCTAAAATCAAAATTTTCTTCGACCTTATATAAAATGGCGCCCACTGCATCACCACCTTTTACGCGTGACCAAGAAGTGTCAATTCCATCAAAAAGATTATTGCTGTTTGGTTTATCACCTTTTAAGAATTCCACATATTCTTCTTCTGAACCTCTTTGACTCAATCGTCCAAAACCTTGGCACAAATGCTGGCTACTGGCCAAAGAAGCAATTTCGTTGTTGGAAAGCCCCAAAAGAGGGTAATAAGCGCCAATATCCATTTTGATCATATTGGACTTGTCAGCTTTTTCAAAATTTTCGGGACTTCCATAGAACCACCAAGAGGTATTGAAAAATATGCGCTTGGGTTGCCAAGTAGAAGTAAATTGCAGTTGTTTCGGATAAGCATTGGGGTCATTGGTCAAATCAAAAGCTTCCATGCTCAACATGGCAGATGCGGTATGGTGCCCGTGCGTAGTCCCAGGCGACCTATGGTCAAAACGGTTGATGATAACATCTGGTTTCAGGGTCCGAATGGCCCAAACCACATCACCTAAAACTTCTTCTTTGTCCCAAATTTTAAGGGTTTCCTTGGGATGCTTGGAAAATCCAAAATCATTGGCACGGGAAAAAAGTTGTTGTCCACCATCAATACGTCGGGCAGCCAACAGTTCCTGTGTGCGAAGAACGCCCAAGAGTTCCCGCAATTCGGAACCGATAAGGTTTTGCCCGCCATCTCCTCGGGTTAGGGAAAGATAAACGGTATGCGCTTTGTCATGATTGGATAAATATGAAATCAACCTCGTGTTTTCATCGTCTGGATGGGCAGCTACGTAAAGTGCGCTACCCAAAAAATTAAGCTTTTGAAGGTTGTGGTAAATTTCTGTGGATGATGGTTTTTGGGGTTGTTGGGCAGAAAGTTTGAAAAATGTGCTCAATAAAGCCAGCGTGCAAACCCAAAAGTATCGCATAATTGGTTGTTTAAGTGGTTGTGCCAAATATAGAAAGATATAAATCAGTGAATATTCAATTTAGAACATCTTTAACAGGGTTCCTTGCCACTGGATAGAACTTTTTACAATCCCAGGCTATCCCGTAAAACCAAATCATCATTGTCGTGTTGCCTCCAATAAGCGGTTTTGATTGATTTTATTTTTGTGGCCTTGGTGGTTAAGGTTTTTGCATTTTGACCAAAACCACTTTTGAATTCTTCCGACCAACTTTCTATGGAATATGGGAATTCTGTTGTGAAATTAAGTTTCAAACTTCGTTCCAAATCGGGGTATGTTAAAGTGTAGGTTGTAATCCCATTTTCCGAAGAAACCGAAGCATTGGCCTCATAAGCTTTTACTTCTTTATGCGCCAGTCGCAGATACTCCAAAGCGGGTATTACGTTAAGATTCCCTGTGGGCAATTCTTCGGGATGAATCCGAAGCTTTGTCCAGATTTCATTCTCAAGAACTTGTTTGTCCAGCTCAAAATTTTGGTCGGCCTCACCTTCAAAATAGGAGTGAGAGGTAAACTCAAATTGATCTCTATTGTTGATTTGGGAATAGACATGTCCGCACCACTCCTGAACAGACAAACTGGTCTTTATTGCATGTTGGTTGTCGTGTACGGGATAAAATGTACTTCCCATGATAGAGTAGGGGTAGATTCCGGTTAGAAATTTTTTGGTGGCATTCAACTTTAAAACGGAAACATTATCAGGATTGCTTTGGTCAGCTTTTACTTGTTTTTCCGGCAAGAAGGGTTCAGTCACGTAGATTAAGACAGCGTGACCATCCCGCATCTCACCATAGCGTGCTTGCTCCAATTTATAGGATGTAATTTCGGCATCTCCGGCATACCAATAGGCTCTAAAATCTTCAGAAAGTGGTTTTTTGGGATATTTTGGAGTCGCTTCTTTTGCTGCACTGTTCATGGCCATTTCACTTTCTGGAGCTTTGCCTTTTTCACCGCAGGACAGTAATATCAATAGAGAAAATGTTAGAAATAAGCTCAAAGAGCCGTAAGGGTATATCTTTTTCATAAACTGGTTTTTCGTAAAGTTACGCATCGCAACTCAGGAAACCATGTCCATTAACGTTTTGTAAACCAGATGAGTGGGTAGGCCAACCACATTAGTGTAGGAACCTTTTATTTCCGAAATGCCAATCATTCCTATCCATTCTTGAATGCCATAGGCACCAGCTTTGTCAAAAGGGCGACATTGATCGATATAGAAGTTGATTTCTTCCTCGGTGAATTCCATAAACTTGACCAACGTAGTGCAATTCACGGTTTTTTGGGTGTCCAAGGTGGTAAAGCAGACCGATGTAATTACCTCATGCCAATCCCCACTTAAGGTTTTGAGCATATCAAATGCCTCCTCTGGGTTTGCTGCTTTGGCCAATGAAATGCCCTTATGCCAAACCACTGTATCGGAAGTGATTACAATTTCATTGGGTTGCAATTCGGCTTTGAAGGGAGAAGCTTTCAACTTGGCCAAGTAATCGGAAATTTCTTTTCCTTGCAAGTGGTCTGGGTAGATTTCCTCCACGGATTTGGGTCGAACCTCGAAATCTAAACCCATCTCCTCCAGAAACGTTTTCCGTCTGGGAGACCCAGAACCTAAAATAAGCTTGTATCCCTTGAGTTTCTCTTGAAGCGGATTAGTCATTTTTGGCACTGAAATTATCGTTCCAATCGCCACGGACTTTGAGTACTTGCTCCACAATGTCACGAACACATCCATCACCACCATTTTTGTGCGAAACATAGTCCGAAATAGCCTTTACTTCCTGCACTGCATTTTGGGGGGAAGCAGCCAAGGCCACCATTTTCATGGGAGGAATGTCGGGAACATCATCACCCATATAAAGCACGGTTTTTGGGTCAATGTTATAGATGTCCAGATACTCTTCCAAAGGTTCTTGTTTGTGGTGCGCACCCATATAAAAATCCGTTACTCCAAGGCCCTTCAGGCGTTCCTTCACTCCCTCATTGGTGCCTCCTGTGATAATGCAGACGTTATACCCCTTTTTTATTGCGGTTTTAATGGCATAGCCATCTTTTACGCTCATACTGCGCAGCAATTCCCCATTGGAGGTAACCAAAACCGTTCCGTCGGTAAATACGCCATCCACATCAAATACAAAGGTGGTAATGCTACTGAGGAGTTCTTTATAATTTTTCTTCATATACCTTTTTTATCGCCTCGCTTAACAGTGAATAAATTTCTTTTTGTTTCTCATCACCCAAAAGGGCCAAATGTGCTTGCATGGTTTTCATATCGCCTCTTCGTGCCGGACCGGTCTGTGCTTCTTTAGGAGACATTATTTGAATTTTTTCAGCGGTCTCTAGAATCAGGGGTTTCAGCAAATCAAAAGGCAGTCCTTCATCCAAACATAATTTTTCCCCAACCCCGTAGAGATAGTTGGAGAAATTACTCGCGAACATGGCTGCAAGATGCAACTTTTTCCGCTGATGGGTGTCAATGTCGTACACATGATCAGAAAGATGTCTTGCCAATCCTTTTAAGATTTCTGCTGATTCTTCGCGATGCGCCTCAATGCAAAACGGAATGGTTTTAAAATTCAACGGTCTACCTTCGGTAAAACTTTGCAATGGATAAAAAACCGCACGGTTTTCGTGAGGAATATCATCCATAGGTGTGGCACCAGATACATGGGCCACAATTCCCTTCTTATTGGAAAGATGTTTGGAAACCTCAACGATGGCGTCGTCTTTTACGGCAATGAGGTAAACATCGGCCTCCATAACCGATTCAAAATCAGTGGATATGGGTGAGAATCCTGAAAACCACAACAATTGCTCTTGGTTTCTGCCCACAACCTGGGCCAACCGAACCTCCTTTACTTTGGAGAGTGCGCCTACCAAATGCTTTGCGATATTTCCGGTTCCTAGAATGACAATGGAAAGCATGGCACAAAACTACAAATTTAGAGAGGGATGCATCAAAGAAAGAATTAACAAATCTCTTGGATTTTTATACAAGTTGTGAACTGGGAAGTTATAAAAAGGCCGTATTTTTGCAAGCTGAATAGCACATCGGAATTCAATGATTGACATTCTCAAAAAGACGCTCTTTTCCACTAGACTTATGGCCGTTCTTTTTTTGGTTTTTGCAACAGCAATGGCCTTTGGAACGTTTGTGGAAAGTTGGTACAGCACAGAAACAGCCCGAATTTATATTTATAACGCCACTTGGTTTGAGGTCATAATGGTGTTTTTTGTAATCAATTTCATCGGTAATATTTTCCGCTATCAATTGCTCAGTTGGAAAAAGTGGCCTGTTCTTGTGCTCCACCTTTCTTGGATTTTGATCATTCTAGGTGCTTTTGTTACCCGATATATTAGCTATGAAGGAATGATGCCCATTCGGGAAGGAGCCACGGAGAATCAATTTTTTTCGGATAAAACCTATTTGACCGCTTACATTGATGGTGATATAAACGGTGAAACCAAGCGAAGGGTGTTGGAAGATGATATTCTCGTCACGCCCGAAGGCTCCCGTTCCAGTTTGCCGTGGAAATCAGATTTTAATGGACAACCCTTTACCATTTCGTATGTTGATTTTATCAACGGGGCAGAGGAAGGGTTGATTCCAGATGAAAATGGAAAGGAATACCTTCAAATTGTTGAAGCAGGAAATGGCCAGCGTCATGAACACTATCTTGAAAACGGACAAGTGGCCAGTATTCATAACATACTTTTTGCCTTAAATAAGGAAACAGACGGAGCCATAAATATTTTTTATTCAGATAGTACTGGGTATCAGATAAAGTCACCATTTGAAGGTAATTTTATGCGAATGGCGGACCAGTTTCAGGGCGAGGTGTCACAAGATAGTCTGCAAACCCTACAGTTGAGGTCGCTTTATAACATGGCGGGAATGCAGTTTGTAATCCCCGAACCTTTGGTGAAAGGAAGTTATGGTATTGTTAAAGTACCCAACGAAGAAATTACGGAAGCTACCCAAGATGCTTTGGTGGTTTCGGTTTCTGCCAACGGCGAGACCAAAGAAGTAAAACTGTTGGGCGGTAAAGGAACTTCCAATTTTTCAGACAAGATTGACGTAGGCGGATTGGATTTTTCCCTGAGCTACGGGTCAAAAGTGTATGAGCTTCCATTTTCCATTAAGTTGAATGATTTTATCGCAGAAAAATACCCCGGTACCGAAACAGGATATGCGTCATTTATGAGTCGTATTACTGTTCAAGGTGAGCGAATTTTTGACTACGACATTTATATGAACCATGTGTTGGACCACAGAGGGTATCGATTCTTTCAATCCAGTTTTCATCCAGACGAGAAAGGAACCATACTTTCGGTCAATCATGATTTTTGGGGAACGTGGATTACCTATATTGGTTACTTTTTGCTCTACATTGGTTTGATGGGCATTATGTTCTTCGGAAAGACCAGATTTAGGGATTTGCAGCAGATGTTGGAAAAAATCAAGTCAAAAAAGGCAGCTTTGGCCGCTGTGTCCCTATTTTTTGCCACCACTTTGATAAGCGCGCAAGAAACCAGTACTGACCACGAGCATTCGGGAATGCCCACACAGGAACAGGTAGATTCCATTATCCAATCCACAGTGGTGGCCAAGGAACACGCTGAAAAATTTGGCGCGTTGGTCATTCAGGATGAAGGAGGACGAATGAAACCCATTAATACGTTCGCTTCAGAACTTTTACGAAAATTGAGTGGTGATGACCACTACAAGGATTTATCCGAAAATCAAGTGTTTCTTTCCATGATGATGAACCCAGGGGTTTGGTACAATGTGGAATTCATTAATCTGGGTAAGAAGGAGAATGATAGCATACGCAAGATCATTGGTGTTCCTGAAGGCACTGAATATGTAAAGGCAACTGACTTCTTCGATACGAAAGGTTCGTACAAACTTCAATCCTATCTGGAAAAGGCTACATCAACCAACGACCCTTCAAATTTTGAAAAGGATTTTAAAAAGGTAGGGGAAAGACTTAGTTTGTTGAACATAGCCTTGAGCGGACAGATAGTAAAGATATTCCCATTATTGAACGATGAAAACAACAAGTGGGTCTCTGCTGTGGAATATCGTTCCGGACAATACCAAATCCAGGATTCGCTCTACTCCAATTTTGTTCGAAATGCGATGCCGTACTATTTGGGGTCTCTTCAAAGTTCAGTAGCCAGTGGAGATTATTCCCAACCCGATCAATTGTTGGCAGCCTTTAAACAGAACCAGCTGAACCATGGGGCTGAGGTTTTGCCCTCAGAAAAAAAGATAAAAACGGAAATCATCTATAATAAGTTGGACTTGTTCAATCGGCTGTATAAATACTATGCAATGGTTGGGGTGCTGCTGTTTATTGTTCTGATTCTTCGAATCTTTAAGGATAGGGAGATTTTAAAGGCCGGAGCCTACTTACTTAAAGGAACTATAATACTATTCTTTATCTGGCACACAGCAGGTCTTATTTTACGTTGGTATATATCTGGACATGCCCCTTGGAGTGATGCGTATGAAAGTATCCTATACGTTTCGTGGGCTACCATGGGCATTGGTTTGGCCTTAGGGAGAAAAAGTGAACTCACCATTGCAGCCAGTGCTTTTGTGACCTCAATGCTGCTGTGGATTGCCCACCAGAGTTGGGTGGACCCCGCCATTGCCAATTTGGTTCCGGTTCTAGATAGTTATTGGTTGATGATCCATGTGGCTGTTATTGTAGGAAGTTATGGTCCATTGACGGTAGGGATGATTCTGGGTGTGGTGGCCTTGTTGCTGATGGTGCTAACCACGGAAAAGAACAAAAAACGTATGGATTTGAATATTAAGGAGCTTACCGTGATCAACGAACTGGCCCTAACCGCTGGTTTGGTCATGCTCACTATAGGTAACTTTTTGGGTGGCCAATGGGCCAATGAAAGTTGGGGACGTTACTGGGGTTGGGATCCCAAAGAAACCTGGGCCTTAATTTCCATTATGGTCTATGCTTTTGTACTGCACATGCGTTTGGTGCCTGGTTTAAGAGGAAAATGGAGCTATAACTTTGCCAGTATTCTTGCCTTTGCCAGCATAATGATGACCTATTTTGGTGTGAATTTTTACTTGGTTGGGCTGCACAGTTATGCCAGTGGAGATCAAGTGATAACCCCTAGTTTTATCTGGTATACCGTGCTGGGAGTCTTTATTTTGGGAGGAATAAGCCTTTGGAGGTATAAGGTCCACTATGCCAAATAATTGATTTTTTGGTTTGCACTTCAAAAAAAAGTTGCATATTTGCTTCATCATGAAGTTATAAGAATTATGTCCACGATAGATGTCACATTTGGCACCATGCCAAAAAAGTAACCGAAACTCTTCTTCGGTCAGTTGACATTTCCCCTTTTGTTTTACACATAATTCTTAAAAAATGACACATTCAAACAATACATTTTCATTAAAAAAATTCTTCAGTTATTTCTGGATTGCTGTATCCGGTAAGGAAACAGAATTTACATCAGGAAGTATCCGCAAGGCCATCTTCATGCTTTCCATTCCTATGATTTTGGAAATGCTGATGGAATCAATTTTTGCCTTGGTGGACATTGCTTACGTATCAAAAGTTAGTGTTAATGCTGTGGCAACTATTGGATTGACCGAATCCGTTATCACATTGATCTATGCCTTGGCAATAGGTCTTAGTATGGCTGCAACCGCGGTTGTGGCCCGAAGAATTGGAGCAAAAGATGTCCAAGGTGCCAAGGAAGCCGCTGTACAAGCCATTGGTTTGGGTGTTTTGGTTTCTATAGTTTTGGGCATAGTAGGAATTATTTTTGCGAAGGAAATCTTGGCCTTGATGGGCGGTGAACCCGACTTAATTGCAGAAGGTTACGGTTATACCCAATTTTTGATTGGAGGGAACATCACCATCATGCTTTTGTTTCTCATCAACGCCATTTTTAGAGGCGCGGGAAATGCATCCATTGCTATGTGGACATTGGTTCTTTCCAATGGACTCAATATTATTTTGGACCCTATTTTCATTTTCGGGTTGGGTCCCATTCCGGCCTACGGGGTCACCGGAGCCGGAATAGCCACCAATATTGGTAGAGGTACCGCTGTGCTGTTTCAATTGGGAATATTGTTCTTTGGATGGGGCAGAATTAAATTGATGTGGAAAGATTTGGTCTTGAACCTCAAGGTGATGCACAATCTTGTTCGGGTTTCATTGGGAGGAATAGCCCAATTCTTGATTGGAACCTCAAGTTGGGTATTTCTTATGCGAATCATGTCTGAATTTGGTAGCGAAGTGCTTGCGGGCTATACCATTGCCATTCGGGTGATGATGTTTACCTTGATGCCTTCGTGGGGGATGAGTAATGCAGCAGCTACTTTGGTAGGTCAAAACTTGGGTGCCAAACAACCGGACAGGGCTGAGATTTCCGTCTGGAAAACCGGAAAATACAATGCCATATTTATGGGTACGGTTTCCTTGGTCTATCTCATTTTTGCAAAAAGCATCATATCATGGTTCAATACCACACCCAGTGTAGTGGAAAATGGAGCCTTGTGCCTTCAGGTCATTGCGGCTGGATATATCTTCTATGCCTACGGCATGGTAGTGAGTCAAGCCTTTAATGGAGCAGGGGACACTAAAACCCCGACCAAGATCAACCTAATTTCATTTTGGCTGTTCCAATTGCCGTTGGCCTACATAGCGGCAATGGTTTTGGGATGGGGTGCCAAGGGTGTTTTTATAGCCATTACTTTAGCCGAAGTGCTGTTGGCCGTCATTGCTATGGTTTGGTTCAAAAAAGGAAAATGGAAGCAGGTGGAAGTATAACGGGTTTCGTATCTTTAGCTTTCTAAAGCAAACGAACATGAAATCCAACAAAAAAGGGCTGAACACCCTGTGCACGCACGAGGGTGATTTGAAGGATACAAAATTTAAAGGGGTTGTTTCTCCTTTGTATATGTCCACGGCCTATGCCTTTGACGATGTTGACATAAAACGATACCCTAGATATTTTAATACGCCCAACCAAGAGGCGTTGTGCAAAAAACTGGCGGCCTTGGAACATGCCGAGGCCGCTTTGATTTTTGGTAGCGGCATGGCCGCTATCAGTACAGCGTTGATGGCTTTTTTGCAAGCAGGCGACCATATTGTGCTCCAGCAGACCATGTATGGCGGCACCTATCACTTTGCGGTAACACAATTGAACAAATATGGCATTGAATATTCCTTTACCGATGGATGGCAAGTAGAAGATTTTGAGAAGGAAATCAAATCCAACACCAAGGTGATCTATATGGAAACACCATCAAACCCCTTGTTGACCATTACTGATATAGCGGGAGTGGCCCAATTGGCGAAAAAGAAAGGTTTGGTATCCATGATTGATAATACGTTCGCAAGTCCTATCAACCAAAATCCAATTGATTTTGGTGTGGATGTGGTTTTGCATAGTGCCACCAAATATATGGGCGGGCATTCAGATATTTGTGCGGGAGTTGTTGCAGCTTCACAAGAGCATATCGACACCGTTTTTCAATCCGCCATCTGTTTTGGAGGAAGCTTGAGTGAATATACCGTTTGGCTTTTGGAACGAAGCATAAAGACCATGGCCATTAGAGTAAAGGCGCAGAGTGACAATGCCCAAAAAATGGCTGAATATCTGGTTGGTAATGAGGATGTTGGACAAGTATATTATCCAGGTTTAAAAACCCATCCGGATCATGATTTGGCCAAATCACAAATGAAAGGCTTTGGAGGAATGCTTTCCTTTGAGTTGCCCAATATGGATATATCCCTATTCTTTAAGCATCTCAAATTGATAAAACCGGTAATGAGTTTGGCGGGAGTGGAAAGCACCGTGATTTTGCCAGTGACCACATCCCATGCACTGATGAGTCCCGAAGACCGTGAAAAGCAAGGCATTAAAGATTGTTTGGTTCGGTTCTCTTTGGGAATAGAAGAAGTTGAGGATTTGATTGAAGATTTGGAACAAGCCATTGCAAAGGTAAAATCGTTGTCCGTGCCAGCATAAAAGAACCTATGAAATTAGACATTTTAGTATTTGGAGCGCATCCAGATGACGCCGAACTTGGCGCAGGAGCTACCATAGCCAAAGAAGTTTCTCGTGGAAAGAAAGTGGGAATAATCGATTTGACCCGTGGTGAACTCGGTACTCGTGGGTCTGCAGAAATTAGGGACAAAGAAGCTGCCAAGGCAGCTAAAATTCTGGGGGTTGAGATTCGGGAGAACATGGAATTTGCTGATGGTTTTTTCATCAACGACAAATGGCACCAGATGGAAATCATTAAAATGGTCAGAAAGTATCGACCAGAGGTCGTCATCTGCAATGCTGTTGAAGATAGACATATTGACCATGGAAAAGGTAGTCAGCTGGTAAGTGACGCTTGTTTTTTAAGCGGATTGGTTAAAATTAGTACTCAACTCAATGGCACTGATCAGGAGCAGGAACCTTGGCGGCCAAAACGGTTATATCACTTTATCCAATGGAAAAATTTGGAACCTGATTTTGTAGTGGATGTATCTGGTTTTATCGAAAAAAAGAGGGAAGCCATTTTAGCTTATGAATCACAATTTTATGATCCAAAAAGTAACGAACCGGAAACGCCCATCAGTAGTAAAAACTTTACAGATAGCGTAATTTACCGTTCTCGTGATTTAGGAAGACTGGTTGGTGTGGAACATGCAGAAGGCTACACTGTGGAACGCTACGTTGCAGTGAATAGTTTAGATGACCTGATTTGATCAACTGGCCTTTTGGTACTTGTTTTCAGCCTTTGGGAGTGTGAAGAAGAATGAGGTACCCTTTCTAGGAACACTTTCCACCCAAATTTCTCCATTGTTCTTGAGTACCATTTCTTTGCACAACGAAAGCCCTAGACCGGTTCCTTTCTCATTGTTGGTACCATAGGTAGTGATGTTTGTGGAATCCTCGAAGATTTTTTTCTGGATTTCCTTGTTCATCCCTATTCCTGTATCGCGTACCGAGATTTGCCACATACCCTCTTTTTCTTTGGCCTCAATAGTGATCAATCCGTTGTCTGGTGTAAACTTTATTGCATTGCTCAAAAGGTTCCGAACCACAATATCAATTTGATTTTGATCGGCCCAAATTTGTGGATTTTCGGGCAACTGATTAATCATCTTTATGGACTTGCTGTAGGCGAGTTCTGTTAAGAGTTGAATATTGTTTTCCACAATTTTATTCAGTGAAATCCTTTTAGGCTTTGTTACCACTCCATTGAGTTGGTTTTGTCCCCAAGTCAACAAATTATTCAATGTAAATGCAATGTTTTCCACATCCGCCTTTAACTTGGGGATAAAGCTGATGAATTCGTTTTTACTGATTTCTCCATCGGTAAACAACTTCAATAACCCTTGTAGGCCACCAATGGGGCCCCTTAGGTCGTGGCCAATAATGGAGAAAAGTTTGGTTTTGGTCTTGTTGATTTCGTTCAGCTGTGCTTCTCGTTCACTTACGGCCTGTGACTTTTCTTGAAGCTCTTTGTTCAGCTTTTTCTGTGTTTTTGCACTGTGGCGTACAACAAGAATGATGATACTTAGAATGAACAAAATAATGATGGAAAAATAGATGTAGTTCCGTTGCTTCGCCAAAGCAATTTTGTTGGACTCAATTAGTTCTTGCTTTTCCTGCTCATAATGTAGCTTAGTTTCCAATAAGGACAAGCTTTGCTTGTTATTGTCCTTAAACAATGAATCTGAAAGCTTTTTAAAAGTTTCCAGGTAGGCTAGGGCCGCAACGTGTTCCTCATTTCTTTTATGGAGTTTATAGAGTGTTTCTGAACAGTCTATTTGCCCTTGTAGGGATTTTATTTTTTTAGATAGCTCCAATCCTTCTTTGGCATGAACCATGGATAAACTGTCTTGCTCCAGACCCAAATAAACCTTTGCCATACCATTCAGCAGTTGAATGCGGATTCGGTCATCCTCAATTTGATTCTTAAAGAGCATGTTACTTTGGTCGTACCAGTATAGGGCCCACTGATACTTCTCTTGTTCAAGATAAATATCGCCCTTTACCTCAAAGGCATAGGCCAACCAATCATATATTTTGTTTTTTTCAAACGTGTTGATGCTCTGGTTGATATTGAACATGGCATACTTGAAGTTTTTTGCATCTTTATACAAAGCAGCCAAGTTACTCTGGGTTTCGGCATCGATGATTTCGTCTCCTATTCTACGATTGATTTTTTGCACCGTATCATAAAAGATCAGGGCATTTTTAAAATCTTTTTGTTCTGCATACAGACCAGCAATGTTCTCGTTGAGAATGGAAAGCATTTTATTGCAATCGGTCTGTCTGGCAATATCTATTCCTTTTAAATTTAGATTAAGGGCCTCGGCGTAATTGCCTTCAAAACTGTAGTTTTGAGCCATGGTATTGATGATGTTCAGTTCCAACCTTCTATCATCTATTTGTTTGGCCAATTCAAGGGCTTTTTCAAATTTTGGCATCGACTTTTTACGCTCGCCCGAGTTGTAATAATAATTGCCAAGCGCGCTCAATGCTTCTACCTTGCCTTTTGTGTAGTCAATTTTCTCACTATGGTGTAAAACCCTTTCAGAAATTGATCTTAGGCTATCATTGTCTATATATTGGTAGGACTTAGCCAAATCAATCAATAAATTGATATGGGTCGTGTCCTTTGGATTGAACCGCTTAGTGGATTCCAAACGCTTTAATCTGTATGTAAGACTGTCCTTTTTGGTAAGTTGTGCCTTTAAAGGGGTAGTAATAGAGAGTATGCAAAGGAAAAAGGCTAACTTTCCCAGCAAAATTCTAAGGGGTAAAGAACATGTTTTTTGTTGAGGCATACTGCTCTAAATATACGATGGTAAAAATAGTTTTGCAGTGGTCTATTAGGAATTAAATGTTGTGAAATGCGAATAAATGTGTGTTTTATCTGACAAAAGTTGCATTTCATCGATGTTTTATACGAAATGCCAATGGTGAGCTTCATTTGTTGATACCCTGATAAAATCATAAAATACTGTGGGCCAAAAAAAATTGCCTCCATATTTAGGGAAGTGGTAAAATCTTTTGGATGAATCAATACAAAGAAGTATTTTTGCACCCGCCTGAACAAAATTCAGCAAAAGCTGTTTTTAAGAAGGTTTTTAAAATGGTGGTTGTAGCTCAGTTGGTTAGAGCGCTGGATTGTGGTTCCAGAGGTCGCCGGTTCGAACCCGGTCTTCCACCCGAAAATTTAGATAAGATTCCCGATCAAGTTTTTTGGTCGGGATTTTTGTTTTTGGTTGGAAATGAGGGTGGGAAGCTTTTACCGTGGGAATTCCGAAATTTTTGGATGATACCCATTGTCTAATGACTTCTCGATACCTGCCTAGCGGCAGGCAGGCAATTTTCTTCGAAAATCACTCGAAGTGACATCATGTGGAGCTTTTCAAAATTCTGTCTGTCTTTCGGTAAATCGTCCACACATAAAGAAATCTCAAATATTTACGTTATGGATTTTTGTTTACGTAGGTTTTCTAGATAAAAAAAGCCCCGAACAAAAGTTCAGGGCTAACAGATTAGGTTGGTTCTGATTTTAATTGTTAGGGGTTGAGCGGGTGTAGGTCATGGCATTGTTAGACGCATAGGGTAAATTTGTAAAAGTAAGCGTAAAGTAGATGTTTTCTTCCATCAACCACACTCCTAACTTAATATTCTCTAGATGTTTATGTTGTCTACTTGAATAATCTGAAGCTTCCCCAGGAATTTCATTGGTGTTGTCCAGACCAAAATCGTCAATAATAGTTATAGGGGACTCGTCAGAGTTCAAGAGTTCGCAAATGGTAAGAATGTTATTGAAACTGTAGTAGTGTGTTGGGTCTCCCAATTCACCATACCAATCAAAATTATCCCAGGCAGGTGTGTCCGCGCCCTGTTCGAGAATGGCCCAGCGCATACCACTTGGCCCAGCACTTGGCTCCGCGTCACCTACGTTGGCCACTGGAGAAACTTCTTTTTGTCTTCCATAGTATTCCCATTCCAGATCGTTATCTTGTGGGATTGCTCCTATTTCGTCAAGCCACCAAGCCAGATTGGTAACATTGCCACTTTCGTGCCTTGTTATAGCGATGGTTTGGGTTAAAACATCTCTATAATCAGAATCGGTCCAGTCGGCACCTTCAGGTTTACTAAATTGCATGTCCGGTCCAGTCCAAATAATGGCTTCTGCTTCCCCGTCGCAGTTACTGTCTATGCCATCATTGGGATTTTCTTCGGCAGCAGGGTTGATGCTGGGGTCGTTATCATTGCAATCGCCCGCCTGTAAGGCATAGTTGAATCCTGGTGCCGGGTCACAAGCATCCCGTACATCAAATTCGTCTTCGTTTCCGTAACCGTCGTCATCGCCATCATTATAATAGGTGATTTGCGCCGCCTCGGGATTTCGGTTGGCATCAGTATCATCACAATCATCGCTGTTGGCTACATGGTCTGCGGGGGCAGATTCGCATCCCTGAACCACAACTGTTTGCCCATTGGGGTCGCCATATCCATCGTTGTCAGTATCTGGGTAGTAGGTAATAAACACGTCTGGATTGATACTGGAATCATTATCATTACAATCAAAGTTTTCACCTACTTCGGTATACTTCGTGTCATCAGGATTTTCACAAAAATAGAAAGGCTCTGGAGATGGAAAACCATCACCGTCATCATCAATATAGAACACCAATGCGCATTCAGGGTTGACATTGGGATCTTCGTCATTGGTATCACCACTTTTTAGGACATACTGTCCTGAGGTGGAGGTTGGGGGCTTACAGGCCGTTGTTCCTGCTCCAGCACCAAAATTGTCATAATCCTTGTCAAGATAATAAGTTCTGTTCACGCACTCATCGTCTTTACTGCAGGAGACCATTGCCAAAAAACCAAAGCCCATAATCATGGCCAATAGTCCAAAAAAATTGTTCTTTCTCATCAGATTTACTTTTAAAGAGGTTAATACACTTCAAAAGTAGAGGGGTGATTCCGCGTAATTTTGCCCTATTTGATGAATGAGATGTTTGGGTTGATAGGTGACCCATATGGGACAATTCACCCAGTAATAGGAAAGGAATTTCCTGCCAAAAAAAGTTCTGGTTCCCAAGAGCTGTTTTTATAAAAAAATATGCTGTTATTTTGCCAACTTATCCACCAAAACCTTGTTGGGTCTATTGGCCACTTCCCATGCCGTGTGGAAAATAAGACGGGTGCGGTTTTCCAAAAGGTCATAGTTTATTTTATCCGGGGTGTCGCCGGGACGGTGATAGTCCGCATGGGTGCCGTTAAAATAGAAAATTATGGGAATATTGTTCTTTGCAAAATTATAATGATCGCTGCGGTAGTAGAATCTATTGGGGTCATTTTCATCATTATACGTATAATCCAGCTCAACGTTTGTGTATTTTTCGTTGATTTCCTCTGAAAGATTGTGAAGGTCCGTACTCAACTTATCTGAACCAATAAGGTATACGTAGTTTCGGTCTCCCGTTCGTTTGGGATCAATGCGGCCGATCATATCAATATTAAGGTCTGCCACAGTTTGGGATAACGGGAAAATGGGGTCTATGTCCGTATAATATCTAGAGCCAAGAAGACCTTTTTCCTCTCCGGTTACATGAAGGAATACAATGGAACGTTTTGGCCCATCCCCGGCATCTGCAGCTTTCTTAAATGCCTCTGCAATTTCAAGCATGGCCACTGTACCTGATCCATCGTCATCGGCCCCATTGTTTATTTCACCATTGGCGTTGACACCAATATGGTCCAAATGGGAAGAAATAACCAAATACTCATTAGGTTTTTCAGTACCCCTTAAAAAGGCGACCACATTCTCTGAACTTATTTTATCGCTTCCGCTGGAAATGTTCAGCTTTAGGTCAACTGAAATGGTTTGCGGCTTAGCGTCATTTTCAACATCTTTTTTAAGAGCTTTGGCTGATGTTTCATTGACCAAGACAAGAAATCCATCGTTGCTATCTTCAGCCAATTCCATCTTACCGCTGTTGTTGGTCTTCATAAACTCAAAATACCCTTTATAGCGCGGATAGTTCACTGGGTCAAAATACAGGATGCCCTTCGCGCCTTTTTCCAAAGCCAACGTAGCTTTTTTCTGCATGGCTTCTGACATATTGCTCCATTCCGATTTTTCAGTTGTTCCAGAAAGGAGATAATTACCATTTTTATGTATGGGCTCCCCAGATTTTATGAACACAATCTTTCCAGCAACATCAAGCCCCCCATAGTCTGAATAATCACCGTCTTCTATGCCATAGCCTACATATACTATTTGACTGTAGCTCCCTTCGGCTACAGTAAATGCCAAGACATCATCGCCAAGGTCAAAAGTACTGTTGTTAATACTGATGTTACCTTTAGGAACCTTGGCCACTTGCAATGGAACTTCTTGGAAATAATCACCATCAGCTTTTGCAGCTGGAATACCCAGGGATTCATATTCATTTTTAAGATATTCCACTGCCTTTTTTTGACCGGGTTCACCAGTTTCCCTACCTTCAAATTCATCCGAAGCATAAACATATAGATGTTCTTTTAATTCGTCTTGAGTAATGGTTTTTGCGTAGATGACAGGATCTGCTTGTTCTAGGGTTTTGGGAGCTTCTGCAACGGTTTTTTGTGAAGAGTTGCAGGCCAGTATAAAACCCATGGCAAACAGAATGAACTTGTTCATAATAAAATATTTTATCTAAATCCAACAAAAATACTCAAAAGATCAATAAAGATGAGATTAACCTTTCATTTATATGTGTATATTACGCACTTATTAAAAACCTATCAACAATGAAAATGAATTGGGCAGGAGTAATGCCGGCAGTAACAACAAAATTTACTGACGGTGACCAATTGGATTTGAGCATGTTCTCAAAAAACATTAACGCCCAGTTAGAGGCAGGTGTCCATGCCCTAATATTGGGAGGAACCTTAGGAGAAGCAAGTACGCTTACCCAACAAGAAAAGCAAACACTTATTGAGCACACTGTGGATTTGGTCGCGGGTAAAGTGCCGGTAGTGATCAACATAGCAGAGCAGACCACAAAAGGAGCTATTCTTGCTGCAGAACAAGCAGAAAAATATGGTGCCAAGGCCATTATGATACTACCGCCCATGCGATACAAATCAACAGACTATGAAACCGTGGCCTATTTTAGGGCAGTGGCCCAGAACACTTCATTGCCCATGATGATTTATAACAACCCGGTAGATTACAAAATTGAGGTTACCTTGGATATGCTCGAGGAGCTGTTGGTACATGATAACATTCAAGCTGTGAAAGATTCCGCACGGGACATTACCAATGTTACCCGTATGCGAAACAGATTCGGTAATCGAGTAAAGATTCTTTGCGGGGTGGATACATTGGCCCTTGAGAGTATGGTTATGGGTGCCGATGGATGGGTGGCCGGTCTGGTATGTGCTTTCCCAAGGGAAACAGTGGCCATTTATGAATTGGTCAAGGCTGGAAAAATAAAGGAAGCCATTACTATATACAGATGGTTTATGCCCTTGTTGGAATTGGATATAAGCCCGCAACTGGTACAGAATATAAAATTGGCCGAAGTTGCCACTGGCCTTGGTACAGAAATTGTCAGGTTACCAAGATTGCCCTTACAGGGCAAAGAAAGAGAACGGGTATTGGCCATTATAGAGGAAGGTATGCGCACAAGACATAGCATCCTCAATTTGGTCAATTCTAAAGTGGGCGTGTAACCTGGTTCTCCTCGGAAAACAGATTCTACTTTTTTGGCCCGAAGCATGCCAAGGCCACTCAAAAATTAGTAAAGCATCAATTTTTCATCTTATCGTTAAAAATAAGAGGGCACTTCTGTTTGTAGAAATCATTTAGATTCTAAATTTGCTGAAAAATTGAACACTTTCCGCGAGAAAAAGGGAAGCAATTAATTTCTTTATTCGGGGATTTCAAGTACGGGAATATGGGTAAGAACAAAAACGTGATCGTTGTTGGTGGTGGGATTGTTGGACTTTCAACAGCCTATTTTTTACAGAAAGATGGTCATAAAGTAACCGTTTTGGACAAGTCAGATATCTCCTCAGGGGCATCTTTTGTGAATGCGGGTTACTTAACACCAAGCCATATTGTTCCCTTGGCATCACCGGGAATGATTTCTAAGGGAATCCGGTACATGTTCAATTCATCAAGTCCGTTTTACATGAAACCCAGATTGGATCCCGATTTCATGAAATGGGCCTGGTACTTCAAAAAATCATCCACAAAAGCCAAAGTGGAGCGAGCTATGCCTATAATTAAAGATATCAATTTGTTGAGCAGAAGACTGTATGAGGATATGAAGGCCTCTGGCGATTTGGGGGATTTTCATTTGGATGAAAAGGGCTTGTTGATGGTTTATCAGACTGAAAAAGCAAGAGATCATGAACTTGCCGTGATGGAAAAAGCCCAAGAAATGGGGTTGGAAGCCCGTCATTTAGATGCAGAAGGCCTAAAGAAAATAGAGCCCAATATTGAGCTCAACGCCATGGGTGCCATTCTTTACGAATGTGACCGGCATACCACACCTCCACAAATCATGAAGAATCTGGTAGCATATCTGTCCAGTTCGGGGGTGGGCATTTATACACAAGAAGAGGTATTGGATATAAGCATGGAAAGGAGCTTTGTAACCGAAGTCATAACCAATAAAAAGACATACAAGGCGGACGAAGTAGTTTTCGCTGCAGGTTCGTGGACTTCAAACCTTTCAAAAAAGATAGATATTGACCTTCCGTTACAGGCAGGAAAAGGATATCGCATCAATGTGGAAACGCCCACCAACATTACAATGCCAGCCATCTTAATGGAAGCTAAAATGGCAGTTACTCCCATGCAGGGCTTTACCCGTTTTGCGGGCACCATGGAGTTTTCAGGAATTAACGACATCATTCGCAAAGAAAGGGTAGAAGCTATTGCCAAAGGCGCTGAGCGTTATTACAAAGGTTTAAAGATTTCAGAAGAAGATAAGGATAACGCCCAGTGTGGATTACGTCCGGTATCTCCCGATGGATTACCATACATAGGTCGCCCCAAAGGATTCAAAAACCTGACGATTGCAACGGGTCACGCCATGATGGGATGGAGTCTGGGCCCAGCGACTGGTAAAATGATCACGGAGTTGATTTCCGGAAAGTCAACCTCAATGGATTTATCTCCGTTCGATCCGGACCGAAAGTTTTAATTGCCTTGTTTTCTTTAAGTTAAATTCGGCATAGTGTATGCAGTAAATTTTTTAGTTGCGCTAAATCGGATTAATTTTACAATATGATAAAAAACTACACTGCCCTTTTCTTTATTAGTTTTTTCCTTGCCTCAGGAGTACGTTCCCAAGAGATTCAGATTTTTAAGGTCGAAGATTTTGACCTGAGTGGAAATGTAAAATCGTGTTTGGTAATTACTGATTACGGACGGGAATCCTTTGAATTCAATAAAGAAGGAATCCTGACCAAGACAGTGACCCAATATAATGATACCGACCAAGACATAACCTATTACAAATATAATAACGGTGAGCTCGTGGAACGGCGCATGGAGAGCTATAAGAACAATGTGCTGGATGCCGCTACCTCTATGGCCAATTTTTATGAAATTGATACGGTTCCGCAAAGAAGAGTTTTGGAGAAAATTATTTCTTACGACAAAGAATTTTTGGAGCAGCAGGAGTATTTGTATGACGATGAGGGCAGGTTGACCAAGATAATCACATCAAATTCCGAGGGAGTGGATGAGACCACTTTTGAGTATACACCGTATAAAAATGAGCTCACCACCAGTATTTTCACAAATGGAATTTTAGAAAAGACCATTAGAAACTCAGAACGCAAAAGTGCCAAAGGAACGCAACAAGTGGTGCTGACCAAGGAGTATATTGATGGCGAGCCCAACGTGGCAACAGAAGAAGTTTTCAATGCTGCAGATAATCTGGTGACAAGCGAATTTTTTCAATATGACTTTGAAGAAAAGGAGTTTGTATCCCAAAGGAAACTATTCTATCACTATGTAAATGGTGTATTGGACAAAGTGGTCACTAAAACGGTGAACACAGAATCTGTAGAAAATTATATTTTTCAGTTTGATAGCCACGGAGAAAAGAACTGGGTCAAAAAAATAGTTACTCCGGGAAACACCTACACAACGCGTGTAATCAAATACTATCCAAAGGAAGTCGACAAAGCCGAGCCCAACCAAGGCTAGAGCAATCCTTGAATGATTTCGGGTTTTACCTCATGCCCGCCCTTAAAAGTGATGATTTCGGCTTTGCCGTTGAACAGGGTGTCAATCTTGACTTTTTCTGACTTTAAACGGTCAGCCGTCAAGAATTCATCCGAATCTCCATAGACGATTTTTACAGTTGTGGTATTCAGGTCGAGGAATTCAAAATCTTTCTTTTTTAGTTCATTGGGAATTCCCCCGGCATAAAGAAGCAAAGCCTTGGGCTCAATCTTCCTATGTACCACCCAGCGCATCGCAATGGAAACTCCCTGTGAAAAACCAAAAAGAATCAAGTTCAAATCCGCAGGAATTTTTTCTGAATCCACGACCGCATCCACGTAGTTGAGCACGTTATCAATTTCCATTGCTGTATTTTCTTTGGTCAGCCAGCTTGCACCAACATATTTATACTCATTTTTTAAATAGTATTTGGAAGGAGCCTGGGGCACAATGATATGGTTCTCATGAGGATCTAAACTTTCAAAATAAGTTGCAAAATAGCGGCTCAAATATCCAATACCATGGAATACCAACCATACATTCTTGGTTTTCTGGGTAATAGGATTTAGGGTTAGATAGGTATTTTGGGAGGAGTAGGTTACGGTCTTTTCGCTTGGGCCCATAAAGTCGTTTCTAGGTTGTTCGATTGCTTTAGCTTTGTGTAATTTTACAAAAAATAGAACGATGGAAGCGCACAAAGAAAAGATTCTATCCGTTTGCAACGAAATTTGTAAAGGGACAATGATGGAAACCTTGGACATTACCTATATTGATGTAGGGGAGAATTTTTTGTTGGCCCGAATGCCCGTCACTCCCAAGGTCCACCAACCAGATGGTGTGCTGCACGGAGGAGCTTCTGTGGCATTGGCCGAAAGTGTGGGCAGTGCAGCTTCTTATATATTTTTAGATGCAAAGGAGTTTTTTGTGAGAGGCATCGAAATTTCCGCAAACCATGTAAAATCCATTAAAGAAGGCTTTGTTTACGCTAAGGCTTCCATTTTGCACAAAGGCCGAACTACACAGCTTTGGGAGATAAAAATAACGGACGAAGAGGGCAAACTGATTTCCAACTGTAAACTCACCACCATTGCCTTACCCAGAAAATAAGGAATTTACGACCATTCTTGCTAAGATTGATGCGTGGCTTGGTAAAGGCTTGCCGTTTGCGGTATACCGAAAACCAAAACAGGAAAAGGTCACTGCTGTTTTTCAAGGAAATGATGTGCTGCATAAAACCATCGATTTTGAAGATGAAGGTTTTGTTTTTGCACCATTCGATTTGAAAGACAATGCCATATTAATTCAACCGGATGAACTTTTGACGGGAACCTTCAAAACTGAATCCCAAGTTGGAAAGAATATGATTGAAATTTCAGAAAGCGGAAAAGAAACCCATATCAATTTGGTGAGAAAGGGCATTTCTGAAATTGAAAAAGGCCATCTCAAAAAAGTCGTGCTGTCCAGAAAAATGGAAGTGGAGTTCGCAACTTCTCCGGTCAAAATATTTCAAAGCCTCCTGAATCATTACACAAATGCTTTTTGCTATCTCTTTCATCATCCCAAAGTTGGCACATGGTGCGGAGCCACTCCTGAAACTTTGGTGGAAATCAAGGATAAGCAATTAAGAACCATGTCCTTGGCGGCCACTTTGCCATTTCAGGGAGATAAAAAACCCATGTGGGGGCTAAAGGAAATTGAAGAGCAGCGTATGGTTTCGGACTATATTCAAGAACGCCTTGGACCTGCCATGGAAGAACTGCATATTGGTCAAACAGAATCGGTGCGGGCTGGAAACCTTTGGCACTTGCGATCTGAAGTAACTGGGGTGCTATCCAGCGGAAATGCGATAAAAAAAGTCATTACTGCTTTGCATCCCACCCCAGCCGTCTGTGGGATTCCAACTCAAGCCGCGAAGTCCTTCATCCTGGAAAATGAAAACTATGAGCGAAGTTTTTACACCGGTTTTTTAGGAGAACTGAATTTGAGCAAAGTAGGGGAGACCGCACTTTTTGTGAACCTAAGATGCATGGAACTACAGGGAAAAACCGCTGCCATTTTTGTCGGCGGCGGAATCACTTCGGCTTCGCAACCCGAAAGTGAATGGATTGAGACCCAAAACAAAAGCAGGACCATGCTCAACATCCTATAATTTGATCCTTCGGAATTTAGGGGAATACGCTTTTCAGGTGTATTTTTGTAATCCATGATGTATTCAGATATTCCCTCGGCACAGACATTGGTGCTGTATTTTAAGTCTAGAGGAGTTAAGCATATAGTGATTTCTCCGGGTTCACGGAACGCTCCCTTAACCATTGGTTTTACCAAGAATCCTTTTTTTAAGTGCTACAGCATTGTTGATGAGCGATGTGCTGCTTTTTTTGCCCTGGGGATGGCCCAGCAATTACAAGAGCCGGTCGCAGTGGTTTGTACTTCGGGGAGTGCGCTTTTAAATTATTATCCGGCCGTCGCTGAAGCTTTTTATAGTGATATTCCCCTCATTGTGGTCTCTGCGGATAGACCCAGTTACCGAATAGACATTGGGGATGGACAGACCATCCGACAGGAAAATGTGCTGGAAAGACATATTGGCTATTCGGCCAATCTGAAGCAAGATGTGTCCCATGCTACGGAAACAGTTGCTAAGTGGGGTAAAACACTTCTGACCGAAACTCAGGAAGAGATTCAAGAATACAACGAAAGACAGCTGGTAAATGCTTTACAGATTGCACGATGGAAAAGCACTCCGGTGCACATCAACATTCCATTTGAAGAGCCGTTGTACGGTGTATTGGATGCCCCCATGTTTCAAATTACTGAAAAGAAATTGGATGTCCCAGGCAATTCCAATCAGGAGGATTGGTCTGATTACGCATCAATTTGGAAGACCAGTGGCCGAAAAATGATTTTGGTCGGGGTCAACCAGCCCAACGCTTTGCAGAATGAAATTTTACAGTCCTTGGCCCAAGATGGAAATACCTTGGTGTTTACGGAAACCACTTCCAACTTGCATCATCCGGAATTCTTCCCAAGTATTGACAGCATCATTGCGCCCATTGAAAAGTCGGAAAATAGAGAAGAACTCTTCAAGGCCCTTCAACCAGAACTATTGATAACCTTTGGTGGACTGATCGTTTCTAAGAAAATAAAGGCATTTCTTCGGAAATATCAACCCAAAGAGCATTGGCACATCGACCCTAAAAAAGCGTATGATACGTTCTTTTGCCTTTCCAAACACGTAAAAGTCAATCCAAGTGATTTTTTCAAGGCTATTTTACCTTCGGAAACACAAAAGAGCGCTTACAAAACCAAATGGCAAGCGGTCAAGAAACAGTATGAAGCTAGGAGGGAAGCTTATTTAGATGAAATTCCGTTTTCAGATTTTACCGTTTTTGATAAAGTAATGCAACACATACCCAAAGGGTATCAGGTGCATTTGGCCAACAGTTCCACCGTGCGCTATGCCCAATTGTTCCCCATGGATGCTTCTTTGAAAGTGTTCTGTAACCGAGGTACCAGTGGTATCGATGGCAGTACGTCCACAGCGGTCGGTGCTTCAATCCATGCAGAAGAACCTACCCTGTTGATTACGGGTGACCTCAGTTTCTTTTATGATAGCAATGGTTTGTGGAATGCCAACATTCGACCTGATTTTAGAATAATTCTCATCAATAATTCTGGGGGAGGTATTTTTAGGATTCTCCCAGGAAAGGAGGATACGGACGAGTTTTCCACCTTTTTTGAGACCCAACATTCCTATACCGCGGAACATTTGGCACAGATGTACGGGTTTGAGTATTGCATCGCAGAAAACAAGGAAGAACTAATTCAAGGCTTGGATGGTTTTTACACTACTTCGCTTAGGCCCAAAATATTAGAAATTCGTACACCACGCTTGGTGAACAATAAAATTTTGCTTGGGTACTTCGATTTTATATCTTAGAACCAAGGTATAAATCATAAAAACAACACTAATCAATCATGAGCAAAAGAGACGAGTTGATCACAAAGTACGCTGAGGACATCAAAAGCAAATTTGGGCAGGCACCGGACATGGACTTGCTTACCAGAGTTGCCGTTGGGTTGGGTCCTGCCATATACAACCTGGATGCATCGCGCGTTTCAGGTTCCGATGAAAAAGAACTGGAAACCGTAAAAAACAATTTTTTGATAAAAAAATTGGGCCTTGCGGACAATCCAGCATTAATGGAGGCAATACATAGTATTATTGATGGGTATGGGCGCTCCGATAAAAACAAGTACCGTGCTGTGATCTATTACATGTTGACCAAGTATTTTGGGAAGGAATCTGTTTATAATTAATAGACTCATACATGAAAATAGAGCTGTCCTTTTTGGATGGCTTTTTTTATACCCGTATTTTCAGTCTACCTTTGCATTATGATAAAACTGGGAGATTATAACACCTTAAGAGTACTTAGAAGCACAAGTGTTGGTCTTTTTTTAGGAGATGAAGAGGGCACGGAAGTGTTGCTACCCAACAAGTATGTTCCGGAGGATTTTCAGATTGATGCCGAAATGGAGGTGTTCTGCTACCTTGATAATAATGAACGGCCTATCGCCACCACCTTGAAACCGCACATTGTACGTAATGGTTTTGCGTTTCTCAAAGTTGCGGAAGTAGCTGATTTTGGGGCCTTTATGGAATGGGGTTTGGAAAAACATCTTTTGGTGCCATTTCGGGAGCAAGCCCAGCGCATGGAGGAAGGAAACAAATATATTGTACATTGTTATTTGGATGAGGAGACCTTCCGGTTGGTGGGCTCTAGCAGAATAAACAAATTCTTATCCAACGAAAATGTCCAATATGAGGTCAATGATGAAGTGGATATCATGGCAGCTCGAAAAACGCCTTTGGGTTGGGAGGTTATTGTGGATGACAAGCACAAAGGGCTCATTTTTGACAGTGACCTATTTAGACCAGTTGCTGTGGGAAGCCGAATGAAGGGCTTTGTTAAAAATGTAAGGGATGATAATAAAATTGACATCTCACTTCAGCCTATTGGAGCGAAAATGTTGGAGCCCACGGCAAAGATAATTTATGATAAATTACAACAGAACAACGGTTTTTTGCCATTGCACGATAAATCATCACCGGACGAAATTCAAAAAGAGCTCCATTTAAGCAAAAAGGCTTTTAAAAAAGGGGTTGGTATATTGTACAGACAGCGTAAGATCACTATTCAGGAAGATGGCATTTCGTTAATTTAGCCGGAGGAAAAATTAGCATTCATTAAATAGTTGAGATTGCAGGACTATTTTGATACCTCTAAGTTTTTTTCTTTACGCAAAAATTTTACATTTGTATAATCTCAATTTAACTTATTGACAGCTATGCTTTTAGCGAGCTGTAAAAATTTATAACCACTTGACATATGCCTTTTATAGAAGAAAGTGACTTGTTGGACCTTCACAAGGACATAGATAAGGCCCAGATTATCAACGAGCGACTTCTGGACCAAATAAAATATAAGAATAAAGACCTCCGAAAAATAAGGCTGCAACGCAATGTTTTATTGGGTATTACCGGTTTGTTTGTCATCGGTGTCCTGGCCATTACTTCGTTTACGGCAGGGCTTAGCAGTAAGAATTCATTCGAAAATCAGAATAACCATCTTTTGGTCTCCATAGACAGTTTGGATGCCGTTAAAACCCGTATTGATAATCTAAAGGCCCAAAATGAAGAGCTTAGCCTGGTACGGGAGTTCTATTTGGCCAAGGCGTTCTTGGATAAAGAAAAAATATATTCCGTGCAGGTGAAATCCTTTGTGGACAACAATGTTACATTGGCCTCCGAGGCACTGACGAACACCCTTTTCGTAAAAACCAATCCATTCTATGCCTATTCGTTGGGAAATTTTGAAACCTTGGATGAGGCACAATCGTTTAGAAAACAATTGGTACAGATGGGCTTTAAGGATGCTTTTGTAGCCTCCTACCAAGACGGAAAACGAATTCAAATAGAAGACCCCTACTAATCTTGGGAAACAGTAAGGTCTGGATACAGGCTGCTAGACTACGGACCCTTCCTCTTTCACTATCTGGAATTATAGTGGGTACCGCCTTGGCCAGAAAACAAGGTTTCTTTGAGTTGGGCATTTTTGTTTTGGCGCTTTTGACCACCATTGGTTTTCAGGTAACCTCCAACTTTGCCAATGACTACGGTGACGGAGTAAAGGGCACTGACAATGAGGACAGGATTGGCCCACCGAGAGCACTCCAAAGTGGCTTATTGTCCCGACCTGTGTTAAAAAGAGGAATTATTATTTCGAGTTTAATTTCCATGGTATTGGCGTTGGCACTCATTTATTTGGCATTCGGCACCGAAAACTGGATTTACGTCCTGCTCTTTTTTCTTCTAGGTGCCCTGAGCATATGGGCCGCCCTTAAATATACCATTGGTTCAAATGCGTATGGGTATTTAGGGCTTGGTGATGTGTTCGTTTTTCTGTTCTTCGGGCTTTTGGGGGTTTTGGGCAGTATGTTTTTATACACCAAATCCTTGGATTGGGCTTCATTGCTTCCGGCTGTATCCATTGGGTTGTTATGCGTAGGGGTACTCAATCTGAACAATCTAAGGGATGTGTTTTCAGACAAAAAATCTGGAAAGAACACCTTGGTGGTCAAAATGGGATTTGCAAACGGAAAGTTTTATCATTTTGCTTTGCTATCTTTAGCTTTACTCTGTTTTATCGCTTATATCTGGATAGAAAGCATACCTCTCTTCAACGCCTATTTCATGCTCGCTTTTTTACCCATTTTGATTCATTTGGGAACTGTATTGAAAACCCAAGAGCCGGGTAAACTTGATGGAGAACTTAAAAAATTGGCACTCAGCACCTTTGCGCTCGCAATATTGTTCTATATTGCTATCAATAATTTTTTGTAATTTTGGTATACAACCAAATAAACTTTAAGGAACTTGGAACATCCGATTAGAATTTTAATTGTAGAGGACAACGTCATCATTGCTGATGACATGCAGTCCATGCTGGAAGAAATCGGCTATGAGATTGTGGACAATGTAATCGTCTATGAGCAGGCCGTGGAGGTATTGAAAAACAATCATGTGGATTTGGTCCTGATCGATATCATCTTGGCTTCCGACAAAACTGGAATCGATTTAGGAAAGCATATTAGGGAATCCTACAACATTCCTTTCATTTTTGTGACCTCCAACTCGGATAGGGCAACAGTTGAAAATGCAAAAACGGTAAAACCTGATGGTTATTTGGTAAAACCTTTTGAGCAACAAGACCTATATACTTCCATAGAAATTGCACTTTCCAATTTCAACTACAACAAGAAGGGAGAAATTAGGGATGAAGAAGGAGAGGAAGGGGAAAGCTTCACCTCCAACTCCGTATTGAAGGACTCCATCTTCGTTAAAAAACAGCACCTTTATTACAGGATTCAGTTTACGGATATCCAGTTCATAAAGGCAGATAACGTCTATTTGGAAGTCAACACGGCGGATAAAAAGTTTTTGGTACGCTCACCTTTAAAGGATTATTTGGAGAAATTGCCAAAGAACAAGTTTTATAGAGCACATAAATCTTATATTGTAAATGTAGATCATATTGATGCCATCAATTCAAAAGATATCATGATCAACAACAACTTGATTCCAATTTCAAAGGATTTCAAGGAGTTTATCCTTTCATCGATGAACAGTTGATATAGAAAGCACATACGAATAATAAAAGCGTCTTTTTTAAGGCGCTTTTTTTATGCTACAAACTTTTCTGATGAACTGACCACAACTTTTTAAGGGTTCACAACAATGTTTTTCCACTGTTGTAGGCCTGGTCTACTTTAGCAGTGTAAATAATTCAGAAAGTAATTTTTTCATTTTCATATAGTGTTCTCGTAAAAGGGTCTTGTTTAATAGCAAGGCCTTTTTTGATTTTATAAGGTGTGCAAAATCCATGAAATGCACAAAACATCGACAAAAGGTGGTTTGACATACCCCTAAATACGTTTCACAACAGAAATCGGCAGTTTCACAACAATACTGAACAAGTCTGTACCTTTGCATTTAATTTTGACGCCAAACTAACGTTCTTTATATACCCCATACGTTGATTCCAAAGGTGGAATCGTTTAATTCGTCCAGCGCAGAAATCATCTTACGGGGAATAGAAATAAAGGGCACAAACAATAGTATAGAGGTTCAGGAATTTCCTGAAGTACTATATATAGTAAATTCATGGGACGTTACGTAAGATTTTTATTCACTGCATTTTGCTTTGTTTTTCTTTATAGCGGTTCGGCGCAATCCTTGTTGGATGGTGAGCAGAGCGTGCTTAAGGAATTTCAGGACACCGACGCGCCCAGGGAACGCTTCAATGTATTCTTCAATTCCATTGACCGTTACAATCAAAATTCAGCCTATGATTGGTTGGATACAATCAAAATCTATTTGGCCAACGCCCAAAAAACGGAGGACACCACCGCGCTTCGTCTCTACCAGATAATGCAGGCGCAGATTTACAATGACCTGGGGGAATACGATAAGAGCACAACTTTGGCAAAAGAGCTGTATGCCTTTAAAGATTCTTTGGATGTAGAATCACAAACAGCGGTATTGGATGTGTTGGACGACAACTATGCCAATCTTCAACTTTTTGATAAGCAAATAGAAATCCGAAAGCAAAAAAAGGAAATGGGCATCACCGATAATGTCTCTTTCTATGATATCTATAGCAACCTTGGATTGTACAGAGTGGCCCGGAACCAGTACATCATGGAGGTAAAGCCTACCATTGCCGACAATGAAACCTTCAAATTGGCAGAGTACCATAGTAAAGTGGGGAACTTTTTGCGCTTGGATAATTCTGCCCCAACAGCTTTGAGCGAATTAAAGAAGGCAAAAGCCTATTTGGATGTTTATATCAACGATATCTCCGTTCAAAAAAGTGAAGATGAGCTTTTTGAAAGCGATTTGTTAAAGGCCGAAATAGAAGGAAATATTGGAAAGTGCCACGTAATGTTGGGGGAATACGAAGAAGCCATTCCACTTTTGGAGAGCAGTATTGAGGTTTTGGATACCTCATCCAAAAACAGTCATAAGAGCGAGATGGTAGAAAATACCCTCTATTTGGCAGATGCCAACTTGCAACTTGACCGATTTTTGGCCGCTAAACGAAATCTGGATATTGAATTTGACAACATTGGAATTCTACAGGTCATAAAACGAAACAGCTTGTTGGCTGCCTATTATGACAGGGTGGAGAACTACAAAAACTCCGCAATGTACTACAAGCGAAATGAGCGTATCAAGGATTCCATGGCACAGAAGCAATCTTCAATTATAAAACAACAATTGGTGACCATTGTGGCCAATGAGGATTTGGAGAATTCCCAACGATTAATCGAGGAGCAAAAACGTATCAATGAGCAGGCCCGTAGTGATATGAAGGCCAAAGACGAGCGTATGAATTTGGTTTTTGTTTCCTTGATATTCACCTTACTTGGTTTTGCCGGGTTGGTCTACGCCTATTTAAAAAGTATCAAAAATCAACGATTGATTGCCGAACAAAAGCATATGATTGAGAATGCTTTGGTAGAAAAGGATTCCCTGCTCAAAGAAATTCACCACAGGGTAAAAAATAACCTGCAAATGGTGTCCAGTTTGTTGAGCCTTCAAACCAAAAACACGAGAAGTAAGGCCGCTATCGAGGCTTTGGAAGAAGGAAAGAGTAGGGTGAAGGCCATGGCTTTGATTCACCAAAAGCTCTATCAAAATGATGATTTGTCCGTGATTGAAATGCAGGGGTATATTGAAAGTCTCATCAACAGCGTGCAGTCGGTTTATAAAAAAGGAGGACACAACATCAGCATTACCATTGATGCTGAAGGTACCGAATTGGATATTGATCGCGCCATTCCTTTTGGATTGATACTGAACGAATTGGTCTCCAACTCCTTCAAATATGCCTTCCCAGAGAATGATGAAAATGGGAAAATCTACATCCATCTGCGTAAAAATGGCGATCAGGGCTATTTTGAATATACCGATAACGGTGTTGGCCTACCGGAAGACACCGAAGAACGCACCCATTCTTCCATGGGAATCCGCCTCATGAACCGATTGGTGAACCAGCTTCAGTCCAAATTAAATATTGAAAAGCAAACCGAGGGGGTTCGGTTTTGGTTCAACTTTAGCTAATCATTTTTTGTTCGAAACATCCTAAATATGGTTACATTTGAAACCATTGGATGAAAGCTACCTATAAAAAGTATATCCTAGATTTTAAGATTCCCAGTGGAACGTCGCGTGGTGTTTTGACCCGGAAAGAAACCTGGTTTTTGATACTCACCGATGGAAACCGACATGGAATTGGGGAGTGTGGCATTTTAAGAAGTTTAAGTGCTGATGACGTACCCCATTATGAGGAAAAGCTGAAATGGGTCTGTGAAAACATTCATTTGGAACAAAAATCCTTACGAAATGCATTGATGGAATTTCCTTCCATTCAATTTGGGGTGGAACAAGCCTTTTTATCTCTGAATTCCAAAAATCCTTTTGAATTATTTCCTTCGGACTTTACCCAAAAAGAAGCACCAATTCCCATCAATGGATTGATTTGGATGGGAGATGAGGCATTTATGCTCTCCCAACTGGAACATAAACTCAAGGAAGGTTTTAAATGCATCAAAATGAAAATTGGGGCCATTGACTTTGAGACCGAACTTTCTATTCTCAAAGCTATTCGAACCAACTTCACACCAAATGAAATTGAACTTCGAGTGGATGCCAATGGCGCATTTTCATCATCAGATGCTTTAAAAAAGCTAGAACAATTATCCACGTTTGAATTGCATTCCATCGAGCAGCCAATCAAATCAAAACAATGGGATGCAATGGCCGAGCTCTGTCAAAACACACCCTTGCCCATCGCCCTGGATGAAGAACTTATTGGTATTTTTTCTGTAACAGAAAAGGAACGATTGCTACAAACCATAAAGCCACAATATATTATCTTAAAGCCAAGTTTGGTGGGAGGATATGGCGGTTGCGAAGAATGGATTCAGATTGCAGAAAAATACAATATTGGATGGTGGATAACCAGCGCTTTGGAAAGCAATATTGGGCTCAACGCTATTGCGCAGTGGACATACACGTTGAACAGTACCATGCCTCAAGGATTGGGGACAGGAAGTCTGTACACTAATAATTTTGATAGTCCATTGGACGTTTCCAATGGAGAACTACGGTATCTAAAAGCACAGAATTGGCAAGAAAATTTAATTGAAGAGTTATGTATATAGAACAAGGATATAAAGGAGAAATCGGCTTGTGGAAGTATTTCATTATTCCAACGGCCTTCATCTTATTTATGATTGCAAATTATGTGGCAACCGTAAATTCACCGGTAAGTGTGGAAGATACCATGGAACAAATAATTGCACAATTTGGGTCCAATTTGGTGTTGATCATGTTACTGATACCGTTGGCAGTAGGATTATTTGTTGTTCTGGGATGGGCGTATCTTGTCCACAGACAGTCCATTACATCGCTGACCACTTCACGAAAGAAAATTGATTGGCGGCGCATCTTCTTTTCCTTTGGACTTTGGAGCCTAATTACCGTAATCCTCGTTGGGATTGATATTTATTTCTCCCCAGAGCATTACGTGTTCAATTTTGATTTGATGAAATTCATTCCCTTGGCCATTATAGCTGTTGTGCTGATTCCGCTACAGACCAGCTTTGAAGAATACCTCTTTAGGGGCCATATGATGCAGGGATTGGGCATTTTGGCCAAAAATCGTTGGGTACCTTTGGTAGTGACATCGACATTGTTCGGATTGATGCACATTGCCAATCCGGAAGTGGAGAAATTGGGCTTGGGAATTCTTATCTATTACATTGGAACAGGCTTTTTCTTGGGGATTTTAACCCTTATGGATGAAGGTTTGGAACTGGCACTAGGCTTTCATGCCGCTAACAATTTGATTACCGCCTTACTGGTCACGGCAGATTGGACAGCCTTTCAGACCAATTCCATTTATAAGGACATTTCGGAACCATCACTGGGCTGGGATGCCCTCATTCCCGTTTTTGTGATTTTTCCTTTGCTATTGCTCTTTTTCTCTAAAAAATATCGCTGGAAAAACTGGAAAGACCGATTATTTGGAAAAGTAATGACCAAAGAACAATTCGTGGCCGTATCTGATGGAGAATCCAATTTGGCATAACATTCACCCACAATTCAAACTGAATGGTGTTTCCTATGAGCTGGAAGACCTTAAAGAAATTGGGTATAGTTTGGTCAAAGAGGGAGAACCTTTTGAGGTTCCCATTGGTGATTTTATCTTGGATTGGACTTCGGACCTCCCTACTTTAGAGGTCTTAACCTCTGGGTCTACGGGGAGGCCGAAAAGAATTGCACTTAAAAAGGAGCATATGGTCAATTCGGCGATGGCCACAGGCGACTACTTTCAACTAAGGCCAAGCCAATCTGCACTTCTGTGTTTGCCCTGTACCGGAATTGCAGGAAAAATGATGTTGGTAAGAGCTATGACCCTCGGTTTACATTTGGATTATGTTGAACCATCATCAACCCCATTATCAAGTAGCAATACGAATTACGATTTTGTGGCCATGGTGCCATTGCAAGTGCAGAACTCCTTAAATAAATTGGATGATGTACAAACATTGATTATTGGAGGGGCTCCGGTAGATTCAAATCTACGTAGAAAGTTAAGTGAGGTATCCACTAATGTTTTTGAGACTTATGGGATGACGGAGACCATAACCCATATTGCGGTTAAGAGAATAAACAATGATCCGAAGCCTTATTTTGAAACCTTACCAAACATAAATATTGCTGTAGATGGAAGGGAGTGTTTGGTCATTGATGCTCCTAAAATTTCAGAAGGCAAAATTGTGACCAATGATGTGGTGGAGTTGGTAGGTGACAACCAATTTAAATGGTTGGGGCGGTTTGATTCCATAATAAATTCGGGTGGTGTTAAATTGATTCCTGAAGAAATTGAGAAGAAGCTCAACACGGTAATTCAATCCCGTTTTTTTATTGCAGGAACTCCCGATGAAGCTTTGGGGCAAAAGCTTATTCTGGTTATTGAAGCACCTCGGGTTGATGCACCGGAATTACTCAAAAAAATAAAGAGGTTGCCAGATTTGAATAAATATGAAATCCCAAAAGAAGTTTATGCCTTAAAATCGTTTGTTGAAACCGGAAGCGGTAAGGTACATCGCAAAAAAATCATGGAACAAATTCTGTAAGTTTTGTATTTTGACGGAGTAAATCAAACTTCATGAAACAGCTTATACTTTCTCTTGCTCTTATTTCAATTATCAATGTCCAAGCCCAACAAATCTTGCCCGAAGTGGAACGCGCAAAGGTGGTGGATGAAATTTTGGAAGAACGCTTCAATGTTTTGCTCCCCAAGCTTATGGATGACACGGACATAGACATGTGGATTCTCATCTCAAGAGAGTACAATGAAGACCCAGTACTACGTACTATGCTTCCCGCTACGTGGCTGAATGCTAGAAGAAGGACGATACTTTTGTTCTATCGGAACAAAGAAAAAAATACAATTGAAAAATTAGCCGTGGCCCGTTACAATATTGGAAAGAGCATTATTTCTGCTTGGGACAAAGAAAAAGAGCCTGACCAATGGAAACGATTAATGCAACTTATTGAAGAGCGAAATCCCAAAAAAATTGCTCTTAATTTTTCCAAGGATCATAATATCGCGGATGGTCTGGATAAAACTGATTATGACGAGTTCATGGTCAACCTTCCTAAGAAATACCATTCCAAAGTTATCTCTGCGGAACAATTGGCCGTTCGATGGATAGAAACAAGAACTGAACGGGAAATGGTAATTTTTGACCAGTTGGTGGACATTACCCATGACATTATTGCCGAGGCCTTTTCCGAAAAAGTGATTACTCCCGGTATTACCACGACTACTGAAGTGGAGTGGTGGATGCGTCAGAAAGTTACGGATTTGGGCCTTGAAACTTGGTTTCATCCCACCGTGGACATACAACGAACCAGTGAAGAATTGGTAAGCCATCTATATTCCTTTTCGGGTAGACCGGATGATATGGTAATCCTGCCCGGAGATTTGCTACATTGCGATTTTGGCATAACCTACCTCCGTCTTAATACAGACTGTCAAGAGTTGGCCTATGTGCTAAAACCCGAAGAGACCGAAGCTCCCTCTTTTTTGGTAAATGCCCTCTATGATGGCAACCGCGTCCAGGATTTCTTAACCAAAAATATGGTAGAGGGAAGGGTTGGAAATGAAATTTTGGCTAAATCGCTGCAAGAGGCCAGGGAAGCGGGCTTGCAACCTGCTATTTATACGCATCCCTTAGGTACGTATGGCCATTCGGCAGGAACCACCATAGGTATGTGGGATTCCCAAGGCGGCGTGATGAAGGATGATGGAGAAAACTATCCCTTGAATCCCAATACGGTCTACGCCATTGAACTCAATGCCACAGTGAACATTCCAGAGTGGAATCGCGATATCCGAATTATGTTGGAAGAAGCTGGTTTTTTTGGAGAGGAAGGATTTCGATACGTCAATGGAAGACAAACAGAACTTCTATTGATTCCTAGGGTGAAAGCTCAGCAAGGGTACTAAATTCTCGCGCTAGAACACAATTACATTTTTTACGTCGATTTTATACAATTATATGGGGAATGCCATTCCTACCTTCGCACATATTGAAAGGAATACAAAATATTGATATATTGAAGTATGAAATCACGGATTCATATTGTCTTATTGTGCTGTTTCCTAGTTGGATTCGGTAGCTATGCCCAAGAATCAAAAATAGTTTCTCTATGCTGGGATGTATCCCTTTCCATGCAAAACCGGGATATTGAAAAGGATTATTATTTTTTGGACACTTACTTTAAAACGGTTCAGAATGCGAAGGTAAATGTCATCACTTTCAGCAACAGGGTATTGTCAAAAGATAGCTATCAGGTCGTATCAGGTAATTGGTCCTCCATTAAAGCTAAGCTGGATGATTTGCGGTATGATGGAGCCACTTCCTATGAATCGCTCAGCAATTATGTAGATTCAGGTGACGTCCTCCTTTTTACGGATGGAAAACAAAATTTGGGGAATGGTACGCCAAATTTTAATGGAGAGCTTTTCATCATAAATAGTAGTGAGAGTTTTGACAAGGCAAGTCTAAATCTACTCTCGATCGTGAACAATGGAAACTTGGTGGATTTTAATGAAAAACGTAATGCAAATGTTGAAAGTGAAAGACCAAATCAATATTCCGGGACTATTTATAGCGGAACGGTTGGTTTAGAGGGTGCTGAAATTTATGTTCAGGGAAATCAAAGTAACCGTGTAAAATCCAATGAGACCGGGACTTTTTCTATAAATGGAATGGTAGGCGACACCTTGGTCGTTGCTTATGGAAACAAATTGGAAAAGCAAGTGTTGGGGAAAACCAATACGCTTAATTTTTCATTGGAAGACCAGGGAATTCAACTTCAGGAAGTAGTGGTGAGCGAGAAGAAAACAGAGCTTGAACAAGAAACTATTACAACGGGCTATGGTGAGGAGAACAGGGACAAAGTAGGTTATGCCGTCCAATCAATTTCTGAAGAGGATATTCCAGATGCAGCTTCAACTATGAACATGGCCATCCAAGGGAAGTTTTCTGGGGTCAATCTAAATCAAAATGATGATTTGAGTCAGGTGCGAATGCGACCAAGAAACACTTTATATGGTAATGTATACGGCCTTATTGTAATTGATGGCGTACCACTCCGCCAATCTGATTCGGGAAGTGGAACCGTTTTTAGCACGGACTTCATCAATCCAGAAAACATTGCTGACATCACTGTGTTAAAGGGATTGGCCGCCACCAATAAATATGGTAGCCTTGGCGTGAACGGTGTGCTCTTGATTACCTCAAAATCTGCGACCTATGCTAAGGAAAATGGAGAAAAAACGGACATTGCACGTTTGAAGAACAACATTTATGAAGAGAAGATTAAAGTGAACAATAAGGCATTGGTGACCCCTTATCTAAAGGATTTAAAGAAGGGTAAAAATGTAAAGGAAGCTTATGACTTGTATTTGGAACAGCGTATGGCTTTTAGTGAGGTTCCAGAGTATTTTATAGATGTTTCCAACTTTTTTCTCGATTCCAGCCCAGAAATAGCAGAACGTATCTTATCCAATATTTTGGAAAAGGAAAATCCTTCATATGAAGCGTTACGAGCTATGTTTTTAAAATACATGGTTTTGGAAAACTACAATATGGCCGTATTTGCAGCCGATAAAAAAATGGCCCTGTTCCCCAATAAGGTGCAGTCTTATTTTGATGTGGCAATGGCCCACAAGCATGCCGAGAACACCCAGGAAGCACTCACCATTTTAAATGGAATGGTAACCGGAGAAGCCAACCCGCAGTTGAATTTTAGGTCTATGGAGAAAGTGGTGGGTACGGAAATACGCAATATGGTCAATCGGGAAAAAATAAATTTGAAAATTGATGAAGTTGATGCCAAATACCGCAATAATGTTACGTATAATGCGCGATTGATTCTGGATTGGAATGTGCCCGATGCTGAATTTTCAGTGCAATTTGTAAACCCTCAAAAACGATTTTTCACTTGGGAACACACCGAAGTGGGCGATCGAAATCGAATTTTGGAAGAAATCCAAAATGGAAATTCCAATGAGCAATTTGAAATTGTGGGGTCGGACACCAAAGGTGAATGGATATTGAATGCTACCTATTCCAGTAACCGAACGCCAGCGAATAAAGCGACCACATTCCTAAAATGTACGGTACAATACAATTTTGGAAAGCCCAATCAAAAAAGTGAAGACTTTATGATTCGACTACAAGAACCTGGGGACGAGCAAGAATTGGCTCGGTTTACCGTAGAATAATCACACTTGAAGTACCCCCATGTTGAATTTTTTATCGCTCGGTGCATGATTGGCCGCCTCTATCCCCATTGAAATCCATTTACGGGTATCCAAAGGGTCAATAATGGCATCGGTCCAAAGGCGGGCTGCAGCATAATAAGGTGATATCTGGTGGTCATAACGTTGTTTGATTTTATCAAAAAGTTCTTTCTCCTTTTCAGCATCAATAGGTTGACCACTTTTTTCCAAAGAGGCTTTTTCAATCTGCAATAACACCTTTGCAGCTGAATTTCCACTCATCACGGCGAGTTCAGCGCTTGGCCAGGCTACAATCAATCTTGGGTCGTACGCCTTGCCACACATCGCATAGTTGCCAGCCCCGTAGCTGTTTCCAATAACAATGGTGAATTTGGGCACTACAGAGTTGCTCACCGCGTTCACCATTTTGGCGCCATCTTTAATAATTCCACCATGCTCACTCTTACTGCCCACCATAAAACCAGTCACATCTTGGAGGAATACCAACGGAATCTTCTTTTGGTTACAATTCGCAATAAATCGGGTGGCTTTGTCAGCAGAATCTGAATAAATAACGCCGCCAAACTGCATTTCCCCATTTTTGGTTTTCACGACCTTCCGTTGATTGGCGACAATACCCACGGCCCAACCATCAATTCGAGCGTAGCCTGTTAAAATGGTTTTACCGTAGCCTTCCTTGTATTGTTCAAATTCGGAATTATCAACCAATCGTTTAATGATTTCCAACATATCGTACTGGCCACTTCGCGAAGCAGGCAGTATTCCATAAATATCTTCTGGATTTTCCGATGGTGTTTTAGGTTCAGCACGATTGAAACCAGCCTTTTCAAAATCCCCTATCTTATCAACAATATTCTTGATTTTGTCCAAGGCATCCTTGTCGTCCTTGGCCTTGTAATCCGTCACCCCACTGATTTCCGAATGTGTGGTGGCACCTCCCAAAGTCTCATTGTCAATGCTCTCCCCAATGGCAGCCTTTACCAGATAGCTTCCCGCTAAGAAAATACTTCCCGTTTTGTCCACGATCAAAGCTTCATCACTCATGATAGGTAAATAAGCACCACCGGCGACACAACTACCCATGACCGCAGCAATTTGGGTTATCCCCATACTGCTCATAACGGCATTGTTTCTAAAAATCCGACCAAAATGTTCTTTATCCGGAAAGATTTCATCCTGCATGGGCAGATAGACCCCTGCACTGTCCACTAAATAAATGATGGGGAGTTTATTTTCAATGGATATTTCTTGGGCTCGTAAGTTCTTTTTGCCCGTGATTGGAAACCAAGCGCCAGCTTTTACCGTTGCATCATTCGCAACCACTACACATTGCTTGCCTTTCACATAGCCTACCTTCACCACAACACCACCAGATGGGCATCCTCCGTGTTCCTCGTACATGGCATCTCCTGCAAATGCTCCAATTTCAATGGATGGAGATTTGGCATCCAACAGATAATCAATTCGCTCTCGGGCCGTCATTTTGCCCTTTTCATGGTGCTTTTCAATGCGCTTTTTACCGCCCCCAAGCTTTACTGTGGCCAATCTCTTCCGAAGGTCAGAGAGCATCAACTTATTATGGTCTTCATTTTTGTTGAAGTCTATATCCATAGGTCTTATTCAATTTCTTGCTATTGGTTAAAGATAAGGAGTTATAATCATTACTTTTGATGGAATATGGACACAAAAATTAAATGGGGCATTGTGGGCCCTGGAAAAATTGCCACTGATTTCACCGAAGACTTAAAGCTTGTACCGGATGCAGATGTCGCCGCCGTGGCGTCCAGAAGTTTGGATAGAGCGCAGCAATTCGCGGATAAATACAATATCCCCAATGTTTTTGGAAATTATGACGAGCTTTTCAATTCGGATACGGTGGATATTGTCTATGTGGCCACACCACATAATTTTCATAAGGATTTGGCCATACAGGCCATAGAATCGGGTAAGCACGTACTTTGTGAAAAACCCTTGGGTGTTAATAGAGCAGAAGTAGAGGAAATTGTTGCTGCGGCCAAAGCAAATGGTGTTTTTATGATGGAAGGTCTTTGGTCCCGATTTAATCCATCAGTGCGGAAAGCAAAGCAAATGGTGGATGACGGAACCATAGGGGAAGTAGGTTATCTCCATGCCGACTTTGCATTTTATGCATTGAACCGAAGTATGGATTCCAGACTGTTGAATCCAGAGTTGGCTTCAGGCTCCCTGCTCGATATTGGAATCTACCCTATCTTTTTGGCCTATTTGATTTTGGGCATGCCCAGAGAAATTATGGCCAAATCAAACTTTCATAAAAATGGGACTGAGTTGCAAACGTCCATGTTATTTCATTATGAAAATGCGCAAGCCGTTTTATACAGTGGTTTGACCAGTAAATCCAAAATGGAAGCCGAAATCTCAGGTACCAAGGGGGAGATTTTTATCCACCCCAGATGGCACGAAGCGGATGGCTGCAGATTGGAAAAGGATGGTAAAACCCAAGAATTTGAACTACCCCGTCAAGGGAATGGTTTTGTATATGAAATTGAGGAAGTGCACCAATGTTTAAAAGCCAAGAAGTTGGAAAGTGACCTTTGGTCACATCAAAACAGCTTGGATGTAGCCGAATTATTGGACTCAATTCGTGAAAAATGCGGAATTACCTTTCCTTTTGAGGGATAAACCCGATTCAATTCTTTGGATTATTTCATTTTTTACGATATTTGAGGCTCTTCTGAACGATTTATATGGGAATGAACAAAAACACAGTGCTCGCTTGGGCCACTTGGATCATGATTTTTGTAGGAATAGGAATGATAGCTCTTGGAGCTTTCAAATATGATGAAGTTGCAGGTTACGGTTTTGGTGCGGTAGGTATCGGATTTTTTGCTGTGGCTTGGGTATTCAACGCGCTCAAGGGCCGGGTTTAGATTCTCCCTTTTTTCAATTTAAAGAACAACTACATGTCAGACGATAAAAAAGTCATTTTTTCAATGTCTGGGGTTACCAAGACCTTTAAAACGGCCAACACCCCTGTACTCAAAAACATTTATTTAAGCTTCTTTTACGGTGCCAAAATTGGGATTTTGGGTCTCAACGGTTCCGGTAAATCCACCTTGTTGAAGATTATAGCGGGTGTCGATAAAAACTATCAAGGTGATGTTGTTTTCTCTCCGGGCTACACCGTTGGCTATTTGGAGCAGGAACCCCAGTTGGATGAGAACAAGACCGTAATGGAAGTGGTGCGCGAAGGTGTTGCCGAAACCGTGGCCATTTTGGATGAATACAATAAAATCAACGATATGTTCGGTCTGCCTGAAGTCTATGAGGATGCGGACAAGATGCAGAAGTTGATGGACAAGCAAGCAGCTCTTCAAGACCAGATTGATGCGTCCAACGCTTGGGAACTAGATACAAAACTGGAAATCGCGATGGATGCCCTCCGTACTCCAGAATCTGACAAGAAAATTGGAGTACTGTCTGGTGGGGAGCGCAGAAGGGTGGCGTTATGCCGTTTGTTGTTGCAAGAACCCGATGTGCTATTGTTGGATGAGCCTACCAACCACTTGGATGCAGAATCTGTGCATTGGTTGGAACATCATTTGGCACAATATAAAGGAACGGTCATTGCCGTAACGCACGACCGTTATTTTCTGGATAACGTAGCTGGCTGGATTTTAGAGTTGGACAGAGGAGAAGGTATTCCATGGAAAGGCAATTATTCCAGCTGGTTAGATCAAAAGGCCAAACGTTTGGCCCAGGAGAGCAAACAAGCTTCCAAGCGTCAGAAAACTTTGGAGCGCGAGTTAGATTGGGTGCGTCAAGGGGCAAAAGGAAGGCAGACCAAACAAAAAGCTCGTTTAAAGAATTATGATAAGCTGCTCAGTCAAGATCAAAAACAACTGGAAGAGAAGTTGGAGATATACATTCCCAATGGACCTAGATTGGGAACCAATGTGATTGAAGCAAAAGGTGTAAGCAAAGCGTATGGTGATAAATTACTGTATGAAGAGTTGAACTTCAATTTGCCACAAGCGGGAATCGTTGGCATTATTGGTCCCAACGGAGCTGGTAAAACCACTATTTTCCGAATGATCATGGGCGAAGAAACCCCCGATAAAGGGGAGTTTATTGTTGGGGACACAGCTAAATTGGCCTACGTGGACCAAAGCCACTCCAACATCGACCCCGAAAAATCAATTTGGGAAAACTTCAGCGATGGACAAGAATTGGTAATGATGGGAGGGAAGCAAGTTAATTCCCGAGCCTATTTGAGTCGGTTCAACTTCTCTGGAAGCGAGCAGAACAAAAAGGTAAGTATGCTTTCCGGTGGGGAAAGAAACCGACTTCATCTCGCCATGACCTTAAAAGAAGAAGGAAACGTATTGCTGCTGGATGAGCCTACCAACGATTTGGATGTAAATACACTTCGCGCCTTGGAAGAAGGTTTGGAAAACTTTGCAGGCTGTGCAGTGATCATTTCCCACGACAGATGGTTCTTAGATAGGATTTGTACCCACATCTTGGCGTTTGAAGGCGACTCGCAGGTGTATTTCTTTGAAGGTTCTTTCTCTGATTATGAGGAGAACAAAAAGAAACGCTTGGGAACGGATATCATGCCCAAGCGTATCAAGTATAAAAAATTGATTCGGTAATTGAGGAATTATTCTTCTCCTCCGAGATTTTTGATGCCTTCCTCAAGGATTTTTTTAGCTTTTCTTAAATAAGCTTGTTGGTGAGCTGCCAAACTGTTGGGGTCGTTGTTCCCTTTAGTTGTATTTGTGCCAATGGTTTTTGAGAGTTCCACCAATTGGGCAACGGCCTTTTCGGTGGCAGTTAATTTATCTTTGGCGTGCTTCTCAAAGACCTTGATCATCTCAAGTTCCATGGAATTGTCATTTGCAACAACTGTTTTATTTTGAGTGGAAGCTTCTTCAGCATGGGCTTCATGCACCATTGTGGTATTGTCGCTATCAGCTACGGTAACATCAGATGAAACCCCAAGGGTACACTCATCTAAAAAAGTAATGAGTTCGTTGACCTGGGCCAATGCTTTTTTAGTGAAAAAGCGACCAGCTTCCCAATCAACGGGTTCTATGGCCTTATTCAAAGTTTGTTTGGTGTCATACGCTTTGTCGTACGCCTTTTTGCATACACAATCACCTTTGAAATCATCTGCTTTTTCAAGAGCGGTCAAAGCACGTTCTGCATAATACATTTGGTGCTCAAAGTTGGTGGCCTCCATTGCTTTTTTGCAATGGTTTAGGGCATACGTCACTTTGGAATAGTAATTATCACATTGTTGGGAGAAAGTAGCATTTATGGCAAAAAGTACGGCCACAAGTACTAAAACACGGGATTTGGGAGCCATGGTCAAGTATTTGATTTGGTTATAGTCTGTTACCTTAACGCCAATATAGTACCTTTATTTTATTCTATCAAAACTCATCATTGGGGTACCAATCCAATTGAACCACTTCAATGTCTGGATTTCCTTCATTGACCAGTTGTTTGAATTTGGCCACATCACTCACTTCTGGACGTCCCCTAAAGTGATACGGATAAACTTCATCTGGTTGAAATTCCAAAACGGCATCTGCCGCGCTTTCCACGGTCATGGTATACGGAAGATTCATACATACGAAGGCCTTGTCAATATTTTCCAATGCACGCATTTCTGGAATATCCTCCGTATCCCCTGAAAAATAGATGCGTTCATCACCTAGTGTCAACACGTAACCATTTCCTCTTCCTTTTACATGAAAATCCTTAGCTTCTTCACGCAGGTTGTACATGGGGATAGCTTCTACGGTAACACCGGAAAATGTTTTGGATTCCCCATTGCCCATAATTTCAATGGCGGCTTTAAGTGCAAATTCTTCCGGAATTTCGTCAGCAACTGCTTGTGGAACAATGATGATGGCTTTCTCCGGATTGAGCTCTTCCAGAGTTTCTGGGCTAAGGTGATCTCCATGGATATCGGTAATCAAAATCAAGTCGGGAGAATTTTGACCTTCAAAAGCAGCCTTACCTCCAACAGGGTCAATATATATTGTGGTATCATTCCACTCCAAAACTGCAGTAGCATGCTCAATAGGTATGATATTAACCTTTGCCGGTGCTTCAGTTTCCACTTGGGTATCAACCTCCGCAGTATCTTTTTTCTCTTCTTTTTTCGGTTTACAAGCGATGGTGAGTGCCAGTGCAATGACCATCAATATAAAATTTCTTTTCATGACTTTCTTTTGAATTCCTTTAAAATTAAGGCATATCAAGGATAAAGAAGATTTTTTTCGAGATTATTTCAACCCAAATAATCCAAATCATGATCTAAAGCGTATATAAACCAAACACGATTGATTAAAAAACCTAAACGAGAATCAATTAATACAAAAAGTTATGACTGAAACAAAAAATAACAACAGTTTGAAGGTGATTGCTGGTTTATTGGGTGTGGTTCTTTTGGGAACTATCATTTATACCGTAAGCCTTTATCAAGACAAGAAAAAGACAACTCAAGCTTTAACGCAAGAAAAGGAGTTGGTAGTTGAGGATTTGAACAATTTGAAATCTGAGTACGACAAAGCTATTTTGGAAAGCAATGCTACCAATGAAGAATTGGTTGCTGCAAGAGACAACATCGCAAAGTATATCGACTCTGTACAAGGTATGAAAGCTGATATTGCTTCACTTTCAAGATACAGAAGACAAGTAAGTGTTCTTAAAGCTGAACGTGAAAAACTATTGAAGCAAGTAGATTCTTTGACGCAATCCAACAGCTTGTTGGCTATGCAAAGAGACAGTACATTCACCGAATTGGAGAAACAAACTGTTTTTAACGATTCTTTGATTGTACAGAACACGCAATTGGCCGATGCCGTTGAAAGAGGTTCTGCCCTTAACCTTTCTACCATCAGTGTTGATGCTGTGAAAGAAAGAAACAGTGGAAAATTGGTTTCTACTTCTAGAGCTAGAGCTACTGATAAGTTCAAAGTTTGCTTTACCATTGCTGATAACGTAATTGCTGAAGCTGGTGACAGAGAGTTCTTCATTGAAGTTCTTGGTCCTCAAGGAAATGTTTTGGGTGATAGTTTCACTAAATCTACTGAGGAAGGTGCTTCCATCACGTATAGCAAAGCAACTAACTTCTATTATGAGAACAGTTCTTTGGACGTTTGTGATTACATCAACAAGCCTGCTGATGATTTCAAAGACGGAAACTACATGGTGAATGTATATGACAACAATTTGAAATTGTTGGGTACTTCTAAATTTGAATTGAAATAATTCACACTATCCATTTAAATAAGGAAGCCCGTTCAACAGAACGGGCTTTTTTTATGGATTGAATTCTGATTAAATTATTTAAGACTCCCCACCATATCCTCTGGTTTTACCCACGCATCATATTCTTCAGGGGTAACGTAACCTAAATTAATGGCTTCTTCACGCAGCGTGGTTCCATTTTTATGGGCAGTATTGGCAATTTCAGCTGCTTTGTAATACCCAATTTTGGTATTTAAAGCGGTGACCAACATCAACGAATTATTCAATAATCTTTTGATTACTTCGTGATTCGGTTCAATGCCTACCGCACAATGCTCATCAAAACTTACACAAGCATCGCCAAGCAGTTGTGCTGATTGCAAAATGTTGGCAGCCATTAGAGGTTTAAATACATTCAGTTCATAATGGCCTTGGGTACCACCCACACTAACAGCGACATCGTTACCCATCACTTGGGCACACACCATGGTCATGGCCTCACATTGGGTCGGGTTGACCTTTCCTGGCATAATGGAACTTCCCGGTTCGTTGGCTGGAATGATGATTTCCCCAATACCAGAGCGCGGTCCGGACGCCATCATCCGAATATCATTCGCAATTTTGTTTAAGGAAACCGCTAGTTGCTTCAAGGCGCCGTGACTTTCAACGATAGCATCATGGGCTGCTAAGGCTTCAAATTTGTTCTGAGCCGTCACAAATGGCATTCCTGTAAAGTCAGCAATATATTTGGCTACCAAAACATCATATCCTTTTGGGGTATTGAGACCAGTTCCTACGGCTGTTCCGCCCAACGCAAGCTCGCTCAAGTGTGCCAAGGTATTTTTTAAAGCCTTCAGGCCATATTCCAATTGAGCCACATATCCAGAAAATTCCTGACCAAGGGTTAGGGGAGTTGCATCCATCAAATGGGTACGGCCAATCTTCACCACATCTTTGAATTCCTTGGACTTTTTGGCCAAGGTATTTTTGAGCTGTTCAACACCTGGAATAGTGACTTCTACAATTTTTTTATAGGCCGCAATGTGCATTCCCGTAGGGAACGTATCATTAGAGGATTGACTTTTGTTGACATCATCATTGGGTTGGATGGTTTTTTCACCTTCCCCAATCTTTTTTCCGGCAATTTCATGGGCTCTGTTGGCAATCACCTCATTGACATTCATATTGCTTTGTGTACCAGAACCCGTCTGCCAAATAACCAATGGAAACTGGTCGTCCAATTCCCCTGCCAGAATTTCATCACATACTTGGGCGATCAGGTCCCTTTTTTCCACAGCAAGCACACCGAGTTCATGGTTGGCATAGGCAGCGGCCTTTTTTAAATAAGCGAATCCATAAACTACATCCAAAGGCATGGAACCAGAAGGTCCAATCTTAAAATTATTGCGGGAACGTTCTGTCTGTGCTCCCCAATATTTGTCCGCGGGCACTTTTACCTCGCCCATGGTGTCTTTTTCAATCCTAAAACTCATTTTTCAAAATTTATACCCACAAAGGTAATTGTTCATAAAATTATATGGTAGTTGTTAATGGCAAATACACTTTTTTAAAGTCAGATTTGTATTTTTTCACAATAAGGAAGTATCTTTGTTCAACAAAAAGGATAGTATAATGTTCGAATTTGACCAGTATTTAGGCTTTTTAGCTTTTTTAACGATTTTGACCATTGGTTTTTGGTTGATGATTTTCTTGTTGACCTTTGTAGTACCCTATTGGTTGATCGGTAACCTTCGAGAAATGTTTAAAGAAAGACGCGAGGCCAAACGAGCCAAGCTTGAAGAATAAAAAAAGAAGCCAATTTGGCTTCTTTTTTGTTTTCGTCGGGTTCTTTTCTACTGCTATCGTTATCCTTGGAACTGACCTTCACCTTCCATATCATCGTCACCACCATTTCGGTCACCTCGCTGTCTGCGTTCCTTGGGCTGATTGAATCGATAAATTAATGATAGGTTGACCTGTCTCACCCTCCACTGGAACTCACTGTCTGAAGTAAAGAATTGGGTTTCTGTAAACGATTGGCGCCTTCTAGAATTGAATACATCACTTACGTTCAAGGATATAGTGGCGTTATCCTTGAATAAGTCCTTGCTCATGGCCAAGTTCAAAGAGAACATTCCTTTGGTATCTGTTTGGGCATTTTGGCGGGGACCCATGTAAAACGAGTTGGCCTGAAAATCTATCTTGGCGGGCAAGGTAAATTTTGAGCTGAACCGTGCAAACCAACTTGTGTTTTCCGCACCAAAGTTTACACCATTAAAGGTTCCATCGGAAGTAAATCGAAAGAAATTGAAACTACCATTCAAACGCATCCATTTTGTAGGGTTGTACAGCATACCTGCTTCGGCTCCAATACGTTCATTGGTGGAAAGGTTGATTGGAATGGAACGAATGATTCGGATACCATCTGAAGTAACCTCTCCCGTTTCCTCCTGAATACGCTCAAACGAATTGGTCTCCCGTTGATAGTATATGGATGATGTAAATGTTAACTTGCTCCAGCGCTTCAAGTACCCTAAATCAAAAGCATTGGCAAAAGCAGGATCCAAATCCGGGTTTCCCTGGAATACATTGGTTCTACTAGATCTGGAGGGAAATGGATTGATAAACCATCCTCTGGGTCTGTTGATTCTTCGATTGTAGCCAAGGGAAAGGTTTTGGTTTTCCCCAAACTCGTAGATCAGGTTAATGGTGGGGAAAAGTCCAAGATATTTCTTGTCAAAATTCAAATCCACATCCTCGCCAAGAATCTCTTGCAAGGCTTCGCTGTCTATATCCGAATCAACACCACCTCTCATCTCTGTGTTTTCCAGTCGCAATCCCGCCAAAAAGGAAAATTTTCCAAATTTATTACCGTATTGGGTATAGACCGCATTTACATTTTCATGATACGTAAAGATGTTGGTCAGGTCTGTGTTGGTTTCAAACTCTTCTGTGTCCAAGTTAAATTGATCCAACTGGTAATCATTGACCTCTTTTTCAAAAGTCCCACGATATCCTGCTTCAAATTGGGCGTCGCCAATGGGCAAAACGTAGTCCACTTGAGCCAGTATATCATCTTGGGTCTGATCTTCGTAGATATTTTCTAAGGCCAGCAAATCTGTATTGGGAACGGTATTGTTTTCTTGGATTACCGTTAAAATCGACTCGTCATCGTAAGAGTATTGGAAATCTGCTGTCAATTTATGACCATCATCGTTGATGTTATTCGTGTAGTTGAACGAATACTGATAGCTACTGTCATCTTCCCCTTGATCTTCGGTTCTAAAGGTACGACTAGCCAAGGTAGCATTTGTAAAACGCTGGTTGTCGTTTTCGGTTAAATCATTTTCATCAGAAATACGGTAGAAGAAGCTTCCGGTTATGGATGACTTTTCCGTAAGGAAATATTCCATTCCAATGTTAAGGTTAAAGCCATCATCATTTCTGCTGATATCGCGATCCTCGATAATTCGGTCAAATTCGCCTTGGGAATAGGTATTGTCACTATATCCATTCCCGGGAGATTCCCTGTGGAAATAACCAAGGGTATTAAAAATATTGAATTTATCGGTACGCAGGTTGAAGTTGGTAGTGGCCCTGGCATTGAACGGGTATCCAACTGTTGCATTCACAGAGCCGTTGATACCCAATGTTTTTTCTTTTTTCAAAACAATATTAAGGATTCCGGCGGTTCCTTCGGCATCATATCGTGCAGATGGGCTGGTAATGACCTCTACTTTCTCGATTGCATCAGCAGGTAACTGTTGTAGAACATCGGTGGAACCAAATCCAGCTAGCGCAGAGGGTTTCCCATTTATTAAAATGCGGACGTTCTCATTCCCTCGTAAGCTTATGCCACCTTCCACATCAACAGAAACAGAAGGAATGTTGTTTAGGGCATCACTGACGTTACCACCACTTGTGGTGATATCTTTTCCAATGTTGTATATTTTTTTGTCCAGACGTACCTCAACGGTAGTTTTTTCCCCAACAACCTCAACTTCTTGTAGTTGGGCCACATCGGGAGCCAAGATAATATTACCTAGATTTGTGGATGATGTATAACTCTGATTGTTAAGAGAATAGGTTTTGTACGAAATGTATTCTACGCGGATATTGTATTGACCGGGAGCGGTTTCAATTTCAAAATTTCCGTCCAAATCTGTGATTCCTCCAGTTACTTTGTCTGGATTTCCCGCTTCTTGAAGAACAAAAGTTGCGTATTCCAAGGGTTGACCGGAATCTTGGTCAATTACAGTTCCAGAAATGGTAATGGAGTTCGGACTCTGCTGCGCTTGGCCTCCTACTGAAATAAACGTAAGAAATAACAGCAGTACAATGTTTCTTTGCATAGTTTGGTTTTATACCAGCAAAGTTGATAGGAAATAAAGAAGAACTGAAATTAATACCCGTCAACAACACACTTGATCCCGTGAATGACCTTAATGAATTGTTAATCTTTTTTGTTTTTCTTTTTCTTCTTCTTTTTGGGTTTAAAACTGTTTTCTTGAAGCTCAATAAAGGCGTTGTACTTATCCTCGGGAAGACCAGCCTTTAATTCATCATTTTGCTTTTTCAAAACCTTCTCATATTCCTCTTTCATTTTAAGGGGCTCCAGTTGCAGAATTTGCAATTCAATTCGTTGTTGAACAGACTGTAACAATGTGGTACGGACCACTGCCTCCTCAAAAGGATTGAGGCCAAGTGCTTCGGATATGGACGGCATTTGCTGATCCACCACCTCTTCGGCCGTAGGTGGTTCCACTTCTTTTGGGGTTTCTTGGGCCCTGGGTATGGTACTTTGGCGCCTTCCATAGCGGTTTCCATAGGGAGATTCATAACCATATTGCGCCGCTAGGTCACCAATGGATAGCATTGTGGTCAAAAAGGTTAAGAAAACGAGGGTCTGTAAACTTTTCATGGCCTAATGAATACGTTCGTAATACTATAGCAAGGTATTGATTTTTTCTGAAGGTCTGCCAATCACGGCTTTTTTATCCTTTACAACAATGGGGCGCTCAATTAATTTAGGGTTTTCCACCATAGCTGATATCACCTCATCATCTGTAAGTGTTCTTCCTTTGTACTTCTCCTTCCAAATGGTTTCATTTTTGCGAACCAACTCCTCTGGAGCCATGCCCAAATACCCTATTAAGGTCTTTAGTTCATCTTTAGATGGAATTTCTTCTAAATATTTTACGATTTCAAAATCTTGCCCAGATTGTTCCAATACTTCCAGTCCTTCCCTGGATTTTCTACATCTAGGATTATGGTATATTCTAATCATTTTTAATTATTTTCTGATGTCTGATGTCTGATGTCTGATGTCTGATGTCTGATGTCTGATGTCATTCTTCTTTTTGCCCCATCATCATCAGATAGGCTTTTAGAAATGCATCCAAATCACCATCCATTACAGCGTCCACATTTCCAGTTTCCTCTCCGGTTCGTACATCTTTCACCAATTTATAGGGATGCATCACATAATTACGGATTTGAGAGCCCCACTCAATTTTCATTTTAGTCGATTCTATTTCAGCTCGGGCCTCTTGCTTTTTCCGAAGTTCAATCTCATATAATTGAGACTTTAGCATTTTCATGGCCGTTGCTCGGTTATCATGTTGGGAACGGGAATCAGAACATGAAATTTGGATACCAGTGGGTTTGTGTACGAGTTGTACCTTAGTTTCCACTTTATTTACATTCTGACCACCAGCTCCACTGGAACGTGCCGTAGTAATCTCTATATCGGACGGATTCACTTCAATTTCAATAGTATCGTCCACCAATGGGTACACATACACAGAGGCAAATGAGGTATGCCGTTTGGCATTGCTATCAAAAGGGGAGATGCGCACCAATCGGTGTACCCCGTTCTCACCTTTGAGCCATCCAAAGGCAAATTCGCCCTCAATTTCCAAAGTTACTGTCTTTATGCCAGCCACATCACCCTCTTGGTAATTGAGTTCTTTTACTTTGTAATCGTTCTTTTCGGCCCACATCAAATACATGCGCATGAGCATGGAAGCCCAGTCACAGCTTTCCGTACCTCCCGCACCCGCCGTTATCTGTAGCACCGCAGTAAGCTCGTCCCCTTCATCAGAGAGCATGTTCTTGAACTCCAAATTTTCAATGAGATCCAGAGCTTTTGTGTATTGTTGGGTCACTTCATCTTCGGAAACTTCCCCAGCTTGTTGGAATTCGGACAACACCTCAAGATCGCTCACCAAGGTTTTGGCAGATTCATACTCCTCCACCCACTTTTTCTTGGATTTAAGGGATTGCATTTGTTTTTGGGCTTCCTGTGGATTGTCCCAAAAATTGGGTTCGAGGGTTTTCTCTTCCTCGTTTTCTATTTCAATGAGTTTGGCATCGATGTCAAAGATACCTCCTTAACGCACCAAGGCGCTCAATAAGATCTTTTTGCTGATCTGTGGTTACCATGTATTCAATTTTGGGCAAAAGTAAGTTTCTTTCACCACATTCTATAAATAATCTATTGCTGTTGTTGCTGGGCCGCTTTTACCGATACGGAGTATTTGGTCTCATTCTTTCCAAGGGTATAGACCACACCTTTAAGGGGAGCACAGTCAGTATAATCCTTACCATGGCACACTTTTATATGATTGTGATTGACCAAAAGGTTATTGGTGGGGTCGAACCCTATCCAACCTACATTGGGCACAAAAGCCTCTGCCCAAGCATGCATTTGGGAATCCCCGAAAAATCCACTGCCTTGGTGCAAATAGCCCGAAACATACCGAGCAGGAACGCCATTCTTCTTGGCGATGGCACAGAATAAATGAGTGAAATCTTGGCATACCCCATTTCTTTTTTCAATGACTTCTTCCATGAGGGTGTCTACACTGGTAACGCCGGGTTTAAAATAGATTTTTTCAAAAACCCACTGATTCAATGCTTGTAGATTCTCAAAAATGGAAATTTTATTATCAAAAAGATAAATGGATGCGTACTGTTCCGGAAGATGGGTCAGTGGAGTATTTCTTAGGAATGGCTCATGATCAACTCTAAAATCCAAACTTTGGAGTTCTTCAAATTCCTTTTTTGAATCCAACGGAAGTTCAAAATCAAACGGATTGATTTCTTTTTTTACGAGCTTAAAATGCGCATTGAATTCGATGTGGCCAATCTCCTTTTTAGAGCGGACCTGAACGGTTTTAAACCCTAGGCCATTTACCGAAACGCTGTTTCGTTCGCCCAAATCATTTTCAAAATGCCAATAGGTTACTTCTTGTGTATCATTCTCTTCTGGGATGACCAAAAACTGCCAAAATGCCTCTTTTAGCCCCTTTTCGTAAGAGTTTTGGGTGTCATAATCTATTTCATATTCATAGAACATGGGCAAAATTTCAATCGGACCAAGTTAGTTAAATTGCCCTAGTAGTGGAAGAATTCTTTCTCCATGTTCTCACTAATTTTGAACATTTTGTTAAGGATCACATCAAGGTTGCCCTGTACGTCGTCATGTATCTCTTCAATCTGCTTGAACTCATATTCCGCGCGAATTTTTCCAACCATAAAGGCGGTGGAGCTTTTGGCATATTCCACTTTTTTATCAATTTCCAAAATATGGTCGTATACTTGGTTGATACAGTTCATAAAGGAACGCGGGCACCTTCCGTTCAAAATCAAGAACTCTAAGGTAGACATGCTGTTGGGCGATTTTTTGTAAAGTCGGCGCATCATATCATACGATTCAGCACATTTAAGCAAGGTTGTCCATTCAAAACTATTGCCAATGGTATCCCCGTAGCTGCCTTTGGCCATGAGGGCATCGTTGTATTTGGTGTTGATGATCCGGGTAATTTGTATGGCCCGTTCAATGTTCACACCCATCATGATGATAGCGTACACTTCATCGTGTAACAGGGTACCCCGAATTTTTCCACGGAGTACAGCGGTCATCTCCGTAATGTTCACTGTAAAATCGTATAGATTGGTCTTAACAAAGGTTTCCGTAGGGTAGTTCATCACAAAATGATAGAACTTGTTGAGACTTTCATACAATTCGGTGGAAATCAAATCACGGGAACTGTTCGCATTTTCCCGAGCTACCTTAATACTACTGATGATGGAATAGTTATTTTCAGGATTCAATCCAATGTTGTACAGCACTTCATCCTCCTTTAACTTTATGGAATCATCATGCACTGGGTCACCCACCATGAACAGCATGGAACGCAGTACAAACTGTCTGGATTGTGATAATTGGTTGGGGGCATCCAAGGATGAAAAGTAATTTACGTTCATAAAACGGGCCACGTGTTCTGCCCGTTCAATATACCTTCCCATCCAAAATAAATTATTGGCTACTCGTGCTAACATAAAGTTCTTATTTCTTTAATACCCAAGTGTCTTTAGATCCACCCCCTTGAGATGAGTTTACGATCAAATTGCCCTCTTTTAGTGCTACTCGGGTAAGACCACCCTTTAATACAAACTGTTCGTCATGACCTAGGACCGTAAAGGTTCGTAAATCTACATGCCGTTGCTCAAAAGATTCTTTTTCATCGATATAGGTAGGGTGAACAGATAACGACATAATAGGTTGTGCCACATATTTTCTAGGATTTGCCTTTACCTCGGCCTTTACTTTTTCGATCTCATCCTTGGTCAGTTTATTTCCAATAGAAATTCCATACCCGCCAGCTTCATCAACAGGTTTGATTACTAACTCTTTTACGTGCTCCAGAACATATTTCAATTCATCAGGTCGGCTACAATGATAGGTATGCACATTTTTAAGGATGGGCTCCTCATCCAAATAATATTTAATGATGTCAGGAACATAGGTGTAAATGGCCTTGTCATCGGCTACCCCGGTACCCGGTGCGTTCGCAATGGTCACATTCCCCTTTCGGTAGGCAGCAAACAACCCAGGAACGCCCAATGTGGAATCGGGATTGAACTCCATAGGGTCTATGAATAGGTCGTCGACTCTTCTGTATACCACATCTACACGAACAGGACCTTGGGTGGTCTTCATGTAGACAAAGTCGTTTTCAACATAAAGGTCGCGCCCTTCCACCAATTCCACACCCATGGCCTTGGCCAAATAGGAGTGTTCATAATATGCAGAATTAAACATACCGGGCGTAATTACCACACAAACCGGTACATCCACGCCGGAAGGCTTCACACTTTCCAAAAGATGAAGCAAATTTTCCGCATAATTGGTCACTGTGTGGGTCTTGTAATGATTGAATACCCCAAAAAGAGCCCGTTTAAGGGCAGTACGGTTACAGATGACATAACTTACCCCCGAAGGACATCGGATATTGTCCTCCAAAACATAGTAATTGCCGTCAGAATGTTTAATGATATCTGTTCCTGAAATATGATTGTACACTTTGCTCGGTGGGTCCACATCCATCATTTGATGCAAGTAATTGGGAGATGAACTTAGCAGTTCAATCGGTACTATTTTATCTTTCACAATTTTCTTATCGTGATAGACATCCCATAAAAAATGGTTCAGGGCCAAACTTCGTTGAATGGCTCCCTTTTCTATGATTTCCCATTCCTTTGTGTCGATTATTCTAGGAAAAAGGTCAAATGGAAAAATTTTCTCCTGACTTTGCTTATCGCCATAGACCTGAAACGTGATGCCTTGGTTAAAAAAAGACGATTTTGCCTTGGTGTTCAGGTTGACGTAATCCTCAATGGACCTGGATCCATAGAGGTCTAAAAGCTTCTGGTATACGGATTTGACATCTCCGTTGTTCTTAAAGACTTCATCAAAAAGACCATCTTTGCGCACATAACTTGAAAAGATGGTTTTATCCGTGGCTGACCCCATAGTTTGTTTTTAGGTAAAATAGGGATTTTCAGTCTCTTATGAAATAAATAGCAGTTAAAAATCCATCAGAATAAAAATGAATCAAGCAAAAATTGACGGCTATTTTTATCAATTTATATTTTAGGACGGAAAAGGAGGATTCACGGGGTTTTTTAAAATGAATTACATATTTTTAAATCCAATTTCCACGCAACTATGAAGAACACAATTTCCCTCATTGCAGTATTTGGCTTTTTTTGTGCAGCCGTATCCGGACAAACGTTTGACAAGGCCAAGGATTTTCAAAAATTCAACGGTTACTTTAATTTCTATTATGATGATTCATCGGACAAGATATATTTGGAAGTCGATGAACTGGACAAGGAATTTTTGTATGTCTATTCCCTCAGCAGTGGCATTGGAAGCAACGATATTGGCTTGGATAGGGGACAGCTGGGCAATGAACAGGTTGTTTACTTCAAAAAAGCAGGGAACAAATTGCTTTTGGTGCAACCCAATCTGACCTATCGCGCCATTACGGACAATGCGCTAGAACGAAAGTCGGTGGAGCAAGCTTTTGCCAAATCCATTTTACACGGATTCAAGATTGAAGAAGAATCCAAAGGAAGCTATTTGATAGATTTCACGGATTTTCTAATGCGGGATGCCCATGGTGTAGCCAATAGATTGAAAGATTCCAAGCAGGGGTCCTATAGTCTGGATGCTTCCAAAAGTGCGTTGGCCTTTGAGCGTACCAAAGCATTTCCTAAAAATGTGGAGTTTGATGTTACTTTGACGTTTAAAGGTAATCCTGAAGGAGATTGGATTCAATCTGTGACACCAAACCCTAGTTTGGTGACCGTAGCTCAGCATCATTCTCTAATTGAACTACCCGATGATAAATACAAGAAAAGAGTGTTTGATCCACGGTGTGGTTCCTATCCCATAACTTATTATGATTATGCCACTCCAGTACAAGAACCTATATTAAAGCGTTTCATTACCCGCCATCGATTGGAAAAAAAGAATCCCGGTGCTGAAGTGAGTGAAGCTGTGGAGCCCATCATCTACTATTTGGATAATGGAACCCCTGAACCGGTTCGTTCCGCCCTATTGGAAGGGGGTAAATGGTGGAACCAAGCCTTTGAGGCCATTGGATACAAAGATGCCTTTCAACTGAAAATATTACCGGATGATGCCGATCCTTTGGATGTCCGCTATAATGTAATTCAGTGGGTGCACCGTTCCACAAGAGGTTGGAGCTACGGTAGCAGTATTACCGACCCAAGAACAGGAGAAATCATGAAAGGCCATGTGAGTTTGGGAAGTTTACGTATTCGTCAGGATTTTTTAATTGCCCAAGCGTTGATGAACAAACCCTTTGCTGAGCGGGATGATAATTACCAACCCATGTTGGAAATGGCCTTAGCCCGAATTCGTCAACTCTCTGCACACGAAATTGGGCATACCCTTGGTTTTGCACACAATTTTGCCGCGAGCACCAACAACAGGGCTTCGGTGATGGACTATCCACATCCACAATTTGAACTAAAAGGAAATACCATCGATTTTTCAAACGCCTATGATACAGGTATTGGTGAATGGGATAAAGTTACTGTGGCGTATTCGTATGCAGATTTTCCAAGCGGAACCTCTGAAAAAGAAGGACTGAATGCTATTTTAAAGAAAGCCCAGGATGATGGTTTGCGGTACATCTCCGATCAAGATGCAAGACCTACAGGAGGTGCCCATGCTTTAGGCCACTTATGGGATAATGGAAAAAACGCCAGTCAAGAATTGGAAAGTGTCCTACAGATCCGAAAAACGGCTATGAATAACTTCTCCATGGACAACATCCGCACTGGGGAGCCCAATTCTGTTTTGGAAGATGTATTTGCACCATTATATTTTTTCCATCGGTACCAGACTGAAGCCGTTTCAAAAGTTGTTGGGGGGCTTGACTACAACTATGCGGTTAAAGGAGATGGGCAACGGGTAGTGGAGCCGGTGAATCAAGCAGTACAGGAGAAAGCCTTGGAGTCCATTCTTCAAACATTGGATGCCGAGGTTGTTGCCATTCCGAAGGAAAAATTAGACCTATTTCCGCCTAGGGCCATCGGATATCCGCGAACCCGTGAATCATTGATGGGAAGAACGGGCGTAAGTTTTGATGCTTTGTCCGCTGCTGAAACCGCCGCGGATATGACGTTGGGATTGTTGCTTCACCCAGAACGTGCTTCACGATTGATTCAACAAAAAAGTCTGGATAAAGGCCAACTGGGATTAGAAGAGGTTTTGAATAAATTAATCAACAGCACCATTGAAGAATCCAAAAAAGACACGTATTTGGAGGAGGTACAGCGGACCATCAATTTTAGAGTGTTGTACCATATCATGAATTTGGCAGCCCATAAAGAAGTCCACCCCCAGGTTAATGCTATCGCCAATGCCACTTTAAAAGAACTTAAAGCAGCATTGTTGGGCAATGGAAAAACAGCTATCGCAGTGGAAATGGTGAAGCGTATCGATATGTTTATGGAAAAACCGACCAGCTTTAATGTGATACCTGTCCCCAAAATTCCTGATGGCTCTCCCATAGGAATGGACTGCATGGATTAGATAAGGACAAGTGCAAGCTCAAGAGCAAGTTCAAATTCAAGTACAAGCTCAAGCACAAACCTAACTCACACTAGAATTAACATCAAGGGAGATATTTTAATGAATATTGAGGGTAGAATTCTGGTTGTAAACGGAAATTGAACTTTTATGACAATCAATTTAATCAGTGATACGGTCACCAAGCCCACAGCGGGAATGTTGGAGGCCATGATGACCGCCAAGGTGGGGGACGATGTCTTCAAAAACGACCCCACAGTGAACGTATTGGAAGACAAAGTGGCCGATTACTTTGGAATGGAGGCTGCATTGTTTTTTCCGAGTGGCACCATGACCAATCAAACGGCGATTAAACTTCATACCCAACCTGGGGACCAATTGATTTGTGACAAATTCGCCCATGTGTATAATTATGAAGGTGGAGGCGTAAGCTTCAATAGTGGGGTTTCCTGCAAGCTTGTGGACGGTCATCGCGGTATGATGACGGCAAAACAAGTGGAAGAAGCCATCAATCCTCCTGATTTTTACCACAGTCCCTTGACATCATTGGTCTGTATAGAAAACACCACCAATAAAGGCGGTGGGGCCTGTTGGGATTTTGAGGAACTCAATAAAATAAGAAATGTTTGTGATGACCATGGCCTAAAATACCATTTGGATGGTGCAAGACTCTGGAACGCACTGGTGGCCAAAGGAGAAGACCCTAAGGCGTACGGAAACCTCTTTGATACTATTAGTGTTTGTTTGAGCAAGGGCATGGGATGTCCTGTAGGCTCCGTTTTAGTGGGGAGCAAGGATTTAATTGACAAAGCATTGCGAGTTAGGAAGGTTTTAGGCGGTGGAATGCGACAATCCGGGTTTTTGGCAGCAGCCGGAATCTATGCCATAGACCATCATGTAGAACGATTGGCCGAAGATCATAAAAAAGCGGCTGAAATTGGGGAGTTACTTTCCACTCTGGATTTCATTAAAAAAGTAGAACCCATTGAAACCAACATTATCATTTTTGAGTTGGATGAATCCAAAATAACATCGGCGGATTTTCTGGCTAAACTTACCGAAAAACAAATTTCCATTATTGGAATGGGGCAGGGAAAACTACGCATCGTTACCCATTTGGATTACACAGACAATATGCACCAGCATTTCCTTAAAATCCTTCAAACAATTGGGTGATTCGCTAAAACTGTCACTTCGAGCGCAGTCGAGAAGTTATTAAAAGTTCCTATTTATAAAAAGTCTCGACTGCGCTCGACCTGACAAATTTAAAGTGTCCCCCTTGAGGTGACTTTAGGGATGTTTTTACTTCATAAAAGCATCCATTCCTGGAATATTGGGCATACCCTCCTTGGCAACAGCGGCCAGTTCGGTTTCATTTACATTGGTAGCTTTTTCAATCGCTTTGTTCAAAGTCAAAACCAGATAATCTTCCAGTTGTTCCTTATCCTTCAAAAGGGAATCATCAATACTGATTGATTTAATTTCACGGTTTGCTGTCAAAGTCACTTCTAGTAATCCATCTGAGGATTGCTCATCAATCATCACCGTGTTTAATCGCTCCTTGGTTTCCTGTACTTTTTTCTGGGTTTCCTTGAGTTTACCCATCATTCCCATGATATCTCCAAACATAGCTGCTATTTTTTGTGTGTAGTTGACTTCAAAAATACTAAATTGGCAGAAATCAAACTGGATGAAACGAAGCAATTCAATCCCTTTTATCCCCATAATATGCCTTATTTTTGCAGGCTCTTGCCAAAACAATAAAGAAGAATTGATGCGAATACAATCCCCTGTGGCCAAAAAGATTCCGACTAAATTGGAAAAACACGGCGATGTACGGATAGACAACTACTATTGGATGAACAATAGGGAAGACGAAGCCGTTATTGATTATCTCAATGCCGAAAACGACTACTACCAAAAGATGACGGCTCATACCAAAAAATTCCAAGATGACCTTTTTTTGGAAATGAAGTCAAGAATAAAAGAAGTTGACTCGTCAGTTCCCTATAAATTGGATGGCTATTGGTATATCAATCGGTATGAAGAGGGTAAAGAGTACCCCATTTATTCTCGAAAGAAAGATAGTCTAGATGCAGCCGAAGAAATCATGTTTGACTGCAATCAAATGGCCGAAGGTCATGAATTCTTCAACTTGAAGGGGATTTCCGTGAGTCCGGACAATACATTGGCCTCTTTTGGAACAGATACGGTTTCTAGACGGCAGTACAATATCCAAATCAAGAATCTAAAAACAGGCGAAATCTACCCTGATATCATTGAAAATACCACAGGAAGTTCAGTTTGGGCCAATGATGGCAAGACCTTGTTCTATGCCAAAAAAGACCCCGTAACGTTGCGTTCTGATAAAATTTTCAAGCATGTATTGGGAACTTCTTCGGAGCAAGACGAGTTAGTGTTCCATGAAAAGGATTCCACCTACAACACCTTTGTCTACAAAACCAAATCCCGGAAATATATTGTAATCGGTTCTGTGAGCACAATGACCACCGAATATAGGACGTTGAATGCGGACGACCCTAATGGTAGTTTTAAAGTGTTTTCTCCGCGTGATTTAGGTGTAGAATATTCCATTGCGCATTATGAGGGTAACTTCTATATTTTGACCAATAGAGATAAAGCCACCAATTTTAAGTTGATGCGAGCTGATGAGAGAAACACTGAATCAGAACATTGGGAAGAATTCATTCCCCACAGGCAAGATGTTTTATTGGAAGATGTGGAGATTTTTAGGGACTACTACGTGGTTTCAGAGCGGGAGAACGGACTTAATCAAATGAAGATATCCCGCTGGGATGGCACAGAAAGCTATTATTTGCCTTTTGACAGTGAAACTTATGTTGCTGGAGCTTCTGTAAATTTAGATTTTGATACGGATGAGCTTCGGTATTATTATAATGAAATGGGGGCGCCCTATACCATCATTGACTTTAATATGAAGACCCGAACCAAAAAAGTGTTAAAAGAACAAGAGGTTTTGGGCGGAAAGTTCAATAAAGAGAATTATAAAACCGAGCGTTTGTGGGCTCCGGCCCGTGATGGCAAAAAAGTGCCTATTTCTTTAGTGTATCGAAAAGATACACCGTTGGATGGCTCAAGCCCACTGTTTCAATATGCTTATGGCTCTTATGGTAGTACTATTGACCCTTATTTTTCTTCGGTTCGATTAAGTTTGTTGGATAGGGGTTTTATCTATGCCATTGCCCATGTAAGGGGAGGGGAGTATTTGGGAAGACCTTGGTATGAAGACGGAAAACTCTTCAATAAAAAAAATACGTTCACTGATTTTATAGATTGTTCTAAATTTTTAATTGAACAGAACTATACCAGTCCAGAGCATTTGTATGCCAGTGGCGGTTCTGCTGGCGGACTTTTAATGGGGGCAATAGTCAATATGGCTCCTGAGCTGTATAATGGCGTTATTGCAGAAGTGCCATTTGTAGATGTGGTCACAACCATGCTGGATGATTCCATACCACTGACCACTGGAGAATATGACGAATGGGGAAATCCGAATGACAAGGAGTATTACGATTACATCAAATCCTATTCCCCCTACGACAATGTTGAGGCCAAGGCATATCCTAATTTATATGTATCCACGGGGCTACACGATTCACAGGTGCAATACTGGGAACCAGCAAAGTGGGTAGCTAAATTGAGGGAATTTAAGACCGATGACCATCTCCTCTTTTTAGACACCAATATGGATGCTGGGCATGGTGGGGCGTCAGGAAGATTTGAAGCTTTAAAGGAAACCGCAAAAGAATATGCGTTTATTTTAGACCTAGAAGGCAAAACCCATTAAAAATAAAATGCTATTTTTGTGCCGAATGAACTTTTGTACGTACTAAAATTCATTCCTTACCTAATACCAGTTATGAAAAAACAGATAAATGCGTGCAGCAATATCCTTGACTTAATTGGAAATACCCCCTTAGTTAAGCTTAACAAAATCGCCGCCCCCCTTACCGGAAATTTTTATGCCAAATTGGAATGCTTTAATCCAGGCCATTCCTCAAAAGACAGAATTGCAGTCTATATCATTGAGGAAGCAGAACGTAGAGGCATTCTAAAACCGGGTAGCACCATCATTGAGACTACTTCTGGAAATACAGGGTTTAGTTTAGCTATGGTGAGTATTGTAAAAGGTTACAAGTGTATTTTGGCCGTTAGTTCAAAATCATCACCAGATAAGATAGATATGTTGCGTTCCATGGGTGCCAAGGTATATGTTTGCCCGGCCCACGTTAGCGCAGATGACCCAAGATCATATTACGAGGTGGCCAAGCGCTTGCACAAGGAAACAAAGGATTCCATTTATATCAACCAATATTTTAATGAACTCAATATAGAGGCCCATTACCAGACCACTGGCCCTGAGATTTGGGAGCAAACCAACGGAAACATTACTCATTTGGTGGCGTGCAGCGGTACCGGAGGTACCATCTCAGGGATTGCCCGATATTTAAAGGAACAAAATCCAGAAATTAAAGTGTTGGGGGTTGATGCCTATGGCTCAGTGCTTAAAAAATATCACGAAACAGGGGAGTTTGACCATAATGAGGTATATCCCTATCGCATTGAGGGGTTGGGCAAGAACTTGATTCCAGCTGCTACAGACTTCAACACTATTGATCGCTATGTAAAGGTAACGGATGGCGAAAGTGCCCACATGGCCCGTAAAATAGCCCATTCCGAAGGGATGTTCGTTGGATATACCAGCGGTGCTGCCATGCAAGCCTTGTATCAATTGAACACCGAAGGTGAATTTACGGAGGATAGCAACGTCATCGTTATTTTCCCAGACCATGGTTCAAGATACATGAGCAAGGTTTACAGCAATGAATGGATGGACAACCAAGGCTTTTTTGATATTAAGAATGCCGAAGTGCCTGAAAAGATTGAGTATATCAAGTAGAAGAGGCGTACACGTTATAAATGCAAAGCGACAATGAAAACCATTGTCGTTTTTTTATGTGAAAAAATCGTTATGCGAGGTTCACAAAAATCTATACTTTTGCATTTGAATCAATTTTAAGGTAGATGAGAGATTTATTTGATAGGATCATTGAGAACAAGGGTCCGTTGGGAAAATGGGCATCACAAGCTGAAGGATATTTTGTATTTCCAAAATTGGAAGGGCCCATCTCAAACAGAATGAAATTTCAAGGAAAGGATGTAATTACATGGAGTATCAATGATTACTTGGGGCTCGCCAATCTACCTGAAATCAAAAAAGTTGATGGTGATGCAGCCTACGAACACGGCTCAGCCTACCCTATGGGAGCTCGAATGATGAGCGGACACACCGACTATCATGAGCAACTGGAACGAGAATTGGCCGAGTTTGTCCACAAAGAAGCTTCGTATCTATTAAACTTCGGTTATCAAGGTTTTATGTCTGTGATTGACGCTTTGGTGTCCAAAGACGATATTATTGTATATGATGTTGACTGCCACGCCTGTATTATTGATGGTGTTCGACTTCACATGGGGAAACGTTTCACCTTTAAGCACAATGACCCAGAAAGCCTTGAGAAAAACTTGGAGCGGGCCACAAAAATGGCCAATGAGACCGGTGGTGGTATTTTGGTGATTTCCGAAGGTGTTTTTGGAATGCGAGGTGAGCAAGGCATTCTCAAAGAAATTGTTGAGCTGAAGAAAAAATTCAAGTTCAGGTTGTTGGTAGATGATGCCCATGGTTTTGGAACCCTTGGTAAAACAGGTGCTGGAGCAGGTGAGGAGCAAGGTGTGCAAGATGGGATTGATGTCTACCTGGCCACTTTTGCCAAATCAATGGCAGGAATTGGTGCTTTTGTAGCCGCAGATAAGGAAATCATAGAATACTTAAAATACAATCTTCGGTCGCAGATGTTTGCCAAATCGCTCCCCATGGTCTACGTAAAAGGAGCCTTGAAGCGTTTGGATATGTTGCGCACTATGCCAGAATTAAAGGCCAAACTTTGGGAAAATGTAAATGCATTACAAAATGGACTTCGTGAGCGTGGCTTTGACCTTGGAACAACATCCAGTTGCGTTACCCCGGTATATTTAAACGGTAGTATTCCTGAAGCCATGGCCTTGGTAAAGGATTTACGTGAAAACTATGGTATTTTCTGTTCCATTGTGGTCTATCCGGTAATTCCGAAAGGATTAATCTTGCTGCGTTTGATTCCTACGGCTACGCATACTATGGAAGATATTGCTGAGACCTTGGATGCTTTTTCGTCTATTAGGGAACGACTGCAAAATGGTACCTACAAGCGACTTTCGGCTGCGGTTGCTGCGGCTATGGGGGAGTAGAAACCGTAAAGGTGACAGAAAAACCGCTGCAAATTTAGCGTAGCAATTTTATTCACATAGATTTTTTAATTGCAGAATACTTTATTTCGCTGCAGGGCATATTGGGTATTTCCCCTTCGCCATCTCCCTTGTTTAATATCGTTGATATTGAACGGATTTACATTGGACTCTCCATTGTAATACTGTAGATAGACCGCTGGTTGACCTTGATAGGAAACCAATTTCCAAAATCCTGAATTACTACCGCTGGAAACACCCTGTGCATTGCCTCCATAATCACCTTCCACACTGAAAGAGCCATCATAATTTATGGTGAAGGTTCCATTGGCACAGAAATTCACATAAGTGATAGAACTAGCGGTATTATCATTTACATAAGATGTTCGCTGGTAAAAAACCAGTTGGCTTCCCGCGACAATGGTAAAAACTTCTTGATTGTTCAAATCGGGGTAAGGAGAAGTTACAACTAAATCACCATTTGCTATGGTGTTACCAGCGGTGGTATCAATACCAGGTATATTATTTACACTACCTGCTCTACCATAATCAACCATATAAGGCGTTAGATCAAATTCGCCCAAGCTATGCTGATATGATGTTTTGAAAAAGATTTCATTGAGTCCAACCGCGGTTAGAGTCATACTCGCTCCGTTCAATTGTGCACCAAAATCTATGGGGCCGTTCAATCCAAAAATCTGCCCTTGCAGATTGTTTGCAGATTGTATGGCACGAAGGGCAAAACTTGTCCCTTCCGTGGCCATCATGCCATGTATTTCATCACCAACCCTTTTAAACTGTAATGAAACACTATTGTCTTGATTCATAAAAGTCCCGGTAAAGTCAGCAGTTTGGGCATGTATTGAAATTCCCGTCAATAACAGGGCAATAGGAATATACAGTCTGAATTTCATAGCATGGGGTATTTTTCTAAATATCAGCTTTATACGAAAGGTAAACATGAAACTATGTATAATATAACCAAAACATAGCATAATTGGTCCGGAAAACTGTGTGGATGCAAAGCATGGTCCGAATTTCCAATAAAATTCTCGCTCAAGAAAGAGACCAGAAAACGCAATTACTCATTTTCGAATCGCTTTTGAACCACCCCATTCTTTAAAATCGTGTTGATGGAAAGTGTATTGCTAATGGATTCCAACGGATTTTCATCCAAAATGATGATGTCCGCAACTTTACCAACTTCTACAGAACCCAATTGGTCAGCAACACCCAACATTTTGGCTGCATTTAACGTTCCCATTGTAATGATATCCAAATTTGAGATTCCACCCATTTCCATGAGCTGCATTTCTTCGTGAAGGCTATAACCGGGAAAGTTAAAATCATTTCCTGTATCCGTCCCCAAAACCATATTAAAACCTTTGTTATATAGATATTGAATATCTTTTGCTTGCGGCACTATAAAGGATGATAAACTGTTATCACTCAACCCATACTCACTCATTAAAACATTCACGTAAATATTGGCACGGGCAACCTGTCCTGTGGTAATCTCCTTGGCTGCTTGCTGATATTCAGGAAGCATTGCTTCATTCTTAAACCATTCTGGATGTAAAGGATATAAAAAGGACTTATCGATCATCAAGGTGGTAACTCAAGAAGGGTCCTGCTTCTTAAATTTTTGTAGAAGCTCAAGATGTCTTTCATTGGAGGGGTCAATGTTCACACCTGTATAATGGACTAGATTTTGCACGCCGGCATTAATGGCCATCTCCAACTCCATATTGTCGCTGACATGGGCAAACACCTCCAAATTATGTTTAGCCGCTTCCTGAACTGTTTTATTTACGAATTCTTGAGGTATCCGTTCCACAAAAGGGGGAGCTGGACCATCTTCAATAGTGAGTTTAATGCCAACAATTGGATTTTTGGATACCCGCTCTACCAATTCTTCAATCTGAACGGTGTCTTTCAGAAAGAAAATAGACTCACCATCTTGCCAATTGGGACTTGCATAGGTTTTGGAAGGATGTCTACCCTCCATAGAAAAATGCTGGCTGGTATGAAATATCCGTGGTGCTGGAATAGAATCCTGTTCTCCTTGTTTGCGCATTTCGGCGTAATATTCATCTGTACATAAACTTCCACCCGTTACGAAAATTGATGTAACTCCGTAATGCATAAATCTGGGAAAATCCCGATTATAATCGGCAGTGTGGGTTTGGCAGTCAAACAACCCTGGAATAAGAAATTTGCCCGTCCCATTGATATGTTTAGTACCATCACCGGATAACACACTATCTAGGGCAACAATTTTTCCATCCTTTATGCCAATGGAAATCCCTTCCCGCATCGGTTTTCCGGTTCCATCAATAAGATTGATGTTCGATATCACAAGATCATAGGCAATTGTGGCTTCAGTTTTGGAATTACATCCCCAAATACAAGCAATGGCAATACAGACGAAAAAGTGTTTCATGGGTTTAGTGAGCTAATTAGGGGGGAAGTGCTCTAAATTTCAGCAAATATTACCACAAAACAAAAGTTCCACAGCGTTTTGTAGATAGGAAACTATTTTAATTCCTTTCTGTACGTTCTTCGCCGCTTGTGGGTTACAGGGTTAAAATGCTTCCACATCTGTCTAATGGCCACATTGTCCTCCAATTCAGGCGTACGGATACAATTTACAATTCCCTTTTCTTTGAATGTGTGGTAATATTCATTGAAAATGATGGCCGTTACTCCTTTGTTCTGATAGTTGGGATGGATGCCTATCAAATAAAAAATGACATCCTTACTCTGTTTTTTAGCCTTCAACAAATGGAATATGCCCGTAGGGAACAGTCGTCCATTGGCTTTTTGCAATGCCTTGGAAAATGAGGGCATTACAATGGCAAACGCCACCAAATTATCTTTGGAATCCACCACAAACTTGATGTACTCCGGATTGATGAAACTGATATATTTCTTTTTGAAATATTCCTTTTGAATATCAGTGATTTTTACAAATGAAGATAATTTTGCATAGCTCTCATTAAAAAGGTCGAACATCTTATCCACCCAAGGCATAATGTCCTTACTGTTCGTAAAGTTCATTTCCCTGAGCCCATAGCGCTTCTTTACCAATAGATTGGCTTTGCTAAAAAGTTTTGGGTCCGCGGCAGCGGCCAAGAACTTGTTTTCCAAATACTCCTTTTCCTTTACAAAACCATGCTTTTCATAATGGGATTGATAATAGGGATGGTTATACCAAGTGATCATAGTGCCGATATGATCAAACCCCTCTATTAAAACACCTACCTTATCCAAGTTGGAAAAACCAACCGGGCCCTCCATGTACTCCAATCCATGTTCTCTCCCAATCTCAGCAACTTTGTCCAGCAAGGCTTTGGAAACTTCAAGGTCATCGATAAAATCAAACCAACCAAATCGCATTTTCTTCACCTGTTGCTCGTTCACCTCCAACCAGTTGATGATGGCAGCAATCCGACCCACAATCTCAGTACCTTTATAGGCAAGATAGAATTGGGCTTCCGCATTTTTAAAAACAGGGTTTTTAGTTTCATCAAAAGATGTCATTTCATCTTTAATGATAGGGGGTACCCAATATTGTGAATTTTTATAAAGGGAAAAGGGAAATTTTACAAAGCGTTTTAAATCCGCTTTTGATTGAACCTGTTTGATGGTGACCATACATCATTATTTACAGGTCAATATTAACAATATTAGGTGCAGCATGAAAGTGTTGGGCGAAAAACTTAGAAATCAATTTCATCTTTGTTTTTTTTCTTTCGCTTTTTTGATTTTTTCTTATTGGAGTTGCGCTTTATTTTTCCGTTGGAATTACCACTGCTCATGGGGTCAATGGTCTTAAAGCTATCTTTATGAAAATCCAGGCGGTAAGAAGCACCAAGCACTACAAAGAGTCGCGAAGGGTCGTTTTTAAACCCTGAGCCCATATGTAAATCTACTTGAAAATCAGGACTCAGCAAACGGGCCACCCCGGTGCGTAGAATGACATCTGAATAGCGATCCCCTGAAATTCCCTGTCCTTCAAAAAAGATGCTCCATCTGGGATCTCTAAGGGCATGCGAAAGGGAAAGTGCGTACCGCCATTCTGGAAAATCAGTTCCAATCCGATCATAGGCAACATTGGAAATCAATACAAACCTTGGCGAAAGTCTGCTTTGCGTGGCTACCGCTCCTCGGTACGAGGTTGTAGGTTCCCCAGGATAAAACGGGTTATCACCCAAAACAAAATTCACTCCACCATATAAAGAAACGGCTGGAATCAAGTTTTTCCATTGGAACAGGTTGTTGGCCCGCCAACTGTACAAATTTGGTTTATTGCGTTCTGGGTTTTTATAAGGGTCGTAAACAAGATATTTTACACCAAGTCTGTTTCTGGAAAAATCAGCTAGTTTTCCTTCAATGCCAAAATCAGGATAGTTGATGTTCTGCTTCATAAAGGAACCTTCCCAATTGATTTCCAACTCTTCAAAAAATAGTCCGTATCGCAAAGCCATATCAGTTCCAAAAATATTGGAATCGGAATTCAGGTCCACATTGTCCTGTTGTTCGTAGAACAATCCTGCTTCGGCCTGTACCACATTTTTACCCACGGCATAGGCACTAACAGCCCTTCCGGGTCTATTGGAATTGATGACATCGGTATATTGGGCGTTCAAAAAAACAGGTGTAAGGACAAGAAGGAAAAGGGTCTTTTTGAAAAAGGAAAAATCCATATAACTGATTTTAATAGTATTTTAAGATACGTTTGGTCGTTTTATGCTACCTACAGTGTAATTTTGATGCAATAGTTTAGGTTATATGGTTGTACTACAAACGATATTTATCCTCATATTAGTATACTACGCCGCGAAATTACTGCTGAAGTGGTTGGCACCGCGGTTGATACAATATGCCATGAAGAAGACCGAGGAAAAGTTTGGCCAGCAATTTGGCAGTTATCAGGATTTTGGGGAAAATACGACAGCGGAAGGGGACACTACCATTTATAAGAACACGACCCGAAAATCCAATCCCTCAAAAAAAGTTGGAGAATACATAGATTTTGAGGAAATTGACTAATATTTGTCTTTTCAAAACCTATCCATGAAGCTTTCTCCAAAAGCCCTTATTACCCATTTTTGCGTCATTGGTTTATTTCTCATAGCAGCTTTGACCTATTTTTACCCCGTTTTGCAGGGTAAGGCCATTTATCAATCAGACATTGTTCAATACAAGGGAATGGCTAAGGAGCGGGATGATTTTAAGGAGCTTACTGGTGAAGAATCGTACTGGACCAATAGCGCTTTTGGCGGGATGCCGACCTATCAATTAGGGGCGAACTACCCGAATGACTATATCAAAAAACTGGACCGTTTAATCCGGTTTTTACCGAGACCTGCCGACTATCTTTTTCTTTATTTTATTGGATTTTACATTCTCTTACTTTGCCTAAAGGTCGATTTTCGGCTGGCGGCATTGGGTGCGTTGGCCTTTGGCTTTTCCACCTATCTCATCATTATTCTGGGGGTAGGGCACAACGCAAAAGCCCATGCTCTGGGATATATTCCCATGGTTTTGGGAGGTATAGTGCTCGTTTTTCGAAAGAAATATTTACTCGGGTTTATTTTAACGGCTTTGGCCATGGCCCTGGAAATTAGCGCCAATCACTACCAGATGACCTATTATTTTATGCTATTGGTGTTGATTCTGGGATTGGTACAGTTGATCTATGCCATCAAAAACAAAAAACTAAAACACTTTTTCCTTTCAGTAGGAATCTTAATCGGAGCAGTTGCCCTTTCCATTGCAGCCAACGCTACTGGATTGATGGCCACCAAGGAGTATGCGGATTGGAGCACCCGGGGAAAATCAGAATTGACCATCAACCCAGATGGTACGCCAAAGGAAATATCCAATGGATTGGACACGGAATATATCACCCAATACAGTTATGGGATTGCAGAATCGTTGAACTTATTTGTACCACGGCTTTTTGGCGGTTCAGGAAATGAAGATTTGGGTAAAAACTCCAAAGCCTATGAGTATTTGGTGGGGCAAGGGCTTTCTCCATCCAAGGCCATGGAACTTTCCAACGGCTTGCCCTTGTACTGGGGAGAACAACCTATAGTTGCGGGTCCTGCGTATGTGGGAGCCATCGTATTTTTTCTGTTTGTGCTAGGCTTGTTTCTGGTAAAAGGAAAACACAAATGGTGGCTCTTGAGCGGTGCCGTATTGTCGCTATTGCTTTCATGGGGAAAGAATTTCCCTGTACTGACCAACTTTATGATCGACTATTTCCCTCTTTACAACAAATTTAGGGCCGTGTCTTCCATTCAGGTGGTATTGGAACTTTGTCTTCCAGTGTTGGGCATCTTGGGATTACGACAACTATTCAAAAAATCTGTGGATTCAAAAGAGAAGCTGAAAGCACTTAAACTCTCATTCTTTATTTCTGCGGGATTGGCTGCTTTTATTTTCATTCTAAAAGCTTTCTTTGATTTTGATGGCATGCGGGATGAGATGTACCGTGGCTACTTTGGCGATGAACTCATGACCATGATCCAACGAGATCGTGAGGCTGTGTATGTAAGTGATACTATCCGCTCGTTGATATATGTGACCTTGGCTGCAGTGGCACTATGGTTTTTTGTAAAGGAAAGGGTAGGAAAGAATGCCATGGTGCTCATCTTGGGTGGGTTGGTGTTATTTGATTTGGTGGGTGTGGCACTACGCTATGTGAATGAAGACGATTTTGTACGTCAACGTCAAATCAATGAACCTTTTCAAGCAAGTCAATTAGACCAAGCCCTGCAAGAGGACAATTCCATATACCGGGTTTTTGACCCACAAGAGGGATTGAACGGGGCAAGGACTTCCTACTTCCACAACTCCATTGGGGGGTATCACGCCGCTAAACCTAGAAGCATTCAAAACTTGTTTGAGTATCATCTATATCAAAACAATTTGCAGGTATTGAATATGTTGAATGTAAAATATGTGCTTCAACAAGATGAGGAGGGGAACAGTGTGCCTGCTGTAAATGATGATGCCAACGGAAATGCTTGGTTTGTGGAGCAGCTGCTGCCAGTATCGTCCGCTAATGAAGAAATTGAGGCCTTGAAAGATTTTAATTCGAAGTCCCAAGCAGTTGTTAATACAAAAATGTACCCTCGTTTGACCAAACTTCGTTACCAAACGGATTCCTTGGCTCAGATTAATTTGGTAGACTATCGCCCAAATTACTTAAAATATGAATCAAGCAATGGCAATGAAGGCTTCGCGGTCTTTTCTGAAATGTACTATCCTTCTGGTTGGAATGCATATATTGATGGTACGCCAGAGCAACATTACAAGGTGGATTATGCATTGCGAGGCATAAAAGTTCCATCTGGCCAGCACGTTATCGAGTTCAAGTTTGAGCCTCAAGTGGTTGAAACAGGAAGTAAAATTACTTTGGCAGCCTGTATTTTGTTGGGCTTGATTATAGTGGGTGGCGTAGGATATTCCTTTGTTCCGAAAAAATCCAAAGAATCCTGATGCAAAAAGTCTTGGTCATAACATACTATTGGCCTCCAGCTGGGGGACCAGGGGTACAGCGATGGCTAAAATTCACCAAGTATTTGCCGGAGTTTGGGTTTCAGCCCATAGTATACATACCTGAGAATCCGAGCTACCCCATTGTGGATGAAAATCTTATCAACGAAATTCCAGAGGACATTCAGATTTTAAAGCAACCTATCCAAGAACCTTATGGATGGGCAAGTTTATTATCAAAAAAGAAAACCAAAACCATAAGTTCTGGGATAATCCAGGAAAAGAACCCTTCATTTTTGGAAAAGGTATTGCTTTGGATTCGGGGTAATTTTTTCATTCCAGATGCGCGAAAAAGTTGGGTAAAACCATCAATAAGCTATTTGACCAAGGTAATTTCTGATGAGAATATCAAAACCGTTATCACTACTGGGCCACCCCATAGCCTGCATTTGATAGGTTTGGGGTTGAAAGAGAACTGTTCCATACAATGGATTACTGATTTTAGGGATCCATGGACCTCCATAGGCTATCACAAAAAACTGCGACTTTCCAAGTCATCCCAAAGAAAACACAAGCAGTTGGAAGCCAAAGTTTTGAATACGGCAGATAAAATTTTAGTGACCAGTAATCTGACCAAACAGGAGTTTGAGACCATCACAGATAAACCTATTAAAGTAATTACCAATGGTTACGATGATAAGTTAAAACCAGTGTCTTTGGATTCAGGCTTTACGATTTCGCATATGGGTTCTCTGTTGACAGGTCGAAATCCCATTGCACTCTGGAAAGTCATTCAAGAATTGGTTCAAGAGAATAAAGCGTTTAAAAATGCAGTTCAAATTCAATTAGCCGGGGTAGTGGGGGAAGAAGTGTTGCAATCCATTACCGAATATGGGTTGGAATCTTATGTAAAGTCCCTTGGGTATTTGTCCCATGACGATGTCTTGGAGGTACAGCAAAAATCACAGGTATTGTTGTTGCTGGAAATAGATTCCGAAGAAACCAAGGGTATCATCCCTGGAAAACTATTTGAGTATTTGAATGCCAAGCGACCTATCTTGGCCATAGGCCCAGAAGGCTGGGAAGCTGGAAAACTGGTAATCCAAACCCAATCGGGCAATGTATTCACACAAAATGATTCAAAGTGCTTAAAAAATGTACTTTTGGATTGGTTCAAAAGCTATGAGAACGGAGAACTTCGCTGCAATTCGGTAGGAGTGGGGCAATTTCACCGAAAAGCATTGACCGAAAGCTTGGCTAAATTCATCTAATGGGAGTCGTTTTAAAACAATCCATACAAAATGTTGTGGTCACCTATCTAGGTTTTTTGTTTGGTGCAGTGAACACCCTGTTTCTATACACCACGATTTTGGAGGATGAATATTACGGATTGGTCACCTTTATTTTGGCATCAGGCGCCATTTTAATGCCGTTGATGGCTTTTGGTGTTCATAATACCTTGGTAAAATTTTACAGCAATTACGGAGAGGAGGATAAAGATTCTTTCTTGAGTTTTATGCTCGTAGTGCCGCTTCTAGGAATTGTTCCGGTGGCCTTGATTGGGGTCTTTTTTTACGAACCCTTGGGAAATTTAGTATCCCAGGTCAATCCCATCGTAAAAAACTATCTATGGTACGTTTTTTTTGTGGGTCTGGCCATGGCTTATTTTGAGGTGTTTTTTGCTTGGTGCAAAGTACATTTAAAATCCGTGTTCGGTAATTTTATGAAGGAGGTCTTTGGCCGGATAGGTGTAACCCTCTTGCTCATCCTATTCTATTTTGATATTGTTTCCTTGGACTTGTTCTTTAAGCTTTTGGTTGGTTTGTATCTGTTGCGAACTGTGATTATTAAAATTTATGCATACTCGTTGCGCTTTCCAAAGTTGAATTTTAAGTTTCCCTCCAATTCCAAAGAAATCTTGGCGTATTCCTTTTTGATTATTTTGGGCGGTTCGGCTGCGCTGATACTCTTGGAGATAGACAAGGTGATGCTCAATCAGTTTGTCGATATAGAAAACGTGGCATATTATGGGGTCGCGGTATATATTGCAACTGTGATTATTGTACCATCAAGGGCCATGCATCAAATCACCTATCCATTGACTGCAGAGCAATTGAATTCAGGGAACCATTCAGGTTTGAAGGATTTATATCAAAAAACCTCCTTGACACTTTTTATTGCTTCGGGGATTTTGTTTGTGCTTATCATATTGAATTTGAATGACCTGTATCGCTTGTTGCCCGAAGCCTACCGAAGTGGCTATACCATTGTCTTTTTAGTAGGATTAGCCAAAGTGTTCGATTCGCTTTTGGGAAACAATAACTCCATCCTGTTCAATTCAAAATACTACAAAACAGTACTAATGTTTGGGGTTTGCTTGGCTGCATTGACCATAGTATTGAATTATTTACTGATTCCCGTTCTTGGTTTAGAGGGGGCTGCATTGGCGAGTTTCATTTCTATTTTCATATTTAACCTGACCAAAATTGTTTTTGTACGACAAAAATTTGGAATCCAGCCTTTTACCAAAGCAACCTTTAAGGTTTTGGCGGTTTTGGTTTTGCTTGCTGTTTTGTTTGATATGCTTCAATTCCCATTTCACCCTATTTTGAACATTCTATTGAAATCAGCCTTGATTGTAGTGATGTACCTTGGCATTTTGTATAGATTTGACATTTCCGAGGATGTTTCTGGAATATTATCTAAATGGTTGAAAAAGAAAACCCCGTAGTGGATAAATCCAACTACGGGGTAAACAACTAACCAACCTAAAAACTATCGTTTAATTCTTTCTTGAACTTCTGCTATATCTAGCGTTGCTGTTTCCTCTGCTTGAAGAAGTTCTTGTACTTCGTTCTACGGTTTTTCTGGAACTACTGCGGTTTACAGTGGTTCTTTTTGGCGCATTACTTTTTCTAACAACAGACCTACTTGAATTACTTTTGTTATCAGGTCTTTTGTAGGTGGTCGTAGTGCGCGACACCGTTTTACGATTAGGTGAGGAGGTAACTTCTCTTTTGGTAACCGTTTTTCTATCCGGTGTGCGTGTTACCCTTTTTTGGGTCACAGTTCTATTACCTCTCGATGCACCTTCTGATTTTCTATAGGTATTACTCTGTCTAACACTCCTTTGTGGCGTAGCTTGTCTTTTTACACTACTATTGGAACGATACACATTAGGGCTACCTTTTCTATCATTGTTTCTAGCAACAGTTCTATTACTTCGACCATAATCTTGGTTTGAACGTCTAATGCTACGATTATCACGGACACTTACCCTATTGTCGTTTCTATAGATATTTTCCCTTCTATACCTATTGTCATTTCTATACACTTTACCAATTCTGGCATATGCCCTTCTTTGGTTATATCGATAAGGAGCATAATAAGTATATCTCACAGGGCTATAGTACCTTCTGTATGGTCTTGCATATACGTTACAGAATCCAACTGCAGGTCTAATAAAATACCTGTGAAAAGGGCGGTATACGTAGTGTCTGTTATAGATGTTGATAAATCCAGTATAGTGACTAAACGCACCACCGTTATAGTAAACATGCAATCCACCAATTCTACGGACCCTACCATTGTTGTACCAGATATTTACGTTTCCAATCTGTGATACACGACCATAATAATCATAAAAGATAGGGGTGTTTTCAACTTGAATTACAGCTCCGTAGTCATCATATTGTACAAAAGGGTTGTAGTTATACCCTGAGTTAAAGGTGATACCCACGTTTCCTATTTGGGCACCAACGCCAACGTTTACCCTATTGTCCATATAGAAATCAAACTCTCCATCTGGGTATACTGAAAAAGTTACACCATCTTCAACGAAGATAAATGAGTTTCCATATCTCGTGGTCATGGCCACATTATCATCCAATTTGGCGGCTTGGGCACCTATGGTACCGAAAGCGACCGCTGCTATAAAGAGTACTAACTTTTTCATACTACTAGGTTTAAGGTTCTAGATGTACTTATTTACATCCACCTAACAAGTAGCAATCAGCGTGCCAAAAATTCATATAACCACGTAAATGCTTAATAACCAATAAATTAAACATGTTTTATTTCTGTACGATCATAAATACCGACCTTCTATTAAGTTGATGTTCTTCTTCTGAACAGTCAATACCATTAGAGCAATGATTCAGTAATTTACTTTCTCCATATCCTTTGGCCGAAAGTCTATTTCGGGAAATTCCCTTGTTGACCAGCCACTCCAAAGTGGCTTGTGCCCTTCGTTCAGAAAGTCTTAGATTAAATGTGGCACTTGACCTGGAATCGGTATGGGATTCAATGTGGATGGAAAGTTCTGGATACGCTTTCATGGCCTGTAAAATTTTAGCAAGTTCCACTTCGGCATCTTGCCTTATTTTGTGCCTGCCATAATCAAAATAAATAGGTTGAAGATTTAATTTACACCCCAAGTCATTTGGCGCACAATCTGGTGGGTAGAGTTGCAAGTCCACTTTCATATTGGCATTATCCCCAGCAATTAGTATGGATTTTTCTGTGGGCTCGTAGTCCTTATCAGATAATTCTCCGCGGATTCCATAGCGTTTATAGCAGTCGGTAATATTATCAAATTCATAAACCCCAGCAACATCTGAAGTGGTCTGAGCCACTATGGTATTATCTTCATCCAACAAAGAGACCTGTGCCCCTTGCAATGGGTTGTTGGTTTTTGCATCGGAAATGACTCCCTGAATCGCTTCTACGCTACACGATTTTTTAAATCTGTATATATCATCGGAAGCGCTACCTTCATTACCATTTCGGTTGGAAGAGAGAAAACCTATTTGTTTTTCTTCATCTATGATAAGTCCAAAGTCATCCTTACTGGAATTAATGGGCTTTTTTAAATTCGTTACTTTTTGATAGGCTCCATTTTTATCCAAAGAGACCACAAACATGTCTAGACCGCCCAGTCCCAAATGTCCATCACTGGCAAAGTAAAGGTTATTGTTCTTACTTACGAATGGAAAGGTTTCCCGTGCCTCAGTATTGATTTCTTGGCCAAGGTTTATTGGTTTTCCAAAGGAACCGTTAGAGTCAATTTCAACATACCAAATATCGGATTCCCCTAGGGTTCCCTCCATGTTGGAAGAAAAATACAATCGTTTTTCATCTGGACTGAGACTAGGATGAGCAACCGAGTAGGCATCATTGTTAAAAGGCAGTTCCTGTATATTTGACCAAGCCCCTTTCTTATTTTTCTCAGCTTTATATATTTTAAGGGTGATTTCTCTCTGCTCATTTATTTTTCGCTTGCCATTGATGTAATTGTTTCTTGTAAAGTATACTGTATTGCCATCTTTGGTAAAGGCTGCGGTGGACTCGTGGTATGGGGTGTTTATTTTACCTTTGAGTGGCACAGGGTTTTTTATATTGAAAGCTGAGTCCAATTCAGCCTCATATAAGTCTAAATATTTTAATCCAGTCCAGGTATGAATTTTACGGCCTTCAGTGTTTTTGGATGATGATGCGTATACCAACTTATCTTGATAGAATGAAGGGCCAAAATCAGAGCCAGACATTCCCGGGGTGATATTGACCACCTCTATTCTTTTGGATTCATTGTCCACAAGACTGTCTAGCGCAGGGTAGCTATCCATGAAATTCTGGGCCAAACTTGTAGTCGACGACTTTGAAGCGAATATGCCCATCATTTTTTTTGAAAGATGATATTCGCCTATACTTTTAAAAGTCTGTGCCGCCCTGTAGTAATATTCAGGTTCTAACTGGGCCGCATAGTTGTCAACCAACTTTTTGTACCATTTGGCTGCATCGGCATATTCACTATTAAAGTAATAGGTGTCGCCCAACTTCTTGTATATCTGGGCAGATTCATATCCGTTCTCAACAACTTTTAAGTAAATCTGCCTCGCGTCAATATAGGCATAGGCTTCAAAGACCTCATCTGCCTTTTTTATGTCGCTTTTTTGCCCATGTAATACCACAGCGAAAAGTCCTAGAAATATAAATACTATTGAAAATTTTGTCGACATTATCATTCAATTTTAAAAGAACCTTGGAGTTAGAACCCTGTCCAATCTGTTAAATACATCAAACCGGATAAAGACCTCATAGGAACCATTGCTATAATCCTCGATTGCCGTGGATTGATAATCATAAGCCACTCCAATAAAAAAAGATCGAGAAACTTGAAATCCTGCCAATGCACTTATCGATGCGTTCCATCGGTATGAAGCACCCAATGCCAATTTCTGATAAATCAGGAAATTGGCGGAAGCATCCCATTGCAATGGAGCTCCACTTACAAACTTGGCCAATGTGGCGGGTTTAAACTTTAGGTTTGGGGATAGGTCAAAAACGTATCCCATAATATAAAAGTAGTGCAGCCTTTCTACCGCAATGCCCTCTATATTTTCGTTTTCAAGCGAACTTTCATCAAAGTGTTTTGAGTTTAAAAAGTTGGGTACGGAAACCCCAGCATAAAATTTTTCAGTCCTATAATAAATCCCTGCACCGACTTGCAGATTGATTCTTTGATCTACATTGTTTTGAAGTAGTGCATCGGTTTCATCTTCTGGGTTGAGTCGGGTATAATCAACATCCAGCATATCCACTCCAGCTTTTAATCCAAAAGATAACTTGCTAATAGTATAGGGTGCCATATTAATGGAATAGGAATAGTCCACTACCGCATTGGATTCTACCGCTGGGCCAATTTGGTCATGTACAATGGAAAGGCCCAAGCCCATATTCCTGTAGATTCCCGTAGGAAAATTTACAGTAAAGGTTCCTGTTTGGGGTGAACCGTCCAGACCCACCCACTGTGTTCTTCCAAGTACTCCAAAACTTAGTACTTCCCGTGAGCCGGCATAAGCTGGATTAACAACTTGGGTGTTGTACATATATTGCGTGTATTGCGGGTCCTGTTGGGCCTGAACAACTGCTGTAGACAGTATTGTAAGAATTAGACATGTCCACTTTATTGCTTTAAAATTTAAGGTCAAAGTCATTTTATACGATTTGCTGCGGTTCCCAGTAAATGTGTCTCTACTCATTCTTGGCTTATGTATAAGTATCCTGAATAGTTTTGCTGTCCCGGATTGGTACCGCTAAAGGTTAATGTGTAGAAGTAGGTGCCGCTTGGGAGGGCCCGCTCTTTGGCAATGGTTCCCTGCCCTTGGGATTGACCATTAAAACGTGTGCTTCCAGAGCCATAACTTTCAGCTTCATAGACCAGTACGCCCCATCTATTGAAAATTCGCAGTACATTATTGGGATAGTTTTCTATGCCATCAATTTGGAAAAAGTCGTTCTTACCGTCTCCGTTGGGAGTCAAAGCATTGAAGATTTCAAAATTGGGGTCTACAGGATTTGTTGGGTCGATACAACCATCTTCAATAGGTGTATTTACCTCATTTGAAGTCGCTGATACTGCATTGTTGGAAATTTGTTCCAAAGCCTCTACTTGCGCTTGATTGACGACGAAACCTGAATCAATATCGGTCTGGGTTATGGTATATTGCGCCTGAAAGTTCCAAATTTCATTTATGGAAAGAACACCATCATTGTTTAAGTCGTTCCCTTGAAGCGGGCCTGTTATGGTAGTGCTATCCAATGCATTATCAATGATAGCGACCTGATATAGATTAATGGTACCGGTATTTTGAACCCTAAAGTTGTATTGTATGGTTTCGGCGCATGCATCGCCGTCAAGATCAACTAATTGGGAGGACTTCTCCAATGCTATGCCAGACATGGCAATACACGCCTCAGCTACCGAAGTTATGGTACTGTCATCCTCATTGAAACTGTTATCATCTGAAAAGTCAGAGACCACAGTATCTGAAACCATCTCAACGGCTGTTACCTGAGCTTGGTTGGCAACCATTCCCAAATCAATATCCATTTGATTAATAGGGTATTGGGCTTGGAATATCCACGTCTCATTGGGGGATAAAATGGCATCGTTGTTAATATCATTTCCAGGTAGTGGTCCGGTTATGCTACCTTGTACCATACTATCACTTAAAACCACTTGTTCCAGAGCTATTGATCCTGTATTGGTCAAAGTGAAGGTATATTGAATGGTCTCTGGGCAGCCATCCCCGTTTAAATCCAACAGGGACCCACCAGTAGCTTTAATAAGTCCAATCCTAGCTTGACTCACACATGCACCAACCGTTGATGTTATGGTCTGATTATTTTCTGCGAAGCTGTCATCGTCCGATAAGTCAGAGACCTGATTGTTGGTTCCTACCTCCATAGCGGTAACTTGAGCCTGATTTATTACTTGCCCAGCATCTATATCTGATTGGGAAATGGGATAGAATGCCTCATAGGTCCAAGTTTCGCCTGTGGAAAGTATACCATCCGTATTGGTATCGCTTCCAGCAACAGGGCCATTAATTTGACCACCAAGAATAGGGTCGTTTAGGGTCACCTGTTCCAAATCGCTAACACCTGTATTGGAAACGGTGAATTCATAACCAATAGTTTCTGGGCAATTATCTCCATCGAGATCCAACAGCCCTCCATTAGTAGTTTTAATGAGCCCGATATTGGCTTCACTTACACAAGCACCAACGGTTGAAGTTATGGTCTTGTCATTTTCTGCGAAACTGTCGTCGTCGGACAAGTCTGAGATTTGATTGCTAGTTCCAAATTCAACAGCTGTAACCTCAGCCTGATTGACCACTTGCCCAGCATCTAAATCTGGTTGGGAAATTGGATAGAAAGCTTCATAGGTCCATACTTCTCCAGCCGACAAAATACCATCTTCACCAACATCACTTCCTTGAATGGGTCCAGAAACTTCTCCTCCTAAGTTGGGGTCGTTGAGCACGATCTGTTCCAAATCAATTGCTCCAATATTGTTTACCACAAAACTGTAGGCAATAGTTTCAGGGCAGTTATCACCGTTTACATCGAGTAAAGAAGGTCCTGATGTTTTTAGCAAACCTATATTTGCTTGGCTAGGACAGGCCCCGGCGGTCGATGTGATAGTTTCCTCATCTTCATTGAAACTATCGTTATCAGAAAGATCGGATACCTGAGTATTGGAAATTTGCTCTTGGGCCGTAACCGTTGCTTGATTCGTAACCTGACCAGCATCAATATCTAGTTGTGAGATGGGGTAAAACCCCTCATAGGTCCATGTTTCGTTGATGGAAAGTATACCATCATCGCCAGCATCGGTTCCCTGCATGGGCCCAACAACTTCTCCACCTAGATTGGGGTCGTTTAAAACTACATTGTCCAGAATAATACTACCAGTGTTGGCCAATGTAAAGGTATATCTTATGGTTTCTGGACAAGCGTCGCTATCCAAATCCAATAGGGCGCCGGATGCGGATTTTATCAATCCTATTCCTGCTTGTGGTAAACAAGCCCCGATGGTTGAGGCGACAGTTTCCCGATCTTCAATAAAATTACTGTGGTCAGAAACATCGGAGACTTGTGAGTCTGTAATAGTCTCATTGGCCGTAACTGTAGCCTGATTGTTAACTTGGCCAGCATCTAAATCTGGTTGGGTCAAGGGATAAAAAGCTTCATACGTCCAAGTTTCCCCAACTGATAATATATCATCATTGTTGCCGCTCGGGATAGGACCGTTGATGGGGCCACCCAATAAGGGGTCATCCAAGACAACGTTTCTTAGGTCCATACCGCCCGTGTTCGTTACTGTAAATCCATAGTGTAAGGTTTCTGGGCAACCATCACTGTCCAGATCTACCAAAAAATCGCCTGAATTTGGTCCTGTGTTTTTTATAAGCCCAATACCGGGAGGTGCGCAGTATCCATTGGTTTGTTCAACAGTGTTATCGTTCTCATCAAAACTGTTGTCATCGGAGTGATCAAATAGATATATATCTAACCCAACAATTTTGGCCGTTACAATGGCATCATTGCTGACCGAACCATTTATGATGTTTGTTGGTGTTACGGCATATTGTGCCTCATACGTCCATTCCTCGCTAACGGCAAGAATGTCGTCACCATTACCATTGTTTATCAATGTTGGGGCTACACCACCCAAAAGGTCATCTGTCAACTCTACTTCTTCTACGCCAACATCCCCAACATTTCGCACAGTGAACGTATACAATATAGTTTCCGGGCATCCATCATTATTATTGTCCAACGGACTGGCAGTTTTTATTAGTCCTATTCGTGCAAACGCTCCTGTGCAGACCTCATCATAAGGTGCAGTTGTTGGGTCATCCCTTCCAGGCCCACTTCCGTAGGTACCTTCGTTATCAACACCTGTGCGACCATTATTATCGGAGACATCGGAAACCTGAATCCCTAAACCTGTAGTTTCTCCATAAATGGTAGCTTGGTTTACAATGGTCCCAGATTGATTAAGGTCGGCAGAAAACAGCGCTTGGTATTGCCATTGCTCCCCTGGAGCTAATATCCCATCATTTTCGGGGTCAGAAGCAGGTGTTGGCCCAGGAATTGTCCCTCCCAATAAGTCATCTTCCAAAACAATGTTATGCAAATCCAGATTGCCAAGGTTTCTCACAGTAAAGGTGTAGAGAAAATTTTCAACACAAGGCGGATTGTTTCCATCTAAGTCCACATAGTCCCAGCCTTTGACCAACCCAATTGATGGATTTCTACATGCAGTAAGGTCTACAATGGTGGGGCCATCAGCATTGGGGTCTGAAGGATGGGAAACATCACCTACTGAGATACCTTGACCTTGTACATCTGCATTGACATTGGCTGGTACTTCACCAAAAGAGCCATTCTCAAGGTCATTTTGGGTTATGGGATAGTTGAAATTGAACGTCCAAGTTTCTCCGGGAGCTAGAATCCCATCGGGACCAAGTAAGCCAACATCCCCTGTATAGTCCCCTGAATTTGGTCCGGCTATGATTCCGCCCAAATCGGTATCAGTAATAACCACGTTGATAAAAGATTCTCCATTGGTGCTCGTATTCCTAATGGTATAGGTAAATGGAATGCCTCCACAATCAGATCCATTAAATACAGGTGCAGATTTTACGATAGAGATACGGGGAACATATAGATCATCCCAAATTTTAGAGTCCGCTAAATCAAGGTTATGGGCATGGTACAAATCCTTTTCTTCAATAGATACTTTTTCACCTTGGGCTCGATGATTGGTGAATAGTTGGTGTACAAAAAAGCTAAGTGCCCCGATACAGAGAGCTATAGCAACACTTTTGTGTTTTTTTATGGGTAGTAAGTCAAGGAGCATAGCAGGGGATTTGGTTCTGTAAAAGTTGTTATCATATATAGGTTAAAACCCATGATTTTGCCCCGGAAATTGAAAAATTGCAAAAATGGTTCCGAGGCAAATCAGGATTATGTTAATTTCTTCTGGATACCTTGAATAGGTATACCTGAACAAATCTTTTAAATTCTAAACTATGCAAGGCTACTAACTTTACGAAAGGGGGTTATGGTTTGACGAAGGGGCCTTTTAGATTGACTAAAATTTTACAAATAGGCATGATTTTCACTTTTTATCCATGACTTTCCTTAATTCTTTATCAAAAACATGGATCTTCTGTTGCTCTGGTGCTCTTCTTTTGAACAATCAACGCCATTGGCACATTTGTTGATCAATTGCGATTCTCCATATCCTTTGGCAGATAGCCTACTGGATTCCACGCCTTTATTGATTAACCATTGCATGGTAGATTTTGCCCGCCTTTCAGAAAGTTTTTGGTTATAGTGGTCATTCCCTCTAGAATCAGTGTGGGATTCAATATGGATTTTTAACTGTGGGTAATTTTTCATGGCCTGCAGAATTTTGGCCAGTTCCACTTCAGCATCTGGTCTGATGTTGTGCTTGTCAAAATCAAAATAAATGGGTTGTAAGGCAAGTCTGCATCCCAAATCATCCACAGGGCAGTCTGGGGGTGTCAATTCCAAATGAACCTCCACAATTTGTGATCCGTTGGGTGTTACCAACATTTCTTCAGTAGGTTCATACTCATTTTCATCAAATGTAGCTCTTACGGAGTGTGATTCTCCACAATTCGCCATGCCATCAAAGCTGTAAGAACCGTCCACTTTGGTAGTAGTTTGGGCAACTACATTGTTGTTTTCATCCAGTAGGGTGACTTGGGCACCTGATAAGGGCGCATCGGTTTTTGCATCGGTAACGATTCCTTTAATGATGATGTTGCAGTTTTCGGTCACCAAGTAAATGTCATCGGATATACTACCTTCTATACCTTCGCGGTTAGAGGAGAGGTACCCAAGCTTTTCTTTATTGATGATAAACCCAAAATCATCTTGATTGGAATTTATGGGACTTTTTAGATTGGTAACCTGTTGATATTTCCCATTTGTATCCAGGGAAACCACAAAAATATCCAACCCGCCCAGTCCGGGATGACCATCGCTGGAAAAATAAAGGTCATTAGTATCGCTTATGTAGGGGAAGGATTCCCGTTCTTGGGTGTTGATTTTTGACCCAACATTGACCGGGGCACTGTAATTCCCGTTTGGCAGGATGTCTACGTACCAAATATCCGATCTACCCAAAGTTCCCTCCCTGTCTGAAGAAAAGTACAGTCGTTTTTCATCTGGTGACAATGCAGGATGGGCTGTGGAATGGGAATCATTGTTAAAGGGCAATTCTTCAACGTTGTTCCACGACCCATTTTCATTCTTGACCGCTTTGTAAATTTTTAGGCTTACCAATCTATCTTTGGTTCTTTTTTTCTTTCCATTGATATAATTGTTGCGGGTAAAATATATGGTACTTCCGTCTTTGGTAAATACGGCAGATGACTCATGGTAGGGTGTATTTACATCTCCGTTCAATGGCAAAGGATCCTGTAGCCGACCATCCTGTCCAATATTTGCTTCGTAGAGGTCTAAATAGGGGAGACCATTCCAGTCATGAATTTTGCTTCCTTCGGGATTTATGGAAGAAGAGGCATAAACAAGTTTATCTCCATAAAAAGAAGGACCAAAATCTGAACTGGACAATCCGTTTGTAATGTTGATGACCTGCCAGCTTTTTTGTTCTGAATTTTTAAGGCTCTCTATAGATAAAAAGTTTTGGGCAATGGTGGCTTGGTTGGATGATGCCCTATAGTTTTCCATCATTTTATTGGCCTCTTCATATTCCCCAGTACTTTTTAAAACTTGGGAAGCACGGTAATAGTACTCCGGTTCAACTTGGTTTGGGAATTGTTCCACCAATTTTTTGTACCATTTTGCCGCTTCTCCATATTCGCTGTTGAAATAATAGGTGTCCCCCAATTTTTTGAATACTTGTGCGGATTCGTATCCATCTTTCACTACATCCAAATAGATCTTTCGAGCGTCGATATAGGAAAAGTTGTCGAACTCTTGGTTGGCTTTGTTGATTTTGATTTCCTGGCCCCTCAGTACAACGGTAACGGAAAGCGCCAATAGTGTTTTTATGAGTATTCTTGATTTCATGTGTGCTGTTTTAAAAAAATCGGGGAGTCATCATTCTATCGGACCTATTGAAAATGTCGAACCGTAAAAAGACCTCGTAAGATCCATCACTGTAATTTTCTATTGCAGTGGATTGATAGTCATAGGCGACTCCTGCAAAAATGGAATTTGAAATTTGGAATCCTGCCAAGGCACTCACAGAAGCACTCCATCGGTATGAAGCACCCAACGTAAATTTTTCATGAATCAAAAAATTGGCTGATATGTCCCATTGAAGCGGAGCCCCACTTACCATTTTCACCAAGGATGCCGGCTTAAATTTTAGATTTTCATTGAGGTCAAAAACATATCCCGTAATAAAAAAGTAGTGTAGCCTTTCTATGGCAATACTTCCGGGGTCTGAGTTGTTCAATGTACTTTCATCATAGTGTTTGGAGTTCAAAAAATTGGGAACGGAGAAACCTGCGTAGAATTTATTGGTATTGTAATAGATTCCGGCACCTACCTGCGGTTGAAGTCTGTTGTCCACATTATTTTGAAAAAAGGGGTCGTTGGCATTAAAAATGGACAGTCGAGAATAATCCACATCCAGCACATCAACACCGGCTTTTAGTCCAAACGAAAGCTTGTTGAATGATTTTAAGAGTAGGGAATAGGAAAAATCCACCACAATATTGGACTCCGTTGCGGGACCTATTTGATCGTGCACAATGGATAAACCAAGGCCCATATTGTCATAAAGTCCGATCGGGGAATTCACGGTAAAGGTTCCCGTGGTAGGGGAGCCCTCTAGGTTCACCCATTGGGTACGACCCAGCACGCCAATGCTCAATGCTTCACGTGAACCGGCGTAGGCAGGGTTTACCACTTGGGTGTTGTACATATATTGGGTGTATTGGGGGTCTTGTTGTGCGAAAGTCTGGTAGGTCACTGCCAACAGTAGGGTCGCCACAAGCCATGGGAATATTGTTTTATTTAGTTTCATTTGTTTTTCTTTTGGATTGTATGAATTACCGTTTGGCATTAATCTCTGTTGATATATAGATATCCTGAATAGCTGTTTTGGCCTGGGTTTTCTCCGGAGAAGGTCAGCACATAGAAGTAGGTTCCACTAGGAAGTTCCTTATCGGAGGCAATGGTGGCCCGGCCATCGGAAATACCCCGGAAGAGATTATTTCCTTGACCATATTCATCGATTTCATAGACCAGAACGCCCCATCGGTTAAATATTTGCAATGTGTTGAGGGGGTAATTATTGATACCTTCAATGTGGAAATAGTCGTTAAGGCCATCCCCATTTGGGGTGATTCCGTTGAATATCTCAAAATTTGCATTGCTAGAACCAACACAGGCTTCTGCTACGGATAGTATAGTAAAGTCATCTTCGGAATAGCTGTTGTCGTCTGAGAGATCTGAAACACTGTTTTGAGAACCCACTTGAATGGCGGTTACTTCGGCCTGATTTTGAACCTGTGTGGCGTCAATATCGGCTTGGGTAATCCCATAAACCACTTCGTAGATCCATTCTTCATCCAGATTTAGGAATCCATCATTGTTGGCATCTCCAGCGTTGGGTTCAGTTAAAGTAATACCCAACAAATCATCTTGTAAACTCACGGATTCCAAGTTTACATTGCCCAAATTGGATACCGTAAACGTATAGCTAATGGAGTCATCACAGCCATTGTTATTGCTATCAACCAATATTCCTTGTTTAATAAGCCCGATACTTGGAGTAGGAATACAAGCTCCATCCAAATCGGTTACGGTAGGGTCATTTTCTGCATAGCTATTGTCGTCGGATAAATCATTGAATTGAAGATTTACCAGACTGGCATTCACAGCGGCTTGGTTTATAACTTCCCCGGCATCAATGTCTGCTTGGGTGATACCATATTCCGCGGAATACACCCATTCTTCATTTGGGGAAAGAATTCCGTCATTGTTGTCATCACCAGATTCTGGACCTTGAATATTACCTAATCCCAAACCATTGTCTCGAAGTGTAACCTGATTTAGATTCACTGGGCCTTGATTTATAATTGTAAAGCTGTACGCTATCACGTTGGAGCAATCCGAATCATTATTGATGAGCATACCCATTTTTATAAGGCCGAGAGGACCATTGTGTTCATCGCAGGTTCCACTTACATCAATCACCGTAATATCGTCTTCTGCATAACTATCGTCATCAGAAAGATCCTGCACTTGTAGATTCAGCAGGGTTCCAGAAACATCTGCTTGATTCAGCACTTGGCCGACGTCAATATCTGATTGTTGAATGTCATAATATCTGATATAACTCCACACTTCTCCTGGATCTAGGATTCCATCATCGTTATCATCACCAGATTCTGGGCCGGTAATTTCACCGCCGAACAACGGGTCGTTTAATATGACCTGCTCAATAGGTAAAGGGCCATTGTTGATAAGGCTAAAATCATATTGTATGTGATCATCGCATCCATCTGCATCAAAATCCAGTAGCGTTCCTTGTTTGATAAGCCCAATTGGGCTACCGTAATCATCACACTCATCTCCATTCAATACTGTAACTGTAAAGTCATCAAGGTCAGGTTGTGAAAAATGGGAGAAATCGCTTACATCGCTGCCGTTGAATGTTGCCGCAAATATTTGCGCAATGTTCTGTACTTGACCATTGTCGATATCGGCTTGGGTCAAATCATAAAGTGCGGTATACGTCCATTGTTCGTCCAAGGATAAAATACCATCAACGTTTACATCACCCGAAATCAGTATTATTTCTTCACCAAGAAGTGAATCTTGAATACTGATGTTGATCAAGGCAACATTACCAAGATTGAATGCTGTAAATGTATATTGGATATGGTCGTTGCAGCCATCATTATCGATATCAATGAGAGTACCTGTTTTTACAAGTCCAATCTCAGGTTCTTGGCAGAGTGAAATATCCACAACGGTTTCATCATCCTCCAAATAGCTGTCATTGTCGGATAAATCTTCCAGTTGTATGGATGAACCTTCAATATTAGCCGTTACGGTAGCTTGATTTATAACTTCACCAATGTTAAGGTCATCTTGGGTGAAGGTATATTCAGCGGTAAAGCGCCATTCTTCATCTGGTTCAAGAAGTCCATTGTCATTTACATCATTAAATGGACCATGAATGATACTCTCCAAATCGGGTATCAAAGGATCGGTAATCACAATATTTTCAAGGACTTCTGGCACCATGCCTTTGCTGGCCACCAAGAAATCATATAATATGGTTACACATACAGACCCTTCTTCCACACCATGAAAGGTTGTACCGGTTTTAATCATAGCAATGTTAGGCTGGCACAAGGAAAGATCTGTGACGGTGTCTCCGTCCTGTAAAATACTTTCGGGATGGGAATTATCGGATAACTCAGTTGTTGTACCTTCCATAAAAGCGGTTACAGTGGCTTGGTTTCTCACTTCACCATTACTTATGTCCTCAGGAATAATATCATAGGTCGCTAGATAGACCCATGCTTCACTGGGATCAAGGAGATTATTGTTGTTGGTGTCACCATCTGGACCTGTTATCACCATGTCTAGATTTGGTATGAGTGGATCTTCAATTTGGATGTTTTCCAAAGTAGGGGGATTGAAACCTTCGCTGGTAACCACAAAAGTGTACACAATGGCATCGCATCCAGCATTACCTTGTTCAGGATCTCCTTCACCGCTAACACCTATTCCCGTCTTAACCAAGGCAACATTGGGTTGACATAGGGTAAGGTCAATGATGGTTGGATCATTTCCTGAAATATCTTCATTATCAGAAATATCGTTGACACTTACACTGGGCTGCCCCAAAAGGTTGGCAGTTACGTTGGCGTTTCCTACGATTTGTGTATTGTCAACATCTGACTGTGTAATTATATATGTAGCAGTGAAAATCCAGGTTTCATCCAAATCAAGAAAGCCATTGTTGTTTCCATCTCCAGAAATTGGCCCCGGAATTGGATTTGGACCGAATAATGGATTGTCAACAACTTCAATATTTTCTAAAACCTCGCCATTGGTACTTTGGTTGGTCACTGTATAGGTAAACTCAATATAACTACATCCTTCTTCATTGTCCATATCATCATAGGTTAACCCGGTTTTTATGAGTGCAATCCCAGGAGCATAAGCCATTGAGGCTCTTGCCATCTTCGTATTCTCTATGCTGTTGAAAGATTCAATATGATATAATTTAGAATTGCTATTGAAATTTAACCCAAAGGCATCATTTGATCTGGTTAGCAGAGCGGCAAGGCAAAATCCCAAAAGGAACCCCTTCCGCCAAATGGTTTTGGAAATGGAAAGAATCATAACGTAAGTATTGGTTATGCCTGTTGTTGCAATTAGATCCTAAAATCTAACAAGGGATACTCTTAAAAATCCAATGCAACAAATTATTGGCACCGCGATGTTATGACCATATTTGGTTTTACAAGGGGATCAATTTGTAAATGGGGGTGTAGGCTTGATAAAAAAGGGGTTTGAATTGACGAATTTTTTTGAAGTTTGGACAGAAAGTCTCTGGGCTATCGAAGTTTGTGCTGTAGTTTGTGTACAGATATGCTTTTGAAGAAAGTTGCAGAAGCGGTTTATATCTTCTCTTTCAGGTATTTGGCAGTATGGGACCGACTACTTTTTACAACTTCCTCTGGAGTGCCCTCTGCCACCAAATGTCCACCATTTTCACCACCTTCTGGACCTAAATCGATTATATGGTCAGCACATTTAATGAGCTCAATATTGTGCTCGATAACGATTACGGAGTGTCCTTTAGCAATCAACTCATCAAAGGATTTGAGGAGTTTTTTAATGTCGTGAAAATGTAGACCGGTAGTGGGTTCATCAAAGATGAACAAGGCTTTTTCCTTGGTGTTGCCCTTTACCAAAAAGGAGGCGAGTTTAATCCGCTGCGCCTCACCGCCGGAAAGGGTAGAGGAGGACTGTCCCAAAGTAACATAGCCCAGACCTACATCCTGCAAGGGCTGCAATTTGCCCACAATCTTATCTTGGTTATGTATTTTAAAATGATTGATGGCATCATCAATGGTCATATTAAGGATATCATCAATGTTCTTGCCTTCAAACTGCACTTCCAAGATGTCTTTTTTGAAGCGTTTACCGTTACAGGCATCACATTCCAAATGTACATCGGCCATGAACTGCATTTCCACCGTAATTTCGCCTTCGCCTTTGCATTTCTCACAGCGACCACCATCCACATTAAAGGAGAAGTGCTTGGCTTGGTACCCGCGTAGCTTACTCAATTTTTGGGAAGCAAACAGACTTCGGATGTCGTCATAGGCTTTAATATAGGTGACAGGGTTGGAACGGGAGGAACGCCCAATGGGATTTTGGTCCACAAACTCCACATGCTTTATGTGGGCATATTTACCTTCCATTGCACTGAACTGCCCCGCTTTTTCACCATAGCCGCCCACTTCCTTTAATATGGTAGGATAAAGGATTTTCTTCACCAGCGTACTTTTTCCACTTCCTGATACGCCAGTGACCACCGTTAACATATTGAGTGGAAAAGTGACATCAATATTTTTTAGATTGTTTTCACGTGCGCCTTTAATCTGAATGTAGTGTTTGGAATTTCTTCGCTCAGCCGGTACTTTTATTTCTTTTGAACCATTGAGATAATCCGCTGTTAAGGAATTTGACTTTAAAACCGCATCTAAACTTCCGGTGGCAACTACTTCGCCGCCCAAGGTTCCTGCTTCGGGACCAATATCGATGACTTCGTCGGCAGCTTTCATGATATCCTCATCATGTTCCACTACGATTACGGTGTTGCCCAAATCCCGAAGAGACTTTAGGACTTCAATCAGGTTTTCAGTGTCTTTTGGGTGGAGGCCGATGCTGGGTTCATCTAAAATATACATGGAGCCCACCAAACTGCTTCCTAATGAAGTGGCCAAGTTGATACGCTGACTTTCCCCGCCAGAAAGGGTATTCGATTTTCGGTTAAGGGTGAGATAGCTCAACCCGACTTTATCTAAAAAATCCAAACGAGTTGTGATTTCAGTAATCAATCGTTTGGCTATGGTAGTATCGTGTTCCGAAAGATGAAGCTGCTCAAAAAAGGGAATTAGCTTCTTTATGGGGAGTTCTATCAAATCCGAAATGGATGTGCCACCCACTTTTACATAATTGGCCTCTTTACGGAGTCGTTTTCCCTTGCAGACTGTACATCTAGTTTTACCACGATAGCGGGAAAGCATCACCCTGTTCTGAATTTTATAACTCTTTTCTTCGAGCTGCTCAAAGAATTTATGGATGCCTATAAAATGTTCGTTGCCGTCCCAGACCAGCTGTTTTTGTGCTTCGGATAACTCGAACCAAGGTTTGTGAATTGGGAAATCAAACTTGTAGGCGGAGTTCACCAATTGATCCCGATACCATCCCATACTTTCACCTCGCCATGGAAAAACGGCATTTTCATAAACAGATAAAGCTGTGTTTGGAATCACCAAATCCTCATCAATACCAATGACATCACCATAGCCCTCACATTTGGGGCAAGCGCCGTAGGGATTGTTAAAACTGAAAAGATGCACATTGGGTTCCAAAAATTTCATTCCGTCCAACTCAAACTGATTGCTGAACACCTTGGTTTCGCCATTTTCCAAGTTCTCGATGCCGCACTGACCTTTTCCTTCAAAAAAGGCATTGTCCACCGCATTGGCCAATCGGTTATAGAAATCCTCATCATCCTTAACAATGACCCGATCTACGACCAAATCAAATTCTCGTCCAATATCTTCAGGAGCTTGATCTATACGAAGGACTTCACCCTTATATTTAATACGCGCATAGCCTTGTTTGGAAAAAAGTTGCAACGATTTTATGGGATCACGCTCTTCCTTAATTATAATAGGAGCCAACAAAAGGAGTTTTGTTCCTTCAGCAAGGGGCTTTATATAATTAATGACATCAGTTACGGTATGCTTTTTTACTTCTTTGCCAGAAATGGGGGAGATGGTCTTTCCGATACGGGCGTACAATAATTTTAAGTAGTCATAAATTTCGGTAGTGGTTCCAACAGTAGATCTTGGGTTTGTGGAATTCACTTTTTGCTCTATGGCAATGGCTGGTGCTATACCTTTTATATAGTCTACCTTGGGCTTGTCCAATTTCCCTAAAAACTGACGGGCATAGGAGGAAAGACTCTCCACATACCTGCGTTGGCCTTCGGCATAGAGGGTATCAAACGCCAAACTGGATTTACCGGAACCAGACAATCCAGTGATTACCACCAATTTGTTTCGTGGAATAACAACATCTATATTTTTAAGGTTATGGAGTTTGGCACCTTTTATGATGATATTCTGCTTGGGGTCTACGTTGGTAATCGCTGCCATTTGTTAAAATTAGGGCCTCAAAGATACGATACAGGACACTTAATACGTATATTGCACCAGTTAACATATAAAAAACAGCAAATCACAACATAGTTTTTAGGTCGCCTACCTAAATTTCTATATTTGAGTTGTAATTAAAAAACTGATAGGCCTATACAGAAATAATTACTTTTTTAAAATTTCAACTAAATACCTAAAGTCTTTCTTGGAAAGGAAAGACCGTGATATTAACCAAAAAAAAGTAATTTGTATGGAACTACAGATTAATGACTCGATTCTAGTTAAAAACTACATTGCTGGTGATGAAAAGGCTCTAGAAGTTCTCATCAACAGGCACAACCAACGAATTTCCAGCTTTATTTATTCCAAAGTTTTGGACAGGGATGTTGCCGAAGACATCTTCCAGGATACCTTTATTAAGGTAATTAAGACCTTGAAAAAAGGTTCTTATAGCGAAGAAGGTAAATTTTTGCCATGGGTAATGCGTATTGCGCACAACCTTATTATTGATCACTTTAGAAAGAACAAGCGCATGCCTAAGTTCGAAGGAAGTGATGACTTCAATATCTTCTCCGTGATAAAGGATGATAAGCTAAATGCTGAAAAACAAATCATCAAAGATCAGATTGACAGCGATCTTACTTTATTGATTGATGAATTGCCCGAAGACCAAAGAGAAGTTTTGATCATGCGTATCTACAAGGATATGAGTTTCAAGGAAATATCCGAAAACACAGGGGTTAGCATCAATACGGCTCTGGGAAGAATGCGGTATGCACTGATTAACCTTAGAAAAATCGTTGATCGTAAGAATATCGTTTTGACGAATTAATTTAACACTTTGTCGAAACCAACAATATTTCAATTCTAGCGGCGTTATCTATTTGAAACATTAATGCTAGAATATGGAAAATATTTACTCTGAAGAACAAAAAGCCGTTAAATCGGTAAAAGCTAGCCAAGAAACTATTAATTTCTTACTTAGCTATTCAAAATCGATTCATGTAGTCAACTACAAAAAGCATCCATTTGAAGTAACTTTGAACTAAGTTGCTGTAAAACAGATGCAAAAAGAGCCGCAATTAGCGGCTCTTTTTGTTTTTATAATATTCGTTAATGACGGATTTTCGCCCAATGGTCTTCGTGATGATATCTTTTTCCAAGTTCCAGCCTCTAGCTGGGCAATATTCCCTTCCATACCAGATAATTTGTAAATGAAGTCGGTTCCAACTTTCCTCAGGGAATAAACGCTTCGCATCCCTCTCCGTTTGCACCACATTTTTTCCATTACTGAATCCCCAACGGTACATGAGCCTATGAATATGTGTATCCACTGGAAAGGCGGGTATACCAAAGGCTTGGGAAACCACCACACTAGCCGTTTTGTGGCCAACAGCCGGCAACTCTTCGAGTAGTTCAATACTTCTCGGAACTTTACCATTATATTTTTCAATCAATATTTGGGAAAGACCATGAATTCCTTTGGATTTCATAGGAGATAGCCCAACAGGTTTTATGATTTCCCGTATTTCATCCACCGAAAGTTTAACCATGTCATACGGATTATCGGCCTCGGCAAAAAGGATAGGAGTGATTTGATTGACCCGAACATCCGTGCTTTGGGCAGATAGCAGCACGGCAATCAGCAATGTATAGGGGTCTTTATGGTCTAAAGGGATGGGAATGGTTGGATAAATTTCATCCAATGTCCTAATAACAAAGTCAACTTTTTCTTGTTTAGTCATTTTTGTTTAGCTTTGAATAAAAATAATTAAACAATAAAATAGAGACTGTACGCATATGAATATGTTAAAAGTAGGGGATAAAGTACCTGAATTTTCTGCAAAAGACCAAAATGGCAACACAATTAATCTGAGCGATTACAAAGGAAAAAAGCTGGTTGTGTTTTTTTATCCACGCGCCAATACACCCGGTTGCACCGCTGAAGCTTGTAACTTACGGGATAACTACAAAGCCTTACAAGACGCTAGATATGAAATTTTGGGAGTGAGCGCGGATTCAGAAAAGAAGCAAGCCAATTTCAAGAAAAAATATGATTTTCCCTTTCCTCTTTTGGCCGATGAAGACCACACAGTTCTAGAAATTTTTGGGGTATGGGGACCAAAAAAGTTCATGGGAAGGGAGTTTGATGGTATCCACCGAACCACTTTCTTGATCAATGGTGATGGAGTTGTGGAACGAGTCATAGAGAAAGTGAAGACCAAGGACCACGCAGCACAGATATTGGATTAAGAAAAAAGGCGGTCTAAAAAGACAATTTGCGTCAACCTAAACCAAGTTCAGGTTCCCATAGTTAATCCTGTATTACTGGAATGAGATTCTGAAATACCTTGCCTGCCGGCAGGCAGGAATTCAGAATGACGCTTTTTTTTAAAATTTTTAGACCACCACTTTTCTGCTAAGGCTACCTTTAAAGGCAGACAAGCATAGTCTAGTTTATTATTTAAATAATTACCTAGTTGGAGATTTCTCACGTTCCCTAGCTCCCTCGAATACTCGGGACAGGGGTTCGAAATGACACCATCATTAAAAAAGGACTAAATGTCATTTCGAAATGATCAATATAGTTGCGATTGAGAAATCCAATTGTCACATCGAGCGCAGTCGAGATGTCTTAAAAATGGCTTTCGACTGCGCTCAAACTGACATTTACGCCTCTTCTTTCTCAGGAAGCACTTTTCGGGTAAAGAGCTGTTTCTCTTTGATCATTTCAGCGATACCTTCTGGTAACTCTTCTTCCCAACCATCTTCGCCATTGATGATTTTTTTGAGGACATCCCTGGAGAAAATATGCATGATGTCTGGATCATAGTCGATAATGTCCATCACTTTTCCATTGTACTTAAAGAATTTGTACAATTCTTTCATCCGTGGATGCACCTTAATATTGTTGCTGGTCATAATCTGACCGGTCTCTGGATCCTTCATAGGATACAGGTATACTTTTAAATCTTTAAAGAACAATTTCCCAAAGGCTTCCAAGATACCTCCGCTCAAATGGCGATAATATTTCTCGTCAAAAACATCCACAAGATTGTTCACACCCATGGTCAAGCCAATTTTGGACTTGGTGTAATTGTTGAAATATTCCACCAGCTTGTAATATTCCTGAAATTTGGATATCAACACCGTATGTCCCATGGAACAGAGCAATTCTGCACGATCCATAAAATCATGTTCATCGATTTCCCCAGATACTTTTAAGTTGGAAAGGGTTATTTCAAAAACCACAATCGTATTTTCATATTCCACTGTTTGTTCCCGAACAAAAATGTCATACGATTTTTTGAACATGTCCATGTTCACTTTGGTCACCGGTCTAAAACTTCCCCGTAAAGCCAAAATGTTTTTCTTATAAAGGACCGCAGCTGGCAAGAGGTTGTTTCCATCCGGACCGAACATGACCGCATCGGTCATATCATTCTTGATCAACTGCAAGCTCATCAAGCGGTTATCCACTTCCTTAAAGTTGGGCCCCGTAAAATTGACCATATCAATTTCCAAAGTGTCCTTATCTATATGATCGTATAAATACTTTAGTAATTTTCTGGGTTTATGAAACTTAAAATAAGCCCCATACATAAGATTTACACCCAAAATACCCAAGGTTTCCTGTTGTAACCGGGCTTCATTTTGTTTAAAACGAATATGCAGGACAATCTCATCGTACTCCTTTTGGTCTGGATCCAATTGAAAACGGATTCCCACCCAACCATGACCTTTGTAGCGTTTTGAAAAATCTATCGTGGCCACCGTGTTCGCGTAGGTAAAGAACAAATAGTTTGGATTGCTTTCTCGACTGATTCGCTCTTCCACCAATTTCATTTCGTGGTCCAGCATTTTTTTCAAACGGGATTGGGTCACATACCGCCCATCCTCTTCAATACCATAAATGGCATCACTAAAGGATTTATCATAAGCACTCATCGCTTTTGCAATAGTGCCCGAAGCACCACCTGCCCTAAAAAAATGCCGGGCTGTTTCCTGTCCGGCCCCAATCTCGGCAAACGTTCCGTAGATATTCGGATTCAAATTTATTCTAAGGGTCTTTGCCTTAATGGAAGGGATGTTTTCAAAAGCATTCTCTTTGCTTGGTACGGTAGGCATATCCGAGAGTTTTGTGATAAACAAAGTTACACTCTTCATTCAATCTATTAAATAAATAAGTTATAATTTTGATTTTAATGGATGATAAGATGACCATTACCTTTTTGGGCACGGGAACCTCCCAGGGCATACCTGTTATCGGAAGCGATCATCCAGTTTGTCTCAGCAAGGACCCTAAGGATAAAAGATTGCGGGTCTCCGTCTTGGTTTCATGGAAAAATTTTAACTACGTAATTGATTGCGGCCCTGACTTTAGACAGCAAATGTTGACGAATCCCATAGAAAAGCTGGATGGAATTTTGTTCACCCACGAACATGCCGATCATACCGCAGGTATTGATGATATTCGACCTTTTTTCTTCCGCCAGGGCGATATTCCCATTTATGCCCATGAACGTGTAATTACCTCTTTAAAAAGACGTTTTGATTATATTTTTGCCGGCGAAAACCGATATCCCGGTGCACCGGCGGTCCAGGTAGTACAGGTAAAGAAGGATACGCCCATTGCATTGGGAGATTTGGAAGTGGTTCCCATTGAAGCCTACCACAATCGCTTGCAGGTATTTGGCTATCGGTTTGGGGAATTTGTATACCTGACCGATGTAAAGCGGGTGGAGGAGGACCAAATCAAAAAAATGAAGGGAGCTAAGGTACTGGTGGTCAATGCGCTTCGGAAAGAGCCCCACCACTCCCATTTTAATTTGGAGGAAGCCATTGCACTTGCGCAGGAGGTTGGGGCTGAAAAAACCTATTTCACCCATATTAGCCACATCATGGGATTTCATGAAGAAGTGGAAAAAGAATTGCCCAAAAACATACATTTGGCATATGATAACCTACAATTGAAGATTTAAAACGACATGAAGAACAAAATTTTCCTTTATCTATTTGTGTTTGCCGCTTTGGTGGCTTTGTACCAATTTATCAGCACAAACAATATGCAAAAAGCCATGACTGCTGATGTTGAAGGTCTAAAGAACGAAGTGGAACAGCTGCAAGATTCCGTTCAAAAGAGTCAGCTTAAAATTTTGGACATGCAGTATTTTACTTTGGAAAACAATGATGATGCCTTGGCCTATTACGATCATCTCAACTTGGAGAATCCATCGCGCTATATTGAGGATAAACTTTTGGAAACCAATGAACCATCGGGAGATAATCCTTTGATTCCCTACGAAGGAATGGAAAGTGATTTTAAAATCAATAAGATTAAGGTGTTGAACCACAAATGGATTCTTGCTGATTTTTCGGATGGAAAATTTTGGGGCGATTTGATCATCAAGTACGAACTCAAGGACGACTTGAGTATTGATTTTACCTTACTGGACCACTTGCTCTACGCCCGAAGCAATTAGCAATTTCCCATTTTTGTCATTCTGAACGAAGTGAAGAATCTCATTTTCTGAGAAAGGGTCAATGGATTCTTCAAGTACTAAACGTACTTTCAGAATGACAGTATGCTACTTTTTAGTATTCCTGCAATTCAAATATGCTCCACCAACCACTTTCGGAAGGAGTAAAGGTTTTGTTGTATTGAAACAATAAAAGTCTTCATCAATTGAAATCCCGCATCCATCAATTGTATCTGGATTTTAGCCTTAAAAAATCCGAACTTCACTCCTTTCTGCCTACAGGCAGGGACCTGTGCTGAACTCGTTTCAGTATCGGTCGATATAATTCATTTAAAAACGAATCATATCTAGAACGTTAGCAAACATTTAAAACAAACGATGAGCATATTTAAAAAACTATTTGGAGATGAAGAATTAAAAGATGAACCTCAAATCGACTATTTAAAATTCATTAAAGTAGAAAAATCCGATTTTGACAATTTTCAGGATTTGGTAGAGCAAAATGCTGGACTTTCATTTGAAAAGCAAATGATTTTTGGTGATGTTATTGGTTCAAGTGCTTGGAAATTGGATATGGGAAAAGGAAATATTTCTTTTGGAAACCTAGAATTTCCAATACAAATAATTGGTTCACTTGCTTTTGACAACAATTCTTGGATGTGGGGATGGGCTAATACTCAAAGTGGAATACCCGAAAATTTACTTAAACAATCCAACCAATTAAAGCAAATTGGCGAAAATAAGAATATTCAAGAATTAGTTGACGGGCACTATAATGTTGAAGAAGGCTTTGAACATAAAATTGGAATGTTGGCTTGCGGGTTGTTTAAAGCCAAAAGTTACTATTGCGCAAATTATGGGCAAGGAACACTTGTTGTGACTATTGACGACAATAACATACCAGAAATTGACAAAAATAGACTTGAAAAAGTAATGACAAATTTTCCTCAATTAATTTGCGGAATAGATTTGAACCATAAAAACGCATTCCAAAACTATTTAATCGACCGTGATTTTGAATTATGTATTTCCAAGAACAAAATTGAAGGATTAAAAAATAATAAAATTGTGGTAGCGGAATTTGATGAGTTGAACAGATTAAAATCCTTAAATGGAAAAATATAAAAAACGTTTGCTAACAATGTATTATAAGCCATAACGGAGTAAGTGCTTCGTCAATGGCTTTTTCGTACATTTAAGGTCTCTGCTAAACCGAAAAGTTCGCGTATTTTAACTCGTAACTGAGGGTTATACGAGACCGATAAGTGACTCAACAAAAAAAGCGTTTTAAACCCTTTCCACCAACCATTTCCGAAACGAATAGAAATTTTGCTGGGAGACACCATGCCCAATGGGAAATTCCTCATAGGTAAAGTCAATCTTCAATTTTTGTAGAAAATCAGGTATTTTTTGGGCCCATTCCAAAGGAATCACTTGGTCTACCTGCCCGTGTGAGGCGTAGATATGGAGTTTAGTATGGTCTTTTTTGGAATAATCTTCCCGTAAAATCCGTTCGTTGATGTACCCGCTCAACGCTACCACATTCTTCACTTTTTCAGGAAAAGAGAGGGCAACCGCGTAACTCAAAATGGTGCCCTGACTGAATCCTAGTAGTGTAATGTTTTCTTCATCCAAATCAAAAGCTGAAATAGCCTCATCCATAAAAGTCACAATTTTGTCTCGGGATTCCTTGGCCTGTTCGTCATCGCTCCATTTGCCATACTCCGCATCAAAATTTATGGCATACCAGGCATGCCCAAAAGGGTCTAAATCATACGGCGCTCGAACGGAAATCACCTCCAATTCCTCTGGAAGTTCAGAAGCAAAGGAAAAAAGATCTTCTTCGTTACTGCCATACCCATGAAACATAAAAAGGGCAGGTTTTTTTCCTGATGTAAGCGTGGATGGACGCAGTAGGTATTCCAAGGAGAGTGGGGTTGGGGACATTTTAAAATTTTAGGAAATAAAGGTAAACCATTTTTGAAAATAAGACCCTAGCACGGGCAAGGGTTGGGTCTTTTCATTCAACGCCTGTAAAAAACCATAACCCCAAAGCACCAAATAGAAAAGATACAAGGGGATGGACAGATAAACAATGCCCATAAAGGTCAATGCAATCGCCAAGACATGAAACACCAAATGGATGCCAAAGGCCTGACGTATGTGAAACCGTGCAAAGGCATTTTTGGGTTCCAAGTTCATGGTAATGGCAATCAAACAGCCCACTATGGTGATGTAGGCTACTATGGCTGTGGTTTTTCCGGGATTGGGCTTGCTCAAAATATTAAATTGATGTTTTGTCGTTATTGATTACTCCGTACACCTTGCCTTTAAGTTGCGTTCCCAAAAACATGCTGTTTTTTGAGGTGGACAGAATATCTTCCACACCAAAGGTGCTTTCTCCATCTGGGTTGAACAGGGTTAAACAGGCTTTTTCGCCCTCTTTCAGGATAGGGGTTTCCAGCCCAAATCGATTACGGCCTTTGGTCAACAGCGATACTGTTTCTTCTATACCAAAAATGCTGTTGAGACTTCCAAAGGCTGATTCCAGACCAAGGGAGCCATCGATGGCATTGTCAAACTCCACCCGTTTTCCTTCCACATCAATAGGAATGTGGTCACTGGTGACAAAATCGATTGTGCCGTCTTTTACCCCTTTGATCAATGCTTTTACATCGGGTTTGGTTCGCAGGGGAGGAGAAACCTTGAAATTGGTGTCAAAATCCTCCAACGATGCATCGGTAAAGACCAAGTTGTGGACGGCAACACTGCAGCTCACATCCAATCCCTTTTTCTTGGCATTGGCGATGAGTTTTACGGATTCCGCCGTTGATATGGTGGGGATGTGCAATTTTCCGCCGGTGTATTCAAGAATAAATAAATCGCGAGCAATTTGAAGCTCTTCCGCCAACGCAGGGATTCCCTTGAGTCCCAATCGGGTTGACACCTCGCCTTCATGCACAATGCCCTTACCCTTAATTTGGCTGTCTTGTGGATGAGAGAACACCAATCCTTCAAAATTTTGGGCGTAGAGCAGAGCTATTTTTAAAAGATTGGGATTTGTAATCTGTTGTTTAAAATCATAATAGCCCACGGCACCGGCGTTTTTCATATCGAACAACTCGGCTAAATCAACACCTTCCGCATTTTTGGTCAGTGTTCCCAGAGGATATAGATTGGTGGGCTTACCAAGACTGCGTTCTTTCAAAAACACCACATCAGAGCTGGTATCGGGCACGGGATAGGTGTTGGGGTAGAGGACAATATCCGTAAATCCGCTTTTACTGGCCACGTGAAGTCCGTTGGCAATAGTTTCCCGTTCTTCATGGCCGGGTTCACCAAAACTCACACCACTATCAAACCAACCGAGTGAAACATGAAGGTTTTTAAGGGAGACTTCTTTCGTATTTGGAGGTGTATCAATGGAAGTGGCAATCTTTTCAATAATCCCCTTTTTAATAAGGATGTCCCGCTTTTTCAAGTGCAGCTCCTTGTTGTCTGGGCACACAATTTTTGCAGACTTCAGCAGAATGTTCATGTAATGAATTTTTGGATGATTACCTCGGTCAACGCCAAAAGCAACGCTAAAATAACAAACCATTTCCAATAAGCGGTAATATTGCTTTCCGTCTCCAAGTATTCAAAAAGTGAGGCAATGGAATCTTGCGTACTGGAGTTTGGTATACTTTCAACATCCAAATAGTTGAGCTTGCTCTCGGCTCTGGGGTAATTAAAACTTATATTTTGCAATGCCTGTCCCTCTTGGTTGATGGTATAAATACCATCTGAGGTTGGGTCCTCATCAAAGGTCAATCGCACCCTGTTGGGGTAGGTCTGTTGCAACGGAATAAAATCGTAATCCGATTTGGATACATTTAAAATTTCATCACTGCCCAGATTTGTTGAAATATCTACCGTGCTGATTTCCCCTAACGTGTGGTAAATATCCGAAATCTGAAGACTGAAAGTAGCCATATTATAAAATGTGGGCACAATTAAAGGTGAGTTTTTAAAGTTGGAATTACCGGTTTCCAGCGAGGCGGCAAACACATAGAACCCATCATTTCCTACTAAAAAGGCATCATTGCCCTCCAGAGCCAAGATTTTGGGCATTCGCGATTGTACCTTAAAATATTCCTTTACCGTTGGGTATTGAAAATTGGTCACTTCCTTTTCAAATACATTCTGATAGAGGGGGTGGTTGAAGGAAATGGAGGTAACTTTGGTGTTATTGGCCACCTTTTCAGTGAATTGAATGGGTGAAAAAGCGGACAAAAATGAATTGTACGAAGTAATATCGCTTTCATTTGAAGGAACCACAATCAAAGTGCCGCCATTATCCATGAAGGTTCTGAGTACGTTTTGCAAACTATTGGGAATGGATGGAAGATGGTCCAGAACCACCACATTTTGTTCATCCAAAGCACTATAATCTAACTGATTCAAAGGAAACTTCTGGAATTCAAATTCGGTGTCGGGATACAATCGTTCCAAATAATCATTTTCTGAAGCACTGATGGCCAGCACCTTTATTTTTTCACGTTCATTGATGTTGAAATAGAACCGATTATCATAGCTCAAACCGTTTTCGGTAATGCTCAATCTTCCATTGATTTTTTGGTTTCCCGGAATGGAAAAGACCACTTCAGCAATACCATTAGAATTGAATTTAGCTGCGGATTTTGCAATGAGCGTATCCGTGTTGAACAACGAAATGGGCAGATTCTGCTCCTCAGAACCCCCCGAAAGTAAAACAGTCAGTCTGGGTTGTTCCGATACTTCATCTTCAAGATAAATGGAATCAATGGCCACATTTTGGGCTTCTCTAGGTTGAACAGGAACCAGAAAAGTGTTCAGTAATGAATCTGTGGGGGAATTGTTCGTGGCAATGCGCTGCTGGAAATCTGAAATGAGAATCAAATTCTTGACACTGCTATTCGATTTTGAGAATAAGGTTGCCGCCTTCAATCTAATTTCTTCAAGATTCAACTGTTTATGGGAATAGGGCAATGACAGCAGTATATTTTGGATATCCTTTATAGTAACATTGGTATAGGTGCTTTCATTGGTGAACAGGCTAAACACGGTTTCTCCATCAATATTCCTTATAAGTTCCTGCACGGCCTTTTCCAGCAATGACAATCCATTGGTTTTGGCCTGCATACTGAATGAATCGTCCAGGTACACGACAGCTTCTTTCTCTTTTAGCGCTGTCTCGGTGGATGAAAACGGTTGGGCGAATGCAATGATGATGGCAGCCAATAGTAGCAATCGTGTCAATAGCAGCAACCACTTTTTTAAATTGTTGCTTTTTCGGGATTCAGAGACCACTTTTTGTAGCATGGCCACATTGGTAAAGGGTGTCTTTTTATATCGCCGTAATTGAAAAAGATGAATGAGGATAGGAATGACAAGTAGTGCGAGGGCCCAAAGAATTTCCGGATGTTTAAACTGCATTCCCAACTTTGATTGAACAAATATAGGGATTAAAATAGTGCAGGCTGATAATTTTCGCTGTTAAGGGAGTCGTAAATTTGGTTAATGGTTAATGGTTAATGGTTAATGGTTAATGGTTAATGGTGAAAGGTGATGGATGAATTATGATGGGTAAAGGGCGCTCAGCAAAAAAAGAAATAATCGTGCATGGGTTGCTGGCTTAATTGATCAAAATAGGCCCTGATTTCTTTTTGGGCATCTTCATTGGCTACGGTTACAATGCTTTGCGGATTGTCTAAATTATCCAATGCTTTAAAATGAACGAGTGACTTGCCATAAATTTTCTTTCCAATTTTATTGGGGTTGTCGCACAGCCACGTAAAATTAATTTCCTGTTTTTTGAGATTTTTAGCAATGGTTTTTCCCTTGAAACCTGCGCCCCAAACGACCAAAGGGCGACTTTTATCGTAATCCAACTTCAGAAAATAATGGAGCTTGATGTCTAAAAAATAATTCTGGGCGTAGTGTTCATGGGTGCGGGAGGTTCTAGTATCATAATCGCGCCAAAGGTGCAGAACTTCATCACAGGGAATGATTTTTAATCCGTTTTCATAAAACCGGAAAGTAAGGTCATAATCCTCCGGATATCTGTCAGGAGTAAACCCTCCGCAAGCTTCAAAATCTTTGCGATACGCCATCCAACAAGGGGAAGGGATGACACATTCCTTGTAAATTTCATTATAGTTTTCACCCTTGGCAGTCAATTGGTTTAACCAAGTTTCATAGCGTTCGTATCCATTACTGATACCACGGTCAGAGAAATATTTGACTTGCCCCACAACCACATGGCCTGTTCCGGATTTCAATAGACAGTTCACCATGAACTCCAGTCGATTTGGTTTCATGATGTCATCAGAGTCCATTCGGGTGACAAATTCTCCGCTGCTTTGCCCGTAAGCTGTTCGTAACGCGGGAATGATTCCTTGACCTTTATTGTTGAAGACTTGTATGCGCTCATCCTTGTCCGCATAGGTGCGCAAAACCTCAAAACTGGCATCGTTGGAATGGTCATTTATGGCAAGAATTTCCCAATTTTGGTAGGTTTGATTCAGGATGGAATCCAAACATTCGGGAAGAAAATGTGCGGTATTCTTAAAGGGAATACAAATACTTACCTTGGGATTTTGCATACTGCAAAGAAACTAAATCCCAAGGCAAATACCTGATTCTAATTAAAAGGCAGTTTATCGGGTGCTATATATGCTGACCTAGCTCCATCACTGGAAAAAATATTCAATTCATAATGTTGATTTAATATTTCTTTAAAAGCAGTCTTCAAGTTGGGAAACTCCTCAATAAAATCAGCAAAGGTGTTTGATTTTGATTTCTTGATAAAATGGTGGACCACCTTTACAGCCGCAACCGTTATTGTGGTATGGAATTTATCCCCTTTACCATGGATTGCATCAAAATGCTTGATGCTGGAGCATGATTTTTCAATGGCTATTTGCTCCCCATGGTTTTGGATGTATATCCATGCCAATCTTAGATGCGCTTCATGATTGAAAAGCTTAGGTTCTAAACTTCCTCGTTCAAAAGCTTCAACAAATTCTGAATCACTGAACTGTGAATGATGGGTACGATTTTTACCGTACCACAGATTTGGATTGGTACAGGACATAGTTTTGGGATTTTAAGCTTTGTCCTTGTTGATGTCTTTAAAGGTCAGCATATCCCAGACCCGTTTTGATGCACCATTGTAAAATCCGGTTTCATGCGAGTATCCTTTTGGATTATTGAAGGTTCCAAAGATGATATCAAAAAGGGAAATATCCGAATAGTTATAGGCATGGATTCCTTTTGCATGGTGAATGGTATGGGCTTCGGGTCGCTGAACAATGTACCCTATCCATCTAGGTGTGCTTATATTGGCATGCTGAAAGATGGCCAAAAATGTCGTGATCAGAATAAATAGAGTAGCGGCTTCTGGTGTAAACCCAGCCACGACCACCAAACAAAGACTTCCCAACAAGGTAAATCCAATCATATCCATGGGACTGAAATAAAAAGCACCATAACTGTCCATACGCTCTGCACTGTGGTGCATTTGGTGGAATATTTTCCAAAGGGTATCACTTTTATGCATGGAATAATGCCACACATACAGTCCAAATTCATAAATCATGATGGCCACAAAGGCGCCCCATCCCGCTCCAAGAGCAGTTAAATCAAAAATTTGATAATCCACCAAATACGTATCCCATATTAAAGGGAAATAAGTGGACAGATAAAAAAACACCGCAAAGGAGGCCATCCCTCTCAGTTTCCAGTTCTTTACTTTTGGCAATTCTCGAGCAGGAAAAAGGGCCTCCCAGAGCATCAATACACCGTACATGCCCAATACAATCAAGGAGATAGGGTCTATGAGTACCTCCCATGGATTCGGCAAACTTTTAATAATCTCAAGCATTTGTATAATTTTTATATTGTTTGTTCCCCCTAAAGGCAAAAGTTTTAGCCTTACATTGTAAGGAAAGTGCTTTACGGATTATAAAGTCCAGTCATGGGGGGTCTCTGGCTCGTAGCTGCAGCAGGTTCCCGTTTTGATTGAATTGGTCAAATGCTTGGCCAGTTGGGGATGTACTTTTTCAATTTTTTTGATGGAACTTCGAATACGCCAAGTTACCGCAGCACGTGCCTTTTCAACTGAGGACCCCGTTTTTCTTATTTTGTTGGATAATCCGGTTACTTGTGAGAGATGTTCCACCAAGGTCTCATATTCTTCTTTAAGCTCATCCGCTTTTTGATAAAGTCCCATTTCCTCCGCATCAGAGATATCAACCTTCAACGACCGAAGTTTGCTTTTGTATTCTTTTAAGGCTTGGTCGTCAATCATGGAGGTTCCACCGGTTTCCAATACCACGCCCATTAATACGGCACAATGGAATTGTTCTTCGGGCTGTTCCAGCAACTTGGCAATATCTTGTAGTCCTTTGGAATCTTTTAGAGTAGCTGAATGATTTAAATAATTGAGTTCCCAAACCTCACCATTCTTGATAAAGCTACCATTGGACACGGACTTTGATTTTGTAGATTTTTCTGAGATAGTTTTGGGAGAATCCCCAACAATGAACTTCCAAAAGGGTTCGATGTTACTATCCACCTTATATGGATTCACCACTTTTTGCCAATCAACAGCTTCTTGGTTGGTAGGTTCTTTTCCCTCATTGATGTTCCTTTTGAAGAGTTCCAGATATTTTTTCCAGTACACATTCATTTTATCGTAATCCGAAAGGTGATAGTACGCCGCGGCCAAAAATGAAGTGAAATCTGTCCAAATGGCTATATGGGCAACTTTTTCGCCCAACGCAATGGCCTTTTTGTAATCCCCTTTTTCAAAATACACCAACATGCCAATGGGCAAATAGGCTTCAGGATGCAACGGATTGAGGTTACGTGCCTTGTTGTATAATTCTTCGGCTTCTTGTAAATGTCCAAGCCAGACGAAACAGTTGGATATTAAAATGAGATTATCCGCATCATTGGGATTCATCCTGAGTGACTTTCTTAAAAGGTGCTCAGACTTTTCATAGTCTCCCAGATATAGAAAGGTTCGCCCAAGTACAGCGAGAGAGATATAATCATTCTCATCTAAATCAATGGCCTTAAGTGCATAATCGTGCGCTCCTTTTTGGCTGACTTCCCATCGGTCCCACAATTGGCAACTCCACTCATTGAAATAGGAAAGGGATATCCCCGTGTAGGCCCTTGCGAACTGTGGGTCTATTTTTAAGGCAGTCTCAAAATAGTTCCGCGCAACCAAATCACTCTCCACCGTACCTTTTTTCAATTCTTTAAGGCCCAACAACCAATTTTCATAGGCGGCAAGCTCAACTGATTCTTTTTTATAGGAATAGGAGAGAAGGTCATGTTCTATTTGTTGCTGTAAAACGCTCACCATTTGTTGGGTAATGGTATCCTGCGCATTTAGGACCGTTTCTGAAGCTTCATCATGGTTTCCTGCAAAAACCACTCTGTTATCTTTGGTCCTTATGAGTTGAACCCCGATTCTATAGCCTTTTTCAATGGGCCTAAAACTTCCTGTGATAAGGTAATCGGCTCCTAATTTTGATATGGATTCTGTATCAGAAATATCGGAAATACCCAATGTGGAATATTGCGAAATGACCGATAAGCCGTTAAATTTGGAAAAATTAATGATTAAATCCTCTGCTAGCCCTTTCATTACAGGGCTCATAGAACTTTCTGCCCCAATAACCTGAAAGGGCAGTACAGCAATTGTAGTCTCCTTATTACCAACCAGTTCCACCTAAAATACAATTGAAAGCCAAATATACAAAAGATCATCTTTGGTGAACAGGTACTTGCTTCTGGATGTTCAGTTTTTTGTACACTATGACCCGCTGGTCCTGTAAATGGCCCAAAATCCTGTAATTATGGTCTAAGCTTGGTAACATCCATATTGGCTTTGTACAATCTACTGTTTCCATTCTCATAGGAATTAAGAAATTGAACCAAGGATTGCATATTGTGCATAGGTCCATCTGGGTTTGAAGTTCTTCGGCTGGTAAAATACAGCGTATTCGTTGCTTCATCCACAAAAGGGCAATAATCCATTTGTTTTGAGTTGACGGGTTGGGGAAGGGGTTGGGCTTTTGACCATTCGCCCGATGTATTTTTGAAACTAATATAAAGGTCACCGCTTCCTTGTCCATCTGCCCGGTTATAGCCGCCAAAAATCAAATACGAGTCGTTTTTGGAAATGTAAGCGTTGTATTCGTACCCTTCAGTATTTATGCTTTCTCCCAAAGAAATGGGCTCCGAGTAGGTTCCATTTTTAAATTCACTGAAGAAAATATCATCCTCTCCCTTGGAGTCTGGACGGTCTCCGGTGTAATACAAATTGCCATTTTCAGCTACCGCCGGATAGAATTCATTATGTTCTGTATTAATTGGGGTTCCCATATTGATGGGTTGGGACCATGCCGCAGTGGTGGAAAGGCGTTCCACATACCAAATATCAAAGTCTTTGGGTGTATTGATGGAATCATGCAGCGGTCGGTTCGACACAAAATAAAGACGCAGCCCATCTGGGGCAAAAAACGGTTCCATGTCCTTATAGGTTCCTGAAAAAGAGGCAATCATGGGATTTCCCCACGCATCTCCCGTTTTTGACGAAGTGGAAATCACCGAAACATCCTCGGTTTGGGACTGAATGGTAAAATAGGATTCGGAACCGGAAGCATCCATGGTAAAATCCCTGACTTTGTCAAACTCCCTCAACACGTCAAGGGCAGGGCTCACCACTATTTCATTTTGACCAAAACCAAATAGGGTGCAAAGTGAAAAGACAAAAAAGAAACTAGTTTTCATTTCTGGTGACCTTTGCAATAGCTTCTTGAATTAATTTTTCCATTACGGCATAGCCTTGTTTGGTCAAATGGACCTCATCCGTAGTCAATTCCTTGGGAAGACCACTACGTTCATCAGCCATAGCCCAAAAATAATCGAGGTACATTACGCTCTGTTCATCCGTCATTTCCTTCAACAAAAGGTTCAACTTTGGAATTTTTATGTTGGGTTCCAATCCTGGTCGCCAGGGATAATCGTAAGCTGGAAGTACAGAGCAAACAATAGGGGAGATGTTATTGGCCTTCGCCAGTTCTACCATGGAGAGGATGTTGTCGCGTATTTGTTCCAAGGTCATGGGACCGGTGTTGCCGGCAATATCATTGGTGCCTGCCAAAATCACAACAATTTTAGGCTCCAATTCAATGACGTCTTGTCGAAACCGAAGCAACATCTGCGGTGTGGTCTGCCCACTAATACCCCGATTGATATAGGGATTGTTTGCAAAGAAATCTGGGTTGGCATTGGACCAACCCTCGGTTATTGAGTTGCCCATGAAAACCACTCGGTTTTCATCTTCTTCGGGAGCGGACAATTCAGCATTTGCCTGTTTATATTTTTCCAAGTTGGGCCAGTCTTGGGCCATAATCTCCGATGAGCCTGAAAGTCCAAGAAAAGATAACATAAGCCAAAGTATTGTTTGTTTTTTTAACATGTGCTGTTTTTGTTAAAAATAGGAAAATATCATGTCAAAAAAGGCAGGTTTTAAACCTGCCTTTTTATTTTTTAATCAATCAATTAATATTTGGCACTCTTCCCATTAGCCTGGGTTCGTATGATAAAGTCCCTAATATCGTCATTGGCTTTTTGAAGGTCTTCCCTCCTCAAATACATCATGTGTCCAGAACGGTAGCCTTTAAAATCGAATCGGTCTTTCATGCGGCCACTGGGGTCTACCTGCGACATAGTATATTTTGCTGCGAAATAGGTGCAGGCACCATCATAGTAACCCGATTGTACCAAAACATTCAAATAAGGGTTTTGTGCCATGGCCTGGCGAAGGTCTTCCCGAACATTATCGTCGTCATTGTTCCACGGGTGTACTGGACCGAACATATTGTATTTGATGTCCGTCTTAAACCCAAGCTCTTCTTGTAGGTAATAATTAATGGCAGGGGTAAAGCTGTGCAACCACGAGGTCAATTCAGGAGAATAATCTGGACTGTCGCCAAAAAGCTGTCTGTCTATCCCCAGATATCTACTATCCAATCTTCCTACGGTATACCCGCCTTTGTCCTTTAATAGCGCCTTCCAGAAAAAATCAGTGGGGACATCTAAATTGTGGTCTAAAATGTCCTTTTCCTTCAATCCGGTATAGTAGGCCATTTGCTTGGCCACCTCGTTTCGTTCCGCATCTGGAATAAACCCACCTTTGGCAATGGCAGGCAACAACGTATTAATGGTGTAATCTTCCACTTCGGGCAATACCTCCAACAAATCCTTGCTTTGCAATGCGGCCGGCAAGGCTTTATGATGCCAAGCAGCAGCAGCAAAATAGGGGAGGTTCAATGCGCTTGATACCGGGTCGTTGTCACGGAAAACCTTATAATCTGCAGGAGAGACCATAATAACACCGTTCAAGTACATCCATTGTTGGTTTTGAAGCGCCAAAGAAAGTCCCATCACCCGGGTTCCTCCATAGCTTTCACCGACGATGTATTTTGGAGATCTCCAACGGTTGTTTCGTGTCACAAAGGTATTGAGCCATTCTGCCAAATACTCCGTATCCGCATTGATTCCAAAGAATTTATCACGCTGTACCTTTTCACCAGTTTCCGGAATGGTTCTGGAATATCCTGTGTTTGCTGGGTTTACGTAAACAATGTCGGTCACATCCAACACAGAATAGGGGTTTTGGGCCACGCCATAGGGTTGAACGGGGTATCCCTCATCATCAATTTTAAGAACCCTAGGTCCGGTGTACGCCAAGTGCATCCATACCGAACCTGAGCCTGGACCTCCGTTAAAGGAAATCAGTAAGGGACGCTCGGCTCTATTTTTTACGTTGTCCCTTGTATAATAGGTATAATGAAGCGATGCAATAGGTTCACCCATTTCGTCCCATACCGGTTGCGTGCCAGTTGTGGCCGTATAATTAATATTGACACCTTTTATGGTAACTGAATGTTGGGTGGTAATCGTGGTATCAATGGGAAGTTTTCTGTTTTGGGCAATGGCAATGGTTGTGCATAAAGCTATGCTTAGAGCAAGATAAGTTTTTCTCATTGTATAAAGTTGAATTAGTCTAACGCTAAAAGTAAGTATTTTGATTGAAACTCCCTCTTAACTCTGACGGAATGCGACCTTAACAATTAATAGATATTTAAGGAACATTAGCATCATCAAAACTTTACATTGTAACCTTTTCTTAAAAAAGCGTTAATCCAATGAATATATTGAGATAACCAAACTCTAAAGTGCCCTAAATAGTTTTGGAATCAAACGAAAACCTAAAACTATACAATTATGAATTTGAAAAGATTACTACTTGGGGTGGCACTGGTTTCCATGGTCAGCTTTGGATTAACTAGTTGTGACGGAGAAGACGGACGCGATGGAATAGATGGTGTTGATGGCGTGGACGGCACCGATGGAGTTGATGGTCAGGACGGTGAAGATGGAGAGGATGGTGAAGACCTTACCATTGCCGAACTTGAACCACTTATGAGTTCCGTAACCCCAAACTCTATGTTTGAATTTAAAGGTCCGTACGCTGGTACGGCTCAGTTAGAGATGATTATGTCCTCTGCAGATATTCTTCCTTCAGACCCTTCTTTTGTGTTTGGGTCGTACACTGATGGAGCAGCGCTTTATCCAGCAGAAGATGGAACTTTTGCCTTGATCAACAACTTGGAGGCAGACTATTCCATTGCTAGAATTAGAGTAGATTCAGACTTACGTCCTTTAGAAGGTGATTATATTGTAAATTCTACCGCCACGGCCTTTACTGCACAATGCTCCGGTTCTTCCATTACGGTTGAGGAGCATGGTTTTGGCCCACTTTATCTTTCCGGCGGTGAATGGGGCGGAAACGCAAAAGGAGTATACAAAATCAATCCGTTCCGTTCTACAAATGACCGGGTAGAGGCCGAAAGATTGCCAGCTTTGGGTGAGTGGTCCACCGAGAATGCCGTTGTTATCGGAAAAGATGCTTACCCCACTCAAACTGTAGTTTTTATGGGTGACGATGACAGCCAAAATGTTTATCCATCTGCCCACTTTGGCATGTACGTAGCTTCAAGGGGTGACCTTTATGGAGGCAAATTGTACGTTCTGCGTGGGAAGGACACCACTGAAACCGCTATTGGCGGAGGTGGCCTTAAATTTGAAATGGGCATGGCCGAGGACATCGAATATGATGTGGAATGGGTAGAAATGACCGAAAGAACCCTTGAAGAATTGAACCAGGAAGCTATTGATTCAGTTGCCATAGGATTCCAAAGAATTGAAGACATCGATTGGCAAAGAGGTTCTGCTGCGAACAATAGAAATGTATTCTTTAACGCAACCGGAAGAATACGCGGTGACAATCCAGATTTGGCCAATAGAGGAACTTCATTTGGTAGAGTGTACAAGTTGGAGCTCAATCCAGACGACCCAACAGGCGATGCCAAACTTACTGTGATCATAGATGGCGATCTAGAAGGTGGAAAAGGAGATGGAATGCATTCTCCCGACAACATTGTTGTAACCGAAAACTATGCCTACATTCAAGAGGATCCCAACGGATATGCTGATTTAAATGCTGATATTCAGGGATATGCCAAACTATGGCAATATAACATCATGACCGGGGACTTTATAGAGGTTATGGAGTGTAATCAGGTAGCCGCCGCTGCCCTTGGAATCGGAGATACCGACTCTTACTGGGAAATTACGGGTATGATTGATGTCACTGATGTTCTTGGTTCAGCTGAGCCTGTGTTTATATGTGGTGCTCAAGTACACGGATGGTCATTTGACAGTGGCAACCCTGCAACCTACAGAGCAGATGGCGCAAAGTTTGTAGATCCAACAGCAATTGATGAAGCTGCTGCCACCTTGGAAGGGTCGGTCATTTTCAAAATTACCGGTTTACCAAGATAGGCCCAGCTTAACTATTATAATAATCTACTACGTGATAACAATAAGGTTCTCTATTCAAGGGAACCTTTTTGTTCCTTAAAAAATCCACACAAATGAGGCACCAACCCAAAAGCATATATTGTTTACTTCTTATATCAATCCTATTTTTTTCCTGCAAAAAAGAGGAGAAAATCAAAAGGGAGACGTCAATGGATAAGGAGTCTCTATTTAATGAGGACATCAGAAACCATTACTTTCAAACGTTGGACAGTGCTTCCTTTTACATCCAAAAATTGGACACTTCCAAGACAGTAGAGGAGAACAGGGTCAACTTTTTAAAGAGTAGGGAGTGGTACAAAAGGGCCGAGCCCATGCTGATTGCCTATGACAATCAGAATTATTTGTCCATGAATGCGCCAAATCTTCTTAAAGTAGAGATAGATGACTACACTGATATTAAACGGTTGAAGCCAAAAAGCTATCAAGTATTGGAGGAACTTTTATATGCCGAAGATTCCATCTCCAACAAGGATTTGAATGTTGTCTTGACGTACTTAAAGGTTCGTATACCTTTTATCAGAAAGAATCATATTCTCTATACGCAAAGAGATAGGCATCATTTAAAAATGATTAGGGACGCCATCGTCAACATTGCCACAAAGGGAATTACCGGATTTGATTCACCAATGTTGTCCAATTCCTTGAATGAAGCCATATACAACTATGAAAGTCTGGCCACGGTATTGAATATTTATGAGGAAGCCTTTAAGGACAAAACCCTCTACAACAAATGGTCCGAAGAAATTACGAAGACCATTCAGGTTCTTCAATCTGCGGATTTTGATAGTTTTGACCGCTACGGTTTTATAAAAAATCATACCAACAAACAATTGGAGCTTGTAAATCGTACCGCAAAGGATTGGGGAATCCAACTCAATACCTCAAGACCCTTAAATCCTACGGCCACGAATATTTTTTCAAAGGATTTCTTCAACATTAAAAATTTCTCATTGCAAGGCTCACCTGCCATCAATGAGGAGCGAATTGAGCTCGGCAGAAAGCTTTTTAACGATGAGTCCCTATCCAGCACGGGCAACATTAGCTGTGCTACATGCCATGTCAAGGAAAAAGCATTTACCGATGGGCAGCCAAAGGCATTGGGCATAAACGGGGTGGAATTACAACGAAATACACCCACCTTATCCTATGCGGTGTATCAAACCACCTTATTCTATGATGGAAGGGCTACCGGCCTGGAAGATCAAATTGTAAACGTTGTAAATGATGAAAATGAATTTCATATGGATTTAAACACCATGGAAAAAAGAGTGATGGAAAATATGGAATACAAATCATCATTTGATAGTCTTTATGCCGGTAAAGTAAACAATTTGAATGTGCGTCATGCCATTGCTACCTACATTCGAAGCTTGGCCCCGTTCAATTCAAAGTTTGACAGGAATATGCAAGGATTGGAAAACTCATTGACCGATGAGGAAAAATTGGGATTCAATCTTTTCATGGGAAAAGCAGCTTGTGCCACCTGCCATTTTCCACCCGCATTTAATGGTACGGTCCCTCCAAAATATGAAGAAACCGAGTTCGAGAATCTTGGAGTTCCTAAAAATGCTAGTTTTGAGCATCCTATTCTAGATGATGACCCAGGTCAATATTATCCGTATAGAGTGGAAGAAAAACGAAACTTTTTCAAAACGGCAACGGTCCGCAATGTTGAATTGACGGCACCTTACATGCACAATGGGGTTTATGAAACCTTGGATGAAGTGGTCACCTTCTATAATGTTGGCGGCGGACAAGGTATGGGCCTGGATGTGCCTTATCAAACCTTACCTCCAGATTCATTGAACTTGGAAGTGCAAGAACAGAAAGCATTGATAGCCTTCATGAAATCCCTAACCGATGCTGATTTAAAATAATCAACTGTATCGATTTTCTGTTGGATATGGCATGACTATCCCATACTTTGTTAAAAAGAATGGTAGGGTATGCATGTTATTGCTTTATTGTTAACTTTAAGACACACTGACTAAACATGTTATCCATGAAAAATTTATCCAGAAGAAATTTCAACACCTTAATGGCCAAAGGCATGGGAACAGCCGCAATCATGGCTGCAACCCCGTTGGCCTGTGCCATGGGGAGCGGACAGGACAAAAAGAAATTAGGCGTTGCCTTGGTGGGACTGGGGAGCTATAGTACCTATCAATTGGCACCAGCCTTGCAAGATACACAGCACTGTTATCTATCTGGCGTTGTAACAGGAACACCGGAAAAAGAACAAATATGGGCGGATAAATACAACATCCCCAAAAAGAATATCTATAACTACCAGAACTTTGACGATATAGCCAAGAACGATGACATTGATGTAGTTTACGTGGTCCTCCCGAATAGCATGCATGCCGAATTTTGTATCAGAGCTGCCAAAGCTGGCAAGCATGTCATCTGTGAAAAACCTATGGCGGTCAGTGTTGAAGAATGTGATGCCATTATAGAAGCCTGTAAAAATGCTGGTGTAGAGCTGGGAATAGGGTATCGGTTGCAATCAGAGCCGTATACCAATGAAGTGAAGCGTTTTGTTCGGGAAAAAACCTTTGGGGATGTCCGATATGTTTCAGCTGATGCAGGGTATTACTCAGGCAGTAATCCAGACCAATGGCGCTTGAACAAAGAGCTATCGGGTGGTGGAGCTTTGCTAAACATGGGCGTTTATGCCATTCAAAGTGCCATTTATGGCTCAGGACAGAACCCTGTTTCTGTTACCGCACAAGAATATAGCACCCGTCCAGAATATTTTAAGGATACCGACGAGACCATTACGGCACAGTTTACATTTCCTAACGGCGCGGTTGGAAATATCATGACTTCGCACAATATCAATGCCAATAGCATGTATGTATCCGCAGAAAGAGGATGGTTTCAATTGCAACCGGCGAACAGTTATGGCCCATTGAGCGGAAGAACCTCCACAGGTGATGTGATTGAGTTCCCTCATGAAAGTCAGCAAAAATTACAAATGGATGATTTTGCGAAACACATACTTTTTGATGCTCCGAATGTTGCCCCAGGTGAAATGGGTAAACGGGATATGATCATCTGTGAAGCCATTTATGAATCCATAGCGAAAGGTGGGCAAAAAGTTACGCTTGACTTAGAACCCGATTACGGATTTGGAGGGTTGCCAACACCTTGAAAATTTGATACACATTTGCTAAAGTTCTATAAACCAAAGTGTACCGTTAAAAAAAGATGCTTCTGAGCACGTAAATTCCAGGAAAATTGAGTTTTTTTGTAGTAACAAATCTTATCTATTATGAAAAAACTACTAATTCCTACATTGGTCGTGCTGTTCTGTAGTTGCGACAAAGATGACCCAAAACCTGGGACTTCTTCAGAAGATGCCCTGAATGCTTTATCTGAATATGTCATTGTAAATAAGGTATTTCAAGATATTGGAAACACCAATGGCGATGCTGTGCTATCAGCAGAAAATTCTGCTTCCACTCCACAAGCTAAAATGGGGGAAACCTTGGCCATGGATACCGAAATAACAATAGCACCAGCAGATTTTTCAACCTTTCCCAAAACCATAACCGTTGATTTTAAAACAGGGGTTTTAGGAGTGGATGGTGTAACTCGAAAAGGAAAAATCACCATTGTTTCCACCAATTGGTATAGAGAATCTGGCAGTATTCACACAGCGACTTTTACCGACTATTACCACAACGATTACAAAGTTGAGGGAACACACCTTGTAACGAATTTGGGTGAAAACGAAGATGGATTTTTGGAGTATAGTGTTGCCATTGCCGATGGAAAAATCACAAAGCAAGATGGTTCTGTGATTGAATACCAAGAAAATTCCACCAGAACATGGATAGAAGGAAAAGATACACCCTTAAATATTTGGGACGATGAATATCTGTTGGATGGTTCGCAAAACGGAATCAGTTCCACAGGCCTCGATTATGCGCTGACCGTTGAAGAATCCTTACATTTTGTGCTGCTTCCCCGAAATATTGAATCAGGAATTTTAGATGTTGATATTGCTGATTTTAAGGACATCAAAATAAACTATGCCAATTCTACCATTACTATTTTAGGGCAGACCTATCCATTTGTAAAATAACGAACAAAACAGGAAAAGCTTGCTGGTTTTAACTGGCAAGCTTTTTCTTTTTTTGAAAGTTTTTATTCAACCATGGCCAAAAAAAGTTGGTTTCGCAGTTCTTCCAGTGGAATATGCAAAGGGCTATAGGTAACCGTTCCAATATTAATGGCAATGAACATATAGCGATTGGTTTCTGGAGAATAGCGCAGCTCACAACCTGCGCCAATTCCACCTCCGGAGTGGCCATAAAAAGGATGTCCAAGAATATTGCCGTGGCCCAATCCAAGTCCGTAGACAGGTCTGTCTTCCCAATTGTTCACCCAAGTCATCATCAATTTTAGGGTGGATTCCTTGAGTAATTTGCCTTCCAACAATCCTTTTAAGAATAGAATGGCTTCTTTGGGGGTGGTGACTATGCCATCATCACCCACCATATAGGTCACATTTTGTTTCTGGATATGGGATATGTTTTCCAAAATCCCATCACTGTAACGGTCCCAGTAGCTACTTGAGAGTGTTTCACCGTTTAATTTTTCATCTGAAATACGGTAATAGGTATGCTGTAAACCTAAAGGTTTAAATATATTTTCTTTAATATACACACCATGGTCCCCTGTAATTGAATCAGCTATCAATGCAAGCAAAACATAATTTGTATTTCTGTATGAATATTGGCTCCCTGGCTCGAAGGTCAGTTTTTTTCCATCGATAAACTTGATATAGTCCTTCGCTGTAAAAGCAGTTTCAGGATGTTGTAGCAAAGTGCTCGCATATGCTGGATGAAAGTTGTATTCTGGAATTCCCGAAGTGTGGTTCAACAACATTTTAATGGTAATTTCATTTGCCCTGTCAATCATTTCTGATACTTCTGGGGCCAAATATTGGTCAATGGGATCGTCCAGTTGTAATTTCCCTTCTTCAAAAAGCTGTAGTGTGGCGACGGCCATATAGGTTTTGGACACACTTTGCAAATAATGTAAAAAGGTATTTTCCATTTTTTGTTGTGCCTCTATGTTGGAAAACCCCTCACTTTGCAACCACCATCCATCGCTGTCCAATAGGGCCAAACTGACTCCGGGACATCCATTTTCTGCTAAGGATTTTAAAATAGGGGAAACTTCTTGGCCTTTGGGATGATTTGGATTCGAGTCAATCTGGGACCACCCGAAGGAACATCCAAATGATAAGAAAGCAAGTATGATTATCTGTTTCATGCTGTTCGGTTTTGAAGGATTAAAAATGTATGCGGCTTCCAAATTCCAACAAAGTAAATGGAACCACTGGCATACTCTCATTATAATTGGTGGCCAATAAAAACTGATAATTGGCGAAAGGAGAAACATAGGTGCCCGCATCATAGGTATCGTATCCCAGTCCTATTCCAACGGGTATCACCAACATTCCCTTTCCTTTTTTTCCTGCGCTCTTCCAGCCACTTTTTGTGGGCCTGTAGCCTTCCTTGGGGCGTTTGGCGTAGAGATAGCCTACTCCGAGTTTAATTTCGGAAAACGCATCGTTGACCACATCGGGCCGCCACACGGCTTGGGTATGCAACAATAGTCCGCCGCCAACAGACTTGTTGCCATACCAGGTCATTTTGAATTGCTGTACCCAATTTCGATTACCGTTGTGGCTGACCTCGGTTCCCAACCCAATCCCGATGTTCTTGAAAAGGTTTTTTTTGTTTTTAAAGGGAAGCGACAGGGAATGAAATTCAATACTGATGATCAATGGAAAGTTTCTATGGTTCCCATCATTAGCCTGTGACCATGAAGATTGAATCACTATCGCGCACAAAAAAAGAGCTATAATTGTTGTTCTCATTTTTGATTGATTTGTTGACCCAAAAGTAGGAGCGAAGTACATCTAGATTCAAGCAAAAAGAAGGCTTTATCCCTAAAATGTAGTAAAATTTAGGTTGAAATGTCAGCCCTATGTCCGAAACCAACGTTTAAATGTAGGAGCTTTGGTGCGGCTTACCGGGATTTCTGATGGGAGCATGTCATTTTCTAAAAGCGAAACACTGATTTTGCCATTTTCAAGTTTGGTAAACCCGTTAACTTGGTTTCGGTGGATAATAAACTGCCGATTGAGCCTAAAAAACAAACTGGATGGGAGTTCATCAGCAATTTTTTCAAGAGGGGTGTCCAAAAAGTATTGCTTTCCATCCGAAGTATACAAAACCACATATTCACTTTCCACGGAAAACCCCAAAATGTTTTCAAAAGGCACCTGTGTCTCATTTTTACCTTCTTTCGCCAAAAAGCCGGTTTGCAACTTTTGTTTTTCCTGTAACACTTTTTGCTCAGTACCTTGCCATTGGTGGTAATAATGAATCATCACATAAATGGCATTGATAAAAAAGAACCAAATGGCAATAATGAACAGGTCATAGTCATAAAAACTGGGATGGGCCCATTTTCCTTTTACAATAAGGCTTGAGAGCTCCGTCAAAAAACTAATGGTGAAAAGACCAGCGAAAGTGGTGAGTAGAAATTGTACAATGACACGTTTCGCAAATTGGGTATACGCTATTTTTTTATCGAGCCAGAGAATGATTTTTCTAACGGCAAGCCATGCGGCATATCCCGTGAGTGTGTCTATGGTGTAGGTAAAAACAAACCACCAATTCAATTTTACATCCGTGTAGGTGAGATAGTAATTAAAGGCACTAATAAAGGGAATGAGCACCAAAAAAAGCGGTATATCAGGGTAATATGGTGACTTTCGAGTTGATTCCATTATTTATTGCCTTGGTAAAAGTACACTTAAGCCAAGAATTTTGAAAAATCTGGATTCTAAATTAAAATTTTTCAAACACCCCAAGACCAAAGAGGGCAAAATCATATTTCACCGGGTCAGTAGAATCCAGTTTTCGCAATTTTTTGTCCAATTCCAACAATGCTTTGGCATCGTTCTGTTTGCGTTTGAGCAATTTTAGTTTCCGGGCTACATTGCCCGAATGCACATCCAAAGGGCAGGAGAGCTGGGCGGGATTCAGGCTTTTCCAAATACCAAAGTCCACCCCCGTATTGTTGTCCCGAACCATCCATCGCAAAAACATATTGATGCGCTTGGCCGCAGAACCTTTGTTGGGGTCCGAAATATGCTTTGTGGTCCTGGGCAAATGGGGAAGCTCAAAAAATACTTCCTTGAACTTGGAAATGGCAGGCTGCAAGGAGTCGCTTTCCTGATTTTTACTGAAAACCGCCTCCAGTCCGCCATGGTTTTCATAAATGTTTTTTAAACTGACCAAAAAATACTGCAAATCCAATCCATTGAACGTACGATGGACAAACGGAGCCAACTTTTCCAGATCATCTGGCGTGTGGTTCAGTACAAAGTCATAAGGAGCATGATCTAAAAGTCCCAACAATTTTCTAGCATTGTTGATAATGCTCTTCCGGTTGCCCCAAGCAATGGTCGCCGTTAAAAATCCACTGATTTCTATATCTTCCTTTTTGGAAAACAGGTGCGGAACCTGAAGCGGATCATTCTCCAAAAAGCGGGGATGGTTGTACTGCTCCACTTTTTCATCCAAAAAATCCTTGAGTTCTGAGTCTCTTAATTTCATGATTTAAACCCAAATAGACCTATTTTATGTTTTATGCAGGAATGATTTTGTTTCTGACCTAGGTATAGTTCTAAGCTGTATCTATTTATTTCATCAAAATTATCTTGAAAACCTTTTATGAAATCTCTGAAAATTCCGGAATCCTTAAAAAACTCATTACAGATTACTGTTACATTGCGTGTTGTGTCACCAAAATCAATTTGGACTCCATTGGCTTTAGCAACTCCTACATAGTGCTCGATAATATATTTTGCTCTTACATAAGTATGCGGGTGAGAATGCCGCTTTGTGTAGAAATCTGTGTTAACCTTATCAGGTTGGAAAGGATAAATTCCTCCATACAAAAATAATAGTTGGGTAATTACTATGCTTGAAATCCCCAGATACATTAATCTCTTGTAGTTATTTGGTGTCTGGTCTTTCCTCGGTATTTGTTCTTGAAAAAACTGTTGAAAATATACACTTACAAATTGACTTCCATTTAGGTCGGCATCATATTCAAAAATATGTTTCTCAAAAGAAAATTTGTCATTAGATGGATGTTCACTCATTGTAAAGTCTTTATCTTTATACTGGACGATATGAGCAAATTCGTGGTAAAATGTAAAAATCGTTGAAGCCTGAAACATTAAAAATTCGAGGCTATCTGGTGTTATTTTCTGTAAATTATGAAATGCTACCCAATCTGTTTTATCAAAAAATTGTCCTTTTCTTCCTAATTTTTTATACAAGGCTTCCAAATAGGATTTTGAGAATTTAATTCTGTATACGTTTCTGCCTTTTCCTGCTCTAGCATTTATAATGTGACTATCCCAGAAGTAAAAATATGAAGGCTTAACTTCAAATATTTGACTATATTCATTTATGTTGTCTACACACCAATCAAAATATCTTTGATAAAAAGAGGAGACAGGATTATCCTGAAAATCATAAATTTCACTTTCCGGGATACCAGCTTCTAATAATTCTTTCTTGTACTCATTAAAATCAATCTTTCTCATTTTCTATATCTTCCTTTTTGGAAAACAGGTGCGGAACCTGAAGCGGATCATCCTCCAAAAAGCGTGGATGGTTGTACTGCTCCACTTTTTCATCCAAAAAATCCTTTAATTCCGATTGGGTCATACGCTTTAGGAAACGATAAGGCCATCAACCATGGTCAATTTTCGGTCGGCCATATCAGCCAATTCTAAATTGTGGGTCACCAACACAAAGGTTTGCCCAAATTCATCACGAAGTTTAAAAAATAGTTGGTGCAAATTGTCCGCGCTTTCTGAATCAAGGTTTCCACTGGGTTCATCGGCCAAAACTATGGATGGACTGTTCATAAGCGAACGGGCCACGGCCACACGCTGCTGTTCTCCGCCGGACAAAGCATTGGGTTTATGGTGATAGCGGTCTTGAAGCCCCAAGAAATCCAAGAGTTCCTTGGCACGTTTTTCAGCTTCATCCTTAGGTGTTTTTTTAATGAAAGCAGGGATGCAGACATTTTCCAAGGCCGTAAACTCTGGCAATAATTGATGAAATTGAAAAATAAAACCAATATGCTCGTTTCGAAATCTGGCCAGATTCGTATCATTCAATGCAGTAACATTGGTATCATTGATGAACAAACTACTTTCACTAAGGTTTGTGGGCGAATCCAACGTACCCAAAATTTGTAGCAAGGTGGTTTTACCTGCTCCAGATGCCCCAACAATGGAAACTACTTCACCCTTTTGAATCTCCAGGTCGACCCCTTTTAAGACCTTAAGGTCTCCGTAGTTTTTTTGAATATTCGTTGCCTTTATCATGAAAATGCTTCTCGTGGTGAAAATACGGATTACTGCTCAGTGAGCAAAGATGGGTCTTTCAAATAAGTTTTCCAATGGTGTTACGACTATTTGCCAACGAATTAGTATTCGAATTAAATGGTAGAATCAAATACTTTGTTTAACTTTGATGCATAATGAATGAACAAAATAAATTACACATGGAAACCGCCCTATTTGCTGGCGGTTGTTTTTGGTGTACCGAAGCTGTTTTTCAGCGGCTCAATGGGGTAATGGAAGTACTTTCTGGCTACACGGGAGGCAGCATTAAGAACCCGGCATACCGGGAAATCTGTACAGGCAGGACAGGACATGCTGAAGCGATTAAAATTACATTTGACCCTCTAAAGGTGTCGTATGTTGAGTTGTTGGAAGTGTTTTTTACCACACATGACCCCACCACATTGAACCGACAAGGCAATGATGTGGGCACCCAATACCGAAGCGAAATTTTTTATACATCCGCTCAGCAGAAAGAACAAGCGGAGGAATATATTGCCCTTTTGGAAAAAGAAGGCATCTTTGGGGCGCCTATTGTAACGGCCATTTCAGAAGAAAAGCCCTTCTATGTGGCCGAAGAGGAACATCAGAATTATTACAATGATCATCGGCAACAACCGTATTGTCAATTCATTATCGACCCAAAAATCAAGAAACTGAACACTTATTTTTCAAAGAAGTTAAATACCACAAATTAATATGTCACCCTATCGAAATCTGGAAGAGTATAATATTGAAATTACCAACGAGGTCAAGGAGCATTTCTCTAAAATTGTTGATGATATTGGAGAAGATGTCACTCGTGAAGGGTTAATAAAAACCCCAGAACGCGCAGCAAAGGCGATGTTGTTTCTTACGCAAGGCTACAAACAGAACGCGGAGGAAATCCTGAAGGGCGCCATGTTTGCCGAGGAATATGATGACATGGTGATCATTAAGGATATTGAGGTGTACTCTCTATGCGAACACCATATGTTGCCCTTTTTTGGAAAAGCGCACATTGCTTATATCCCCAATGGACATATAGTGGGATTGAGCAAAATACCCCGTATAGTGGACGTATATGCCCGAAGATTGCAAGTGCAGGAACGTTTGACGCACGATATTTTGGAGTGTATCAATTCCACCCTAAAGCCAAAAGGTGTGGCCGTTGTTATTGAAGCGGCCCATATGTGCATGATGATGCGTGGGGTACAAAAGCAAAACTCCGTGACCACAACCTCGGGATTTAGAGGCCAGTTTGAAAAAATTGAGACCCGTAACGAGTTTTTAAAGCTTATCAGTTCCGATTTATCCTAAGGATTTTCCCATTTCATGCGGATTTCCTAATTTTCCTGAATGGCAGAAGAGAAAGACCTAAAGTTTCGTAACCTCTTTTTGGGATTGTTGTTGGATGGTATAGGAATGCTTTCTTTTATGATTCCGGGCATAGGAGAGTTTTCTGATGTTATCTGGGCGCCAATAGCCGGATGGCTCATGACCCGCCTCTACAAAGGTAGAGTAGGGCAAGCGGCTGGTTTGATTGCCTTTGCCGAAGAATTGATTCCGGGTTTGGACATCATCCCAACTTTTACACTTACTTGGATATATACCTATCTTCTAAAGGGAAATAAATAGTGTAGATGTATTGTTTTTTGATTTGATTGCATCAAACAAAATCGTATTTCAGTCATAGGATATCGTTTTTTTTCTCAAACTTTAGAAAAACTAAAAAAATGAAAACGATATTCTACACTTTAGCGCTTACACTCTTTATCGTAAGCTGTAATACCGAAAAGCAAGCCCTTGCTGAAAAATTTGACAAGCTGCAACTTCAACACGATAGCATTGCCCAAACACATACCGAGTTTAAATCGGTGCACGAGAGCATGTCACAGAAACATGCAGAATACAAAGCAATGTTGGACAATATGGAAGTAAAAGACTCCATGATGCTCGAAGATATGGCTAGGCATGAAACCATATTGGCGCAACATGATGCCATGCTAAAAGGACATGATGAAATTATTGAGGCACATAAAGACTTAAAAGCAGATTTTGGCGAAAAATCAGCAGCTGAAATGGAAGCTCAAATCAATGAAATGATGACCATGCATGAACAATTGATGCAAGAACATCAAAATATGGAGAAAGAGCATGAGATGATGCAAGAAGAGCATGGTGCCATCATGGCCAAAATTGATAGTATGAAAACCATGACCCCTGAATAATCCATGGTGCATTCCAAAACAAATCTAAAAGCCGCACATATTGCGGCTTTTTTAGAACTGTTTTAACAAGGTAATTTTACTGATAAATTGGGTACTCTGCTGTACAGGGTCAAAAATATTGGTATGGGTGTCATTGAACACCAAATAGATGAAAGATAATGGCATGTACTCCCAACTAAAGCGTACATTCCATCGGCCTTGTTCACCAAAACTGTTATACTGATAAAAGGTAGATAGCTGTACTCTTGGGTTTAAGGCCAAACGTAGACTTCCCGTATACAGTTCTGTATCCAAATCCTCTTGAAGAATCCCCAAACCATTAATATTGTTATGCTCATAATCTGCAGTAAACGAAATATGGGGAAGTGGTGCATAACGCAGACCAGCAGTTGCCGTATTTCGAGTACCGTTATAGAAATTCCCAAAATCGTACCCAAAAGAGGCAGAAAGTTTTTTAGATTGGTCGGAATTGTATTTAAGTGTATATCGGGTATAGTTGTAATTCCCTTCTTCAATTTGCAAACCCAAGGGGGCAAAATCAAAATTAATGTTCTGCCAAGTGGGGGTAAATGAGGCCTCAACAAAACTATTGTCCTTAAACCAGGTATAGATGGGAAAAATGTAAAGATTGGCCTGTTGGAAGTTCCCAAAATCCTCAAAATCATGAAAATAATTAAAGAAGACCCCTGGGTCCCAACGTCGAACAAAGGGCAGCCACTTTGGCCTTACAATGGCATACCCTCCAGGACTGTGGGTTACAACATCCTTTTGAAAAACAAACCCCATCCCAGGCGTATAGTCCGAACTGACTATATCGGAAATATAACCCATATAGTAGGCATTGGTACGTGAAGTAGCCGATATCCTTCCCGAAAAGCCTGTATTCCCTGTCTCACTATCCAAGGATGTGGAAAACAGGTAGGTCAATGTGACATCTGGTTTTGGACGAATCAATCCATCTATGGAGATTGTGGTATTATCTTGATTTTCCAATCCCAAGACACCCATGGAATCATCTCTCCGGTACGTTATCATGGCGCCAATATTGTTTTCCTTGCCATAATTTTTAGTATACCGAGCAACCCCAAAAGTACTCCCTGGACTATCATCCGTCTCTCGTTGTCTCACAGCTAAGGCAGCAATTGTTCTATTCTCATCCCGGTCAGTATAACGCGCCCCAATATCCAAAGGCGCTGGTGTAGCATTAAACGCATTGGAAAGCCCAATGGTACGGCTAAAAAATGGACGAACCCTAAAATTGCTTGCACCCGCCCAAATGCCTGAGTTTTCCAAAAAGAATTGTCGGCGCTCGGGAAAAAAGATGTTGAATCGCTCCAAGTTGTTCACGGCTCGGTCTACATCAGCTTGGGCAAAGTCGGTATTGATGGTTAAATCCAATACAGCATTGGGATTAATGGCCCATTTGACATCGCCCCCAATTTTTGGGTCACTCAATTTATCTGTTACTGTACTCCCGGTTTTATTCTCATCGTATTGGTAAAGGGCATACGGCTCAACCCGAATATTGGCTGATGGAGGAGGCACCTCAAGACCGGTAAGCTTGGCAGCATAAACCATTCTATTTTCTGAAAAAGATTGTGGAATGGCTGGAAAAACCGTTTTTTCAAAATCCTTTCGGGCCAAACGATAGAAGGTGATTCCCCAGGATACCGGAACACCTTCCTTGGGTTTGTCATACCGAATGGATTTAAAGGGGATGGCAAATTCAGCATAATAACCATCATCCATTCTTTGCGCGCGTACCCGCCACAAGGCATTCCAGTCCTCATCCCTGTTATTGTCGTTGAAACTCTGTAAATCCAATTGGTTACCATAAGGCGTTGTTTGAAAGGAAACTGCATACTGTTTCGTGTTTTGTGCATCAATTTGAATACCAAAGACATCATTGTCCCCATTGTCAAAGTCACGTCTTAAATCTTGCATTCGCACCCCTTTTTTGCCCATAGAATCTGCTGCGAAAATCCCGAAATAAAGATTTTTGTCATCATACAGCACACGTACCGTGGTAGGATTCTTTATTGGACCGCCTTGAACGGGTTCCACGCGAAAAAAATTCGTGACTGGTTCTGCTCGATTCCAATCGTCTTCTTCCAATCGTCCGTCAATGGTCAAATTTCCGGTGGCTCTGGTCGCTGAAATGCTCACGGGATTTTCTGGTGGCGGAAAATTAGCAGTCTCCTCTTGAGAAAAAAGAGGGCCCACGGACCATAAAAATAGAATAGGGTAGAAGATAATTTTGAGTACAGCTAGTTTTGATTTCATAATGATTGATGATAGTTGGGTTAGCTTCAAAAAGTATTATCCACCTCCGCTGCTTCCAGCATAAAATAATGTAGTTCCGTATTTTTGATAAAGGGTTTCAATGATTGACTTCCGGGGCCATACATGGCCAATTCAACGTAATCTGCCGAGTGTTGCATACTGATCCATCCAACGGAATTGTGCTGCTTTTGGATTTCCGCCAATGCCCCAAAAGGCAATCTCCTTGGATTGTACAACCCTTCTTCAGGCTGTAAGCTATCGTAGTAGGACAAAAGCGTTTTTGCCTCTTCATCCGTCAGTGAAAAACCATTGGCATATTCCACACGTTCCTTTACACCGTTGACTGATGTTTCCTTACCAATTCCATTCAAAATCCATTCATTGGTATGCTTGTATTTTTGGATGGAATCGAAGTTGTCATTGGCATCGTTTCCGGAAATGACGCCGGGATTGGCATTGCCATGGTCCGTGGTGATAATCACCAGGGTTTCCTCGTCTTTTTCTGCAAAATCCATGGCTACTTGAACAGCTTCATCAAAGGCAACCTGGTCATAGAGGAGTCCCGCAATGTCATTGGCATGGGCGGCCCAGTCCACTTTACCAGCCTCAACCTGAAGTACAAAACCTTTTTGAACATCTTTCAGGATCTCAATGGCTTTTTGCGTCATTTCGGCCAAGCTGGGCGTACTTTCTAGAAGCTCCTTATTGTTCTCTCTGTCTTTGGTAAAGGGAAGGCCGCTATCCGTAAAAACCCCTAAAACTTTGTTGTTTGTAGGTACTGATAGCATTTCGTTGCGATTATGGACTACAGCATACCCTTTGTTGGCGAAGGCAGTATACATGTCCTTTTTGTCTTTTCGTTTATCTGGAGAAAAGTATTCGTTACCACCGCCCATTAAAACATCAAAACCGTGCTCCAGATATTTTTCAGCGATGGAAGCTTGGTCATTTCTGGATTTTTGATTGATGCAAAACCCAGCAGGGGTGGCATGGGTAATGGGAACCGTGGTGACGCAGCCGGTTTTTTTCCCAACCGCTTTGAATTTTTGCCAAATGGGAAGATGGAGTTCGCCATTGACGCCCATGTTCAAACCACCATTGTTTATTCGGGCTCCACCGCCCCAGGAAGAGCTGGCAGCAGCGGAATCCGTAACAATGGAGCTGGCCGATGCCATATCCATAAGGGCACGGGATACTTTATTTTCCCGATAGAGATTCAGCCAGCTACTTCCCTTTCCAGTTTTTCGGGAAAGGTACAGATCGGCCATATTTAGGGTGCCGGTACTCATGCCATCACTGACGAGCATGATGATGTTTTTTGCTTTTTTTCGCTTCCAACTACTCTCAAAATCGGATGCCCTGATAGATTCAAAAGGGGTAAAGAGGGAAGCCCCTATTGCCCCCAAGGTTCCATTTCTAAAAAAGTTTCTTCTTTTCACTTTATATATTTTTTGGTTTATTTCATGAGTTGTGCCTCACAATCGGTTAGGATGTAATTAAAATGTTGTACGTCGTCGGCGTTGAGTTTAAGGGTGCCAGTCACATGGAGGACGTCATCGGTCTTAAAGTCGGGTTTGGAGTCAAACTGTAGTTCAACTGCGGTTTCCGGACCGCCCATGCCACAAAAAAAGCAGGATGCCATTGGGTTCTTGGAGAGAATGAACAGTTTTCCGCTTGGGTCTATGTTCAAAAAAATACCCTACAAGTGAAACTTTTTTTCCTTCCAAGGACTTTATATCCGTCGCAAATTCGGGGTAAAGAAAATAGGCATCATAGCTTGGGAAGAATTTTTCGGTGTAGGTTATCCTGGCCAAGTCGTTCCACGTAATCTGCTTTTGTGCAAAACAAGAAAGTGAGAGCAACAGACAAAAGACAACTAGGATATTATTTTTCATGGCCCAATATTTTTGATATGTTCATTTTTATGATGGGTGCTATGGCTAAGGCAATGGATAAAATCACCATGAGCAATACCACTCCTCCAGTTTTTAAAACTTCTTGGTAGGCCATCCCCAAAGGCATTTTTTGTTTGTATTGGTCCATGATCAATTCAAAAATGAGGTAAACTCCTATTTGCGATAGTAATACCCCAATGATGAAAGCAGCGGCAGCAATCATGAAACCTTCGTAGGCCACCATTTTCACCAATTGAAAGGTGTTGGCTCCATAGGTGCGAAGTAGGGCCAAATCAAAAGCATGGTCACGCACCATTCTATATAAGCTTATGAAGATGGTAATGCTGGAAATGACCAAAATTATGTAGGCTATCCATGTGACGGTTTTTACCCCGACCCCAGTAAATTGGTATAAACGCTCCAGTTCAAATTTTGGAAGCGCGGCCTGCATGTTGGTGTTCTCATTGATGGTTCGAGGTATGGTTAAAAGAGCAACAGGGTTTCTGAACGAAACCAACATTGAGGTAATTTCTTTTTCACTTTCTTCCTCATGATGATGGTCTTCCACTTCTTCCAGGTGGGATTCTGTTTCATCGTGTCGATGTGCTTCATTTTCATCGTCATGGTGGTTTTCAACCTCTTCAGGATGGTCGTTTGTACCAACTGCTTCTGAACTTGTCTCTTCTTCATGGTGGTGGACGTCCCAAATGGTTTCCAAGCCTGTAACAATTAAACGGTCCAGTACTTTGTGGGTAGGTTTGTAAATGCCCACAACGGTTAGGGGTTCCGCATGCTCATGACCTCCTGTTTCCGCCAAGCCATGGGAACTTAAAAACGTATCGCCTATTTTAAGGTCCAACCGTTCTGCAACAGTGACTCCGAGAACCATTTCCATAGGCTTTTCAGGGGTTCTTCCTTCTTGTAAACTTGCATTGTAAAAGGCAGGAAAGTCATCATTGGTGCCCACAATTCTGTATCCTTTGTAATTATCTCCATAGGAGATGGGGACCGCTTTTTCAATCAAGGGATTTCTTGTCAGGGCCTTGGCTTCAGCAAAAGAAATGTTTCCTGTGGGGTTGTCTATATGGAGTACTGATGCGAGTACCAATTGTAATGGGCTACCTTTGGCGCCCACCACCATATCAATATCTCCCAAATTAGAATCCAGTTGGTGCTTAAAGGTCGTATCTAACTGTTGTATTGCTAGAAGCAGGGCTATACTGACGGAAAGAATAAGGATACTCAGAAAGGTATATAAAGGTTTATTCCGGAAATTTTTAATGCTGATATGCCAAATATTCATAACATCAATGTATTGGTGAATAATGGTTTTATCCGATGGTCATGGGTAATGACAATAAGATTAGCATTGTTGGCCTTGGCTTGATGGATTAAAAGTTCCATCACACTATTACAGTTCTCATCATCCAGACTGGAAGTGGGCTCATCGGCCAGTATAATTTTGGGCTGGTGGACAACGGACATGGCAATGCCCAATCGTTGAAGCTGCCCCTCACTGAGCGTAGCGATTTTTTGGTTTTTACAGTCTGTAAGGTCCAGATGTTCAAGCAAATCGGGAATAACCGTGCGGGAAATGGCCTTTTTGGCAAAGAAAAGGCGTGCCTGCAGATTCTCCGTAACACTCAATGACCGAATAGCATGGCTTTTTTGGAATACGAGGCCAATGTTTTGACCACGGAATCTATCCAACCCCCTATTTGAAAGTGTTTGGGTGGGGATTCCGTCAATCTCTATGGAACCATCAATAGGGGATAGAAGTCCTGCTAACAAGTGCAACAGCGTGGTTTTACCAATACCAGATTTCCCCAGAATCAGCAGGTTTTCCTTAGGTCCCAGTGAAATATCGGGAAAATTGAAACCCGCACCGTTTCGGTCATATTTGAAAGCTAGATTGTTGGTTCGTATCATACACGTTATTAACTATAAATTGGAATGGGCCATTGATCCTCCTCTTCCAGCAAACCGTTTTTCCATAATTCAACCTCTGTATCTGTAAGGAGGCAATTGTTCAGTTCCTTTCTGATTTTGTCCTTTTCTAAATATTGGCCTATGAATACCAGCTCAATTTTTCGGTCCCCAAAGGTGGAATCCCACATGGATTCTATATACTCTTGATTTTGAACAAAAGCTGAATGACTGATTCGGTCTCCAAAGGGCATGGAGGCCCACCAAACTCCGGCGGCATCTACTTTGCACGATCCACCGGCAGAACTCCAGACCAACGCCTGTTTAGGTCTAGAGGCCAACCAGAACAGCCCCTTGCTACGGATAATGTTTTGTGGAAATTGTTCGTTGACAAAGCTTAAGAAACGCTCTGCATGAAAGGGTCTCTTACTTTTAAAGGTTATTGATCCAATACCATATTCCTCAGTCTCCGGGACATGCTCATTGTTCAGTTCCTTGATCCAGCCTGCAGAAGCTTCTGCTTTTTCATAGTCAAAGAGATTGGTGTGGATTACCTCATTAAGCGGAACGTTGCTTTCCTTGGCTGGAATGATACGGGCTTCGGGGTTCAATTTTTGGAGAATGGCATATAGCTCCTTTAGTTGCTCTTCGGTCACTAAATCAACCTTGTTCAGGATAATGACATTGGCAAATTCCACTTGGTCGGTGAGCAGGTTTACAATGGTTCTGTTATCTCCTTCAATATCTGTGAGTTCACGTGTGGTCAGATAGTCAGAACTTGAAAAATCCTTCAGAAAGTTGAATGCATCCACCACAGTGACCATGGTGTCTATGTAACTGAATCGGCTAAGGTCAATTTTGCCATCCTCACTTTCAAACGTAAAGGTCTGGGCCACTGGAATGGGCTCACTTATGCCTGTGCTTTCAATCAATAGATAATCGAATCGGTTCTGCGAGGCCAATCGTTCCACTTCAATCATTAGATCTTCCCGAAGTGTACAGCAGATACAGCCATTGCTCATTTCCACCAATTTTTCATCGGTTCGAGAAAGGGTGTTCTCGTTTTCCACCAGTTGGGCATCAATGTTGACCTCGCTCATATCGTTTACGATAACGGCCACTTTTAAGCCTTCTTTGTTGTGTAATATGTGGTTGAGCAAGGTGGTCTTACCTGCGCCAAGAAAACCACTGAGCACAGTAACCGGTAATTTTTTCATGTATTCTGTATTTTTTTGTTCATTTGCTGATACATCCAGTTTTCAATCGATTGAATTTGTGTGATTTCTCAGTGTTCATGTTCTTTCACGGATCGCAACAATTTCCAATTCACATAATGGGCAGCAGAAACCAAGATGGCCCCTGAAACCGTATTCAAAACCTCCCAAATTTCATTGAAGTCGAGTCTGCCCAAGGCAATGAGTCCAAAACCAAGGGCCACAAGCGATAGGGGCCTAGAGCTATGGTGCACCTTTTTGTAGCTTGGCCATAGGGAAACAAAGACAAAAACTATCCCAATTAAAATAAATGACCACTCAATTAGGGGGTGGTGCAAAAAATGGAGACTCGCCAGCGAGGAGAAGGATAGGACAATTGGTACTGCAGCGCAGTGAATGGCACAGATCAATGAACTGGATAGTGCGATGATATCGTAAGATGGATTTTTTATTTTCATAAGTAACTGTTGTTTTTGATTTATGCCCAATTCTAGTTGGTCAATATTCCTTTTTCCTTTTTTGATCCAGTCATTACAAAGCCAAACCCAATCATCACCATTGAAATTACCAACAGCATAAGAATGTTACTTGGCACGTTCCTTTGGCTGAGGGGTTGATATTGAAATCGTGGTAATGATGGATAATCTTCTTGGGAAAATTCAACATTGTTGTATAAAAAGGGCATAAAATGTTCTCTCCATTTACCCGCAAAAGCAACTACCTGTTTTCTATAGCTTTCATAATCTTGAGTAGATGTCCCTGCCATTTTATTGAGGGATTCTTGAATAATGATAGCGGGAGAAATCCATTTGAGTGCACCTATCCAATCCTGTTGTCGTTGTAATTGCTCCTCATAGGTGTTGACTACGGGCCCCAATTCTTCTTTCAGCAGTTTTTGCGATGCCATGTATCGGTGGTAAAAACCGCGTCTTTGTGTAGAATCGTTGATAGCATATTCAGGATGGTCTCGAAGGAAATTATCCAGAATTTCATCCTGTTTTTTGGTGGCTTCTGCTTTTAGGATACGCATTTCATTGATCATAAGAGTCCTGGAGGGCATGGGGTAAAGCGTATTGCCCAATTGGTTGAGTACAGAGGGCACCAACAATACAAAGACCACCCAAAGTCCAAGCAATGCAACTGCATTTTTAGCTGAGCTGCCCACCATCAAATTCACTAAAAAGGCAATAGCAAACCAGAAAAGCATATAGGCCTGTATCAGTCCCAACAGTCCCACAAACGATTGGAATTGTCCAAAGGGATTCATTCCTATGGCCAAAAAGGCGATAGTCAGTGCCAATACCACAATAACAGCTAACCAAAAAAAACGTAATCCCATTTTTTGCAGCAACCAAAGCCGAAGTCCAATGGGCTGTGCTGCCAACAATCTAAGTGAGCCGCTCTCTTTTTCAGAAGAAAGAATATTGTACGAAAAGGCAATGATCAGCAGGGGCAGGAGATATACAAAGACGAAAGCCAAATCAAAACTACCAAAGAGTAACTGTACCGGGCTGGTCATTTCCGTAAAATTGAGGGCAAAATCATCACCACTCACTTTTGGTTTTACGTAATGCGTAAACAGGTCTGCCTGTCCGGTTGCTAAAAAGGCCAGGGGCTGGGGTTCCATTGCCGCAACTCTTGGATGATAATTGCCTACGGCCATGGGACTGGTAGGGATGGTCCAACTGGAAGCGCTCACTTCCAAGCCTCGTTCAACTGAATCCAACAGTTTTAGCATTTTTACATCATCATCCTTTACCTCCTTTTGAGCAGCAGCAATGTCCTTTTTACGTTTCTCTACTTTTTGGGAGCCGTTATAGGTGGCAAAGCCGAACAACAACACCAAAATGATGCTCAACAATTGAATCCACCGACTACGGAGCAACATTTTAAGTTCATATTTAAAATTATAGGATAACATGGTTAGACAGTTTTAGAGGTGAACGATAAAAATGCAAAGGATGCTAGGAGCCAAATACCTAAAAGGCTTAAGTTTGATGCATTGTTGCCAAGAATAGTATCCAGATTGGGTGGATCGTATTCAAATACGGGCAAATCTTTCCAAACACTGGCATCAGCCTGATAACTCCAATCGCCATAGGAAGAATTTTCAGCGAAATTGTCATTCAAAAATTTCTGTGTGGCCACTCGATAGGTTTCAGCAGCATCCGCAAAATCCCAATGGGTTGTGTAGTCCGTATTAGCGATGGCCATGCTTAAAAATCGTGTAGGTAGAAATGGAGAAATAAATGCTAAACTTTGGTATACTTTAGATTGATTTGCATATTGGTTTTTGAGATGGTTATAGTGTTTTAAATAAACCTCAGCTTCGTGTTCCTCTCCTTTTTGCATACGATATGCATCAAAATTGAAGGGCAATTGATGAAGGCTGTCAACCCCATACTCCTTTAAAACCTGTGCTTCTAAAATTTTAGCTTCTTTGCTCCACGGGTTGTGCCCATCCAATCCATCTTCCTTGTCTTTCAATACATTGGCTGCAAATTCTTGACGTGTTGGATAGGGGTGTTTGCTTTCCGCAATGTTACTGGCTGCTTTTGGTGCCGCCAAACAGGTAATTATCCAAACACTTAATGAAATCACTAAGGAAATACCAGATTTCTTGGCCAATGATGATATCAACAACACAATATTGATGAAAATGATGTAGTACCCTAGGTAAACCAACATCATCGTCAACAATGCACTCCAATTGAATACACCAAAATCGTTGAGATTGCCTAAAACCAAACCTGCTACAAAAAAGAGCACGGTAGTAATTACAAAAATGGGTGTAAAGAGAGCTGTCCATTTTCCCAACAACCATTTCCAACGAGAAATACCCTGACTTTTAAGGAGTGTCAGTGTTCCCATTTCCCGCTCTTTGGTAAAGCTGTTATATCCCAACAGAATAATGAGCAAGGGGATGATGAACAGCAGAATAAAGTCAGGGGTCAAATCTCCAAAACGTGCCAAACCTGTTTGGTCTGCCGCCGCACTGAACTGAGCCTCGTTTCGGTTATGGGCTTCTAAAAAAATGGAGGTTCCTGCATATTTATCCACGCCTTGGTCCACCAAAGACAATGGATATTTAGGCTTAAACGCATACGTGCCATAATGTGCTGCAGAATGTGGATTTTTTTCGCCCTGATTGTCCCAAATGGCACGCTCGGTAGTTTTGGCTGCAGCATATTGTTCATTCACATTTTTGTATTGGAGAGCGCTTATCCAAACCGCCATTCCCAAGAGCAAAAGCACAATGAACAATGAAATTCGAACACGGCCTTCCCGAAACAACTCTTTGGTCTCTTTTAAAAAAGTCTTGGAGATCATACTGTTACTTCTTTGTAGTTCATTGTATCCAGATAAACATCCTCAAGCTGATTAAGGGAAATATCTTCTACTACGAACTCCTGCTTCAATCGCCCATCTTTCATAATACCGATATGGGTTCCGATTTCCTTGGCCCTAAAAAGGTCATGGGTTGCCATTAGCGTAGCAACACCTTTTTTTCGCAGATTTTGCAGTAACAGTCCGAATTCATTACTGGCCTTGGGATCTAGACCTGAAGTAGGCTCATCCAATAACAAAACCTTGGCATCTTTGGCCAAAGCAATAGCAATACCCACTTTTTGACGCATACCTTTTGAAAAGGTTGAGATGCGTCTGTTGATGGCTTCCGATTGTAACCCAGATTCTTCCAAAAATTCTTTTAAAGCGGATTGCGATAATTTTTTCCCGGCAATGCCCGAGAAATAATCCAGGTTTTCCAATGCAGTGAGGTTGGGATATAGCATTAAATTTTCCGGGATATAGGCCAAAAACTGTTTGGTGGCTTTCGGATTCTCCTGTACGTTCAATTGGTTTATGAACGCACTACCCGAAGTGGGTTGAACAAAGCCCAGTAGTAAGTTTATGGTAGTTGTTTTTCCTGCGCCGTTAGCACCGAGCAAACAATAGATTTCTCCTTGTTGAATGTTTAAGTTCAATTGGTCCAATGCAACATGCTCACCATATTGCTTGGTTAGATTATTGGTATTAATCATGAGATTATACTTTGAGTTAGATATACAAAAACACCTCAAAACAGGTTTGAGTGATTATCAAATGGTAACCGGTTTTGACCTATAGGTCAAAAAATGTAAAAAAGGAATTACAAGTGTGGGGTAGGAGGGCCTCTGAGAAAATGCCCTAGCGCTATTGAAGAAGGGTGTAAGTCCTCGAATCTAATAGTAATAAATAAAAAAGGGATAAAATAAAAAGGGTATCCAATACTGAATTCAATGTGTCCAATTTTGGATATAAAGTGGGTGCAAAGGTCGCAACTGGTTGTGCCCGTATGGACCTGCTTTTTTGTGGTATTATTCGTGTTTTCGGTATGGTTATCCGAATGATTGGTAATGATGTGGTGCGCATAAAAAGGGAATTGCGACAACCAAATGGCTGCCAGCAATACCCTTAGTACAGTATGCCTTAGATCAAGGGCATTATGTTTCTTTTTTCTACGCACGCTAATGAACCATTATTAAAAATTACTCTATGGTCACGTCAAATGTTTGTGTAATGTCTGTTTCACCGCCTGCTCCTGCCAAAGTTCCATCATTGGGTTTTGTTGGCTCATGTCTAAGAGTTACCGTGAATGTTCCAGTGCTTGCATCCGTAGTGGTCAATGTAAAGAGGATTCCAACAGGGTTGTTGGTGGTAAAATTTTCCCCTGTTTCACCAGATACGTAGTCAGATTCTTCGTCAGCATAAGCCGTACTAGCATTTAAACCACCACCAGTAGTAAAAATGAATTGGTGTTCATCGGCCTCCGCTTCAATTTCCTCATTTACATTTTCCGAAGGAGTTTCAGTCTCATTCAGCAAGCTTACAGTACCGCTATAAGTTGTATTTGTGGCAAGAACAATATCATCTGGTGTAATTACGGGTGCATCGGGACCGTCCCCGTCCAAATCCCTGGATACGAAAGTAACGTTTGCACCACCACCCTGAGGAATTAAAGCTACTGTCATTGTGGTTATGGTTTCTTCCTCATTAACTTCCTCAGGAGTTTCATCGTCATTGGAGCATGAAGCCATAAAAAGACCTGTTGCAAATAGTAGTGATAAAATTTTGATAGTTTTCATGATGTAATCAATTTTAAGATTTAGTATATAAAAGGTTAATAATTCAATTTTAGTTGTAGGCTGAAATTTCTCCCAAGATCATCAGCAAAAAACCGCTGTCTGTTCAAATAGTCCCTGTAATTGGTGTCCAAAAGGTTTGTTATGTTCAAGGCAGTGGTCAATCGGGTTTTGCCTCCCAATGAGAACTCCATTTGTGAGCCCAAGCTCAAAAGATGGTATGCTCCTGGGGCAGTATTGATCTCCAGAAGCACCTCTTCTTGTTGTTCCGGTGAAAAAACAAAAATGTTTTCAGGGGTTTCATTTTGTTCAAAAACATACGTACTGGTCAAAAAGACCTCAAAGTTGTTCCAGTCTGTCTTGGTGTAGGTGATTCTGTTTCTAAAGTTGGCCGCAGGTATGTTGATCAAGGCGGATTCGTTTTCAACATCTTTTCCCTTAACCAGTGAAAAGCTGTGGTCCGTTCTTAGATTGTTTGTCCAATCGGTATGGGCATTAACGTCCAATCCCAAAAGTCTGGCATCAGTTTGCCTATATTCCCACACTGGAAAAGCCCCTCTTATTGTAAATTCTACATCAGCGGGCTCCAAAAGGATAAAATCTGAAATCCAATTGACATACGGTTCAATGGTTAGGCCCCAATGTTTAAATTCTTTGTGGTACGTAGTGGTAAATTTATGTGAGGTTTCACTATCTATTCGCAAATCTCCAAGCTCTATCCGTGCTGCTGAGTGGTGTAGTCCGTCACTGAACAATTCAGATGGATTTGGGGCTCTCTGGGCCAGTGCGTAGTTAAACTTGAGGTTGGACCCGTCCACCAAAAAATAGCTCAATCCTGTGGTTGCCGAAAAATTGTGATAGTCAAAAACTGGATTCACCAACAAGTCAGTGCCACGATCTTCAATAATCAAATCTTGGAATTCTGTATCATATCCTCGTTCTTCCCATCTGCTGGTTCTATAGAACTTTTTTGCATCAACCCTAGTAAAATCATAACGGAAGCCCGCCTCAACCAGTAATCTGTCGGTTGCTTTGTATTCACCCGTAATAAAGGCGCCTAAATCATATTTGTTGTAATCTGGAATCAGCCGTCTTACCCCAGTTTCAGGGTTTGCAAAATTATCTTGGTACCTTGCCAATAGGCCCGCTTGAATGTTGTATTCTTGTTTGGCATCCCATGTGAAATCGGTGGATAGGGTATGAGTGGTCAAGTCCAAATCAATGGAAGCGCGATCATCACTTTCTCCACGCCGAATATCAAATTCAAACCTTCTATTTTTTTGGAAATCATATTGAAGGTTCCATTTTCCAAGTCCTTCAAAACGTTTGTAATATCGAAGCTTACCCAAATGGTGCTTCACTTTTTGTCGTGGGTTTTGTAAATCATATGTAAACGGCCTAATAACTGAAGGCTCCCCGCTATTGATACTGCGTATCAAATCATCCACATTGCCAATGTGTGAAGCTCTTAAAACGGCAATTTCTGTATCGAAATACGAATATCTGGCATCCCATCCCCAGGTAAACTCATTTTTCCCGAATTTTAGGGACGCACCCATTTCCTGTATTCCAGTGTTGGACAATATATAATCTGGTGCTTCATGGTCTCCCAAGCGTTTGTAAGAACCTTGGGCCTTAACAAACCATCCTCCACCAAAAGCGCGGGTCAACTCAGAATTGAAATTTCCACCCCTGCCATTTGACATTCCGGTCACTTGCGTTTTTCCGAACAGGGTGTCCTTAGCGGGAACCCTTGCTTGTTCCATAATAATAACCCCTCCAATGGCGTCCCCACCATATTGTAACGCTGATGCTCCCTTGATTAATGAAATGGAGCCTGCTGAATTGATGTCGATATTTGGCGCATGCTCCGCACCCCATTCCATGTCCTGCATCCGAACACCGTCATTTAGGATAAGAACCCGACTTCCAGTGAGTCCATGAATGGTGGGCTTTACTATATTGGCGCCCGTATTCAGTGATGATACTCCACCCAACTCTTTTAGGGCGTCGCCTAAATTTCCTGCGCTATACAGCTCTAGGGTCTTTAACTTTAACTGCTCTTCTTGTGCGGTCTTTGTTTTGTTTTTGATGGCATCACCAACAACGTTCACCTCATCTAATTCCTCTAGATGATGTTCCAGCTTAATATCAAGGTTTGTGGTTCCACGTATCTCGACATCCATTAGTACAGTGGTGCACTCTGGATGCGAAACTTCAATCAAATATTTTCCTGGGCAAAGATTCACAATTGAAAACATTCCAGATGAATCGGTAGTGGCCATTCTTGAGCTTTCGACGATTAAAATACTAGCGTTGTTGAGTTCAATTTTGCTGTGATAGTCAACCACTTGGCCTTTTAAAGTTGCATTGCAATCTTGGGCAACCATAAAAAGATGCGACATCATCACGAAGCTTATAAAAAGCAGTGCTTTCATTATCAAAAAATAAAAGTTAAAGGTCTATTTTTCCCTATGGAAACTGCGGGGCGGTGTACTTAGGCCTTATGGTGTGGGGGAGGCCTTGAGAAATAGAATAAATTACAAGACTGGCCATTGAATTGTTCAACAATACTTAATTGTTGTCCGTTATCTGTAAAATCTAGGATTTCAACTACTTGTATATCCTCTGGGGCTTCAAAATCTGAAGCTTGACTGACCAGTGCCAAATAGCAATCATTACAGTTTTCAATGGTATCGGAATCACAATCTTGGTGGGAATAGATATGAAAAGCGGACACCTTGACCAACATCAGGGTTAGAATCACAAGAAGTCCAACAAATCTCTTCATTCTACAAATTGAAGCACAAATCTAATCAATTTGCAGAAAAGCGCAGTGTTAAGAAAACCATAAACTACCGAAATAGGAAGCCTAGTCCCATGCGTTTCAGCATCTTTTGCTCAAATGCCCAAAAGAACTTGTATTGCCCAAACAACCATCCGACAACAATCAAAATAACTTGGTAAATAGGAAATATTAAGAGAATTCTGGCGGTCCAATACACAAAGCCATTGACAGTATTTCTTCCCAGGCCAATCCATTCGGTGAGGGGGGCGGCCAATTTTCCAGAAAGACTTCCCGTGATGGCAAAGACGATGAAAATGGCAATCATTTCCCATTTATGGGCGACCTTCCATTTGTTTTCCAGCTTTTTAAAACACCACATAAAAAACCGGATAAGGAGAAAATAAAGGGCTATACCGATTACGGGAACCAAAACCCATTCCCAAACAGTATTGTTGAATTGAAATAGGTGCAACAGTCTTCGGGCAAACATATATGAAGTGGCTATAACCATGACCGCGCCCAAGAAGGGATGTATGAGTTGCCAGTTTTTAGAGATTTCCCAGCGCTTTTTTATTTTCTGCATTGGTTAAAGTATTCCGATGCAAAATTACACTATTATATTCTAGGGATAAAAGGACCCAATCGTTGATTGTATTTTCTCTGGAAATAAATGAAGTAATTATAGAGTTTGTAATTTACTTCGTAACCATAGTCGATGTTTTGATCGTAGTTGATGGGCATTTGGTACAGGTCAGGGTTGTATATGAGCGGTTGCGTTGCTCTTATATTCCAGTTGGTCACCATAATGGCATTCCTGTTTTCCAAAAAACTTTGGGAATAATACCCCTCTGGCCTGGCGATGCTGTTCAACCAGGTAAAAAAGCCAGGGTCAATGATGATAATCTCATACTCGGTTTCTTCATCTTTGATTTCCACTTGCTGTCCATCATCGGAATTAAAAGCAGCTTGTTCCTCTTTTGAAATGTCTAAAACCTCCTTTTGTGCTGTGCATGAGAGCAAAAGCGAAAAGACTATCAGTAAGGGTAAAATTCTCTTTTTCATGAATTTAAGATACGAAAAAAGCCATTTGAATTTTCAAATGGCTTTGTTAAATAACGTTAAGGTTCAATGAATGGTTATTTTCCAAAAAGCCCGCCCAGAACACCACCGAGACCACTTTTTTTCCGACCTCCACCATTTAAAACCATTCCTGCAAGATCATCGATAACGCTGCCGTCACCATCAGAATCCAAAAATGTCTCAATGAGTGATTGTTGTTTGTTTGCGGTTTTGGTTCCACCCATTAGTCCGCCAAGAAGTCCACTCAACGCATCTGGATTTGACACTTTTTGTTGACGGGTTTGTTGCCCTAAATATCCCAAAAGAATGGGGGCGGCTATTTTAAGTATTTGGGAAATACTCCCGGCATCAATTCCAGATTTACTGCTTAATGCGTTTTCCACTTGCGGCTGCTTGGAGCCAAAAACATGACCCAAAATTCCTGCTCCATCATCCATCACAGCTTTATCAACCCCACCTCCAAAAAGACCACCTAGGTCGTTTAAAATGCTACCATCATGTTTAGAGGAAAGTGCATTCATAAGTCCTTCAGCCCCTCCTGGAGTAGAAGCATTCTTTTTCATGGCTCCCATTAAAAGAGGCATGGCCATGCTCAGAACTTCTGCTGTTTTGTTTTCAGGTGCACCCGTTTGATTGGAAACACCGCTTACTAGTTGTCTGCCCACAGGGCTATTGAGTAAATCCATTAATCCAGACATATGCGAATAGTGTTAAGGTTAGAAGGGCAATGTACAAAAAAGTGACCCTATTCCCCTTACAACCGATCTATTTTAGCAGTTTAATAACCTGGTCGGCCAATTCCAGACCTATACGTTCTTGGGCTTCTAGAGTGGATGCTCCAATGTGGGGCGTAAGCGATATTTTGGGATGCATTAATATTTTGATCTCTGGTGTTGGTTCTGATTCATACACATCCAAGCCCGCAAACGCAATTTTATTGTTATCCAATGCGTCCACTAGGGCTACTTCATCCAAAACACCCCCACGGGAGGTATTGATGATTCCTGCACCTTGTTTCATCTGGGCCAACTCCTTTTTGCCGATTACATATCCGTTTTGTGCTGGGACATGCAAACTAATAAAGTCGGAATCTTGGAGTACTGTTTTTAAATCACTGTTCACCAATTTGAATTCCACTGATTGCCCATCAAAAAATGAAACGGTCAGTGTTTCCTTTTCCACATGATGGTCATTCAACAAAACTTTCATCCCTAGTGACAGGGCCATTTTAGCAGTGGCTTGTCCTATGGTGCCAAAACCAATGATGCCCAAAGTTTTCCCCTTCAATTCTCTCCCGTTGGCATAGCTTTTCTTCAATTGCTTGAATTGGCTATCACCTTCAAGGGGCATATCTCGATTAGCACTGTGTAAAAACCGAACGCCCGTTAGCAAATGCGCAAAAACCAATTCAGTTACAGATTCTGCGGATGCATCAGGTGTATGGATGACATGGATTCCCTTGGATTTTGCATAATCCACATCTATATTATCCAAACCCACGCCGCCACGACCTATCAATTTAAGTTTTGGACAAGCATCGATCAACTTTTTTTTAACTTCGGTAGCACTTCTTACCAACAATGCATCAACGTTGCTTTTATTGATGAAATTGACCAGCTGCTCTTGGGCCACCCGAGTAGTGATTACTTCATAGCCAGCTTTTTCCAGAGCATCAATCCCCAATTGGGCTAATCCGTCGTTTGCTAATACAACTTTCATAAGTTTTCGGTCTAAAAATAATATAGGGCGTCAACTGAAATCAGAAATCAGCCTTCTGACATCTGATAACTGATAACTGATAACTGATAACTGACAACAAACCTATCCTTTCTTTTCCAGTTCACTCATAATATCCACCAAAACCCCAACACTTTCAACTGGTAGTGCATTGTACATGGAAGCACGATATCCGCCAACAGACCTGTGACCATTGATGCCGCTGATACCAGCCTCTTTGCACATTTCATCAAACGTATCTTTGAGTGCATCATCAGTGATGTTGAATGTGGCGTTCATTATGGAACGGTCTTCTTTGGCAGCATAACCGGAAAAAACTGGATTCAATTCAATTTCTGAATAAATAAGATTGGCTTTACGCTCGTTGATTTCCTCAATAGCGGAAATTCCTCCCAAATCTTTCAGCCACTGCATGGTGAGCATGGAAACATACACGGCAAAGACCGGAGGTGTGTTGAACATACTGTCTTTACTCACGTGAACGGAATAATCCAACATGGACGGAATCTTTCGTGAAACCTTACCCAAAATATCTTCCTTGACCACCACCAATGTAGTTCCCGCTGGGCCCATATTTTTTTGGGCTCCGGCATAAATCAAATCAAATTTGGAAAAATCGAGCTGTCTTGAGAAAATATCAGAGCTCATATCGCACACCAACGGTACATCCGTTTCTGGAAATTCTCTAATCTGCGTTCCAAAAATGGTGTTGTTGGAGGTAAGGTGTAGATAATCCAAATCAGAAGGTACCTTGTACCCTTTTGGAATATGGTTGAAGTTTTGCTCTTGCGATGAGGCCACTTCTACAATCTCACCGAACAATCGGGCTTCCTTAATTGCTTTTTGGCTCCACGTTCCGGTGTTTACATACCCAGCTTTTTTCTCCAAAAGATTGTACGCGGCCATTAAAAACTGCATACTGGCTCCACCTTGAAGAAAAACGGCCTGATATCCTTTTCCCTCCAATCCCAAAAGTTCAAGAGCAAGGGAGCGTGCCTTCTCCATAATGGCTACAAATTCCTTGCTTCGGTGAGATATTTCAATGAGTGATAAACCAATACCGTCCAATTCCAGAACGGCTTCAGAGGCCTTTTGCATTACCTCTTGGGGTAAAATACAGGGGCCGGGGCTAAAATTGTGCTTTTTCATTTGCTAGGTTTGAGCGGATAAAGGTCTTAAAAAAACTTGGATCTAAAAACGATTCAAACCAAAGGTTCTATCCTAAAGTTCGAGTAAAAACTCCAGGGTGTCCACCCCATCGGCGTAGTCGTTGAGATTGGGCTTCTGTGTTTCTCCAAAGGGAACATCATCCGTGTTTTTTTGTTTTGAAACCACACATTGGATTTGCAACTCATTTTCCGTAAGATATTTACGTAATGCTTCTTCCGATTCATAATAGGAGTAAAAGAGCGCCGCAATAGGAGAAACAAAACCTTCATCTTCTTTCAAAATTAAAAACCCGTTATCCCGAATTTGAAAATTGCTCATTAAATATACGGCCTTGTTGTAGTCGTAATTATTGGCGTACTTGTGTTGGTTGATGATATCACTGAACTTAAAAATTGCAGTAAAGAACGGTTCAAAATCGTAGTCAGATGGCACATAGATTTTGGAAACATTCCGGCAACCCAATCCATAATACCTAAAAATATCTTCGCCCAGAGCCTGTAGTTCTTCCTGGGTCTCATCACCAGCAAGCACCGCCACGGAATTCCTGTTCTTGCGAATGATATTGGGCTTTTTTCCAAAATAGTATTCAAAATAACGACTAGTGTTGTTACTTCCCGTTGCAATGACTGCATCAAAACCTTCCAGTTTTCCTTCAGTGAATTCAATCCGCTCTGCCAATAACGGCTCTTGCTTTATGAGATATTGGGCAAGGAAGGGCAGTAAAACCTTGTCATTGGAAGAAAGCTTGGCCAAAACCTTGTTTCCGGAACATAAAACGCATAGAAAATCATGGAATCCCACCATAGGAATATTTCCTGCCATTACAATACCGATGGTCTTTGGAGATTCTTCGTATTTAAGCGTATATTCGGACAGCCAAGCTGTAAGGTGTTCTTCAGTCAATAAATCCCCCCACTGTTTTAGTGCAAAAAGAATGTTTTCGCGGGTAAACCACCCATTCTGGTGTTGGGCTTGGGTAATGACCATCTCAAATTTTGAATGGGTATCGGAGGGTTTTTCATAAGAATTTTCACAAAAATCCGTTAGATAATTTCCAAGTTTAACAAAAGCTTCCAATATTGGGAGATGTACGGTCATTATATTTGTATACTAATTTGGTAGGGTTTATTTTTGCCAAAAGTAAGCATGCTGATATAATTCGGCACAATAGAAAAAGAAAATTATGGCGATTATCATAACTGATGAATGTATAAACTGTGGTGCTTGTGAGCCAGAATGCCCAAACACCGCAATTTATGAAGGAGCGGATGAATGGAGATATAGTGATGGTACTTCATTGACGGGTGATGTGGTATTGCCCAGCGGAAAGGCTGTGAATGCAGATGATGTTCAGGAGCCCATTAGCGATGAAATTTACTATATCGCTCCCGATAAATGTACAGAATGTATGGGCTTCCATGAAGAGCCTCAATGTGCCGCGGTTTGTCCCGTGGATTGTTGCGTTCCCGATGAGGATCATGTGGAGAGTGAAGAAGTCTTATTGGGCAAGCAGAAGTTTATGCACCCAGACGGATAAAGCAATAAAAAATTCAATATTTTAGCCCCGAACGTGTTGTCGGGGTTTTTTTATGAAAAAAGAAAAAGCATACAATGGTTTTTGGAAACAGTTGGGCTGTATTCTTTCCCTGATCGCGATTCTAGGTATTGCCGCTGTGTTTATTATTGGGCTCTATCTTTTGATTCAAGGATTTTAGACTTCCAAAACAAAACTTCAACTTATATTTGCAGCCGGAATTCAGACCTCAGACTTCAGATGTCTGAAATCTGATAGCTGAGACCTAAAGAAAAAGCCAATGAAAGCCGGTATTGTAGGATTGCCCAATGTAGGAAAATCGACCTTGTTCAACTGTCTATCCAATGCGAAAGCACAAAGTGCCAATTTCCCTTTTTGCACCATCGAACCCAATATTGGGGTGGTAAACGTACCTGATTCCCGTTTGGAAAAGTTAGAGGAGTTGGTCAATCCAGAACGTGTGGTTCCCGCCACGGTTGAGATTGTTGACATTGCCGGTTTGGTAAAGGGTGCCAGCAAAGGAGAGGGGCTTGGCAACCAGTTTTTGGGAAATATCCGGGAAACCGATGCCATTCTTCATGTGCTACGTTGTTTTGACAATGACAATATTGTACACGTTGATGGTTCTGTGAATCCTATTCGGGATAAAGAGACCATTGATATGGAACTCCAGCTAAAGGATTTGGAAAGCGTTGAGAAAAAATTAGACAAGGTAAAACGTGCCGCCAAAACCGGAAATAAAGAAGCCCAAAAAGAAGAGGCTGTGCTGAATGCCTTAAAAGAAGGTTTGGAAGCTGGAACTTCAGTACGTGCCATACCATTTAGTGACGATGACAGAGCCGAGTATGTAAAACCCATGCAATTAATTACCGACAAACCCGTGATGTACGTCTGTAATGTGGATGAAGAAGCGGCAGCTAGCGGAAATGCCTATGTTGAAAAAGTAAAAGAAGCTGTGGCCAACGAAAATGCCGAAGTCATCTTTTTGGCGGTAGGTACCGAAGCCGATATCACCGAATTGGAAACTTACGAAGAACGTCAGTTGTTTTTGGAAGATTTAGGACTTTCAGAGCCCGGTTCTGCCAAATTGATTCGAGGTGCGTACAAATTATTGGATTTGGAAACCTATTTCACCGCCGGAGTTAAGGAAGTCCGTGCGTGGACCATTCCCGTAGGGGCCACGGCACCGCAGGCAGCTGGCGTTATCCACACCGATTTTGAAAAAGGATTTATCCGCGCCGAGGTCATCGCCTATGACGACTACATTAAATACGGTAGCGAGGCCAAAGTAAAAGAAGCCGGCCGTATGCGGGTAGAAGGCAAGGAGTACATCGTTAAAGACGGTGATGTGATGCATTTTAGGTTTAATGTCTAGCCTCTGGGCATTGTAATCTTATCATTCTCCAGAAATTATTAAATATACCTTAATGTAGCTTTATCCCATGTCAACAAAAGGCTTGGGAATTTTATACGGTATCCTTGGGGTAGTGCTGTTCTCCTCAAAGGCGGTCATGGTAAAATTGGCCTACCAATATCAGGTGGAGACTTTGGACCTGCTCATGTTCCGCATGTTCCTGTCGCTTCCTTTTTATATTCTCATCTTATTTATTATCCGAAAGAAGCGTCCTTCTGTTGACATAAAAACCAAGGATTATTTGTGGTTGGTCGCCTTTGGTTTTGTAGGTTACTATTCGGCCAGCTATTTTGACTTCTTGGGACTCAACTACATCAAAGCGGGGTTGGAACGTATCATTTTATTCGTCTATCCTACAATTGTCGTGTTTTTGAGTTGGTTGTTTTTTAGGGAGAGAATCACCAAAGTGCAAACTACGGCTATCGTCATTACCTATATTGGTGTGGTTGTTACTTTTTGGAACGAATTGGAAATTGTAGGAAATGAAGCTTTGATCGGCGGCTTTTTGGTTTTGCTAAGCGCCATTACGTATGCTTCGTATTTGGTGGGCAGCGGTTGGTTGATTCCAAAGTTTGGGGTACTTCGATTTACCTGCTACGCCATGATTGTTTCCACCATTTGCATTCTGATTCATTATATATTTTCTGGCGATTGGGACTTGTTCAAGTATCCGTTACCGGTGTATGGCTACGGCTTTGCAATGGCCATTTTTGCTACGTTGATTCCCTCATTTCTGGTTTCCGCTTCCATTGAACGACTGGGCGCTTCCAACTTTTCCATTTTGGGGAGTTTGGGACCTGTATCCACCATTTTATTGGCTTATATTTTTCTGGCTGAAAAACTCACCTATTGGCAATTATTCGGAATGCTGATAGTGATTTTTGGGGTGACCTATCTCTCGCTCAACAGAAAAAGAAAGGCCTTGCGGTGATTGCTATTAACAATCACACCCTTTTCTTTGTTGATTACTTTCTGCCACCAATACTTTTATTTTTGCTCCGAAATTTTATATTGCAAGGATTAACCCTTAACTCATGTCACAAACCCAGTATACCGAGGATAACATTCGTTCCCTGGATTGGAAGGAGCATATTCGTATGCGTCCAGGGATGTACATTGGAAAATTGGGCGATGGTTCTTCGGCAGATGATGGTATTTACATCCTCCTCAAAGAAGTCATTGACAACTGTATCGATGAATTTGTCATGGGCGCCGGGAAGACCATCGAAATCAATATTAAGGATAATACCGTTCATGTGCGTGATTTTGGTCGAGGTATCCCACTGGGAAAAGTGGTGGACGTGGTCTCCAAAATGAACACCGGCGGTAAGTACGATACACGAGCCTTTAAAAAATCGGTAGGATTAAATGGAGTAGGAACCAAGGCCGTAAATGCACTGTCCACTTATTTCCGGGTGGAGTCCACACGGGATGGGCAATCCAAATCCGCAGAATTTGAAACCGGCAACCTCACTAACGAAGAATTGCTGGAGGAAACATCGAGACGAAGGGGAACCAAGGTGAGTTTCATTCCCGACGAGTCCATTTTCAAAAAATACAAATACCGCAATGAGTATGTGGAACGCATGCTCAAAAACTATGTTTACCTCAATCCAGGGTTGACCATTGTATTTAATGGTGAAAAATTCCATTCAGAGAATGGATTGAAGGATTTGTTGGAGGACAATAATAATGAGGAGGATTTTTTATATCCCATTATCCATTTAAAAGGGGATGACATTGAGGTCGCCATGACCCACAGTAAAACCCAATACAGTGAAGAGTACCATTCCTTTGTAAATGGGCAACATACCACGCAGGGCGGAACGCATCAATCTGCTTTTCGGGAAGCTGTGGTAAAGACCATTCGCGATTTCTACGGAAAAAACTATGATGCTTCAGATGTAAGAAAATCAATTATTTCTGCCATCTCAATTAAAGTGATGGAGCCTGTTTTTGAGAGCCAGACCAAGACCAAGTTGGGCTCTACGGATATGGGCGGGAACCTGCCCACGGTCCGTACCTACATCAATGATTTTGTGGGTACCCAACTGGACAATTACCTACACAAAAATCCAAAAACCGCCGAAGCGCTTCAACGCAAAATTGTTCAAGCCGAAAAAGAACGAAAAGAACTTTCCGGCATCCGAAAATTGGCAAGGGAACGGGCTAAGAAAGCAAGCCTTCACAATAAAAAATTACGAGATTGTCGAGTGCATCTGCAGGACATGAAAAATGACCGACGGTTGGAAACCACCCTTTTTATTACGGAGGGAGATTCCGCATCCGGGTCAATTACAAAGTCACGTGACGTAAATACACAGGCCGTTTTCAGTCTTCGAGGAAAACCGTTGAATTCCTACGGTATGTCCAAAAAGATTGTGTACGAAAATGAGGAATTCAACCTGCTTCAAGCAGCGCTGAACATTGAGGAATCCATGGAAGATTTGCGGTACAATAATATTGTAATCGCTACCGATGCCGATGTGGACGGAATGCACATCAGATTATTGCTGATTACCTTTTTCCTTCAATTTTTCCCAGAATTAATCAAGGAGAACCACTTGTACATTCTTCAAACTCCACTCTTTAGAGTGCGCAATAAAAAAGAAACCATTTATTGTTACAGCGAGGAGGAGAAGCGCAATGCCATTGAAAAGTTGACAGGAAAGCCAGAGATAACCCGTTTTAAGGGATTGGGTGAGATTTCTCCAGATGAGTTCCAACATTTTATCGGAGATGATATTCGATTGGAACCCGTAATGTTGGACAAGGCCATGAGCATAGATAGTCTTTTGCAGTTCTATATGGGAAAAAATACTCCAGACCGACAAGAATTTATCATAAATAACCTTAAAGTTGAACTTGATTTGGTTGAGGAAAACCAACTATAAACCTATTAAATGCACGCCCTTCTAGATGGAAGAGAACGAAGAACTGAATGATGAAGGTTTGGAAAACCAAGACAATTCCCAAGACAGCCTGGTCAAGGTAACAGGGATGTACAAGGATTGGTTTTTAGACTACGCTTCCTACGTGATTTTGGAGCGGGCCGTTCCCGCTATTGAAGACGGATTCAAGCCGGTACAGCGAAGAATCATGCACTCGCTCAAGGAATTGGATGACGGTCGTTATAATAAAGTGGCCAACGTAGTTGGGCATACTATGCAGTACCATCCACATGGTGATGCCAGTATTGCCGATGCCATGGTACAGATTGGGCAAAAAGACCTTCTGATAGATACCCAAGGAAACTGGGGGAATATTCTAACCGGTGATGGCGCAGCAGCACCCCGTTACATAGAGGCACGACTTTCCAAATTTGGTTTGGAAGTGGTCTTTAGTCCCAAGATAACAGAGTGGCAACTGTCCTATGATGGAAGAAAAAAGGAGCCTGTAAATTTACCGGTAAAATTTCCATTATTGCTTGCCCAAGGTGCGGAAGGTATTGCCGTTGGATTGTCCACCAAAATATTGCCGCACAATTTTATTGAACTGATAGATGCTTCCATCAAGCATTTAAAGGGACAACGTTTTAAACTGTATCCCGATTTTCCTACGGCAGGAATCATTGATGTCACCAATTACAATGATGGTCTACGTGGTGGAAAGGTGCGAGTTAGAGCAAAGATTTCAACACTGGACAAGAACACTCTTGTAATCAATGAAATACCTTACGGAACCAACACCTCTTCTTTAATTGATTCCATTCTTAAGGCCAATGATAAAGGCAAGATAAAAATCAAAAAAATAGAGGACAATACGGCCGCCGAAGTTGAGATTTTGGTACATCTGCCCCCCAACATTTCACCGGACAAAACCATTGATGCCTTGTATGCCTTTACGGCCTGCGAATCGTCAATTTCGCCATTGGGTTGTATCATTGAAGACAATAAGCCCTTGTTTATTGGCGTGACCGAAATGTTGCAACGCTCCACGGACAATACAGTGGAATTGCTAAAGGCTGAATTGGAGATTCAATTGGGGGAATTGGAAGAACAATGGCACTTTGCTTCATTGGAGCGGATTTTCATCGAGAACAGAATCTACCGCGATATTGAGGAAGAGGAAACTTGGGAAGGTGTCATCGCGGCCATCGATAAAGGTTTGAAACCCTTCACCCAAAACCTAAAGCGTGCCGTTACCGAAGAAGATATTGTACGTCTAACGGAAATCCGTATCAAACGAATTTCAAAGTTTGATTTAGAAAAAGCACAGCAACTCATTGAAAGTTTGGATGAAAGAATCGCCCAGACCAAACATCATTTAGCACATTTGGTGGAGTTTGCCATTGACTATTTTAAGGAACTTAAAAAGAAATATGGCGCAGGCAGGGAGCGAAAATCCGAAATCCGAATTTTTGATGACATCGAGGCGACCAAAGTGGTTATTCGTAATACCAAACTTTATGTCAACCGTGAGGAAGGTTTTATTGGAACCTCTCTCAAACGGGACGAATACGTTACGGATTGCAGCGACATAGATGACATCATCGTGTTTACCCAAAAAGGGGAAATGATGGTGACCAAAGTGGATTCCAAGGTGTTTGTTGGAAAAAATATCATCCACGTTGCCGTTTTTAAGAAAAAGGACAAGCGTACCGTTTATAATATGATTTATAAGGACGGCAAGGGCGGTCCAAGCTACATAAAGCGATTTAATGTAACCAGTATCACCCGGGATAAAATCTACCCGCTTGCTGGTGACAAAGCTTCGGCTGAAGTACTATATTTTTCCGCCAATCCCAATGGTGAAGCTGAGGTTGTTACCGTTTTGCTACGTCAATCGGGTAGCATCAAAAAATTAAAATGGGATTTGGATTTTGCAGATGTCCTCATTAAAGGAAGAGCTTCAAAAGGAAATCTGGTTACCAAATATACCGTGAAGCGCATCGAACTCAAAGAAAAGGGTGTCTCCACATTAAAGCCTAGAAGAATTTGGTTTGATGATGTGGTAAACCGACTCAATGTGGATGGAAGGGGAGAGTTGCTTGGTGAATTCAAAGGTGACGACCTCTTGTTGGTAATTGACCAGAAAGGAATTGTAAAAACCATTGCGCCGGATTTATTGACCCGTTTCAATGAAGATATGATCGTGTTGGAGAAATGGAATCCAAAGAAACCGATTTCCGTGGTACATTATGAAGGCGAAAAAGAGCGTTATTACCTCAAGCGCTTTTTGGTGGAAAACCCAAATAAGGAAGAATTGGTGATTTCGGAGCACCCAAAATCATTTATGGAATTGGTATCTACCGATTGGCGACCGGTCCTAGAAATTGAATTCATAAAACCACGAGGCAAAGACGCAAAGCCCAACATGGAAGTTGATGTTGAAGACTTTATCAGCATAAAAGGCATAAAAGCCATTGGAAATCAGCTAACTGCAGAAAAAGTAAAAAATATAAATGTATTGGATTCCTTGCCATTTGAGGAGCCTGAAGAACAAACAGCGGAAGATATGGAAGTTATTGATGAAGAAAGTATAGATGTTCCCAATACTGATATTGAATCAAAAGATGAAGGTTCTGACCAAACCTCTTTGTTTTAATGCTTTTTCTGCCTATTTTGTCGCAATTGTGTTACACACACCAAAACCACATTTCTTAAAACCTCTTTATGGATTTTACAAACCCGCTGGTCTATGGCGTACCAGTTTTTATTGCCTTCATACTATTCGAGCTTACCTACAGCAAAACACATGGAGATGATCACCTCTACGAATGGAAGGATTTAGCTGCTAGCGGTTTTATGGGGATTGGATCCGCCATTTTGGGTCCTTTGTTCAAAGTTGCGTTTGCCATTCTCTTTTTTGAGACGGTATATGAACTCTGCAATCCCATGGTTGATGGTGTCAGACAAAATTTTCTTGGGTACGAATCCTTCGGATATGCTTGGTACGTTTGGTTGCTCTGCCAATTGGCGGATGATTTCACCTACTATTGGTTTCACAGAGCCAATCATGAAATCCGCTTACTTTGGGCCGCCCACATTGTACACCACTCTTCGGACAATTTTAATTTAGGGACAGCAATCCGGAACGGATGGTTCACCATTTTGTACAAACCTTTCTTTTATGCTTGGATGGTGGCTATTGGGTTTCCCCCGGAAATGGTAGTGGTATGCTTGGGGATTGAAGCCTTGTGGCAATTTCAGTTACACTCCCAATATGTTCCAAAATTGGGATTCTTGGAAAAGATTTTCAATACCCACACTATGCATCAGGTACACCATGCCCAAAATGTGGAGTATTTAGATAAAAACCACGGTGGATTCTTGAATATCTTTGATAAAATGTTCGGGACATGGAAAGAGCTTGATGATGACATCGATGTGAAATATGGGGTCATTCATTCTCCAAATTCATATAACCCCATGGTTATTCTAACACATGAATTCAAGGATATTTGGAACGATGTAAAAAAGGTGGATAAACTATCCCATAAGCTCATGTACATCTTTGGCCCTCCAGGATGGAGCCACGATGGCAGCACCATGACGGTAAAACAACAACAAAAGCTCTTTAAGGAATATAAAGAGTCCCACCCTGAATTGATTTATCAAAGACCCAATTGATAAAGCAGTTAAATTCTCTTGTTTGAGGCTCAAATAAACCCCGATCAGTCAGCTATTTTGTAAGCGGTTCCTTTGAATTTCCGGTTATCGCCAATAGCACCGTATTCAAATGTGTACGAAGAATCTGTGGTAGTCAATATTTTAATGTGGATTGATTTTTCCTCAGACTTATTTTTTGGATGTATGTTCTTCAGTACATATTCACAATCATTGATCCAACGCACTGAAGAAGTATCGCGCTTTCCTTCAAAATAATCCACCTCTGCTTCCAATGTTCTATAAAATGTGGTTTCTTTTTCTTCACCATTTACTACGGCCGTAAAAGAAAATTTACCGGTTTTAAAGTCTGTACAGTTACGCTCTGGGGGCTTTTTGCAGGAAAAAATAAGAACTGCCAATATTACGAAAAGAAATTGTTTTACCATAACAACAAAGTAACGGAAAGATGGTAAAAGCATCAATCATTTTTTGATTTGAATGCGGTAAAAGTTCCATCCGGATAAAAAAATACAATTTTATCGGGTTCATCTTTTTCTTTTATCGGTCTTGATATGGAATTGGCAGGTTCTTCCTTGGAGGTATCAGTCTTTTCCAGTTTATTTTCCAATATTGGAGAGGGGGAGCTTTCCACTTCTTTGGATTCATCAGAGGGAAATTCACCTCTTCCTTGAAGCAACCAATACAAATCTACTTCAGGATACGCATCTGTCAATTTTAAAACAAAATCCAAGCTGGGTTTGTTTCGTCCATTTAAGAGATGGGAGATGCTGGAGCGTTGCACGCCAATACTCTCAGCAAAAGCTGAAACACTGATGTCATAATGCTCAATGATTGTTTTAATCCTTGTTACAATACCTTTGTTCACATTTGTAAATTATGATTGTTCAAAATTAAGGCAATATCTCAAATCAGGCAAAAAGAAAGTGTACAGTCTAATCCAAGATTAAACATATAGTTAACATACAACAGTATAAAAACCTCTTAACAAGGTGGTTATATGCCAATTAATGTCTATCAGTCACATTTGTATCAGAATCTTCGAAACAGCGACATGCCGCTGTTTAAACTTGTATCCAAAATTCATGTTGAAGGAGATACAATTGTAACCATATCAAAGATTACATTTGTAGTCTCAAAAGAAGAATAGCAATAATGGTCAACCATAAAGGATTCAAAGAAACCTCTATTATCAATAGGTACATTATAGACGATATGTTGCATGGATGTTTTGCCAAACTGCCCTTAGCGTCAACTTCAGTAATTGGAGAATCTGTACAAAAGGTACCAATTCGGGCTTTTACCTTAGGAAATGGTACCAACCGAATTCTAATGTGGTCTCAAATGCATGGAAACGAATCCACCACCACTAAAGCGGTTTGGGACATGACCAATTTTTTACGTTCCGATGAGGTTTTGGCTAAAACCATTTTGAATAAGTGCACACTTATGGTGGTCCCCATTCTCAATCCAGATGGGGCAAAAGCCTATACACGTGTCAATGCCAATGAAGTGGATTTAAACCGAGATGCCAAACAACGTACGCAGCCCGAAAGCGTTGCACTCCGAAAATTGTTTGATAATTTTAAACCAGATTATTGCTTCAACCTTCATGGACAACGGACCTTATTCAGTGCTGGTCAAGTGGAAAAGCCTGCTACGGTATCTTTCTTGTCGCCATCCAATAATGCTGCCCGAGACATAACCCCAACGCGAATAAAGGCCATGAAGCTCATCGCTGCCATGAATGCCATGCTCCAAGAAAAGATTCCGGGACAGGTAGGACGGTATGATGATGGTTTTAATGATAATTGCGTTGGCGATACTTTTCAAATGTTGGGCGTTCCAACGGTATTGTTCGAAGCTGGACATTATCACAACGATTATGAGAGGGAACGCACACGGGAATTTATTTTTTTGGCATTGATTGAGGCGTTGAAAACCATTGCCACAGACTCCGTGGATCGTTTTACTACAGGAGATTATTTTAATATCCCGGCCAATGGAAAGCTATTTTATGATATTTTGATCAAAGACCCTCACCTCGCAAACCCTAAAATAGGGGAAGGGCTGACTATTGGCATTCGGTTCAAAGAACTATTGGAAAATAACCTCATTCGTTTTAAACCGGAAATCATCGATATTAAAAAACTTGACGGTTTTTTTGGACACCGAACTATTGAATGTACTGATTCCAAGGATTTTGATGCTCTAAAATCCAATAAAGAACTGTATGATTTAATCCTTCAAGCTGAGGAATGATCAACTATTTTTGTCAAGCTCTTGCGTTTTATTTAAAAAAAAACCATTTTTATTACATTAATTTTCTTATTTAACTAATTTTGCTGAAAATTTCAACGTAATGAACAAAGTAAAACTAGACGAAATCGACCACCAGATATTGGATATGTTGATTGATAATACGCGTACACCATTCACCGACATAGCCAAAAAGCTGTTGATTTCAGCTGGTACGGTTCACGTTAGGGTAAAGAAAATGGAAGAGTCTGGAATCATAAAAGGTTCTTCACTAACCTTGGATTATGTTAAACTTGGTTACTCTTTCATTGCTTATGTAGGCATTTTCTTGGAAAAAACGCACCAGACCAAGTTTGTGCTGGAGCGTCTTAATCAAATACCCTATGTAACGGTAGCCCATATCACCACTGGAAAATTCAATATTTTCTGCAAGATTCGTGCAAGGGATACCACACATGCCAAGAATATTATTTTTAAGATAGATGATATTGATGGTATCAGCAGGACCGAAACCATGATTTCATTGGAAGAAAGCATCAACGATAAGAAACGATTGATGCATACCATTTTCAACGAGTTGTAACCCAATTTTACATAGTATGTTGCGTTCAGAGTTACCATCTTCTGAATACAATCCTTTCTACCATACCTATTTATTGGCTTTGGGTGATGTAGACCTGATTCAAGAATTAACTAGGGGCAAGGATGAACTCATTACTCTTTTGGAAGAAATTCCAGAGAGCAAGTTGGGCTATGCGTATGGCGAAGGTAAATGGACCTTGGCTGAAGTCTTATTGCATATTATGGATGCAGAGCGTGTTTTTCAATACAGGGCATTGTGCTTTGCACGAAATGACCAGACACCATTTCCAGGTTTTGATCAAGATGAATATGTTCCGCACTCCAATGCTGCATCAAGGACCAAGGCCAGCCTTGTTAAGGAATACAGCGCCATTCGGGAATCCACACTTTGTTTATACAATTCCTTTGATAAGGATGTATTAAAACGTGTAGGGGTTGCCAGCGGCTCCCGCATGAGTGTTAGGGCACTGGGCTTTATTATTTCAGGTCATCAAGCCCATCACGTTAACATTATCCGTAAAAGGTATTTGTAGCGTAGTTTTCTAGTATAAGCTTTCGTTTTCTGGATCAGAATCAGGGTCTGCCTCAAAATCCGATTCGTTGTATGAGGTTTCATCCGCATCCAAAACGGTTTCCTTTTCTAGATCTTTGTCCAATTCACGTTCAATGGTTTCCTCAAAATTGGCAATGAAGTTGGAAAGGCTCTTACTGATTTTCACCAGATAAATGGTGTCTTCTGTTTTCACTTCAACAGCTTCTATGATTTCACCGTCAGGTTTTTTAAGGGTGATGATGTCATCATCGCCGTACCCGTAGGGGTAGGAATCAATCAAAACTGCTGCAACAGTGTGGTCCAGCTTCTTGTAGTCTATCAAAATACGTTTCATAATGGCTAGGTTTAAATTCCTATCCTGAAACTATTACTTTTTAAACAGGTAGTGTTCAAAGAGTTGTAAACGTAAAAAAATAGTATATGAAGCCGTTATTCCTTGTAGTATGCAAATGCTTTTTCAAATAATTCCTCTGGAACTTTTACATCAGAAACCGCTTCCCCAATAGAATGCAACAGCACAAAATTAATATCGCCATGAGTGTTTTTCTTATCAAACTTGAGCAGTTTAAGAATGGATTCTATGTCTTCATCCGTAAAATCAACCCGCTCAAAGTGGTGCAAGAAAGTGGTTTTTATTTCTTCCAGTGAAAGTTTGGAAAGACCCTTTAGCTCATGTGAAAGATATCCTTCCAAAATCATTCCCACGGCAATGGCTTCACCATGGAGGAGAGTTTTTTTCTCAGGATTGTCCAAACAGTAGGATTCTATGGCATGGCCCAGAGTATGCCCAAAATTCAAAATTTTTCGTAATCCTTTTTCCGTTGGATCTTCCAGAACCACCTTATTTTTAATGGCAATGGATTTTTGAATATGTTCAGAATCGGTAAACTTTTCGCCCTCCTTCAGCTGGGTCCAATATTCCTGATCCGAAATGAGCCCGTGTTTCAGCATTTCGGCATAACCACTTACCAATTGTCTGGGTTCAAGTGTCTTTAAAAATTCAGTGAATACCAATACCATTACCGGTTGGTTAATCACCCCAATCTGGTTCTTCAATACGCCTAAATCAACCCCTGTTTTACCGCCAACCGAAGCATCCACGATGGACAGCAAGGTTGTAGGGATGTTAATGAAGTCAATACCCCTTTTGAAGGTTGATGCCACAAATCCACCCAAATCTGTGAGTACTCCGCCGCCTAAATTGATCAAAAGGCTCTTTCGGTCCCCATCTTCATTGGAAAGCAGCTCCCAAACTTTAACACAAGTATCTATATTCTTGTTATTCTCGCCAGATTCAATCTCAAAAACTGCGTTGACAGGGTGGTCCAGTATTTCCATTTTAAAAAATGGAAGACAATATTTTTTGGTGTTTTCATCCACCAAAACAAACACCTTGGAATAATCACTTTTTGCAATATGCTGTTTTAGAGCAGCTTTGGCCAAATCTCCAAAATGAACTTCGTAGGATTGTGATATTATAGACTCCATACTTCAAATTAGACCACTAAATAAAGACTATTTTTATAGATATGGATATGGAATACGTACTTATATTTGGTTCTTTAATGGATTTCTAAAAATGCAACCAAATTTTGAGAATACTGCAATAGCTTTTGAGCTAAAAACCGACTCTCAGTTGGAGCGGGCCTATTTTTTGTTTAAAATGATTGCCAACGAACCCTTGGTGAAAATTGGAACCGCCATGACGAATTTTGCCATTAAGGCACATCTTCCCGTGGAAGGTTTGATAAGAGCTACGGTCTTTGATCATTTTTGCGGGGGAGTCAGTGAAGAAGACTGTCTTTCGGTAATAGACAACATGTATACCAAAGGTGTTTATTCCATTTTAGATTATTCTGCTGAGGGCAAGGAGGTGGACAACCAGTTTGATTCAGCACTGGAAAAGACCCTGGAAATCTTGGATTTTGTAAAGGAGAAAGATGCCATTCCATTTGCGGTGTTCAAACCTTCGGGTTTTGGACGTTTTAAATTGTACGAAAAGGTAAGTGCCGGCGTAGAACTAACTGAAAGTGAGTCCGCAGAATGGGGTCGTCTTGTTAATCGATATGAAAAGGTGTGCAAAAAGGCCCATGACCTTGAGGTTGCCCTATTAATTGATGCCGAAGAGAGCTGGATGCAGGATGCGGCTGATGATTTGGCGTTGCAGATGATGCGAAAATACAACAAAGAAAAAGCCATTGTTTACAATACATTTCAGATGTACCGGTGGGACCGGATGGACTATCTAAAGAAACTTCATAAAATTGCCAGCGAAGAAAACTTTAAGATTGGAGCCAAAGTAGTCCGTGGAGCCTATATGGAAAAGGAAAATGAAAGGGCTCAAGAGAAAGGATATACAAGTCCCATTTGCAAAAACAAAAAGGAGACCGATGCGAATTTCGATGCGGCGGTGACCTATAGTATGGAACACTTAGAGCATATTGCCATTTTTGCTGGCACCCATAATGAGGAAAGCTCTTTAAAATTGATAAGCCTCATGCAGGAAAGAAACCTAGATCCTTCAGATGACCATATTTGGTTCGGGCAACTTTTTGGCATGAGTGACCATATTACTTATAATTTGGCGGCTCACGGCTACAATGCCGTTAAATATGTGCCGTATGGTCCTGTTCGCGATGTAATGCCCTACTTGATTAGAAGGGCGGAGGAAAACACTTCGGTTGCAGGGCAGACTTCCCGGGAATTAGCTTTGATACAGAAAGAGCGGAAGCGCAGGAAGTTGGATTCTTAATTGGACTCAACATTTTCGGCAACCATCTTGTCCCCGCAGTTTTGTGTCCTTAACAATAGTTCCTTTCCGTTGTGAGGAAGTGAGATGAAGTATGTTTTACAAGGCTGGGATTCTGTGTCACTTCTTCCAAAATCCACATCACCATCAGTTAAAAAAGATTGAATCAAAAGGGTGTCCCTATATTTTTCAGGGAAGTCTTCAGCAAAGGTCAATGGCTTGGAGCGCATATCTTTTAAGACTCTGCAGTTTGGGAAATAGCAGAACTCAATCCCTTCTTCCCCAGATTTTTTCTTCAAAAAGAACACCAAAAAAACAATTCCAATGGACAATCCAACCAAGTACCATCCCAAACGCCGTAAAAATGCCATTCAATTAAAAAATAAGGAAATTAATATCGTTGTAATTCAATCCAAACCAGTCGCCAACGGATTTATTGGTCAAAATGCCATGATACATATAAAGCCCGTTGCGCAAGCCTTTATCAAAGCGAAGGGAATGTTCCAGACCACCTTCTTCGCCAATTTTTAAAAGATAGGGCGTGAAAATGTTACTGATGGATATGGAAGAAGTTCGGGGGTAGCGTGAAGGGATATTGGGCACTCCATAGTGTACAACCCCAAATTTGTCAATGGTTGGTTTGTTATGGCTGGTAACCTCTGAGGTTTCAAAACACCCGCCCATATCAATACTCACATCTATGATCACGGCCCCTTTCTTCATATTTTCCACCATGGAACTGGAAACTACCACTGGGGAACGATCTTTCCCTCGCGTAGCGCCGATGGCAACATCGCATCGCTTTAACGCTTTGATTAGATTTTTTGGCTGAATAGTGGATGTATAAATAGTACGATTGAGATTCGTTTGCAAACTTCGCAATTTACTGATGGAATTGTCGAACACCTTAATATTGGCCCCAAGGCCAAGTGCAGAACGTGCTGCAAACTCACCAACGGTTCCTGCACCAATAATAACCACTTCCACAGGAGGAACGCCACTGATGTTCCCGAACATAAGTCCATTACCTTTGCTGCTAGTGGCCATAAGTTCGGAGGCGATTAGTATGGAGGAAATCCCGGCAATCTCACTTAAAGATCGCACGGCCGGATAATTACCGTCCTCATCCCGGATATATTCAAAAGCGATGGCCGTCAGTCTTTTTTTGGCCATAATTTCAAAATATTCCTTACGCTGTGTTTTTATCTGCAATGCAGAAATGATGATAGTCTGTGGATTTAATAAATCAATCTCCGTTAGGGAAGGGGGTTCCACTTTAAGAATGATAGGGCAGGAGAAAACCTTTTTTACATCCCGGGTTATTTGGGCTCCAGCATTGGTATAGTCAAGGTCTGAAAAATTGGCCCCATCTCCGGCACCAGATTCTACCAACACCCGGTGTCCATGTGCGGTAATGGCATTCACGGCATCTGGTGTAAGGCATACCCGTTTTTCTTGGTATTGGTTTTCCTTGGGAATACCAATAAAAAGTTCACCCTTTTGCTTAAGGACTTCTAAGGTTTCTTCCTGGGGTAATAGCTGTTGTTTGCTAAACGGGGATGAGGGTTGGTTCATACGCAGTAAATCTGTTCACAATACCACATCAAGGTAAGGAAACAAATTTACACTTTTTTTGAAAGGGTCTTCTGGCGTTCTTCGAGTTTCTCTCGCTCTTTTCGAAGCTCTTCTTTTTCTTTAAGAATTTGAAGTTCGGTGTCCATGGCATCCAAATCAATACCGTGAACGTGTTTATCAACCAGCTTCAATCTAATGAAGTACACAATGGGCACCACAACCATGGTCACTGCAATTACATAAAATACCTCGTTCTCATCAACCTCGGCGCTACGTTCAAAGATTTGGCTGTACAATTGAAAGCTGAACATGGAAATTGGAATCAAAATGGCATGGTACCACCACTGTTTATTGGTGACGAACCATATGATCAATAGCATTAAAGGAATGAGCTTAATAAGGTAGAACCACATGGCTGTTCGTGCATCGGCGAACTCATTTGCCTTTACCGTGAACAACACAAAATTCAGTGTTTCAGTATCATTGGGCATGTACTTATAGGAATAGAACATGATGGGCGAAAGTGCTATTAGCAAAGTAATAAGCCCCTCAATGATAAATCGTTTTCTTACTTTTTTCTTGCTGCGCATACATGTATAACTACAGATGCGAGCTTTTATTGTATAAAAAAACCCCTTATAAAAAGGGGTCTAAAAAGAATAACTTTTTGTTTCCTATTGCTTTGGAATGTCTTTTTTCTTAACGCTAACGGTTTGGTCCTTATCAATGTCGATAGTACCAGTTGAAACCGCAGTCATTGCCAAAAAAGAAACGGCAAGCAATCCAAAAAAAACTTTTTTAGTGTTCATCGTAAAAGAGTTTTTGGTTAATAAATGAATTCATCTACATCACAAATGTAGGAAAATATTTCAACTTGCAATACGTTTTGTCGACAAAATTTGCATTTTAACGTTTAAAACCAACATTTTATCGATTCAACACAATTTTACAAATCAATGAGATGAAGATAGCAGGAAAGCCCTTTAACGAATATTTAACTCGATTGAACGCGTCTTTTCGTCGATAAACTGCAGGAAAACGGATACAACATCTTCAGGTAAGAACGACTTAATTTTTTCTGGCCATTCCATAAAAATCCAAGCATTGGAGTTTAGATAGTCATCCAGTCCCATATCCAAGGCTTCGGTTTCATCTTCCAACCGATAAAAATCAAAATGATAGGCCAATAATTTTCCTTCTGAACTATGATATTCGTTAACAAGGCCAAAAGTTGGACTGCTTCCACTATCTACAGCACCCAATTCTTTGACCAATGCTTTGATCAAAGTGGTTTTGCCCGCTCCCATTTCTCCGTAAAAGCATAATTGTTTGCCACGAGCTTCTTTAATAAGGGTCTTGGCCACTTCTTGAAGCTGATCTAATTGGAATATTTTTTTCAAGGTTGTACTATTTTGCGTCCAAAACTACGAAAGGAACTATCATTTCTTCCAAAGAAACGCCACCATGTTGATACGTATTTCTGTAGTAGCTCACATAATGATTGAAATTATTGGGGTAAGCAAAAAATAAATCGTTTTTGGCAAAAATATAGCTGCTGCTCAAATTTATGTTCGGCAGGTGAATATCCTGTGGATTTTTAGACGCCAGCACATCCTTATCTTCATAGGTAAGACTGCGTCCGGTTTTATACCGCAGATTGAGACTGGTCTCCCGATCGCCGATAACCTTGGAGGGCTGCTTTACATTGATGGTTCCATGATCTGTGGTCAAAATGAGTTTCATTCCCAGGCTTTGCGCTTGCTGAATGATTTCCAATAGCGGCGAGTTCTTAAACCAGCTCAACGTAAGTGAACGATACGCCTTATCATTGGAAGCCAACTCCTTTACCACTTCCATTTCTGTTTTGGAATGGGAAAGCATATCCACAAAGTTGTAGACAACAACTGTAAGGTCATTATCTTTTTGCGATCTAAAGTTTTGCGCAAGTTGCTTTCCCTGCTTCAAGTTGCTGATTTTGTGGTATTCCCATTTTAGGTTTAACCCCAGGCGCTTTAATTGAGCACCTAAAAAATCAGCTTCGAATAAATTTTTACCACCATCATCGGTATCATTCTTCCACCAGTCTGGGTATTGTTTTTCCATATCCAGGGGCATCAACCCCGAAAAAATAGCATTCCGTGCATATTGCGTGGCTGTGGGAAGAATGCTGAAGTAAGCACTTTCTTGTTTCTTTTTATAGTGTATGGACAGTGTTTCTTCAAAAGCAAGCCATTGATCGTACCGCAGATTATCTATGACCACCAATAGGGTTTTGTTCCCCTCCAATTCGGGTTGTACCTTACTCCTAAATAAAGTGTGTGACATAATGGGAGCATCGCCACCCTTGAACCAATTTTTATAATTTTTGTCCACAAACTTGCTAAACTGCGAATTGGCCTCCACTTTTTGCGATTCCAAAATCTCAAACATACCTGAATCCTCAATCTCCTCCAATTGAAGCTCCCAATAAATCAGTTTTTTATAGAGCTCGGACCATTCTTGACAACTGTTCACCATGGAAAGGTCCATGGCTATTTTTCGGAACTCTTGTTGATAGCTGGAGGTGGTCTTTTCTGAAACCAATCTGGAGTTGTCCAAACTCTTTTTCAGGGACAACAATATTTGATTGGGATTCACTGGTTTAATCAAGTAATCGGCAATCTTAGATCCAATGGCCTCATCCATTATGTATTCTTCCTCGCTCTTGGTAATCATCACAACTGGTACGGAGGCGTCGAATTTTTTTATCTCATTCAGGGTTTCAAGACCTGATATCCCAGGCATATTTTCATCCAAAAAAACAATATCAAAAAAAGAATTCCGCAACTCCTCCAGCGCATCTTGCCCACTTTGGCTGGTAACTACATTGTAATTTTTGCTCTCCAGAAAAAGAATGTGCGGTTTTAAGAGGTCAATTTCATCATCAACCCAAAGAATTGTAATCTTGTTCATATAGTAGTTATCTTTGTGGCATAAAAACAAACTTCCTTGGTAAAAACCAACAAGCTTAACTTTTTTAACGATCCAATTTACGGTTTTATTGGAACTCCAAATGAACTTATTTTTAAGCTGATAGGGCATTCTTACTTTCAACGGCTACGCCGAATTTCCCAAATGGGAATGTCTTATCTCGTATACCCCGGCGCCCATCATACCCGCTTTCACCATGCATTGGGGAGTATGCATTTAATGGACAGGGCCATTCAAGTCTTAAAATTGAAGGGCGTTTTCTTTTCGGATGAGGAGGAGACGGGGCTACTTTGTGCCATTTTGCTGCATGATATTGGCCACGGCCCATTTTCTCACGCCCTGGAAGGCTTTGTGGCAAAAGATTTGAGCCATGAATCCCTTTCCCTCAAATTTATGGAAGAACTCAATACTGAGTTTGGTGGTCAGTTGGACGCCGCAATTTCCATTTTTAAAGGAGATTATCCCAAACCGTTTATGAATCAATTGGTATCCAGTCAACTGGATATGGACCGTATGGATTATTTAAAACGGGATAGTTTTTATACCGGGGTAACTGAAGGCAACATCAATTCTGAACGGCTTATTTCCATGCTCAATGTAGTTGATGGCAATCTTGTGGTGGAAGAAAAAGGTATTTATGCGGTAGAGAAATTTTTGATGGCCCGGCGGTTCATGTACTGGCAAGTGTATTTGCACAAAACGGGATTGGTAGCGGAGCAATTGCTGGTTAGGATAATGCAGCGGGCCCGTAAGATTTTATCTGAAGGAAGTCAGCTTGAAGGAAGCCAACCGCTATTGTTTTTCCTGAAACAGAACGGCAAGATTGATTTTGATGCTGAAGTCCTTTCAATTTTCTCCCAATTGGACGATGTGGATATTTTGGGGGCAATAAAATCATGGCAATTCCATACCGACTTTGTGCTTTCTAAAATGTGCCGGATGTTGCTTAATAGAAAACTCTTGCACATCAAAATAAAAAAGCGACCCGCCGACCCGCAAAAAATGGACAAAAAATTACAGGAAATCATTCAAAAGTACGACCTTTCACCAGAAGATGCCTCCAATTTTGTGTTCCAGGGAGAAATTTCGAACAAGGCTTATAGTGAAGAACAACAAGCCATTAACATTCTCAAAAAGAATGGAAAAATAACCGATGTGCTCAAAGAATCTGACCAACTCAGTTTAAAAGCATTGTCCACGACCGTGACCAAATATTATAGCTGCTACCCCAAGGAAGCCGTTTGACAAATTTTGTTACTTTTGCACAAATGAAATTTACAGCCACCCAAATTGCCGGAATCCTAGAGGGGGAAGTTGAGGGAAATCCTCAAATCGCTGTTCATAAATTATCCAAGATTGAGGAAGGCGAAAAAGGTTCATTGACCTTCTTGGCCAATCCAAAGTACACCTCTTACATTTACTCCACAAAGGCATCCATCACCATTGTAAATAAAGATTTTATTCCAGAACAATCCTTGTCAACCACATTGATTAAAGTGGATGATGCCTACAAATCATTTTCCAAATTATTGGAATATTACAACCAAGTAAAGAACAATAAGGTAGGGATTGAAAGTCCTACATTTATTTCTGAAAATGCAAACTACGGGGAAGGGTTTTATTTGGGAGCTTTTTCGTATTTGGGTGAAAATGTGAAGATTGGAAAAAACGTAAAAGTGTACCCTAATGTATACATTGGGGATAACGTAACCATTGGCGATGAGGTAATTATTTTTGCTGGGGCCAAGATATATTCTGAATCCATCATTGGTAACAACTGCACCATTCACAGCGGAGTGATCATAGGGGCCGATGGTTTCGGTTTCACTCCAAATGCCAATGGGGAATACAGCAAAGTGCCCCAAACAGGCAACGTAATTTTAGAAGATAATGTAGATGTAGGAGCGGGAACCACAATTGATCGCGCCACCTTGGGATCTACAATACTAAGAAGAGGGGTTAAGCTGGATAATCAAATTCAGATTGCCCACAATGTTGAAATTGGTGAACATACTGCTATTGCAGCGCAAACGGGAATCGCTGGATCTACCAAGATTGGTAAAAATTGCCTAATTGGCGGACAAGTGGGCATTGTAGGGCATATTACCATCGGTGACCGGGTCAAGATTCAAGCGCAATCAGGAATTGGAAGGAACGTTAAGGACGATGAGGTGCTTCAAGGATCACCTGCATTAAACTATGGCGACTTCAATAAATCATACGTACACTTTAAAAATTTACCAAAATTGGTAAATCAAATCTCCAACATAGCTAAAAAAGTTGAAGGTGAACAAAACTAGCAACAAGCAACGTACTATAGAAAAAACAGTAACCTTGCAAGGGGTAGGGTTACATACCGGCGAGAATGTTACCATGAGTTTCGTTCCCGCGAAAGAAAACCACGGTTTTGCTTTTAAACGGGTAGATTTGGAAGGCGAGCCCATTATTGAGGCCGATGCCAACTACGTGGTCAATACCCAACGGGGTACCAATTTGGAAAAGAATGGGGTAAAAATCCAAACTTCAGAACATGTTTTGGCCGCTTTGGTGGGGCTGGATATTGACAATGTGCTGATAGAGTTGGATTCTCCGGAACCTCCCATCATGGATGGCTCCTCCAAGTTTTTTGTAAAGGCTTTGGAAGAAGCCGGGATAGTGGAGCAGGACCAAGAGCGTGAAGAATACATTGTAAAGGATGTCATCTCCTATAAAGATGAGACCACAGGCAGCGAAATCACCGTAATCCCATCTGATCATTACCAGGTTACGACCATGGTGGATTTTGGCACAAAGGTTTTGGGCACCCAAAATGCTACTTTGGAACGGATGTCCGATTTTAAAAAGGAAATTGCCGATGCCCGTACCTTTAGCTTTCTACATGAATTGGAAATGCTTTTGGAACATGGTTTGATCAAAGGAGGGGACCTGAACAACGCCATTGTATACGTGGACAAAGAGATTTCGGAGTCCACCATGAAAAAATTGGAAAAGGCCTTCAACAAAAAGAAGCTTTCCGTTAAGCCCAATGGAATATTGGATAATCTTACCCTTCATTACCCCAATGAAGCGGCACGACACAAATTATTGGATGTGGTAGGGGACTTGGCTTTGGCCGGCACCCGAATCCGTGGTAAGGTCATCGCCAACAAACCGGGACACTTTGTAAATACTCAGTTTGCTAAGAAGCTTTCCAAAATCATTAAGATAGAAAAGCGCAACAAGGTTCCAACCTATGATTTGCATCAAACACCTTTGATGGATGTCACTCAAATTATGAATATGTTGCCGCATCGTTCCCCTTTTTTATTGGTGGATAAGATTTTGGAACTTTCAGATACCCATGTGGTCGGTGTAAAGAATGTGACCATGAACGAACCTTTTTTTGTGGGGCACTTTCCAGGCGCACCGGTTATGCCAGGAGTGCTGCAGGTTGAAGCCATGGCGCAGACGGGCGGAATTTTAGTATTGAGCACCGTTCCCGACCCCGAAAACTACTTGACTTTCTTTATGAAGATTGATAATGTAAAGTTTAAACAGCAAGTAGTACCAGGGGACACCTTAATATTTAAATGCGATTTAATTTCACCCATTCGAAGGGGAATTTGCCATATGCAAGCCTATGCTTACGCTAATGGTAGGTTGGTTTCAGAAGCGGAATTGATGGCGCAGATTGTTAAAACCAAAAACACCGAGTCGTAATGAACCAACCCTTAGCATATGTACACCCCGGAGCCAAAATCGCCAAAAATGTGGTAATAGAGCCCTTTACCACCATTCACAATAATGTGACTATCGGGGAAGGGACCTGGATTGGCTCAAATGTCACCATCATGGAGGGTGCGCGCATCGGAAAAAATTGTAACATTTTCCCCGGCGCCATTATTTCAGCCATGCCTCAAGATTTAAAGTATCAAGGTGAGGATACCACGGTTCAAATTGGGGATAACACCACCATTCGGGAGTGTGCTACTATTAATAAAGGTACTTCAGACCGAATGAAAACTGTAATCGGAAATAACTGTCTGATTATGGCCTACTGTCACGTGGCCCACGACTGTATTGTTGGGGATGGTTGTATTTTCAGTAATAACTCCACTCTGGCAGGTCATGTTACCATTGGTCAAAATGTAGTTTTGGCAGGTATGGTCGCCGTGCATCAGTTTGTTTCCATCGGAAATCATGCTTTTGTAACAGGAGGTTCTTTGGTGCGTAAAGATGTTCCACCGTTTGTAAAGGCTGCCCGTGAGCCTCTTTCTTATGTGGGAATCAATTCCATTGGATTGCGGAGGCGAGGTTTTGAAGCCGACAAAATCCGGGAGATTCAAAATATATACAGAATACTATATCAACAAAATTATAATAATTCCCAAGCGGCATCTATCATAGAAGCTGAAATGGAAGCCACCCCCGAACGCGATGAGATACTTCAGTTTATCCGCGATTCGCAACGAGGAATTATGAAAGGTTATTTTAGTTCAAATTAAATTTATGGCAAGCACGTCTGATATTCGAAAAGGGTTGTGCATACGATACAACCATGACATATTCAAAATTGTGGAGTTTCTTCACGTAAAACCGGGTAAAGGACCAGCCTTTGTCCGTACCAAATTAAAAAGTGTAACCACTGGTAAGGTAATCGACAACACGTTTTCAGCGGGTCACAAGATTGATGACGTACGCGTAGAAACGCGATCCTATCAATATTTATATCCAGAAGGGGAAACCTTTCATTTTATGAATACGGACGATTACAACCAAATTGCTTTGCAAAAAGATGCATTGGATGCGCCTGACCTATTAAAGGAAGGAGAGGTTGTGACCATCATCTTCAATGCAGAGGACAACATGCCCCTTTCTGTTGAAATGCCCGCCAGTGTTATTTTGGAAGTGACCCATACCGAGCCCGGTGTAAAAGGAAATACAGCAACAAACGCTACCAAACCCGCCACTGTGGAGACCGGTGCCCGTATCAATGTTCCCTTGTTTATCAATGAAGGAGACAAAATCAAGATTGATACGGAAAAAGGAGCGTACATGGAACGTGCTAAAGAATAGTACGGAATGAAATTCCCTAAAGCCCATACCTTAAAAGAAATTTCAGACATCATCGGAGCTGAGTTCGTAGGTGACGCTATTTTTCCTGTTTTTGGAATGAATGAAATCCACGTAGTGGAAGAGGGTGATATTGTATTTGTAGACCATCCCAAGTATTACGATAAAGCCCTTCAATCCAAAGCTACGGTGGTGCTTATCAACAAAAAAGTGGACTGCCCGGAAGGAAAAGCTTTATTGATTTCCGATGATCCTTTTCGGGATTTCAACAAGTTGACGCAACATTTTAAACCCTTTCAAACAGCAAGTGCGTCCATCTCGGACACGGCTGAAATTGGAAAGGGAACCATCATTCAACCGAACGTTTTTATAGGTAATCACGTGAAAATTGGGAAGAATTGTGTGATTCATCCCAATGTTACCATCTATGATAATTGCATCATTGGGAATCATGTTACCATCCATGCGGGCACCGTGCTTGGGGGCGATGCCTTTTATTATAAAAACAGACCAGAAGGATTTGACAAGCTCCTTTCCGGGGGAAGGGTTGTGATTGAGGATAACGTGGACATTGGTGCCTCATGTACCATTGACCGTGGGGTTACGGGTGATACCACCATTAAAGAAGGGTCTAAATTGGATAATCAGATTCAAGTTGGGCACGATACGGTTATTGGCAAAAAATGTTTGATTGCTTCGCACGTAGGAATTGCAGGCTGTGTGGTTGTTGAAGATGAGGTTACCATGTGGGGGCAAGTTGGGATTACCAGTGGTGCCACTATCGGAACTAAAGCTGTGATTCTCGCTCAATCTGGAGTGGCCAAATCGTTGGAAGGCCATACCACCTATTTTGGAAGCCCTGCTGAAGAGGCTAGGGAAAAACTAAAGCAGATGGCACATGTAAAGAAGATTCCGGAAATCCTCGAAAAATTGAAAAAGAATTAAAAATCAATAGACAAAACCACAATCAAATCTTATTTTTGCACCTAATTAAGTTAAATATATGAGCGTCTTAGTAAACAAAGATTCAAAAATAATTGTACAAGGTTTTACTGGTAGTGAAGGAACTTTTCATGCCGAACAAATGATAGAATACGGAACCAATGTAGTTGGTGGAGTAACGCCCGGTAAAGGTGGTCAAGAACATTTGGGAAAACCCGTTTTCAACACCGTTGCAGAAGCAGTGCAAGAAGTTGGTGCTGACACCACAATTATTTTTGTTCCACCCGCGTTTGCTGCGGATGCCATTATGGAAGCTGCTGATGCTGGAATCAAGGTGATCATTACCATCACCGAAGGTATTCCTGTTGCTGATATGGTGAAAGCCAACGACTACATCAAAGGAAAAGACTGCACGTTGGTAGGTCCAAACTGCCCTGGTGTAATCACCCCTGAAGAAGCCAAAGTAGGTATCATGCCCGGATTTGTCTTTAAAAAAGGAAATGTCGGTATTGTTTCAAAGTCAGGAACATTGACCTACGAAGCGGCCGACCAAGTAGTTCGCCAAGGTTTGGGCATTACTACGGCGATTGGAATTGGTGGTGATCCCATTATCGGAACCACTACCAAACAAGCCGTGCAATTGTTGATCAATGACCCAGAAACCGAATGTGTGGTTATGATCGGGGAAATTGGTGGTCAATTGGAAGCTGATGCTGCAAAATGGTACAAGGAAAGTGGCAGCAAAAAACCCATCGTTGGGTTTATCGCTGGTGAAACTGCTCCTGCAGGTCGTACCATGGGTCACGCTGGAGCCATTGTTGGTGGCAGTGATGATACAGCCCAAGCCAAGAAAAGAATCATGCGCGAATGCGGTATCCACGTAGTGGATTCGCCTGCAGAAATTGGCGTTAAAGTGAAAGAAGTGGTTGGATAATCAACCGTTAAAACTATTCTAAATCCCGTTTTATGCGGGATTTTTTTCTTTAAAAACATAAAACAACAACTATATTTGGTTAATAACCATTCAAACACCATCATCATGAAACTTTTGGAAGGCAAAAACGTAATCATAACAGGAGCAAGTAGGGGAATAGGCAAGGGAATTGCCGAAGTTTTCGCAAAACATGGCGCCAATGTGGCTTTTACCTTCAGTTCCAGTGAAGCACCAGCTTTGGAATTGGAAAAAGAATTGACTGCCATGGGTGTTATTGCCAAAGCCTACAAAAGCAATGCGGCCAGTTATGATGAAGCTGAAAAGTTGGTGGCCCAAGTTTTGGAAGATTTTGACGGAAGAATTGATGTGTTGATCAACAATGCGGGAATCACCAAAGACAATTTGTTGATGCGAATGGGAGAAGAGGATTTTGATACCGTTATCGAAATCAATCTGAAATCCGTTTTTAATATGACCAAAGCCGTTCAGCGTACCATGCTGAAACAACGAAAAGGGTCCATCATTAACATGAGTAGTGTGGTTGGGGTAAAAGGAAATGCGGGACAGACCAACTATGCCGCTTCCAAAGCGGGAATGATTGGCTTTACCAAATCCGTAGCGTTGGAATTGGGCTCACGAAACATTCGTTGCAACGCCATTGCACCCGGCTTTATTGAAACCGAGATGACCGATAAATTGGATGAGAAAACCGTTCAGGGTTGGCGAGATGCCATTCCATTGAAAAGGGGTGGAAGTCCTGAAGATGTGGCCAATGCATGCTTGTATTTGGCTTCAGACCTATCGGATTATGTTACCGGACAAGTGCTCAACGTGGACGGTGGTATGTTAACGTAGTAGTGGATGGATTTCAGCACGGTACTCCTTATTATTCTTGCAGCGATTACCGCGCTCACTGTTGTTTTTTATCAGTATTTCTATAAAAATACTCGAAAGGGTTCACTAAAATTTGTGCTGGCCGCATTGCGGTTCACTACATTATTCTGTGCGTTATTATTGCTGATAAACCCAAAATTCATCAATCGGGATTATTATTTGGAAAAGGCCAATCTCATCGTATTGGTGGATGATTCATCCTCCATGCAAGATGCCCAAACTGCATCACCTATATCCGAATTGGTAAACCAGCTTGCCACCAATGAAGATTTGAATGAGCGGTTTTCCATACATCAATATGCCTTTGGCACAAATGTACAGGCCACGGATTCACTCAATTTCGATCAACAGAATACAGATATTTCCAACGCACTCTCCACCGTTGATGAGATTTTTGTAAACGGCACCAACGCCGTTGTCTTGTTTTCTGATGGAAATCAAACTCTTGGTCGGGATTATGAATATATCAACCTTGGGACGAATTTATCGGTTAATCCAGTAGTGGTTGGAGACACCACAGCGTACGAAGATATTTCCGTGGGATTGGTCAATACGAACACCTACGCCTTTCTACGAAACCAGTTTCCCGTGGAGGCCACCATTCTATATCGGGGTTCACTCCCTGTTTCCAAAACGGTTTCCATTCGCTTGGATGGAACCCGAGTACATCAACAACGCTTAAATTTTGACGCATCCAAAAATAGCCAAACCCTCAATACCCTAATTGAAGCCCAAAGTGTAGGGGTAAAGACCCTGAAAATTGAGGTAGAGGCCTTGGAAAATGAGAAAAATCGTGTCAACAACAGCAAGGAAACTGCCATTGAAGTCATTGATGAAAAAACCAATGTGATCATAGTTTCAGATATCCTTCACCCTGATATTGGTGCGCTGAAAAAATCCATTGAGGCCAATCAACAACGTTCCGTGAGTATCATAAAACCAAATGTTTCAATATCGGATTTGGAGGATGCCGATATCCTGATTTTGTATCAGCCTACACGAAATTTCAGAGGGGTTTATGATTATGTTGCCAATTCGGGAAAAAGCATTTTTACCATCACGGGTTCTAAAACGGATTGGAATTTTTTAAATCGAACCCAGCAGAGTTTTGCAAAAGAAAGCGTTAATCAGTCCGAAGATATTCTGCCGAGACTCAACAATGCCTTTGGCATTTTTGGTCTTGGAAATTTTAATGTGGATGATTTTCCTCCATTACAAGGAAATTTAGGAAACATCGACCTGTTGAAAAATGGAGAGACGCTTCTGTATCAACAGATAAGAGGTGTAGATTTGAACCAACCCCTATTTGCTGTATTGAGCCAAGGGAAACAGCGGGAAGCAGCTCTTTTTGGTGAAAATATTTGGAGGTGGCGCGCACAGACCTATCGCAATACCGAGTCTTTCAGCAATTTTGATGAACTCATGGGCAACCTTATGGTTTACCTGGGCAGTAGCGACCAACGCAGTCGATTGGAACTGGAGTTTGACTTGGTCTACGATAATGCCAGCATGGCGCGAATACGAGCTTCCTATTTTGATGAAAGCTACCAGTTTGACCCAAGCGCCAACATCAGTATCGCAATTGAAAATAAAAACAACAATTTTAATCGGGAATCTCCGATGTTGCTCAAAGGCAACTTTTATGAAGTGGACCTGAGCGATTTGGAAGCAGGAGAGTATCAATTTACAGTTACCGTTTCAGGGGAAAATCTGAAGCGTTCCGGTTCCTTTAAAATTTTGGATTTCAATCCAGAAAAACAGCTTATCTCATCCAATCATAATAAATTACAACGCTTGGCAGAGAAAACAAATGGACAATTGTACTATCCAGATACGTTGGACGAACTTGTGAATCAACTATCAACCTCGCAACGCTACCTTCCGGTTCAAAAGAGCCGTCAAAATGTTGTATCTTTAATAGATTTCCGTATTTTATTGGGACTGATTGTTCTTACTCTTACCGCGGAATGGTTTATCAGAAAATATAACGGATTAATATAAACTATATATATGGACAGATTACCAAAAATTGCATTGCCTGCCATAGCGGGTATTATTGTACTCATCATATTTATGTCGAGGTCTACCGTAACCATAGGTTCGGGTGAAGCCGGCGTTTTGTACAAATATTTCGGAGGAGGTGTGGTCACCGATGAACCACCGCTGGGTGAAGGTTTTCATTTAGTGGCCCCTTGGAACCGCGTTTACATTTATGAGGTTCGCCAACAAGAACGCCTAGAAAAAATGAACGTACTCTCATCCAATGGATTGGATATTAAGTTGGAGGCTTCAGTGTGGTTTCAGCCCAAATACGACCAACTTGGCAAGTTGCATCAAGAAAAAAGTGAGCAGTATATTGAACGGGTTCTGCTCCCTGCCATTCGGTCTGCCGCACGTAGTGTTGTTGGACGCTATACCCCAGAGCAGCTCTATTCCAGTAAACGGGACGCTATTCAGCAGGAAATATTTGAGGAGACCCAAAAAATTGTGGATGACCAATACATTCAGTTGAACGAAGTGTTGGTGAGGGATGTAACCCTGCCACCAACCATTAAGGACGCCATTGAACGTAAATTGCGACAGGAACAAGAATCTTTGGAGTACGAGTTCCGATTGGTCACCGCCGAGAAAGAAGCTGAAAAAGTGCGTATTGAAGCGCAAGGTAAGGCGGACGCCAACCGAATCCTTAGTGCTTCCCTAACGGATAAAATCCTTCAAGACAAGGGTATCGATGCCACCTTAAAGCTTTCAGAATCGCCCAATGCTAAAGTGGTGGTGGTTGGTTCTGGCCAAGATGGATTGCCCTTAATTTTGGGAAATAACTAAATAAGGCTTTTTTGATAAAAAAATATATCCTATTTTTGGGCTGAAATGAGAAACAAAAACGTACATCATCACCATTTTTATACTTGCTCTCAAGCGAGATAGAAATGTATTGTTGTATCCCAAAATATATTCTAACCCGTTTGAGAAATCAAACGGGTTTTGTTTTTAAGTCCGTTTTGGTTTCCGGACTAAATTTTTAAAAAAGGCATGACAAAAATTCGGATTGCGGTTCAAAAAAGTGGGCGATTAAACGAAGATTCGCTCCAAATCCTTAAAGATTGCGGTATTAGTATCGACAATGGCAAAGATCAGCTCAAGGCCACGGCCATGAACTTTCCATTGGAGGTTTTTTACTTGCGAAATGGAGACATTCCCCAATATCTTAGAGATGGGGTGGTGGACATCGCCATCATAGGCGAAAATGTTTTGATTGAAAAAGGTCAGGATATTTCCATTGCCGAGAAACTGAATTTCTCAAAATGCAAGGTTTCCTTGGCTATTCCCAAAACCGTAAAATACAATTCTGTAAAGGATTTTGAAGGTAAAAAAATTGCCACATCCTATCCCAATACGGTGCTGCAATACCTAAAATCAAAAGGAGTGACGGCAGATTTGCACATTATCAATGGTTCAGTGGAAATCGCCCCCAATATTGGTTTAGCGGATGGTATCTGCGATATTGTTTCCAGTGGAAGTACTTTGTTCAAAAACAACCTAAAAGAGGTTGAAGTCATTTTAAAAAGTGAAGCCGTTCTAGCGGTATCTCCCTTAATTTCTGAAGAGCGAAAAGAAATCCTGAAAAAGATGCAGTTCCGAATTAAATCGGTTCTGCAAGCCAGACAAAATAAATATGTGCTTTTGAATGCACCGAACGATAAATTGGATGAAATCATTTCCCTTCTTCCCGGAATGCGAAGCCCCACCGTGTTGCCCTTGGCCGAAGAGGGTTGGAGTTCAGTGCACTCCGTTATTAAACGCGATACGTTTTGGGAGGTTATTGATGCTTTGAAAGAGGCTGGTGCTGAGGGAATTTTGGTATGTCCCATTGAAAAAATGGTTATGTAAAATAGTGTGCATGGAAACGCAATTTACCATAGCATGGATTCCCGCTGAAAATCTAAAAAGTATCCTGCCTTTGGCTTACACGCTGAACGAGGGAAAATTTTCAATGGAAACTTTGGAAAATCGATTGACCGAAATGATTCCCATGGGATACAAATGCATTGGTGTATACGATGAAGGGCAGCTCATCGGAATCTGTGGGGTCTGGGCATTGAACAAGCTCTATGCCGGAAAACATGTAGAAGCGGACAATGTGATCATAGATCCTAAATACCAGGGCAAGGGCATTGGAAAATTGATGATGGATTTCTTGGCCAAATATGCCCGTGAAATAGGATGTGCAACGGCGGAGGTCAACTGCTATGCTAAAAATACAAGAGGAAAGAAATTCTGGGAAAGCCATGGGTATGAACCATTGGGCTATCACATGATCAAACGATTGCAGGATGAATAAAATAGTCAATCCAGATAAAAACAGTTGGGAACAATTGCTTCAACGTCCTACCCAAACGGTAGCGGATATTGAGCAGACCGTAAACACCATTTTTAAAGAAGTTAAAAATGGTGGAGATACGGTTGTCAAAAAATATACGGAGCAATTTGATAAAGCCAAGCTGAGTTCATTTTTAGTAAGCGAGGAAGAAATCAACAAAGCCTCTGATTCGGTTTCAGAAGAATTAAAGCAGGCGATTTCATTGGCCAAAACCAATATTGAAGCATTCCATGCGGCCCAAAAAACTGCTAGAATTGAAGTGGAGACGATGCAAGGCGTACAGTGCTGGCAGGAAAAAAGGCCCATTCAAAAAGTGGGACTTTATATTCCTGGGGGAACCGCCCCCTTATTCTCCACAATTTTGATGCTGGCTGTACCTGCAAAGATTGCTGGATGTCAGGAAATTGTCCTGTGTACCCCTCCAAATAAGGATGGGGAAGTGAATCCTACTATTCTCTACGCTGCCAACCTGTGTGGAGTGACGCAGATTTTTAAGGTCGGGGGGATTCAGGCCATAGCTGCCATGACGTTTGGCACGGAATCTATTCCGCAAGTGTATAAAATCTTTGGACCGGGCAATCAATACGTAACCGTTGCTAAGCAATTGGCTACCAAGCACAATGTGGCCATCGATATGCCCGCAGGGCCCAGTGAACTTTTGGTTGTGGCTGATGATACGGCAAATCCCGCTTTTGTGGCGTCGGATTTATTGAGTCAGGCAGAGCACGGCACGGACAGTCAGGTTATTTTAGTTTCCACCTCAGAAAAATTGATTACTTCTGTTGAAAAGGAACTAGAAGAACAGCTTAGCGTTTTACCTCGAAAAGAAATCGCACAAAAATCTATCGCCAACAGCAAATTAATAGTAGTGGAGAATGATGAAACGGCCATTGACCTTATCAATGAATATGGTCCTGAGCACTTTATAGTTTGCGTGGAGAATGAGGATTTCTATTTGAAAAATATTCAAAATGCAGGGTCGGTGTTCATTGGAAACTATACTCCGGAAAGTGCTGGCGATTATGCCTCGGGCACCAATCACACCTTGCCCACCAACGGCTATGCCAAGCAGTACAGCGGAGTGAATCTGGACAGTTTTATGAAAAGTATGACTTTTCAAAAAATATCAGAAGAGGGCATGTGCAAAATTGGCAACGCGATTGAATTAATGGCGGAAGCAGAAGGTTTACAGGCTCATAAGAACGCTGTTACGCTTCGCTTAAACAGTTTAAAAAATAATTAAATGTCAGGTCGAGTCCCGAAAGCTTTCGGGAAAACCTCCAAGAATGGATAAAATATTCAACATAGAAACCCTAACAAGGGAAAGCGTCAAAAAATTAAGTCCGTACTCCTCCGCTCGGGACGAATACGTTTCCGATGGCTCTGAAATGCTATTTTTGGATGCCAATGAGAATCCGTTTGAAAATGGAGTAAACCGATACCCAGACCCGTATCAGCGTAGTTTAAAATCCGTTTTGGCCGAACAAAAACGAGTTTCAGAAGCGAATATGCTGCTTGGGAATGGGAGTGATGAAGTGTTGGATTTGATATTCAGGGCGTTCTGCGAACCGAATCAGGACAACATTATTACCCTACCACCAACCTATGGTATGTACAAAGTACTATCAGGAATCAATGCGGTTGAAAATAGGGAGGTATTGCTGACTTCGGATTTTGAGCCCAATGTTTCTGAAATCCTAAAAGCAGTGGACAAAAATACCAAGCTGCTGTTCCTTTGCTCACCTAACAATCCCACCGGGAATGCATTTTCTAGGGGAAAAGTACAGGAATTGATAGAGAATTTCAATGGATTGGTTGTCATTGATGAGGCCTATATTGATTTTTCGGAACAGGAGAGTTGGCTCTCTGGTTTGAAGAAATATCCAAACCTGATGGTTACCCAAACCCTTTCCAAAGCCTATGGTATGGCAGGGATACGGTTAGGGATTTGCTATGCATCGGAAGATACCATCTCTATCTTGAATAAAATCAAACCACCCTACAATGTAAATCAGCTTACACAGCAACAGGCCTTGAAACGGGTAAAGAATCAGGAGGCTGTTGAAAAAGAGGTGACGCAGATTTTACAAGAACGGGATGCGTTAATTGAGGCGTTGAAAAGTATGAAATTCGTACAGGAAATCTATCCAACGGACGCCAACTTTGTCTTGGCCAAAGTGGATGATGCCAACAAACGATACAACGAACTATTGGAGCGGCATGTGGTGGTGAGGAACCGAAGTACTCAACCACTTTGCGCAAACACCTTGCGGTTCACCGTGGGGACTCCAGTAGAAAACAAAAAACTGATAGCCATTTTAAAACAATTGGGATAATGGGCAAGAAAGTGCTTTTTATTGACCGTGATGGGACCATCATCAAGGAAACCGTGGATGAACAGATTGATGCTTTTGAGAAAATGATTTTTTATCCAAAGGCCTTTACGTATTTAGGGAAAATTGCGAAGGAGTTGGATTATGAATTGGTGATGATTACCAATCAAGATGGTTTGGGCACTGATATTTTCCCTGAGGAAACCTTTTGGCCCGTGCATAATTTTATCCTAAAATCCTTTGAAAACGAAGGGGTTGTTTTTGAGGAAGTCTTCATCGACCGAACTTTTCCAAAAGACAATGCCAATACCCGAAAACCAGGTACAGGTTTGCTTACCGCTTATTTTTCCGAGGAATATGACTTAGCGAATTCCTTTGTAATCGGGGATCGTCTAACGGATGTGGAATTGGCCAAAAACTTGGGAGCCAAAGGTATTTTCATCAATGATGAAACCCATTTGGGGACCGGGGAAATTACCGTAAAACGGGAAGAGTTGGATGCATACATTGCCTTGGAAAGCAATGATTGGGAAAAGATCTATGAGTTTTTGAAGCTCGAAAACCGAATCGCTGAAATATCCAGAAAGACCAATGAGACGGATATTCAAATCAAGCTGAATTTGGACGGAACCGGGAAAAGTGACATACAAACTGGTCTGGCTTTCTTTGATCATATGTTGGACCAATTGGCACGTCATGGTCAAATGGATTTGACCATAAAAGTGGATGGTGATTTGGAAGTGGACGAACACCACACGATTGAGGATACGGCCATTGCATTGGGCGAAGTGTTTTCAAAAGCACTCGGAAACAAGCTCGGTATTGAACGCTATGGTTTCTGCTTACCCATGGATGATTGTTTAGCCCAAGTGGCCCTAGATTTTGGAGGACGAAACTGGCTTGTTTGGGATGCAGATTTTAATCGGGAAAAAGTTGGAGATATGCCTACGGAGATGTTTCATCATTTCTTCAAATCCTTTACTGATGGTGCCAAAGCCAATTTGAATATAAAGGCTGAAGGCACCAACGAACACCATAAAATCGAGGCCATATTCAAAGCCTTTGCCAAGTCCATTAAAATGGCGGTAAAACGGGATGCGGAGAAAATGGTTCTACCGTCAACAAAGGGTATGTTATAAAACCGTTGTCATTTTGGAAGAGCTTGCGACTGAGGAATCTAGATTTCTCGCTTTGCTCGAAATGACAATCGAATTAGAAGAAAATGAAAATAGTAATCATCGATTACGGTGCCGGAAATATCCAAAGCATCAAATTTGCCATTAAACGATTGGGCTTTGAGGCCGTTTTGAGTCATGATGTAATGGAGATACAGAATGCCGACAAGGTTATTTTTCCAGGAGTTGGAGAAGCGAGTTCTGCCATGGCCAAATTACGGGCCAGTGGTTTGGATAAAATCATTCCCCAGTTAAAACAACCGGTTTTGGGCATTTGCCTGGGAATGCAATTAATGTGTAAATCGTCAGAAGAAGGAAATACTTTGGGACTTGGAATCTTTGATTTGGATGTGGTGAAATTTCCGAAAACGGTGAAAGTGCCTCAAATCGGATGGAATCAAATTACCGGCATAAAAACTGATTTATTCAAAGGAATCCCAGACAAATCCTATATTTATTTGGTACACAGTTTTTATGCGCCGCTGGATGTGGAAACGATAGCCACATCAGATTATGGTCTGATCTATAGTGCTGCATTGCAAAAAGATAATTTTTTTGGGGTGCAGTTTCACCCAGAGAAAAGCAGTGATGTAGGCAGTGAAATACTAAAGAATTTTTTAACGGTGATTTGATGGACTATTACATTTCAACAGATAAGAATAAATTAGACATCCCTAAAATCCACCAACAGGTTAAAAACACCTATTGGGGCGGGTATCGTACTTTGGAATTGACCACAACTACCATTGAGAGTTGCTTGTGTTTTGGATTGTACACGCAAGGAGATGAGCAAGTTGGATTTGCTAGAGCACTCACTGACAAGGTGGTTTTTGCTTATATTATGGATGTGCTGATTTTTGAACCGTACAAAGGAAAAGGATTGGGGAAAATGTTAGTGAAACATATTTTAGAACATCCAGATATTAAAAGCGTTTTTACAGTGGCTTTGAAAACCAAGGATGCCCATGGATTATATGCACCACTTGGCTTTTCAAAAGTTGGGGATTCTGAAATGTGGATGGCAATGGACAAAGCAAAATACGATTAGCATGAGATTGATACCCGCCATAGATATTATTGAAGGAAAGTGTGTTCGCCTATCCAAAGGGGATTATGGCACCAAAAAAATATACAATGAGAATCCATTGGAGGTTGCCAAAGAGTTTGAGGCACACGGTATTCAATATTTACATGTAGTGGATTTGGATGGTGCCAAGTCCAAACATATTGTCAATCATAAAGTACTGGAAACCATTGCATCTCAAACAAACTTGAAAGTTGACTTTGGTGGGGGATTAAAATCCGATGAAGACCTGCATATTGCCTTTGAAAGTGGTGCCAGTCAGATTACCGGCGGTAGCATCGCCGTAAAGGACAAGGAAACGTTTTTGGGTTGGTTGGAAACCTACGGTTCCAACAAAATTATTCTGGGTGCCGATGCGCAAAATGAGAAAGTGGCCGTATCCGGTTGGCAGGAAGAATCCAATCAAGAATTGGTTCCCTTTATCCAATCCTATCAAAAGAAGGGTATCCAATATGTGATTTGTACAGACATCAGCAAGGATGGGATGTTGGAAGGACCCTCTTTTGACCTCTATAAAAAAATCCTATCCAAGACCATGAAGCATGAAACTTTGGTTACAGGCAGTGGAGTGGAAGATGTGGAAACCATCGGCATCAATTTGGTTGCTAGCGGAGGCATTTCTACGTTTGATGAACTTCCCAAACTTGCTGAAATAGGTTGTGAAGGTACTATAATTGGCAAGGCCATTTATGAAAACAGAATCAGTTTAAAACAATTGGAACAATACATCCTGGCTAATGGATAAAGAAAGAGAACTACAGGAAGAACTGGTTTGGAATGCGGGTTATCGCATGAATGAAAGTCTTCGCATGATCAAAATCTGTTTGGACCAACTTCCAGAAAAAGCCATTTGGCAAAAACCGAATGAATCAGCAAACAGTATTGGGAATTTGATATTGCACTTGTGCGGCAACATCACCCAATATGGAATCGCTTCCATTCAAAACTTGGAGGACAACCGTAAACGCGATGATGAATTCTCTGCCACCTCAGGGTATTCCAAAGAAGAACTGATTCAAAAATTAAGCGATACCATTGATGAGGCCAAAAGAGCTTTTTACGAAGCTCCTTTGGAGGAATTGTTGAGAAAAAGGTCGGTACAGGGGTTTCATTTTTCAGGAGTGGCCAATATTATCCATGTTACGGAGCACCTATCTTACCATACAGGTCAAATAGCACTTTGGACAAAACTCTTGAACAATCAGGATTTAGGCTTCTATGAAGGTGTAAATCTTAATGCAAAAAATGAATAATGACGTCATTCCGAACTCGTTTCGGAATCACATCTTAAAGAAAATAATTTAAATGCGACCCCTGAATCGAGTTCAGGGTGACGTAAGGAAGTGATGAAACAAAGTTTTGTATACATAATGACCAACAAGTACAGAACAACATTTTATATTGGAGTCACTGCTGATTTATCAAAAAGAATCGTGGAACATTTTGAAGGAAGGGGCTCAAAATTTACCAAAAAGTACAATCTTATGGATTTGGTGTATTTTGAAATTTTTTCAGATATCGACCAAGCCATTGCAAGAGAAAAACAATTGAAAAACTGGCATCATGATTGGAAAGTTAATTTAATCAAGGAACAAAATCCAACCTTAGAAACATTGGATTATTAAAAAGTGCGACCCTGAAACTAATTCAGGGCGACGATAGGCAAAATAAGGTCCTACGTCATTCCGAATTCGTTTCGGAATCACATCATGAATAAAAAAAGTTGATGGGACCCTGAAACAAGTTCAGGGTGACGACACATCAATAAAGTATCGTGCTGAAATACAAATGATATAAATAATTTACTGAAAATCCTGAATCGAGTTCAGGGTGACGAATAAAAACTATGCTCACAAAACGAATCATACCTTGCTTGGACATTAAAGACGGAAGAACCGTAAAAGGCGTCAACTTTGTTGACCTAAGGGATGCCGGCGACCCTGTGGAATTGGCAGCCATCTATGCAAAAGAAGGTGCGGATGAATTGGTCTTCTTGGATATTTCAGCTACAGAAGAAAAACGGAAAACACTGGCGGAATTGGTCTACCATGTGGCCGAAACCATCAATATTCCATTTACTGTAGGTGGTGGAATATCCTCTGTGGAAGATGTGGATATCCTTTTGAAAAATGGGGCCGATAAAGTTTCCATCAACTCATCGGCAGTGAAACGACCTGAACTTATCAATGAATTGGTGGCCAAATTCGGGTCCCAATGTATTGTAGTAGCGATAGATGCCAAACAAGTCAACGGAAGCTGGAAAGTCCATTTGGTGGGAGGCAAAGTTCCCACAGAAATTGATTTGTTTGATTGGGCCAAAGAAGTGGAAGAACGGGGAGCCGGAGAAATATTGTTCACTTCCATGGACCATGATGGTACCAAAAACGGCTTTGCCAATGATGCACTGGCCAAATTGTCAGATTTGGTCAACATTCCTGTGATTGCATCGGGGGGTGCTGGAAGTGTTTCGCATTTTACGGACACTTTTAAAAATGGAAAAGCTGATGCTGCGCTAGCCGCTAGCGTTTTTCATTTTAAGGAGATTGAAATAAACGATTTAAAGAACGAACTGAAGGAAGAGGGAATTCCTGTTAGAATTTAAAAAATGAAAATAGACTTCAACAAAAACCCAGACAATCTAGTGCCGGCCATTATTCAAGATGCGCAGACAAAAAATGTATTGATGCTGGGGTATATGAACCAAGAGGCCCTAGAGGTAACCCAAAAAACCCAAAAAGTCACTTTTTATAGTCGAACCAAACAGCGATTGTGGACCAAAGGTGAGGAAAGTGGCAACTTTCTAAACTTGGTGGACATTAAAGTGGATTGCGATAATGACACGCTGTTGGTTACTGTAAATCCAGTTGGGCCTACTTGCCATAAGGGAGATGATACCTGTTGGGCCGAGAAAAATGTTCAAGACTATGGTTTTCTATCCGCTTTGGAGGACATCATCACTTCACGAAAAAACGACATGGAAAATCCAGATAGTTATGTCGCTTCATTGTTCCGAAAAGGTATTAATAAAATAGCCCAGAAAGTAGGAGAAGAAGCGGTGGAAACCGTTATCGAAGCTAAAGATGACAACGAGGAATTATTTCTAAATGAAAGTGCCGATTTGCTTTTCCACTATCTTATTTTGTTGCAAGCTAAAGGGTATACATTGGATGATATCGCCCAAGTGCTCCAAAAACGCCATTAAACAAGAGCGTTAAGTTTTTTTTAAAGGCCTAGTCGTTACACGGAAATACCGTAATTTTATGTAATGGCTATGAATACAAGAAAAGGGTTTCGATTTACTACCTACGAAGCCCCAGACCAAACCCCGTTTGAAAAACTCTTCGAGATTTTTCAAGAATTGATTACACATACCTCCGGTGATGTTGAGGAAGCTTTGGATTGGCTGCGTGAGCTGGACAAAGAATACGAACTCACCGATGAGGACTACACTATTGATGACTTTATCGAAGATTTGAAGGCAAAAGGATTCATTCGTGAAGAGTTTGATATGGACGATCGCGAAGCTGGTGAAGGCGAGGAAGGTGATGAAGAGGGCAGAGGACAAGGAAATCTCTCCATTACCGCGAAACTGGAGCGAATGTTGCGGCAACGTGCTCTCGAACAAATCTTTGGAAAATTGAAGCGAAGTGGTGCCGGAAATCACCGCACTGGAAAATCGGGTAGGGGCGATGAGCATACCGGGGATTTCAGGGAATACCGTTTTGGGGATTCCTTGGAAAGTATTTCTATGACCGAAAGTCTGCGAAATGCCCAAGTCAATCATGGTTTGGACAGTTTTTCGTTGAATGAGGATGATTTGGTGGTGGAAGATACCCATTACAAAGCCCAAATGAGTACGGTGTTGATGATTGATATCAGCCACAGCATGATTTTGTATGGCGAAGACCGAATCACGCCAGCTAAAAAAGTGGCTATGGCCCTTGCTGAATTAATCACCACGCGCTACCCAAAAGATACTCTGGAAATTTTAGTGTTTGGTAACGATGCCTGGCCGATTCCCATAAAGGATTTACCGTATTTGAAAGTCGGGCCGTACCACACCAACACCGTGGCCGGATTGCAATTGGCCATGGATATGCTCCGCAGAAAACGGAACACCAATAAGCAGATTTTTATGATTACGGACGGTAAGCCCTCTTGTTTGCGGCTTCCCAACGGGGATTATTATAAAAATAGTGTGGGCTTGGACGAGTACATTGTAGAAAAATGCTATGCAATGGCCCAGCAGGCCCGCAAGTTGCATATTCCCATCACTACTTTTATGATTGCGGAAGACCCCTATTTGATGCAGTTTGTGCGTGAATTCACCCAAGCTAACAAAGGCAAGGCCTTTTATACGGGATTGAAGGGATTGGGCGAAATGATTTTTGAAGATTACGAACAGAACAGAAAACGAAGAATCAAAGGATAAAATACTATATGAAATTGGATCATACCAAAATAAGGACCTTAGGAGAATTAAAATCAGCAGGGTATCAAACCAAAAGTATCAAAGATGAGCTCCGTGAAAATCTCCTGAACAAAATTTCAAAAGGAGAAGAAGTTTTTGAAGGCGTTTGGGGTTATGAAAATTCCGTAATTCCAGAATTGGAACGCGCAATTCTTTCCCGGCATAATATTAATCTTCTTGGTCTACGCGGACAGGCCAAGACCCGTTTGGCGCGATTGATGGTTCAATTGTTGGACGAATGGATGCCCATTGTGGAGGGTTCGGAGGTGCATGATGACCCATTGAAACCCATCAGTAGATATGCCATAGAACTTATTAAAGAAAAAGGGGATAAAACCCCAATCGATTGGATTCACCGAAACGAACGGTTCTACGAAAAACTAGCTACGCCAGATGTTACTGTGGCCGACTTGATTGGTGACGTGGATCCTATCAAAGCCGCAAACCTTAAACTATCGTATGCGGATGACCGGGTAATTCACTTTGGAATGATTCCGAGAGCGAACCGTTGCATTTTTGTCATCAATGAGTTGCCCGACCTTCAGGCCCGGATTCAAGTGGCCTTGTTCAACATTCTGCAGGAAGGAGATATTCAAATCCGTGGATTTAAATTGCGACTTCCACTGGACCTTCAATTTGTGTTTACGGCAAATCCGGAGGATTACACTAACCGGGGCAGTATAGTAACGCCATTGAAAGATAGGATTGGCTCCCAAATTCTGACCCACTATCCAGAAAGCATAGAAATCGCCAAGAAAATCACCAAACAAGAAGCCCAATTGGACCAGCGCCAATCAGATACTATTTATGTTCCAGAAATCGCTATGGATGTATTGGAGCAAATCAGTTTTGAGGCGCGTAACAGCGAATATGTAGACGCCAAAAGTGGGGTGAGTGCTCGGATGAGCATCACCGCTTTTGAAAATTTACTAAGTACAGCAGAGCGTAGGGCGGTTCATTCAGGGGATACGAAAACAGCAGTCCGTTTGAGCGATTTTATGGGTGTGATTCCTTCCGTCACCGGTAAAATTGAATTGGTATATGAAGGGGAGCAGGAGGGCGCTGGTTTTGTAGCCGAAACCTTGATTGAGGATGCCATAAAATCCCTTTTTCCGAATTATTTCCCCAAAATAGACAAACTACAGCGAAAGGAAGCCGAAACCGAGTACGATGAATTAATACATTGGTTTTTCGACGGCGAAGGTTTTGATCTTTTAGATGATGATTCGGATGATGACTATAAATCCAAGTTGGATTCGGTAGGACCACTTAATAATCTTCTAAAAGAGTATCAGCCCTCAGTTTCAAAAGAAGATTCCTATTTTATGAAAGAACTCTTACTCTGGGGATTGGTGGCCCACAAAAAACTGAGCAAGCATCGTTTTACCAAAGGGATTCAGTTTAAAGACCTGTACGGAAGTTATATAAGAGGATTATAGGCTTACTGCCAGATATTCAAGTTGTTGTTATAATTTTCAAAATTATAGGTTCCTACATATCGTTTCCTTAACCAAAAAGTGTAAAAGGTCAAAATAGGTAGCAACGAATAAAGACTCAATGCTATTATTCCGATAGGTTTAAAAGTAGGAGGAATAACATGCTCCGTAAATGTCGACAAAGAGGCCAACATCATAGCCGATTCATATATTTTGAAACAATATACGATCAAGATGGCGTAAAGTGCATACTCAATATTCCTCATTTTTGGGTCTGGAAGTTCATCTTCCGATATTTTAAACCATAACACATACAGATATAGAAAATGAGCTGTGGTCAGTAGAGGAAACAAAAAGTTTTTCGGATTAGTGAAATAAAATTTATGGGTGTAAATACCGTAAAAGTTAAAGACTATAAGTAAAAAAAGTACCACTACACTGGCGATTATAGCCCTTTTCCAATTAAAGATTTGTGCAAGTGTATTCATAATAAATCAAGATTTAGGACAATCAAAATACTATATAAAGGACGTGATTTTGCGTGGTATTAATTAAACAAATCGATGAAGAGCTAGTATAACCGGACAATCAGAAAAATCTGATATAAAATCAAGATTTTCTGAGACAACTGACATGATTTTTACCTATTGGTGTATTCAAAGGGTTGATTCATAAGATCATAAGGTTTGGGTATTCGTATTTTTTGTATTTTGGATAAATTCAATTTCCATGCAAAACTGGCTCTACATCGTTTTGGTCATCCTTGGCATATACATTTTGTTGAGCGTTTTGTTGTTTTATCTCCAAGATTATTTTTTGTTCAAACCTGAAAAATTGTCCAAGGATTTTCAATTCCATTATGATAACCAAGAAATTGAAGAGTACAACATTGAAACTCGGGATGGCGCCACAATCAATGGCCTCAGGTTCAAGTCACAGAAACCCAAGGGGGTTGTTTTTTATTTGAAAGGCAATTCAAAAAGTATTAAGGGTTGGGGAAAATTTGCCGTGGACTTTACCCGGCATGGTTACGACGTAATCATGGTGGATTACCGTGGCTTTGGAAAAAGCACGGGACGTAGAACCCAAAAAGCCATAAAACGTGATATGCAAGTGGTGTACGATAAAATAAAAGAACAGGTGGCAGAAAAATACATCATTTTATACGGTCGTTCCATGGGCTCAGGCTTTGCTGCGAAATTGGCTTCCATGAACAATCCAAGAATGCTTATTCTTGATGCACCGTATTACAGCTTGAGCAAAGTGGCCAAGAAGTTTATCCCTTTTATGCCACTTTCATTGCTGATAAAATTTCCAATGCCCACATACAAGTGGTTAAGGTATGTGAATTGTCCCATCCACATTATTCATGGAACGGATGACCGGCTTATTCCTTATAAAACCAGTGTAAAACTGTCCAAAATAAAGCCAGAATCAACTACATTATATACGGTGATAGGAGGAGGACACAAAGACCTAAATACGTTTGAGTCCTACCACAAAATGCTAGGAGAGATTATCACCAGCAGACCCACCAAGGTTAATCTGGAGGGGTCCAGCATCAATGTCAAACATTCATCAAAGCATGCCAATGCAAAAGCTTAAACGGTTTGGTATTTTAGCGGGCTTTGCTTTTATCCTACTTCTATCAATGGCATATTTTTTTCAAGAAAAATTGATTTTTTTGCCCACAAAATTGTCTCAGGAATATACCTACACATTCCAAGCTGATTTTGATGAAATCTTCCTTAAAACGGATGATGGAGCCAACCTGAATGCACTTCATTTTCACGTTGAAGACCCCAAAGGGGTAATTCTATATTTTCACGGAAATGCGGGGGATTTATCAAGATGGGGGAGGATTGTACAACCCTTTGTGGAAATGGGCCATGATGTTTTGGTGATGGATTACCGAAATTATGGAAAAAGTACTGGAGAAATCAGTGAAGAAGCCTTGTACCAAGATGCCCAACTCTTCTATAACTATCTTGGAGACAAATATGCCCCAAATGACATTGTTATTTACGGAAGATCTCTAGGAACAGGTATTGCCACCCAATTGGCTTCAAAAAACAACTGTAATAAGCTATTGTTGGAAACTCCTTTTTATAGCTTGTTGGATGTTGCCAAGGCAAGATTTCCTTTTTTACCACTCAAACAACTGCTGCGTTATAAGATGCCTTCGTATCAATTTATCAAGGAAGTCCAATGCCCCATTCGTATTTTTCATGGTACCGAAGACGCAGTTGTTTCCTATGATTCTGGAAAGAAATTGTTCGATGCCATTCCACAAACCGATAAAAAAATATACACCATTCCCAATGGAAACCACAACAACCTCAATGAATTTGAAGCTTATTGGGAAGGCATGAAAATGGAATTGAAGCAATAACTCTAATCGAACAAATCCGAAGATAGGTAGCGATCACCCCGGTCGCATACAATGGAAACAATGACCCCGCTTTCCATGCTTTCGGCAAGTCGTAGCGCTACTGTGGCCGCACCGCCACTACTCATACCAGCAAAAATTCCTTCTTCCTTGGCCAATCTTTTGGCCATGGCTATGGCATCATCTTCACTCACCTCCATTATGGTGTCCACCTTTTTTCGATCAAAGATTTTGGGCAAGTACTCTTCAGGCCACTTTCTAATCCCAGGAATCCGGGAGTCGTCTGTGGGCTGCACCCCAACAATTTGAACAGATGGGTCCTTTTCTTTCAAAAAAGTTGATGTACCCATAATGGTCCCGGTGGTGCCCATACTGGATACAAAATGGGTTAATTCTTTATCGGTGTCTCTCCATATTTCTGGTCCGGTAGTTTTGTAATGGGCCATCCAATTGTCATTGTTGGCAAATTGGTTCAACATTGTATAGCCTTCATTCCTCACTTTGGCCTCGGCGTAATCCCGGGCACCTTCAATCCCAACATCAGAAGGGGTCAAGGTTACTTTGGCACCGTAGGCACGCATGGTCTGCACGCGTTCTTTTGTTGAGTTTTCGGGCATGACCAATTCAATATCCAGACCATATAGCCCAGCGATCATAGCTAGTGCAATGCCTGTATTACCACTAGTGGCTTCAATTAATTTGGAATCTTTGGAGAAATCGCCTCGTTCCAGACCACTTTTAATCATGTTAAAGGCTGGTCGGTCCTTGACACTCCCTCCGGGATTGTTTCCTTCCAGCTTAAAAAACAATTTTACATTGGGATTCGTATTCAATACTTTGGATTCCACCATGGGGGTGTTTCCAATGAGGTCAAGTATGCTTTTAGACATTTGGTGTTGTCTTGATTTTAATTTCTGGTGTGTGATAAACTGTTGAATTGGCGGGTACCGAGGAAGTAAGCCATGCATTTCCTCCTATTACCGAGTTTTCACCAATCACCGTATCTCCTCCTAAAATAGTGGCGTTGGCATATATGGTTACGTTAGACATTATGGTGGGGTGCCGTTTGGTCTTCTGCAGATTTTTGGCCACATACAATGCCCCCAAGGTAACCCCTTGATAGATTTTTACGTTATCATGTATGACTGCTGTTTCGCCAATGACCACACCAGTTGCGTGATCGATAAAGAAAGACTTGCCAATGGTGGCACCCGGATTTATATCCACACCGGTCTGTCTATGCGCATATTCAGTCATGAGCCGTGGAATCAAGGGCACATCCTGCGCATAAAGTTCATGGGCCAATCTATAAATGGCAATAGCATAAAAACCGGGATATGCCATATAAATCTCTTGAATGGACAAAGATGCTGGATCACAATTTAATATGGCCTCAGCATCCAGGTTGAGCTTTTCCAAAATTCCGGGTAATGTGGTTACGTACCCATCCCAAAACTCGGTACTAGGGCGCTCCAAATCCCAACAGGCCATATCGAGGAGGGTATTAAACTTTTTCTCCAACATTTCCAGGTTAACGGCAACTGGCGTATTGGCATCAAAAAGGGTATAAAAAAGGGTATCCGTAAAGTCTTCGGTCTCCTGTTTTAATCTGAAATCGAGATAAGGCAACTTCTTGTGCCTATTCAACTCAGAAATTATTTTTTCCTTGTCCATATTAGATTTATTGTCCTAAAATTAGACAAATCCTTACCATACACTCCGATAAAAGGCTAACTTTAGTTTAAAAATAACATATTATCATATAAGGCCGTGAGCAATTCCATTATCTCAAAAGATGCATTTAATTTCTTAAAAGAACTTTCCAAAAATAATAACAAAGAATGGTTTGAGCAGCACAAACCCACTTTCAAGGAGCATGAGAAATCTGTAAAATCTTTTTTTGAAAGCGTCAAGAATAACCTGAGTCACCATGATGAGATTGAAAAAATGAAAATGTTCCGCATTTATCGTGATGTTCGGTTTTCAAAGGATAAAACACCTTATAAAACCCATTTGGCGGCTTCATTTGCGCGTTTGGGTGCCCATTTACGAGGTGGATACTACATCCATCTTACGCCAGGCGATTCTTTTTTGGCCACAGGTTTTTGGGACCCCAACAAAGAGGATTTATTTCGTATTCGAAAAGAATTGGAAATGGACGCTTCTGAATTTCGTGAGATCATTGGCGAGAAGTCCTTCAAGGCCATATGGGGTGAATTGGCTGGTGATGCCGTAAAGACTGCACCGAAAGGCTTTGATAAAGAGCACCCCGATATTGATTTAATACGAAAAAAGCAATTTATTTTTATTCGAAACTTTTCGGACAAAGAGGTTCTTTCAGACACCTTTCTTCAAGAGGTAGACAAATCCTACCGTGCCATTAGACCTTATTTTGATTTGATGAGCGATATTTTGACCACCAATCTGAACGGCGAATCATTATTATAACAGAACTTCTTCCTTGTCCAGCAATTGTACTTGGTCCTTCAACCGTTCAATGACCATGTTCATCATGCGTTTGTTCAAAGCGGAAGAGTTCTGAATATAGTCTTGATATTCTTCCACTGTGAATTGGCCAATAATCATGCCTTTTAAGGAATTCCGAAATTTGATATCCTTTTGAATGGCCCGCTCAATATAATCCATGCGTTTTTCCAAAGTAAGTCCGTAAAAAACCCCTTTGTGTTTATTGATGTAGTTCCGAAAAACCTCAATCAATAAAAAGTTTTGCATCTTAATTACGGGACGCAAGGTTTTGTTCTGAAAATGTTCATCAAAACCCATTTGGTTATTAAAGTGTGCTTTTAAAATGTCCGGACGAATCTCCAAAAGACTTTTGGATCGTGAATCCATGGCTGTAAGTTTTATTAAAATTACATAATCAAAAATGGTGCATTTTTAATGCAGCCAATAGTTTTTAACGATGTTATAAACAAGACTACCAACCTGCTTTATTAAATTTAGGCCCTAAAAATTTTATTTAAGTATTTTTAGAGCTTATACGTAAACAAACATCATGCACATAAAATTTGTTGGCCTGTTGTGCCTTATCCCTTTTATTTTTTCCTGTAAAAATCAGAATGCAAAAGAAAAAGCCACAGAATGGCATACCAAAAAAGTGGCAGAAGCAAGCGAAAGCCATAATACCTTATATGACATTGAAAAAGAGCAGGGGTGGGAGTTGTTGTTTGATGGCAAAACCTTGAACGGATGGCATGTTTACAATGCTGGTGCCCCCTCTGTCTGGGAGGTCAGTGATGGAACTCTTCACCGCAACCCTCAGATTGAGACCCAGAACAATGAGGATTTACTCACAGAAAAGGTCTATGAAAACTATGAGTTGATTTTGGAGTGGAAAATTGGTAACCGGGGTAATAGTGGGATTTTTATCAATGTTCAAGAAAAGCCCGAAGTGGGCACGGCCTATCAGACCGGACCCGAATATCAAATTTTGGACCCCGATCATATGGATTCTGACGTTGCGGTAAAAAAATCTGGATGTTTGTACGGGTTTTCCCCGCAAGAAAACGAGGCAATTACCAATGACGGGGAATGGAACCGTACCCGCATCAAACAAATGGATGGAAAAGTAGAATTTTATCTGAACGGTGTTCGTACCGCAACCCAAGATTTTACATCGTCAGAATGGCCCGAAAAAATAAAGAATACCCACTTTGCAAATTATCCTGAATTTGGCAGAGCCACCCAAGGGAAAATAGCTTTACAGGATTGGTATTTTGAGGTATGGTTCAGGGATATAAAGATTAGGGAACTGTAAGCCAATCCTAATTTAAGCTCTATCTTTTTTCAAATAAAGGAGTTGCATCAAGCATAACGTTACGGGGGCCGCATACATCCAAATCATGGTCGGAATCATGCCACAGTAACCGCTGTTGTTCATTTCGCAGTCGATATAATTGGATAGATAAAGAACGCCAACCAATATGCCAATAGTGGCCAAAGTCCATATCAACCAATCTTTATCCAACCCTGCTTTTACATTTTTATAAACCAATACCAAAAAAATCACGCCTACCGCTATAAGAAATATGGCCATACTGAATATGTTTTGTTAACTGGGGGAAGTGATGGTAAGTTAAATAAACTCTGTAAAATCCGGTTGCAGATAAACCTGAAAAAAACTAGGGGTTTTGTATAGTTGTATTTATACTATGTGTTTTTAATTTTATCTATTCGCTTTTCCGTTTCTATACTCCATACATTTGATCAATGGGTTGGTATCTCTATTCAAGTATCCATGAATACTGGAACTTATTACTAGTATCAATGCGGCCACTCCAGCTGTATAAACAATGTTTTGATGTTGTTCATAATTGGCATAGGCAATTGCTGCCAAGGCCCAAGCTCCTACCAAGGCGAATTCGCGCATATTTCGTTTCCAGGTTACAAGCAGATTTATCACCAATGCAACAACAATCATAATTAGGGTCCAGTTCTCTTCGGAAATTCCAAAACCATCCCAACCTATCTTAACCAAATATGCTGAGACGTTTGCAATGCATGCCACAGTTACCCAACCGGAATAAAAAACAAAAGGCCACCATAAAAATGCGATGACACTAATGGGTGCGTCCCATAATTCCATGGAATTGTCCAGTACAACCTTTAAAAGTGAAATGAGCAATAGAAAAATGAATACGCAGGAAAGACCTGTGTACCCGTACAACCAACAAAATACCCAAGCAATATTTGCCATACAGGAAAAGGCAAAGCTCCACCCAATCTTGTGTATAAAACCATCATCACGAACGGTGGTGAATAAACTTCTGCCCTGATACACGATAAAACCCAATAGCAGCAAATAAATAAGTCCCCAAATGGAAAATGCATACCCTGCAGGGGTAAAGAGGGAGGTTAAGCCATTGGAAACTTCGCCAATGGTTGTATTGTTTATTACTCCTGTATTCGATAGGTAATTGACAAAAACCATCAACACAAAGGCAATGCTATTTACAATTTGAAGAACACCTTTCATATTGCTTTTAGTCGTTTTGTTATACCCTTGAATGTAGAGATTTTCTACCGATTTTTAAGATAGAAGCTATGGAAATAGCGGCAATAATTGCATTTTTATACTTTTAAGGTTCTAAATCATCTTTCATGAAATTCGGCAAAGTAGACCATCCTGAGCTCATCGATTTTACCATTCCACCGGACCACCCAGATACGCCAGTGGTACTGTCCAAAAACAAAGAAGGAGGCGAAACCAAAGTCTTCGTGGGCTGTGCCAAATGGAACCGACAAGATTTGAAGAACTTCTATCCCCGGGGAACCAAGGATGAACTGACCTACTATTCCTCACAGTTCAATTGTATTGAGTTGAACGCAACCTTTTACCGCATCTTTCCACCGGATACCTATGAAAAATGGTACGACAAGACGCCTGAAGACTTCAAGTTCTTTACCAAAATGACCAATGAAGTAAGTCATTTGCGTCGCCTTAATGACAAGGTCTACGAAGTAGCAGATCGTTATTTGGAGGTCACATCGCTCTTAAAAGAAAAATTGGGCACCATCTTTTTACAGATGCACAACAACTTTGGTCCCAAAAATTGGGATAGGGTAGTGCGGTTTGTGGAATATTGGCCCAAAGAGTTTCCTTTGGCCATGGAGTTTCGTCATACAGATTGGTTCACCGATGAACAAGTGGCCCAAGAACTTTATCATTTATTGGAAGAAAACAACATTGCCAACGTTTTGGTGGACACGGCGGGGCAGCGTGACCTTATGCATATGCGATTGACCAACAATGAAGCCTTTATTCGTTATGTTGGTGCCAACCACCAATCGGATTATCCACGTTTGGAGGATTGGGTGCATCGATTGGTTTCGTGGAAAGGGATGGGATTGAAGAACATCCATTTCTTTGTGCACCAAAACATGGAGTTGGAATCTCCATTGCTGTCGGCTTATTTTATTAAAAAACTCAACCATGCTATGGATACCCATCTAAAAATCCCTAAAACATCGGGGCAATCTGGTACAGGTACGCTTTTTTAATAGGGAGTTCCCATTTCCACAAACGTATTTGCCTCATGGTATCGTGGGGCAGTAGGTGCAGCCATACAGCAGGTAGAGCCTAGATAGAACAAAGACAGCTCCTGTAATTTGCGAACAGTTTTTCCTACGGCTACTCCATGGGCCAATTCAATGGTGCCCACTGCCGGGCCACCAACTATGGACAAATGCCAAACTTTGTTGGTGTTATCAGTAATGTCAATGTTGAAGCGCTCATTTCTAAAGGCAGGAAGCGAAGGATTTTCTTTGTAAATCCATGGACGCAATACCAACAAATCTCCTGGAATATGCTGAATTCTGGTAATAGTGCCGCTCACAGGCGCATGGATTCGATGGTAGTTCTTATTGTGTAAAAAAACATTCGTAAACGTGTAATTCTCCGGGATGTCCGAGTCATTTAGTCCAAAAACGGTAGCTACGGAACGTACATCCGACTTAACCTTCACCAATTTTAGGTCTTTGATTTTCCGCTCCTCACACAACAAACCTTCGCAAGGCCAAACATGGGTGCTTTTATATTTTGGAAGTTCTTTGAATTCCCTAATGAAGAAATCTTGAAAACTTTCAAAATCCTTTTTCCCATGAGGGGGTTTAAATTTAGAGAGATAATCCTTGTCTGAATAATTCAGACGGATATAGGGCTTAATAATTCTTTTGGAAAATGGCTTGTCGTACAAGGAACTGTACCAAGAAGACAGTCTTCTTTGAAGGTTACTTGGGATAGCTCCCCAAAGTGAAACAGATAAAAATTTGTAGTAATTGGCCCTCCAATGGGGCACCTTTAAAACCGTAAAATCCGGATCCGAATAATATTCCGTAATTGTTTTCATCATAATGGTTCGTTTGATTTGACACTTGAATTTATCGGGATTATTTTTTTTAGGGCTTTCAATTAAGAAAACTTTATTTTATGATTAACAATTTTTATCATAATCTAAATCTTTTTGTTAATTGATGAAAACTAGACAATTAAAGAATGTTTTGATATAATTTTGTCTAAAATCCCAAATACAAAAAATGAGATTTCATACAAGAAAATGGGTAAAACCTGAAGATTTAAATGCCAACGGCACTTTGTTCGGTGGAAAGGTGTTGGCTTGGATAGATGAAGAAGCAGCCCTGTACAGCATTATACAGTTGGAAAATAAAAAAGTGGTTACCAAATATATGTCCGAAATCAATTTCATGAGCACCGCCAGAGAAGGTGATGTGATTGAAATTGGAATTGATGTAATCAAATTTGGGGTCACTTCAATTTCCTTGAATTGTGAGGTACGGAACAAGATGACCCATGAGAGCATTGTTACCGTGGATAACATAATCATGGTTAACCTAGATGATAAAGGCAATCCCAAACCACATGGCAAAACCAAGATAGAATTTGTTAAGGACCGTTTGGCCAAAAAAGAAAAGGAGGAAGAGGCTAAATCCTAATTTTGTGAAGCGGCATAGGCCTGCACTTCATCCAAAACCCTTAGCAGGTTTCCGCCCCACAGCTTTGCGATTTCTTCCTCAGTATACCCACGTTTTATCAGTTCCAAGGTCACGTTGAAGGTTTCAGAGGCATCAGACCAACCCTCAATACCTCCACCACCATCAAAGTCAGAGCTGATGCCCACATGGTCAATACCTATTAATTTAACCATATAATCGATATGGTCCACTAAATCGGATACATTAACGGCTGGGGGGGGGGCATCTGCTCTTGTAGCCGCCATTTTATCCCCCAATTGTGTGACTTTTGGATAATTTTCCATGAATTCATCTTGCTGTTCCTTGGTTAGGGAACCAAACTGTGAGCGCTCGTACCAATTCAGGCCTAACGAATCAGCGGCTTCTTCATAAATACTTTTCATATAGGCTGAACGTGCCTCGTCCTTTTCTGTGTTCAAATACGAAGTGAAGGCTACAGTCTGCACCACACCACCATTTTCCTTGAGCAATAGTAGCTGCTCATCATCCAAATTTCTGCTATGGTCACAAAGCGCTCTGGCCGAGGAATGTGAGGCAATAATGGGAACTTTTGATAGCTCAACCATTTGCAACATGGCTTCCTTGGATGGGTGGGAGATGTCTATCATGATGCCGACACGGTTCATTTCAGCTACGGCTTGCTTTCCCAATTCGCTCAAACCATTATGTAGCCAAATGCTGTCCTTTTCACCGGTATTGGAGTCTGAAAATTGACTATGCCCATTGTGTGCCAACGACATGTAGCGGGCACCACGCTTTTGATACTCTTCAATTTTTGAAAGGTCTTCTCCCAAAGGATACGCATTTTCAACCCCAATCATGGCCACTTTTTTGCCGGCAGCCGTAATTCGTCTCACATCATCAGAGGTCAATGCCAATTCAATTTGGTCTGGCGCAAATTCCTCACAAAGTTTGTGGATGGCCTCAAACTTGGCAATTGCATTTTCGGAAGCAGCGGCATACCCCTCGGCACTTAGTGTATCCTGACCCGTATACACAATAAACCAGGCCACATCCAATCCACCTTCTTCCATCTTGGGCAGGTTTACTTGGGTATTGAGATTTTGGGTATAGTTGATACTGTCAGTGAAATTGTTCACATTAATGTCAACATGCGTGTCTATGGTAATGACCGAATCATGGATTCGTTGGGCTTTCTCTTCCAAAGTTTCAGTTTTATTCTCTTTTTTTTGAGCGCAGGCCACAAATAAGGCGATGCTGCATAGTATATAGAAATATTTCATGGTTCGCTATTTACACCTACAAATAAAGCAATTTGACAACAAAAACCCGTGACTACAGAACAATAAATTGGTATGGCTACCTCTATTCCTGATTTTTAAAGGTATTAACTAGTTAAAGAAGTAAACTTGGGAACACGCGAACTACTTACACATCTTGAAAAATTGGAAATAGGGCTCAGCAGTTTTTCGTATGAGGAATTGGGCACTGTGGAAGCCGGAGAGCTTAAAAAATCCTTTGAAATTTTTAAACACGGATTGGAAAACAAAGTTTTTGGCATTCCCGAGATGAAACAGTTGGAGGTTATTTACGAGCGCATAGGCATCCAAGGTTCCAAAAAATCTCAATCAACACCCTTGGATGAACTCGATGCTTCACCCCAAACCCTGATTGTCTTGCTAAGTTCCTTGGAAAACACCAGATTATCCCAAGAACAAAAAGAAATTGTAGCCGGTTTAAAACATGTAGCCCAACGTTTAAACCGTATAGACAGTGAACCCGAAGACATGAATAGCAGTAGTAAGGCATTTGAAAAAAGTCTGGAATCCAGTTTTTCTTCCAATACCATCAATTTAAAACCTGTGCTGGAAGACTGCATGGGGCAGATGGAGCTGTTGGAGGAATTGGTAAAACTTTTCAAGCAGAATGTTCTGGAATTTGTTGGCAGTGCCAAAATTCATCTACAAAATGAAAATTACAAAGAATTGGACTTATCCTGCCAAAAAGTACAGTCGTGCCTTAGAATGCTAAAAACAGATGGGCTACTGGAAATCACCAAGGAAATCATTGCCTTATGCCGAACCGACAACGACAGAAAGCATCATTCATTCCTATACGGTCAATTTGTGGAAGAATTTCCAAAAGTGGAGGAGCAAGTGGATTTTGAAATGGAAATGATTCGGGCAATGCAATAAAAAAATCGTCATGGAAAATACGAACCTGCCAAAATATTTACAGAGCATTTTTTACCAACTCTTTCAGCATACCAAAGATTTGGAATGTAGATTGATCTTGTTGGATGAAATGTTGGAGGTTGGCGATAAAAAGGAGATTCCTTTTTTGGAGGAGTTGGAAACCAATGCAGAACCAAAAATCAGTGGTAAAGCTTTTGAAATTAAGTGTGCGTTGCAGGAGAAGTTGGGTATTACAGCTGATCGGGAAAAAAGGAGATTGCCCATGAACCTCTGTTTCATTTATGATGAATTCAACATTCGTCCAAATAAAATAGATTCTGAACTGGATTTTGAAGTGGCTCTGGACATCATGGAAATGAAAAAATGATACAGCCTTATTTTCACAACCAGAATGTAGGATTTCACCACAATTTATTGTTTCACCATAATCTTTACAATAGATTCACGTTATAACTAAGACCCAAACATTTAAACCGCTTAATTACCATGTTATACGATACCTACGGAGAAGAATACTTGGCTTTTTTACAAGAACTAAACGAGATTCTAAGTGTCAACGAATTGGCTGAACTCGATTATTTATAGACAACACCCCAAACGCTTTATCATGAAAAATCATAATCAAGAAAATTCCGCTTATTTGAATTTCATTCAAAATTTGAACGAAATGCTTACTGATTTTGATATTACTCAGTTGAGCAGACCTTGATAGTTTAAGTGAATATCATGAAAAAGGGAATGTTTTAAACATTCCCTTTTTTATTGTGGTTTGTTTGGGTGTTATCCCAAGTACGATTTTAAAATCTTGCTCTTAGAAGTGTGCCGCAACTTGCGGATGGCTTTTTCCCGAATCTGACGTACACGCTCCCTAGTCAAATCGAAGGTGCTACCAATCTCTTCCAACGTCATGGAGGGTTGGTCACCAATGCCATAGTAGAGCCGGACTACGTCAGCCTCACGAGGGGAAAGGGTATCCAAAGCCCTATTTATCTCTGTGTTCAAAGATTGGTGCATTAAGCCTTTATCCGGTTTTGGCGAGTCACCAGCGTTGAGCACATCATATAAATTAGAGGTTTCTCCTTCTTTTAAAGGTGCATCCATGGAGACATGACGACCTGTATTTTTTAGGGATTGTTTCACTTCGGAGACGGTCATATCCAATTCCTTGGCAATTTCCTCTGCCGAAGGTGGTCTTTCATGTGCCTGCTCTAAATACGAAAATGTCTTTTTAATTTTATTGATGGACCCTATCTTGTTCAAAGGAAGTCGAACCACACGGGATTGCTCAGCCAATGCTTGAAGTATGGATTGACGAATCCACCAAACTGCATAGGAGATGAACTTAAACCCTCGGGTCTCATCGAATCGCTTTGCCGCCTTTACCAGGCCAACATTACCCTCATTGATTAAATCTGGGAGTTTTAATCCTTGGTTCTGGTATTGTTTTGCCACGGAAACCACGAATCGCAAGTTGGCATTGGTCAATTTTTCCAGTGCCACCTGATCCCCAGCTTTAATACGTTGGGCCAATTCCACTTCTTCCTGAGCAGTAATCAAATCAATTTTACTGATATCCTGTAGGTATTTGTCAAGGGATTTGGATTCTCGGTTGGTGACCTGTTTAATGATTTTTAACTGCCTCATTCTTATGTATGGTTTGTACGTGTTATAAGCTTACAGTATACATTATAAAAGCCTATTTTCCAAGTCTCAAATGTTATTGTTATCAAAATGTTATGAGCAAAACCGGCATAAACGGCAAATCCTTGTATTTTTCCCATTGTTGATAGTATCTTAATAGAATTGCAAACCAAGTGTTCGACAGTACTGCAAAAAACTCCTAATTTTGTAGGGTTTGTTAATTCGGAATACATAAGCCATTTTCCCTTGGAAGTAAAAAAAGGAGTAAGTAAAAAAACATTATACGATTACCAGCAAGAGGATTTGCGAAAAATCTTTAAGCATTTAGATGAAATGCCTCAGGGCACCAATTTGTTGTACCAACTTCCCACGGGTGGGGGAAAAACTGTTGTGTTTTCTGAAATAACCCGTAAATACATCCAAAACACGGGCAAAAAAGTCATGGTGCTCACCCACAGGATTGAGCTGAGCAAGCAGACTTCACAAATGCTGCATGGATTTGGCGTTGCCAATAAGGTCATTAATAGTGAGGTGAAAGAACTGTACGATCAAGATGACTATATGTGCTTTGTGGCCATGGTGGAGACCCTGAACAATCGACTTCAGGAGGAAAAAGTCACCATTAATAATATTGGGCTGGTCATAATTGATGAGGCCCACTACAATTCCTTCCGAAAACTCTTCAAATATTTTGACAAGGCCACTATACTTGGGGTAACGGCAACTCCGTTGAGTTCCAACATAAAACTCCCCATGAAGGACAATTACAAGCATTTAATCATTGGGGAATCCATAAAATCGTTGATTGAAAAGGGGTTTTTGGCCAAAGCCAAACTCTACAACTACGATGTGAGCCTTAAAACGCTTAAACTGGGAATTCATGGGGATTATACCGTAAAATCCTCCGACGAATTCTATGGAAACCACAGCATGTTGGGCAAATTGTTGATGGCTTACGAGGAAATTGCGAAGGGAACCAAAACCTTGATTTTCAACAACGGTATCAATACGTCCCTGTATGTGTATGAAACCTTCAAAAAGGCCGGATATAACATCCGGCATTTGGACAATAAGAACACAGCCACGGAACGCCGTGAAATTCTGGACTGGTTCGCCGAAACACCAGATGCTATTCTTACCTCCGTTAGTATTTTGACCACCGGTTTTGATGAGCCCACCGTACAATCCATCATACTAAATAGGGCTACGCGGTCGCTTACCCTGTATTTTCAGATGATAGGAAGGGGTTCCCGTGTTTTACCGGACAAGGATGAATTTAATGTCATTGATATGGGGAACAACATTGCCCGTTTTGGTCCTTGGGATGTTCCGGTGGATTGGCAAGAAATCTTCCATTTTCCTGATTTCTATTTGGAAAACATCAAAAATGATGAGGAAATTGAGCGCGACTTTGTCTATGAAATGCCCGATGAGCTCCGAGCCAAATTCAGTAAGTCAGACGATATTACCTTCGACATTAAAGCGGAGTACAAAAAAGTCTTTGCCGAAGGGAAAAAATCCAAGGAAGTTCTGGAACGTAGCATTGAGCAACACGCCAAAATTTGTGTAGAAAACAGTGAAGATGTTTTTGATGCACGGATTCTCGCCAAGGAACTCAAGGAAGAAATTGCCTACCGGGTAAAACAGTATTCCTATTGCATCATGAACAACACCAAAAACTACAAGGAGTGGTTAGAGGAAGATTATGAGCGAAAACTCCGTTCCAGTATTTCCAAGAAGTTTGCCGCACGTCTATAAAGTCAAGAGTGCTGTGCCATTGCACCTTTATTTCTTGGATTTTGGAATTTGAAATTTGTTTTTTTGAATTTGATACTTGAGCTTGCGCTTGTATTTTATAGTTTACCAATCACCCAATGTCCAAAAAACTCCTTGTCATCGGCTATGTCTGGCCCGAACCCAATACCACGGCGGCGGGGCATCGTATGATTCAATTATTGGAAGCTTTTAAAAGTTTTGGGTATCACATCACTTTTGGTTCCACTGCCACCAACACAGAGTATAGCTATGATTTGGATGCTTTGGGTATCGATTCAGTGACTATTGAACTTAACAACTCCGGTTTTGACAATTTTATACAAGCACTAAAGCCCGATCTTGTCATTTTTGACCGCTTTATGATTGAGGAGCAGTTTGGGTGGCGAGTGGCTGAATTTGCCCCACAAGCTCTCCGGGTATTAAACACCGAAGACTTACATGCCCTGCGAAAGGCTAGGGAAGAGGTCCATAAACGGAATCAATCTTTTTCACTTGACGATTGGAAAAATCACCCTATGACAATACGGGAAGTGGCCAGTATCTATCGCTCTGATATTTCTTTAATGGTATCTACTTATGAAATTGAAATCCTTCGGAATGAATTGGGAATCTCCGAAAGCTTGCTTTTTCATTTGCCATTGCTATTTGAGAAATTGGATGATTCCACCGTTTCAAAATGGCCCAAGTTTGAAGAACGAAACGGTTTTGTCTGTATTGGAAATGGCAAACATGCCCCCAATGTGGATTCCATTCAAGTGTTGAAGAAAGAAATTTGGCCCTTGATTCGCAGGCAGCTTCCAGAAGCCCATCTTTATGTGTACGGTGCCTATTTGCCCCAACAGATTGAAGAAATGCATCATCCGAAAGAAGGTTTTCACATTAGGGGATGGGCAGAAGATATTAAAACTGTCTTGAAAAATGCCCGCTTGCTGCTAGCACCCTTACAATTTGGTGCGGGTATCAAAGGAAAATTGTTGGATAGCATGTGCTGTGGCACCCCTAGCATCACCACGGCCATTGGGGTAGAAGGGATGCACGGGGACTTACCATGGAGCGGGGCCATTACAAATGAATGGACATCTTTTGCAGAGGTGGCAGTGGAATTACATCAAAATCCTACAACATGGCAAAACGCACAGAAAAATGGCGTAGCACTCATCAACAGTTTTTATGAAAAAGAGTTTTTGAGGCAATCCCTGAAAAAGAAAATAGATGATACAGTTACAAACTTAGAGGGTCATCGTTCCCAAAACTTTATGGGGCGAATGCTGCAACACCATACCCAAGCCAGCACCAAATACATGGCCAAGTGGATTGAAGCGAAGAATAGGAGGTGAGGGTTTTGGCCACAATGAGCTGTACAAGTTGTTGGCAGCTGGCTTTTATTTTTTTAATTAGGGTAAATTTTTAAACACTTATTTCTTCTTTAGGCCATTTCCAAGCATAATAGACAATGAAAGCAGTAATGATACTTTCCAAAAATGCTAAATACACATAAAATGTATACCATTCATTCGTTGTACTTATTCCAATGAAAACCATCATTATGGTAAATAATATTCCGAACAAAATATTAAGAATTCGATTTATTTTGGGTTTAAGAAAAACTGAAAGAGCAACCATTACAGAAGATATTGATAGAATTATCGATGCTATCAATAACTTGATTGGATTGTCCATAATATTTTCACCTGAAATCAAACTACTTACTTTTTCCGGTGTATATAACTCAAAATAATCTCCATATAAATAACATAGAGTAACAGAAACCCATAATGAGGCAAGTTTAACTTTGATATTTACTTTTGGATTTTCTAACATTTCAGTTTGGTCTTTAAGGTTTAATAGATATCTATTTATAAAGACGTAAAATCCTATCAAACGGTTGCCTCATTAATAAATTCAGTGGGCTTTAAGCTTGCTACCAATGCTGAAAGAAATGAATCGTTTTAATACTTCGATTAAGCTCTGCACAAAGTCATTAATATCAATCAATACTGAAACACCGTGCCTGACGGTATAGAGTTCAAAACAGGTAATGACGTTCGGAGAAACCCTCGTTTCATGTTACATTAAACAAAGAAAAACGAACTTATTTGTCTAAAATCACCGCTTTCTCAACTCAAAAATATCTTTCCGCCTATCCTTCAAATTCCGTACGGCACCAAATTGATGCAACTCCCGTAAAAGGTCAATATCCAAATCGGCAATAAGTATCATTTCTGTGTTGGGCGTAGCCTCTGCTTTGATTCCATTGGTGGGAAATGAGAAATCGCAAGGCGTAAAAACCATGGATTGAGCAAACTGGATGTCCATATTATGAACATTGGGCAGATTCCCAACACTTCCTGCAATGGCCACATAACATTCATTTTCAATAGCCCTTGCCTGGGCACAATTCCGGACGCGGGAGTAGCCGTTCTGGGTATCGGTCAAAAAGGGAATAAATAGGATATCCATACCTTCATCCGCAAGAAGTCGGCTCAACTCCGGAAACTCGGAGTCATAGCAAATAAGAACCCCTATTTTACCACAGTCGGTATCAAAAACCTTGAGCTCTTTACCGCCCTGCAAGCCCCATACTTTGGCTTCATCAGGGGTGACGTGCAATTTTTCATACCGTTCCACGGTGCCGTTCCTTTTACACAAATAGCCCACATTGTAAAGCTTTCCGTCCTTTATTTCGGGCATGCTCCCTGCAATGATATTAATGTTGTACGAAATGGAAAAATTGGAAAACTTTTGTACAATTTCATCCGTATGTTTTGCCAATTCCCGAATGGCTGCCGCTTCACCCAAGTGATTGTTCTCGGCCATTAACGGCGCGTTAAAAAACTCAGGGAACAGCGCAAAATCTGAGCGGTAACCAGAAACGGCATCAATAAAATATTCGGCTTGTTGCAATAGCGAATCAATATCCTTATACGGTCTCATTTGCCATTGAATAAGCCCCAATCGAACCACCTTTTTCTTGGTAGCCGCCTTTTTAATGGGCTTTTCATAATAAATATTGTCCCATTCCATGAGCACCGCGAATTCCTTGGAAGCTTCATCCCCTTCCAAATAGCCCTTGATGATTCGGGCAGGGTGAAAATCATTGGAAATCTGAAAATTCAATACGGGATCATGAATTTCTTTCCGCCGTACTTTTTCAATGTACTCTTTGGGGCTGATTTCATGGGAGTATTTGTGATAGTTTGGCATCCTCCCTCCAAAAGCGATGCTACGTAAATTCAGTTTTTCGCAAAGTTCCTTTCTGTAATCATAAAGTCGTCTTCCAAGTCTTAATCCCCTAAAATCTGGTTTTATGAATACATCAATGCCGTAGAGAATATCTCCGTCCGGCGTATGCGAATTAAAGGTGTAATCCGCAGTAATTTCCCGATAGGTGTGGTTGTCCTCAAACTTTTCATTATCAATAATGATGGAAAGGGCACATCCTGCGATTAGACCATTGACTTTGATTACCACCTGTCCTTCTGGGAACTTATCCAGCAAAGTTTGTATATGATGTTCTTTCCAAAACGCTTCCGGCATGGAGGAATAGGCAGAGACCATAACGTCCTTTATCTCCAAATAATCCTCAAACTGAAGATATTGCAATTCTATGGTATCAATTTCACTGAGTTTCATTCATCTAAAATTAGCTGATTTAAAAAAGCAGGCTGACGTTTTGGAAACGGCACAACCAAAAATGTTCAACGCATACTTATCATTTGAATCACTGATGTTGGTGACAAAACCACTGAAATTAGAAAATTTATGGTAATTACCTTTTTTCATATCTAAAAAGTGATCAGTTGTTCTTATACCCTGGCCCATGAACCACCTGTCCTGGAAATTCACCAGTATGCTCGCCATTTTCCAATACCTGGGTCCCGTTGACAAAGACATGTTTCACACCAGTTGCATATTGGTGCGGTTCCTCAAAAGTAGCATTATCCTGAATGGTATTTGGGTCGAATAGCACCACATCTGCATAATATCCTTCAATAAGAGCACCCCGTTTTTTGATTTTTAGATTGGTGGCAGGTAGCATAGTAAGTTTATGTATGGCTTCTTCCATGGGAATGACTTTTTCATCCCGAACATATTTTCCCAACAACCGGGCTACATTTCCATAGGCTCTGGGGTGCGTGCTTGATTTTAGAAAAACGCCCTCAGCAGCCAAAGAACCCCCATCAGAACCGAAACTCATCCAAGGCAAAGCAATTTGTTTTTTGACATTGTCCTCGGACATTAAAAAATAAATGGTGCCAACACGGCTTCCATCTTGTATAACCAAATCCATTGCGGTTTCTTCAGGCGAAAGTCCACGCATTTCAGCTACTTCGGCGAGTGTTTTTCCTGTGAGATATTTTAGGGAATCATTTTTAAAGCCTGCCAATAAAATTTTACTGGGGTCACCTGCGGCTTGCATCAAGCTTTCCCATTCATCCGTTGGGGTACGCATTTCTTGCATCACTTTTTTTCGGATGGCAGGGTCTTGCAATCGTTCTGCCCATTTGTCATACCCCCCTTCTTGAACCCATGGCGGCATGGAAGCATCCAGTCCCGTTGCTCCGGCCACGTAGGTGTACATATCGGCCGTGATGCTCAATCCTGCCGCTCTCGCGGAGTCCACTTTTTTAACCACAGCATCAAACTTGTGCCAATTCTCTTTTCCACTTTGTTTTAAGTGATAAATCTCAGCACGGATGCCAGCTTTATCTGCAATCTGAATCAACTCATCCAAACTTTCTAAAAGTTGGGAGCCTTCACTGCGAATATGGCTAATATACATGCCATCATATTCAGCGGCCACTTTACAAAGCGCTATCAATTCCTCGGTGCTGGAATAAAAGGCAGGAGCGTAGATCAAGGATGAACCTACACCGAGCGCACCTTCTTCCATGGCTTGCTTTACCATAAGCTTCATGGAATCTAATTCTTGCGGGGTAGGGGTCCTATTCTCATAACCAACTTGGTGTATCCGTAAGGTAGTTGCACCCACAAAAGACGCAACATTCGGAGAAATTCCTTTTTGGGTCAAGTATTCCAGATACTCGTTTAAGGTGGTCCATTCTATATCAAACTTGATATCTCCCTGACTTTCCTTTTCCTCTTTTTTCATGGAATCGTTCAATGGTCCCATGGACCAGCCTTCGCCAAAAACCTCTAGAGTGACCCCTTGCTTAATGTCGCCCATGGAACGGCCATCCTCTATCAAAGATTCCACAGCCCAACTTAGCATATTGATAAAGCCCGGAGCCACCACCATGCCAGATGCATCTATCTCCTTTGTGCCCGTTGCATTCTCAAGATTTCCGATGGCGGCAATGGTATCTGCATTGATTCCAATATTGCCGACATAAGAAGCATCACCCGAACCATCCATGATGGTGCCATTTTTAATAAGCACATCAAAGTTTTGTGATTGTTTACAACTGGTTACAACAAGCAGAAAAACAAGCAGAAAAAATGGTCGGATAGGCTTCATAACTGGGTTATTTAGTGAAAGATAACCAAGTTAGGGAATTTCGGCCTATTTCTCGCCACCAACCATTTTACTTTCTGGTGGCCCTAGATAACTTGGACGCAATCCTCCTAAATCAATCACAAACTTTTGAAATACCACACCCGGGTCAACCATCCAAATTTTTAAGGTATGCTTCCCAGATTTTATGGATTTATGCTCTGTGTGCTTTTTCTTGATATGGTCCGTAACCGAATCGTTCCACCAATCCGGGTATTCCCAATCGGGTTGTGTTTCGCCTTCATGAATGTTCACTATTTGAGGTGTCTCATCATCAATAGCAATGGCATATTTGAGTCCCTCGTTCTTTTTATAATTTAAGGTAGGGGTTAGGTAGGTTTCCACGGCTAAATCCGAATCATCAAAAACAGTGAATTCATAGGTCACCGAAGGTGCACTTTCTGGCGATTGTGGTTCCGCATTGGCTGGTTCCACCATAATGGAAGAATCGGTTCTCCCCAAATTTGGAACTGTGGTCCAGTGAATATCCTTTGAATCTTTCCTTTTAGAAAAATGTGCGGCTTCAATGGAAATTACCCCATTGTTTTCCACAAAACCAGTGGCTTCCATGGTTTCATTTCTAATGGGTACCTTAACAGTGTAATCTCTTCCCGCCCCCGAAATTATTATTTCACCGGAGGCTTTTCCTTGCGGAGCCTTGCTCCAGTCAACACTGACATATACTTTTTCCTCAAATTGAACGGTACCCGAGGTAGCGGATAATTTTATCCAATCTTCTTTTGCCGCAAGGGTATAATTTAATGCTTCTTCGCCCTGATTAAAGATTTCCAAATAATAGTTTTGATCATTGATGGGGTCGAAAGTGGAAAAGGTTTGACCAAACAGTCCAGAGGTGTTCCAACGCATTCTGGGAGCGTGCTCCACTACAAAACCCAATGCAGCATTGGGATTATTTTGAAGGTAGGACACCGTCGGCATTTTATTGTATTGGGGATTGTTCCAACTGGTGTAACCGATATGCGTTTGGGCCATAATATGGTTCCATTTGCCATCGGCAACCTCCTCATGGAATTCTTTGGTCAGTGCTTCATCTTTAAAGAAAAGCTCTTTTGTCTTTTTGGCATATTGGTTTGTAGATGCCCTACCTTGTTGACCGTACAAAGCATTCTTACCTGCTGCCACATACATTTCGTTCAAGTTGCTGCACAGTTCCACAGGTGAAAGTACCAATTGGTAAAATGCCGATTTATACTGCTGAGGCAACTTCCCATAAATGGTTTGACTTCTTTCAACTAGGTTTTTGTAATCCCCAACAATGGTTTCCGCCTCCCTATAATTGGAAAGACTGTAGGTATCAGGCTTTAGCATTTCTGGGGTGCGGCGGGCATTGTATTTGGTATAGAGCGACAAAATTTCGGCTATCTCTTCGGCATGTTGTTCACCAAATTGCTGTTTAGCCCAATCCACATAATAGTTGGGGAGGTCTTTAGCGCGAATAGCATCCGTATTCCAAGCAAAATCCAAGAAAAAGCTGATAGGAAGCTCCATGGGTTTTAAATCGCCGACATTCACAATCCATAAATCCCGAACGCCCCATTCATAGGATAGATTCATCTGCTCCCACACGCGCTCTAATTGGGTGACATTGAGCCAACGATAGGATACGGGACCGCCCACAAAATCAAAATGATAGTACATTCCGTATCCTCCGGAGTGGTCTAAATCCTCTTTTTTGGGAAGAATACGAACATTGCCCCAGTTGTCGTCACAATACAGCACCAGAATATCATCATCTACCCGAAGTCCTTTGTCGTAATAATCCTGAACCTCTTTGTAAATGGCCCAGACTTGAGGTGTTTCCTCTGCTGGTTTTCCAGTGACATCGGCAATAATCTCACGTTGATCTTCAATGATGGTTTTTAGGAGGTCCACAGCGGTTTCTTCGGACATGGCTTCATCGCCATCTCCTCGCATTCCCAAGGTGACCACACTTTCATGGTCGCCCATTCGTGCAATACCGCCACGCCAAAATTCCTGTAATTTTTCTTTGTTGGTCTCATAGTTCCATGCACCTCCATTAAATCGACCCCACTCATCATGGGCTCGCATCATGGGTTCATGGTGACTGGTAGACATAACAATGCCATATTCATGTGCACGTCGGGCATTCTCTGGATCATCATCAGCAAATGCTGAGGGCTGCCACATGGCTGGCCACAAATAGTTGGCTTTATTCCGCAATAAAAGCTCAAACACCTTTTCGTAGAACTCATGATTGAAGCCACCAAAGGTTTCCTCGGCCCATCCCCGTAGGGCAGGGGCTTCATCATTCAAAAAGATACCCCGATATTTTACCGAAGGTGCATTGGAAACGTATTTTCCTTTTTCCACATAAATGGCCTCTTTTTGTTTAGCAGGAACATCGGCCCAAAAATGCCATGGTGACACCCCCATTTCTTTGGATAGAGAGAAAACACCAAAAGCAGCACCGCGCTTATCACTACCAGCAATCACCAAGGCTTGGGATACGCCGGGGAATGGATTTTTCACCGTTTGCATCAGGAAGCGTTCCCATTGCCCTTTAATGGGACTGACATCAATCTTCTTGGATGCGATCAATCCATCTATAAATTCACTTTGACCAATGGACCCTATCACGATAAGGTTAGTATCCAAAGACTCCTTTGAGGTTGTGGTTTTTGGTTTTCGTCCAGTAACTTTTTCAATATCATCTGCTAAAAGCGTTGATGCTATTTCAATCAATTTTTCATCTGAAGCATCATATAGAATGGTTGCCGATGTATTTTTGGCTACAATAGGGAAGGGGTACTTGTTGTTTGAAGTGCTGCTTACCTGTAACTGGGCAAGGGCTACAAAGGGCAAAAACAAAAGCCCAAAAAATATTTTTCTCATTTCTATGCGACCTATTTATTCCCATTCATCGAACAGGATACGTTTGTTGCCCCGAATATACGCAATCGATTGCGTAATCTAGTCATAATCACAAAAAAATAAAGAATATTGGGATTGGTTCTAATCTTTAACCAGTTTTAAGCTCAGACTTGTATATTGCTCCTTAGTAGTATCCGCATCAATTTCATACGTATAATTTCCAATTTTGAGTGCTTCCTCCCCAACATAATCAATGGGTTGAAGTGTATACGTTTTACCTTCTATTTCCAATTGCACAAAAGCATAGCGATAGGCCTTTTGAAATGTTTTATAGTCCGTTTGTTCACCAGAAGCAATATTTTCAAAGCTCACCCTTCCAGTAGAAGTATCAACAACAATGTTTTCAAAATTGAATTCGCTCACATTGGATAACCTTATGCTCACTTCGTCAGCTTGGTTGTCATTTGAACAGCCTATCATAAGAATGATACAAAATAGGGTCAGGATAGTTCTCATATGCTAATGGTTTACTGTATGATGCAATTTTTTCATTTGGTTGCCCCTTATTGTAGGGCTAGCTTCAACGAAAAACCGTTATTTTGTGCTACATCAAATAATCATATCATGAAATCACCCAACTGGCAGACCGCCATGGAATTTGAAGACATTACCTATAAAAAATGTGATGGTGTGGCTCGCATTGCCTTTAACCGCCCGGATGTGCGTAATGCTTTTCGACCCAAAACCACCAGTGAACTTTACAAAGCTTTCTACGATGCCCAAGAAGACACTTCCATTGGCGTGGTTTTACTTTCGGGCGAGGGGCCATCCGGCAAAGACGGTAAATGGGCCTTTTGTAGTGGAGGTGACCAAAAGGCGAGGGGGCATAAAGGCTACGTGGGCGATGACGGTTACCATCGTCTGAATATTTTAGAAGTGCAACGCCTTATTCGGTTTATGCCCAAGGTTGTTATTGCCGTGGTACCCGGTTGGGCCGTTGGGGGAGGACATAGCCTTCATGTGGTCTGCGATATGACCTTGGCCAGTAAAGAACATGCCATCTTTAAACAAACGGATGCGGATGTGACCAGTTTTGATGGAGGCTACGGTTCTGCCTACCTCGCCAAAATGGTGGGACAGAAAAAAGCACGTGAAATCTTTTTTCTAGGTCGAAATTACTCGGCCCAGGAAGCCTTTGAAATGGGCATGGTGAATGCTGTGGTTCCACATGAAGAGTTGGAAGACACAGCCTATCAGTGGGCACAAGAGGTATTGGCCAAGTCACCCACATCCATTAAAATGCTCAAGTTTGCCATGAACCTTACCGATGATGGAATGGTAGGGCAACAAGTTTTTGCTGGGGAAGCGACCCGTTTGGCCTACATGACCGACGAGGCCAAAGAAGGAAGAAACGCCTTTTTGGAAAAACGAAAACCTGACTTTGGTAAGGATAAATGGATTCCGTAATCCAATCGACAATTTACAGTGGACAATAAACAATGTAGAAGCTAACTGGTGAAATTCGTAGGATTCGCGGAGTTAGTGTCAAACTAAGATTAGATTACCAATGGTTGTAAACCAAAAAGAGCCTTGCCGTTAGGTCAAGACTCTTTTACGAGAACACTATATGAAAATGAAAAAATTACTTTCTTAATTAATTACATTGTAAATGTACCACCAGAGTACCCACAAATGAAATTATTGTTGTGAAATAGCCTATTGTTGTGGCGTTGGGAAATGTTTTTGTAAGTCACCCGACTTTTCAGAGGCTTTGTCGATAGAACAACACTGTGAAAATCAGGTTTATAGCTGTGATTTGATGATAAAATGGAAGTTTTTTACCAATTGATGGAAACTATTACCCCTTAATGGCATCTACCACGGCTCTTAACACGCGATTTGGGTCAAACTCTGGTTCCTCTGCCAATCCGGTCCGCACCACTACCAAATCCTTTGAGGGAATCACAAACACGTATTGCCCTTGATAACCATTGCAAGAAAATAGGTCTTTGGGTACATCGGGATATTTCCCTTCCGCATTCAACCAAAAGTGGGCACCATATTCCCCATTGGAATGCTGTGTAGGGGTGGTAATGTAATCCACCCATTCCGAATCAAAGATTTGTTCCCCATTCCAGATTCCTCGGTCTAAATACAGCTGCCCAAAACGCGCCCAATCCCGGGTGCTGGCCCACGAATATGAGGAACCCACGTAGTTTCCAGCTATATCAGCCTCCAAAACCATGGAATACATTCCAATTTTATCAATCAATGCCGAATATGGAAAGTCCAAATATTCTTGATGACTTCGAAATTGTTGCCGAAGAATCCCAGAAAGTAAATTGGAGGTTCCAGAAGAATAATTCCAAATTTCGGCAGGTTTGGCCACGGCTTTTTTCTCCTTTGGCCTTTGGGTCATGTCACTATCCAAAAAAAGCATTTTTGTTACATCAGACATGCCGCCGTAGTCTTCGTCCCATTCCAATCCACTTTGCATACGCAGTAAGTGGTTAAGGGTGATGTTTTTACGCCCATCATCTTTCCATTCTGCGATGGGAGCCGGCCAATCCATTTCCAATTTACCTTGATGTTCCAAAATTCCATAACACGTAGCCAGCGCGCTTTTAGTCATGGACCAACCTAAGATGGGGGTGTCCTTGGTAAAACCATCAACATATTTTTCGGCTATGAGGTGACCTTTATATAGAACCAAAAATGTTCTCGTTTTTTGGGTTTCAGGATTGGCGAATGCCACCGCCAAAGCTCGATTGATTTGATCCATGTCCACTTCGTCAAAAATGGAGTCCAGCGGAGCAGCTTGCCCATAGGGATATGGTATTGTGTCCATGGAAAAATTTCTTTGAGGACGAATGGTAAGCTTGCTGGGGTCATACTCATCATTGATAAGAACCGAGCCCAACCCATCACGGTATACCGCTGTTCGTTCCATAAGACCATACACGGTAGAAGATGCGGATTTTGACGCCTCGTTTACCTCGGTGGTTGCCAATTTTACCAAGGGGACATTGTTGTCATTCAGGTTCATGGAAGCTTCGGAACGGCCTGCCACATAGACACCCGAGGCCACATTTTTGGCCGCATAGCCAGAAATGATGTTCAATTTGGGATAATTCAAATAAACCACTACTCCAATTACAATCAATAGGAGAAGTAAAATGCGCTTAAGTAGTTTCATGGTGTTGGATTTGTCGTAACTTTCTGCTTCTAAATATAAACATAAAAGCTATGTCCAACATCGGATTGATCATAGAAGAACGGAGCAGGGATATTGGGGACTTTTTGGTAGGTAGACTTATCCCTTTTCGGAAGAAACGGATGATAGGCCCTTTCATTTTCATTGACCATATGGGACCTACGGAACTAGGACCAGCTCGGTATATGGATGTGAACCAGCATCCGCATTTGGGACTCTCCACCTTGACTTTTATGCTAGAAGGTGAGATTATGCACCAGGACAGCATGGGCACCCAACAGCGTATAAAACCAAGTTCTGTAAATTGGATGACGGCAGGAAAAGGTGTGACACATACTGAAAGAACTCCGAAGGATATGCGGAATGGAACACTTTTTACAGCCCATGGTTATCAAATTTGGGTCGCACTGCCGAAGGAGTTGGAAGATATGGAACCCCAATTTCATCATATAGATGGTGCTGATTTACCCAAATGGAAGGATGACTCTGCTGAGTTCAAATTAGTGGCCGGCAAAGGCTATGATAAAGAATCACCCGTTCCCGTGCATTCTGATTTGTTTATGGTAGAAATAAAAAACGAAGAAAGCTATTCCCTGAACGTGAATGGAAAACTCAAGGGTGAAATCGGGATTTGTATTGTGGAAGGTAGTATTGAAGCCTGCGGAGAGGTAGTGGAAAAAGGAAACATTCTCGTATCCAAAGTAGAAGACACTTGTAACATCCTGTTGCGGCCCAACACCAATCTCTTATTGTTTGGAGGCGAGCCTTTTCCAGAGGAACGTCACATTTATTGGAATTTTGTATCCTCTAGTAAACATAAAATTGAAGCAGCCAAAGAAGCATGGCGCAGCAAGACCTTTCCCATGATGGAAACTGATGATACCTATGTGCCCTTACCCGAGTAAATTGTAGAAATATGTATCTTTAGGAATCAACCATTCCTAACGCCTATTGAAGAAATTACTCCTTTGTGTTATTGTTTTGGCTTCCTGTACCCGACAAAAGCCGGTTAAAAAACCAACCCACGAGTGGATAGGGCACGAGGTTACTGCTTCGGCCTACAATTCGGTCTTTTGGCAAACGGACAGCATTAACCCTTCCGTGGCAGCTTGGGGCGACACCCTAAAACCGGGCATGAAGTGCATTGCGGTGTCCCGTGATCTCCTTAAAATGGGCCTTACACATAATACCATGGTGAAAATCGATACTTTTCCCGATACATTTTACGTAAAAGATAAAATGCACTACCGCTGGCGAAACCGAATCGACATTTATATGGGAGAGGATGTGAAAAAGGCACGGGAATGGGGCAAAAAGAAACTTATGATTTGCTACGCTGTTCCCCTTGACGAGTGATTGTGGTACAGTTCTTAATTTTGGACTACATTTGGGTATGGCTTTTCAGAAATCCCTTTGGAAAAAAATAGGTTCAGCAACAATTTGCGGTATTTTTCTCATTTCATGCAACGTTCAAAAAGAGATTGTGGACATCCCCATTATTTTTGATGAACAACGGATTGAACTCACCAAAGAATATTTGGCCCAACGCTACGGTTTGGAGCAGGATACCACCACCATTGTCCCCCAAATGATCGTACTGCACTGGACGGCCATTCCAAGTTTGAAAAGGTCTTTTACTGCTTTCAACAAGTCAACTTTACCCAATTGGCGACCCGATTTGGAAAATGTGAGCGGTTTAAATGTGTCTTCCCATTTTTTGGTAGACCGGGATGGCACCATTTACCGATTGATGCCTGAAACTGTAATGGCGCGTCATGTAATTGGGCTAAACCATTGCGCTATTGGGATAGAAAACGTAGGGGGTTCAGAAGGATTTCCCTTAACGAAAAAGCAATTGAGATCGAACATCTTTTTGGTGAAGTATCTTGCCTCAAAATACAATATTGACTACGTAATAGGGCATCATGAATATACCCAATTTGAAAATCATCCACTATGGCTTGAGGTTGATAATGGCTATCGCACCACAAAAACTGACCCTGGGATGGATTTCATGAAAAAAGTACGGAGTGCAACCAAAAAATTTAACTTTAAACCAGTTCCAACAAAATAGAACCATGTTCAAAAGACTACTCCCAATTGTAATAGGATTGCTGACATTCTCAGTAAACGCACAGGATGAGATTACCTCCAAACTATATGAGACCTATGAAAAATACAAGGAGCCTTCCTTGAGTGAACGTCGCATAAAGCATACTGATATACAGCCTTTGATCCAGCAATTCAATGCCAACCCAAAATTTGCAGTACAAAAAGTAGGGGAGTCCATCCAAGGGCGAGATTTGCACCTAATCAGCATAGGAGCAGGGGATGTCAACGTTTTTTTATGGTCCCAGATGCACGGCGACGAGCCTACTGCCACCATGGCCATCTTTGACATTCTTAATTTTTTGGATTCCCCGGATTTTATGAAAGAGAAAAACGAAATCCTTTCCCATGTAAAATTGCATTTTATGCCGATGGTCAACCCAGATGGTGCCGAGGTGTACCAGCGGAGAAATGCGTTGGGTATTGATATCAACCGTGATGCCTTGCGATTACAATCCCCTGAAGGTCGAATTTTAAAACGTGTCCGGGATAGTCTGGATGCCGATTTTGGTTTCAACCTGCATGACCAAAGCACTTATTACAATGCGGAACTGACGGACAAACCAGCCACTATTTCGTATTTGGCCACGGCTTTTAACTATGAAAAGGATATCAATGAGGTGCGTTCCAACGCCATGAAGGTCATTGTATATATGAACAGAATCATTCAAAATTATGCGCCAGGGCAGGTGGGAAGGTACAGCGATGATTTTGAACCCCGAGCCTTTGGTGATAACATTGCCAAATGGGGGACCAGTCTTATTTTAATTGAATCCGGAGGTTACGCCAATGATACCGAAAAACAGGAAATACGAAAACTCAACTATGTTTCCATTCTATCGGCCTTGCATACCATTGCCAATGGTAGTTATAAAAATATTCCAATCGATGATTATGAGAAAATACCCCATAACGATCGTAAGCTGTTCGACCTTAAAATTGAAAATGTGACCTACCAGCTTTTGGGCAACGATTATATTTTGGATTTGGGCATTTACAGAAATGAGGTTGACCTAAAGGGCCATAAAGATTTTTATTACAAGAGCACTATTGGCGATCAGGGCGATCTGTCCACATTTTATGGGTACGAGACCTTTGATGCCTCTGGGTACACCATAGTACCCCCAAAAATAGCCATAAAAGGGAATGGACAAACCAATAAAAACCTTTTAGAACAGGGAATTGCTTATGTAAAAACACAGCTCCCAAACTACGGAAGTTCCGTAGATGAGCCCATGCATAAAGTTCATTTGGATTTTAAATTAAACGGATTCAATCTGCAACCTGGGGTAAATCCCACTTTTTTTTTACAAAAAGAAGGAAAAATAACGCATGCCGTACTTAACGGGTTTTTGTTGGACCTATCCAAACCGCTTGAAGAGCAAAAGTTTGGTAACGCCTTAATTTATCGCTAGTAGCCGTAATGAAAAGTTATACTGGAACCATGAAGAATCAAAATGGTCAACATGGCCAGCAATGCACAAACAATTGAAGCAAAAAGGGAAAGTACCACGCTTTTAAATCCATTGGAGAATGGACCTATGGCACTGTTGTCGATAATTTCTTTTACTACATCCATCACATTTCATTTTAAGTTAAACTTTCCTTGGTCATTAGGATGTTCTTAGTTGTTGTCTGTATGCTATAAACAACTATCGGTCTAAAAACCCTACATTTTGGGGGCTTTCAAAAAGATTTCCTGTAATTTCTAACCCTTATTACATAATTATGAAAAAACTGATTTTAATTACAGTATCCCTTATGGCCATTCAATCCATGGGGGCGCAGGAAAATTCAATTGATTTGTTCAATGGCAAAAACCTCGATGGTTGGATCAACCATGGCGAGGAAAAGTGGTTCGTGGAGAACGGCGAACTTATTTGTGAAAGCGGTCCAAAGGCTGAATATGGTTATTTGTCCACCGAAGACCATTATGACGATTTTGAATTGACTTTGGAGTTTAAACAAGAGGCCGATGGCAATAGTGGTGTTTTTATCCGTTCCACCTTTGAAGGCACCAAAGTGAGCGGCTGGCAGGTTGAAGTTGCCCCTCCCGGAAAAGACACCGGAGGCATCTACGAATCGTATGGCCGTGGTTGGTTGATCAAACCGGATCCTGAAAAAGACAAAGCCCTTAAAATGGGGGAGTGGAATACCTTAAAAATAAGAGCTGAGGGTTCCAACATCACCTCTTGGCTCAACGGTACAGAAATGGTGCATCTGGAAGATGAAAAAATTGGTAAAGGTAAAGGGGCCATTGCCCTTCAGATTCATGATGGAGGTGGTATTCGGGTGAAATGGAGGAATATAAAGGTTAAACCTTTGAATACCAACTAAAAAATAGAAATAGAAGCTGTCTAAAAAGGAATGAAGTACGTCATTCTGAATTCCTGCCTGCCTACAGGCAAGGTATTTCAGAATCCCATCAAATTTATACACAAACCTGAGTGAGAACCTGAAACAAGTTCAGGTTGACGAAAAATCTACTTTTTAGACAGCCTCTTTATAAGATTCACGAGTTATATTTACATTTTAACCCAAACTTAATCAAGGGTAAGCCTTATTTTTTCAAGGGTGTCACCACAAAGCTTTTGTACTCAATAGGCCCATGGTCCCCTTGAATCATAAAAGGGCCAGGCTCACCTTCCTTGCTGTCCAAAGCACCTCCAGTAATTCCGGGGATGGTCGCATCGCAAATCACCGTTTTTCCGTTTAAAACAACCGTAACCCTACGTCCAACCAAGGTAATGTCATACGTTTGCCATTCACCGGCCGGTTTGGATGCATTTTCGTTGGGTTCCAAAAATCCGTATATGCCGCCCAAATAAATGTCCAAGGGTTCCAAACCTTCACTGTCCACAATCTGCACTTCATACCTTCCCCGAAGATAGATACCACTATTGCTTCCTTTGGGGTATCTGAACTCTACATGTAATTTAAAATCTTTGAACTTTTCATCCGTAATTAGGTTGGAACCAGATTCTGGGCTACTCAGAATACCATCTTTAACCACCCATTGGTTCTTTTCGCCATCAACATGCCATCCAGAAACATCCTTACCATTAAAAACCTCAATGGGTTTATCCCATTTTGGATTTTCGGTATATACCAAATCGGGAGCTTTTACTCCAGTCCAATTTGCAATAGAACCATCGGTATAGATCATGGTTCCGGTTAACTTACCACCAACAAGTTCGCCATGAAAAATCATGTCGCTTCCCTTGGGCTCCCATTGGTTGGGAATACTGAAGGTAAATTTGTTGTCACCGTAGGTTTCCACTTCGGCAATGGGGCGTGCGCTACCAAAGGCAAATACAAATCGACCTATCAGGGTTGCAGTACCCGAATGTCGGATTTCCAGCCACGAGGGAACGGTTCGGCCTTTAAATTCCATTTCCAAATCCCATCGCCCTTCCAAGGGACTAATGTGCTGGGCATACGACGTAAAAGTCGAACCCAAAATGCATGCAAAAAGAAAAAGGTGTAGCAGTTTTGTTTTGATAATCATAGTTTGTTGTTTAGTTGGCTTCCAAGATACGCAATCTTGTAAATGCACCCTTCAACAAACTATAGAAATCCTTTTATTCACACCCACCAGTAAAGCCATTGGCGTTGAACTTGGTCTGCACCGCACCTTGAAGGCTTCCATTGGTCAATTGAATCACCAAATTATTATCTCCACTGCCATCCCGTTTTGGAGTACAATACTCGAAAAGATAAAAGCTGTTGGCCTGTTCAGAAACTCGTTGCGAGATTTGGTTGAAAGTCGTTTCCAACTCTTCTTTGTTACCCGCAAATACACTGGCTGTTTTTCCAATTTCCATGAGAATGTCTGCATCGATTTCCGCTCCCAAACCAATGGTGAAGTAAGAGATGTTCCGACTTGCGTTTTCAACGGCACGCAACGCATTCTCTTCACTATACCGGGAAGCTTGGTCAGTACCGTCAGTAAACAATACAATGGATGCAGCCCCTATTACCGATTCTTGTTGACTTTCCCGTAATAAATCTTCAGCAATATCCGTGGACTTAATCACAGCTCCATATAAATCTGTGGAAGGGTCATTACTGATATCCGAAGTAATACCATCAATGGCTGCGGTCAATTCGGCGGCGGAAGATGAGGGTTCATTTAAAAGGTGCAGTTCATCCTCGCCATCAAACCAATAGATGGCCATTTTAAAGGATTCCGTTTCTGGCGTTGGGATAACATTATTCACAAAACTAGTTGAAGCCGATTTTAATTCTGCCAAGCTGCTTTGAAGCACACTGTTACTTAAATCCAAAACCAATACGGTATTGTTGTTGAAGACCTGAGAGTTCGGTGAAATCCGAGCTTGTGACTCCGAAGAGGAGATTACATTGAAACAATCATCATTTCTTCCTTGCTCATATATGGTGAATTGGTCTGCTCTCAATCCAGAAATAGGATTCCCTTGAACATCAGAAACCCTGAACAATATAGATACCTTTCCCGGTAGGGTGGTAAACTGGTCTTGAATGGAGAGGAACAGGTCATTATCATCAAAACCAAGGCAGTCATCTGGGTCTTTTCCTTGCCCCAACTCCCCGTCGTTAATATCAAAGTTGACATCATCATCAGCGTTTCCACAAGAGAAAATCAATACGGTAAGGGATAGCAAAAAGCAATAGCGAAAAGTGTTTTTCATTTTCATATCAAGTTAAGGTTCAACATGCAGAACGTACAATTTGTCTGAAAATTATCTTGTGTAAGCACAATAGATTTAAAGAAAAGTTAAAAAGAAAGTGCTGCTGTTAAAAAAAGAGCATTCCATCCATTTTTTGGTAACTTCAACAGCAATAGTATCAACAAACAATCAATTCAAAAAACTATGCCAACGTATCAAATCACTGTCAACGGCACGTCAAAATCAGTTGACGTTGCTGAGGACACCCCTGTTTTATGGGTGCTCAGAGATCATTTAGACCTTGTGGGCACCAAGTATGGATGTGGAATAGGCCAATGTGGTGCCTGTACCATCCACGTAGATGGCACTGCCATGAGAAGCTGTTCCCTAACCCTTTCACAAGTGGAAGGAAAATCAATCACCACTATTGAAGGACTATCCGAAGATGGCACCCATCCTGTTCAAGAAGCTTGGAAAGAAGTGGATGTTCCCCAATGTGGTTACTGCCAAGCGGGTCAGATTATGACCGCTTCTGCATTTTTGGCAAGCAATCCCAATCCCACAGAAGAGGATATTGAAAATGCCATGCACGGCAATATCTGCCGATGTGCGACCTATACCAGAATCCGTAAAGCGGTACAAATTGCTGCGGACAACATGGAATAATCCGCTTTTCATCCAAAAAACAACAACATGTCAACAAATACTATACATAATTCACTTAGTAGAAGGTCATTTCTTCGTAACTCTTCCCTTGCCGGAGGAGGTCTGCTGATTGGCTTTAACCTTTTCCAGGCGTGCAAACCCAAAGTCATTCAAGAACCTGCCATTGATTTGGCCAGTTTGGATTATAATGACTTTAATGCCTTCATCAAAATAGCCGATAACGGCGCGGTCACCATTTTCTCACCTAACCCCGAAGTGGGTCAGAACGTAAAAACCTCCATGCCCATGATCATAGCCGAAGAGCTGGATGTGGCCTGGAAGGATGTTTATGTTGAACAAGGTATTTTGGATGCCAATAATTATACTCGGCAGGTAGCTGGAGGAAGCCAGTCCATCCGATTTGGTTGGGATGCCCTCCGCCAAACAGGAGCTGCCGCCAAGCAAATGTTGGTGAGCGCTGCGGCAGCGCGTTGGGGTGTTGACCCATCCGAATGTACCGCTAGCGAAGGTGTCATCACCAATGCCGCCGGAGAAACATTGGGTTATGGTGATGTGGTAAAAGAAGCGGCCCAATTGGAAGTTCCTGAAGATGTGCCGCTCAAAAAACCTAGCGAGTACAAAATTATGGGCAAACCAACGCCCAATGTAGATATCGACAAAATCATCACCGGAAAGCCCTTGTATGGAATGGACTATAAAGCTGAGGGCATGGTGTATGCTTCTGTTTTGCGTCCTCCATTTGGACAAAAACTGGTTTCTTATGACGATTCTGAGGCTAGAGCCATGTCTGGTGTAGTGGATATTTTCACCATTGGGGATAAACTCAGGGCCTTTGCCGAAACCACACCAAGAATTACCAATATTATTAGTGATAGCGATAAGGTCGTTGTCCTTGCCAATTCAACTTGGGAAGCGATGAAGGCCAAAAATGCCATAAAAGCAGAGTGGGAAGAAGTCACCAAACCCGAAAGTACGGAAGAACACGATAAAATTTTGACAGACCTGTTGGATGGCAACAAGTTCGATACCCGAAGGTCAGACGGAAATATCACCAAAGCTTTTGCTGAAGCGGACCAAATTTTGGAACGCACCTACGAGTCGCCCTTTTTGCCACATAGTTGTATGGAGCCCATGAACTTTTTCGCTCATGTTACAGATGAAAAAGTACATTTGGTAGGACCTATTCAAACTCCCGAAGGAACAGCAGGATTTGTATCCGGACTTTTAGGTCGTGATGCAGAGGATATTCATTTGGAAATGACCCGAATTGGAGGTGGTTTTGGGAGAAGACTTTATGGTAACTTCGCCATTGAAGCGGCTGAAATCGCCGATAAGTCCAAAAAGCCCATAAAACTGGTTTATTCCCGCGAAGATGATATGGAAGATGGCATCTATAGAATGTCGATTAAATACCGTATCAAAGCTGGGGTGAAAGACGGAAAGGTTACTGCCTATCATTTAAAGGAAGCGGCAATCAATTCCAATATGTATGGATTGGTTCCCAATTTCTTCCCAGCTGGGGCCATTGAAAATTATCAGGTGGATACAGCTTCATACCAGAGTAATATTACCACTGGGGCCTGGCGCGCACCTTACACCAATTTCTTGGCCTCTGCCGAACAAAGTTTCTTTGATGAATTGGCGGAATTAATGGAAGTTGATAAGATTCAACTGCGTTTAGACCTCTTGGACAATGTAAAGCCCGAAGAGGACGAAAGCATTCAATATTCTCCAGAACGGATGAAGGAAGTCATTCTAACAGCGGTTGAAAAATCAGGATGGGGCAAAAAACCAGACAATGTCTACCAAGGATTCGTGAATTATTATTGCCACAACAGCCACGTAGCAGAAGTGGCCGATGTGGAAATTGAAAACGGGGAGCCCGTCATCAAAAAGATTACCTGTGTGGTGGACTGTGGTATCGTTGTTAACCCTCTTGCGGCCAAAAATTTGGTTGAAGGAGGTGTGCTGGACGGCGTTGGCCACTCAATGTACAGTGAATTGACCTTCAAGGATGGCAAACCGACCGCTACTAATTTTGATAGCTATCGACTCCTACGGATGAAGGAAGCCCCTATTGTGGAAACATATTTTATCGATAATGGACTTTCACCAACCGGGTTGGGTGAACCCACACTGCCACCAGCTGGCGGTGCAGTTTCCAATGCAATGAAAGCCGCCACAGGCAATAGACTTTATGAACAACCATTTACCAAAACACCAGAACTTTTAAAAGTACCCGAAAAAGAAATAATAGGTTGATTATATGACAATACTCTTGTTTGGAATTACAAAGGACATCGTGGGAGCTCCCACGCTGTCCGTTCCTACAGCTAGCGTAACAGGGAAAAAAATACCAAAGACCGTAAAGGAATTGAAAGCATTTCTGGGGAATACCTATCCAGAGCTGAACAAACTATCCTCTTTGGCAGTGGCTGTGAACAACAGCTACGCTGAGGATGACCAAGTCATCAATTCCTATGATGAAATTGCACTTATCCCTCCGGTAAGTGGGGGATAATCCGTGCAAAATCGGTAACTTACCACTGAAAAAGAAGTAACGGATTTATGCTGATAGACAATCACGGAAGAAAAATCAATTATTTACGACTGGCGGTGACCGACCGGTGCAATCTGCGTTGCAATTATTGCATGCCTTCGGAGGGTATCAATTTTGTAAAAAGTGACAGGTTGCTTTCCATTTCGGAGTTGAAAAAAGTCAGTGAACTATTGGTTTCCCAAGGGGTTGACAAAATACGGATAACAGGTGGTGAACCTTTTGTTCGTAAGGATTTAATGGAATTAATGCGCCATCTTGCCAATTTGGAAGAGCTCAACGATATTTCTGTAACCACAAATGCCACGTTGATTGGCCCACATATTAATGAGCTCAAGAAGTTGGGCATTACCAACATCAATGTGAGTTTGGATTCCATCAATCGCGAAACTTTTGAACGCATTACGCGCAGAAAACAATTTGATACGGTACACAATAATCTCATCCGATTAATCTCTGAAGGATTCAACGTACGCATCAACTTCATTGTTTTGGATGGACAGAACGAGCAGGACATCATTCCCATTTTAGATGTGATGAAACACCATAAGGTTTCTGTTCGATTTCTAGAGGAAATGCCGTTCAATGGCGGTTCCAAGAATTTCAATACTATCAAATGGAATTATAAGGCCATTTTGGAGCATATCGCCAACACCTATCCCAATTACAAAAAATTGGAATCACCGAAGGAATCCACATCCATCAATTATCAGATTGAAGGGCACACGGGCACCTTTGGGATTATTCCGTCCTTTAGCCGAACGTTTTGCGGCAGCTGCAACCGTTTGCGGATAACTGCTACAGGAGATGTCATTACCTGCTTGTACGGTAAACCTGTCTCCAATTTGCGGGATTTGGTCCGTGGTGAATCCGACACCGAAAAGATAAAGGAGACCATTCTCACTGCAATTGGCAACCGAGCAAAAACTGGTTTTGAGGCACAAGAAAAACATGCTCAGACCATATTTGACAATTCCATGACCTCAATAGGAGGCTAATTTTTTTACATAAATATAGTATGGCCAGCACAACACCCCAACTATACGGATTGGTCCTTGCAGGAGGAAAAAGTACCCGAATGGGTTCGGATAAAGGGCTATTGACCTATCATGATGTTCCTCAACAGGAATATTTGTACAAGCTTTTGGGACAGATTTGCGATGATGTGTTTTTGAGTATTCGAGAAGAGCAAAGCACTTCAATTCCAGATGGATTCAAGACCATCATTGACCAAAACGAATACCGAGGACCATTTAATGGCATATTGAGTGCACATAAAGCATATCCCGACGTAGCTTGGTTGGTACTTGCTTGCGACCTTCCATTGATAAACTTGGAAACCTTGCGACAATTGGCAGAAAACAGGAACCCGAAACAAGGAGCAACCTCGTTCGCTACAAAGGAAACTGAGCTTCCAGAACCCTTGATCACCATTTGGGAACCCAGTGGCTTACAGGAAGCAATTCAGCATATGCAAACCGCTGAAAGCTCGTGTCCCCGTAAATTTTTAATCAATTCGGATACAAAATTGGTCTTTCCTGAACATGATGAGGTACTTTATAATGCGAATTATATTGAGGATTATAAGTATGCCAAATCTAAAATAGATTGATTGATGAGCCGGTATGCCAGACAGACCCAATTAAAGGATTTTGGACCTGAAGGACAACAAAAACTGTCCCAAAGCAAGGTCTTGGTCGTGGGTTTGGGCGGATTAGGGCTTCCAGTGCTTCAGTATTTGAATGCCATGGGCGTGGGCACTTTAGGTTTGCTGGATCAAGATGTGGTTGAACACCACAATTTACAGCGGCAAGTACTTTATACCGAACAAGATGTAGGCCGGCAGAAGTTAGAAGTGGTCCACGAAAAATTAAGTGCCCAGAATTCCCAGACCCATTTTAAGCTGTACGACACGTTTTTGACCAAGGACAATGCTTTGGAGATTATTAAGGACTATAATTTGGTGATAGATGCCACCGATAATTTCCCAACACGCTATTTGATCAACGATGCCTGTGTGCTATTAAAAAAGCCCTTTGTATATGGGGCCTTACACAGTTTTGAAGGGCACGTAAGTGTCTTCAATTACAAAAATGGACCCACATATCGCTGTCTATACCCCAATATGCCAAACGCAGAAGAGGTGCCTAATTGCAATGAGAATGGGGTGTTGGGGGTCATACCAGGAATTATAGGGACTTTTCAAGCGTTAGAGGCCATAAAAATATTGACCGGGATAGGGGAGGTGCTGTCAGGAAAATTGCTGTTGTTTGATGGTCTCAGTCAACGATCTACCCAAATTGGTTTCAAACTCAATCCAAAGAATTTGGAGTTGAAGAAACTTCAAGATTTTTACGAACCTCTGGATTGTGATGTGGCCCCTACCATAACTGCCGAAGATTTTCAGTCTTTGTTGGAATCAAAAAACACCCTCACCTTGATTGATGTTAGAACGGAGGAGGAGTTCTGCGAGCGAAATCTAAAAGAAGCCATCAACATACCCTTGGATAAATTGGAACTGTCATCCCTCCATATTACTTCTGTGGATGAAGTTTATGTCATTTGTCAATCTGGAAAACGAAGTGAAATCGCCGCAAAACAACTTCAAGATCAATATCCAAACAAACAGTTTATTACTATTTTGGGTGGAATGAACAAAATTGCCAGTCTATGTCCTTAGATGTCGCTGATTTCATTTTATTGATTCTGGCCTTCTTTGTAGTTGCTACACTTTATTCAGCTGTAGGTTTTGGGGGTGGGTCAAGCTATTTGGCCATTCTAACCTTGGTCTTGACCAGCTTTTTTGCTATCCGTACAACAGCGCTGCTCTGCAATTTAGCCGTGGTCACGGGCAGTTGTTATCTCTATTACAAAAGTGGGCATTTATCCCTTAAAAAGTTTCTGCCTTTCGTCATTACCAGTATTCCAATGGCTTTTATAGGGGCTTCCTTCCTGCTGAAGGAGCAGGTTTTCTTTATCCTGTTGGCACTGGCGTTGATTGTTTCCGCCATAGCACTCATCTATCAGACCTTGGCCCGGTATTCCAATTTTAATGTAAAGAAGTACCCACCGTACATGTCTTATTTGTTGGGTGCTGGCATTGGTTTTTTATCTGGACTCGTGGGCATTGGTGGCGGTATTTTTCTAGCACCTGTCCTCAACCATATGAAATGGGACAAACCCATTGTCATTGCATCTCTGGCCAGTTTTTTTATTTTGGTCAACTCCGTTTCCGGAATTGGCGGATTGATGACCAGCAACTCCTTTGAACTATTTTGGCCCGAAGTACTGGGACTCCTTTTTGCAGTGCTTCTGGGCGGTCAATTGGGTGTTCGACTTAGTATTGGCAAATTATCCGCGAAGCGCATTCGAATATTGACCGGGATCTTGGTGTTGTTTGTGGGCATTCGGGTATTGTTGAAAAACGGATTGGAAATTGCACTTTTTTCATGATTACATTTGATGAAGCTTTACAAAAGGTATTAGGTCATTCCCAAAATTACGGGGATGAATTCATAGAACTGACTAAATCCCATGGCAGGATTTTGGCAGAGACCATTGTGGCCGACCGGGACTTTCCTCCTTTCGACAGATCTACCAAAGATGGTATTGCCATACGGTTTGATGCTTTCAACGGCCAAAATCAAAGATTTAAAGTTTCTGGAATTGCTCAAGCGGGTAGTCCACAGTTGGTTTTGGATGATACAGTGTCTTGCATTGAAGTAATGACCGGAGCCATTATTCCAAAGAACACAGATACAGTGGTCATGTATGAACATACCACAAAGGAGGATGAGGCATTTATCATCAATGAACCTGTTAAAAAAGGGCAAAACATTCATTACCAAGCTAGTGATGTGCATCAAGAGGAGGTTTTACTTCACCCTGGGGTGAAAATCACTGCTGCCGAAATTGGCGTACTGGCCACCGTGGGAAAAGCAACGGTTTCCGTAAAAAAGCTCCCAAAAGTTGCGGTTATATCTACAGGAAATGAATTGGTTGATGTGGACAAGACCCCATTGCCCTTCCAAATTCGAAAATCCAATTCATATTCGTTGTTTTCGCTTTTGGAAAATGAAAAAATTGAAGGAGACATCCATCATTTGCTGGACGAACCGTCCGCCATAAAACAAAGATTGGAGCAACTCGTCAAAGAATATGATGTGCTCTTACTCAGCGGTGGGGTTTCCAAGGGAAAATATGATTTCCTACCAGAAGCTTTTGATAGTCTGGGGGTGGAAAAAGTCTTTCACAAAGTATTACAGCGCCCGGGGAAGCCGTTCTGGTTTGGAAAACATGAACAGCAAAAAACCACAGTGTTTTCCTTTCCAGGAAATCCAGTTTCCACTTTTGTTAATTATCACTTGTACTTTAAACCGTGGCTTAACAAAACTTTGGGAATAGACACAACGCATTTTGCTGTATTTTTAGATGAACCCTATACCAATAGTACCGATTTAACGCTGTTTATTGGGGTTACCTTAAAATTGAAAGAAGGAAAATTGGCAGCAAATACCATTCCTACAACTGGTTCTGGAGATTTGTTGGCGTTGGCCAAAGCCAATGGTTTTGTTAAGGTTCTTCCAAAAGAAGAAATACCAAAAGGCAAATTAGTTCCTTTCATCCCAACCAGAAACAACGGTGCAGTATGACACATGAATTAAAAACCATAATCCAACATTACGAAGCACGACAGGAAAATGCAATTTTGGCCACGGTTGTTGCTTTGGATGGTTCTTCATACCGGAGACCCGGTGTTCGAATGCTGATTTTTGAAAATGGGGACATGATAGGGGCTGTTAGTGGTGGATGCGTTGAAAAGGAAGTCCTTCGCCAAGCACAGTCGGTTTTCACTACAAGGGTATCACGGGTTATGATATATGATGGTCGTTACCGATTGGGGTGTGAAGGCATTCTTTACATTTTATTGGAAACTTTCGAGCCAAGTCATTCCTTGCTGGCGGAGTTTTGGAAAACCATCGAGGAGCGAAAGCCATTTCACATCCAATCTTTTTACAAAAAAGAGCAAAGTGACCACTTAGGATACCATTCGGTATTTCAATTCGGTGAAAACAGGTATCCCGTTTCCCAAACCAACGAATCCAGTGATGGGCTTTCCATTTTTGAGCAGAAAATGCATCCGTGTTTTCAATTGGTGATTATTGGAGCGGAGCACGATGCCGTTCAATTGTGCAAATATGCCGCTTTAACAGGGTGGGAGGTAAGCGTAGTTGCCAACCCGAGGGAAGAAAAGACCAAAAAGGATTTTCCGGGAATCCATAAACTCATCCAGGTAGAGCCAGAGGCTTTTCAACATAAACTCGACAATCAAACGGCAGTAGTCATCATGACTCATAGCTTTGTAAAAGACCTTCAATTTGTAATGGCGCTGCGCAATGAAAAAGGGGCCTACATAGGTTTATTGGGTCCTTTTCAAAGACGGGAAAAACTTTTTGATGAGCTTTTAGAGCGTTTTCCAGATATTTCGGAAGATTTTTTGGAGCAAATCCACGGTCCGGCTGGCATTGATATTGGTGCTGAGACACCACAGGAGATTGCCATATCCATTTTATCGGAAATTCTTTCAGTGGTTAACAACAAAGAACCTCAATTGCTTAAAGATAAAATGGGGAAAATCCATAGTTAGCCCATGAAATCCATTGCTGTTCTCATATTGGCCGCCGGTGCTTCCACACGAATGGAGGGCGGACCTAAACAGCTGTTGCCTTGGCAAAACACTACACTTTTAGGTCATGCCATTGAGCAAGCCAAGCAATTGTCAGAATTAATTTTTGTGGTTTTGGGCGCTTATGCCGATGAAATCGAGAAAGTGATTCCAGATGATGTGGAAATTATTTATAACCCTCATTGGGAAAACGGGATGGGTAGTTCCATTTCCGTAGGAATAGAGCATCTCCAAAATTCAAACGAAAAACCTACAGGGGTACTTGTTATGCTGGCAGACCAACCTTTGTTGGATGCTACCTATTTACAAGAAATCAAATCAGATTTTGAAAACAAACCCTGTAAAATTGTGGCAACTTCTTATGGCAATAAATTGGGAGTACCTGCAATTTTTGATAATTCTTTACTTCCACAGCTTGCGAAATTACACGAGGATGTTGGAGCAAAACACATTATTGAAAAAAATAAAACGGATACCATCACCGTGTTCCCAAAAGGAAAGGAAATTGATATCGACACAAAGAAAGAGTACACTCAATACATTAATAACAAATAAGTTAATAATGAAAACTTATATTTTTACTTTAATCTTAATTCTTAGTTTTTCGTTCATTTTTGCCCAAGAAATGGGCTTCGAAGAATACAATCCCACATCCACATTGGTGGTGGCCGAACATCCAGTTGATAGGGCCAAATTTAAGTTTATTGATGTACACAGTCATCAATTTCGGATGGCCAATCAAGATCTATCTGAATTAATCAAAGATATGAACCAACTCAATGAGGGAATTATGGTAAACTTGAGTGGCGGTTCAGGGGAAGATCTTGTGGCTAAACTAAAGAACGTAAACGAGCATTACCCCAATAGATTTGCCATTTTCGCCAATGTGGACTTCAGTGGGGTTGGGAACCCCAATTGGGGAAAGCAAGCTGCAGCACAGCTGGAAGAGGATGTAAAAAATGGAGCGAAGGGACTAAAAGTATATAAGAGTTTAGGATTGCGGAACAATGATGTAAATGGCAACCGAATACCAGTGGATGACCCAAGACTCGATCCCATTTGGGCCAAATGTGCTGAGCTTGGCATTCCAGTCCTGATTCATTCTGCCGACCCAAAGTCGTTTTGGGACCCTATGGACAGCAGCAACGAGCGTTGGTTGGAATTGAAAACGCACCCAAGAAGAAAACGTTCTGCCACCGACCCGGCACCTTGGCAACAAATCATTGATGAACAACATCGTATGTTCAAAAAACATCCAAAAACCAAGTTTATCAATGCTCATATGGGGTGGTATGCCAATGATTTGGATAGGCTAGGGGAGTTGATGGATGAAATTCCCAATATGAACGTGGGCATAGCTGCGGTAATAGCAGAATTAGGACGACAACCCAAAAGAGCCAAAGAATTTTTTATAAAATACCAAGATCGGATTGTATTTGGAAAAGATAGCTGGAAACCTGAAGAATTCCCCACGTATTTTAGAGTGTTGGAAACCGCTGATGAGTATTTCCCGTACTACAAAAAATACCATGCGTTCTGGGCTATGTATGGATTGGACCTTCCAGACGAAGTGCTAAAGAAGGTGTATTACAAAAATGCCTTGAACTTAATCCCGGGGTTGGACAAGTCCTTGTTTCCCGAGTAAGCCTACAGATTGTTTCTGGGGCTGCGGCCTTTTAAAATCCATTTCCGCAGTCTCCAAATCCTGAAAAATACCACAGGAGATTTGCTTTTTGATCAGGGATGCTGATTTTTTCCGTTTGATCTTGGCCTCAATTTCCTTATTTAAAAATTGCATAGGAAAATCTTTTTACTAAAAACGAAATCTAGTTCGATTTATTTTGATTCTCAACCGTTTGCCCATTAATTTTTAGCTGAACATGCTCCAAAACCGCCATCCAATTCATTTTTAGTATTAAAGCGGCAGTGGGAATATTGTCCTGGGCAATAGCCTGTACTATGGATCTATTCTGTCGGTTGGCCGTTTCAAAAAAGATGGAATCCGTGGCATGGGCTTGCTCATAAAATCGCAATCTAACCTTAAGGCTTTCCAAAGTTTGGAGCAAAACCGAGTTGGTGCAGTTCTTTATTAGCAATCGATGGAATTCAAACCGATTGTTTAGACTTTTTTCCTCCTGAAGTTGCTCCGTTTTATTTCGTAGTGCCTCAATATCACCAGGTTCAAATGTGGAAGCCTCCAGTGCCATCACCTCCAGTTGTGCTATCGTCTCATAAAGGTTCTTGGCTTCAATTATGGTCAGATCAGTCACCACAAAACCCCTGTTAGGAATCGCTTTGATCACACGTGCCTGCTCCAACTGACTCAAGGCCTCACGAATAGGGGTGACACTGATGCCAATAGTTCGAGATAGGGCTGCGAGATTAATCGTTTTCCCAATAACAAGCTCTCCATTTTCTATCTGGCCCAGCAAATGATCTTTTACCCTGTCTCGAAGGATAGTAGTCTGGCTCATAACACAAATGTACAAATCGTATACGATTTACAACGGTTAAACTGCGGGCTTAGTGTTGAATAAATTGAGTAATAAGGAGTGATTTAGGGAAAATAGGCTCCAGTATATCCCTTAATAGAACCAAAATAATACCTAGGGTTAATTAATCGGTATTTTTATCCAAGAATGAATCCAAATTGCCTAAAGCCGTATCCCAAAACTGTTCGTAGAACTTCACCCAGTCCGTAATTTGCTTTAAAGGTTTTGCATCTGCGATGCAAAATCGCTCCCGACCCTTAGACAAAATTTCCACTAAACCGGCCTCCTCAAGAGTTTTAATATGTTTTGTCACCCCTTGTCGGCTGATTTCAAATTGACCAGATATCTGTGTAATGGATAGGGCAGAGGAAGCAATAATCAAGGCGTGAAAAATTTCACGCCTTTTAGGGTCAGCAATGGCTTTCAGTATTTTTGTGATGTTATCCTGCATGGACTTTTTTTGATAAAAATGAAGTGAGTTCGTTGATACAATTATCCCACCCTTGGTCAAAATTACTGAAAAATGAAACAGCCGAATCTCCTGGGTACTTGGAGATTCCAGAGTGCTCCAAATACAGTTTAGTACCATCAGGAGTTTCCATTAAATCCCATTTTACCGTAGTTTCCGTGTTGGTGTTCTGCACAATCCAAGTGTATACCAAGGTATAGGGGTCGGCGCTTTTTACTTCTCCTGTAATCTGGGTACATCCATGCTCTTCACTGGCCGTAAAAGTATATTTGTACCCCTTTTCAGCCTTAAAATCAGCTTTAATGAACCAATTGGAAATTTCTTCTGCTTTGGAAATAGCATCCCAAACTTTACCAATAGGATGTTGAAATACGTGTTCTTTTTTAATTACATCTTTCATAATCTTCAATTTAATAATTAATACGCAACTATTTGGTTGCTAATTTAAACAAATAATCCCATTAAGCAACTTTTTGGTTGCATTTTATCCTAAAATCTTTGCATATTTTAGTTAGCACCAAGAAAATCAACGTATTGAAATCAGGGTCAGGATACTCAGAAACACCTTTGGCCAAAAAGCTGGGCATAAAAGAGGGCTTTTCCATGGCATTATATAATCCTCCGGAGCACTACTGGGATTTATTTTCGGATCTCCCCATTAATTTGAATGTTCACAAAAAGCTAGGGGAAAACAAGTTGGATTTCATACATATTTTCTGCACCACCTTGGAAGAGCTGATTAACGTTGCCACACCCCATAAAAAAGTTTTAAACCAAAACGGTATTTTTTGGGTTAGTTGGCCCAAGGGAACATCAAAAATTAAAACCGATTTAAAACGCGAACCTGTTCGTGAGCACTTGTTATCAATTGGGTTGGTGGACATCAAAGTAGCAGCCATTAATGAAGATTGGAGCGGACTTAAATTTGTTTACAGACTAAAAGACAGGCACTGAATTCCAATTTAAAGGCATTGGCATCTTTTCACATTTATTTAGGGAATAACGCTCGGGTTTTGGTTATATTACGACACTAATTCAACTTAAACTGTTATATATGGGACACTGTTACAAATTCTGTTCTGCACTCATTCTTTCCGTTATTTTTTCATTTTCATTGTTCGCCCAAAAGCCTGATCCCTCGCCGTTTTCCGATTTGGAATTCAGAAGCCTTGGACCTGCACTTACCTCTGGACGTATTGCGGATATAGCCATACATCCCGACAACGAAAATACGTGGTACGTTGCCGTAGGTTCAGGTGGCGTTTGGAAAACCACCAACGCGGGGGTCACTTGGAATCCAATTTTTGATGACCAAACCAGTTATTCCATTGGGTGTGTAACCATCGACCCCAACAATACCAATACTATCTGGGTAGGGACCGGAGAAAATGTAGGGGGCAGACATGTTGGTTTTGGTGATGGCGTCTACGTAAGCCATGATGAAGGGAAAACATGGGAAAACATGGGGCTAAAAACCTCGGAACACATTTCCAAAATCATCGTACATCCAGAAAATTCTAATGTTGTCTGGGTAGCGGCACAAGGACCTTTATGGAGTAAAGGTGGCGAACGCGGACTATACAAGACAACAGATGGCGGAAAAACCTGGAACAGAACGCTTGGCAACAGCGAATGGACCGGAGTTACAGATATCGAAATGGATTCAACCAATCCCGATATCCTGTATGCTGCCACATGGGACCGCCATAGAACAGTTGCTTCCTATATGGGAGGAGGGCCTGGGTCTGGAATACACAAGAGTACTGATGGCGGAGAAACTTGGACCGAGTTGACCAATGGAATCCCAACTTCCAATCTAGGCAAGATTGGATTGGCCATCTCCCCATTTGATTCTGAAACGGTTTACGCTGCCATAGAATTGGACCGCAAGAAAGGTGGGGTATATATCTCTGAAAATGGTGGCGCTTCTTGGAGCAAACAATCCGATGCGGTATCTGGAGGGACGGGACCGCATTATTATCAGGAACTTTATGCATCTCCCCACCATGAAGGAAGACTTTATTTAATGAGTTATATTGTGTTGATTTCCAATGACCACGGAAAAACATTCACCCAAATGAATGAAGATAAGAAACACGTGGATAGCCATGCTATGGCTTTTAAAAAAACGGACCCTGACTATGTGCTTTTTGGAACCGATGGAGGGCTTTATGAATCGTATGACCATACCCAAACATGGCGCTTTTTTGATAATCTACCTGTTACCCAATATTATAAAATTGCTGTTGATGATTCCTCTCCCTTTTATAATATTTACGGCGGTACACAAGACAATGGGTCACATGGCGGTCCATCCCAGACCAAGAGTCAGGTTGGTATATTAAATTCAGATTGGTGGATAACTTTAGGTGCAGACGGCCATCAATCGGCAACGGAACCTGGAAATCCAGATATCACCTATGGTGAATTTCAAGAAGGATGGTTGTGGCGCATTGACCAAACTACGGGAGAAATTGTTTTTGTTCAACCGCAACCACGTGCTGATGAACCACATGAACGCTTTAATTGGGATGCGCCCATTTTGGTGAGTCCGCACAAACCTGAGCGTCTTTATTTTGCATCCTATCGTGTTTGGAAATCAGAAAATAGAGGTGACGACTGGACCCCAATTTCATCAGACCTTACCCGAAAAGAAGAACGATTTAACCTGCCCATTATGGGTGGGCAACAGAGTTGGGACAATCCTTGGGATGTAGGGGCCATGTCTAATTACAACACTATCACCTCTTTAGCCGAGTCTCCTTTGCAAGAAGGTCTTATTTATGCAGGAACCGATGATGGTATTCTTCAAGTTACTGATGATGGAGGCAACACATGGCGAAAAATCATGCTTGGTACAATTAAAGGCGTTCCAAGCAGGGCTTTTGTAAATGATGTTAGAGCTGACCTTCATGACGCCAATACGGTCTATTTGGTTTTGGACAACCATAAAGAAGGTGATTTAAAACCCTATTTGCTCAAGAGTACCGACAAGGGAAACACATGGACATTTATAAACGGTAATTTACCCAAGCGATTGATCACATGGCGTATTGTTCAAGACCATAAAAAGAAAGATATGCTTTTTGCTGCAACGGAATTTGGTATCTACTTTACCAATAATGCAGGGAATACTTGGACAAAATTGGATGGGGGAGTACCCACCATCTCCTTTAGGGATGTTACCATACAAAGAAGAGAGGACGACTTGGTAGGGGGTTCCTTTGGCCGCGGGATTTATATTTTGGATGATATATCCCCGCTGCGTGACTTTGATGCATCCACAAAAGAACCAACGCTATTTAAGGTACAACCTGCCTATTGGTATATAGAACGAGATGCTGTTTATGGGCAGGGGCATTCCCAATTTGCCGCCAAGAATCCCCCGTATGGTGCTACATTCACGTATTATTTGCCCGAAAAATTAAAATCCGCAAAGGACGTTAGGACCGAAAAAGAGAAGGAGCTCACCAAGCAAAAGGCGAATATTCCTTTCCCTGGGTGGGATAATTTAAAAGAGGAAAATCTACAAGAAGAGCCAGCTCTACTTCTTATGGTAAAGAACAGTGATGGCGAAGTGGTCAATACCGTTGAGGGAACCAACAAAAAAGGGTTCAACCGCGTAGCTTGGGATTTATCTTATGCTGAACGCAATGGTGTACGGCTGGAGGCTCTAACAGGCGAAGGAGATGATGAATTTTTGCCCTCGCCATACCGAGCCACTCCGGGAACGTATTCCGTGGAACTATACCAAAGGACAAATGGTGAATTGCAACAACTTTCCAGTGCGCAAAACTTTGAGGTAAAACCACTCGGTGAAGGTGCACTCCCTGCCAAACCAGTCACTGAAATCGATGCTTTCCGGGAGAAGTTCCAAGATTTCCAACAAGACCTTACGGCCACAACCACTGTTTTGCAAAAGAGCCTTCAGAAAGTTGATGCCATGAAAAGAGCGTTGGATCAAGCTGAACGACCTAGCAAAGCACTTTCCGACAAAATATTTGATGCAAAATCACAATTATCGGCCTTGAACATTAAGATGCAAGGGAATCCCGCCAAAAATGAAATCGGGGAGCGTAACCCTCCATTGCCCGGCGATGGCGTATTCATTGGAACTGTTGCACTCATCAACACCTATGGTCCCACAGGAAATCAAAAGGCAGCCTTGGACAGAGCAAACAACCAATTGCAGAATATTAAAAAGGAGTTGTCCACAATGGTCAACAGGACCTTACCAGGATTGGAGTCTGAGTTGAAAACTGCAGGAGCCCCCTGGATTGAAAGCCAAGGACTTATTGAAGATTAAGGTCATATGACATCCATCCGTTCCTTCTTGATGCTATTCGTTTGTGCTGCTGGGCTTCAGGCCCAATACACCGAATCGGATTGGGAGGAACGGGACCTATGGATGAAAACGGACTCGTTGCTTTCCATGACCACAGTGGGGGTGGGGGACAAGGTGGCCGATATTGGCTGTCATGAAGGCTATTTGAGCATCCATTTGGCCCAGAAAGTTATGGAGACGGGAAGGGTTTATGCCGTTGATATTAGAGAAGACCGGCTCCAAAAGCTTCGCGCCAATGCGCATGACAGAAAGCTTGGAAACATCATCACTATTTTAGGGGATACGGATAACCCTAAACTGCCCGAAGGCGAACTGGATGCCGTTTTTATTTTTGACACGTACCATGAGATTGATGCCCACAAGGAAATCCTTCAACATGTAAAAAAAGCGTTGAAACCGGGTGGACAAATCATGATTATGGAAAAACTCAAGGATTGGGTTCGGGGAAAATCAAGGAAAGAACAAGTATCTTCACATTCATTGGGTCCAAAGTATGTGCGCGAAGAATTGAAACAAGCAGGCTTTACCATTGTTTCCGAAATTGAGGATCATGGAGATTGGGAACGCGAAACCAATAAACAAATGTGGGTAATCCTGGCCAAAAAATAGACCTCAGAATAATTATTCCCGCTTTACATAAACGTAGCTTCTAATTCCGGGCAAGTCATCATCAATGAGGTTGGTGAGTCGGTCCCCGCTTAAAGTAAGAGTACCCAGGGTAGTGCTACCTTGGAAGGTGATTTGGTTTCCGTTTGCAGTCCAAGCACCGGTACCTGTAACATCATTCACAGAACATTGCGCAAAGTACTGCCCACCCGTAATGGTTGTTATGGAAATTCCCGTCTGCTCAAAAGTCCACACATTATCCCCATCAATCAAAATGGTCCCAGAAATGCAATCCAATTCATTCATCAAATTGGTTGACGATGTACCGTCCATGTTTACATCTTGTGCTGAACTAATATTTACTTCAGACAAATCCCAAATCCCAATCACCTGTAAATCAGCAGCCACTTCACCACCGCTATCATCACTGCCGCAGGATAGCATCAAAAAAGTTACAAAGAGGAAGGGGAGGATTACTTCAATTTTTTTCATAGCTCAATTTTTTAGTTCAAGTATTTCTGTTGTAAAATAACACATTTCGGGGCTTATTATTTCAAATAGAACCGCATTTTATCGATAAAAAAGGGGTGGGAACACTAAAAAACACTGCTTTTCGTTAGTGCAGCGTAACCCTTAACTAAAGTAAAATGAACGGACTTACAAAAAAAATCTACACAATAGCCCTACTAAGTGCTTCTTTATTTTTGGCGCAATCTTGTAGCGAGGACAATAAACCAAATGCCGATCAAGAATTGACCGGGACAGAATTGAGGACCATTATGGAGACGGATGACATCTCCAGCGTTGCGGATAACGCCTTAGCTGAACTGTTTGCGGATGATGCTGCGGCAAAATCCGGTTCTTCAGCCAAAACCAACGATTGCTACGTTGCTGAATATACCGAAACTGGATTTGTGGCCACATTCAATAATTGTGTATTGAATGGAACGGACAATGTTAACGGTACAGTTACCGTAACGTATGAAGTAGGGGAGCAGTCAGCCTCTTTTACCGCCACTTATACTGATTTTTACGTAGGCACCCTTAAAATAAATGGAACCCGGAGTTTTGAAATGAACGGAAATATGGAAGCAAATTCCTTTTCGTTTACGGTAACCAGTAACATGAGTGTTGAGTTCGAAGACGAAAGCGTTATTTCAGAATCTGGCACAAAAACCTTTGGTTTTGCTTTTGATGAAGAGTTGCAAAGTGGTTCTTTCAGTCTTGCTGGAGAGTGGACCGTAACCGCTGATGGCCAAACCTATGCCGTTGCGATTACAGATACCCTTGAGGGCAGCCTTACCTGCGAAAACATTACTTCTGGCAGCATGATCGTTACTAAAAACGGTCTAGACATTGTGGTGGACTTTGGTGATGGCGAATGCGATGACACTGCTACCTTGATTTATCCTAATGGAGCATCCGAGGAAATTACACTGTAGTTTTCTCAATAAACTATAACAGAAAGCATCGGCGAGAGTCGGTGCTTTTTTTGTTTCACGGTTTTCAGCCCAACCTAATTGGGGTTTGATTATATTTATGAAAATGATTTGAACTTGACCATGATACAGGATATCGTAAATGCCCAAAATGCTTTTTTTTCAACCCACCAAACCAAAGATGTCGCTTACAGAAAACAACACCTAAAGCGGTTGAAACAGGAAATTGAAGCACAGGAAGATGCCATTTGTGATGCGCTTTATGCTGATTTTAAAAAGCCAACGTTTGAATCCCTGGCCACGGAAACCCAATTGGTGCTTGCGGAGTTAAGTCATGCGCTTAAAAACATAGAGCGATGGAGTAGACCCGAACCTATTGAGTCGTCATGGACCAATTTTCCATCCAAAGACTGGATTCAGTATGAACCGTTCGGTAAAGTTCTGATTATTTCTCCATGGAATTATCCGTTCATGCTGACCTTGGCACCAGTTGTGGGGGCCTTGGCCGCAGGAAACACGGTTGTTATTAAACCGTCGGAGTTGAGTCCCAACACATCTGGAATCATAGCCGAAATCATCAAAAAGGTATTTCCACCCGAATACGTCACCGTAGTGGAAGGAGGGGTGGACGTCTCCCAAGCCTTATTGGCTGAAAAATGGGAATATATTTTCTTTACCGGAAGCACCCAAGTTGGTAAAATTGTGTACAAAAGTGCTGCTGAACATTTAACGCCCGTCACCTTGGAGTTAGGGGGTAAAAATCCCTGCGTGGTGGATGAAACAGCCTCCCTAAAATTGGCCGCCAAGCGCATTGTGTGGGGTAAATTCATCAATGCTGGACAAACTTGTCTTGCACCAGATTACATTTTGGTGCATACCTCCAAGAAAAAGGAGCTGGTGGAAGCCCTTAAAGGTCAAATCACTTCGTTTTATGGACCTGATATTCAAAAATCCCCTGATTTTGCCCGAATTACCACTGAAAAGCATTATAAAGAACTAAAAGCTATGCTTCAAGGGCAAACCCTGCTTTTTGGGGGAACCTGCAATGATTCTGAAAGCTATGTGGAACCTACTTTGGTAGACGAGCCCAACCTCAATAGCAAGCTAATGGAAGGGGAGATATTTGGACCCATTTTGCCCATTATTTCCTATGAAACGGAGCAAGATTTGCATCGGTACATTTCAAACTATGGAAAACCGCTGGCATTTTACCTGTTTTCAACCAACAAAAGGTTTCAAAAAAGATTGCTCTCTCAATATTCATTTGGCGGGGGAACCATTAATGATACCGTTGTTCACATCAGCAATAAACGATTACCTTTTGGCGGAGTTGGCGCATCGGGAATTGGGGGCTACCACGGGAAACATTCGTTTGAGCTATTTTCTCATAAAAAATCCATGGTGAAACGTGCCAATTGGCTTGATATTCCCATGCGTTACCCGCCGTATACGCTTCCCATACGTTGGGTAAAGCGATTTAAATATTTATTCTGATGAATTGATTTTGGTCAAATTCCAAGACTTATATATTTTCTGGAAATTAAGTGGGTGATAAGGTCAAGGAACAACAGGGGTTTCATGGTTTCTATTTATTCTATTTTACATAATGTAAATTATAGTACAAATGTCGTCATGTTGTATTTTATGGGTTTTGCCATCCGTAGCTATAATTCTCCATTATGTAAAATATCCCTCATGTGAGCGTTATTTATTGAAATTTGCAACGGGGTCATGAATATTTTCCTAATCGGTCAGCTACGCTGCATCTTTGCATTTACTCACGCCAATTTTATTTTACGGGTGTTCGTGAATGCTACGCATTTGTACCATAATTTGTCGCTATGTAAAATAGCCGCTCGGCCAACAGCACATTGCTTTCATAAAAAGTAAATGCCCAAGCATTTATTTTTATACGCAATTCTCAGCCACTTGGCCAGCGCCATTAAAAGCTCAGCTTTTCGTATTTGTTGAAACCTTTGGTTTAATTGAAAATTTGGAGAAGAAAAATTTCAGTAAAATCTCGTCAGCTTGTCGCAAAAGCTTAAAATTTTGCTAGTGCATAAATTTCTAAGCACTTGCTCAAATGCTCCCCCAATTGAAATTTTACTTGAGCCCCAATAAATATTATGTCAAATAGAAAACAGTATTATCAACATCTTTTTAAGTCCCTTATCAATTCAGGTTCTTCTATAGAAAATAGAATCACTTTCCTTAATACAATTCTCAAAAACCTCAAAATGTCAATAATTGCCACTTTCTCCAAAACTTTTAGCTTTTTTTCAAAGTCAATGAAATCTCCATGAGCTATGGAACTTCTATAATTGTAGATTATTCCCATAACAATTCCCAGATTCAATGTATCTGGGCCCTTGATGTACTTCGCAAGATTTATTGGATCCTTTAATCTATTGTTAATAAGATTTAATTTTGACTGAAGCTGTAAATTAATTGACTTTAATTTTTCCATTGAACCGTCAACCAATAACAATTCAAGACATGCGATATAACTAACTACTTTGAAAACTGAATTATTTGAGATTTCACTTATTTTAAAATAATCATCTACGGCTTTTGAAATATGCGGGAAATCGTCCTTTACATTTTCGAATGTTCTTAGCAAGTCCAATTTTTCTAAAAATTCTTTTTTATCAGCTTGATTGAAGCTTCTTCCAGAATCCCAAATTTTAGGATGGAATTGACTTGACTCTGCATCAAAGTTTATTATGCTTCTGTCATTAAAATAAGTATATGCACTTAATTCTTCGAAAGGATATTTTATTGATAAGCCTATTTCACTATTTTTTGGCCCCTTAGCAAATCCAAAAGGAACAAAAAATTCTTTTTCCATCAATAAGAGCGCTTTGGCGTAGAATAAATTATAATGATTGCCAACACTATGCTCTAGAATAAAATACCTGAAATCTGCATCAGTTCTTATTTCCACCTCTGCCCCACCTGATTCTAGCCTTTTCTTTACCTTATATTCATGTAAATTAAAATCAAAAGGTACTTTGCCAAACTTGATTAATAGGCTTTTCAATATGGCTATTTGTTCCTGATTTGCAGCTTTTATAACTAATCCATCTTCTATTTTTAATTCTTCATTGACATCGAAGTCTATTAAATTTTCAATGTAATAGTAAGCAGGCATAATTGTTCTATTGGAGTTTATTTGTAATCTATTATTCTTTTTTCTTGATAAAAAAGAAACAAAAAATCAAGAAGAAAATATGCTTCCGCGCGCCCTTTGTGCCTTGTAACTTCGCTACTTGGGCGTTTCACGCCCCCACACAAAGCCCAGGGCAATGGCTCTTTGTGCCAAGCCACAAATTCACTCCCCTACTCGCCCGCATTTTCTTCCTTCCATGCTTTCAACACATAAAAATTAGTCAGCTCTAATTACCTCAAGAATTGAATCAACTTCATTTTGACTAACATTGTAACGTTCAAAAAATTCAGATTTTGTGGTGTTTAAAATACTTTCCCTAACTTTCAATTCTCTGGCAACCTCATTTACTTTAATTGCTGATTCTTCCTCATTATCGATAATGGAATCCTGCCATAAAACCATGAATTGATTTAGCTCTTCTTCTAAATTTTGACCAGCGATAAGAAAATCGATTGTTCGGTCAATCAGTTCTTTATCTTTAAATCTATTTTTTGTAGAATTTAGTTTGTCCAACCAAAACTTCTGGAAATCAGCAATAGATTTACTTTCTTCTTTGATTTTATGAACATTATCAAGGCTATTCCCATATTTATCAACCCTTGCCTCCTTAACAAAAACATCTAAGTAAGGATTTCTTTTATTATATACTTTGGCTGCCTGATCTTGAGCTTCCAAACAAAGTGCCAATTGTTGCAATGTTTCCGACTTCGAGGGTTTACATGCTACTTGTGTTATGATTAAAAAACATAAAACCACCGATATACTCAAACGTAAAAGAGATGTCATTAATCTGCTAAATTTATTTTCCGTTCTTTTTTTGGTCTTGTCTTATCTACCATATAACCAAAAACTTTTTATTTCGTAGAAACTAAAAGCTCCCGAATATCTACATCAAGGATTTCAGCAATCTTCTTTAGATCCTTTAAATGTGGTTGGGATTTGTTATTGCAAATTGAGGTAATTGTATTTGGATTTCGGTCAAGTTTAACCGCCAACTCTTTTTGGCTCATTCCTTTAATAACAAGCACTTCTTTTATTCTATTTATTCGCTCAGACATAGTCTAAAGCTAGAAATAATCAAGTTTAGAGACAATGCCGTGTTTTTTAAGACATTAGTAAAAACATTATTAATACCGTTTAAAACTATATTTATATATATAAAAACAATGAATTTTGTTTTTATTTTTATAATTAAAACCTATATTTATATCGTTTTTACCTGTATTAGTATATAAAATACTAGTGGAATCATACCAAAATGAGCTTAAAAGTAATTGACCTACATCCTCTCCTTTCCTACTTTGAAGAATGCCATGAGGGAGATTTACTTTCCATTACCCAATGGTTGGATAAGGCCATTTATATGTTTCATTACTTACCTACCGATTCGTTTTCAGAAACGGAACGCCAAAATGTTTGCCATGTGCTTATGGAATTAAAAGAAGCTGTTTTGAAAATCCATGTTGAGCAAAATAATTGTGCCTAAAACCCATTCCACACACATTTCCTCCCCTACTCCGAAGGCTCGACAAATAAGTGTTCCATTACATTATTTAAAAGGATGTTTTGAGAAGAAATTTTTCAGGAAGTGCTGAACAAACTTTCGCTTTTACCAAAGCTCAAGTTACATAACGCGAGAACATTATGGTTCATTGTTAGTACCATAATTTGACGCTATGTAAAATTGCTTTGGAGGTGTCGTTTCAAGTTTCATGTTCCTTACAATACGTTACCGCACAAAAGAACCTGCCTAGTTATAGACAGACCCGTTTTTATAGGGTATATAGTGGTTCAACGAAAGAGTTGAGCATTGGTTATTTTATTACAAATACCCCTTCCACCATTTCAAAGGAGCACCACTTCCAATTTAACTTTCGTCTCCTGAATTAGAAATTCAGTACATGTGTGCCATTCTAAAATGCCAGATTGCGCTTCAAATTAAAATAGCAATCATTTGAGAAAATCAATTTTTTCTGTCTCCTTTCTTTTGGTGGCCCACGCCATGTTGGCACAAGAAACCGCTTCAACCCGTAGTGTCTATCAATATAACATTGTTTCATCTCAAGCTGACATTAAAGTGGATGGCATTGAAAGTGAGGGAGAATGGAACATTCATCAGTCCATAGACCAATTCTACAACCATAACCCAAGCGATAAGGGATTGGCCAAAAACCGAACAGAAGTCAAACTCACTTATACCGACCAAATACTCTACGTCTTTGCAAAAATATATGACGAAGGCTCCCGCGTGGTGCAATCCCTTCAGCGCGATTCGGACAATGCGCATTTTAACAGTGATTCGTTCACCATCGTTATTGACCCCATCAATACCAAACAGAACGGGGTCATGTTTGGGGTGAATGCTGGGGGAGCTGAAATTGATGCAAGCCTAAGTGTAGAATCTTCTCAGACCTTGTATTCCGAGACATGGGATGAGCGCTGGTTTTCTTCTGTAAAAAATTACGACACCTATTGGATTGCCGAATTTGCCATTCCTTTTAGCAGTCTACGTTATAATGAAAACAACAGGGAATGGGGAATCAATTTTATTCGAGGTGATAAGATTGAGAACTTCTACTACACTTGGACTCCGTTTCCCATAAACTTTAACGCCATTGATGTGAACTATATGGGAACCTTGGTATGGAACCAGGTTCCACAAGTAAGGAGTAACTCGGTATTTGTGAAACCGTTTTCAACTGCCAGTACATACAAAACAAAGGTCGGGGAGGATTATCATACTGACGGGAATTTTGATGTCGGGGTCGATATAAAAGTCCCCATAACAACATCGTTGTATGGTGATTTGGCCATTAATCCCGATTTTTCCAATGCCGATGTAGATCAAGAAGTGGTGAACATCACCCGTTTTGATATTTCCTTGCCCGAGCGAAGGGAGTTCTTTTTAGAAAACAACGACATCTTCACCAATTTTGGGACGGATAACTTTCGGCCCTTCTTTTCGCGTCGAATTGGATTAAAAAATGGTGAAAGCATCCCCATTCTATTTGGAGCCAAAGTGACTGGAAATCTTGGGTCGAATTTTCGGTTAGGTGTCATGAATGTCCAAACAAAAAAGTCAGGCGACATCGCTGCAGAGAATAATACGGTACTGGCAGCTCAATATAAAGTCCTAAAGCGTTCCATTGTCAAGGGAGTGCTCATCAACAAGAATACCACCGGTGATACTTCCATGGATGACCTTAGTCAGAATTTTGGAACAGAGTTCACCTATATTTCAGAGAAAGGACATTTCAACAATACCGTGAGTTATCATGGCAGCACGGCCAAGGATTTCTCCAATGGTCATTTTGTTGGACTAGAAGGCAGTTACAACTCTAGAAGATTTGGTACTGGTTGGGTACTTCATAATATTAATGACCATTATCGAGCCGATGTGGGTTTTACCCCAAGACTCTTCAACTACAATGCAGATACGGGAGAAGTTATCCGGCAAGGATATTCTTTTGTGAATCCTTGGATGAAGTACCGTTTCTTTCCTGAAAAAGAGGGTTCTGGAATCGTTGAACACGGAGCACGAACTTGGCATCATTTCTATTATCATGACCACAGCCTCTTTGAACGACAAAACAATGTAGCCTATGACCTTTTCTTCAGAAATACAGCTACGCTAGTATTGACCGCTACCAATGTGGACATTGACCTTCAGTTTCCCACAAATTTTTTGGGGGATGAATTCGATAACCTTCCTGTACAGGAGTATAATTATTGGAATGGGTCCGTAGATTTCAGTTCAGATATCAGAAATCGATTTACCTATACCGCAGGGGGTACTATAGGTTCTTTCTACAATGGAAACATTAGCACATTATATGCCTCAGCCAACTATCGTTTTGGTAACTGGGGAAATTTTAACCTATCCTATGACTACAATAACATAGACCTACCCAATAATTATGGAAATGTAGACATTCATCTGGTGAAATTTAATGGGGCCTTGAGTTTTACAAACAAACTTTTTCTCAGCAATACCGTACAATACAATACGCTCAGCGACAACTTCAGTGTTTTCTCGAGACTGCAATGGAGGTATTCGCCCCTTTCCGACATCTTTTTGGTCTATAACCAAAACAATAATGTAAATGGATTCGACCTCAGTAACCGGTCTATCATTCTAAAGCTCACCTATCGCTTTGGGCTCTAGGACCATGTTTGGCATATGTGATTTTTTACGTTGGGCTTTTTGATATTCAGTGGGAGTAGTACCCGTTAACTTTTTAAAGGCCGCATAAAATGCGGAAGGTGTATTGAATCCCACTGAATAGGCCAAGCCTTCTATTTTGCCATAGTCTTGGTCTTGCTTGGACAATTCTATGAGCACTTCCTGAATACGTTTGTGGTTGATTAGCTCAGAAAAAGATTTTTTAAACTCTGTTTTTACAGCTAAGGAAATAAGATACGATGGATGACCCAGCTCTTTTGAAAACTGGTCAAGGGTTAATGATGGTTTTCGATACACCTTCTCCCCTTCTATAGCGTGCTTTACCTTTTGAATCACTTTGGGATCCAATCGCTTCCTTTTCTTGGTGACCGGAAACAACACCGAATGATTAAGGGCAAAGTACAACAGGCCATAAAACGCCACCGCTGCTAATGCCGAACCAATTGTATAATTAATCAAATAATCTGTATGGTATTGAAATAGAAAAATACCACATAATACTGAGATGGATATTAGCAATAGTAGGTTCCATTTCCGCAATAATTCTGCATTGTGGTCTTTATCCAAAAACAACTTTCTCCACCCCCACAAGACATAGGCCAATAGTATATATGTAGTAAAAAAGTACAGTTCAATGGCCACTTCCCTACCCACAAGGAGAATGCTTATAAAGCCTATCAAGGAAGGTAAGAAATGTGAATAATCCCTTGCTTCAATGGATTGAACTGATACTTTTCCTGAATACTTAAGGTATAAACACAATAGCGGGCCAATACTCGCTAATCCCAAATAGCCCAAGGCCATTCCCACCGTGGGCATACCTAATGTAAAACAGAGAAAAGATTTGGAGCATCTTAAAGCCATGGCCACAAATAGAGCAGCCAACAGGTTTAGTTTTAAGGTATCCTCTTTTCGGATTCGATAGAAATAAACAGCTCCCAAGAAACCGGCTGGTAAGGACACTCCTGAGAAAAAGGCTAACATTAGCATTATATTCATAATAAAAAGTCTCTAGAATTTCGAAAACAAGAGATAATAGCTTATTCAGGGGTTTACATTTGAAAATTAGTAGATGTTACTCAAATGCGTTAGCTAAAGAATTGTTAAAACCTTAAAAAGACTTTTTAAACATGAAAAGACTGATCATCGCTAACCTGATTATGGTCATGGCTATCTCCATTAAAGCACAGGAAAACCAAACCAAGTATCAAGATAAGACTCGGAACATAGACACTACTATTAAAACGCTGTACGCTGTAATTTCTGGAGAGAAGGGAGAAGAACGGGACTGGGACCTAATGCGCTATATCTACCATCCCGATGCAAAGTTGGTACCCACTGGAACAAATCCCGAAGGTAAGGTCGGGGCGCGCTACATTACCCCCCAATACTATGTTGAAAATTCAGGGCCTTGGTTGATGGAAAATGGTTTTTTTGAAGAAGAAATTCACAGAGAGACTCAAGTATTTGGAAATATCGCACACGTGTTCAGCACTTACCAATGTTTTAAGAGTAAAACGGACAAAGAACCTTTTATGAGAGGTATCAACAGTATTCAATTGTTCAATGAAGGTGGCAGATGGAGAGTTATCAATATTTTCTGGGCCCAGGAAACCGAGGAGAACCCTATTCCGGAAGCTTATTTACCTAAAAACTGACCTATATGGAAATAAAAAAAATCATTTTTAATCAGCAAGGTAACGCGCGAACAGTTTTTAAGTTGATGGCGTTTATAGTTCTATTTCAGCTCATAGGGTTAATCTTGCTTCGCATCACTATCCCCCATATTCAAAACAGTCCTTTTCATCTGTCCTATGGGGTCAATGCTATTTCATGTGCTGCTGCGTTGTTGGCCCTTTGGGTCTATACAAAATATGTGGATAATAGCTCGTTGGCCAAATACGGGCTATATCCAGGTAAGGATACCGTAGTTCAATTTGCTGGTGGCACAATAATAAGCTTATTAGCAATTATGGCCATTATTGGATTTCAATGGTTAAATGCTGAAGTGATATTGGACCCCGGATCCTCTTTTAAAGAACATGACATAACATGGGTTTATTTGTTACAATTGTTTCGATATCTATCTGGGAGCCTGTTTGAGGAACTCTTGACCACCTCTTTTCTCTTTATTTTAATATTTTATGCAATAGGGGCAAAATCAAGATTATACAACCATCGCCATTTGGTTGCCGTGGGAGCATCAGCAGTATTATTTGGCATGGTCCATGGATTTAATGAAAATGCCTCCGTTTTGGGAGTAATCAACCTGTTGATTTTTGGAGCGGTGACCACCACCAATTTTGCCCGTACCCGGAATTTGGCTTTTGCTGTTGGGTTTCATTGCTTTTGGAATTTTGGTCAAAATATTCTGTTTGGTCTTCCCAATAGTGGAAAACCCTCAGAAGCATGGATATTCAAAACACAACTGCATTCTTCAAATTGGATTACTGGAGGTTCATTTGGCTTGGAAGGAAGCCTTATCGCTACCTTAATTCTTGGATTCATCCTCCTATACAACTTGAGAAAACTCAGAAGCGTGTTATAAAGATTCTAACGTTAAGTCCTCAGGAAGTCGAATGTCTCTTCAATGAACAACAGTATAGGTTCAGTTCACTAAGATGTTCATCACCTGAACCTAAATGGCATATTAAAAAAGGAGTCCCCAGTTTCATATTCCTTACAATACGTTACCGCACAAAAAAACCTGCCTAGTTATAGACAGGTCTGTTTTTATAATGTTAAGGTGGTACCTATAAAATTTCAACAACCTCTAAGTCAAACACCAAATCTTGGCCCGCCAACGGGTGGTTGGCATCTATGATAATATCTTCTTCTTCAACCTTGGCAACACGAAACTGTTGTTCTTGCCCGGCTGAATTTGATCCTACCAAACCCATTCCAACTTCGGGTTTAAGATCATCGGGTAGCTGGGATTTGGATATTTTTTGAAAAAGCGATTCGTTGACCTCTCCATAAGCATCTTTCTTATCAATGGTTATGGTTTTCTTTTCATTAACGGCCATATCTATCAATCCTTTTTCAAATCCTGGGATAAGCTGACCCTGCCCCAAGGCCACTTCCATGGGTTCCCTTTCCAAAGAACTGTCAAAAATCTGCCCATTGGTCAATTTACCGGTATAATGCACTTTTACAGTATCATTTTCCTTTACTTTACTCATAATTTTTGTTTATAGTTTTAAAATCAAAACGTTGCAAATATAAAGGGTATAAAATGGTTCAACGAAGCAGTTGCTACTTTTCTGGTCTTCTGTGGATTTGGAGAGATAAGTATTCATGTATCCAAAACAAAAAGCCCCGCTTTAAGCAGGGCTTTCCCTTTTATCTCAATCAAGTAAGAATTAACATCTTATGATTTGGTTCCAGTAATGGTAACATTGGCATCCAATTGCAACGCCGAGGTAACACTAATGGCACCTAAATCAAGTACAGTATTCGATTCGGCCTCCAATAATGCATTAAACTCAAATCCGCTACCTTCGGTTTCTTCGTTGTAGGAAACAAATATCAGTTCGTACTCCCCTTCAGTCAAAAAGTTGAGACTATAGGAATTGTTGATACCCGCAACAACGGAACTGGTCACGGCATTCTTAAACATTACATTGCCTTCTCCTTGACCTTGGGTCTCAGTTTCTGCATTGAACGTACCTTTTTCATAGGCATAGACAATGATTTTATCTGAGGTGTTTTCAGCATCGTTCACCGTACCGGATATGGAGCCCGTGGACTCTTCGTTCACAGTGCGGATACCTGCTGAAAGCTCTGACATGGAAACAAACTCAAAGTTGCTTGAAAGCGTTCCTTCCTCTTCCTTTATAGTCTTTCTCAAATCAAAATCAATGATTACGTCATTTGTTGAAGTTGCAAAGACCTCAAAGGCATCGGTAATGGTGATGCTGTTTGCCGTGGCTTCAAGCTTATCCTTCTCGCCTCCCGCCAATTCCACATAACAGCCGGGGGCATTCCCTGAGGCATCTGTATCATAATCAAGCACCAATTCAATATTGGAATACGATGCTGCGGCAAGATCAATGTTCCCAAGGGTCTTGGTCTGACCATTGACCAGGGCTGAAAGGTCAAAAGTTGTTTTGTTAAATCCTTCCAAGGAGGTTCCATCCACTTTAATGTCAGAAACTGTGATGAACACCGCTTCTACGTTTGCATTGTCAATGGGGGCATCTGTCATTTTGAAAGTGGTGCTGTACGATTCCTCGGGAGTTTCCATTCCATCATTTTCGTCATCGCTACAGGAAACCATAAATAAAACACTTAAAAATGTTGTTCCTGCCAGTTTCAAATACGTCTTCATAAATTGTAATTTATAGGGTTATGTTCATTGTACTAACAATATACCTACGGGTATTCCCTATGCAAAAAATGTTAAAATCGTTCTAAAAAATGTTAACGCAGCCTATTGCATATTGACTGTCAGCCCTTTAGATTACTGAAAATTTTGTATGAATTTTTCATAGGTAAGTGCATGTCCTCTATAAATATTAGGATAGTATTTATGGGTGTGGTGAGCAGAATATGGGCCAAGTTCAACACTATTTTGATTGTCTGAACTTAAATGGGCATGCAAAAAGAAGAAGTTGTACGGTTTAAGTACTGGGGGTGCTATTTTTCGTTCAGTTCCACCAGTTTGTCATCGCTCCACTCGCCCCCGGCGACCACATCGCCATCGGAATCGTAAAACTTACCTGTTCCGCTGCGTTTGTCGTCTTTCCATTCACCAGTGTATTTTTCGCCGTTGGGCCAATAGTAGGTGCCATAACCGCTTCGCTTGTCATGGGTATAGTTCCCGACATAATATTCGCCATCAGGCCAATAAAAAGTGCCCTCCCCGTGTCTTTCGTTGTTCTTCCACTGCCCTTCATATCGACTGCCGGAGTCCAATAGGGCTACGCCGAATCCATGGGCCTTTCCGTCCTTAACCTGACCGATGTAATGCATTTGGTTCCCCTTTTTGCTTTTGAAGGTAAGATACTCCCCGAAGGATTTTTGTTTGAGCTGCTTTTTTAAACGGACCAACTGTACCTTGGTTTTTTCAAGGGAGAATTTAAGGGAATCGTACTTTCTAACGGCCACTTCTTCATCCCACTCAGATTTTGGGAGTGAGTCTAACTTAGCCAACACACTATCCGGAATTTTAGGCGCGCCTGTTTGATTATTTCTTAGTTTTTCAGCCAAGGCAATACGCAATGGAATAAGCCCACTACCCTCTTTTACTGAATTCATGGAAGCATTATAGGATGCGATAGCGGCATCATAATCGCCCTGAAGCAATACGGAGTCTATTTCCGTCAATCGCTCATATTCATCCAGTTTTTCTGAAATGATTTTGTTTTCTTCTTGAATAGCAACAAGATGTTCTTTCAGCTGAACTGTTTTTGAAACATAGAACAGAATGCCTGCAGTTAAAATGAACAAAAGAATGAACGGAGCGTATTTTTTTAGTTTCATAGTGTCTTTAGTTGCTTCAGTATTAGATACGTATCAATCCGTTAAATGGATGTCCGGCAGTTTATTTTTCACCCTTCTAAAGTCGGGAGAGAAGTAGACATGGAACCGCATGGTCCAAGATTGTTTATAGAATCCACCGTTATACAGTTCCTGTCCTTGGGAATACATAAGCCCTGCGGCAAAGGTCAACCTTGGGGTTGCAATGTAGCCAATGGTGGTGGTTATCCGAAGGTCTTCCATGGGACTGTCCACTACGGCTTTTCCGCTTTGCATGATGAGTTCTGCCTCTGGTGAGATATAAATCGTTTTGGGTTGTAATTTATAGTCGTTCAATGGGATTTTGGCCCGGAACATATACCGCCATCGATTTCTGAAAATATAATCACTATCCTCAGCAAAACCTTGGGTCCAGCGGTGCTCTATCCGGATTCTGTGGTAGAGCATTGCCGAATAAAAGGGCATGGCAAATTGGTATTGGTGCCAAATACGCCATTCTGGGACCACATTGCGGTCTTCCGATTCTTCGTCCGTATTAAAATTGATACGCACTACCCCACCCAAACTTACATTGGTCTTTTTGGAAAAAATATAACCAATGGCGTGTCGGTTGTAAATCTGACCGATTTGTCCCATGAACGGGGTGCTTTTGGTCTCCTCGAACCTAAAATGGGTCTGGGCATCCCAAAAGAAGCGTTTACCAATCCGAATATTTCCGTAGGAATTAAACCAAACCTTGGTCTTTGGGTCTTTGTATTGCGAAGTTTCCGGCAATACCTCTGGTTCCGTTTCTTGTGCCAAAACTGTACCCGCAATCCCGCCAAAGATCATAACAACCAACCAAAAGCTTTTTCTGCTGCTCATCATGCCTATTGGTTTTTAGCGGTTGATTGCTGATGCAGCAATTGTAAAACTTCTTTGGGTCGCTTTTCACGCCGCAGCTTGCGTTCGAGTTTCTTGGTATCCAAATCCCGAAGTTCCAACATGCGTTGATAGGTATGTTCCATTTGGTCATTGAGTGTGCTGGCATTGTTGCAGTTCAGCTCTTGCGTAATTATTGTAATGAAATAGGGAATCAGAACATCTTTGTAAGCACTCACGATTCTCTTTTTCACCTCCTCCTCCATCACATTGGCCATAAAAGGGTTCCAAACGGCATCGGTATATTTTTTTCGGATTTCTTCCTGTTGCTTTGGGAGTTCCGCCACGGAAACAGCGAGCTTATTTAAATGCGAAAGACATGTTTTTGCGCCTTGCCCATATTCCAATTTTGCATTGGGTTCTTCGATGGAAGCGTATGTGGTCAATGCGCTATCTGCCACACGCTTCATCTTCGTCATGGCACTTTTGTATCGGACCGGAAACGTTTCTGGTAGAGAGTCCATCTGCTGTTCCAAGGTAGTGTTCAGTGCGATGAGCTCCTCCTCCAAACCATTTAAAATTTGGAGCTGTTCCTCGTTCGTCAATCTGGAAGAAAGCGACCCTCTAATATATTCCAAGCTCATTCTGGCATAGGTGCCCAAAGCTGCAACGGACAGAAGGTCATTTCCTTCGTATCCAAATTCCTTGGAACTGGGCAAACTGAATGTACGCTGCTCCCGACCTGTTTCTCCTGTAACACGAATTTCCTTTTCAGGTTTTCCATTAGGCCAAAGTCGACCTGAAATCGTTGAAATCTCTTGAAATTGAACGATATCATGCTCAATATACCCCGCCAGTGTTCCCAAAGGCCCCAAAAACTCCTCGCTGATCTTTTCGGTTACTTGATAAAAGAAAAGGGCTTCCGGGTCGGTACGTTTTACAATGTTTAGGTGGCTATTCTTTAAAATAGCATTGCTAAGGGCCGCTGCGGTTTGGTATTCTGCAGCTATTTGCTCCAAGGTATTCTTTTGAAGGGAATCCAAGGCATAAAACGGAACCCTCACCTTCATGTTGGCGGCGATCCCGGGAGCGTTCAAATGGGAAAGAACCCCATCCATTTTTGTGTAGTAGCCTATATTCTGTTCCAAGAGATGAATGATTTGGCTTTTGCCCGAATCGTTGTTTAAAATTGCACGTAACAAGGCAAAATACCGGTCATTCAATGGAATGGTTTGGTAGTTAGGGGCACTGGCATCAAATACGGGTAGCTCTTGGGAAACGCCATTGGATTCTGTTTGGATACGCTGTAGCAATCCGTCCTCAAAAAACCAATTCTCGGTGTCCTCTACCACATCGGTGGCGTAAAACGACCACTCATCATGGGCCAGGCCATTTCGTAAAAACCGTCCCACCAACACACTACTGTCATTTTCTATTTGAAAGCTTTGCTGGGGAATCCCATTTTCAAAAGAAATACTGCTCTTAAAAAGGACCTTCTCAACTTCGGAATCTTTGATTTGATTGATGGTATAGGTCCAGTCTCCGTCAGGATTTCCATCCTTTAAAACCCCTTCACCTATTTCTTGTTGACCACTTACCAATACCCGGTACTGATAGTCCACCACCTGACTTTGGCTGTTCGTCTTGTACTCACCGAACTGGAATTGCCAAGGACCATTGGCCACTCCTTCATCAAAAGAACCCGTAAAACGGAAGGAGGCGTCCTCATTTTCCATCAAGGTTTCCAAATTGGATTTCTGCAATAAAAAATCCCCGTCAAAAACGGTGTCAAGGTCCGAAATGATAAATTGATACGTTGCTTTTCCCGAATAAGGTCCTATTTGAAGTGGGCCTTCAAATGTTTTCCGTTGCTGTCCGTACGACATTGCCAACGAGGTCAATGAAAAGAAGAGTGGAAAAAGCCATTTTTGAATAGGCTGGGTCATGCGCAAATTTTAGATTAGCCAAATGTCCGTTTAAATTACGAACAGAACCGTGCATCTGGACTATATGGTCCTGTTTTTAGTGATTTACCCGGTTTTTTCTTAAAAAATTAAGTGATTGGTAAGATATGAATCCCACATCGAAAAAAACTTTGGACAAGCCCTGAATTTTATGGGTATCCGATAGTTATGGGGATGACTAATACTCGTTGTGCCCCTTCCCTTCCCTGATCTTGGGTATACACTTTTCAATTCGGGATAGGCGGGTCTTGGATTGCTTGGCCTGCGAAATATGGATCATGTAACTGCGTTGCTTGCCCGGAGTCAGGGCTTCAAAGGCGGTTTTAAAATCGGGGTCGTTATCTATTTTGGCTTGAAGCTCTTCGGGCATATCGTGTTCGGATATATCTTTCTTTTTTACCTCCAATCCGGCTTTTTCCACCTCAATCGCCTCAAACACGTAGTGTTTTAGAACGTCCCATTGTTCCATAATTTGCTTTGCATTGGTGAATCGGGCAAAACGGACAGATTGGGAATTTTCACCCGGTTTTTCCAAGATGCCCTGCGGATCCTTCAGCAATACACCTTTTAGAAAACTCAATGAGCAATTGTCTTTAAACGCAGCGATCATCACCACATTCTTGCCATTAAGGGTATAACAGGGCGAACCCCACTTTCTTTCTTCGGTAAGCCCGCTTTCCAATAAAAGCCGGCGCAGGGCCTTGATTTCCTCCTGCCAACTTTGCACCTTGCAGTCCGGTGTGCCCACCAAATCGCAACGGCCGCAGCCTTCGGCAATATATTCGTCAACTTCAGGGTTTGCTGCATTCATAGGTCATGGAAAAAGGGTTTCAGCAATGATTTCCGCCGCCTTTTCCGTTCCTTTTTCGGATGGGTGGAAATCATCGGAACCATAATACGAAAAATTGCCAGTAGTGTCAAAATAAGCCTTCCATTCTTCACCAACAGGCGCCAATAGGGCATCATTGACTTCCGCAGCTTCCCGATGGTTGGCAATGACAGCATCGAAGGTATGGTAGTTTACCTTAGCAGGCCAAACCATGTAATAGACCAGTTCAGCACCATATTGATCACAAAGGTCCTTGAACCGCCTTCCGTAATCCAATAAAATCTGCCTTCCATATGCCTGCGAAGAGGGTCCTTGCTGTATGACCACAAAATCATAACCATTCGTTTTTATCATTTCCTGAACATTGCCGTTATGCCAATGGTCTAGGAGTGCGGCATTGGCCAGAGCGACCATATCGGTTTCAATAATTCGGTAACTTCGGGTGGCCTCTTCTTCAAAAACTTTGGGCAGATCATTGTAATAGGTTAGGCTGTTGCCGACAAAAAGGACCTTATAGGTATTTACAGGACGAGGACCTTTGGGCCCAACGGGAACCTCCTCTGGGTCACTCCCCTCATCCACGGTGTCATCTGTAGTGTCCTCCGGGTTGTCCTCATTATCTTGGGGCTCTTCATCTTCATCGTCGTTGTCATCTACATTCTCTTCGGGCTGACTGTCATCCACACTGCCCTGCTCCACTTGGGTATCTTGGCCCGAAGCCTCGGTGGACTCGGGACTGCAGCAAAATAAGAGCAGCAGCAAAAACCCGGTACTTAAGAACCACTTTTTATTCATAAGCGTTTACGAACTAGGGCTTTAAGGTATTCAATTTTCCTGAAATAATGGATTTTTGATTAACTGAAACCCCTTACCCCACAAATTGTACCTGCTGAAAAAGGAACATAAGACCAAGGCGTGGCCTACCCTATCCCAAAAAAGCTAAGAACGAAATGTGCGCAGTTGCCATTTATAATCTTCGTTCGTTTGCGGCGATGGGCAGATCATTGATACTGGCGTAGCGTTTCCGCATTAAGCCGTGTTGGTCAAACTCCCAATTTTCATTGCCGTAGGCCCTGAACCACTGTCCTTGACTGTTTTGATATTCATACTCGAACCGCACCGCTATACGACTGTCGGTGAAAGCCCAAAGTTCCTTTTTTAGCTTATAGTTTTTCTCTTTCTGCCATTTGTCTGTCAAAAAAGCTACCACTTCTTCCCGTCCATTTACAAATTGGGCGCGATTGCGCCATTCGGTATCCACCGTATAGGCCTTGGATACTTTTTCGGGGTCTTGGCTGTTCCAGGCATCTTCGGCCAACTGTACTTTTTCTCTTGCCGATTCCTCAGTAAAAGGAGGTAACGGAAATTTTTGTTCTATTGCCATGGTGTATGTTTTTAAATGAAAAAGAGCAGGCTGAGAACCTCAACCTGCCCTGAATACATTACTTGCTGTCTTTGATGTTAGGCCAATTGGTATGGGCCGCTTTTTCAAGCTCTGCAGTACGGGCTTTCCAATCTACAGAAGTGTCCAGCTGTTCCCCATTGAACTCTCCATCGAAAAACAGGTAAAGTTTTCCATCTACAATGTCAAAAGTCTCTGGGTTTATGGGAAACTTGGCCGCCTTGGCCCCTACGCCCCATGCGCAGTACCCATCAAATTGGGGTAGATACTTGTTCGGGGCTTTGGTAAAGGCTTCCCGGTTGGCCTTGCTAGCAAAATAATAGGTAACTTCATTGTGCTTGGCTGCAAAGGTCTTTTTACCTTCTTTGGCCTTTCCAGAAAAATAGGATACCACATCGTAGCCTCCCAGTGCCACACCATCGGTGTTCACAGGATCAATTTGGGCCTGGGCAAAGGCTCCCCATAGAAGGGCCACTGCCAAAGCAAATACTTGTTTTACTGTTTTCATGATTTCTGATTTATGTATTTTAATATTGGTACAAAGTTGCGGCATAGCGGTATGGAATCACATGGATAAACGTCACAACTTCTTGCACAGATTTCCCGAAACTGATCTCCAAGTGAGAACCTGGCTACTAACTGGAGGATTTTCTATTGGGTGTTAGGTATTGGGGGAAGGGGTTTGGGTGAAGGGTAAAGGGTTTTGGAATTTGGAATTTGGAGTTTGGATTTTGGGATTTGGATTTTGGGATTTGGATTTTGGAATTTAGAGTTTGGAGTTTGGAATTTGGGTTTTGGAATTCAAGCTATTGCCATCATGGGGCCCGAAAAGCAGGAATTGGAGGCCTTTACATTGGAAACGGAACGGAAAAGGGTTAAAAAGGAGGAGCTACTAAAAGTAGCTAAAAGGATGAAGGGTGAAGGGATAACGGATGAGGTTATCAAAAAAGTGACCGGACTGAGTTTAAAGGTGATTGGGGGGTTGTGAGAGCTTATAAATCTTCAATTTGATTCTCAAGAAAATTAACCAATCCATTTATTGAATCACTATTTAGATTCCAATAATGGACATCTTTAAATTGGTAATCTCCCTTTTTAAGATATTTTTTCCTGTTATTAGGGGTTAAGGTGTCAACATAAGCATAAATCTTAGTCTTTTTAACAGGTAGATGAAAATTACCTGTGTTATTAACTTGAAGACAATTGACATAAGCATCAAAACAATTAAAAAGAGCTTGATGGTTAACATTAATCATCTGTTCAAGTAAATCTTCCAAATTGCCATCATCGTGATGATTGGGCAAAAGGAAATATTCAAACTCTAAATTCTCATCATTTTTGAAATCTTCTAACGCTTGACACACGTTTGTAAATCCTGCATGAGGAGGAGAATCTGCATCGAGTATAACAGTAACCTTGTCTCCATTATCCATATTCTCCCTAATCTGTTGAGGCACTTGAAGCAAACTTGACATGCCACCTCCTAATTTTTTGATTTCGAAAGTAGAACTATCAATATTGAGCTTCTCTTCCAATAAAGCTTCTATTAACTTTTCATCATTACCTTCAACATATGCCATTAACATATACTACCGGATTTCCAAATTTTCTTCGATTGCAGTGCTAAAACTTTTAAAATCATATTTATATGATTTTAAATTATCATCCAACATCCTTATAGTGTAGCTGCGAACACCTTTCTGATACGAATGAATATCATCTTTTTCAATTTTAAGCACACTATTTAGACGTTTTAGTGCTTCTAAGTCATGAGTAGCTATGAAAAGTTGGACATTAAATTTTCTTGATGTGCTTAGAATGGCTTCCCATACCTTTTCCAAAACAGTGTGGTGAAAACCATTCTCAATTTCGTCAATGATTACTATTCCATTTTCAGCATCGTAAATTGCCAGTAATATATTGAATAACCTCCTCATCCCGTCACCGATAAGATTAAGGGGCACTAGATTTTCCTTTCCCAAATCAACGTAAACCATTCGACCAGAAAGAACTGAGATATTCCTTATTCTTGAATCAATAGTTTTTAGAATTGAAACAATTTCATCAATCTGTTTGCTAATGATCAGCTTTTCCAGCCTCTTTTCTAAGTTTGGAGCATAATGTATACGTGAAACGACCATAACTGCATTAATGAAAGGGATTTTTCCTTTATGGTTTGAAAACACAAAACCTTTATTACCATTATGCTGAATAGTTGCTGTACTCGATTGAGTTTTATTGTGTTTTTCCTTCCAAACTAATTTAACATTTAGAGAATTTATATCATGGTAATTTGTCGAGTCAGAAATTGTAATATTATCTTTTTTAATATCACCTGAAACAGAAGTTTTACCTGATTCATCAGGAGAGATTTCCAAACGAGTATTCAACTCATTGACTGAATTTTCAGCTTCTATATTAATCTTATTGTTATAGTTTAGGTTATAAAAAATAAACTTCAAATCATCCTCTTCATTAAGTGTCAAATCTCTCCATTGATGGATTCGATAAATGATTTCAGGTGCTCCCCCCGCACATAGCAAAAAAAGTGCTTCTAAAATTGATGTTTTGGAAGTGTTGTTTTTTCCTAATAGTAAGTTAACCTTTCCAAGGTCTTCTAATTCAAGCGTCTTAATACCTCTAAAATTCTTTATGCTGAGGGATGTTATCATGATATTTCTTTAAATACGAAGGAAAGATACAAATTACATATAAAAACGAAAGTAGGTGATTCATTACTAAAAAATGATTGTAAGTGAATCATAAATTAATATTTTAGAACATTTGGTTTAACAGATTAACTTCAATAAAAAAAGGAAGACCCTTTGGCCTTCCCTTCTTTTTATTAATATTCTTTAATTAATTACCTACGGTACATACAATTCCGGTAGGCCAGTGCTTTGGATCAGGGCATTTACCGTGGCCACATCTTGGGTCTTTATCTTTTGCAGGTCCGCTTTTACCGTGCTCCACTTTTGTAGGTAGTCGCGGGCTACCTCTTTGGCGCCTTCGTTTACAGGGAGGTTCCCCCCTCCCATATCGTTCAAGAAATCCTTAAACTTGATCAAGAGCCGCGCCTCAAACATATAGTTGCTCTGGTAGGTGCGCATCTCTTTTTGCAAAATTTCCGCTATCCAGTTTTCTATTTTTTGGTTCAAGGCTTTGCCTTGTTCCTGCAGTTCGGAGGAGTTGGTCTCGCCCAATACAAAGTGCAGTTGCTCCTGTATCTTTCGCAGGTCGCGCACACCTTGGCTCATTTCGGTGGCAGCCTTGTACAGGGACTTGTTGAGGGCATCCCGCTCCGCATAGGCGGCCTCCACATTGTCCGCGCTCATTTTTATACGGGGATCAATGGTAATAGCAAAGTCCTGGGTCTGGGTAAAATCGCCAATGGTCAACCGTACCTTGTAGTTGCCAGGGGCGGCCTCGTAGGCGGTAAGGTCGCGGTTGGTGGTGTAGAATTCTTTAAAACAGTCAAACTGCCCCACTTTCATGTTCCAGCGATAACGGTGTGCGCCCATTTTCTTTTTCAATTGGGGTTTTACGAGGGTGTCGCAGCCCGTTCTGGGGCGGTCGCTATATTCGGAGTGAATCACGTCACCGCTACTATCCAAAATCTCCAACGCCATGGGGGTATCGGCAGGCACTTCCTTGTTGAGCACGTAGTGCACCTGCAATCCCTGCGGTGGGTTCTCCCCGGGCACATCGCGGGTGGAATAGGCAATGGACAACTCCGCATGGGTATCACGGGGTTGGTACAAATAATAATCCGCCTTGGCCACTTCATCCGAAATCTGGTGCAGTGGGGTTAAATCGTCCAAAATCCAAAGAGCGCGCCCTTGGGTGGCCACCACCAAATCCTTCCGCTTAACCCGTAGGTCCGTAATGGGCACTTCGGGCAGATTGTTCTGCAAGGGCAGCCACTGTTTGCCATCATTGAAAGAGACGAAAACCCCCGTTTCGGTTCCCGCGTAGAGCAATCCCTTGCGGTCTGGGTCCTCCCGGACGCTTCGGGCGAAGGTATTGCCGGGCAATCCGTTCACGATTTTTTCCCAAGAAGCCCCATAATTGCTGGTCTTGTAGATCATGGGGGTAAAATTGTTCATTTTGTAGCCCGCCACGGCAATGTAGGCCGTGGCCGCATCGTGGGGCGAAGGTTCCACCACATTGATGATGGCTTCTGGTAGTCCGTTGGGCGTAACATTGGTCCAGGTTTGCCCGCCATCTTGGGTCACGTGTACCAAACCACAGTCGGAACCGACCCAAATAACCCCTTCGCGGATGGGCGATTCCTCAATATTGAAGAGGTTGTTGTAGCTTTCCGCCGTAATCTGCTCATTGGTAATGGGGCCTCCCCCCTCGCCTTGGTGGTCCTTATTGTTTCGGGTGAGGTCTTCGCTCATGGTTTCCCAAGTGACCCCGCGGTCGGTGGATTTCATCACGTACTGCGAGCCGTAGTAAATGGTGTTGGGATCATGGGGCGAAACCATCACCGGACCGTTCCAGTTGGCCCGAAGCTTTAGATTTTTGGGCTGCTCCCCACTGATACGCTCCGGATAGGGCCGCACCATTCGGGTGTTATCGATTTTACTGTCCCACTCCATAAAATTACTGGCAAAATAGGTGGAGTACACATAGCGCGGATTGTTGGGGTCCACGGCTACGGTAGACGATTCCCCAGCGCGGACAATGTCCCAGTGCATCCGCCCGATACCATCATCCATCACCCGACTGTCTATAACGATGGTGCTGTTGTCCTGCTGCCCCGAGTAAATACGATATGGATGGCCATTGTCAGTCAAAGCCCTATAAAACTGTCCCGTAGGCTGATTGTAGATGGTGGACCAGGTTTTGCCACCGTTGTAGGTGACCGCTGCGCCACCATCGTTACCGTTGATCATAACGTTGTTATCATTCGGGTTAATCCACATATCATGATGGTCCACATGGGTACCCGAATTGCCCTCAAAGGTCTTTCCGCCATCAATGGATTTCATAGCGTAGCTGTTCATCACCCAAAGCTCGTCCTCGTCGTTAGGGTCGGCAATAATGTGCATATAGTACCACGGCCGTGCAAAGGTGGTGGCATCGTTGCTGGTGTGGGTAAAGGTTTCCCCGGCGTCATCTGAACGGTACACACCGCCTTCGCGCTCCTTGGCCTCGATGGCCATATACACAATATTGGGGTTGGCAGGCGATATATCGATGCCCATTTTCCCCTTCATCTTGGGCAGGCCTTTGGTGATTTCTTTCCAGTTTTGGCCGCCATCGGTGGTTTTGAACACCTTGCTGTCCGGTCCACTGGTGAGCGCCCATGGTTTCCGTTGAAACTGCCACGAAGTCACCATCATAAAATTGGGGTCGGTGGGGCTTACGGTCATATCCACAATCCCGTTGTCGTCCCCCACGTAGAGGATTTTTTCCCAGGTCTCACCGCCATTATTGGTGAGGTACAGTCCCCGGTGTTCATCGGTGCCCCATGGATTTCCTTGGGCCGCTACGTAGACTTTATCGGGATTGGTGGGATGCACAAACACCTTTCCGATATGTCGGGTGGCCTCCAGACCGATGTGCTTCCATGTTTTTCCGGCATCGGTGGATTTGTACACGCCATCGCCATGGGAGGTCTTTACCCCACGGATGGGCGATTCGCCCGTTCCCACATACACAATATTATGGTCCGATGGTGCCACGGTGATATCGCCAATACCTGTGGTATTGAAATAGCCGTCGGAGATATTGTTCCAAGTTTCCCCGCCATCGGTGGTCTTCCATACCCCGCCCCCGGTGGCACCCATATAATAGGTGAAGATGTCATTGGGCAATCCTTCCACCGTGGTGACCCGTCCACCTCGGAAGGGACCAATATTCCGGTATTTCATGGATTCGTAAAGGGTTTTGTTGATGGTAGGCCCGGTTGCTTTTCGTTGTCCGAAGCCATAAAAGACCATCCCCAGTGCAGCGCACCAAAGGAGCATGATTTTTTTCATGAGATTAGCTTTTTGAGTTAGTCATTCAGGTTGTACGCAAGGAGTTGTGAACCGCTTTGCGTACTCGGTCATGAAAATAAGGAAAAGGGGTGAAAAAAAGATGCTTTTTTAGGGAAAGACATCAGAATTATACGAGATGGATTACAAAAGTTTTTGTAGGACAAATATTTCACACGTCAATTAGAATCAATCATTCATCAATTCAAAAAGCTCATCCATCAATTTAAACCACCAAATACCGTCAGGTCAATCTAGCTTGCTATAAAAACAAGAAAATGACTACACTTGAAACCATAAACCTCTTACAGATAATTTGCTTGGTCATTGTGGCATTCATATTATATCTACTTGGTTTTCTTCATGGTGCCCATTGGCAAAAGAGAAATAAAGTTTGAACAATACAAAGGCTTAAAATCCGTTGAAGTAGTCCCAGACCAAACTAAACCTTAACCGCCATAGCCATTCCCCAAGACGAACCCGACCTACAGCACATCCTTGTCCTCTGCCAAAACTCTGATTACACAGTCCAAGTGGACCAACTTTGTAATGGACAGATTCGATACCAATGTTGGCATAAGCCCAAAACATTTTTAGAACCGCCGAACTTTGTTTTAAGCGATGGGGTGATTCGCCAAACCCCAAAAAAGGACAAAACGGAATTTGTCTTCCCCTGTGGTGAATGGACCTATACCGTTGAACGGATTGTTTCGCAAGGCAAATTTGCCTCTACCCATATTTTTCTTGAAGTGGCCAGTAGTGATAATCAACGTAGCACTTGGAAAATGGAGGATATGACCCCACCAAAATACCTAAGCCAGTTGTAGTACTTACCTAGTTTTCGTAGGTGACCCTGTAGATGGCATTCCCCTCATCATCGGAAATCAACAGGGAACCATCTTCCATGAACAGTAAATCCACAGGACGACCAAAAGCTTCTTGGGATTCGTCATCCAACCAGCCATCAATAAAAGGTTCGTAGCTAACAGCTTCGTTTCCGTCCAATTTCACCAAGGTAATGCGATAGCCTATTTTTTTGGAACGATTCCAAGAACCGTGCTCAGCAAGAAAAGCGTGCCCTTTGTATTCTGCAGGGAACATGGAGCCTGTATCAAACTTTATCCCAAGCGCCGCCACGTGAGGCCCCAATTGTTGCACAGGAGGCACAAAATCGGAACATGGACGTTGGCTGCCAAATTCTGGGTCGGGAATGGTTCCCGCATGGCAGAAAGGATAGCCAAAATGTTGCCCCTTTTCAGTGATACGGTTCAACTCTCCCGGAGGGAGGTCATCCCCCATCATATCGCGATTGTTGTCTGTAAACCACAGTTCGTCCGTGTCTGGATGCCACGTAAACCCTACTGTATTTCGTATTCCATGGGCCACAATCTCCCGGTTGGAGCCATCGGCGTCCATTCGGGTGATGGAAGCATAACGCTTGTCCACTTGGGCACTATCGCAAATATTGCAAGGCGCTCCAACGGGTACATACAATTTATCATCAGGACCAAAAGCGATGTATTTCCAACCATGGTGGAACTCGGTAGGATAGTCGTCATAGATTAATTCGGGCGTCGGCGGACTTTCCAGGGATTCCTCAATATTGGGAAATTTGAAGAGTTTGCTCACGGCCGCCACATACAAGTCACCATCCTTAAAGGCAATTCCGTTGGGCTGCTCCAAACTATCAGCAATAATATGCATCTCATCCACTTTATAATCGCCATCGGTATCCCTTAGGGCATACACCGTATTTTCATTTCGGGTCCCCACAAACAAGGTACCATCGGCTCCCATGGCCATGGAGCGTGCTCCTTCAACGCCTTCAGCATAGGTGTCAATCTTAAATCCTTTGGGAAGATTCAAACGCTCCAAAGGCAAACTGGACTTTGCCAAGGTGTCATTTTGTGTGGTTTCATCCTTATTTTCTTTGGATTCCTCCTTCTTGCCTTTGCAGGACATAATTAAAAGGGAGAACAAAACTACGATTGCAGTTTTGAGGGGCATTTGGGCCATTTTCATTGTGGAATACTTTTGTTTTTGGTTTCTAATCCTATAAAACTATGACAAAATCATGGAAATGGACAAAAGCAATGCAATGTTTCACAAAAAAACTAATCTTCCTCTTCGCTGTACTCGGAAAGAATTCCTTGATACCTGATTTGGGTGCGGTGCGAGCTTACAATACTAAAGCTACTGGAACGCGATGGCATCAATTGGGCAATGACTTGATAGCTTTCCAAGCCATTATTGATATCGAAACGCATAGTGTACCCCTTGGTTTTGGTATTGGGTTCAATCTTTAGGTTCTCGGCCATACCCTCGAATTGAATCCCGGTTCTTTGCGGATCATATCCGCCAGACATTTGTCGCTCTCCAAAATAGGGCAAATCGGCTTCAACACGATCGCCGACCATTCGCAGGTAGCTTGCATTTCCGGTAAGGTCAATACGGCTTGCGTTGCTGCCAATGGGAAGGAGGTTGGCGTTTGAAATACTATTGAGAGCCTGACTGGGCATAGGTAATGCCCATCGGGCATTGATTTCAAAAGACTGGTTGGCCACCAAATTGTCCAAAGCCTCTATCTCTGCAGGGGTCGCACTCACTTTTGACCCAGATGCGCACCCCATCGCAAACAGTGCCAATGCTCCTATGATGTACCTTGCTATCTTTCTCATTTGTTTCAAAATCAAAACCTTAGTACAAAATACTCAAACTAATCAAGATTTCCGATTTTAAAGGTATATTTAACGTCCAACCAGACCTCATTTTATGAAAAAATTGTCTTTTCTCATAGCTCTCGTTTGCTATGTGTCCTTGCAATCGCAAGAACCTCCAAAAAGCACTTTACCAGCCTATTATGCCACTGTATTGGAGGAAGATCCTGTAGTGGATGGAGAGGTCATCAACGACCCGGTTTGGCAAATGATTCCGGCCATTACAGATTTGATTCAGATTCGTCCCAATTACGGTGCATTGGTTTCAGAAAAGACAGAGGTGCGCATTGCGTATTCCAGCACTACATTTTATGTTTCGGTGGTATGTTATGATACGGATGCGAAAGGTATTGTGGTTTCCGATTCACGCCGTGATGCCGACCTAAATGATGAGGATAGTTTTCTCTTTATCATAGACACCTATCACGATCGCCAAAATGGTTTTCTTTTTGGGACCAATGCCCAAGGAATGGAGTATGATGCGCAAATTGACAATGAGGGTAAAGGTAACTTTAACGCCAATCGCCAACAGGGTGGGGTCATTGGGGGCACCAACATTAATTGGGATGCTACCTGGAAGGTACGGTCTCAATTGGGTGACTATGGTTGGAGTGCCGAATTTGCCATCCCCTTCCGTTCGCTACGATTTGCCCCTGGGGAGAACAAAACGTGGGGGTTGAATTTTCAACGGAACATCAGTAAAAACACAGAAACCGCGTACTGGACCTCCCTCCCATTGGGCTTTGATATGAAACGTCTTTCCCTTGCCGGAAGTTTAAACGGACTTAACCTCAGAAATCCGGGCAACCTGAAATTGATTCCGTATGTCTTGGGTCAGCATGTGAACGATAAGGCCATGGATGAGAATGAAACCAATTTTGATGCCGGAGCGGATATTAAATATAGTGTTACTCCCAGCCTTACCTTGGACCTCACGTATAACACCGACTTTGCCCAAGTGGAGGTAGATGACCAACAGGTTAACTTGGACCGCTTCAACCTCTTTTTCCCGGAAAAAAGAGCATTCTTTTTGGAAAATGCGGGTCAGTTTGGGGTTGGAAGTCCCGGAGAAGTAGATTTATTCTTCAGCAGGCGAATCGGTATTGGCGAAAACGGGAGCCTAGTCCCCATCATTGGTGGAGGTCGCCTCTCTGGAAAAGTGGGCCAGACCAATATAGGATTTTTGAGCATGTTTACGGATGATGTGGCGGAAGCTGACATAAAAAAGAACAACTTTACCGTAGCGCGGGTGAACCATAATTTTGGAGGAACACGTTCTTCCTTGGGCGGTATTTTTGTCAATCGTGCCGGTTTGGGCGAAACGGACGATGATTACAATCGGGTTTATGCCATGGATGGTAAATGGGGCATTGGCAACAAGGCAACCATAAATGGTTTTGTGGCAAAAAGTGTTACTCCGGGAATAGACAATGGAGACCATGCATTTAAACTATTGGGCAATTACGAGTGGGGAGGTTGGAATATTAATGCAGGATATACCGAAGTGGGCGAAGGCTTTAACCCCGAAGTTGGCTTTTTGCAACGAACTGCCTTTAAGAAACCCGAGTTTTTGGTCTTTAAGGCGCATCGATTTAAGGATGCAGGAAAATTATTGGAGATTCGGCCACACGTATCCTACCGAGGGTATTGGAATTTTGATGATCAATTGATCACCAGTTTCTTGCATGTGGACAACCATTGGGTACTCAAGAGTGGATTTGAAATCCATACTGGTATCAACTTTACTGCAGAACAGGTGTTTGAAGAATTTACCATTTCTGACGTTCCCGTACCTGTAGGCTATTACAACAATGAGGAACTGCAACTTGTCATCACCACCAATCCCAATACCGCACTTTCTTTTGATACACGAACCATTATTGGAGGTTACTTTAATGGGCACCAGATTACCAACAGCGGCACGGCTAAATATAGGATTGGGGATAGGTTTAATAGTTCTTTGACCATGAGCCATAGCGATATTCAATTAGCTACTGGGAACCTTACGGCTTTGGTGGGAGGGCTTCGACTCGCTTATTCCTTTACACCTAGGATATTTCTTCAAAGTTTGATACAACGCAACAATGTGTCGAACATTACTTCCGTAAACGCTCGTTTTGGATGGCTACAAAATGCCAACACCGGACTTTTTGTGGTGTTCAATGTGGTGAAGGACGATGATTTAATTGATGCGATAGACAATCAGACCTTTACGATAAAGTATACCCATCGATTTGACCTATTGAACTAGACCCCTACTTTTGTTTTTTTGAAAAACAACATATCCGATGGCCAGTACCACCAACAGAGCGCAACAATAAAACGTATCTGGAATCCGAGCTATGTTTTCTTGGTAATACCACCCAGAAAAAAGGGCTCCCAAGCCAATTCCAGCTTCCAAAGAGATATACATGGTGGCCATAGCCTTTCCTTTTTGACCTGGAAGGCTCAAATCTATGGTCCATGCATAAATGGTTGGGGTAACCACTCCCATGGCAAGTCCATACATTGCAGCGCCCACCAGTAATCCCGTGGTACCCTCTGAATATCCTATGGCCAATAAGGATACAATTAACATTACCAATCCGACTACAAGTACCTTTGTTCTTCCATATTGATCGGAAAGTTTTCCTGCTAAAATTCGCACCAGCAAGGATGTAATGGTAAATGCGATAAAGAACACTCCTTTATTGGCAAAGCCAACAGCGTCACTCCAATCGGGAATCAAAGTAAGTACCACGCCAAATCCCACATAGGCCAAAAAATTAACGACTGCGGCTGGTAGTGCTTCTCTTGCAATTATATCCCTCCTAGTAATTTTAAGAAGGCTCCACTTGAAAGGTTTTCGTTCGGGAAGTGTTTCTTTAAGATTAAAAATGAACAATAACGCCAGAAACGCCATTCCTGAAGAACTGTAAAACAATACCGTGTAAGAAAAATGAAGTTTTATGAGACTTCCCAACGCAGGGCCCAAGGCCAACCCAGTACTAAAAGCAATCCCATAAATGCCCATTGCCTCACCCAATCTTTTGTACGGAACAACATCGGAAACAAATGTGGAAGAAGCAGTTGGCGTAAACCCTGTGGAAAACCCATGTAGTAACCGAAGGATCAGAAAACCGGACACCGAGGTTAATATCGGATAGAAAAAACCACAGATCAAACACACGAAGGCACCAAAAAGCATGACCGGTTTTCTTCCAATCGTATCCGTTAAACGGCCACTAAACGGTCTGGAAATCCCAGCAGTTAGGGTAAACAGGGCAATGATAAGCCCAATATATTTGGCACCACCCAAGCTTGAGAGGTATGCAGGAAGCTCGGGAATAAGCATATTGAAGCTTGTGGAGAACAGAAGCGAACCCACACAGATAAGAATGAATTTTTTGGAATACATCCGTTGCCCTTCCAATTTTGTGCTATTTCCAGCGATGGTCTTCACTGCTATTCCGTATTTTTAGGGACAAAGAAATCGGATCTTTTTTATTCTGAAAAGGACATTTGTCCCAAACTCAAAAATGATACGAATCAATGCAGAATTAGTGGCTTACACGGAACAACTCTTCAAAAAAGGGGGGCATGGCATTATGGAAGAATCGTATGGTGCCAATGAACTCATTCTTGAACAAAATCATCGGTACACCAAAATTTATGTGATTAGGGAGGGTATTGTAAAATGTTTTATTTCGGATGAAAATGGAAAAGATTTTATCCAAGAGTTTTTAGGAGAAGGGCTGGAATTTGGTGAGCTTGAGGTTTTCAACAACAGACCAGCAATTTGTTCCGTGGCATCCATTACTTCATTGAAAGCTTTTGCCATTTCGCATGCAAGTTTCAATACTCTTTTGGAAACAGATATGCGGTTCAATCGATTGATCATGAAAGCACTTGCGGATAAGATTCGCTATAAGGCTCCAAGGCATTCGTACCAACATGCATATCCCATTGAAGATAATATTCTCAAATTGAAAAGGGAGTTTCCTGAAGTAACAGAGATAATTTCCAAAAAAGACATTGCCAACTATATTGGGGTAACCCAGCGAAGTTTGAACAGGGCCCTAAAAGAATTGAAAAAAAAATCAGAATGACAACAACACTATCCACTAGTGCTTGAAACGTTCAAAAATAGCCAAGGTCTTTTTGGTATTGATGAAATATACACCCGTTAATAGTACAACGGCTGCCACTACTGATTGAACCGTAATCTGTTCATCCAAAAAATACCATCCGAGCAACAATGCCACTATAGGATTGACATAGGTAGATGTTGCTACTTTTTCCGGTGATACCGCCTTTAAGAGATAGTTGAAAGAGGTAAATGCCAAGATACTCCCGAAAATGACCAAAAGCACCATAGACCATTGCACCTCCACGCTCCAATCCAGAGGCGAGGTCCATTCCTCACCAAAACTTAGGCTCATCAACACAAGGATTATCCCCGCGGTGAACATTTGGTATCCCGTGTTCACGAAGTAATTGGTGGGCAGGTCGGCGCGAGCTACAAAAAGACTTCCGTAAGCCCAACTCAGCATACAAAAGAATATCATGATCATTCCTGTGATGGAATCCTCTTTGGTTATTACCTGCTTTTGACTGACCAGTAAATAAATGCCGATAATACCCAGAACCACCCCAACCACGGACATCGGTTGAATTTTTTTGCCTTGTATTATTCGCATCATCAAAAGGATGATGAGCGGTTGGGCAGAAATTTCAAGAGCAGCAAAGCCACTGTCCACATACCGAAGCGCCCACACCACTACGCCATTGCCAAAACTTAGAAAAAGAATTCCTGCTATAACCGCATTAATAAATTGCTTTTTGGTGGTTACAAGCGGTATTCCCAGAATTTTGGCCAAAATGAATATGCACAGTCCCGCGGTGATGAATCGGCATGCCGCCAACATAAACGGTGGCAGCTCCGTGACTGCTATCTTGTTCAACAAATAGGTGGAACCCCAAAATACGTAAATGGCAAAAAAGGCGAGAAAAACCAGTGCAGAGTTTGAGGATTTACCCATGGCAAGATGTTAGCAATTGCCTTGCAATATTACGCATGTTTGAAAGAGTACAAAACAGATTGCACACTAACTTTTACATTAAATTTAGGTTACTATTTTAGAGAAGGAAAGAATTAATAGTGCTTTTGCGTGTCCAAAAGATATCCAGCAATGTCCCGCTCCAATTGTTTAAAGCGTTTTAGGTGAAGTTCAATCTTGACATCGAGCTCACGGCTTTCATCGTTTCTGCTCTTTAGAACCTCCATGATTTCCTTTTGATGTTTTGCAAAGACCTTGAATTTGTTTTTTATCTCGTACAATTTTTCAAAACAGGAAGGGTTATTGGGTTCGCAGGTATACGAGCAAAGCTTTTTGGAAAGCCGTTGAATGACCCTGTTGTTCCGCTCCAAGCGAACCAATAGTTCCTGAACTTCATAGGTGCTATTTTCCACTACATGCGACATACCCTTGAGTAGTTTTTGGGGTTGAACTAAATTCTTCTATAAGGTAGTGATAATCTTACATATGGGCACGTAGGCCTACTTCAAATTTTTGTTAATTAACACTACGTTTGTCATCAAAAAAGCCCGATGTTTTGCATCGGGCTTCTTGGTTATCTTGAAATTGGTTATTAGCCCTTTGTTTTTTCGTAGGCTTCTTGCTTCAATTCATCACTGGCAACAATGGCCAATTCCACACGACGGTTTGCAGCTTTTCCAGCGGCAGTGTCGTTACTTTCCACGGGTTGCACTTCTCCATACCATTTGGTGGTGAATCTACCACTTGAAATTCCCTTGCCCACCAGATAATTGGTCACAGCCTGAGCTCTTCTTTGCGAAAGGCTCATGTTATATTCCTCGCTACCGTCACTATCAGTATGACCTTCAACCAAGATATTGGATTGTGGATATTCTTGGAAGATTCCGGCCAATTTATCCAATGTAGTGGCTGAGGCACCCTTAATGTCAGCTTTGTTGGTATCAAAATAAACACCATTCTCACCGCTAAAGGTCACGTTGATTCCCTCACCAACTCGTTTAACCTCTGCGCCGGGAATTTCTTCTTCAATACGCTCAGCTTGACGGTCCATCCGGTTACCAATGTATCCACCGGCGGCTCCACCCACAACGGCGCCAATAATAGCTCCGAGGGCAGTATTTCCCTTTCCAACATTGTTCCCGATAACTCCACCGATAACGGCTCCACCACCAGCACCGATAGCGGCACCTTTTTGGGTGTTATTGGCATTTTTTACGGCATCACAGCTTAGAATTAGAGATAATGCCAAGAAAGCAGTTGTACTTTTTAATAGGATATTTTTCATCTAATTATTTTTTTGAGAATTCATAAACTATAGTAACGGGTTGTCCATCCACCGATACGTTGGATTTTAAGGTCATAGCCTGCTCTGTTAAACTGACAATGTTCAAACGATAGCCATATCCTCCAGATATGTCATTCCGGTTTTCATCGATAAACTTGAACTGCAATTGACTACTGTAATTTTGGGAAGGTTCTACAACAGACCATCTAAAAAAACGGTCGCCCCCATTACAAAGTGTACTTTGAGCAATGGTATATCTTCCGGTACTGTTATTGTCCCGAAAGAACCATTCACTGCCTTCAAAGCAGATATCCTCGGCATCATTGAAGATGACGGATTTAAAATTACCCGAATTGTTTTCATAAGAAATGTTGTCCAAGGACCAGGTACCGCTAAAAAGGTCTCGTTGGCCCCTCGCACTTTTGGAAACCGAGCATGAAGCAAGGAATATTCCCGTAAGCGCAACAAAAAAGAATTGTTTTACCATAAGAATTTGGAGTTTTAGTTTTTATATATACGAGTGAGACACCAGATTAGGTGTTTTGTCTTGTTAAAATTTGTTAACACTTTGTTTTAATAGGCCTGTAAATCCAGTAGTGCTGATTCAAACCGTTGTTTGGGCAGGTAATTTTCTTCCAACGATTTGGCAAATGGAACGGGGGTTTCCAAACTTCCTACCCTTTTTATGGGCGCATCCAAATACTGAAAACATTCTTCCATGACCATTGCTGAGATATCACTGGCTATTCCGCCGAACAACGTATCTTCTTGTAAAATAATGAGCTTCCCTGTCTTTTTCACCGAGGAGTAGACAGTATCCATGTCAAGAGGTTGAAGTGTTCGTAAATCTACGAGATCTGCGTCAATAATTGGATGTTTTTCCAATACTTCCAAAGCCCAATGTATCCCAGCACCATAACTGACCACAGTAATGGAGTTTCCCGTTCTCAGCAGATTGGCTTTTCCAAAAGGTAAGGTGTAATAGTCCTTGGGCACATCGCCATATACGCTTCGATAAAGTCCTTTATGTTCGAAGAACAAAACAGGGTTTGGGTCATTGATGGCTGTGTTTAAAAGTCCTTTGGCATCTGCCGGAAAAGCTGGATACACCACTTTCAATCCAGGGGTTTTGGTGAACCACGCCTCATTGGTCTGGGAATGAAAAGGTCCGGCCCCTACTCCACCCCCACAGGGCATTCTAATGACCACGTCCGCTTTTTCGTTCCAGCGGTAATGCACTTTGGCCAAATAATTGACGATGGGATTAAATCCAGAACTAACAAAATCCGCGAACTGCATTTCAACCACGGCTTTCATGCCATTGATGGACAATCCCATGGCTGTGGAGACAATTGCCGATTCACAAATGGGTGTATTGCGCACCCGGCTCTTCCCAAACTTGGAAGTGAAGCCCTCTGTGATTTTAAAAACCCCTCCGTAATCGGAAATATCCTGACCCATAATAATCAATTCGTTATGGCGGTACATGGATTGCTCCAAACCTTGGGAAATAGCATCGACAAAGCGGATATTATTCAGTTCTTCTTTTGATTCAATATGCTGGTAATCAAATTTATGGTAAACTTCACTTAATTCTTTGGTTTCATTAGAAGAAACTGGGGCCTCATCAAATGCCTTCTTTAAATTTTCGTTGATTTCCTCTGAGATTTCCTCTTTGAGCTTATCAATCTCCTCTTGGCTTATGATGCTTTCTTCCAATAGAAATGTCTCATAATTGGCAATAGGATCTTTTTTTGCCCATTTGGCCATCAATTTATCCGGAACATATTTGGTACCGCTGGCCTCTTCATGGCCCCGCATCCGAAAGGTTTTGAACTCCAACAGCATGGGTCGGGGACGCTTTCGCATGGCTTTGCAAAGTTCATCCACCTTAGAGAAAACCTCTAAAATGTTGTTCCCATCAATGATTCGGGATTCCATGCCATACCCTTTGGCCCTATCCGCCAAATGCTCGCAATTGTATTGCTCGTTGGTAGGTGTGGATAGTCCATAACCATTGTTTTCGATACAGAACAAAACCGGAAGATTCCAAACGGAAGCAATGTTCAAAGCTTCATGGAAATCACCCTCGCTGGTTGCGCCTTCTCCGGTAAACACAGCAGTGACCCGCTTTTTTCTACCCAATAAATCTGCAAGTGCTATTCCGTCTGCCACACCCAATTGAGGGCCCAAATGAGAAATCATCCCGACAATTTTATACTCTTGCGTCCCAAAATGAAAACTTCGGTCACGACCTTGGGTAAAACCGCTTTGCTTTCCCTGCCATTGGGAAAAAAGCCGGTGCAATGGGATGTTTCGGGAAGTGAACACCCCCAAGTTACGATGCATTGGAAGAATGTACTCTTCGTCTTTCAAGGCTTGGGTAACACCCACTGAAATAGCCTCTTGCCCTATGCCACTGAACCATTTGGAAATCTTGCCCTGCCGGAGCAGAATCAACATCTTTTCCTCAATCATTCTGGGCTTTAGCATTCCCACGTAAAGATCCCGCAATTTTTGGTGATCCAAATCCCCAATGTGATATCGCATATCCTGAAAATTCTACGGGATAAATGTAGTAAAAAAGCCATCCATACTCCTGCAAATTTCTAAACGTTCGGCAATATTCATTACTTTTGAACGTAATCAAAAAATCATGGCATGAGTGCAATTCCAAGTGTAAACCTTGAAGATTTTGTCTCTGGGGACCCCGCCAGAAAAGAAAAGTTTGTCAAAGAAATCGGCGCTGCTTTCGAGGATATCGGGTTTGTGGCATTGAGCGGTCACTTTTTATCAGACCAACTTGTTGATGACCTGTATTCAGAAATTAAAAAGTTCTTTCAGTTGCCCCAGGAAATCAAGGACAAGTATGAAATTGAAGGGATAGGTGGACAACGAGGATACACTTCCTTTGGAAAAGAACATGCCAAAGGCAAAAAAGAAGGAGATCTAAAGGAGTTTTGGCACTTTGGGCAATATGTGGAGGATAATCCAAAGTTGGAGGCCGAATATCCAGATAATGTAACCGTTACAGAACTGCCCAAGTTCAACGAAGTCGGCAAGGAGACCTATAAGATGTTGGAAAAAACGGCCCAATATGTCCTTCGTGCACTGGCATTGCATCTAGGGTTGGAAGAAACCTACTTTGATGAATATATTAAAAATGGAAATTCCATTTTAAGGCCCATCCATTACCCGCCCATTACCCAAGAACCTAAAAATGCGGTGCGGGCAGCGGCGCATGGGGACATTAACCTTATCACCTTGCTCATGGGTGCCCACGGAAAGGGGTTGCAAGTAAAAAACCATGAAGGACAATGGGTGGATGCCATTGCACAACCGGATGAACTGATGATCAATGTGGGCGATATGCTTTCACGATTGACCAACAACAAATTAAAATCCACCATTCACCAGGTGGTGAATCCTCCGAAGGAACTTTGGGGCACTTCTCGGTATTCCATTCCATTTTTTATGCACCCCATAAGCGAAATGCCTTTAAACTGCCTGGAAAATTGTGTGGATAAAGAACATCCTAAAGCTTTTGAAGACATCACCGCGGGGGAATTTCTTCATGAGCGATTGATTGAACTCGGATTGATAAAAAAATAGAATATGGACCTTAAGGACCAGCTCAAGAACCTGTTTCCAGATTATGTTCCCGAGGAAAACACGGAAAAGGAAAGTGAAAAGTCTGATTATTGGCTTCAGGACGACCCCATTATCTGCAAATATGAAAAACGAAAAGGAAAACCCATTACCATTTTGGAAGGATACAATGGTGCCGATTCGGATTTCAAAAAATTAGCAAAAGATCTAAAAACTTTTTTGGGTGTAGGCGGCAGCTTCAAGAACGAATCCATCATTATTCAAGGGGATTACAGGGATAAAATCATGGAGTTTTTAAAGGACCATGGATTTTCTGTAAAACGAGTCGGTGGATAGGGATTTGGAGCGATTTACTTGTTAAATTTTCATATTGAAAACCAATGTTTTACAAAAAATTTTTTGTGTTCTTGGCAGAGTACCTTACTTTTATTCTTCCTAACCAACGAAAACTGAACTGAAAATGAAATCACTGTTGCACATAACCAACGGGGACAGTTTCACGTCTAAATTACAATCGTTACAACTACAGGGAGATATTATTACATGGAGAGAGATGCTTTGCGAAGGCAAGACTTTGTGTACGGTTGGTAGTGAATCTTTCTGGAAAACACGATTTGAATTTTTGAGTAAAAACTACAAGATTTCCAAATCTTGGTTTGTTGAAAAAACACTCAAAGAGTACCGCTCTTTATGTAACCACAAACAGCAAGACCAGATTGTACTTTGGTTTGAATATGACTTATTTTGCCAAATCAACATGCTGGCCGTGCTAAGTTGGTTAAAAACCCACAGAAGGCATGCCGAAATCTCACTGGTCTGCAGTGGAAAAGAAGATGACAGCGATAAATACTATGGTCTTAGTGAATTGAGCGATGAAAAACTCTTAGAGCTTTACGAAAATAGGACCATGCTCTCCCAAGACGATATAGAATACGCTGATTATGTGTGGCAACTCTATTGCAGCGACAACCCAATCCGGCTGGAGAACCTCATCAACAACGATAACTTTCAGTTTGAATATCTTTCAGATGCCCTTAAAACGCATTTAAAGCGATTCCCAACCATAAAAAATGGTCTGAACGAATTGGAGAACCATATTTTGGACTTAGCGGCAACGCAGAAGCCAAAATCCAGAAAGGAACTTTTAGGAAACCTTTTGACAGACCAAGGATTCTATGGATTTGGGGATTCGCAATATGAGCGTATTATTACTTCTTTAAAACCCCTCTTCAGCTCTTTCAACCCTGTCAAATTGACCAAAAAGGGAATGGAAGTATTGGAGAATAAAAATAATTATTATTCACAAATACGTGATAATCAATTATATCTGGGCGGTTCCTTAAAGTATAATTTTCTATACAACACAGACACCAACCGTATTTTAAAACTCTAAATAGCATCCATGTCCTTAGGCAGCTCAGAATTGATTCTGAACCCTGATGGCAGCATCTATCATCTAAACCTTCTTCCCGATGATATTGCGGACATCATAATCACCGTGGGAGACCCAGACCGCGTACATGAGGTTTCCAAACATTTCGACTCTGTTGAACTGGAAAAGAAAAAGCGTGAATTTACTACCCATACCGGTATTCTTTCAGGAAAACGCATTACAGTTATTTCCACAGGTATTGGAACCGACAATATAGATATAGTTTTGAACGAATTGGATGCTCTGGCAAATATTGATTTTGTCACTCGGACCATCAACGAAAAAAAAAGACAGCTCAGTTTTATACGGATTGGTACATCGGGAAGTATTCAACCCAACCTCCCAGTTGACTCGTTTCTGTTAAGTTCATCAGGGGTCGGTTTTGACGGGCTCTTGCATTTTTATGATAGTGGACACGTCCGAAACGCTGATTTAGAATCCAAACTCAACGATTACTTAAGATGGAAGGAACAGAAAATCTATGCGTACGCCACTGATTTTGACGGGCAACTAGCAGGTAATTTCACTTCAAATCGTATACGATTTGGCGTAACAGCAACAAATTCAGGATTTTACGGGCCTCAAGGTCGAAACCTCCGGATAGCTACAGCCTTACCCGATTTTAATGCTCGTCTTGCTGGATTTTCCTATCAAAACCACCAAATCACCAATCTGGAAATGGAAACCGCCGGCATCTATGGGCTGGCAAAACTCCATGGACACCGAGCAATTTCATTAAGCGCCATACTTGCCAATAGAGCTACAGGGGAATTTTCAAAAAATGGTCAAAAAACAATTAATGACCTTATTCAATTTACATTGGAAAAAATAATCTCTTCTGATTTTGACTAACGTTTTTGTTGTATTATTTGCTCAGAGAAAAAAGATACCAAGTGGAATCAATATTTTTATAAACCCTTAAAAAAATCTCGTGAAGACTGTACGAATAATTGGAGTTCCAGAGCATTTTAACCTCCCTTGGCATTTGGCTATGGAAGATGGTGCTTTTGAAGATCGTGGCATTAACCTTGAATGGACCGATGTACCGGAAGGAACAGGCAAAATGTGTCAATTATTGGAAGATACCGAAGCGGATTTGGCCATAATTCTCACAGAAGGCATCATCAAAAGTATTTCGCAGGGGAATCCAAGTAAAATTGTCCAAGAATTTATTTCCTCTCCCCTTCTATGGGGTATTCACGTAGCAGCTGAAAGCTCTAGAAATTCCATTCAAGATTTGCAGGATGATAAAGTAGCCATAAGCCGATTTGGAAGTGGCAGTCACTTAATGGCCTATGTAAATGCCCAAAATCAAGGATGGAATCCCGAGAAATTGCAATTTGAAATCATAAACAATCTGGAAGGTGCTGTTAAAAGCCTCAATGAGGGTTCTGGCGCTTATTTCATGTGGGAGCACTTTACTACCAAACCCCTGGTGGATAAGGGTATCTTTAAAAGGTTGGGGGACTGCCCTACACCATGGCCCTGCTTTGTGATTGCCGCCACCGATTCGTTTTTAGGGTCTCAACCAGGAGTGTTAAAGCATATTTTGGAAGTCATCAATACCTATACCAAAGAATTCAAGCAAATACCTAGTATAGACCGCACTTTGGCCAACCGTTACGGTCAAAAACTGGATGATATTCAAAAATGGTTGCCCAAAACCATTTGGGGGCAACATCAACTATCGGAAGAAACACTACTGAACGTCCAAGAAAAGCTATTCAGTTTAAATTTGATTGAGGAGATTAAACAACCGAATACCTTCTTACATCCTAATCACTAAAAAAGTGCTTGGTCACCAAAGCCCGGAATTTAATATCCGACAAGGGTTTCTGAATCATTTCCGCAACACTGGGATGTGTCATGGCCATCGCATTATCATCAATGTCCATACTCGTTAGAACCACAATAACAACATCCTTTTCAAATCGGCCACCAAACTTTTCCGTATAGACATCCAAGAACTCCCAACCATTCATAACGGACATATTTACGTCCAACAACAGTAAGCATGGCAAATCTTCGCTGGGAGAAGCTTTTTCCAAAAACGCAATGGCTTCCTTGCCATTATTCACGTTGTTTACTTTTAAAGAACTGTCAAGTTGTCTAATAAAAAAGCTGTTGACCAAATTGGTGGTTTCGTCATCATCAACCAATAAAATAGATTTCAATCTCTCCAAATTGGGGCGTTTTCAGCTAAAGGGACCAAACATACAGAATTCCAAACAATTACAAAATCTGTTTAGCCGAACATCACCATTCTATGGATGTTCTCCCCATTTTTGATAATAAACCGTTGGTTTTACTAAAATGCTGGTTACCAAACCACAGTCCTCTATTGGCACTCAAAGGCGAAGGATGCCCTGAAGTTAGGATATGGTGCTTGCTCTTATCAATCAATGTCGATTTCTTTTTAGCGAAACCGCCCCAAAGCAAGAAAACAACTCCCTCCAATTCATTGGAAACCGTTTTGATGACGGCATCGGTAAACTGCTCCCACCCTTTGTTCTGATGGCTTCCAGCATTGTGCGCCCTAACCGTTAAGGTAGCATTGAGCAGCAGAACCCCTTGATTGGCCCATCGCTCCAAATTGCCGCTTTTGGGATAGGGTTTCTCCATATCAACTTTGATTTCCTTAAATATATTTACCAAGGATGGAGGATGCGGAATACCATCCTTTACCGAAAAACACAATCCGTTGGCCTGATTTGGCCCGTGGTAGGGGTCTTGACCAATAATCACCACTTTGGTTTCCTGGAATGGACAATAATCAAAAGCCGCAAAAATATCTTTTCCCTTTGGGTAACAGGTATGATTCTGATATTCTTGCCGCACAAAATCAGTCAATTGTTGAAAGTAGGGCTTCTCAAATTCGGGTTGTAAGTGTGCTTTCCAGCTTGGTTCAATGGAAACATCCATATATTATGTGTTCTTTTTGGTCAAAATATTCACAAAGCCAAAGAGTCTGGCTCATAATTGAGCAGAACATTCGTCTAGTCAAATGTACACATTACTATGGTTTTACTTTTTGGATAAGAAAAAACAGCAAAATTCTATATTTGTCTTGCTAACAGAAAAAGATGCGTAACATTCACCCAAAAACCCTTCAAGATCTAGAATTTCCCACGGTGCTGCAACAGCTTTCCGCCCGGTGCAATACCGAATTGGGGAAAGAAATGGCCTTGACCATAACGCCCATTTCAGACCAAGAGGTTTTAAAGGAAGTTTTGGGGCAGACCTCGGAGTATCTCGCCTCCTTTTCCAATGATAACCGGATTCCCAATCATGGGTTCGATACAATCAATTCGGAATTGTCATTGCTCAAGATTGAAAACAGCACTTTGGAAATTTCCGGGTTTAGAAAGATTGGAGGAATCTGCAAAACGGTGTCCATCCACCAGAAGTTTTTGAAGAAATTCAAGGAATACTATCCATTGCTGCATAAAAAATCGGATGCACTGGAAGCCAACACCGAAATTCCGGATGCCATTGACCATGTTATTGACAAATTTGGTGAGATTAAGGATTTCGCTTCGGCTGATTTACAACACATTCGCTCCCAAATCAATGAAGTCCGTGGTAAAATCAATCAAAGCTTCGGCGCGGCTTTGACCCGTTACCAATCCTCTGATTTTTTGGATGATATTCGGGAATCTGTTGTAGAAAATAGAAGAGTTTTGGCAGTAAAAGCCATGCACCGCCGTAAAGTAAAAGGCACAGTGATGGGTAGTTCAAAGACGGGCAGCATTGTCTATATTATTCCCGATACCACGGTAGGGTACACCCGCGAACTCAATAATTTGGAGTTTGATGAAAAAGAAGAAATACAGCGTATTCTCAATCAGCTTACGAATACCATCCGTCCTTTTGCTCCGTTGCTCAAGGAATACCAATCGTACCTTACAGATATTGACATCACAGCATCCAAGGCCAAATATGCTTCAGAAATGGATGCACTATTGCCCGAAATCAGTGAAGAGCGAGAATTATCCCTACGGGATGCCTACCACCCACTGCTTTATTTGACGAACAAACGCAAGAACCAAAAAACATGGCCGCAGACCATTCAACTGCATAAAGAAAACCGAATCATTGTCATTTCGGGACCCAATGCAGGCGGAAAAAGTATCACGTTGAAGACCATCGGGCTACTACAAGTGATGCTTCAAAGTGGACTATTGATTCCGGTTCATGAACGAAGTACAGTTTGTCTTTTTGATAAAATTTTGACGGATATTGGAGATAATCAATCCATTGAAAATCATCTTAGTACATATAGTTATCGCTTGAAGAACATGAACCACTTCTTAAAGCGCTGCAACGACAAAACCTTATTCCTTATTGACGAATTTGGTACGGGAAGCGACCCAGAATTGGGCGGGGCTTTGGCCGAGGCGTTCTTGGAAGTGTTCTATGAACGCGAAGCGTATGGAGTTATCACCACACACTACGCCAATCTTAAGGCTTTGGCCAACGAGTTGCCACATGCCACCAACGCCAACATGCGATTTAATTCCCAGACTTTGGAGCCGACCTTTCAACTAGTATTGGGTGAAGCTGGAAGTTCTTTCACATTTGAGGTAGCCCAAAAGAATGGCATCCCCTACTCCTTGATCAATAAAGCCAAGAAAAAGATAGAGCGTGGCAAGGTCCGTTTTGATGCTACGATTGCCAAATTGCAGAAAGAGCGCAATAAAATGGTTCAGACGGGTTCCAAACTCAAGGAAGAGGAATCCAAAGCCCGTGAAGAAGCCGATAAATTGGAGCAATTGAACTCCAAAATCAAATCTAAACTGGAAAGCTACCAAGAGTTGTACGACCACAACCAACGGATGATCCAATTGGGCAATAAAGTGAACAAAGCCGCGGAACAGTATTTCATCAATAACAAAAAGCGTCCCCTGATTTCCGAATTGCTGCGCATTGTGGAAACTGAAAACAGTAAACGTAAAAAAACTACTGCCCGTAAGGCAAAAGAAAAGCAAAAACAACAACAGCAGGTAGCCCAAGAACTGGAACAGAAAATCAAAAAAGTACGGGTAGAGAAAAAGGTGGAAAAGAAAAAGGCCATCCAAAAAGAAAAGAATAAGCCCAGACCTGTCTTTAAAATTGGGGACCGCGTCCGGCTCATGGACGGAAAAGCTGTGGGCAGCATCGACACCCTAGAAAAAGGTAAAGCAGTTGTTAATTACGGCATGTTCACTACCAACGTGAGCGTGGACCAATTGGAGTTGGTGGAGGCGAAAAAATAATTAATAAGAGTTCCGATATACTTAAGCGCCATTTTTTTTGCATAAACATTATCAATTTCAAGAATTTGAGAAGGCCCCCAAGCAAATTGAACAGTATTTTTCTATCTTGTTGAGCATATAAATTTTGCCCAACCTTATAAAAATGAAAAAAACACCCTCCTCCTCAAGTAGAAGAAACTTTATCAAAAATACAGCAATCGCCTCCGGGATTTTTATTGTACCTCGCCATGTTTTGGGCGGTCCCGGTTATTTAGCCCCTAGCGACCGCTTACATTTGGCAGCCATTGGCTCTGGTGGCAAGGGCGCGAGCGATATTGCCAATGCTTCGGTAAATGGCCGTGAGCGTGTGGTTGCGCTTTGCGATGTCGACTTTTCTGGGTCTGCAAAAAGCACAGTGGAGAAGTTTCCAAAAGCAGAGTTGTTTAATGATTATCGTGAAATGCTGGATAAGGTTAAAGGGATTGATGCGGTGACCATCAGTACTCCCGACCACGTACACGGACCTGCTGCTGCCTATGCCATGGAACGAGGCAAGCATGTGTACGTACAAAAACCATTGACCCACAATATAAGAGAGGCTCGCATATTGACCCAAATGGCCCGGGACAAAAAGGTCGTTACGCAAATGGGCAACCAAGGGGGTTCCAATCCCTTATTGGGCCTCGTGCAAAAGTGGGTCGATTCAGGCGCTTTAGGAAGAATCACCAAGGTGGAAATTTGGACCAATCGCCCGGTGTGGCCGCAAGGTTATGCTATGCCAGAGCCTAACCCTGACATGAAACCCGAAGATTTGTATTGGGATTTATGGCTGGGGCCCGCTCCAATGAAGCCTTACACTCCCAACTTACACCCTTTCAACTGGAGAGGCTGGTGGGATTACGGAACAGGCGCTTTAGGCGATGTAGGGTGTCACTTGATTGACATCCCGTACCGAACCCTGAACTTAAAATACCCCACCGCCGCAGAATGCAGTGTCGGAACGGTCTTCTCCCAAATGTGGAATCCCGATTACCATCCAGAAGGTTGTCCCGCCACTTCATTCATTACATTAAATTATGAAGCGACGGACAAAACTGGCGCACCGGTCACCATGACCTGGAGCGATGGTGGTATTCGTCCTTCCCATCCAGAAATTATTCCCGCCGATAGCGACATTGGAGGCCCTGGAAGCTACAATGGGGTATTGATTCATGGGGAACATGGTATCATTTCCACCAACATCAATGACAGTTCGCCACTCACTCCCAAGTTGTATATGAACAACGGGGTTACCGAATTTGGTCCCGAGGTCGAAGACATGCCAGAACCGGAATACGGTCACCAACGGAAATGGGTGGATGCCTGCAAAGCGGGGTTTGGAAGTCCCGAGCACCAAGGGTTGACCTCCTCTTTTAACTATGCCGGCCCCATGACGGAAACAGTACTTATGGGCAACTTGGCCATTCGTAGTTATATGTTGCGAAGAGAGAATGGTGAAGGCAATATGGAATTTTATGGCCGTAAAAAATTGTTGTGGGATGGGGAGAACATGAAAATCACCAATTTTGAGGACGCCAACCAGTTTGTTACCCGAACCTATCGGGAAGGATGGAAAGTGTAAGCCATACCCCTTGAATGAAATTCAAATATCAAAAAAGGCCGCATGATGCGGCCTTTTATTTTGCAGTGTTTCTAAGGGTCATTTTGACATTAAGAGGCAACGAAGATTGCCAAATCTGAACAAGAAGAGATTTCTCGTCGCTTCGCTCACTCGAAATGACAGCACCACAAGAATATGTGGAAATTCGTGCAATTCCTTCCTGCGGCAGGCAGGCGTGTCAAACTGCAAAAGTGCATTGATTCCGACCTACGCATGAATAAAACAACAGCCGGCATCAAATGGTTGAACCCACTTGAGCGGCCGACTGTGCTTTTAAAACCTAATTTACTTGATTCGGGTTATTTTAAAATGGGCGGTGATGCCCGCATTGAAGTTTAAGGTGTAGGTCTCTTCTTCGTTCATTTTCAAATCATCAAGTTTCACTGTGCCAGTATGTTCGCCTAAATTGGCATTGCCCAAAATCCCATTGTAGTCATACAGGTTTCCGTAGTATTCAATCTGGTCCACGGCCATATTAGGTCGGTAGGGTTTCAGCACGTACACTTCGCCAATGTTGTGGGTTTTATCATTCTGAACATCCACAAAGTTTGAAGTGCCTCTACTCCAATACGGACCATCATCAATACCATTGTTATTAATGTCCAAATAATCTGTGCCTACTTTCATCTTCATGTTCAAACTCCCGTTCACTTCGGTGTCGGATGGTTGGGTCCCCGTTATTTTATCAATTGTAACTTGAAACTCCGGGTACGCCACATCACAATCCCGTATTTGATATTCTGTTGACAGAACCACTTTGGCCGCTGGAAAACCTTCTTTAACATAGCTCAACTTATAGGCCAAGGGAGCACCAGGAGAGTCTTTGGAGTAATTACCGCCTTCAGCGATATACTCATAAATTTGAGCCGGGTTGTTCTCCACACCACTTATGGCCTGGGCAGCACTTTCACCCGACCCACCAATGATCAAAGCTTTAATACTAGAGTTGGTAATGATTTCCTTTGACTCGACATCCAATTCAAATTCACCTTCTTTTTTGCCGGCTTCGATGGCCGCATCAAAAGCACCTTTTACCTGAGATATGGTGGAATCGGATTCAATGGTATACAACACCATCCGACCATACGTGACTGAAGAGACATATACTGGATTGGTAGTCCCCAAAGTCTCCAAATTGGGAAGATTGGTAAACATATCGCTTGGAGATTTACCCGGCGAATCCAAATCCAAGGTGAAATAACGCTGAAGAAACTTTAGTACATATTTGTTTTTGTACGTAGAATTACTAAAATCAAGATTGGCCGAAACATCTTTGGTGGCATCCCTATAGTTGGCAGCAACAGCAACGGACAAATGTTCCTCGGAATATACTTCAGATTCGGTAACCACTAGTTGTGCAGGAGTGGCTCCCGTCACTTCCCGATTCAACAATTCATTGATGCCATCCCGCACCTCACTGAGTTTGTTAGGGTCGTTAACGGTAACACTAGACTTTCCCGTGATATTGCTCAACGAAATGGACATGGTGATAGGGGCCCTATCCGCACTGATTCTGGTATATTCTCCTGTAGGAATGGATTCTCCTTTTAGCATGGAACCCGGATAAATAACATCCGTGGTAGGGTCCAATGTAAACAATTCATTAAATCCGGGAGCTCCTTTATACGTCCGGGTCACACATTCCAAAGCAGTATCCTCGGTATCACGTTCAGGGTCGGTTGCGGCATCTTCTTGAACAGAAGTTTCAGTGGGTTGGCTAAAAGCCTGAAGTTGTGCCACAGCCGCATCGAACGCCTCCGCTTCATCGTTGGAGAACTTAGGTTGTTCGGGGCCAGGTTCAATTTCATCTTTACTGCAACCATTACAGGCTATAAACACAAGACTCAATATTGAAACGTAGAGTCCTAGGGTTAGGGGTGATTGTTTTGTTTTCATAACTATTTGGTTTTATGGGTTCAACACTGCCGAAATTAGACCCCAATCCCCCACCAGCCTATTTTTGGGCATGGACAAAGTATGGACAGCATTCATGGATTCCGACAAAATCAGGCATGGACATCGCATTTTCACAGAATATATTTTTCATCGATTAAACCCTTTAAAATCAACACATAATAGAAATAAATCGCAAGAAATATCCTTAAGATTTCATGGACTTTTTATGGACAACTGGAACTTTGAGCATAGAAACGACTGTTTGCCCAATGGAATTAATCGGTATCTTGGTAAAGCAATCAACCTCCCGCCATGAAACGATTTCTTTTGCTCTTTGTCTGTTTTTTGATGACCCAATTTGGTAGTTATGGGCAATATGATGCCAGTCCCCAACTTATTGACAGCTTATTGAACGTCTTACAAAAATCTCCAATTGATTCTTCCCGCACCCCTATTTTGGTCAACCTCTGGAGAGCGCACATCAACAGGGATATAGATAAAGCCTTCGGTTACGCGAACCAACTCATTGATTTGGGAAAGAAACTGGACAACGTTCCTATTCAACATACCGGTTACCAACGGATGGGGATTGCCTATTCCTATATTGATGATTATCCATCTTCCAATAATTATTACAGGAAAGCCATGGAGTTGAGCGAAAAAGCCCAAGAATATAGCTCTACCGCCGCCATGCAAATCAACATCGCCATTAACCATTCTATCATGAGCCAGCATGACAGTACCTTGTTCTATGCCAACAAGTCCATGGAGAATTTTGCAAAGGAGCAAGATTCCACAGGAATTGCGGCCTGTTATAATGTTATTGCCGGAATGCATTTCTCCAAAGGTGCGTATCGATTGTCCTTGGAAAACAACCTAAAGGCCATGGACATTTACGAACGCTATGACGACCGGAACAGCTTGAAAGATGCTATGCGGGGAATTTCCCGTAATTATTTGAAGATGCGCGATACCACAAACGCCATCAACTATCTGTTACAATTGGAACAAATGAACAGGCAGGATAATGATAAACATGGCATTATTGCCTCCCTTACCAATTTGGGTAATATATACTTGACTAAAAAGGATAGTCTGGAAACTGCCAAAAAACAATTTGATGAAAGTTGGGAGCTCTCCCAAAGCATGAAATATCCATTGGGCCAGATAAACACCTTATTTGGATTGGGGAGATACTATCAACTAAAAGGCGACTTTCCTGAAGCCAAAACATACTTTAATCGGTCACTTTTCCTAGCGGATTCAATAGGTCAAACAGTGAACGTGGTTGCTAACCAAATCCATGTAGCCGAGATTGCAACGGAAGAGAATGCACTGGACGAAGGAACGTCATGGGCCCAAAAAGCCTTATCCCTTGCCACAGAAAACGAACTTTTGGAAAATCAGGCCAGGGCAAATCAATTGTTGTCGGAAATAGCCCATAAACAAAAAAAGGAAGGTTTGGCATTGACCTATTTTAAGGAATACAAAACCCTGAACGATAGCATTTACAATATTGAAAACGGACAACGCCTTTCCGAACTCCAAACCATCTACGAAACCGAAAAGAAAGAAGCCGAAATCGCTCTACAAACAGAAGAAATCAACACCCTCAACGAAAAGGCAAAAGTGGACAAACTTACCAAGGGTCTTTACGCCGGGGGCATGGCCTCTGCCCTAGCATTGTCTGGGTTATTGGTATTTGGGTTTCGCCAGCGGATGAAGAAAAACCGAATTGCCCGAGAAAAACAGGAGGAAATCTACAAGCAAGAGATTGCCCATAAAAAGAAGGAACTGGCCAGCCAAACCCTGCATTTGGTGCAGAAGAACACCTTTATCCAAGAGTTGATGGAAAATCTGGAGAGCATTAAAAACTCCCCAGAAAAATTTAAGATGGAGTTTCGGCGGATTGTGATGCTGCTCAAAAAAGAGAATGCTTCGGACAAGGATTGGGAGGTATTCAAAACCTATTTTGCCGAAGTGCACAACGATTTTGACCAAAAACTCAAGACCCTCTACCCCGATATTTCAGAAAAGGAAATACGTTTGGCCGCTTTTCTGCGGATGAACCTCACCACCAAAGAAATTGCAGCTACGCTGAATGTACTTCCGGATAGTATTCTAAAATCCAAATACCGCCTCAAAAAGAAACTGGAACTGGACAAAGAAACGGATTTGGTGAGTTTTTTGAATTCGCTCTAACTGTTACCAATGTCAGTTCGAGTGATTTTCGAAGAAAATTGTATCGAAAACCCAACCCAAAACATTGTCAGTTCGAGTGGTTTCAGAAGGAAATCGTACCTACCTGCTGGCAGGTAGGTAGAGAACTAAAATTTGATTCTCGATACAAATTCAGCACAAGACCTTCGGCTGAATTCACTCGAAATGACAAATTTTATCAAAAGACCTCTATACGGTTGAAACCAATGTCTTTTCGACATAAGGAGTGCAACGACGATTGAGAAATCTAGATGTGTTTTATTCCTTTTGTGCGTAGGTGGAAATAAGAAAAGTGATCCCAGTTCTGCAATAAGTGTTGGCTATTTGCTTAGAATACACGAACTTAGGCTCTCTCCCCCATTTAACTATTTCATTTTCAATCTACTTTACGGTATGAAAGCCACCTCAGAAAACCGATATTTTATCTTTTCGGCCATTTGGTTTCTCCTCATTGTATTTTGGGGGTTTGCGCCTTCCTTCTACCTCTCCAAATATTTTGATAACCCCGAACCGCTTCCCGTTCATCTTTTCATTCATGGAATATCGTTTACCCTCTGGGTCTTGCTGTATGCGGTGCAAGTATTTTTAATCCGTTACCGAAACTATAAAACACACATGACCTTGGGTATCCTTGGAGTTGTCATCATGGCTGTAATGATTCCAACCGGCTTCTTTCCGGTCGTCTACAAAGCGTATGTGGGCACCAATACCGTTGATGTTGCAGGACACAATGTATTTCGTCTACTGTCTGCCTATATCCTGTTCGGTTTTGCATTTGCCTACCGAAAAAAAGCCTTTCTGCACAAGCGATTGATGTTAGGCTGCATGGTAATGTGCACCAGTGCTGCTATTTTTAGGGTGTCCTTTGATTTTGGCCTTCAGGCTAGTCAGTTGTTCAACAAAGGCATACAGATTTTCCCGGCAGCCGTTTTGTTTCTTTTTGATTTCGTAAAACTAAAAAAAGTGGTCTGGGTCGATTTAATTACCCCTGTACTCGTTTTGGGCATTTTCTTCTTCGCCGATTACTTCTGGTTGTCCCCAATGGGGGCTGCTTTTATGGATATGTTAGCAGCCATTTTTGTAAAACCCTTTCTTTAGTTCAGACTACAGATTTCAGACATCGGATATCAGGCTTCTGACTTCTGACCCCCAACCTTTCAATTATCCAACCATCCCATAAAACATACCCGTATTTTAACTATATTCACTAGCACAATTTATCACGAACAGCACACTAAACAACATCATATGAAAACAAAAAGCACACTCCTAGCCTTGGCCCTGATCATCGTATTTGCCTTTGCCAAAAACGAAACTGCCGATTACCCCAAAATTGAAAAGGGCATGATTAAAATGACCATTTTCTACCCCAATGCCGAAGACGCAACCTTTAACATGGACTATTACATCAACAACCACATGGCCATGGCGGCCGATCTTATGGGCGATGACCTAAAAGCCATGATGATCGACAAGGGCCTCTCGGGTGGAGCGCCAGACAGCCCCTCCCCTTATGTAGCCGTAGGCTATTTTTATTTTGAAAGCATGGAAGCCTTCCAAAAGGCCATGGGACCTATTGGAGACAAACTACGGGCCGATGTTCCCAACTACACCAACATACAACCCGTGATTCAATTTAGTGAGGTGCAGACTGTGCAATGATTTTTAAAGTGTCACCTCGAGCGCAGTCGAGAGGTCATTACAGTACGCGTCATGCAAGCTGTTCTCGACTGCGCTCGAACTGACATTCGGGTTAATAACTTCTAACTTCCCTCCTCCAACTTCGTACCTCACGCATTGATGCGTTCAATACACTCCCAAAGCCCCTTTACGGTAAAGAGAGCATCTTTTTCTGCCTCATCCAAGGGTTCGTGGGAATGGTAAATGGTAATGTCGTGGAGCAGTTTTAGGCATTTTACCAGATCGGGGCCATCTAGGTAATCGGTGTACTCCAAGAGCTGCTCTTGGGCCGGGCTAAGTTCTCGGGTGATTTTGGGTGCGCTCAGCGCGGCATCGGTACTACCCTGCTGACAATGGGGGCTGTTTTTTTGACCATCTTGTGCTGACATAAATAAGAGGATTAAAAATTAAACAAAGAGGGAAGGTCACCGTCAACACATTCCAAGCAATGCTTAGATAGGTCTCGGGACTTGCACCCGTATGCCTTCCCAGTTTCTTTTGTTTAAACCGATTTCGAGATTTTCGCATTGCGAGATTATAAAATGTGTTGACGGAGCAAATATACATTTTAAAAGTTTTGGTTGATAAATCTTGAAAAGTTTTGATTGTAACCTATTGGTTTTGAGAAGGTAATGAGTGAAATTTGGCGGTTAACAGATGTATTTTACATCCCATCAAACAAGTTAGTAAACATTTGAAGAAACAATGAAATCAGTAAAAGATTTGATATACTTCGATTACGACAAAGCCAAATCACTTAATAGCCAATTGAGTGGAGGAATTGTTAGCGAAATAACTAGAGCAATCGAAGAACAAGGCGGACTTCAATCTGAATTTGGTTTTGACATTAAATTATTAAAAGCAAAAGTTGGAGCAGCAGCAGACGAGAAAACAATAAAAACTGAAAGAATTGAACTCTATCACGAATTATTGAATGAGGTAGAAAATAAGCTGAATGACAATAGAGTACTAAAAGACTTAAATCAAGCTTTGACAACTGACGGAAAAAGTTTTGATGAATTTTTAGAAAATGTTCTAAAATACACATATATAAAAGCTACGGGTTGGAGTTCATTTGAAGATTACGGGAGATTTAAAAATATAATGTCAAATTTTAATGATGTTCAAAGATTAATATATGCTTCCGCATTAGAAGACAATCCAGAAATTGTTGCACATAAGAAACAAATAAGTGAATTAAAACGGTCACTAAAAAAATCACAAAACCACAAAGAATTAAACAGACTAAAAGCCGCTGAAAAAAACTTTGACAAAATAATCGAAGAACACTCGGAGGCACAATTACTTGATGAAACATTTGTTGAAAGAGTAAAGATTTTCCTTGACACCTTTTCACCAAATCGACTAAACTTTAGACTTGCACCTTTTGATGATTTTTCTGAGTTTCAAATATTGGCGAATTTAAAAAGTCAATATTTGGTAAATGGTGATTTTGAGAATGTCATTTACACATATGGAAGTAGACCAAATATAAAGCTATCAGTTTTCGGAGTAATAACTTCTTGTCCGCAAGAGAATGATGTTCGAGTTGACTTGAATGAGGAATACCTTGCTTTTGATGAGAATGAATTAACCGAAGAAGCTGTTTACGACAAAGCTTTTAGAAATATGTTTGCATCATTCGAGAATTTTGAAAAATTCTTTTTTGTACCAAGCTATCCGAAAATAGCTATTAGTCCAATAGGAATTTACAGAGAAGTTATTATGGAATAAAAATTTTTACCAAATTATGGCCATAATTTATTGCTTAACTCCCCCTCTCAAATTATAAGATGGATTTTTATGCCACTTGTTTTTATTCCAGAAATGGGTGAAATTAGATACTCACTTTACAGTATTTGACACTCACTCAAAATGACATTTTCGGCCGCGATGTCATTTCGACATGAGGAGTGCAACGACGATTGAGAAATCTAGATTTCTCACACTCCCTCCGGTCGGTTCGAAATGACGCACCACAATAATTCGTGAAGATTTGTGCCATTTGTGTCGGTCTATAGACCACTGAAAGATTGTACATTGTCAACCACTTGCTTTTCAGCTAGAAATAGGTGAAATTAGGAGGCAACTATATTTCATAACACACTAACCCTATAACCCAGAAAAATGAAAAAAATAGTATTCGCCCTGCTTGTCACCTCGTTTTTAAGTCATGCGCAAGTAGGGGATCAGCCCATAATAGACATGCACCTACATGACTATACAGAGCAAACGTATTTTACCGCACCTGCGCCAGATGGAACAATGGCCCCAAAGGACTACAAAACCTATAAGGAAGAATTGCTTAAAGCCCTAAAGGAGAATAATATTCAAAAAGCGGTAGTCAGCACTATTGGAGGACCAAATACATGGGATAATGATGGAATTATGATACCTGGATATTATACCAATTCCCCGCCAAATGACACCATTGCTTTTAAGGAACTTATTGAGTCCGGAAAATTGAAGGTTTTTGGAGAAATAGGAGCTGTTTATGATGGGCACACCTTGTCTGACCCGGAATTTGAACCCTTTTTAAAAATTTGCGAACGGTATGACATCCCCGTGGCTGTGCATACGGGCGGAGGCCCCATGAACATTACGTACAGGTGCTGCCCAAATTTTAGAATACGATTTGGAGATCCATATACCATTGAAGATGTCCTTGCCAAATTCCCTAAATTGAGAATTTACATGATGCATGCCGGCGAAGTTTTTTACGAAAATGCATTGCGACTAATGCTTCAATATGCCCAATTGTACACGGATTTAGGGGTTATACTTTGGGTGGACAAGCAACCAATGGATTATGCAGAACAATTTTTAAGGAAAGCCAAAAAATATGGCTTGATGGATAGGATCATGTTTGGATCTGACCAAATGGTGTGGCCACACGCCATTGAAAAAAGCATAAACCAATTAAATAGCTACGACTTTCTGAATGAAGAAGATAAAAGGAAGATATTTTATGACAATGCAGTACGGTTTTTACGATTGAAGGAATGATTATATTAAATCTATAGGCCCTAAGCCTGATTCACGCGTCTTATTTTTTTAACCCAGAAATGGTTGAAATTGAATAAATGCTTTACACGAGTTGGCACTAACTCGAAGTGACAGTTTCGGCCGCGATGTCATTTCGACATGAGGAGTGCAACGACGATTGAGAAATCTGAACAAAAATAGATTTCTCGTCGCTTCGCTTACTCGAAATGACACCCTCCAACATTCGTGATGATTCTTGTGATTCCTGCCTACGCCTGACATGCTTATCTATAGTTTTTCATTTTAAACCTGCGTATCTTTGTAGCATGGAAAACGGCAAGAAAATTATTCTTTTCGACGGCGTATGCAATCTTTGCAACGGGTCCGTTCAGTTTGTTATCAAGCGGGACAAGAAGGACGTGTTCCGCTATGCGGCCTTACAAAGTGAAATTGGTGAAAAACTGGTTTCAGAACGCAATATTGATACGAGCCAAGTGGATTCCATCATTCTCATTGAACCAGGTGTGGCCTACTATACAAAATCGGATGCAGCCTTGGAGATTGCCCAAGAATTGGGTGGGTTATGGAAACTGAGCGCCATTTTCACGTGGATTCCCACTTCATTTCGGAATGCCATTTACGACTTTGTGGCCAAGAATCGTTATAAATGGTTTGGCAAACAAGAGTCGTGTATGATTCCCACCCCTGAATTGAAGGCCAAGTTTTTGGGTTAACTGCCTTTAACTTGATCTAAATGATCGTCCCACTCTTCCACATGGGGATCTCCCAATTTACCAACAGATTTGGCCACCACCATGGAGACCATGGCATCTCCGGTTACATTTACAATGGTCCGGCACATATCCAACGGGCGATCCACCGCAAAGATCAAGGCTAGACCGATAGCCAGTTTATCCGAAGGGAAACCAATGGATTCCAGTACAATCACCAACATCACCATCCCTGCTCCTGGAACGGCCGCGGAACCAATGGAAGCCAGTAGAGCGGTTAAAATAATGGTCAATTGGCCTGAAAAAGTAAGGTCAAACCCAAGCGCCTGCGAAATAAAAACCGCGGCAACACCTTGGTACAAACTTGTTCCATCCATGTTGATGGTAGCTCCTACGGGCAATACAAAACTGGATACTTCCTTGTCCACACCAATATGTTCTTCAACACGTTCCATGGTCACTGGTAAGGTGGCTGCACTGGAACTGGTGGAAAAGGCCAATAGCTGTGCCGGGCTCATCTCCTTTAAAAACCAAAACGGATTCTTTTTGGTGTATGCCGTTACCACAATGGAATAGAATACTATCATTAAAAATAGTCCCAAGACCACAACACCGGCATATTTTAATAGAGCCAATAATAAATCAGGATCACTGGAGGAAACCACAACCCCGGCCAACAAGGCAAAAACAGCATAAGGTGCGGTGAGCATAATCAAATCCACCATCTTTAAGACCACATCATTCAAGGAGTCAAAGAAATCCTTGAGGGGTTTTGCACTCTTCTCCCCAATCAACAACATGGAAATCGCCAATATAATGGCAAAGAAAATCACTTGGAGCATAAGAGCATTATCACTCATGGCCGAAAAGGCATTGTCAGGGACCATATCAACCAAAAATTGCAAGGGGCCGCTTTCTTTTTGTCGACTGGCTTCCTCCAACTTAGACGTAACTCCCGCATCCCCGGCATAAGTATCGGTAAGTTTTGTCACCGTTTCTTCGGAAATCCCATTGCCTGGTTTTATGACATTCACCAAGAGCAATCCAATGGTGATGGCCACCACGGTTGTTACGATATACGTGCCAATGGTACGTAAACCAATATTCTTGAATTTTGATATATCCTTGAGGTCGGAAATCCCCTTGACCAACGACGCCAAAATCAGCGGAATCGCAATCAGTTTAAGTAGTTTTACAAAAATGGTTCCCAAAGGTTGGATCCAATCTGATACAAAATCTATACCCCAAGTTACTTGGGTCATTGCAAATCCGAATAGGATACCTAGAAGCATCCCAATAAGAATCTGCCAGTGCAGTTCGAGTTTACGCATGAGTAGTTTTTAGGAAAGGAAGATAGTATTTTGGCGCGAAACGCCCTAATGCTCCTAAATTTTATTGGTTCGGGCCAATAGCGTAAAATCCGCCAAGACCAATGCTGCCATGGCTTCCACAATAGGCACCGCTCTGGGCACCACACAGGGATCATGCCTTCCTTTACCTTGGGTGGTCACGGGTTCGCCTTCTTTATTGATGGTCTCATAGGATTGCAATATCGTGGCCACGGGTTTAAAAGCTACATTGAAATAGATGTCCATCCCATTGCTGATACCCCCTTGCACTCCTCCACTTCGATTGGTTTTTGTAGTGCCGTCTGGATTAAAGGCATCATTGTGTTCGCTACCTTTCATCTTGATGCCCTCAAAGCCGCTCCCGTATTCAAAGCCCTTTACCGCATTGATGGAGAGCATGGCCGCTCCTAAAGTAGCATGGAGCTTATCAAAAACCGGCTCGCCCAAACCAATGGGTACATTTTGCGCAACACAGGTAATGACACCGCCTATGGTATCCCCTTCTTTTTTAATGGATTTGATGTAATCCTCCATTTTTTGGGCCATCTCTGGGTCCGGACAACGTACCGGATTGGATTCAATCAATGAAAAGTCCAATTCTTGATACGATTTTCCCATTTTTAATTCCCCAACTTGGGAGACAAACGCATTGATTTGAATATCGCTCAAAAATTGTTTGGCAATGGCGCCGGCCACTACCCTACTTGCAGTTTCGCGGGCCGAACTTCGACCCCCGCCTCTATAATCGCGAAAACCGTATTTTTTATCGTACACATAATCTGCATGCGAAGGTCTGTATGAATCCTTGATGTGGGAGTAATCTTTGGATTTTTGATTGGTATTATGAATGGCAAAGCCGATGGGCGTACCTGTGGTCTTTCCTTCAAAAATTCCTGAATAGACTTCAACCGTGTCAGGTTCTTTGCGTTGGGTAACAATTGCGGATTGACCTGGTTTTCTTCGATTTAATTCCAATTGGATTTTTTCGATATCCAATTCCACCCCAGCGGGGCATCCGTCCAACACGCCGCCAATGGCTTTTCCATGTGATTCACCAAAGGTGGTCAACCTAAAAAGTTCTCCAAAAGAATTTCCAGCCATCCGGTATAAAAATTAATGGTTGCCCAAAGGTAGATGTTCTCAGCCGAATTCAAAAGTAACTCCTTTAGTTAATCTTTAAGTAACATAGGTTTTATGGACTTCATGTTTTATTAACCATATCCTCATGAATTATTGATTTGAAATTGATTTTAAGTTTATTCCTACACCGTTATTTTGCATACAAACCCTATTCATTTGAAAAAAAGGAAGATAGAACTGGCGGTTATTTCAGATGTCCACCTTGGAACCTATGGCTGCCATGCTGATGAACTCATTGCTTATCTTAACAGTATTCAGCCTAAAAAACTCATTTTAAATGGCGATATCATCGACATTTGGCAGTTTAGCAAACGTTATTTCCCGCCGTCCCATTTAAAGGTTTTGAGAAAGGTAATTGGAATGGCCTCAAAAGGCACAGAGGTTTACTATATCACTGGAAATCATGACGAAATGCTTCGTAAGTTCAGTGATACTTCAATGGGAAACTTTAAAATCATGAACAAGCTAGTGCTCAATCTAGATGGCAAAAAAGCATGGATCTTCCATGGGGATGTGTTCGATGTCTCCATTCAAAATGCAAAATGGTTGGCCAAGCTGGGTGGGTACGGGTATGACCTTTTGATTTTGATCAACAGCTTTGTGAATTGGTGGTTGGTAAGGTTGGGGCGCGAAAAATATTCCTTGTCCAAGCGTATCAAAAATAGTGTGAAGGGTGCGGTAAAATACATCAATAATTTTGAGAAGACTGCGGCCGACCTTGCTATAGAAAATGATTATGATTACGTGATTTGTGGGCACATCCATCAGCCTAAAAAAGAGCATTACGAAAATAAATATGGTAGCTGCACCTATCTTAATTCAGGAGATTGGGTAGAGAACCTCACTGCCTTGGAATACTCCTTCAAGCGCTGGAGAATATACCATTACAACCATGATAGACTATCCCCCTTCTTTGTGGATGAAGACCTTAAGGAGATGGACATGAACGAACTTATTGCCTCAATCACCGATAAGGAAGTGGACATGGAGGAAATCAACCAAGAAGATTTCTTTATTGAAAATCCCTTGGAAGACGAACCAACGAACGAACCCAACAAAAAAGGTCTAGATAATCAAGGCTTTACGCAGGATTGACACCGGATGCTCCGCATTCCTGTTGGTGCCATCCTTAATTTGATGCCTACAGCTGGTTCCATTGGCAGCAATCAAGGTGTTTTTCTCACTTTTTTCAACGGCTGGGAATAATTTTAAACTCCCCACCTTCATACTGGTTTCATAATGCTCTTTTTCATAGCCAAATGAACCTGCCATACCACAGCAACCAGAGGAAATGATTGTAACCTTATAGTTTTTAGGAAGATTCAATACATCAAAGGTCACTTTTTGATCGCTCAACGCCTTTTGATGGCAGTGGTTATGAATTTTCACCGTACGCTCCTCTTCTGTAAAACTCTCATTAGTAATATGACCTTGAGCGATTTCTTTTGCCAAGAACTCCTCAATCAACAAAGATTGAACCGCCAGCTTGGTCAATTTAGGTCTATCGTCATGGAGCCTTTGGTACTCATCCCTAAACGATAGTATGGCCGAAGGTTCTAGTCCAACAATGGGAATGTTCTTTTCTAGATATGGTGCTAGTTTCAACATGTTTTTGGACACCAACTTTTTAGCTTGCTTTAAAAAACCTTTGGATAAATAGGTTCGTCCGCTTTCGGCATAGAAGAGTTCCACATCATAGCCCAATTTGCACAAAAGCTCAATGGCATCCTTACCTACTTCAATGTCAAGATATTTGGTGAACTCGTCCAAATAGAGCACCACTTTCTTCTTGGAAAGGTCCGTGTTTTTCAGATTGAATTGTTCCAAATGTCGTTCAAAATTGAAGTTGTACACCTTGGGAAAACTTCGCTCGGAAGCTACGCCAGCGGTCTTTTTCAAGAATCCGCCCAAAATTTTGGACTCATATACGGCATTGGTGATACCCGAAATCTTACTTCCCAAAGCATTCACTTTGGTGTTATGGGCAAACAGTTTGCTTCGCAAAGGATACCCGTTGGATTCTTGATACTGATAGAGGAATTCCGCTTTTAAGGTGGCCACATCAACATTGCTGGGACATTCACTGGCACAGGCCTTACAACTTAAGCACAGGTCGAATACTTCCTTGAGTTCTTTTTGGTCGAACCGATTGGTTTTGTCAGATTGAGTCAAAAATTCCCGAAGTGCATTTGCCCGTCCCCGAGTTGTGTCCTTCTCATCTTTAGTGGCGTGGTAACTCGGACACATCCCTCCAGACATGGTATGGTTTTTTCGGCAATCCCCGCTTCCATTACATTTTTCAGCCGCTTTCAAAATACCCTCACTGTCCGAGAAGTCCATAAAGGTTTTTACCTCAGGCTCCTGTCGGTCCACCTCGTATCGAAGCGATTCATCCATCGGGAAAGCATCCACAATTTTACCGGGATTAAAAATATTGTTCGGGTCGAACATCTTTTTAACCCGTTTCAACAGCTCGTAATTGGCATCGCCAATCATCAACGGGATAAATTCAGCACGAACAATACCATCTCCGTGTTCCCCACTAAAACTTCCTTTGTATTTTTTGGTGAGCTTGGCCACATCGGTGGTAATGGAACGGAACAACACCACATCTTCCGACTTTTTTAGATTAAGGATAGGTCGTAAATGCAATTCTCCGGCTCCAGCATGAGCATAATATACCGCTTGCTGGTCATACCCCTTCATAATTTGGGAGAACTCCATGATGAAATCCTTCAAATCCTCCAAAGCAACCGCCGTATCCTCAATACAGGCCACCGCCTTTCGGTCACCCACCATGTTCCCAAGCAAACCAAGACCTGCCTTACGCAATTCAATGGCTTTATTGATGTCATCACCCATTAAAATGGGATTTGCATAGCTCAAACCTGATTTTTCAATAGTTTGTAGCAATTCCTTTAGTTGCGATTCAAGGTCTTCTTCGGAATAAGCTTTTAATTCCAACATTAAGATTCCGGCGGGATCACCATCCACAAAAAAACGATTGGCCAACTGTGCCCTGTTGTTTTTAGTACAGTCCAGAATCACCTTGTCCATCATCTCACAGGTATGCAGGTTATGCTGCATCACTGGCGCCACATCGCTCAAACAATCTTCCAAGGTTTTGTAGTGCGTGGCCACCATGGCGGACAATGGTGGTGGTAAATCATCCAATTGAAGGGTGATTTCGGTGGTAAATGCAAGGGTTCCTTCGCTTCCGGCCAACAATTTGCAGAGGTTGAAGTCCTCTTTCTCACTTCCGAAGAGATTATTTTTCAAAAGTTCATCCACCGCATAGCCTGTATTTCTTCGGTGTATGCTGGGTTTTGGGAACTCGGCCAGAATATTTTTTCTGTTCTCTCCATTGGAAAGTTCTTGTTCCAAGGATGCGTAAATCTTACCTTCCAAAGTGTCTTCCTGCTTTTTGGCATCAAAAGTTGCTTTGGAAATGTCCGAGATTATTGCTTCACTTCCATCCGAAAGCACACAGTGCATTGCTATGACCTTATCCCGGGTTACCCCATACTGAATGGAAGTGGTACCCGAAGAGTTGTTGCCCACCATCCCTCCTATCATGCATCGATTGGAAGTTGAGGTATTCGGTCCAAAAAATAGACCGAATGGTTTTAAATATTGATTGAGTTCGTCACGGACAACTCCTGGCTGAACTTTTATCTGCTTTTTTTCTTTGTCCAGTTCCAATATTTGAGTGAAATGCCTGGAAACATCCACCACAATACCATCACCTACACACTGCCCTGCCAATGAGGTTCCAGCGGTTCTGGGTATTAGCCCAACCGTATGGGCATTGGCGAACTGAATCAGTTTTTTGAGGTCCAGTGTATTTTTAGGGTAAGCCACTGCAAGAGGTCGCTTTCTGTACACCGAAGCATCGGTGGAATATAATGCTCTGCTGAGGTCATCCACCATCAACTCCCCCTGTAGTTCTTCAGAAAGGGCTTTTAACAAATTTTTATTCAATTTGGAATACTTTTTGGGAACCAAAATGGTTTAACAAACGTAAATGTAGTTACAAAACTATCTCTAATTTTTAACTTAACGAGTAAACTTATGAAGATTACCACATTATTTGCTGCGCTTTTTTTGTTTGCAACAGCTTCCGTTAGTGCACAGGAAATTTCCGAGCACGCCCTAGGTCTCCGTTTGGGTGACAGCGACGGTTTTGGGGCCGAAATATCTTATCAGAAATCCATAGGTAGATATAATCGGGCAGAGTTCGACCTGGGCTGGCGTGATAGTAGAAACTTTGACGCTTTTAAACTTACCGGTGTTTATCAATGGGTACATCAACTGGATGGAAATTTTAACTGGTTTTACGGTGTAGGTGGTGGATTGGGTAGTGTTGATTTTGAACCAAACCCCAATTTTGACGACGACAATGATGGTCTTTTTGTGTTTGCTGCCGGTGATATTGGTGTGGAATACAATTTTGACATACCCCTGCTCATTTCATTGGATTTTAGACCTGAAATCGGACTAGTGGGCTATGATGGATTCGACAATGATTTTGACTTCGATATCGCCCTGGGAATTCGATATCAATTCTAACAAATAGCATAATTCTGAACTCACCCTTGACTTTCATAAGGTCAAGGGTTTTTTTATGCAATAAGTTATGAATACCTTAGCGGCTTAAACAACGAGAAATGAAAAAAGTATTTGCAATTGTGCTGGGAGTTGTGTTCTTGGCATCATGTGGTTCAAAATCCGATGGATATACGCTAAATGGCAAGGTTGACGGCGAATTGGAAAATGGCACGCCAGTATACCTAAAAACTACGGATTCCATCAATCAATTGGTTGATATAGACACGACCACGGTTGAAAACGGTGTCTTCAGTTTTAAGGGCACCCAAACTGAACCCAAACTACACTACATATTTTTAGAAGCCAACAGAGGCAACGTTCCTTTCTTTCTGGAAAACGGAGAAATCGACATCCAGTTCCAAAAGGATAGTATGAACTATGCAAAGCTTAAGGGTACTCCACAGAATGAGCTTTTTATGGACTTTTTGGATGAATCCAGAATCCTTTCCGATAGGGCCATGTCCATGCAAAATGATATGAGAACTGCTGCGCAACAGCGCGATACCGCAACAGTCAATGCACTTCGGGAAGAATTTATTGAATTCCAAGAAGAGGCAAAAAACTTCAACGTAGACTTTGCCAAGAACCATCCAGATGCTATGATTTCAGTGTTGATCATTGGAAATCTAATGATGAGCAAGGCACTTCCTGCGGATGAAATCAAAGCACTGTTCGAAGGACTATCCCCAGAAATGAAGGCCACCAAGCCTGCCATGGAGCTAAAAGAACGTTTGGACAGTATGAAATCCACAGAAATTGGTGCCGTGGCCCCAGATTTTTCTGCTCCTACGCCAAGCGGTGAACCCTTGGCCCTTAGCGAGGTCACCAGTAAAGGCAAACTTACTTTAGTGGACTTTTGGGCTGCATGGTGCAGACCGTGCCGTATGGAAAACCCCAATATTGTATCCGTTTACAATAAGTACAAAGACAAAGGATTCAACGTGCTTGGCGTTTCTTTAGATACCCGTGCCGAAGATTGGAAAAGCGCCATTGAAGCCGATGGATTGGCATGGAACCATATATCCAACCTAAAGCGTTTTCAAGACCCCATAGCAGAAATGTATAATGTTGATGCCATACCTGCTGCTTTTTTATTGGATGAAAATGGAGTCATCGTGGCCAGGAACTTGCGCGGAGCTGCTTTGGAAGAAAAAGTGGCAGAACTTCTCAATTAAGACAAGATACTTTCAAAATAGAGAAGGTTCAGGTTTTACTTGAACCTTTTTTTATGGTTTAAATTTTACCCATCTTCTCCAAAACAAAGAGAATCAGAATAGGAACAGCCAAAAGAACAACTATAAAAGTATCCGTTACAAACAATTCTGGCCTGAACAACAACGTAGTGGCATAACCCCCAATGGCACCGCCAAAGTGGGCTGTATGGCCAATGTTGCCCAGTCTGCTTTTCATTCCGTAAATGGAATAGAGCAAATAAGCAATTCCCAGAACGTAAGCGGGCAATGGAATGGGAATGAACATTATCCCAAGTTGCATATCAGGATTCAACAGAATTGCAGCATATAAAATACCCGTGACGGCACCACTGGCCCCAACGGCACTGTAGTAGGGTTCATCCTTATGGAAAAACATGGCCAAGAGGCTTCCGGCAAGCAGGCTGATGAAGTAAATGATCAAAAACTTTCCGGGTCCAAACCAATTAATGACCACATTGGCAAAAAAATACAGGGTAAACATGTTGAAGAACAAATGGGAAATATCAACATGCAAAAAGCCCGATGTAACGGTTCTTTCCCGTTGTCCGGCACGTATGGCACCAATACTGAATTTATATCGGTCAAAAAAAATGGAGTCGCTAAAGCCGCGCAAGGACACAATTACATTGGCTGCAATAATGCCAATGGTTGCTATATGTAAATTGAACATGGTAACTCAGGTTTGGATTCAAATATAGCTATATTTGCACACAAGAATTACCAATGCAGCTAGTAGTTTATATCCTTTCTTATCCTTTACTCTGGTTGATTTCCAGGTTGCCTTTTAAAATCCTTTATGTCATTTCTGATGGAGTCTATGCCCTCCTCTACAATGCCATAGGATACCGTAAAAAAGTGGTGCGCAACAACTTGGCCCTTGTGTTTCCCGAAAAATCGGAAGAAGAGCGTTTATTGATAGAAAAGGAATTCTACAAACATTTCTGTGATATGTTTTTGGAGATGATAAAGACCTTGGGAATCACCACTGAACAAATAAAAAAAAGGTATGTTTTCACCAATGTTGAGGTTTTTCAAAAACTTGAAAATAGTGGTAAAAGTGTTATGATAATGATGCCCCATTATGCCAGTTGGGAATGGGTTTTCTCATTAAATACGCTAATAAGCTCAAAAGCTTATGCCATATATCAACCCATCCAAAATAAATATTTTGATAAGTTGGTCCGAGATATACGGAGCAAATATGGCACTACATTGATAAAGACCTCTGAGAGTCGAAAAATTATAGCCGATTCAAAAAAAGCATCCGAATTGATTACGGTCGGGATTATTAGCGACCAATCCCCTATGTTGAACAGAGCAAGACATTGGGCCAAATTCATGGGCATTTTGGTCCCCATACATGTTGGTGCGGAGGAAATCTGTAAAAGCACCGGTATGGTTCCGGTATACCTGAAGGTTAAAAAAACAGGGCGCGGATACTATGAAGCCACCTTTAAAGTTTTGACTGAAAATCCTAACGAAATACCGGATTATGAGATTTCAGAAGCGTTTATGAACGAAACAGAGAAAGCTATTCTTGAGGCACCTGAATATTATTTCTGGACACACAAACGTTGGAAACACAAAGATAAAGCTCCCAAAGCCCTACAAAATTTTTAAGGTTATATAAAACAGCCACTTTCTTTAACGTAAATGTGCCTTAAATGGGTGTTGGTCGAAATTTTATAGACTTTTTTTCCAAGTTTTCTATTTTCTGTACCAACTAAACAAACCCACATGGAATTTTTAGAAACCCTTTATAACGAGGTCATTGGCTTTCTGGGCATCTCGCAGGCCTTGGAAATTCTCCGCTCTGGGGATTATTCTACCTTTACCACGTACGACGGTATTGTTTCCCTAATCTACCCCATTATACCTCTCTTGCTCATTCTTGAACTTATTTTGGGGTTCATCTACAAAAAACCCCAGGCCAAGGTCTACAAGGTAAATTTCCTTATCTACATCTTCAATCGGTTTGTGGGTCGGTTCATTGCCATTGCCATGGTCGCCCTTTGTATTGGACTTTTTCAACAATACGCCCCGTTCCAGACCACAATGACGTGGTATTGGTTCATTTACGGGTACATTGTTTGGGAACTGGGTCATTTTGTCTATCACTATCTGGGTCATAAAGTTCGATTATTCTGGTGTTTACATTCCACGCACCATGCCCCCGAGGACATGAACTTATCCGTGACCCATGCACATTTCTTTTTGGAAGCTCCGTATGCTGACACCATTAGGACCACCGTTTGCATTCTCTTGGGCGTGCAACCGGAAATGTTGTTCCTTATCATGTTCATTGACGGCACGTATGGTGCCTTCATCCATATTGGAGAAAATATATTGAAAAATGGTCGCTTGGGCTTTTTGAACAAAATTATCCTGACCCCATCGCACCATCGGGTGCACCATGCCAAAAATCCACTCTATATGGATACCAATTTTTGCAATCTGCTCAACATTTGGGACAAGGTCTTCAAGACTTATCAAGAAGAGCAGCACCATATCCAGATTGAATACGGCATTACACGCGAGATGGATTCCGGAAATTTTCTGGATGTATATTTTGGTGAAATCGTGGCCTTGGCCAAAGATGTCTGGAACGCTCCCGGCATCGGCAACAAGTTTCGGTATTTACTGATGCCCCCGGGCTGGAACCATACCGGCAATCATAAAACAGCGAAAGTAGCACGTAGCGCCTATTTGGAAAGCGCCAAAGCCAATTGACCCCAAAATGTCTAAAGGGTTCTGTAAGAACAGGCAAAATCTTATACTTTTCTTAAAAAGGAAGCTTGATCTAAGGATGTTTTATACATTCAGCACAATTCAAACTTCAAAAAATGAAACAGTTAGCTACACTCTTGCTCTTAGGTTGCTTTGCACTTTCTTATGGACAACAACCTCCAAAAGACATTCCCCAAGAAACCTTGGAAGCCATCAAAACTGATGTATGGATTCCCTTTATGGAAGCTTATGACCAATCCGACTCCCAAAAATTAAAATCCATCCACACCAAGGATATTGTTCGAGTCACATTGGATCAAAATCAGGTAGAGACCGGAGAAACCTATTTAGAGAGTTTCGGAAACTTTGTAGAGAGTGTAAAATCCAGAGGTGACCATGTTAATATTGCCTTTGCTGTAGTTTCCACGGCCATTAACGACAACTATGATGTAGCCCACCAAACCGGGTATTATCGGTTCAGCTCTAAACGCAGTGGTGAAGAGGCCTTTACAGTGAGAGGCTATGGCGAATTCAATGTAGGTCTTCGCAAAGAAAACGGTTCATGGAAAATATGGCTGGATTCGGACAAACGCATCCAGCTCTCTCCTGAAGATTTTAACGCGCAAGAAATCGTTTATGAATTAGGAAAATCCTAGCTCAACCCCGCCACCTCCTTTATTTCATCAATAATTCGGTCTGCAAGATTGTTCGCCGAGTCCTGTGTTTTGGCTTCGGTGTAAATTCGGATAATGGGCTCGGTATTGGACTTGCGTAAATGCACCCAGTTTTCAGGGAAATCAATCTTTACCCCATCAATGGTGGATACTTCTTCGTCTTTATACTTGTTGTGCATGGCTTCCAATAGGGCATCCACATCCAATTCTGGGGTGAGTTCAATCTTCTTTTTGCTCATAAAATAGCTTGGGTAGCTGGCCCTGAGTTCGGCCACGGTTCCGCCCCGCTCTGCCATCAACATTAAAAAAAGAGCCGTTCCCACCAAGGCATCCCGTCCATAATGACTTTCAGGATAAATGATGCCTCCATTTCCTTCTCCGCCGATAATGGCTTTGTTGGCTTTCATTTTAGCTACCACATTCACTTCGCCCACAGCAGCGGCCTCATAGGTTCCCCCATGTTTTTCAGTAACATCCCGTAAAGCCCTTGAAGATGACAAATTAGAGACCGTATTTCCTTTGGTCTTGCCCAAAACATAATCAGCGCAAGCTACCAGTGTATATTCTTCGCCAAACATTTCCCCATCATTGCTGATGAATGCCAAACGGTCCACATCGGGGTCAACCACAATACCAAAATCGGCCTTTTCTTCCACAACTTTCTTGCAAATATCCCCTAAATGCTCCTTTAAAGGCTCTGGATTATGGGGAAAATGACCCGTAGGGTCACAATACAGCTTCACCACTTCCACGCCCAATTCTTCCAATAACTTGGGAATGGCAATGCCTCCTGAAGAATTTACGCCGTCCACGACCACTTTAAAACCAACTTTTTTTATGACCTCTGCATCTACCAACGGTAGTGCCAATACTTCATCCACGTGAATGTCCATATACGAATCGTTTTTGGTGATTTCGCCCAAATCATCCACTTCAGCAAAATCAAAATCCTCTTTTTCTGCCAAGGCCAAAATTTTGGCACCTTGCTCAGCATCCAAAAATTCTCCCTTCTCATTCAACAGTTTAAGCGCATTCCACTGCTTGGGATTATGACTTGCAGTAAGAATAATCCCCCCATCTGCCTTTTCAAGTGGTACAGCAATTTCAACGGTTGGTGTGGTAGACAAACCCAAATCAATCACATCAATTCCAAGCCCCACCAAGGTGGAGACCACCAGATTTTGAATCATTTCACCCGAGAGTCGGGCATCCCTTCCAATAACCACGGTGAGCTTATCTTTGTTGGCGTACGCTTTTAACCAAGTACCATATGATGCTGCAAACTTAACAGCATCCAATGGAGTAAGGTTGTTATTTGTTTTGCCACCTATGGTGCCTCGTATTCCCGAAATTGATTTGATCAGTGTCATAAATTGTTAAAAAAGTTTTTGCAAATATAGCGGGGCATTCGGTAATCCATGTTTTGAATTTGTAAATTTCGACAGAAAAGAAAAAGCCCCGATGAACTTCTTGGCACATATTTATTTGTCCTTTGATGACGAAGAAATCACTTTGGGGAATTTTTTTGCCGACCATATTCGGGGGAATAAGTACAAGCACTTCCCGGATAAAATACAAAAAGGAATTCTCCTGCATCGTGAGATAGATACCTTCACCGATTCTCATCCCATTGCCAAAAAAAGCAGCAAACGGCTCCATAAAAACTACAGCCATTACAGTAGGGTAATTGTGGATATTTTCTACGACCATTTTTTAGCCAAAAACTGGAGTGAATATTCTCAGGTACCGCTTGAGAATTATGTGGAAAATTTTTACGACTTATTGGAAAACAATTATGAGATACTTCCACTGGGTACCAAACGACTGATGCCCTACATGATTGCGGACAATTGGTTGTTGAACTATGCCAATCTTAACGGGATAGATCGAGTTCTCAATGGTATGAACCGAAGGACGAAGAACAAATCCAGGATGAATTTTGCCATCATGGACCTTGAAGAACACTATTCTGATTTCGAAAATGAATTCACCGCTTTTTTTAAAGAATTGATTACCTTTTCCCGGCAAAAATTTATTTCCCTATGCGAAGACTGATCCTCTTTCTGCCCCTCATCCTATTCATTCATTGTAAACAACAACCAGCTAGCCCAACCGGACTGGTCACTGAAAAGGCCATGGTGGTCTCCGCACGTGAGGAAGCTTCCCAAATTGGGGTTGCCATCATGGAAAAAGGAGGGAACGCTTTTGATGCTATGGTTGCCACCGAACTCGCCTTGGCGGTGGCTTATCCCTATGCTGGAAATCTTGGCGGAGGAGGTTTTATGGTCTATAGAAAGAAGAATGGGGACCTTGGTGGATTGGACTACCGGGAAAAAGCCCCACTTGGTGCCCATAAGGATATGTATCTGGATTCCCTTGGGAATGTAATTCCTGACATGAGCACCTTGGGTGCTACAGCAGTGGGTGTACCAGGCACGGTAGCCGGGGTAATGGAGGTGCACAAAAAATTCGGGTCTCTTCCCCTATCGGAAATTTTACAGCCGGTAATCAATTTGGCCAAGAAGGGGGTTGTAGTCACTCAGAAACAAGCAGAAAGATTAAAAAGTTATAAAGAGGCCTTTATAGAAGTAAACGGAGACAGTACCAAGTTTGCTGCCTATTTTAAAGAAGGGGATACCATAAAATATCCCGAACTGGCCAGTACCCTGCAAAAAATCCTTGATAATGGAAGAGATGGTTTTTATAAGGGTGAAGTTGCCCAAAAACTAGCCGCTTTTATTCAAGAAAGCGGCGGTTTTATCACCGAAGAGGATTTGGCCAAGTATGAAGCCAAATGGAGAGACCCTATTGTTTTTGATTATAAGGATATCAAGATTATTTCCATGAGTCCACCCAGTAGCGGTGGGGTCACCATCAATCAGATTTTTAAGATGATGGAACCGTATCACCTATCCGATTTTGGCCATAACTCTGCCAAGACCATACAATTGTTTACTGAAGCTTCGCGACGCGCTTATGCCGACAGAAATTATTTTTTGGGTGACCCTGATTTTGTGGACATTCCGTTGGACAGGCTTTTGGATGACACCTATCTGCAAACAAGAATGGCCGACTTTTCCTTTGATAAAGCTACACCTTCATCTGAAGTGAGTTATGGTGAGGTGGAGATTGTTGAAAGTGCTGAAACCACCCACTACTCCATTGTGGATAGTGAGGGTAATGCCGTTTCGGCCACTACCACCCTAAACGGTGGGTATGGCTCAAAACTTTATGCTGCAGAACTGGGCTTCTTTTTGAATAATGAAATGGATGATTTCAGCGCCAAACCCGGAGTTCCCAATATGTTTGGACTGGTAGGGGCCGAAGCCAACAGCATCGCGCCGGAAAAACGAATGTTGAGCAGTATGACGCCTACTATTGTGGAAAAAGATGGGGAGTTGTATATGGTCGTGGGCACCCCCGGGGGCTCAACCATCATCACAGCGGTGGCTCAGACCATTCTCAATGTATATGAATTCAACCTGAGCATGCAGGAGGCCGTGAATGCTCCTCGTTTCCATCACCAATGGCTACCTGATGTAGTTATGTTTGAAGAAGAAGGTTTTTCCAATACTTTAAAGACCGAACTAGAATCCAAAGGCTACAAAATCTTGGAAGGCCGTACCCCGGTTATCGGAAAAGTAGATGCCATTCGCGTACTGCCCAATGGCAAATTGGAAGGTGGCGCTGACAAACGCGGCGACGATACGGCAGTTGGTTTTTAAATTCTATACTATGGGTATGCATTATGATGTGGTAGTACTTACCGATTCGAGGTACATCAATCCTAAAAAACAAAGCGTTTATATCGATAATGTGCTCTTGGAAGACCGATTGGTTCTGGAAGCTCTACAAAATCAAGGGTTGAAGGCTATTCGTAAATCATGGGACGATCAAGAATTTGATTGGTCCTCTACCAAATATGCCCTCTTCAGAACCACTTGGGACTATTTTGACCGCTTTCCCAAGTTTGCCAAATGGTTGGAGACCACTTCACAAAAAACCCAATTTATCAATTCCAAAAAGCTCATCCATTGGAATATTGACAAACACTATCTGCAAGATCTTTCTAAGGCTGGGGTCACCATTCCAAAAACCTATTTTGTGGAATCGGGTACACAGATCACCTTGGAAGAAGCTTTTCAACATGCAATAAATACGATGGGATTTCAACCTTCAGAATTTATTTTGAAGCCCTGTGTGTCCGGTGCAGCCCGGCATACGTACAAAATCAAGAAAGAATCCATTGAAGCACATGAGGCTGTATTTCAGAAATTGATTTCCGAAGAAGCCATGATGCTACAAGAATTTCAAGAGAATATTATAAAGGAAGGAGAAATCTCCATGATGGTCTTCAATGGAGAGTTCACCCATGCCGTATTAAAAGTTGCAAAACCGGGTGATTTTAGGGTGCAGGACGATTTTGGAGGAACCGTTCATCAGCATGAACCTACCCAAGAACAAATTGACTTTGCCACGAGTGTGGTACATGCCGCTCCTGAGCTTCCCATATATGCCCGTGTAGATATTTTTAAGGACAACGATGACGATTGGGCCTTGGCCGAACTGGAAATCTTTGAGCCAGAACTTTGGTTTCGACTCAATCCCAAAGCGGCAGATATTTTGTCACAATCTATAATGAAATCGTATTTTTAGTTGTGCTCTTCAGGTTCCTGCCCAGAGTTATGATTATATTTAATCCAGTAAATTATCAAAATGAAAAAAATAGCATTCCTAATATTGGGAATAACATTGGGGTGCACAGCACAAGAAAAAGCTGCACCAAAATTAGTAGCCGAAAACGACGCATTTTACAATTATCTTGATAAGAATGCTGAAATAGAGATTTTGGCCGAAGGCTTCACTTGGTCCGAAGGACCAGTTTGGATTAAGGAAGGGGGTTATCTTCTCTTTTCTGATGTTCCCAAAAACACCATTTTTAAATGGAAGGAAGGTGAAGGAATTTCCGAATTTTTAAAACCTTCAGGGTACACCGGCGTGCTGCCCTACAGTCGTGAACCGGGCAGTAATGGTCTTACCATAAACAACAATGGTGAGTTGGTCGCCTGTGAACATGGTGACCGCAGAATCACCCGAATGCCATTGGTTGGAGGTGGAAAATTCACCTTAGCCGACACATGGCAAGGCAAACGGTTTAATAGCCCCAATGATGTGGTCCAAGCTTCCAATGGAACGTATTATTTTACCGACCCACCTTACGGCTTGCCCAAGCAACAGGATTCAGAAATTCGGGAAATCGATGCCTTTGGTGTTTACAGAATAGGAACCGACGGTAGTGTGGAAATGGTAATCAGCAACCTTAACCGTCCCAATGGCGTAGCGCTTTCCCCAGATGAGAAAACACTCTATGTGGCCCAATCAGATTTCAATGCCCCTTATATTATGGCGTACAACATACAAGATGATGGCTCTGTGGATGAAGGAAAAGTGTTTTTTGATGCCAAAACTGTATTAAAACCCGGTTTAAGGGGATTGCCCGATGGCTTGAAGGTAGCCAAAGACGGAACTATATTTTCCACAGGTCCCGGTGGTGTTCTGGTCATTACTTCGGAAGGCAAATACTTGGGAAGGATAGAAACAGGTCAACCCACGGCCAACTGCGCTTGGGGCGATGATGGTTCGGTACTTTATATGACCGCCAATAATACGTTGATGCGAGTTCAGACCAAAACGGTCGGTGATGGGTTTTAACTATTTGATTTGACCCATCTGCTTTTTTAATTCCTCCATGGATTGCTGCAATTGTTTCAGTAGTCCAGTTTCTGTAGTGGCGTCTATATTGAAAGTAAGTTTGCTACTTACTTCCCATATTTCCTGAATTTGGAAGGGTTTAATATCGTAGGGAGGATACGATTCGTTCAAAGAAACCAAGGTAATATTGTTGGAATTTGGTTTACGCTCAATTTTCTTTACCATCACCGAATCTTGAAGAACCACCACATACATTTTATTGGGGCTCACATGGTCAATATGCTCAATGGCACGCGCCAATACCCAATCATTGGGCCGTAAATTGGGCAACATACTGTCACCTTCTACCTGAAAACCACGATACGTAGCATTCCGAAACTCTGGAATGGGCATATCAAAAGCTGGAAGTTGTTGGTACCAACTCGTGTCTGTAATATTTTGAGGATACCCCGCAGCGGCTTTGGCATTGACCAAGACCATATTATCTTGATCGGAACTATCTACAGTGACCACTTTTGGAATTACACTGGTTTTGGAGGTGTCCAAATGTTTTTGGTCACTATCGCCAAAAAGCCACAGTGGGTTTATTTTGAATTGCTTTAATAGCTCCTCCACTACTTTCCCTGACAATTTGGTCCGGCCCCGTTCAATATCCGCAGTCGTGTTCTTCACCCCCAACAACTGGGCAAACTCAGTTTGGGTATAGCCCAATTCCCTTCGAATATCAATAAACCGTTTTAGTGTAAGTTCGTTTTCCACAATTCAAATATATACATTTTGGATTATTTCCAAAAATAAATTTGGATTATATCCATTTATTGGAATATTTCCATATCTTTGATTGGAATATTTCCAAGTTATGAACTTTGACAGAATTCGAGAAAAGCTAAACATCCTTGCAGACGCCGCCAAATACGACGTGTCCTGTGCCAGTAGTGGCAGCGACCGGACCAACAAGAACAAAGGGTTAGGGAACGCTTCACGCATGGGAATTTGCCATAGTTATACCTCAGATGGTCGCTGTATCTCCCTATTAAAAATTTTATTGACCAACCACTGCATTTTTGATTGCGCCTATTGCGTCACCCGAAAAAGCAACGATGTCAAACGTGCCGCATTTAAGATTCAAGAGGTGGTTGATTTGACTATTAATTTTTACCGAAGAAATTATATTGAAGGACTTTTTTTGAGTTCGGGAATCTTCAAAAGCCCCGATTACACCATGGAGCGTTTGGTGGCCGTGGCCAAAAAATTGCGGGAAGAGGAAAACTTTAATGGGTACATTCATCTCAAATCCATCCCCGGAGCCAGTGACGAACTCATGTATGAAGCTGGTTTGTATGCAGACCGGCTTTCGGTGAATATTGAAGTGCCCACCATATCAGGTTTAAAATTATTGGCTCCTGATAAGAAGCATGAAGATTTCACCAAACCCATGCTAAAAGTCAAAAATGAGATTGTACGATACAAGTCAGAGAAAAAAATCATCAAGAGTACACCTAAATATGCCCCTGCGGGGCAAAGTACCCAAATGATCGTGGGGGCGTCTGGGGAGACGGATAAAGATATCATGTACTCAGCGACGTATTATTATAAAAAATATGCGATGCGAAGGGTATATTATTCCGGGTATGTGCCGGTGGCAGATGATGCCCGCCTTCCGGCCATTGGCTCGCAAGTCCCCATGCTTCGGGAGAACCGATTGTATCAAACGGATTGGCTATTGCGCTTTTACGGCTTTGCCGTGAATGAAATTTTGAACAATAACCATCCCAATTTAGATATGGAGGTAGACCCCAAACTTTCATGGGCTTTACGCAACCTGCATCACTTTCCTGTGGATGTAAACGTAGCGGATAAGCGGCTTTTGGCACGCATTCCCGGTGTTGGCATGCAATCCGTTGAAAAAATAATAAAAGCTAGAAAGTTTCGAAAATTGAACTGGGACCATCTCAAGAAAATTGGAGTGGCCCTCAACCGTGCCAAATATTTTATGGTGTGCGATTCCCGCCATTGGGAGCGCCGTGATTTGGATGCGGAGAAAATTAAAGGTATGATTCTACAGACTTCGTCTGGCAAGTTTCGGAATCAGTACAGTACACAATTGTCATTGTTCAATTGACAATGAGCAATGAGCAATGAACAGGAGTATGTCATTTCGAACGCATGTGAGAAATCTGGATTTCTCAGTCGTAAACTCCTTCGAAATGACATTGAAAAACTATAAAAACGAACATTATGAAACCCTCAACAACCTTAATTTACGACGGTAGCTTTAACGGCTTCCTCACCGCCGTCTTTGTCGCTTTTGATGAAAAACTTAATGTGGCCGATATCCAAAAAAATAGCGAATGTCAAAATGGTTTGTTTTCTGAAACTGAAACCATCTTCACCAACGTTGAAAAAGCCAAGCGGGTATGGAATGGTGTTCGGAACAAGAGCCATAATGCCATTGCCAATGTGTATTTTGCCTTTTTGAGCGAAACTGAGGGCGTGGAATTAATGCTGTATACCTACATCCAAAAATTGATGGCCACCAAAAGTGGAAAACAGTTGGATTATTCGGACGGAATTGTGCTCCACATTAGCCAACTGGCTCGAAAAGTAGGGCGTGAAAAGCACCGTATGGAAGCCTTTGTCCGTTTTCAATTGACCAAGGACGACATTTATTTTGCCAATATTGAACCCGATTTTGATGTCTTGCCTTTAATCTCCAAACACTTTCGGGACCGCTACGCGGACCAGCAATGGTTGATCTATGATGTAAAACGAAACTATGGTATTTTTTACAATTTGGACCATGTGGAAATGGTATCCTTGAATCTTAGAGACATCCACTACAACAAGACCATTAAAAGTGATGTTTTTAAAACCGAGGAGTACGATTACCAAACCTTGTGGAATGATTACTTTAAAAGCACCAGTATAAAATCGCGCATCAACCCTAAATTACATACGCAACATGTACCGAAGCGGTATTGGAAGTATCTTAGTGAAAAGAAAGAAGCTGTTTAATAAAATGACTTTAATTTTATATAAATGAACAAAATATGTTGTCCGTATCTGATTTCGAAAGTTTACTAGGTAGAAGTGAAAGTGCAATTCTTGACTTTAAAGAGAGTTTTTATGACTTTGACAACGACTCAGATAAATCTGTTACCTCAAAATTTGTTAAGGATATAATCTCATTTTCTAATACCATAAGAAAGGAAAACGCCTATATAATTTTTGGAATTAAAGAATTAGAAGATGGAAAATTAGAATTAGTAGGCATAGATAATCGCTATGATGATGCAATTCTTCAAGATAAAATTAAGGACAAAGTAATTTCGAGACCTATTTTTTCTTATTACACCATTAATTATTCAAATAACCTATTTGGTATTATAGAATTGCCTATCTGGAAGTATGAAATGCCAATAATGCCATCTATTAATACTCTCAAAGGATTGACACAAGGAAAAGTGTATTATAGAAATGGTTCATCTAACACTGAAGCTAACGCAATTGACATTATCAGAATTAATGATTGGTTAAGGTCTCTAGAATCAACCAATAATGTCTGTTCAAAACATGATCATATTTCAAAATTTTTAATTGACCTTACAAAAGCTGAAGAAAAATTATCAGTTGTAGTTTCACAAATGCTAGCGTTTGCTAAGCAATATGACTTAAAAGAGTTAACCGAGTTTTGTGAAGTTGAAATATCAGGGATTAAATCAAACACACCTGAAAAATTTCAATATCGTTCACAAATAGTTCACATCTCATACAACAAAATAGAAATCAATCCATATTCTATCATAAATGTTACTGCTCAGACCTTGAAAAATGAATTCGAAAAGAATGATGAGTTTTTTGACTTTAAAATCATAATTCACCATTCATTAATTAACATAGAAAATTTTTTAGAAAAATTTTCTGGGCAAACTGATACTTCATTTGCCACAATGAAAACCGATAGCAAAACTGTCTTAGATATGGAGAAAAACTATGACCTTTACGTCTATTTTTTCTATGATAACTTCATTAATTTATATAAGAATATTAGACAAAAAGCCATAGATCTTTTAATGAAAATCTAGCATTATTTGCTTCTCTCCCCCACAAAATGGTCGCTCTTGTTTTTAAACAGTACATTAAAACTGGTCAAGCTACCATAAATGCGGGTAATGTATTGTTGTAAATCTATCTTTTCTTGGTCATCTAGATTGTTGCTGCTATTTATTTTTTGTTCCATCACCCGGATACGGTCACGCACCATCACTATCTTGTGAAAAAAAGTGTCGATGGGCATTTCCTTGCTCTGCGTGGCATCCCCAGGGTCCAAAATGAGTTTTCCACCTTTCCATTTATCTGCAATGGCCACTTTTTCATGGGTGTCGCTCCACTTTTCCAAAATCTTGACCAAGGAACGTTCCACATCAAAAAAACTTACAGTGTCCACTTCGTCTTCCACCGCTTCAATGGTTTCAAATTCGGAATCGAGGTCAATGGTTTCCAGTCCATTTTCCAAAAAAGTAACCCAATAATGCTTTGAGGATACGTTGGTCACTACCCCCTTTCCATGTTCGGGGTGATTTATACGGGAGCCTATACCTAGTATTTTCATTCAATTAGTTTTATGAAGATAAAGTTCGAATTATTTTTTAGTGTAAAACTATGGTTTTTCAAAAGCCGATAACACCTTATAAAAATCTTGATAAATGGCGTTGGCGTCAATGGAATTATAATAAGTGATGTTTCGATTTCCGCTATCCCTAGATGTTCTTACCACTCTTGTTGTACCAAAATCCGGCTTTAAAAAGACCGATACCAGCGCTAAGTCCCACAAGACTCTACTTTTCCGGGCACCATCCAAATGGTCATCCCAACGTTTAATCAGAAATCGACCTAACCTACTATTTCCAATAGCCTTGGAAATTTTATCATACTCAATTTCCATATCCACGGCTACATTTATGGGCATAATGTTCATGGCCACCTTGGAATCCAACAAATAATCCAATGCAAAGGGGTCCATTAAAGCATTAAAGTCATTTCGTTTTAACACATCTGTTTCAAAATCCAGGGTTGTTCCCAGCCAATATACCTCAAGCTTTTCGGCTATTTCTGGGCGAATAAACACAGCTGAAGCTACATTGGTCAATGCCCCGAGCACCAAAATGGTTACCCTGTCGTTTCTCTCCGCTTCTTCAATAATGCCGTACGCTGCTGCTGAGTGCTGGGCCCGGTCACCCCAATCGTACATGCGGGCCGGAGCGCCTCGTAAGGTCTTGAGTTGCAACCCCATCTCACCCAAAAGTTGTTGGTTTAGACGATGACTGTTTTCCATACTATTTGGAACGGTCCAATGGCTAGTTTGCCAATGAGCTGCATTCAATGCGGTTACCTTTACGCTGGAATCCGCCAAAATACGGGCTAGCGCATAAAAATCATCCACTTCATTGCCGGTGTCAGCATCCACAATCACCTCTCGAATTTGTCCCACAGCATGGGCAAGACCACAGAAAAACAGAACAAATACAAAAAGATGGGGCAACAAAAACTTAGAATTCATTTTCCAAAATTTGATTCGTTAAACTTAATGCTTATTTTATCAAAATGGTAATGGACATTGGCTTCCTTTTTAATTGCCAAATCGCTATTTTTGAGGTTTGCTATGATTTATGATTAATTATGAAGAACATATTGAGGTTAGGGGTGCCAGAGTCCATAATCTTAAAAATATAAATGTTACCATACCCCGCGAAAAGTTGGTTGTGATCACCGGACTTTCGGGTAGCGGAAAATCTTCTTTAGCTTTTGACACCATTTATGCCGAAGGACAACGCAGGTATATTGAAACCTTTTCGGCCTACGCGCGGCAATTCTTGGGCGGACTGGAACGTCCCGACGTAGATAAAATTGATGGCCTCTCCCCAGTCATCGCCATAGAACAAAAAACCACTTCAAAATCTCCGCGCTCTACCGTTGGAACCATTACCGAAGTGTATGATTTTTTGCGTCTGCTTTTTGCCCGGGCCGGGGATGCCTACAGCTACAACACCGGAGAGAAAATGGTGAGCTACAGTGATGAGCAAATCAAAAATCTAATCATTGAATCGTATCTGGACAAAAAAATCAATGTGCTGGCCCCAGTGGTCAAATCCAGAAAGGGGCATTATCGCGAATTGTTCGAGCAGATTGGCAAGCAAGGTTTTGTGAAAGTTCGTGTGGATGGCGAAATTTTAGATATCACAAAGGGCATGAAGGTCGACCGTTACAAGACCCATGATATTGAGATTGTCATTGACCGCTTGAAAGTCGGTGACACCGAAGATTTTCACAAACGACTCAGTGAAACCATTAATACGGCTATGTACAGTGGCGAAAATGTGTTGATGGTCTTGGAAGAGGGCGAAAGTGTCCCACGCTATTTTAGTAGGGACCTTATGTGTCCTTCATCGGGCATCTCCTACCCCTCTCCAGAACCCAACACCTTCTCCTTCAATTCGCCGAAAGGCATGTGCCCCGCCTGCAGCGGATTAGGTCATGTTCACGAAGTGAATGAAAACAAAATCATCCCTAATAAAAAATTATCAATCAAGGCCGGAGGGCTGGCACCTTTGGGTGAGTACAAGAAATCATGGGCGTTCAAACAACTGGAGACCATTGCCCAGCGGTACGATTTTGAATTGTCCGACCCTATTGAAAAAATTCCTGATGAGGCCATGGACATCATTTTAAATGGTGGAAAAGAAAGTTTTGAGGTCGATTCCAAAACATTGGGGGTAAAACGGCAGTACAAAATCGACTACGAGGGCATTTCCAATTTTATAAAGACCCAGTTTAAAGAAGCCAACTCCACTTCCATAAAACGGTGGGCCAAGGACTATATGGACAAGGTGAAATGTCCGGAATGTGAAGGTGCCCGTTTGCGTAAGGAATCGCTCTATTTTAAAATTGGCGAAAAGAACATTGCCGAACTCGCCCACATGGACATAGCCGAGCTGGCCCAGTTTTTTGAGCAATTGGACAATTCGCTTGAAGGCAACCAAAAAATTATAGCAGAAGAAATCATTAAGGAAATCAGGACCCGTATCCAATTCTTGTTGGATGTGGGCTTGGACTACCTTTCCTTGAACCGAGGTTCCAAATCGCTATCAGGTGGAGAGGCACAACGTATCCGATTGGCCACACAGATTGGGTCCCAATTGGTGGGGGTACTCTACATCTTGGACGAGCCCAGCATCGGTCTGCACCAAAGGGACAATGAACGTCTGATTCACTCTTTGGAATCTCTTCGGGATATTGGAAATTCTGTGATTGTAGTGGAGCATGACCGAGATATGATCGAGAGTGCGGATCATGTTATTGACATTGGCCCAAAAGCAGGAAAACATGGCGGGGAAATCATTTCCGAAGGAACACCACAAGAATTAAAGGACCATCATACACTCACAGCCCAATACATTACCGGGGAATTGGAAATTCCAGTGTCTGCTGAACGACGAAAAGGTACAGGGAAGAAGATCGTACTCTCAGGTTGCACGGGCAACAATCTTAAAAATGTTACTGCTGAATTTCCTTTGGGAAAATTGATTGGCGTTACTGGAGTTTCCGGAAGTGGCAAATCCACCTTGGTCAACGAAACCCTTTATCCCATCATGAACGCCCATTATTTCAACGGGGTAAAAAAACCGATGCCCTACAAGAAAATTACGGGGCTGCAACACATTGACAAGGTCATCGACATTAACCAATCACCTATTGGAAGGACACCACGCTCCAATCCGGCTACGTATACTGGGGTTTTCAGTGAGATTCGGGCTTTATTTGCAAAGACTACCGAAGCTTCAATACGGGGATACAAACCCGGGCGGTTCAGTTTTAATGTGGCCGGAGGCCGATGCGAAACCTGTCAGGGTGGCGGATTAAAGGTGATAGAAATGAACTTTTTGCCCGATGTGTATGTGGAATGTGAGACCTGCAACGGCAAACGTTTTAACCGCGAAACCTTGGAGATTCGGTACAAAGGAAAATCCATTGCCGATGTATTGGAGATGACCATCAATGAAGCAGTGGACTTTTTTGAGAACATTCCCAAAATACATCGTAAGTTAAAGACAATAAAAGATGTAGGACTCGGTTATATATCATTGGGGCAACAGTCCACTACCCTTTCCGGCGGAGAAGCGCAACGGGTGAAGTTGGCCACTGAACTATCCAAGCGCGACACCGGGAACACATTTTACATCCTCGACGAACCTACAACCGGACTACATTTTGAAGACATCCGTGTGCTTATGGAGGTTTTGAACCAACTTGTAGATAAAGGAAATACCATTTTGGTGATTGAACACAATATGGATGTCATTAAAATGATGGACCACATCATAGACATAGGTTATGAGGGTGGTCGTGGTGGCGGGATGGTCGTGGCAACCGGTACACCAGAAGAAATTGCCAAGGACAACAAAAGCTATACGGCAAAGTTTTTGAGGAAGGAATTGGAAAGTAATAAGCAAAAAATAGCAAAAGCCGTTTAAATAAAAAGATATACAAATGCGAAAAGAACAGCATACCAAAGGCTGGAACGAGATAAAGACCAATGACTCATGGGCCATTTTTAAAATCATGGGTGAATTTGTCTACGGTTTTGAAAAAATGAGCGCCATTGGCCCCTGTGTCTCAATATTTGGTTCTGCCAGGGTCAGGGAGGGTCAACCCTATTACGATTTAGCCGTAAAAGTGGCCCAAAGAGTAGCCGAAGCTGGGTATGGAATCATTACAGGAGGTGGGCCCGGTATTATGGAAGCTGGTAACAAAGGAGCACATTCAGCGGGAGGTACTTCTGTGGGCTTAAACATTGATTTGCCCTTTGAACAGCACGATAACCCCTATATTGATGATGACAAGAGCTTGGATTTTGATTATTTCTTTGTTCGAAAAGTCATGTTCGTAAAATATTCCCAAGGCTTTGTAGTTATGCCCGGCGGATTTGGAACCTTGGATGAGTTCTTTGAAGCACTCACCCTGATACAAACCCACAAAATACACACGTTCCCCATAATCTTGGTAGGTTCCGAATTTTGGAAAGGTCTAATGGATTGGATTAAAGACACCATGCTCGCAGCAGGCAATGTAAGCCCCAGGGACCTTGACCTTATCAAATTGGTGGACACAGAGGACGAAGTAGTGGAAATCTTGGATTCCTTCTACAAAGAACGCGACCTCAGTCCAAATTTCTAAATCATACCCTATTGATTACCCGTTGCACTCCATTTAGATTGTTCCTAATCCTTTTTGCATTTTGCTCCCAGTTGTGGGCACAACACCGCAATGAGGTAACGGCCCTATTGGATGGAGATGCCCACGACATTAAAATTACCCAAAAGTTCACCTATGTAAACGAATCTACCGAAGGGCTTTCCGTGTTGTATTTCAACGATTGGAACCATGCCTACTCCAACAAGAATACCGCATTGGCCAAACGTTTTGGGGAAGAGTTCAATCGTAGTCTTCATTTGGCAAAGGACCGGGAAAGAGGATTTACCGATATCAAGAGTGTGGTTGCCAACGATTACGCTGGGTTGGATTGGAAACGTTTGGGGAACAGAGATATCATATCTGTCACCTTAAATGAAATACTCCAACCCAATGATTCCATTGAGTTGTTCTTTACATATACCATTCAGCTTCCCGATGCTAAATTCACTTCCTATGGTTATTCGCCCGGTTTTGGCTACAACCTTAAGAACTGGTATCTGACCCCAGCGGTTTATAGGGGTGAATGGAAATTATATGACAACATCAATTTGGATGACCTCTACACAGGCATAACAGAAAGTGTCATCAACTTCACCTATCCAGAAAAACTACATCTGGTGTCCAATTTTGGCGAATCTAGCAGTACAAAATTCCCTGGTGGACAATATGCCAAGCTAATTGGAAGGAACAGAAAGAGTTGCGAGATCATTCTAACAACAACCGACCGATTTACCAAGCACAAATTTGAAAATCTTACGGTAACCAGTGATTTGGAATCCAATAAATATGATGACGTATATCAGGGCATCTCAATCAACAAAATAATACACTATTTGCATGAGAGCCTAGGGGAATATCCTCATAACAACCTGCTGGTCAGCGAATTTGATTACAGCCGTTCCCCTCTATACGGAGTCAATCAACTGCCGTCATTCATCAGGCCATATGAAGAGCAGTTCCAGTTTGAAATGAAATTCTTAAAAACGGCCATCCGTAATTATTTGCAAGAAACACTCTTCCTTAACCCACGAACAGAGCGTTGGGTAAATGATGCCATCACGTACTATCTCATGATAAAATATGTGGAAGAGTACTATCCGAATCAAAAATTGGCTGGGAAACTTTCCAAAATCTGGGGTTTCAGAGGGTTTCATTTGGCCCAAATGGGCTTCAATGAACAATATACGATGCTCAGTATGCTGTCGGCAAGAAAGAATATAGACCAAGCATTGACCACACGCAATGACTCCTTGATAAAGTTCAACGAGAAAATTGCAAATGGCTACAAGGCCGGATTGGGTATGTCTTATCTATCAGAATATCTTGGGGAGAAAAAAATTGATAGCAGCATCACCACATTCTACAAAGAATTTCATTTGGAGTCAAAAGTGACCGCAGATGATTTTAGAAAAACTATAGAAAAGTTTTCAAACAAAGACATTGACTGGTTTTTTGATGAATATGTTGCCACTGACAAAAAAATCGACTTTAAAATCAAAAGTATACAAAAGACAGAGGATTCCATCTCTTTGATCATTAAAAACAAGAGGGGTACAAATGTTCCCATTTCGTTGTTTGGCCTTCAGAATGATTCTGTGATTTCCAAATACTGGTTTACGGATATTGACACTACTAAGTTGGTGACCATTCCTCGAAACGGAGAAGATCGCATGGTACTCAACTACGATCAAAAAATTCCAGAATTCAATCAACGGGACAACTGGAAAACCCTCAATGGTTTTTTCTCCAGTAACAAAAAATTAAAATTCCAGTTTTTTAAGGACACAGAGGACCCGTATTACAATCAAATCTTTTACGTGCCCATTGCCAACTTTAACCTTTATGATGGTATCACCCCAGGAATGCGCATTTATAACAAGACCTTTTTGGAGCGGCCCTTCCAATACGACATCGCCCCAACTTACTCGTTTTTGGAGCGTACCATGGTGGGCAAGGCAGGATTTCGTTATCGGAAATACCACAAAAAAACAGGCCTTTATGTGTCGGAGTATTCCATTTCAGGTTCTACCTCACACTTTCAGGAAAATTCGCGGTTTTCCACACTTACTCCCGCAATAAGTTTTGGATGGAGACCCAATGATCTTATATCCAATCGCAGACAAACTTTACTTTTTAGGTACAGAAATGTGTTCAGAAGTATTGATGAGAATATTGCCGATGAGATAGATACCGACCCAGATTATGGCGTTATGAATGTTCGCTTCATAGATAGGGACAACAACATTTTAAACTATAACTCATGGTTCTTGGATGCGCAGCATTCCAACAATTTTACAAAACTTTCCTTTGAATATGAGTATCGGAAGTTGTTTCAAAGCAATAGACAGTTGAATTTTAGACTTTTTGCAGGTAAGTTTTTACGAAATAACACGGAGTCTGACTTTTTTAGTTTTGCGCTGGACAGACCAACCGATTATATGTTTGACCTTGCATATTTGGGAAGATCCGAGAGTTCCGGACTGTATAGTCAACAAATCATAATCGCGGAAGGTGGATTTAAATCCCAGCTGGAGAACCCATTTGCGAATGACTGGATTGTGACCACTAATGCCAGCACCAACATTTGGAGATGGGTTGAAGCCTATGGTGACCTTGGGTTTATTCGAAGTAAAGGACAAGATGCCCGCTTTGTTTATGATTCGGGAATTCGATTGAATTTAGTGACGGATTATTTTGAACTCTATTTCCCAGTTTATTCAAATAGAGGTTGGGAAATTGCCCAAGATGACTACGGGCAACGAATACGTTTTGTGGTTACCATAAGCCCTAGAACACTTATAGGCCTATTCACCCGAAAGTGGTTTTAATATTATAATATCCGCAACAAAACCATTGTTAAGCACGTCTATTTTACAGTATTCTCTTTTAATAGTCTCTGTTTTTATTAAATTGATATTTTATTAACAAGGTTTGATATTGATAAATTGAATGTATTTTAGTAATTTCGCAGAAATACACTAAAGCCTACATGAAACCTGACCCAAGTACGAGCAACGATATTTCCTTTGCAGATTTTCAATCACAGATTCTTCAAGATTACGAGACTGCGGTTATAAGCCGGGAATGTAGCTTATTGGGAAGGCGTGAGGTACTATCAGGGAAAGCTAAATTTGGGATTTTTGGAGATGGAAAAGAACTTCCCCAATTGGCCATGGCTCGGGCTTTTCAGGATGGAGATTTTAGAAGCGGCTATTATCGTGACCAAACTTTTATGATGGCCCTTGGCTATCTAAGTCCAAAGGAATTCTTCCATGGCCTATATGCCACTACGGATTTGGAAAAAGAACCTATGAGTGCTGGACGGCAAATGGGCGGACATTTTGTGACCCACAGCCTTAATGAAGATGGTTCTTGGAAAGACCTTACCCAGCAAAAAAACAGTAGCGCCGATATTTCCTGTACTGCCGGGCAAATGCCCAGATTGGTCGGGTTGGCTCAAGCCTCAAAAATATACAGAAATGTAAAAGAAATAGACCAAACCAATTTCTCAAAGAATGGCAATGAGGTCGCTTGGGGCACCATAGGAAACGCAAGTACCAGCGAAGGACACTTTTTTGAGGCGCTTAACGCCGCTGGCGTTATGCAAATACCTATGGTCATCTGCATTTGGGACGATGAGTATGGAATTTCGGTTCCGTCTGAGTATCACACCACCAAAGGAAACATCTCCGATGCATTAAAAGGATTTCAACGAACGGAGGATAAAGACGGATTTGAAATCTTAAAGATCAAGGGATGGGATTACACGGGACTTATCCATGCTTTTGAGAATGCCGCTGATATGGCAAGGGAAAGCCATGTCCCCGTTTTGATTCATGTAACCGAACTGACCCAACCCCAAGGACATTCCACATCCGGTTCGCATGAGCGGTACAAATCGCCCGAGCGTTTGGAATGGGAACGGGAGAACGACTGCAATAAAAGGTTTCGGGAATGGATTCTTGAAAACGGCATCAGTACAGAAGAGGAACTTAAAAAATTGGAGCGTGAAATCAAGCATAAAGTACGCTCTGCAAAAAAAGAGGCCTGGAGCGAGTTTTTAAAACCTCACTTGCAGGCTAAAAAGGAGCTTGTACATTTACTGGAAAGTGTTGCTGGTCAAAGTCCAAATCGTTCGTTTATCACAAAAATAAAGAACGATCTCATTGCTATTGAAGAACCCTTGAAAAAGGATTTGGCCTCCAAATCCAGAAGTGCGCTGCGCTATCTTTTGGGCGAATCAAGTCCAGAGAAAAAACAACTTCAAGAATGGGTAAACACTTTTTTAGCTACTACACAGCCAAAATATAGCTCACATCTCTATAGCGAATTGCCCAACAAGGCCACGAAAATTGATTTGGTTGCACCATCATATGAGGACACAAACGAGGAGGTGGACGGCAGAATCATTCTCCGGGATAATTTTGATGCCCTATTCTCTAAATATCCTGAGGCCTTGGTTTTTGGGGAAGATACCGGAAACATTGGAGATGTAAACCAGGGATTGGAAGGGCTGCAGAAAAAATACGGTGATATGCGGATTTCCGATACTGGAATCCGGGAAACCACGATTATAGGCCAAGGTATTGGGCTTTCCCTTAGAGGTTTACGTCCAATTGCTGAAATTCAATATTTGGATTATATCCTCTATGCCATTCAAACATTGAGTGATGATTTAGCATCGCTGATGTATCGCACCGTGGGCAAACAAAAGGCGCCACTCATTGTCCGAACACGAGGGCACCGTTTAGAAGGGATTTGGCACTCAGGATCACCAATGTCTGGATTGATAAGCTTATTAAGGGGAATGTATATTTTGACCCCTAGAAATATGACACAAGCTGCCGGTTTTTACAATACCTTAATGAAAAGTGATGAGCCCGCCTTGGTTATTGAAAGTCTAAACGGATATCGACTCAAAGAAAAGAAACCTACTAATTTGGGCGAATTCTGCACTCCCATCGGTAAGATAGAAACCCTAAAACAGGGGTCTGACTTAACCCTGCTGTCCTATGGGTCAACTTTGAGAATCGTTGAAAAAGTTGCACAAGACCTATTGGAGGTGGGAATAGATGCTGAGGTAATTGACGCACAATCTTTGTTGCCGTTCGATTTGGACCACGATGTTGTTAAAAGTTTAAAAAAGACAAACCGACTTTTAATAGTGGATGAAGATGTTCCCGGAGGATGTTCGGCCTATTTATTACAGGAAATCCTTGAGAACCAACAAGGGTATAGATATCTGGACAGTGCTCCAAAAACCCTAACGGCAAAGGCGCACAGACCGGCCTATGCTTCGGATGGGGACTATTTTTCCAAACCCAATGCTGAGGACATTTTTGAAAAAGCATATGAAATCATGCATGAGGTCGATCCAAATTCCTACCCCAAGCTCAGGTAGTTGAATTTCAACGAAAATATCAATTGAGAACCGTATTTCATCAATTATTTTTATCAGCATTACGACAGAATTCATACTTTCACGTGAATTAAAAATCCCCCTTAATGAAAAATAATGCTTTAGTCCACTTGGGATTGGCCATTTTGAGAATAGTGCCTTCTGTTTTTATGATCACCCATGGATACCCAAAACTTTTGAACTTAATCAATGGCAACACAGAATTTGCCAATCCATTTGGAATCGGTCAGGCACCTAGCCTATTTTTAACCGTTATTGCCGAGTTTCTATGCCCGGTTCTGATGATCATCGGGTTTAAAACACGATGGGCCGCTATACCAACAGCGTTTACCATGTTCGTTGCAGCTTTCGTAATTCACGGAGCAGACCCATTCGGCACCAAGGAAATGGCGCTGCTTTATTTTACCGTTTTTTTGGTGGTCTTTTTGTTGGGCCCCGGTAAATACAGCGTGGACAAAAAGTAGCCTTAGATTATTTCGGTGAGTAATTCTTTGAGAAGTTCTGACTGCGCCATGTTATTGGCACCCACACCTTTACTTTTCAAATCCAGCTCTCTCAAACTTGAAATGATTCCACTGACACGCTTCATGGGATAGTTCCTTGCCGCTACGGTGTACTCTTTCACAAAATACGGATTAACCCCCAATACCTTGGCCACATTACCCGGGGAATGGTCTTTTAACCCATGGTATTGCAATAACTGCGTAAAGAAGGTATTCAATAAAGTTACCGTTACCACAAACGGGTTGTCCTTAGGGTTTTGGGCAAAATAATCGATGATTTGGGAAGCTTTTCCCACATTTCGTTCACCAATGGCCTTCTTGAGCTCGAAATTATTGAAGTCCTTACTGATGCCTATGTGCTGTTCTATCAATTCTGCTGTAATCTCCGTGGCAGGCGGAACCACCAAGGCCAATTTGGTGAGTTCATTGTTGATTTTGCTCAAATCTGTTCCCAAAAACTCCACAAGCATTACACACGCCTTAGGTGAAATCTTGTAATTTTTGCCACTCAACGTTTTGCGAATCCATTCTGCAACCTGATTTTCATACAGTTTTTTGCTCTCAAAAAGCTCTCCATTCTTCTGAACGGCCTTGTACAACTTCTTGCGTTTGTCAAGTTTTTTATACTTATAACAAATGACCAGAACTGTAGTTGGTTGAGGATGTTCAACATATGCCGTTAGGTTCTCAATGGTTCGGGAAAGGTCTTGGGCCTCTTTAACAATGACCACCTGATGCTCGGCCATCATGGGAAACCGTTTTGCGTTGGAAATCACCTCATCCACAGAAGTATCACGGCCATAAAACACCATTTGGTTGAAGCCTTTTTCATCTTCGGAAAGCACGTTATCAGAAATATATTGACAGATTTTATCAATGTAATATGGTTCCTCCCCCATTAAAAAGTAAATTGGTTTTGGATTTCCCGAATCAATTGCCGCTACTATTTCCTTTACCTTGTCCATTCCGAAAAAAAATCATCAATTTTGTCCAATGCAACCGTTGAACTTTCCTGCGTATTCATTTCGAATCAAAAATAGCCAAAATAGGCACTACATTTTTGACGGCATCCGCAAAAAATTTGTTTTGCTGCAACCCGAAGAATGGGTGCGCCAGCATGTGGTCCATTTTCTGGTCTTCACTAAAAATTATCCCAAGAGCCTCATTAATGTGGAAAAGCAATTGCTTGTGAACAGAATGAAAAAGCGATATGACATTGTGGTTTTCAATCCTGATGGCTCTATTTTTCTTTTGGTGGAATGCAAGGCTCCGGAAATTAAAATTGACCAATCCACATTTGACCAGATAGCGCGCTATAATTACCAATTACAATCCAACTATTTAATGGTGTCCAACGGACTGGAACATTACTACTGCCAAATGGACCATGAAAATGAAAAATACACCTTTTTGAAGGATATTCCTGATTTTAGCCGTTAATTTGCCCTCGTTTTGAAAATTGCCATAGTCATACTCAACTGGAACGGGGAAACCTTGCTCAAACAGTTCCTTCCCTCGGTCATGGCCCACTCTACCGGGGCAGATATCTATGTGGTGGACAATGCCAGTTCGGATGGTTCCGTTGCTTTCTTAAAAAAGGAGTATCCAGAGATTGGGATTGTGCAAAATTCAGAAAATGGAGGTTTTGCCAAAGGGTACAATGATGGCCTAAAACATATTCAAGCAGATATTTTCTGTCTTCTTAATTCTGATGTAGAAGTAACCCCAAATTGGCTGGAACCCATTCAAGAAGCCTTCGTTACATCCCCCGAGGTAGCCATCATTCAACCCAAAATATTAGACCTAAAAAACAAAGACTATTTTGAATACGCTGGGGCAGCGGGTGGTTTTATAGATATGCTGGGCTATCCCTTCTGTAGGGGTAGAATTTTCCAAGCTTTGGAAAGGGATAAAGGTCAGTATGATGACATTACAGAAATTTTCTGGGCCACTGGTGCCTGCATGTTTATAAAAAGTGAGGTTTTCAACTCTCTTGGCGGGTTTGATGAGGACTATTTTGCCCATCAGGAAGAAGTGGATTTATGTTGGCGTGCAAAAAACGCGGGGCATAAGGTCCTTTATGTTGGGAAGAGCCATGTATACCATTTGGGCGGCTCAACCTTGAGCAACATGAACCCCAAGAAGACCTTTCTTAACTTCAGGAACTCACTCTATTCCATCACCAAAAACTTACCAAGAAAAAAAGCGTTTCCTATTATTGCCATGCGACTGCTACTGGACGGTATAGCTGCGCTTCGATTTGTATTTCAGTTGAAGTTTGAACATTGTTGGGCCATTCTCCGTGCACATATCAGTTTTTATGGTAACTTTAAAACACTTTACAAGAAGCGGGAAAAAGCTAATTTTTTATTAAAGTACTATACTACGACATCCATAGTCTGGTCGCATTTCGTAAATCAAGTAAAGAATTTTAACATTTTAGTAAAAGATTAACTATACCGAAATATGGACATTTTGCTTTTTATCTAATTTTGGTTGAAATTTTAACATTGATATATCTAACAATCCTTAAATTATACATTGAACTATGAAAAAAGTTTTTCTAGGAACATTGGCTATGGCCATCTTATTATCATCATGCGTATCCCAAAAAAAATACGCCGAGCTTGAAGCCAAACACAAAGAAACCCAAGATTTATTGAACTCTGCCACCGTTAAACTTAACGACTGCTTGGAAGAAAAAGCTACAGCAAGTTCAAGATTGAAAACTCTCGAAGATCAAAACGCATTTTTGAAAGCGAACAACCAAGAGCTCATTAACAACATGGGTAACTTGACCACGCTTACCACCAAAGGTGCAGAAAACCTTGAAAAATCTTTGGAGAGCCTTAAAGAAAAAGACCTTACCATCAGAAAATTGCAAGATGCGGTTACCCGAAGAGATTCTGTAAACCTTTCTTTGGTACAAAGTCTAAAAGGTGTATTGGGCAACTTGGATGATGAGGATATTGAAATCAGCGTTGAGAAAGGCGTGGTATTCGTTTCCATCTCTGATAAATTGTTGTTTAGAAGTGGTAGCTATAACGTTACCAGTGCAGCCAAAGAGGTATTGGGCAAAGTGGCCAAAGTAGTGAACAACAAGCCTGATTTTGAATTTATGGTTGAAGGTCACACAGACAATGTACCATATCGTAGCGGTGTCCTTTTGGACAACTGGGACTTGAGCGCGAAAAGAGCAACATCTGTGGTCAGAATCCTTCAAAACGATTTTGGCGTAGATCCAGCTAGAATGACAGCTGCAGGACGTAGCTACTACGTACCATTGGTTAGCAACGATACTTCTGCTGATAGAGCCAAAAACAGAAGAACCCGAATTGTAGTACTTCCAAAAATCGATCAGTTCTATAGCATGATTGAAGAAGGCATGAAAGACCCTGCCATCAACGGAGGTCAATAAGACCAGATAATTTATATTGAAAAGCGGCCCGTGAGGCCGCTTTTTTTATGCTAAAATATTTCAAGGCTACCTTTCCCTTCACGTATCACCTCGGGAATGCTTTCAGAAAGGTCAATCACTGTGGAAGCTACATTGTCCCCATACCCCCCATCAATCACCACATCGACCAAGTTCTGCCACTTCTCAAAAATAAGTTCGGGGTCTGTGGTATATTCCAAAATATCATCTTCATCATGGATAGAGGTAGAAACAATGGGATTGCCCAACTCCATAACCAAAGCCCTAGCGATATTGTTATCGGGAATCCGTATCCCAACCGTTTTCTTTTTTTTAAAATCTTTAGGTAGGTTGTTGTTCCCAGGTAAAATGAAGGTGTATGGCCCTGGCAGGGCACGTTTTAAAATTTTAAATGTGGAGGAATCTATTTGCCGCACATAATCCGAGAGGTTGCTCAGGTCAGCACAAACAAAGGACCAATTGGCCTTTTCCAGCTTCACCCCCTTAATCCGTGCAATTCGCTGTAACGCCTTGGAATTGGTAATGTCACATCCCAACCCGTAGACCGTATCCGTAGGATATATGACAAGTCCGCCCTTCCGAAGCACATGGCCAATCTTTTCAATTTGCCTCGGATTTGGATTTTCTTCATAAAGTTTTACGAATTCTGCCATGTCGTTTACGAATATCATACAAAGTAAGAAAGAATGTGGTCATGTTGCATGATTAAGGTCAAGAGAAAATGTTAAAAACAGCTTTCTGAGCCAACCTTTTATCATAGAGCAACTCCATAGTAATGCGGTATACATCAATTGAAAATGGGTATTCATGCATTTACCCCCATACACTCAACCGAAAATGAACAGTTTTGTACACAATCCTTATCAAAAATAAAATGAGACGCATCAACCTTATAAAATCCATACTTGTAGCTCTATTGATTCCAATAGTCCTGAATTGCAGTCTTCAAAAAAAACAAAGAAATAAATTGGAATCCGGAGAAGCCATTGTGAAGCATCTGGACAGCCTATTCGGTGTATTATCCAACACAAATAGTAACACCAAAGATTTCCAAGAAACTATTGTTTCTGTTAACGAAAGCATCAGACAGGCCATTGAACACAACATAACCAGTCCACGGATAGTAAGCGAAATCAATTCATATTATTCTAAGGGCAGGCATGACTTTTCTTTTGCGCAAAGTGCGGACAAGGGCTTTACAGTGTTCTCATGGAATACGCGAAAATTAGACTATACAATAAAAAGTATTGGTTTCTATGTAAGTGAGAACAGAACCATACCTACTTCCCTTTTTGGAAAACCTTTACGATATGACCAAATAGATATCATTGAAAACAGATCTGGAATACAGACATACATCCTTGGCGGGCTTGCAAACCCATCAAATCACCCGAACCAATACCAGTTAAGCGCATATAGGGTTCTAAAAGACGGCATTGAGGAAGCTAAGGTTTTTCCAAACGGTGAGAGTGCGGTTATGGTTCGGTGTTCAGGAAAAGACTCAACAACATGTTTGGGCAACGTGCCTGCAAAATCGCTTTACAAAGCCATTGCACAAGAATCATTGGCTTATACGAATGGTGAATATGTCCTATGATTATTCTACAAGTATTGATTCCTGCTCCATTACAGGGGTGCTATAAATCCCAATATCATCTATTACCACAATGCCCAGTGAATCTTTATCGAACATCAAACTAATGGTTTTAAGCTTACTAAGGTCTAGTTTTTCATTCTTTGCCATAAATGTTGAAATAGGTATAAAACAGCTTTTCATTTGCACTTCCCAGTCGCTACCAATCATATCTTTATCCAAAAACTTGAATTTTGTGAACTTACTTCTAATGGGTACGGGTAGAACATTAGTACTGCCCAAATCTATTGAGGCCTTGTTGCCCAAGCTATCTTTTAGGAGGATGCTGAAATTAAATCCAGGATTTGAAACATCTTTTTCCTTTTCTTCCAAATCCAGTTCTGAAATATCCCCAACTCCAACAGACAAAGCCAGTGTATCCATACCACTGAAATTTTTCAAAGTATCGGGTATGTGGATATGATATTGGGGCAACGAATCTTTTCCTGCTTGTTTTAGATACTTCCACCCCAAAACCAAGGCATTATTTTGCTGTTCGCCATCATCACGGGACTTTAGTTCCTCTTCCCGCCATATCTTAAAATTCTCCGCAGTAATTTGAAGACCATGTTTTCCTGAAGTTATATCGATGTCATCCTCAAAATCTAATAGTATTTTCTTGGAAGCATCCGCATATTGACTTAAATAGGTCTCATTGGGCAACCAATTTTTGGCGCCATCCACGCTTTTAAATACGTTTCTATACACCTTGTTGCCCTTTAAAACAGCCTCCACAAAAGCACTGACATACACCTTTGCCATCTGACGCTGCTCCTCACCAGACACTAACGGTTGGAGATTCAACAACCATTTCATCGGTGCTCCAAAATCTGAACGCCCCCATGTGGAATTAAACTGTCCGTGATTGGCATGGTTCATATACACTCCGGCCTTAAATCCATCAAAATCATCCGTAAATTTTAGTCGATGATAGGGCCGCATCCCCCAAAAACTCACCTCATCCGAATCGTAGGCCCCTTGCAGGGAAAGATAGTTGATGTCTGTCAAGGTAATTTCCCGGTCATATCGATAATCTGTTGGGGCAATGGAAATGACCCCTTTAATTCCGAATCCAAAATTGAAGGTTTCTTGCGCATTATCGGGAAATCGCTCCAATTCATTAAACGCCGCTGCAATAGAAACAGCTTCCCCTCCTCTGGAATGGCCCACGAAAACAATATTGCCCATATCCACTTTTCCTGCCAAATCAGGATGCTCTCCATCATTCCATTTTTGCCATTGTTCCAAATGCTTCAACAAAAGCCACGCCCTTGCAGGCATTTCTTTCCCCCTAAAATCTCCAGACCAATGGGCATTGATGAAATTTTCATCAACAGAAACCGCAATGGAACCTCTGCTGGCCAATAATTCTCCAAGATAGGCGTAGCCTGCATCGGAAAAATCAATCATACTATGATTGCCGTGAACCATGACCACCAATGGAAATGGACCATCTCCTTTAGGCATATACACCCTGCCGTTCAAGGGAAAGTTTTCCACCCCAAATCCCCAGAATTTTTCGCGCCATTTTTTCTTTTTGCCCTTCCATTCGGGTAAAATTCGAGAGGCATCAACTGTGGGTGTTTTTAGCTTTACAAGCTCGGCATATTCGGGTCGTTTCTTATCCGTTCCGCTGCCATAGGTAAAAGTCGCTATCTCAAAAGAACCTTTTTTTGAAGGGTCTTCCAACCCCATTTCCGAAAGCATGGTAATTTGCGGGCTTATTTCTGATCCTGTTTTCTCTTGAATGTATGGGTCACCTTCCAAACTTTTGAATCCATAAAAGCCCAATGCTACAATTAACAATGATACAATAACCAATATCCAACCCTTACTGTCCTTGTTTTTGATAACTTTATTCAATCCAAAAGTCAATAGTAAGCAACATACAAAACCCCATGCGGCCAAGACGTAATACATTGATGAAGGCCAACGAAAAGCATACGACTTTAAAATAACCAAAGCCAACAAACCGCTTAAAAAAGTTGTGAGAAAACCAATAGAAATCGTTTTGAACAACGGTTTGGCCAAGGAGATGAGGAGTTTGAATCCAACAAGAAGAACAATTCCAATACTACTGCCCAAGATCATGCCCAACACAGGGGGAATTCCCAACTCAAAATGATATCCAGAAATACCAAAAAGAAATACAACAAGTAAAGTGGTAGCCAGAAAAATAGGATCGGAGAACAGTTTTTTCATAGGAGTTTGGTATGCAATTCAAAAGTTATTGGTTTTGAATTTAACCATTTTTTCAGCCTCCTACTCCTTTGGCAAGCTATTTTACATCATCCCTAATCCGAAGCAAGTTTGATTGTGGTAATGAATTTTGAACCCAACCAAAATTGGTTTAAGTGTTATCAATGACCTCCAACTTGGCAAAACGGAGCAACAGTTTCTTCATTCCACCTTGCTCAAATTGAATTTCAGCCTTTTTGTCATTGCCCAAACCTTCAATCTTAAGCACCTTGCCTCTTCCAAACCGGGTGTGGTTCACCAAAACCCCTTCTGCCAAGTTTGAATCTACAACGTTGTTATTTGTAGTTGATGTGGAAAGCTCTGGTTTTAGCTTTCGTAACTTTCGTAATTGGTTCTCGTTGGGTCTATGGGTGCTGGGCGGTGTTCCGCTTTTGGGTTTTATCTGCCGAAGCTTGCTTTTGTCTACTTCTCCAAAAATGTCGGCGTTCAACATAGATTTATAGCGGTAACCATCATTTACGGGAGTCAGGTTTTCCACATATTGCTCATCAATTTCCTCTAAAAACCGACTGGGTTCCGCATCAATCAACTTTCCCCACCGATACCGGTTTTGGGTATAGGTAAGGGTAGCCTGTTTTTCAGCCCGAGTTAAGGCCACGTAGAACAATCGGCGTTCTTCTTCCAACTCGCTGCGTGTGTTCATGCTCATGGCAGATGGAAACAAATCTTCTTCCATCCCAACCACAAATACGTAGGGAAACTCCAATCCTTTGGCTAAGTGGATGGTCATCAAAGCGACGCGATCATCATCCCCGACCTCTTTGTCCATATCCGTTGCCAAAGCCACATCTTCCAAGAACTCGGTCAAGCTGCCGGTGGCATCAGCCAACTCTTTTTGCCCCTCTACAAAATCCTTGATCCCGTTCAAGAGTTCCTCAATGTTCTCCATCCGGGCAATCCCCTCTGGAGTTCCATCTTTTTTGAACTCCAACAACAATCCCGTTTTTTTGGAAACATGCTCTGCAAGCGTGAAGGCATCCGAACCTTCATTCATGATTTGGAAACTCTTGATCATAGTCACGAAATCACCCAACTTGCGCTTGGTGCCAGCATTGATGTTCAGGTTGAGCTTGTCCAAATGCTCCATCACTTCAAAAATGGACCGTCCATAATGATTTGCAGCTACAACAAGTCGGTCTATGGTGGTTTGACCAATACCTCGTGCCGGAAAATTGATGACCCGTTTTAACGCCTCTTCATCCTTCGGGTTGACAATCAAACGTAAATAGGCCAATACATCCTTGATTTCCTTACGCTGATAAAAAGAAAGTCCTCCATAGATGCGATACGGAATGTCCCGCTTTCTTAGGGCATCTTCAATGGATCGCGATTGGGAGTTGGTTCGGTACAACACGGCAAAATCCCCATTTTGAAGCTGTTCCTGCATTTTCATTTCAAAAATGGAACCTGCCACGTACCTTCCTTCCTCAGCATCGGTGGGACTTCTGTGGATTTTTATCTTGTGGCCCTCATCATTGGAGGTCCAAACGACTTTTTCCAACTGATCACGGTTTTTGGCGATGATGGAATTGGCCGCTTTTACAATATTTTGAGTAGAGCGATAATTTTGTTCCAATCGGTATACGGCCACGTCGTCATAATCCCGTTGAAAGTTGAGAATGTTGCTGATGTTCGCCCCACGGAAGGAATAAATACTTTGGGCATCATCCCCCACCACACAGATATTTTGGTAGCGGTCAGATAATGCTTTTACAATCAAATACTGCGAGTGGTTGGTATCTTGGTACTCATCCACCAAAATATACCGGAACCTATCTTGATATTTCATCAAAACCTCAGGGAAACGGGTCAATAATTCATTTGTCCGAAGTAAAAGGTCGTCAAAATCCATAGCCCCCGCCTTAAAGCAACGGTCTACATAATTCTTGTAAATCTCTCCCATTCTGGGTCTTTTGGCCATGGCGTCCGCCTCCACCAGTTCAGGATTTTGAAAATATGCCTTTACGGTAATTAAGCTGTTTTTATAGGATGAAATTCGGTTCTGAATCTGCTTGTACTTGTAAATATCTTTGTCCAGACCCATCTCCTTGATGATGGCAGCAATAAGACGTTGGGAGTCTTGGGTATCGTAAATGGTAAAATTGCTGGGGAAGCCCAATTTATCACCATCATACCGCAACAATTTGGCAAAAACAGAGTGAAAAGTACCCATCCAAAGATTTTTAGCTTCAGAATCCCCAACAATGGAGGCAATCCGCTTTTTCATTTCGCGTGCCGCTTTGTTGGTAAAGGTCAAGGCCAAAATATTGAAGGAATCCACCCCTTGGTTCATCAAGTGGGCAATCCGATAGGTCAACACCCGGGTCTTTCCGGAACCGGCACCCGCAATCACCATCAAAGGCCCATCCTTGTGCAATACAGGGGCCCGTTGCGCATCGTTCAATTCATCCAAAAAAGTACTCAAAGGCTCGGATTTTTAAAAAGTAAACGTGAAATTAGCCAATAATGCCCTTATGCTAAAATCTAGCTTTCAATAGTTATAAACACGGAGGTGTTTTGATTTGAATTGAATATATTTAAGGCCATAACCCTTTTTATTGATGAAATACAACGGTTTCCCCATCTGGATTTGTGCGCTTTTCAGCCTTTTCGCATTGTCCCAAGAAAAAAAAGCAGGTCCGATCCTGGAAAATTATGGTGCTGTATTCACCGTTGAGAACCCCGATTACAAAACCAATGTTAACGAGGAATTCAAAGTGGTTTTTGATGTAGCGACCGGCCCAGATTCCCATGAGGAAATCAATAAGCAAATTGAAACCGCAGCTCGATTTTTGAACATGCATGCCCAAAATGGGGTCCCAGTTTCTCAACTAAAAGCAGCTTTGATCATACATGGGTCCGCTACGACCAACATCATGACCAATGAAGCGCACCAAGAACGATTTGGTGTTCCCAATCCCAATGCCGAAATGTTGCAAAACCTTATGGATAATGGAGTTGAAATCATCCTTTGCGGCCAATCCTCCAATTCTCGAAATGTTCCAAAAGAGACCCTTATTCCGGGTGAAAAAATTGCACTATCGGCTATGACAGCATTAATTCAATTACAAAATGACGGTTACCGTCTTATTAAACTATAACTTACTCACCATTATGAAGAAAATTCTAGCCTTTACACTATTGATTTTAAGTGTTACCCTCCACGCCCAAGATTTAGGAAAAGACATTGTAGCCGTTGAATCCAAAGTAGTTGAATGGCGTCGCGACATCCACCAACATCCTGAACTCAGCAATCGCGAATTCAAAACCGCTGAAAAAATTGCAAACCACCTAAAATCCCTAGGCATTGAAGTTCAAACTGGAGTGGCCCACACCGGAGTGGTCGGGCTTTTAAAAGGAGACAAACCCGGAAAAGTAGTCGGTCTCCGTGCCGATATTGATGCACTTCCCGTGACTGAACGTAATGATTTGCCTTTCAAGTCAAACGTAACTTCTGAGTTTTTGGGAAAAGAAGTTGGCGTAATGCACGCTTGTGGTCATGATACGCACACTGCCATTTTAATGGGTGTGGCCGAAGTGCTATCCAAACATAAAGACAAAATAAAAGGAACGGTAAAATTCATTTTCCAACCTGCCGAGGAAGGGCCACCTCCAGGTGAAGAAGGAGGTGCCAAATTAATGGTGAAGGAAGGAGTACTCACCAATCCAGATGTGGATGCGATTTTTGGTCTGCACATCAATTCGCAAACACCAATCAACACCATCAAATACAAACCAGGAGGAGCTTTGGCATCCGCCCAACGCTTTGTAATCAATGTAAAAGGAAAACAAACCCACGGTTCCCAACCTTGGGCAGGTGTTGACCCTATCTTGATTAGTTCAAAAATCATTGATGGTCTTCAGACTATTATAAGCCGAGAAACTGAGCTGACCAATGAAGCTGCTGTGATTTCCGTGGGAAAGATTACCAGCGGGGTTCGCTTTAACATCATTCCAGAAAGTGCTGAACTCATTGGTACCATCCGAACTTTGGATTATGACATGCAGAAAAAATTGAACAATCGAATGCTAGAAATGGTTCCTGCCATTGCCAAAGCCTACGGAGGGGATGCTGATATTGAAATCACTACCTCCACCGCCATTACATTCAACGATTTGGATTTAACCGCCAAAATGGTCCCTAGCTTGGAAAAAGCGGCTGGCAAGGAGAATGTTTCTATACACAAAGCGGTAACCGGGGCTGAAGATTTTAGCTATTTCCAAGAAAAAGTACCCGGTCTCTTTTTTATTTTGGGAGGAATGACCCCTGGAACAACAGAATCGTTTCCGCACCATACCCCAGATTTCAAAATTGATGACAGTGGGCTGCTATTGGGTGTAAAAGCCATGACACAGCTTACTTTGGATTATTTGAACATGTAACAATGGAATCCCTATTGGATTTTTTAGGCGACATTCCTTGGTGGGGGTGGATATTGGTTTTCCTATTATTGGTAGCCATCCGGGATATCTTTTTCCAAAAGGCACACACCATAAGTCATAATTTTCCCATTGTGGGGCATCTTCGCTACTGGTTGGAGAGCATCGGACCGGAAATGCGGCAATATTTTGTAGCCAACAACCGAGAGGAACTTCCTTTCAATCGTATTGAACGCAGTTGGATCTATGCCTCGGCCAAAAAGGAAAACAATTACGAAGGATTTGGCACAGATCGGGATATTTATGCGCATCAGCATGTTTTTGTGAAAAATGCAATGATCGCCTATCAACTTCCTGAAGGCCACCCCAATACCAAAGACCCTTGCTTTTTGCCTTGCGCCAAGGTAATTGGAGGGTACAACAAGCGTAAAAAACCATATCGTCCCGCTTCCGTCATCAATGTGTCGGCCATGAGTTTTGGGTCTTTATCGGCTGCTGCCGTGGAGTCTCTCAACAAAGGTGTTGAAAAGTGTGGGGCCTACCATAACACGGGTGAAGGCGGTCTTTCCCCCTATCACAAAAAAGGAGGAGATGTTATCTTTCATTTTGGCACCGGATATTTTGGAGTCCGTACTCGGGATGGAAATTTCTCCATGGAGAAAATGAAAATCCTAGTAGATGAAAACCCCTGCATCAAAGCTGTGGAAATAAAACTATCCCAAGGGGCCAAACCCGGAAAAGGTGGGGTTCTGCCCGGAGCCAAAATCACACATGAACTTGCAGAAATAAGAGGGGTTGAGGTTGGGAAAGATGTCATCTCCCCTCCTACCCACAAGGCTTTCAGCAACATTCCTGAACTTTTGGAACTTATAGAGAACATTGCGGAAGAAACCGGACTGCCTGTTGGCATCAAAGGAGCGGTTGGAAAATTGGAACAATGGGAAGAACTCGCCAATTTGATGAAAAAGTCAGGAAAAGGGCCTGATTTTATCACCATTGACGGCGGTGAAGGTGGTACCGGAGCGGCCCCTCCCAGCTTTGCTGACCATGTCTCGCTGCCTTGGACATACGGATTTACCTCGGTCTATAAAATTTTTAAGGATATGGGATTAACAGACCGCATTGTTTTCATAGGAAGTGGAAAATTAGGATTCCCGGCCAAAGCGGCGATGGCTTTTGCCATGGGTGCGGACTGCATTAATGTGGCCCGTGAAGCCATGATGAGCATTGGGTGCATTCAGGCGCAGGTATGCCATACCAACCGGTGTCCCTCTGGAGTGGCCACACAGAGCAAATGGTTGCAAAAAGGCATCAACGTTCCTTTAAAATCAGACCGATTGGCGCAATATTTCAAAACCTTTCGCAAAGAGTTCTTGGAAATCACACACGCGGCTGGTTACGAACATCCCTGTCAATTTAAGATGAATGACATCCAAGTAAATGTTGATGATGATTATCTTAGCAGCGGCTTGGAGGCGGTTTATGGATACCAAAAAGACGATGTAGCCTTTTCTTCCATGCAGGAACTTTATGATTGTTCCTATTTGGGAGGTAAGCCCAATTAAAAAAAACATTATACTTTAGCTCCAAATTTGAATCATCAAATACAACTACTTATGAAAAAACTGTTACTCCCCATAGTTTTGCTTTTTGTTGCTACTTCGGCTTTTGCCCAAAGAAAGAGCGACCTTATTGCAGAAATTGATGACCTAAAGTCCAAAATTTCTGAGGTTGAACAGGAATTGGCCAAGGCCAAACGAGAAATATCTTCGAGCAATGCCAAGGCCGAAACTTTAGAGGTTGAGAACGCCGGGCTACGTGATGCCAACGCCACGTTGTTGGGCAATCTGAGTAACTTCTCGGAACTTTCCAAGCAGAATTCCAACAATGTGAACAAGGCCATGGAAGCCTTGGCTCGTAAGGAAAAACAGCTGAGCGGCATCAACGATATGATTTCCGCAAATGATTCCACAGCCATTGTTTCTTTAACTCGAATTAAGCAAACCTTGGGCGAAAATGCCAACGTAAGTGTCGCCGAAGGCACCATTGTAATCTCAAGCAGCCTGAGTAATCTTTTTGGTTCGGATACGTCCTCGGAACTGACCGAAACTGGAAAAGCTTGGTTGGCCAATGTTTCCAAAGTCATCAAATCAAATCCCAATTTTAAGACCGAAGTGGAAGGGTTGAACATCACAGGGGAATTTGGCCCTACGTTTGACCAAGTCTCCGCTGTTTCCAAGGAATTGGTGGGGACTTTGGGAGTTTCCAGTGAAGCCATATTAATCTCCGCCAAAGATGGCAACTTTAAGGAGGGGGTAAATATTAAATTACAGCCTGACTACAAAGGATTTTATGCCAAGGCAAAGGAAAGTGCCAAGGCAGCCCGATAAGATTGTAGGTCAAAATACTTTTTGCAGTTTTGGTTCGTTCTTGTTGTGTAAAATCAACAAAAACCAAACTATCCTATGAGTGGAGATGATATCCTTCAACTTTTTGCGTATTTAATGCCCGCCGTTGTTACCGGTGTGGTCGCCTTTTATTTTTTTAGACTGCACACCCGTAATGAAGACGGTCGAAGACGATTCCTTTTACACAAAGATGCCCAAGCGGACACCCTTCCTGTTCGACTGCAAGCTTATGAGCGAATGACACTTTTCCTAGAGCGTATTGCCATCAACAGCCTTGTGGTTCGTGTGGCTCCCAAAGGAAAAAACAAAAGGGATTACGAAAATCTTCTGATCAATCAGGTTGAAACGGAGTTCGAACACAATCTTTCCCAACAGATCTATATGTCCGAGGAGTGTTGGAACATCATCAAAGCGGCCAAAAATGCCACTATACAGATTATTCGTTCAGCTGGTATGAGCGAAACGGATTCCGCCGATAAGCTTCGGGAAGATATCCTCAACCAGACCATGGAGAAACAATCTCCTTCCAATACGGCCTTGGCTTTCGTGAAAAAAGAAGTGAGCGAACTTTGGGATTAGTGCCTATTCCTGGTGTTCTGGATCTATTGGACTGGTTTCATCATTCTTGTTCTTGGCATAGAGATATCCCCTTTTCCACCACAAGGTCATTCGCTCCTTATTGAAGACTAAAGAATTGGTGGTCAGCACCGTAGGTGTGTAGTAGAAATTGATGATGGCATCTTTTTGATTGGCCACCAACTTTCCTATCCTGATATTCTGGTTCTCAATCCGGTCCAACATAAAACTAAAAATAGTGGTAATTAAGTCGAATGGATTTTTAGCCGACATACGGTTTAAATGACTTACCTCGGTATGCAATACCACCACGTCTACCTCAGTGGCACCTCGATTAAGAGCTTCTTCGATAGGGACTAAAGTACCAAGTCCGCCATCGGCATATTCGCAACCATTCTTTTTGGCCAAACTCATAAAAGGGGTGTAATTGGATGAAATCCAAATCCAATCGCAGAATTCATCATAGGTACATTCGTGAATGGATTTGTATTCTACTTGATTTAAAGAAAGATTGGATACGGTTACCACCACATCCATATCAGTTTTTTTGAGTTCATTGAATTCCTCCACGGTTATGGATTCACGAATGAGTTTTCTAAGGTTTTCACTTTCCCCGAACGTCTTTTTTCCACGGATAAAATTCTTTACCACCTTCCAATGGTTAATGGCGATAATTTCCACCCCATGCTTTTTCTTGATCAAAAAAGGGCAATTGTTGAAAATACTGTCTTGGTCCACCGAGGAGTAGATTTCCTTGATTTTGTCCAGCTTATTAAGGGCCAGATGTGAAATTAAAAGACTGCCGGTGGAGGTGCCCACAAAAATATCGTATTTGTGCCGTGCTTCTTGAATTAAAAACTGGGCAACACCGCCTGCAAAAGCGCCCTTGCTCCCACCGCCTGAAATAACCAATGCCCTCATTTGCCCAAAGTTTTGTCCAAATATTGTTGTTCTTCCTGATTCAGCAAAGGATAAAGAGCTTTTAATCGGGCCATGCTATCCTCATTTTTCAAAAACTCCTTTAAAATTTGTCGGGACGATTTTTTAAAATGCCAAACGTGGTGACTGCAAGCTTCCACTAAATTCTTCAAGGAAACGTCATCAAATCCACCAATGCCTTTTAGATATTGAAAGGCCAATAGGCGCACCTCAAAATGAAATTCTGAGCTTGTATAGTTGCTAAGTTCTTCAAAATATTTGGACTTTAACTCAGAATTGTATTCGGGGGTCACCAAGGCCAAGGTCAGCCAAAGCAACCGAATATTTTTATTGGGAAACCCGATAATACCGTTGGTCTTGTCCAAGTATTTCTTTCGACTTTCCGGGAAATCGGTCCACAGCTTATACAAGGCCGATTCTAGGGTGATATAACTTTCGTCGTCAAGTAACGTTTCAAAGTTCAGTTGGATTTCCTGCGGAATTTTGTCCACGGAAAGCGCTAGGGCTTGTCGAACCTTCAGGTTTTCCGTACCAAGCATTTTGGAAATGGTCTGAGTGGAGAGGTGGACTCCGTAATCCAAAATAAGAAGGTGTTTTAACTCCTCAGAATGAAGGGTGTTCCATTTTTCCTGTAAAATGGACTCAGCGGATGCCAAATCATCACCAATCTGGTTTTGCAGCTCAAAATAGGTTTTAATGGATGGACTTTTCTCCATCAAAAAGCTTTTCACTTTCTCAAAAGGAAATTCCGATTCTTGAAGCCAGGTTTCCTCAAAATCGGAAAGCTTCATCCCCGAAGCTTTTTCCATTTCCCACATAAAATCGGGTATAGTGACATTTTCATAGGCATACTTGTCCAGATAATTCTTGACGCCCTGCTTAAAATTGGAATCCCCTACTCTTTCTTTTAGCATCACCAAGGCCCAAGCTCCTTTTTCGTAAAAGGTAAGACTCCCTGCGTTGGAATTGGTAAGGGCCTCCCCATTGCCCTCACCTGAGAAATTAGCCAAGGCTTGAGCGGTTTCCAACAAATGCCAGTAGTAATATTCGTCACCAAAAATGTCCTTTTCTGCCAAATAGGCGTAAAAGGTCGCAAAACCTTCGTGCAACCAATGGTGGGCTCCGCTCTGTTCCGTCACCAAATTGCCAAACCACTGGTGCGCCAACTCATGCGCATTGACGTTTACATAGTTTTTATCCTTGAAAGCGATGGAATCCACTACCAATGTATTGGAAAAAATAGTAGCTCCCGTATTTTCCATACCCGCATATAAAAAATCCTGAACGGGAATCTGTTTGTAGTTCTGCCAAGGATAAGGAACCCCGATTTCTTGTTCCAAAAAGTCAAAAATATGCTGGGAGTATCGATATGTGGGCTCAACTTTTAAGCTGTCCTTGGGTTCGTAATAGAGTTCAATGGGTACACCAGATGTGGAATGAACAGTCTCTTTTTCAAAATTGCCAATGGCAAACGCCACGAGATAGCTGCTCATTGGCTTTTGTATGTCAAAACTCCATTTGGTCTTACCACTCATTGTTTGCTTTTCAAACAATCTGCCATTTGAGACTACGGAGTAGCCATCATTAAAAACAATAGTTAAATCAAATTCCACCTTTTCCATCATGTCATCAAAACTGGGCAACCAGTGACTGGTATATTTCCCCTGACCTTGGGTCCAGATTTGTTCGTTTCCCGTAACTGCGTCATCCCAACCTAAAAAATATACCGTTTGTTTGGGTTGAGTAGTATAGGTCAATTCAAGTTGGTGCTCTTCTCCTTTTCTAAATTTATTTTGAATGATGAGGCTCTTGTTGGTATTCGTATAAGATGTTGATTCTCCATCAAGTTCAACCTTGGAAAAGGTCATATTGTGAGCATCCAAAAAAATGGAATCAACATCTTTGAGCACATCAAACGCATAGGTGACAGTTCCTTTTATTTTCTTTTCCTGCGGAATGGGTTCAACTAAAACCTTTGCATGGGTAAAATCCACTTTATCCTGAACCTGAGAGGAGAGCAACTGCGTGAGAAGAAAAAAAATAAGAAATGGGGTTCGCTTCATATCGACATACTATCAAAAGTCCTTCCAAATTACATATTTTAGTTCGATGAATCCCAATTTTCTACAAACTCCTATTCCCTATTTAAAAGGTGTTGGCCCCAACCGGGCAGACATACTCAAGGCTGAGCTAGGGATTGAAACCTACCGGGACCTACTTCATCTCTTTCCCAATCGGTATTTGGATAAGACCCAGTATTACAAAATAGCACAACTGCAGCCCAGCGGTGCTGATGTGCAGGTAGTGGGGAAAATAATCCATCTAAAGACTGTGGAACAAAAACGGGGGAAACGGCTTGTGGCGACTTTTGTGGATGAAACGGGACAAATGGAACTGGTTTGGTTCCGTGGGTACAAATGGATTCGGGAAAATCTAAAAATCAATGAACCTTATGTGGTATTTGGGCGGGTTTCAAAATATGGGAGCACCTTTTCCATGCCCCATCCTGAAATGGAATTGCTTTCCGAACATCAAAAAGGAGTAAAAGTGGCCATGCAGCCCATTTATCCCTCTACAGAAAAATTGAGTGCCAAGGGAATCACTAATCGCGTGGTAGGAAAGATGATGCAGCAACTCTTTTTGGAGTCCAAGGGACGGTTTTTGGAATCCTTACCTAAAACTATTTTGGAAGAATTACGGTTGATTTCCAAAAGTGAGGCGCTTTTTAATATCCATTTTCCCAAAAATCAAGAATTGTTGGCGAAGGCACAGTTTAGACTGAAATTTGAGGAGTTGTTCTTTGTGCAGTTACAATTGATTTCCAAAAAACTGGTGCGAAAACAAAAAATAAAGGGCCTACCTTTTGAAACTGTTGGAGAAAATTTCACTTCTTTCTTTGAAAACCACCTCCCTTTTGAACTGACCGATGCCCAAAAACGGGTCATCAAGGAAATTCGGGGAGACTTGGGCAGCAATGCGCAGATGAACCGCTTGCTCCAAGGTGATGTGGGCTCTGGAAAGACCATTGTGGCGCTTATGTGCATGTTATTGGCCATGGACAACGGCTTCCAATCTTGTTTAATGGCACCAACGGAAATTCTGGCCACTCAACATTACAATGGGTTAAAGGAATTGTTGGGTAAAATGGACGTGAAGATTGCTTTACTTACAGGTTCCACAAAAAAATCGGAACGCACACTGCTCCATAACCAACTGGAAAATGGAAATCTGAATATTTTGGTGAGCACCCATGCCGTTTTGGAAGATAAAGTGCAATTCAAAAATCTAGGTTTGGCCATAGTGGACGAGCAACACCGGTTTGGTGTGGCGCAGCGATCAAAATTATGGCATAAAAACAACACGCCTCCACACATTTTAGTGATGACGGCCACACCCATCCCCCGTACTTTGGCCATGAGTCTTTATGGGGATTTGGATGTTTCGGTGATTGATGAACTTCCTCCGGGGCGAAAACCGGTAAAGACCGTCCATCGGTATGACGCGAATCGCTTGAAAGTTTTTAGATTCATCAAAGATGAAATCAAAAAAGGACGACAGATTTATATCGTATACCCTTTGATTCAGGAATCTGAAGCCTTGGATTACAAAGATCTCATGGACGGCTATGAAAGCATTGCCCGTGAATTTCCCATGCCGGAGTATCAAATTTCCATTGTCCACGGTAAAATGAAACCCGCTGACAAGGATTATGAGATGGGCCGTTTTGTAAAGGGTGAAACCCAAATCATGGTCGCCACTACGGTGATTGAAGTCGGGGTAAACGTCCCCAATGCCTCGGTAATGATCATTGAAAGTGCGGAGCGGTTTGGCCTTTCCCAATTGCACCAGCTTCGAGGTCGTGTAGGTAGAGGAGCGGAGCAGAGTTTTTGCATTTTGATGACGGGGCACAAACTCTCCGAAGATGCCAAAACCCGGCTTCAAACTATGGTGCAAACCAATGACGGCTTTGAAATCGCCGAAGTGGATTTAAAACTTCGCGGCCCTGGGGATTTAATGGGTACTCAGCAAAGCGGACTGCTAACCTTAAAGATTGCCGATATTGTAAAGGACAACCAAATCCTAAAAACCGCTCGTTATCATGCCATTCAATTGCTCAAGGACGACCCAAAACTTGAAAAAGAAGAGAATCGACCTGTCCGCATCGCCTATGCCAAAATGATGCAGAACAAGACCATTTGGAATTATATTAGTTAAAGTTTAGTGTATAATGATATTCTTAGGTAAATACCCGGGCAAATTAGTCTTATAAAGTACTTCTCCTTCAAAATTTACAAATGCTATTTCATATTCCTTTTCAGTTAAGTTTGTATTCCTTTTGGAATATGCAACAACGGCGATTTCATTTTGTAATTCTATATCCCACGCTACTACCCTGTCGTAAATAAAATCTAAAGACCCAGACAGATAATTTTCTCCTATATGACGATACTTGTTGGAATTAAAGTCCATAATAAAAGGTTCATACCCCAAAGGGGAGAACAGTGACATTCCAACCTTATTCCCTTCAATTTTTGTATGTCCGACTGCATCAATACTTAAGGTAAGCGCTCCATCAGTCTTTTGGAATATTTTGGAGTTTCCATTTATAAAATTATACAATTCATTATATCCACCTGGTTCCCCATCATTTTTAAAAAACATCAGAGAATTGCCATCTTGAAAACACCCAAATATCGATTCAGATTCAAAAGTTTTTATTTTTTTTAAAGAGTTCGTTTCGTAAATATCCAAAACATATTTGCGTTCATCTCTATCCATTGCACTCCAATCTTCATATTTAACAAGCATGTACTTATCCGATGAAACTATTCCTGTACTTGTAGCACCTTGCCCAATTACTACCCCTGTATTCAACCCATTGGATGAAGATTCAGCGGTGATAAACTCCTGATATGTATCAGTCTTAAAGTCATATTTCCCTATATGTACCTTCAATTCATACGTTTCAGATTCAATAACAGTATTATGATAAAAAGTGAGTAAAGTGGAACTGCTTCCGCTTACCCTGAAAAAGGATACATCTTCAGGAGCCCCAATTGTATTTAAATAGTTGGACACGCTATTGGAAGATCCTGATTTTACATTATAAATGGTTATATCAGAGTCAGACTCCTCATCGGTTTTAAAAACAATGACATCTTCATATATATTATTGATATATGTCTCTTGATTCAAAATAAGACCATTAGATATGTTTACAGCTAAAGAAGGTTGAACTTCACCTCCTAGTAAATCTATTTGATAAAACGACATATCCCCTTCCACATCCTGTGATATTACTGATACAGAGAAAGGAACACCTTCATTGTAAATCTTCAGGCTATCTTCCTCTTTTGAGCATCCAGAAAATAAAAATAGAATTAACAAGAATGATAAAAACCCTTTCATGACTCTAACTTTGAACAAATAAAATGAAATAAAACTTAGAATTGTAAAAAAAATCGTTCAAAGACATAACAAAAAACCCAGCTTTCGCTGGGCTTGTTCTTCTACGTTGTACTAGACTTCTAGTTAATATCTGTGCCTGCCTCCAATTTGGAAATATTGGCAACTATTACGTCCCTGTTCAATTGGTCGGGGGCCCTACCTTCGGCAACTTTCAAGTGCTTAAGGGCCGATTTATAATCCCCAACTGCAGAATATCCTCTGGCCAATCCGTAATCTACGGGCCAAGTGCCCTTATGGTTTTTGGCGTTCCATTTAAAAACTTCCAGTGCTTGATCATGTTTCCCTTGGGCAATCAATTGTCTACCATAACCATGAATTTCAAATACCGTTCCCATAGGCATGGCCTCATCCATAACCGCTTTGGCCTCTTCGGTTTTGCCCTGCCTATCCAAAATCTGGGCCTTAAGGCTTAGGTTGTTAAAATTCTTCTGACTGAAAAACTGCCCTTCAATGGCAGCATTAGCCCAGCCCAACGCTTCATTAAGGTCACCTCCATTGTTCAATGAAAAAGCCGCCGCCTGCTCCCAGGTTTGTCGGTTGAAGCCGGGGGTAGTTTGCAGTTGTTGTCGTATTTCAGCCAAAACGTTGGCCGTAACATCGGTTTCAATAGTAAATGGAATTTGCTTTTTCTCCCATTTTAATGAGGCTACAGCAGAATTTGGCCCAACTTCATCAAAAGAAAAGGTTAGCAGTTCGGTATGCGGAATTTCGTTGGTCTCTACGTCTACACGCAGTGCATCCTCGGATGGGTCATAAAAATAACTGCCCCAAGCTTCGTGGTTTTCGGAGAAAATAACCGTTGCGGTATTATCCTCATTCACAACCATGTGCAACCCATATTTTCCGGCGGGAAGGGTCTTTCCACCAATGGTAAGGTCGTGGGTAGTTTTGAATACCGTGTTCTCATTAGCACCTGCTCTCCAGGGAGATTCGGTGGCCGTTCCAAATCCTAGGTTGTTCATGCCATAAGGAACCAAGGCTCCCCAAATTTCTCGATCATTTACACTAGGTCTGGAATACGTAATCGTAACATCTGTGTTACCGATTCGTTGGGATACGCTTGCCAATTGGCTTCCTTGTGGCAAAAAGTCCAATTGTGCGGTAGCTGTACTCGAAACAAAGAGTACTGCCGTGAAAATCGTAGCCGTAAGGGCTGAGTAAATTTTTTTCATCGTTCGTTGTTTGATTTTGTTAATGAATATGTTATTGCGTAGAATTTCCCTAAAGTATGGAGGTTGTCGCTCTAGCAACGTTACAGCAATGTTAAAAAATATGATACTATGTTAAAATATGACATATCCCGTTAAATTTCAATGCTTTACCTTATATTTTTGAAGGATGCATACACCACGAAGTGATATTTGAAATTGTGGAACGAACATTTGTTAGTATTCCATCAATTTGATGAAAGTGGTGGTTGAACATCGTAATTTTACAGACAATAAGAAGACAGGTTTTAATTCAAATTTTAACTTTGTTTGCTTACAAATTATTGAATCAGACGATGAGTAAAACACTATTTGACAAAGTATGGGATTCCCATGTGGTTCAACATATTGATAATGGTCCCGATGTGCTGTTTATTGACCGGCATCTGGTGCATGAAGTCACCAGTCCCGTGGCTTTCTTGGGATTGAAGAACAGAGGTATCAAAGTGCTATATCCTGAACGCACTTTTGCCACTGCCGATCACAATACTCCTACCCGAAATCAGCATTTGCCCGTTAAGGATCCTTTATCCGCAAATCAGTTAAAGGCTTTGGAGGAAAACGCCAACGCTCACGGCATACCTTATTGGGGGCTTGGACATGAGAAAAATGGAATTGTGCATGTAATTGGTCCGGAAAACGGAATTACCGTTCCCGGTGCCACTATAGTTTGTGGGGATTCCCACACCTCTACCCACGGTGCTTTTGGTGCCATTGCCTTTGGAATTGGAACCAGCGAGGTTGAAATGGTGCTTTCCACCCAATGCATTATGCAGCCCAAACCCAAACGGATGCGTATCAACATCAATGGCGAATTGAACAAAGCCGTTACCCCTAAAGATGTAGCGTTGTTCATCATTTCACAGTTGTCCACCTCTGGCGCTACCGGATATTTTGTGGAATATGCAGGTGATGTGTTCAAAAGCATGTCCATGGAAGGGCGAATGACCGTTTGCAACCTAAGTATAGAAATGGGTGCCCGTGGCGGCATGATCGCTCCCGATGAAACTACGTTCGAGTACATCAAAGGACGTGAGTACACCCCCAAAGGCAGCGATTGGGACACCGCAATGGAGTACTGGAAAACCTTGTATTCTGATGACGATGCAGTTTTTGACAAAGAATTAACCTTTGAAGCAAGCGAAATTGAACCCATGATCACCTTTGGGACAAACCCGGGAATGGGAATGGGCATCAGCAATACCATACCATTGGCAGAAAGCATTGATGGTGCGGTCGCCACCTTCAAAAAATCCTTGGAATATATGGATTACAATGAGGGTGAGGCCATGGTAGGCAAACCCATCGATTTTGTGTTCTTGGGAAGTTGCACTAATGGTCGTATTGAAGATTTTAGAGCCTTTGCTTCCATTGTGAAGGGAAGAAAAAAGGCGGATAACGTTACGGCTTGGTTGGTTCCCGGTTCACATAAAGTGGAAGAATCCATCAAGAGCGAAGGCATTTTGGATATTTTGGAAGAAGCTGGTTTTGAGCTTCGCGAACCCGGTTGTTCCGCCTGTTTGGCGATGAACGATGATAAGATTCCCACAGGGAAATATGCAGTGAGCACCTCCAACCGAAACTTTGAAGGACGGCAAGGGCCTGGTGCTCGAACCCTTTTGGCAAGCCCATTGGTGGCCGCCGCTGCTGCTGTAACCGGAAAGGTGACCGACCCGAGGGAACTCATGCAAGAAGAAGCTTTAGTGTAACAATAAACAATTTACAATGAACAATTAGCAATAAAATCAACCATTGTTAATTGATAATTGACAACTGATAATTGAATAAAAATGGCTTACGATAAATTCAATATACTAAAAAGCACTGCGGTGCCCATGCCCATTGAGAATGTGGATACCGACCAAATCATCCCAGCCCGATTCCTAAAAGCGACGGAACGTAAAGGGTTTGGTGACAATCTTTTTCGCGATTGGCGATACAACTCCGATGGTACCCCAAAAGAACACTTTGTGTTGAACAACCCCATCTACAGTGGAAAAATCTTGGTCGGAGGCAAAAATTTTGGTTCCGGTTCGTCAAGGGAGCATGCCGCTTGGGCCGTTTACGATTATGGATTCCGATGTGTTGTCTCCAGTTTCTTTGCCGATATTTTCCGAGGGAACTGCTTGAACATTGGTGTTCTTCCGGTACAGGTGAGTCCAGCATTTTTGGACAAGATTTTCACTGCGATTGAAGCAGACCCCAATACTGAATTGGAAGTGAATCTGCCTGAACAGAAAATCACCATTTTGGCAACTGGTGAAAGTGAAAACTTTGAAATCAACGAATACAAAAAACAGAACATGCTCAATGGTTTTGATGACATCGATTACCTATTGAACATCAAAAAAGACATTGAGGAGTTCGCTGAAAACACTCCTTTGTAAGCTAGGCCTGTAGAACACGGCATCAAAAAATGAAAGCACGCACCATTGAAATCATGGACACCACCCTACGGGATGGTGAGCAAACCTCTGGGGTTTCCTTCTCCGCTTCCGAAAAACTTACTTTGGCCAAACTGCTGTTGGAAGAACTACGGGTGGACCGTATTGAAGTAGCGTCCGCACGAGTTTCCGAAGGGGAACTAAAAGCCGTACAGAACATCACGGAATGGGCTTCTTCCGAAGGATACCTTTCCAAAGTGGAGGTGTTGACTTTTGTAGATAATGGTGTTTCACTAAAGTGGATGCAAGAAGCAGGTGCGAAGGTTCAAAACCTGTTGACCAAAGGGTCTTTGAACCATTTGACCCATCAACTAAAAAAAACACCGGAGCAACATTTCAAGGATATTGAAAATGTAGTGGTCAAAGGTCAGGAATTGGGCATTGAGACCAACGTGTATCTGGAAGACTGGAGCAATGGAATGCGGAATTCCCCAGAATATGTTTTCCAGTTTTTGGATTTTTTGACCGCACTGCCTATCAAGCGTGTTTTATTGCCAGACACTCTTGGTGTTTTGACACACACCGAGACTAGAGAATTCCTTGGAAAAATCATTGAACGCTATCCGGATACGCATTTCGATTTCCATGGGCATAACGACTATGACTTGAGCGTGGCGAATGTTATGGAAGCGGTTAAAGCGGGATGTCATGGTTTGCACCTTACTGTAAATGGTATGGGCGAACGTGCCGGCAACGCTCCATTGGCCAGTGTGGTGGCCGTAATCAATGATTTTTTACCGGAGATTACTATCGGCGTTAAGGAATCATCATTGTACAAAGTGAGTAAACTGGTGTCTGCTTTTACAGGTTTCACCATTCCTGACAACAAACCGATAGTTGGTGATAATGTGTTTACGCAAACTGCTGGTATACACGCAGATGGAGACAGCAAAAAGAATCTTTACTTTAATGATTTATTACCTGAAAGATTCGGACGGAAACGGAAATATGCCCTCGGAAAAACTTCAGGAAAGGCCAATATCCAAAAGAACCTTCAGGAGCTTGGATTAACTTTGAACGATGATGAGTTGAAAAAGGTCACGGAGCGTATCATCGAACTAGGCGATAAAAAAGAACGGGTTACCAAAGATGACCTGCCTTACATCATTTCGGATGTGTTGGACAGCAATCTGCACCAACAAAAGGTGTTCGTGAAGTCCTATGTGCTAACGCATTCCAAAGGATTAAAGCCCTCCACTACCCTTTCCATTGAAATTGATGGAAAAACGTATGAGGAAAACGCCCAAGGAGATGGTCAATTTGATGCTTTCATCAACGCATTGAAAAAAGTTTACAAAAAAGAGAATCGCGAATTGCCCAAATTAGTGGATTATGCGGTGCGAATCCCTCCGGGAAGTAACTCCGACGCTCTTTGTGAGACCGTAATTACTTGGCAAACTAAAGAAAAGGATTTCACCACGCGCGGACTCGATTCAGACCAAACGGTATCCGCTATAAAGGCGACAGAAAAGATGCTCAATCTAGTATAACGAACGGAAATTCAAGGAACAAGTTCAAACACAAGAGCAAGAAGAAAGAAAAAGAGCAAAGACAAAAGACAGATTACAATAACTTAATAGCCCGTAATCAAATAACACAATAACCACAGATAAATGAAATTGAACATAGCCCTTTTGGCCGGGGATGGAATCGGCCCCGAAGTTATAGATCAAGCTGTAAAAGTATCCGATGCCGTTGCTGCGAAATTCGGACATGAAATAACATGGGCCCCTGCTTTGACCGGTGCCGCTGCCATAGATGCCGTGGGAGAACCCTATCCCGACGAAACCCATGATGTCTGTGTAGCTGCTGATGCTGTGCTTTTTGGAGCTATCGGACACCCTCGTTTTGACAATGACCCGTCAGCAAAAGTTCGTCCCGAGCAAGGCTTACTGAAAATGCGTCAAAAGTTAGGGCTTTTTGCCAATGTGCGTCCCACCTTCACCTTTCCTTCCTTGATTGAAAAATCACCTTTAAAAAAAGAACGTATTGAAGGAACTGATTTGGTGTTCTTGCGCGAACTCACCGGAGGCATCTACTTTGGAAAACGAGGTCGTGAGGACAATGACAACACTGCCTACGACACTTGCACTTATACTCGTGCTGAAGTGGAGCGTTTAGCCCGTAAAGGCTTTGAAATGGCCCAGCAGCGCTCAAAAAAACTCTGTTGCGTAGACAAGGCGAACGTGCTGGAAACTTCGCGACTATGGCGTGAAACCGTCCAAAAATTGGAAAAAGAATACCCAGATGTGGAGGTTTCCTATGAGTTTGTGGATGCCGTGGCCATGCGCTTGGTGCAATGGCCCAACTCCTACGATGTGTTGATCACTGAAAACCTATTTGGGGATATTTTGACTGATGAGGCCTCGGTAATCTCCGGCTCCATGGGATTGATGCCCTCCGCTTCTTTGGGAGAGAAAACATCCTTGTTTGAACCTATTCACGGTTCATACCCACAAGCGGCCGGAAAAGATATTGCCAATCCATTGGCCACCGTATTATCTGCTGCCATGATGTTTGAAACAGCTTTTGGATTGCAGGACGAAGCAGATGCCATTCGCACTGTTGTTAATAAGTCACTTGCGGAAGGTGTGGTCACCGAAGACCTTGCCGAGGGCGGTAAAGCATACAAAACCAGTGAAGTTGGGGATTGGTTGGCGAAGAATATCTAATCAACCCAGATAAAACCAAAAGAAAGCCAGAGCAAATTGTTCTGGCTTTTTTCTATTCATTAATTGAGATTTCTCGTCGCGCCTACAGCCCTCACTCGAAATGACAAAAATTACCTCTACGTCGTTTCGAACGCATGTGAGAAATCTCAAAAAAAACTGAACAATACATTTCAGGATTGCAGATTTCTCGTCGTCCAGCTGGCTGGACTCACTCGAAATGACACCGAAGTCATCTTTGCATGAATTCGAGCCATTCGTGCAATTAGTGTCAAACCCATGTTCGTTTTGAGAACCTGAAACAAGTTCAGGTTGACGGAAACCATGTCTTAAAGCACATTCTATCCTACAAGATGTAATCCGTGCTCAAAAAGTTGCTCACTTTAGCCTCCATCAATTGCTCAATGGTATTGGTGTTCAACTCATTATCCTTAAAGGCAACAAAGGTTCGGATAGAAAACGAACGAAGGGCATCATGCACACTCAATGTGGATTGCGCAGAGTCTTTTCGACCTGTAAACGGGTACACATCTGGACCTCGTTGGCAAGAACTGTTCAAGTTAACCCGGCAAACCAAGTTGGCCAAGGAATCAATCAGTGGTGATAGCGTGTACACATCCTTTCCAAAAAGACTCACCTGTTGTCCGTAGTTGGATTCAGCCATATCGCTCAAAGGCTCCTCGATGTCTTTAAACGACAATACAGGAATCACTGGGCCAAATTGTTCTTCCTCATATACTCGCATATCTTTGGTCACAGGATATAAAACGGCTGGCCAGATATAGTTATCAAAATGCTTACCGCCTTTTTTATTCTTTATTTTGGCTCCTTTGGTCTGGGCATCATCCAACAATTCCTGGATATACGCTGGTTTTCCAGGTTCGGGAAGTGGAGTCAAGTTCACCCCTTTTTCCCACGGATTTCCAAATTTGAGCGAATCCACTTTTTCAGAGAAGCGCTTTAAAAACTCGTCCTTGATGTCCTCATGCACATACAACACCTTCAGAGCGGTACAACGTTGCCCATTAAACGAAAGTGTTCCAGAAATACATTCGTTGATGGTAAGGTCCAAATCGGCATCGGGCAAAACAATCGCAGGGTTTTTCGCCTCCAATCCCAATACCAAACGAAGTCGGTTACTTTTAGGATGTTGCTCTTGCAGTGCATTAGCCGATTTACTGTTTCCAATCAATGCTAGCACATCCACCTTACCCGTTTTCATTATGGGAGCGGCCACAGCCCTTCCCCTACCGAACAGGATATTCACCACTCCTTTTGGAAAACTGCTTCTAAAAGCTTCCAAAAGCGGTGTAATCAACAACACCCCATGTTTAGCTGGTTTGAATATAGTTGTATTTCCCATAATGATTGCTGGAATCAACAAGGCAAAAGTCTCATTCAATGGGTAGTTATAGGGACCCAAGCACAGCACGACCCCCAAAGGTCCTCTTCGGATGTGGGCATATACCCCATCATGCTTTTGAAATTTGGCTGCATCGCGGTCCAACTGCTTGTAATCCTCAATGGTATCATAAATATACTCAACGGTACGATCAAACTCTTTATACGAATCTGGTTCAGACTTACCAATCTCCCACATCAACAATTTTACGACCTCTTCCCGCTTTTGCTCCATGCGTTTTACAAAAGCCTCCATACATTCAACACGGTCTTTCACTTTCATAGTCGGCCAAACCCCTTGTCCTTGGTCATAGGCACTCAAGGCAGCGTCCAAGGCTTCCAAGGCTTCGGGCTCACCCATATCAGGAATACTTCCTAATGTCGTCGGCGCATATTCTTCGGTAGAAGAAATGGTGGAAATGACCGGAGTGGTCTCCCCTTCCCATTTTCTGAGTTCACCGTTTACCAAATAGGTTTTCTGATGTATTTCTTGGGTAATCTGAAGGGCTTCAGGTATTGCTGTTGTTGTAACTGGCATGTGTTGTTGTTTTAATGTGTGTTATCCAAGTGAATCGTCGTTCACATAGTGCAAAGCTAACACAAAAACAGATGAAAACAGCCTCATTTACACTAGCTTAAAATCGCAAACGATTGAAAATTTGTTATAGCAATCACACTAGGTATTGGAACAGGTCCGGTTTGTTGTTTAGGTAATCCCCAAAAAAGTTATTGGCCTTCATGCGTTGGATCAAGGGTTCCAAATCAGCAGAGGACTTTAATTCTATTCCCACAACGGCAGGTGCATTCTCCCTGCTTGACTTTTTGGAATATTCAAAATGGGTGATGTCATCATCCGGACCCAAAATGTCCGCCACAAATTCTTTTAAGGCACCAGGGCGCTGTGGAAAGCGAACAATGAAGTAATGTTTTAGGTTGGCATAGAGCAGTGCTCGCTCTTTGATTTCAGCGGTACGGGTAATATCATTGTTACTTCCACTAATGATGCAAACCACGTTTTTTCCTTTGATTTCCTCAGCATAATCATCCAGAGCAGCAATGGTTAAAGCTCCAGCAGGTTCTACCACAATGGCATCACGATTATAGAGGTCCAGTATAGTTTGACACACTTTCCCTTCGGGAACGGTAGACACTTGATAGAGGTGGTCTCGACAAATAGGGAATGTCAACTGCCCCACTTTTTGCACGGCCGCACCATCGATGAACTTATCAATATGCTGCAGTTCGACCAACTCCCCTTTCTCTATTGATTTTTTAAGTGAAGGCGCCCCTTCTGGTTCCACACCAATAATTTTGGTCTGAGGAGATAACGAATGGAACGTTCCACATAAACCTGAGGCAAGTCCACCACCTCCAATAGCGGCAAAGACGTAATCGATGGGCTCATTGGACTGTTGCAGCATCTCAAGACCAACTGTAGCCTGCCCTTCTATGATTTTCTCATCATCAAAAGGGTGCACAAAAGTTTTGCCTTCCTGTTCGCAGAAAGCCTGTGCGGCTTTGTTGGAATCATCAAACGTATCGCCCTGCAACACCACTGTCACCCATTCCCCGCCAAACATGTTGGTCTGGTTAATTTTTTGTTTTGGAGTGACGACGGGCATATAAACGGTCCCCTCAACCTTTAAATGACTGCACGCAAAAGCCACACCCTGGGCATGGTTTCCTGCACTGGCGCAGACCACTCCCCTTTTTAGCTCATCTTTGGTCAATGAACTGATTTTGTTATAAGCACCGCGAATTTTGTAGCTGCGGACGCGGTGCAAATCCTCCCGTTTGAGAAGAATATTGGCCCCATATTTTTTGGAATAGCGGATACTTTGCTGCAAAGGCGTCTCGTCAGCGACCTGTCGAATCGTCTTCGCGGCCTGATAAATATCCGCTATTTGTGGAAAATAGGTCTCCACTGTTTTCATGGGGCCAATAGTTTTTTTTATCCGATAGGCTTCATTGCCGTCATGGAGGCACGTAAACGAGCTCCAACCACTTCCACATCGTGGGTGCGGATGGCCTTGTTAACGGCAATGAGCCTAACATTGTCCACGCCTGTATCCTTGCCTTCACCAAAATGCTTACCAATGACATCGGTATCGATTTTCTTCATGAAATCGGTCAACAACGGCTTACATGCATGGTCAAACAAGTAACAACCATACTCAGCGGTATCGGAAATGACACGGTTCATCTCGAACAATTTCTTTCTGGCGATGGTGTTGGCAATCAACGGGGTTTCGTGAAGCGACTCATAGTACGCAGATTCGCCAATGATTCCGGATTCGGTCATGGTTTCATAGGCCAATTCAACCCCAGATTTCACAAAAGCGACCATCAATACGCCATTATCATAATACTCTTGCTCAGAAATGGACACTTCACCAGCAGGCGTCTTCTCAAAAGCAGTTTCTCCCGTAGCGGCTCGCCAATCCAATAGATTTTTATCGTCATTGGCCCAATCTTCCATCATGGTTTTGGAAAAATGGCCACTCATGATATCATCCATATGCTTTTGGAACAATGGACGCATGATTTCTTTCAATTCTGCGGACAAATCAAAGGCTTTTATCTTGGCGGGGTTGGACAAACGGTCCATCATATTGGTGATACCACCTTGTTTCAAACCTTCGGTGATGGTTTCCCATCCGTATTGAATCAATTTGGAAGCATATCCGGCATCTACACCCTTTTCAATCATTTTGTTGAAAGAAAGGATAGATCCTGTTTGCAACAAACCACAAAGAATGGTCTGCTCACCCATCAAATCTGACTTTACTTCGGCCACAAAGGACGATTCCAACACACCGGCTTTATCTCCACCTGTACCTGCGGCATAGGCCTTGGCCTGCTCCAAACCTTTGCCTTCTGGGTCATTTTCGGGGTGAACGGCAATCAAGGTTGGTACGCCGAAACCTCTTTTATACTCCTCACGCACCTCAGAACCTGGACTTTTTGGCGCTACCATAATCACGGTAAGGTCCTCACGAATCCGCATACCTTCTTCCACAATATTGAATCCGTGGGAGTAGGACAATGTAGCACCTTTCTTCATCAAGGGCATAACCGTACTCACCACATTGGTGTGCTGCTTGTCTGGAGTAAGATTAATGACCAGGTCCGCAGTAGGAATCAATTCCTCGTAGGTTCCTACGGTGAAATTGTTTTCGCTGGCATTTTTAAAAGATTGTCTTTTCTCTTTTATGGCGGCTTCACGAAGGGCATAGGAAATATCCAAACCAGAATCTCTCATGTTCAAACCTTGGTTCAAGCCTTGTGCGCCACAGCCCACAATTACAATTTTTTTGCCTTTTAAAGCGGTAACACCATCAGCAAATTCGCTGGGGTCCATAAACCTACATTTTCCCAATTGTGTCAATTGATCACGAAGTGATAGTGTGTTGAAGTAATTTGCCATTTTTTGTATGTGATTTTACTATTTATTGATTTTGAAATTCTGCTAAAATATTGGTGATGGGCATCGCATCTTTACTTACAGCGATTCTACCGGTACGAACAAATTGCATAATGCCATAGGGCTCAAGCGCCTCGTGCATTTCGTCAATCTCATGGCGACGGCCTGTTTTTGCCAAAACAAAGAACTCCCGGCTTACAGTGACAATCTGTGAATGGTGCTCTTTGATGATATTTTGGATTTGACGTTCATCAAACAGTAAATGGGAGGCAATTTTAAATAAGGCCGACTCTTGGTAAATGGTTTCATCATCTGTGTGGTAATAGGCTTTGATGACCTCAACTTGTTTTTCAATTTGATTGACAATCTTGATGGCCCAATCTTCAGTCGAGTAAATTACAATTGTGAATTTTGAAACATTCTCAATCTCTGATTTTGAAACATTTAAACTTTCTATATTAATGTGTCGCTTTAAGAATATTCCAGATATTCTATTCAGCAATCCCACATGATTTTCGGAGTAAACCGAAATGGTAAACCATTGTTTTTCCATGCTTTATTTTATTTTAACCGCGATGATAAGTCCTGTGGACCAATCCATCTTTGTAAGTGTAATATCTTCTCTATTTTCCAGTATACGAACCAGTTCATTTGCTTTGTCTTCATGTCCTTTTGGCCAATTGGATTGTTTACGCATATCATCGATAACATAGAACCCTCCAATTTTGAGTAATTCCAGTGCTTTATCCAAATGACTGTATTTTCCGGGCCAAGCATCAGCAAAAATCAAATCGAAAGGAGTTCCATCATACATTTCCAGCCATTTCCCTCCGTCTGCCCAGATCAGCTCCAATCTTGTTTCTCCCTGAAAAAAGGCATTGGCAATTTGAATGAGTTCCGAATCGTTATCCACACTGATAATACTGGAGTCCTTATCCATACCTTTTATCATCCAAGCCAAGGACAATCCGATTCCCGTGCCCAATTCCAAAAACTTTCCATTGGGTTTGGAAGCTACCAACGTTTTCAGTAAGGTACCGATATACACGTCGGAAGGCATGCCAAAGCCTATTTCCCTTGATTTCTCAAGCAATGCCGAATACCTGTTCGGCATTTTCAAAATATTTGCCTGATCCATCTTATTTCAATCTAATATCAGAAATAGAAGCTCCTGTTGGAACCATTGGGAACACGTTATCTTCCTTCTCCACCCGAACTTCCAAGAAATAAGGGTCTTTGGAGGCCATCATTTCCTCAACAGCATCCTTCAATTCTGATCGCTCCACTACCCTTTTGGATTTGATGTGGTAGCCTTCGGCTATCTTTACGAAATCAGGGTTGGTCATCACCGTTGAAGCATAACGTCTTTCAAAGAAAAGTTCCTGCCATTGACGTACCATTCCCAAATGGTCATTGTTCAACACCACAATTTTTACGGGAAGATTATGTTGGAAAATGACGCCAAGTTCCTGAATGGTCATTTGGTAGCCACCATCGCCGATTATAGCAACTACCTCACGGTCCATGGCGCCCATTTTGGCACCAATGGCCGCTGGAAGTGCAAATCCCATCGTTCCCAAACCACCAGAGGTGATATTACTTTTGGTCTGTTTGAACTTGGCATATCGACAAGCAATCATCTGATGTTGCCCCACATCGGTAACTACAACGGCCTTATGCCCTGAAGCCAAATTGATTTGTTCAATCACCTCGCCCATGGTAAGTCCCGGCTTTGTAGGATGGATATCTTTGTCGATTAAGGTGTCAAATTCAATCTGATACATTTTATCAAACTCGGCCACCCATTCCTTATGCTCATTTTTATTGACCATTGGGAGCAGCAAATCCAAAGTTTGCTTGGCATTCCCCAAAACGGCAACATCAACTTTTACATTTTTATTGACTTCAGCGGGGTCTATCTCAAAATGGATTACCTTGGCTTGCTTGGCATACGTTGCCAAATTTCCAGTCACCCTGTCATCAAATCGCATACCGATGGCAATGAGCACATCGCACTCATTGGTAAGGACATTGGGACCATAATTTCCATGCATGCCCACCATGCCTACGTTCAGCGGGTGGTCCGTATCCATGGCAGAGAGACCCAAAATGGTCCAAGCAGCAGGAATTCCTGCCTTTTCAACCAAGGCCTTAAGTTGTTCCTCAGCTTCACCCAAAATCACTCCTTGACCAAAAACGATGTAAGGTTTTTTGGCATTATTGATTAATTCGGCGGCCTTTTCAATGGCACTTAAATCCGGAGTCGGGGCTGGTTTATAGCTTCGAACGCCGGTACATTTTTCATATTCAAAATCCAACTCATCAAACTGGGCGTTTTTGGTGATATCCACCAAAACAGGGCCCGGTCTACCTGATTTTGCAATATAGAATGCCTTCGCCATGATTTCTGGAATCTCTTCAGCACGGGTAATCTGATAATTCCACTTTGTCACCGGGGTTGAAATTCCCACGATATCCGTTTCTTGGAAGGCATCAGAGCCCAGTAAATGCCGTGCTACCTGCCCGGTGATACATACCATAGGGGTGGAATCTATCTGGGCATCCGCTAAACCTGTTACGAGATTCGTAGCGCCAGGGCCGGATGTGGCCATGGCCACTCCCACTCTACCGCTTACTCTTGCATACCCTTGTGCGGCATGGGTTGCCCCTTGCTCATGTCGGGTCAAAATATGCGTAAGCTTATCCTGAAATTTGTATAACTCATCATACACTGGCATGATGGCTCCTCCGGGGTATCCATAAATTAAATCGACCCCTTCCGCCAACAAGCAGTGAATTATGGCCTCAGCACCGGTAATGCGAATTGCAGTGCTTTTTTTCTTGTCTTTCTTTTGTGCTTTCAATGTCTCCATACGTGTATATTATCGGGAAATACACCCTTATTCCCAATGGGAATTTTATCTTTTAAATCATATCGGTAACACAGCCTTTGGATGCTGATGACACCATTTTTGCGTATTTGTATAGACTTCCTGATTTTATTTTCAACTCAGGTTGTTTCCACTCTTTTCTTCGTTGTTCCAGCTCTTCGTCTGAAATATTGATGTTAATGGTATTGTTCACGGCATCGATGGTAATTTCATCTCCATCCTTCACCAAGGCGATACCTCCACCTACTTGGGCTTCAGGTGAAACGTGACCCACCACAAAACCATGGGAGCCCCCTGAAAAACGTCCGTCCGTAATCAAGGCAACGTCTTTCCCCAAACCAGCACCCATAATTGCAGATGTCGGTTTTAGCATCTCAGGCATACCGGGAGCGCCTTTAGGTCCTTCATACCGAATGACCACCACATCCCCTTTCTTCACTTTTCCAGTGTGAATCCCTTCGTTAACAGCGGTTTCACTGTCAAAAACGCGGGCAGTTCCAGTGAATTCAAGTCCTTCTTTACCTGTTATTTTAGCTACGGCACCTTCAGTAGCCAAGTTGCCATATAGTATACGAATGTGACCTGTCTCTTTGATGGGCTGGTCTTTCTTTCGGATGATATCCTGACCTTCTGCCAAATCGGGAGCATCCAATAGGTTTTCGGCCAATGTTCTTCCGGTCACCGTCATACAGTCGCCATGCAGCATGCCTTCCTTCAACATATATTTTAACACCGCAGGAACCCCTCCCACTTTGTGAAGGTCTTCCATCAAGTACTTCCCACTCGGCTTCAAATCAGCCAACAACGGTGTGCTTTCGCTAATTCGGGTAATGTCTTCCAAAGTAAAATCCACCTCGCCAGCGTGTGCAATGGCCATAAAGTGCAATACCGCATTGGTAGAGCCTCCCAAAACCGTTACCAATCTAAATGCATTTTCCAAGGATTTCTTGGTGACAATATCACGAGGTTTAATGTCCTCTCGCAACAAATGCAGCATCGCCTCACCGGCAGCCTCACAGTCTGCACCTTTTTTGGCATTTACGGCAGGAATAGAAGAATTAAATGGCAATGACATTCCCATTGCTTCAATAGCAGATGCCATGGTGTTGGCGGTATACATTCCCCCGCAAGCCCCAGCTCCGGGACACGCTTTGTGAATCACTTCCTTGAACTCAGCCTCATCTATGGTTCCCGCTACGCGCTGCCCATAGGCTTCAAAAGCGGAAATAATGTCCAGTTTTTTATCGTTGTGACATCCTGGAGCAATGGTTCCACCATAAACCAAAATGGATGGACGGTTCAATCGCAGTTGAGCCATCAAGGCACCGGGCATGTTTTTATCACACCCAACAACCGTTACCAAACCATCGTACGCCATAGCTTGTACCACGGTTTCCATGGAATCGGCAATAATGTCCCTGGATGGAAGCGAGTATCGCATTCCAGGGGTACCGTTGGAGATGCCATCACTCACCCCAATGGTATTGAAAATAAGTCCGACCAAGTTGGAAGCCTCAGCTCCACGCTTGACATCAAGTGCCAGCTTGTTCAAATGCATGTTACAAGGGTTACCCTCATAACCTGTACTGGCAATTCCTATAAACGGTTTTTGTAAATCTTCATCTGTCAATCCCAACGCATGCAACATAGCTTGTGCAGCAGGCAACGTAGGGTCTTGGGTCACAGTTTTGCTAAACTTGTTCAATTCCATTGTAAAATTTTCATTCAAATACAGAATTCCGTTGAATTTAATCTGCTATTCAAAGATAAATGTTTAAAAAGGCCCATATTTTTAACAGTTTCGGGCGGTTTAAATCCATTTAAAAAATAATCATATCAAATCACTGTAATTCAAATACTTAGGTTAATTCAAAATCCAATATCCATTTATTTTTATTCATAAAGAAAAGGGCCTGTATCGATTTGATACAGGCCCTTTTCCAACAACAGTGCGACTGTATCATTCCAAATTTGGAACAATAATTACGACACCGTTGACTAGGATATTTCTTTTCATAGATCAATGTTACAAAAAATAAATCTTAAAAGGATGGAAAACTTAAATCAATTTAAAGGAAAGGGAATCACCGGACTTTTTCTGTGCCAAAACACAGATGGCCGCTTCGGAAAGTTGTAAGATTCTCGGGTATCCTCCTGTAGTTTGACCATCTTTCATTAAAATGATCAAACGGCCTGCAGGGGTCAACTGAACGGTTCCTGGCAATGTTCCCGAAGTTAGCATGGAATGGGAATGCCCCTCAACGAGCTCATTAAGTTGATACGCCATGCGGTCATTTGCTTTGGAAACGGTAAAGGGTTTTGAAAACAATTCTGCCAATTGTTTGTCGGTCAAAATTGAGAACTCTGGTCCTTTGAACACTTCCAATTCGCCAGTAAGAAAATGGTCTTCTATTTTAACTTCTGAAATCAATGGTTGATAGGAGATTGTTTCAGTATACGGAATTTCATCCCCATCCTTTATGCGCTTTTTCTTGGTCACTGGAAAATATTGGGAGCGACTTCCGAGTACTTTTTCGGTTTGAAAGCCTCCTTTTACCGCCAAATACGTCCTAAAACCACCCTTTAGCTTACCAAAAGACAGAATATCGCCTTCTGAAACTTGTACTACTTGATGATTTTCAATGGGGGTGTCATTCAATTTGGCCTCTAAATGCGCTCCTGAAAGGCTAATGGCTGTCGCCTCTTCAAATTGCAGTTTTGGACCCATCATGGTTATCTCCATAACGGCATCGTTGGGGTCGTTTTCCAACAAAAGGTTCGCTTTATTGACCGATTCAATATCCATGGCCCCTGAAATGGGGACCCCTATATCCCGGTGTCCAAAACGCCCCAAGTCTTGTATGGTGATGAAAAAACCTGACTTTAACACCTTAAGCATTGAGTATCACTTTTTCTGGTTTGTAAATACCTACCTCGCCTTCAATCTTATACAAATCATACTCTGCTCTGGATATTTGTTGAAACTGTATCTTGTCTCCCACTTTCACAAAACAGGGGTCTTTTAAACTGGGATTGAACAAAGGAATTGGGCAGTTTCCAATGATATTCCAACCACCCGGTGATTCCTGTGGGTAAATTCCTGTCTGTTTACTTGCCAATCCAACAGATCCTTTAGCCACTTGTAATCGCGGTTCTGCCCGTCTGGGAATCTCCAAGGATTCGGGCACACCACCCATATACATGAAGCCAGGCAAAAATCCTATTCCATATACAATATATTGGTAGGATGTGTGCTGTTTAATGAGTTCATCTTTGGACAGCTTTAAGGTTTTAGATACTTCCTCGATGTCAATACCGAATTCAGCATCGTAACAAACGGGAATGCGCCATAAATGTTGAATGCGTTTGGACTTTGAAGCGGCCTGCTTTTGATGACATTCCTGTATGATCCCTTTTATGTCTTCAAAATCGAGGTGCTCATCATTGCATACCATGGTAACGGAGTTATATGCAACAGACATTTCCCAGCCAGGTAGTTTTAATTCCTTAAAGGCATCCATAAAGTCGAGAATATCAGCTAAAATGGACACATCTACCTTATTGGGCCATTCTACTAAAACGGCTCGCTCACCAAAGGTTTTGATGCTTATGGGGTAACTTTTCACTGTAGTAATTGCACCTTGTGTTTGGATAATTCTTGTGAAAGATACGTTAATATTTTCAATGCGGAAGGGGTATCTCCGTGGATACAGAGGGTTTTTGTCTCAATTTTGATCAACTTGCCTGAAGTTGTCTTCACATGACCTTCTTTTATGATGGGAAGAATGTGTTGCAGCACCTGTTCAGGGTCTTGGATAAGGGCATTGTCCTGTTTACGGTTCACCAAACTTAAGTCACTATTGTAGTTTCTATCGCCGAAGGCTTCATACCAAACTTGGAATCCTTGTTGAAGGGCCACTTGGGCAATTGCGGAACTAAATGGAACATATAAAACTGACCGGGTTTTATATTCCTGAATAGCATCTAGATAAGTTTTGGCCAAATCCTTGTCCTTTGCCGTTTGGTTGTAGAGCGCACCATGCGCTTTAATATGATGTAATTCTGACTGCTCCCGTTCCAAAACAGATTCAAAAGTTTTCACCTGTTCCTGAATGCTTTGGTGAAGTTCATATTCTGAAATATCCATGACCTCTCTACCAAAATTCTCACGGTCTGGATAGGAAGGGTGCGCACCTATCTTAACCTTATGCTGCTTAGCCAGCTGCACAATTTGCAACATGGTTGCCGTATCCCCCGCATGTCCGCCGCAAGCAATATTGCAAGAACTGATGAAAGGAAATATCTCAGCCTCGTTTCCTACACCTTCCCCAACATCGCAGTTAATATCTATGGTCCACCTTTTCATCAATACACACCTATTACTTTAAGAATACTTTTTATGCCCAAAAAGATGGCAAATCCCACAATGGCAAATCCCAAGATGTTTTGAAATACTGTATTTTTATGTTCTCCCATTACGTTTTTCCGATTCACAATCCACAATAATAGAATGGCCATAATCGGTAATAACAGTCCATTGGCAACTTGAGCAAATTGTATGACTTCGATGGGCTTGATGTTAAAAGACAAAAAGAATACCCCACATAACAATACCAAGGTCCAAACAAATTTGAATCTCCTATCATCCATATTTCCACCCCAATTAAAACAACTGCTGGCCACAAAGGCAGCAGCAAGGGGAGCGGTTATCGCAGAAGTGATTCCGGCCGCGAGCAATCCGATGGCCATAAAGTACACCGCCATTTTTCCAAAGAGGGGTTCCAAGCCCTTGGCCATATCCAAAGCATTGCTGATATTGTCCATAGGCACGGATGCTGCGGTCACCAGAATTGCCATGGATACCAATCCTCCCAAACCAATGGATACAGCAGTATCCCACTTTACGGTGTTGAGTTCCTTACTGGACTTCCACTTTTGTTTTACCAATGATGCATGCAAAAAGAGATTATATGGCACAACCGTAGTACCCACTAGGGCAATGACGGTAAAAAGTCCTCCTTCTGGCATTGCCGGTACGACCATACCCTTTAAAATCTCTAGAAAAGCAGGCTTGGTCATTAGAGCACAAATGAGGAAACTCACCCCCATGATGCCTAAAAGTCCAACAAAAACCCGCTCCAATATTTTATAGCTGCTGAACCACAACAATAGAAATATGAAGATGCCAACAATAGTTGGATAAAAAGATATCAGTGTTGCATTTGGAAAGAGTTGCTCCAGTCCCAAAGTGGCACCACCAATATTGCCCGCTTCGTAGGCTGCATTTCCAATGAGGATGGCGGCTAGCACCACAACAATCACAAACTTTTTGACCCATGGTGTTTTTAGTTCGGTACGGACCACATCAACTAGACCAGTTTGGGCAACTACCCCAATTCTTCCGGCCATTCCTTGAAGCACTATGGTGGCAAGTACCGATACCAGCAGCGCCCAAATCAAAGCATAACCAAACTGCGCTCCGGCCAGTGTGCACATGGTTAAGGTTCCCGGACCTACAAAAGCGGCGGCCACCAATACACCTGGGCCTATTTTTTTGAACATGGTTTTGGTTGATTTTAGGCTTTGAATTTAAGAGGATATTGGGATAAATAATGTATTTCATCCAAAAAAATGCATTTCATCTAAAAGTGGGATGTTTTACATCGAGTTTTTATACGAATATGGAAAAGCAGAAGTTATAATAGTCCCAAATCATACTAGACCTTAAACTTGACAAATACTTATGACATGTAAGGATTGTGAAAAAAGTATTGGACATCAGCAGTATAAAGAATCTATGGATTCTTTGGGTGTCCCACTTTGTGACCGACATACACGACTTATCAAAAAAGTCATTCTAGATAATAATACTCCTCTGGAAGCCATCCAGCTATTTTATGCGTTGAAAGAAGCCGGCGCATACCCCATGTTGGAATGGTGGGATGGCAAAAAATCCGTAGATATTGCCATCTCAAGGGTAAAACTGAACATTGAAATAGACAAGGACTACAACATGATAACGCATGAGCAGGCTATAAATGATCTTGAAGATGCCATGCACTCCTTCAAAAATGGGTTTACCACGGTACGCATACCTCATTTAGCGGTAAAATATTACTTAGAAGACACTGTGCAGAATATTTTGGGCATAATTTCTGGACTACGAGCCAACATTAAAGCAATTTAATTACAAAACTGTAACCTTTCGTCCTTCTTGGTTTCTTTGTATTCCAAGATATTGATGACAACCGTGTCCTCACCAATATTTTCTAGGTCATTCACGTAGTTTTTGCCCCTATTCTCAAAATATTCGGTATCTCCTGGATTAAGCTTGATCATGTCTATTTTTCCATTCCCATACCTTGTAAGCACAAGTCCTCCTGTAGTGCAAACCCAACCATAGTTGGTATTGTGCTTTCTAAACGGGATGCGTTCACCTGGAAGCAGGCATAATTCCCATAACTTTACACTTTCATTTTCAAACACCAACCGATTGCTCAACGATTGGGTAATTTTCTGATGCAGCAACTCATCAATCTTCTCCTGTTCCCACGGGTCAAAATTCCCCGCAGGATTCAATTCAACACATTGCATTCTATGAACTTTTTAAAAACGAGCGCAAAAATAGTGTATTGTTTACTCAATAAACGATTGATTTGCAATGTTTAACGATTTATTTGCAGTTCTTGTAATTTTATGCAACCGATTCCTGATTTTCAAAAGGAAAGACCACCTAATTCATGCAATCTATAATGAGCTATCCCAACCAGCCTTCCCGATCCAAACTTCGATACTGAATGGCTTCGGAAATGTGGTTGGTATTGATTTCACCCACACCTTCCAAATCTGCAATGGTTCGCGATACCTTTAAAATTCGGTCGTACGCCCTTGCCGATAGACTTAAACGTTGCATGGCATTTTTTAACAGCTTTTTGGAATCTTCATTCAATGCACAGAACTTTCGAATCAATTTGGTGCTCATTTGGGCATTGTAATGGATGTCATCCATTTCGGAAAAACGTGCAGCTTGAATTTTTCGAGCCGCCACAACCCGTTCACGAATGCGGTCACTGTTCTCCCCTTTTCGGTCGTCTGATAATTTTTCAAACGGCACAGGGGTTACTTCAATATGAATGTCAATCCTATCCAACAACGGGCCTGAAATCTTACCTAAATACCGTTGCATCTCCACCGGAGAGGATGATAAAGGTGCATCAGGGTCATTGAAATACCCACTTGGGCTGGGATTCATACTCGCCACCAACATAAAACTACTGGGGTAGGTAACGGTATACTGGGCTCTGGCAATGGTCACTTCACGATCTTCCATGGGCTGCCGCATCACCTCTAGGACACGACGTTCAAATTCTGGGAGTTCATCCAAAAACAGCACACCATTATGGGATAGGGAAATCTCTCCGGGCTGTGGATAACTACCCCCTCCCACCAAGGCCGCAGCACTGATGGTGTGGTGTGGATTCCGAAAAGGCCGTTGGCTCATAAGTCCCCTATTCTTCACCTTGCCCACCACACTATGAATTTTTGTGGTTTCCAGCGCTTCTTGCAAGGTCATGGGCGGCAAAATAGAAGGCAATCGTTTGGCCAGCATGGTCTTTCCTGCTCCCGGAGGGCCTATCAGGATAATGTTATGTCCGCCCGCTGCCGCTATTTCCATGCAGCGTTTTATACTTTCTTGGCCGCGAACATCAGAAAAATCGAGTTCAGGGTGCCCGGAGTGCCCGTAAAATTCCTCATGTGCATCCACTTTGGTCTCTTCCAAGGGTGTTCCTGTATCAAAAAAATCAATGACTTGCTTTATATTATCTACCCCATACACTACAAAGTCTTCTACTACTGCAGCTTCCATGGCATTTGCATTCGGAAGGATAAAACCCTTAAAACCCTCTTCCTTTGCCTTGATCGCAATTGGCAAAGCGCCTTTTATGGGTTGAAGACTTCCATCCAAGGACAATTCACCCATGATTAAGTAGTCCCCTATTGCTTCGGAATTGATTTGATTGGAGGCAGTTAATATCCCCAAGGCCAAGGTAAGGTCATAAGCAGAACCTTCCTTGCGTAAATCGGCCGGAGCCATGTTGATGGTGATTTTTTTACCGGGAATTTTATAACCTATATTTTGAAGAGCGGCCGCAATGCGATAATTGCTTTCCTTGATGGCATTGTCAGGCAAGCCTACCAAATGGTACCCAATTCCTTTGTCCACATTAACTTCGACCACCACAGTGGTGGCATCGATGCCAAAAACGGCACTTCCATAAACTTTTATGAGCATGTAGTGTATTTTCTGGTTAAACGAGAACGAAAAAGTAAACGATCTCACTCAACCACCAGTGCTCTTTTGACGGATACCGGGTTTCCATTTGACGTAAACCCTTCTAGAACCAACTGATAAGTTCCTGGAACATCGGAAGTATAAAAAATAAGCTCTTGTTTTCCGTGGGATAAATTCAGATTTGGTTGCCAAAACAATTGATGCCTGTAGTCCGGAACACGAGGTTGATTGTCACCCCCAACATATAACTGATTGAAATAGTTTTTAATAGGCTCAGGTTTAAACAGTTCAATGTTGATAATCTCTTGGGAATAAAATTCATCAAAAAAATCACCTTCGATCGTTTTAAAGGAAAGCACCCCTTGAAATACCTGTGACCCAATCATGACCTCATCCCGTGTAAAGTTGATGTGTTTAATTTTTTTGGCACTATATCCCATAAAATCCTCATGATTTTTAAGGAATAGTCCGTCCACAAAAACCGCCGGAAACAAATTATCATTTGGCAAACCTACATTCGGGCGAATTTCAAAAACCCGACTCCCATCATTCAAAGTTCTAATGGAAAGGTGGTCCGTGACCTCAATGATAGTTTCCTGCAAAGTGTTGAATCGCGTATAGGCATCCAAATCATAGGTTATGGGCAAATCCCTATAAAAAGGTGGGACTTGTTCAACTTCAAGGATTGAATCCATCCGTATTTCGCTGTATGCATTTTCAATTTGATTATGGACACTTCTTTGGAGAATAACATCCTCCATGAATCTTGGGATGGTTATTTCTGGAAAGGCCAAATCACCAAAATTATTATCCTTTTTGGTGTCCAGTTTAATTTCATATTCGTTCGCCACATCTGCCATGAGCTGCACAGCAGCATCGGTATTGGTATATCTTCTATCCAAAATAAAGCTAAACCTGCCATCGCCGTCAGAAGTCGCTATTTTAAAAAGAAAGGCTTCACCGGGTAAAGACAATGCAATCCTCTGGTTTTCAACCGGATTTTGGGTTCCTTTGTCCAAAATGGTTCCAGAAATTACTTCCCCCCTGATTTCAGGAATGTGCAAATTGGATGTGGTCTCGCTGTTGGCATTTCCCCTATTTCTATTCAAATTTCGAAGAAAAGCTTCTGACGAAACCGAGGTTTCAAAATATAGAGAATCCCTTTTCTGCACCGAAATGGAATAATTGCCACTTATTGAGGCATCCGTTAATCCTTGGACAGAAATCACCACCTTTTCACGCTTTCCGGCTGTTGTTTTATCCAAAGACACATCCACAAAAGAACTGTCGTCCATTTGTGATTTTGCATTCAATCTTTTGTTTATAATTACCGGCTTACCTTCAATTGAATCAACAGATTGGGATAAATATATATCCGGGATAGTCTTATACGGATTAATAATAAACACATCGTTCTTAAAAAAGGTGTCCACACCAAAATTCCGCATCCATTCCGTATACCCCAACAATTTATAGGTTCCTGTGGGAAGAGAAACGGGCACAAAAAAATCACCAAAGGTCGCCCCGGAATCCAATCGTAATTTATGTGAGAAAACAACCTCGCCGTTTCTACCTACCAACGAAACATATCCAACCTTACTGATTTTGGTAGTTTTTTTAGTGCCGTTATCCAAGCCATAAAATTTATAGCGTAAACTTTCTCCAGAAAATACCGTAGACGCATTGGAATGCAGGTACACCATTTCTTGTGGCAAGGTCTGCACTAATTGCATTTTGGATTGACCAAATATCCAACTCTGCACCATGCAAAAGGTTACTACCATAGGGATATAGCTGTTTTTCATAATTCTATGTTATTCTATCCAAAATTCCGGTGCTTCAGATGGCCCCAAAGCCGTGCAGTCTCCGCAGACTCTTGGCACAAAAATGAAAGGTCCGGGCCTAAAAAAGTTCTCGTCGTTATAATCTTTCACATATTTTACCAAATTGGCCTCTACCAAACTAAAATAATCAAGGGGTGCTATCCAACGGCAAGGGTCCACATAGGGAGGAAGGTTCTCTTCTGGATAATACTCGTCGTAATTGAAGAAAATCCGTTTTTCATCCACAGAGGCTACATCAAAATAGCCCAATACCTTTTCATTTCTATCTTGTTGAGAAACTATATTCCCTGCCAAGAAGCCTGGTTGCGTTTCTGAAAAAAGACTTTCAGAGGTAGCAAAATTGCTCAAGGTCTCATAAAACCTATAGGCCGTTTCTGATTGTGAATACTGACGTACCAAAATACTGTATCTATAGCTGATAATAAAGTTTTCACTACTAATAAAACGAGCATTGAATCTTTTGTAACGGTCCACATTTAAATCTTTAGTGTCATTTAAAATCAAACTAGTTGAATAGTCGGTTGGATAGCATATAAATTCGTCCCCAGATCTTGGTGCATATTCAGGAATAGGTTGTAAAGGAGCTGGTTGCTCTACCAAGATGATATCCACATCAACGAAGTCAGGAGCAACAACCTTATAAGTTTCCTCATATTCATATCGATAGTATCCAGGTCCATTGCCGGAACTCGAACCATCCACAAAAATACCCATGCCGTCCTCTCCAAAATCATTTTCTGTGCGTATGGCATACAAACTGTCAAGACTGGATTTCCCCATCATTTGAACGGCTGTTGAAACGTAGTTTCTCCCATCTTTAGTGGTGATTGCCAATGTGTATTCAAGATTTGGATCCGCCGAAAAAATCTGGTTGGACAAATACGTGCCGGGTTGCCCTTCTGTAAAATCATAAGTGTTTCCATTGCCGGCCAATACCTGGACTTCTGCTCCGGACTCCCCGGTAGGGCCATCGGCTTCAAACTCATAGGTGCGTGAAATATGGATTTCTTGGTGCTTGGACTCGTCCGTGATAGTTGCATCAATGACCAAGGCACTTTCAAATTCCACATAAGAGGTGTCAAAAGGCTCAATGCAAAGCTGCAATGACAAAAAAACCATTGGTGTAAGCAGTAACCCTATTTTCCTTAGTCTTTTCATACATTAGCTATTCGGTCCAAAATTCCGGTACTTCCGCTGTACCCAATACACTGCAATCGCCACAAATACGGGGTGCGATAAAATAGGGGCCTTCTCCATCGCCCGGTGGGGCATTGTCACCCACATACGCAGCTGTGCCACTTTCCAAAATTGGTCGCAACACACATCCTCCTGGATTAACTATCAGCGGTGTACTTGGCCTACAGTCCTGAATATAAGGGGGCAACGGTTCATCAGGATAGAAATCTGAATAATTGAAAAATATCCGCCTTTCATCCACCGAAACTACATCAAAATAGCCCAAAACCTGCTCATCCCTGCTATCTATTGAAAACACATTGCCTTGCAAAAATCCTGTCTGAAGTTGGGAAAATAGGTTTTCAGTGGATGAAATTTCCCCCAACGTTCTGTAAAAGGTGAAAGCTTCGTTGGATTGCACATATTGTCGCACCAAAATACTGTAGCGGTATGAAATGATGTAATTGTTCCTATTAACAAACCGAACCCTAAAATGATCGACCCTGTCTTCCGCCAAGTCCCTTGTGGTGGTAAGGAGTATGTTAGTGGAAAGCGTGGTGGGGTAACAGACTTCCTCATAATCCTCGTTAGTTACTTGCAAAACATTGCAACCTCCTTGGGGATCGCCAATCAAGGTCAAAGGATTCCAATCTGGCGCAACAACCCTATATGTTTCCTCGTATTCATATCGGTAGTTTTTTGAGTTTCCAGTCGGGTCAAAACTATCTACAAAAATGGCCATCCCATCAACACCAAAGTCATCGGTTATACGTTCTGCAGTAATTTGGTCTATGGTAGTCGTACCGGTTGTAAGCTGGACTGGGTCGGAACCATATGTTCTGCCATCACTGGTGATAATGGAAAGTTGGTACTCCACCCCAAATTCAGCGGCAAAGGTTTGGTCGGACAAATATACTCCATTCCCACTGTCCGTAAAGGTGTATGTATTTCCATTTGAATCGGACACCGAGACATTGGCATTTGATTCTGCTGAAGGCCCTTCATCTTCAAACTCATAGGTACGGGTCAAAACAATCCTCTGCTGTTTCATTTCATTGGTCAGTACGGCATCAATAACCAAAGCACTTTCAAAATCGACATAGGAAGTGTCAAACGGTTGGATGCAGGACTTCATCAAAAAAGAAAGGAACAGCCATACCGTAAAATCATATGTTCTCTTCTTACCCATAATGCTCAAAATTTAAAATTATAGGTGATGGTTGGTACCGGAATGGAAAATATAGAGCTCTGATACGCCTTTATATCCCCTTCTTCTGTGACAAAAAACACTGAATAGGGGTTGTTTCGTCCCAACACATTGTAAATGGAAAAACTCCAAAAGCTGTGAGCAAACTTTTTGATCTTGTGATTGCCTTCCATTTGAAAGCTTATATCCAACCGATAGTAATCCGGAATCCTGAACTTGTTGCGGTCACTGTAAAAGACATATTCCGAATTGCCCAAGGCAAAACTTCCGATAGGGAACGTGACGGGCCTGCCGGTTTGATACACAAAATTGGCCGAAGCGCTAAATCTTCGGGTAAATTTATAGTTGGCCACTAAACTGATATCATGCGGCTTGTCATAGTTCGATGGAAAAAACTCACCATTATTAATACGCTCCTCATTGAACTCACTGTCCAATTTTACAAACGAACGGGAATAGGTGTATCCCAACCAGCCATTAAGTCTTCCTTCGTTCTTTTTGATAAGAAATTCAACACCATAGGCCTTTCCATCTCCCTGTATCACTTCGGCTTCAATGGTTTCGTTCAATAAAAGCTGGGCACCTACCTTGTAATCCAAAAGATTCTTCTGCTTTTTGTAGTAGCCCTCCAAACTGAGCTCATAGATGCTTCCATCAAAATTCTTGTAAAAACCCAAAGTGGCCTGATAAGCTTCCTGTGGCTTTATGTTGATGTCCGACAGTTTCCACGTATCGGTGGGTGATACCGTGGTATTATTGCTCAAGGTGTGGATATATTGGAAGGCATTGTTCAAGCTTGCCTTGACCGAAAAATCAGGTTGTATAAAGTAACGCGCGGAAAGCCTGAGTTCGGGCCCACCATAGGTTTCTATCACCTCATTTTTGTCAAATTGACGGGTTTCTTCCAAGGTTTCCTCATTCTTGGGAGCATTATCTTGATAAATACGTTGTTCCGCTTCACCCAATGCCGCATAAAACGAATAACGTAGACCTAGGTTTATCAATAGTTTATCATTCACCTCATACTCGTCTGATATGAAAAGAGCCGACTCCAATCCTTGCTCCCGGGGAATACTCAAAGATGCCACATCGGAATCCGGCCCCATGGGGTCCTTTCTACCCGGGTCGACTATATAATATTTACTAGAAAGTCCAAAATCCAAAGTATGCTTGTTATTATATAGATACTTTATTTTGTATTTGAGCTCGGTTTCATTGTTCTTATACCCCAAATCAAAATCGTCATTGGCTTGACCGTCAAATTCAATACCAAATTGGTACTCGCTGTTGGAAAGGATGAGGTTACCTTTGGTCTTTTCACTGAACTTATGGTCCCATCCCAAGGAAAACAGCCTATTGCTGTAGTCGTAAATGGAATCTGAGGTAATACTGAAGTCGTCATAGCTATAATACGCTGTGGCCTTAATCTGATTGTTCGTATTGATAGTATGGTTGTATTTGGCCATGATATCATAAAAAGATGCGGAACTATTGCTTAACCGCTCGTCGTCCAAAGCCCCTAAAATCCAATCAGAATAGGTGGCCCTCCCTCCTACCATAAGTGCTGATTTATCTTTGATTATTGGAGTTTCCAATACTAAATTTCCGGTAACTGGACCAATGGAGGCCTCACCCGAAAATTTTTCGGTGTTGGCATCCTTGCTTTTTATATCAAAAACCGATGAAAGCCGTCCTCCGAATTCTGCAGGGATATTTCCTTTATATATTTCCGCCGAACCTGTTGTGAATGGATTAATAGTTGAGAAAATTCCAAAAAAATGTGCTGGGTTGTAGACCACACCATTATCCAAAAGGATAAGGTTCTGGTCGGTTCTTCCACCCCTGACATTGAACCCGGATGCCCCCTCACCTGCCGTTGTTATTCCCGGCAATGCGACTGCTGCCTTTAAAATATCCCGTTCGCCCAAGACTTGGGGAATGTTCTTTATGCCCTCCACATCGATTACGGTTACCCCGGTGGTCACGGCTTCCACGTTTCGATTGCGATTGCCTTCCACCACCACCTCATCCAAACTCTCCACGCTTTCGTTTAATTGGAAATCATGTGAACCATCACCGTAAAGTATAATTCTGGTGCGTGAATCCTGAATGCCCAGCCCACGCGTTTGGATGATGTGCTCTCCTGCCGAAAGTTTTAGGCTGTAATATCCGTTTGTGTCGGTAGAAGTTCCTGCGTTTCCACCTTCCACCAATATTGCCAAATCGGGTATGGGCTGACCATTTGTTTGGTTGATTGCTCGACCTTGAAGGGTAAAAGAAGACCTGTCACTATTTCCGTCTGCCCTACCGATACGCACAGTTTCCATAGTTCTGACTGTATTTTGGTCGGTTTGCACGAATACTGGTCCTGCGGGCTCCAAGTATTCATCGGTGTTTCTTTGTCCTGCCGGTATTTCTTCATTTTCTTTTCCAAAAAAATCGTCGGGCAAACTGGTATAAATTTGACTGTTCCTCAACAGAAATATCCTACCGTCGTCCATAATATGGTAATTGATCACCGTTTGTTTTAAAAGGTCGTCCAAAACCGTGGTCACGGAAACATCATCAAAAATTCCAGACACCCTTAGGTCCGAAACCCAATCTTCGAGATAAAAAAAGGATAAATCCGTTTGTCCCTCTATATCTTGAAGCACCTCTGTAAAGGGTACATTGGTAAACGAAAGTGAAACTTTTGGGACTTCATTTTGCCCAAAAATGAATTGGCAACCAACGAGAAGTATGATAAAAGTTATTTTATTTCTCATTCTTGCGCAGTGTTATTAGTTTGGGATAAGAGCAGTTCTATGCGCTTGGCCAAACTGATTTTAAACCCATCCGGATCTGTCTTGCTCTGTCTTCTGGCCAAAGCATAAAAAGCCTTAATTTCCTTTTTTAGCCCTGGAAATAGATCAATTGCATCTTTTTTTGAGTTGAACGTATGAAATTGCCCTTTATGTAATAGCACATATTCACTGGGACCATCCAAAAATTCATAATAGAGAAATCGTTTGTCTCTTTTTTCGAAGCTTCTTTTGGTGTATCTGGTGTAGAGGGTAAAATAAGTGCCTTCCATTGACACGGCGTAAAATCCATGTTCTTTTAATAAAGGCGCATCATCTTTTAAAATTTTAACAAATTGCTCTCCATCCAGCATAAAACCTTCTAGGTAATTCTTGAATAATTTAATGGTACCCCCTCCTGCCTCGGTGATCAACATCAGGAGGACCTCATCATCATATGCATCGTATTTTAATTCAAGGTCATGATACCACTGACCATCATAGTGAACGCTGCCCGGAAGGAAATCCACACCTTTATAAAATTGAACTCTCTCGTTGATAGTCCTAAATCTTTCCACATAAACTAAACCTTGATAAAGCCCTGTGTTCTCGATGCCAACAGTCTTGTCAAAAGCATTATACTGCTGTATCTGGGTCTTATCTTGCCCATAAAATGAAAATGTTGCGGAGAAAGTCAGGAAAAAAATACAATAATTGAGGTTGCGACCCATATATTCTGAAATGAATTTTGGGCTCAATATACCCGTTCAAAATCAAATTTTGTGGGGGAAATCTTAAAAACGTTCAGAAATTAATACATTTCAATGAATCAACACTACTGAAAGAAGGTTTTTTCTATCCATCAATCAAAAGTTAATGGTCATGTAATAAAAGAAGCTGTTTATTCCGCTTTAGTAAAAATTAAAACCGATTCAGCCTTTTCTTGGATTTCCTCGGTGTTCATCATCATCTTACGGAATTTGCCCTGAATGTACATTTCCGCTTGGTCTTTGTAGTGTTTACTGAAAGGGTTGCCAGATTGCCCGGTCGGCAATATGCTGATACTGTTCTCTATATCCGAAAAATCAATGATACGCCTGGTGGAAGGACCGGAGTTGACTTTGTAATATCCTGTGCTATCGTATGGAAAGCCCATATTATTGATGACTTCCCGAGTTCCATTCACGGGAAATGGGCCAACATTGAAATATTTCCGCAACGACTCCACTTGACCAATGGGATGTCCATGCTCCAGCGTATGCACCTTGTCCCACGTCCACTGGGTGGGGTCCGGACCAAAATCTTTGACCAAGGAATTCCAAGCATCCGAAAAGGATTTTAGGACAATATCCCGCCGTGTTTCCACTTTGTCCTTGGTATTGATGTTGTCCCACCACTTTCCTTGTTCCATTTTAGCCCCCCACGCAATCTGTCGTTTGAATAGATGTGTCGCCAAAAATTGATTCAATCGTTCTGTTCCCAATTCATCCTCCATGGTGTTTTTGACCATAAAGTATTCACATCGATGGTATAAGGTTGGGATTGTGCTATTTAGAGAGTAATGTCCATTCCAATTTTCCAAGGAGTCCACTTGAACCAATTGCTCATTGGTCAACTTGGTAACGTCAAAAAGTTTGATAAGTTCCGTAATCAATCCGGGGTTTACGGAAGAGGTTACATCCAATATCATTTCTGATGTGGATTCCTTGTCCCAATCGTCCTTGGCGTCCAAAAGTTGAACAATTCGTTTGGCACGGTTCTCAGGTAAATAATAGCCGGGATACAGCATTCCTGCAATGGAATCAGGTTGATTGTTGGCAGAATACACGTAGTGCCATGGCGGATTTATAGCTTGCGGGTTTTCTGAAAAATCCAGAAAACGCAGTGGTTCTTCTTTTCCTGATGAACCATCTAAAATGAACTTAGTGGACAAACTGTCCGGCATTTGGTACAGTTTCGCGGTGGCCCACCACGCTACATTACCCTCGGCGTCGCCATACATTACATTAAGTCCAGGCGCGTGAATCTTGGGCAATGCACTTTTAAATTCATCAATATTCGCTGCATGACTTAGCCCGTAAAGCCCATCCATAACCTCATTTTTTTCTTTGGTGTATATCCATGACATGGTCACAGGCGTTTCCACAGAAATTTGGTCGGCAATATGGTTTAACACTGGGCCGTGATGGGTTTTGGAATAGGTGAATTCAACATCTTCCCCATCCTTAACCTTAATGGTTTTAGTGACATATTCAAAGTTCTTCCAACCATCAGCGGTTTTGTATTGGGTGCTGTCGGAAGGGTTGGTTTCTTCATAATAGAAATCAATATCATCATTTTCGAACATCGTGAGTCCATAGGCCAAATTTCTATCATGTCCTAATAGAGGGAATGGTACGCCCGCCAAATGATACCCATATTTTTCATAGGTTGGGGTGTTTACATGGGCCTCATACCAAACGGATGGCTGAGCGAAGCCAATGTGGGGATCATTGGCCAATATGACCTTTCCACTTTTTGTTTTTTCCGGGGCAATAACCCAACTGTTGCTGCCAATGAATTGAGGAATGGGTAATCTGTCCAAAACTGCTGATACGCCGATAGTTATTTCTCCAGCCAGGGAATCAACGTCTCTCTTTTGATAGTTCTTAATCCAAACCGTAGAGGTATCAGAATCTATGGCTAAATCCCTCATATATTCCTCTCCGAGTTTATCCCGCATCGTAGTCAGCAAGGGGTCGGTCTTATGGGCCATGGCAAAACTAAAGGCCATATACCCCACTGCATTGTAGATATCCTCAATAGCAAATGGTTCCTTGTCCAACCCGGTGAGATAAAATTCAATTGGGGTGGGTCCATCTTCAATAAATGAATTGACCCCATCCAAATAGGCTTGTGAAAGCACAGCCATTTCACTTTGTTTATCCAAAGTGGCAACCGTTTGCGTGGTATGGTCATCAATTCCCAGAGAAAGAAAGAACTTATCGGTCTTCACCAAATCTTTGCCAAATACTTCGGAGAGTCTTCCTTTGGCGACTCTGCGCAGCAATTCCATCTGCCATAATCGGTCTTGGGCATGCACATAGCCCAACGCCCTTAGGGCATCAGTTTCTGTTTCAGCATAAATGTGGGGAATTCCAAAAGTGTCATAGTACACCTGGACCTCACTTTGCAGTCCTTGCAGCGTCTTTTTGCCTGAATAATCCGGTTTAAGTGCATAGGCTAAAAGGGCCAAACCAATGATTACCAACACAATAAGACCGGCCACAACCAGAAGTACTTTTTTAAGCTTTTTCACAGGATTATAGGTAAGTCAATTGGTCTCTAAGGTAATCTATTTTCACAAATGGAAAAGAAAAAACCCGTTGAAAAGCCAACTCACTTATTCATGGAAAGTTGATGCTTTTTCAAGCCGGATTTAAGCCACGCCTCATATGTTTCCACATCCACATACTGAACAGCATCATTCAATATTTCCAGATTTGGCGAAAGAAGCACATAATAGGGCTGCGAAGCTGCATTGAAATTCACGGTTTGAAAAGTGCCCCATTTTTGACCGATGGTCTCTATGGATTTTATGCGACCTGATTCATATTTGAAATCGAATTTTTCGCCGTCAGGCAATTCTTTGCGGTCATCCACATAGAGTGAAATCAGTACATATTCCTCCTTAATGATGGGATAAACATCAGAATCGCTCCAAACATTCTCTTCCATTTTTCTGCAATTGACGCAGGCCCAACCCGTAAAATCAAGTAGAATGGGTTTGTTGTTCTCTTTGGCATAGGCCACACCTTCTTCAAAATCCTTGAAGCAGTCCAATCCAAGTGGGCAATCGCTCTCTGTTTGTACAACGCTGTAGAAATCCGGGGGTGGAAATCCGCTCAACAACTTCAGAGGAACAATATTGAACAAGCCGACAATCAAATAGATAGAAAATGCCAGGCTCAATACGCCAAATAATTTTCGGGTCGATGAAAGTCTCTTTTTGGGCCCATCGTGTGGAAATCTGAAAATACCAAACAGGTACAGCGTCATCAATACGAAAAGAACAATCCAAATGCCCAAGAATATTTCCCGTTTAAAAATGCCCCAATTTCCTACCAAGTCGGCATTGGAGAGGAATTTAAAGGCCAGTGCGAGTTCCAAAAACCCCAATACCACTTTTACCGTTGTCATCCATCCTCCCGATTTTGGCAATGAGTTCAACCAAGTGGGAAACAACGCGAACAAAGCAAATGGTAAAGCCAGCGCTAAACCAAAGCCTACCATTCCTATGGTGAGATTGGTGGCCACATTGCCTTCGGCAAGGGTTGTACTCCCCAAAAGCCCTCCTAAAATGGGCCCGGTACATGAAAATGAAACAATAGCCAAGGTCAAGGCCATAAAAAAGATGCCCAAACCTCCACCTACTTTTGAGGAAGCGGAATCCATTTTGTTGGCCCACGAACTAGGCAAGGTCAATTCAAAATACCCGAAAAAGGAAAAGGCAAATACCACAAAAATGACAAAGAAGAACACATTGAGCCAAATGTTGGTGGCGATGGTGTTCAGTATCTGAGAATCTACCGAGTTGAATAGATGAAAGGGCAAGCTCAGCAGGAAATAAATCAATACAATGAAAAATCCGTAGAGCACCGCATTGGCAATTCCTTTTGATTTTTGATTTGATTGTTTGGTAAAAAAGGACACAGTCAACGGAATCATCGGAAAAACGCAGGGCGTCAATAGGGCAATGAGTCCACCCAAGAAACCTAGACCAAATATCACCCAAAGGTTCGATTTGCCCTCAGAGTCTGTTAAACCACCCTGATTGAGCAAATTCTTGTTCTTTAAATCCAATTTTAAGGATTCACCCAGGGCCACGCTTTTTTCATCCAGCGATTTTTGGGTGTCCACAAAGGCATTTCCATCCAAGGAAATCTGGAAAAGATAATCTTTGGGAATGCAAACTTCTTTACAAATCTGGTAAAACAGGTTGACGGAGATTTGTCGCACATCAGGATTTAACAGCTTGATTTTTTGCGTAAAAACAGCCTCTTTTTTGAAAAAGGTCTCTTCTACCTCAAAAATGTCGCTGTATTCCTTTATGGTCTCACTTTCCTCAGTTTTTCCCACAAGTTCATAGTCCTCTCCGGCCTTTTCAAAAGTGAATTCACTGGGAAGTGACCCGCCCTCTGCCGTATATTGGGAATATACGTGCCAGCCGTCAGCAATCTTGCCTTTAAAGACCAATTCATACTCCGTATCAGAAATTTTATTGACCGAATGGCTCCAAAGTGCTGGATTGGCATCGGTCTGTGCAAATAAGTAAAAAGGAATCAGTAAGAATCCTAAAAGGGGAACTAAAAATCTCATGCAACAAATGTAATCTTTAAAATATTTTGGGTTGAACCATCAACCTTAAAACGTTCGTCCGCTCTTCGGCCCACTACCCAAACAATTTCATCATTTGAGCAAAGTAGCCATTGTTTCTCTTTGGAAAACACATCCACTTTTTCATCCTTGAAAAACTTGGACAGCTTTTTTCCACCTTTCATCCCGTAGGGATAAAAGTAGTCGCCTTTTTGCCAATTTCTTAACACCAACGGAAAGTTTAACTTTTTCTTATCCAAAAAGATGGTGTCACGACCCGACCTTTCGGCCGTCTTTACATTCTCCAGTTTTAGTTTTATCGGAGATTGTAATAGGCCTTCTTTGTCAAATACTGCATAGGACTCATTCGCACTTTCCTTATGTTCTGATAGTATAAGATACTCACGGTCTTTCAACAATCTATGGGTTTTGGAAATAACCTCCTTACCGCTCATGGCGCTCAACAGTCCCTTTACATCATCCCATTCGGTAAAACCATACTCTTTGAAGAGTCCGTAGAGATACGCCTCAATGGGGTGCAATTCCTTTAAAGGTTCCAAGGCTATTTTAATGACATCGCCATCCTCGGCAAACAAAATGGATTTTATTTCTTTGATGTGATTTTGAACCAAACTATTGGTTTCCTTCAAGTGAAGCTGTGTCCGTTTAAAATTTTCAAGGAAGGCGGGGTGAAGCTCCATTAATTTGGGAACTATTTCCAGTCTCACCTTATTACGAAGGTATTTGGTGTCCGCGTTACTGGCATCTTCACGCCATGGTATTTTATTTCGTTTTGCGTAGTTCCAAATGTCTTTTTGAGAAAATTCAAGCAAGGGACGAATCACTTTTCCATTTTGGACCGGAATCCCCGAAAGTCCATCAATCCCCGTTCCCCTGGATAGGTTAATGAGGAATGTCTCCAAACCATCATCGGCATGATGGGCCGTCAACAAAAAATCAAAACCTTTGGTTTCCAGAAGTTTGTTAAACCAATCATAACGCAGTTCCCGTGCCGCCATTTGCACTGAGCCCCTATTTTGCCTTGCATATTTCTTTGTCTTGAATGATTTCACCTTGACCTTCACTCCCAACTCCTTGGCCAAATTCCGTACAAAACGTTCATCCTCATTACTCTCTGAACCTCGTAAATGAAAGTTGCAATGCGCTAGGGTAACATTCAATCCTGTGCGAACACAAAGATGGGCCAAAACTACACTGTCCACTCCCCCACTACAGGCTACCAGCAGTCTTGTTCTTTGCAAGAAGGATAGGTTGTTTTTTATATGTTTTTTAAATGGTGAGAGCATACAGCTAAATTACAAATAATCATTCGCCTGTTTCCAAAACACTGCGCATGGCCTTGGCTTTCAACAAACATTCTTGATACTCACGTTCTGGGTCGGATTTGGCTGTGATGGCGCTCCCCACGGAAAAGGAAACATACTTCCGCGTTGCATTGTACAAAATACTTCGGATGACCACGTTGAAATCAAAATTGCCCTTTGGGTCAAAGTAACCAACAGCTCCGCTATACAGACTGCGCTTGCTTTCTTCCAATTTTTCAATGATTTTCATTGCGGAAATTTTCGGAGCGCCCGTCATGCTGCCCATGGGAAAAGTTTCTTCAATCAGCTCCACGGGGTTTTTACCTTCTGGAAGCTGGGCCACCACAGTGGAAATTAGCTGATGTACCTGCTTGTAGGTATAGGCCTTGCACAATTCTTCCACTACAACGCTGCCCTTAAGCGCACTTTTGGACAAATCATTTCGGACCAAATCGGTGATCATGATGTTCTCGGCACGCTCTTTTTCATCCAAAGCAAGTTTATGCCTTAGCGTTTCATCTTCACTTTCATTCTTATCCCTCCTGGCGGTGCCTTTAATGGGCTGCGAAATTAGGGTGTTGCCTTGTTTTCTTAGGTAGCGCTCTGGAGAGGCACACATTAGGTACTTATCCTCTAACCGCATAAAAGAAGCAAAGGGCGGCTCAGAAATGGCATTCAGGCGTTGATAGGTTTGCCATGGGTCGATGGAGACCTCTTCAGCATAAAACTCTTGGCAAAAATTAGCTTCGTACACATCGCCTCGGTGGATATGTCCTAAAAGTTGGTTGGTTTTTTCAAAATAGGCATCCTTATGTATCCGCATTTTAATTTTGATGGGATGATGCGCTTTTTGCTTTTGCTCCAAGACTATGAGGGCCATAATCTGGACAAAATCCCCTTCAATGTCATCCGCACAGTCTTCCAAATACATAAAATGAAGGGTATCCCCAATGCCTTTGATGATTTTTGACGGCCGAAAGAATTGAAGCTGCGAAAATCCCAATCCATCAAAATTTAGGGAACTTAGGTCTTCCAATTCATTTTTTAAATCATAGGATAAGTAACCAAACAACCAATCTTGATTTTTGGCAAATTGATTTCCCAATTGGTTTAGCGAATCGATAGAACTGAACTTATCGGTCTGTTCGCCAACCGCCATTAAAAAATCGAACGAGCTATATTTTTGAACATGCGCATTACTGTCCAACCAAACCACTTTGGAAAACGGACGGGACCATTCCAAGAGTGCTCCTTTGTACTGGAATGGATTTGAAATGGTGAATGTGCGATGTTGTCGCAAGGGTTATTTTTTACTTTAATGTTTCCAGAAAAGCGGCCAAGGCAACTGCATGTTCCTTTTTAAGTTCCTCATTTGAAATGCTCTCATTTTCAAAATTTTCGTAGAACAGTGGTAGCGAAAATGTGGCCACAACCTCTCCGCCAAATCGAGGTAAAAGACTTTTGATAACCTCAAAAGCACCTTTTCCGCCGCGCTTTCCACCTGACGTGGACATAAGAAACACTTTAGTGCCCTCCAAAAAATTACGGTCTAATCGAGATAGCCAATCCAATACATTTTTAAAATAGGCCGAAGGATTCCCATTATGCTCGTTCACGGAAAGAATCAATCCCTTGGCATTTTGAATATCTTCCTTTAATTCTACCAAAGAATTGGAATACCCTTTTTGCTTTTCATCATCTTCACTGAACATGGGGAACGGGTATCGCGTCATGTTCAATTGTCGAAATTCTTGGTTTTCAAGCAAAGAGGTGGTGTATTGTACGAGTCGGTAATTAATAGAAGTTGAAGAATTGCTTCCGGCGAATGCCAAAATTGCAGCCATAGACGAAAAAGTTTGATTGTTTCGCTAAAATACCCCAATTGATGCTTAGATGCGAGTATTTTGTATAATTTTGGGCCCGAAAGCATCCAAACATACTGTCAAACAAGTATATAGGGTATTTATTATTTGATGAAACCACAAACTAACAGATTGTTTTTTATTGATGCCATGCGCGCATGGGCCATCTTGATGATGCTTCAAGGTCATTTTATCGATGGATTACTGGACCCCATTTTTAGAGATAAGACCAATATGGTGTTCACTATCTGGCATTATTTCCGAGGCATCACCGCACCTGTTTTCTTTACGGTTTCTGGATTTATTTTCACCTACTTGTTGATTCGGATGCCCCAAAAAGGTTTTGATAATCCACGGGTCAATAAGGGAATCCGTCGTGGGCTTCAACTCTTGTTGATCGGTTACCTACTCCGGTTGAACATCTTCGGACTTTTTAAAGGGCAATTGTATAATTCGTTTTACTTAGTGGATGTGCTCCATTGCATTGGGCTCTCCATTTTGGCCTTGATTGGCCTGTATTTGGCGACCATAAACCGAAAAAAGTATCTTTTCCCATCGCTTCTCGCAGGAATTACACTGATTCTTTTCTTGTTTGAGCCGATATACAAGCAGTGGTCGTTCTCCTTTTTGCCCGACCTCTTTGCCAACTACTTTACCAAGGCAAACGGTTCTGTTTTCACCATAATACCGTGGTTGGGGTATACCACAATCGGCGCATTCATTTCGGTGCTGTTCACCCAATACAAGAATTTCAAATACTTATACCCCGTTGCGATTTCAGTAGCTTCACTTGTAGGCTACGTGTTGATTTATCACTCATCCCAAGCGTTTATCGCACTTTATGAATATACCGGATTGGAATTGTTCCATTTGATTCAAACCAACAACTACCTGTTCATCAGGCTTGGTAACGTTTTTATTGTATTCTCCGTTTTCATGCTTTTGAGAAAGTTCATGACCAACAAAACGGTACTGCAACTTGGGGCCAGTACACTTAGCATTTATGTGATACACTTTATCATTCTTTATGGAAGTTTTACAGGATTGGGACTGTATCGCTTTTTCAATCATTCTTTGACACCCAGCATTGCAATACCAGGCGCATTGTTGTTCATGGTAGCCTGCTCTTATTTGGCCTTGAAATACAACCGCCACGAAGCTGAAATTAAAGCCCAGGTTTCCCAAGGAATTGTTGTAGCCAAATATCAATTGATTGATTTCAGGGAGGCTTCCATTCCTGTCATTAGGGAACTTGCTTCTCGAATAAGGTTGTTACTTAGACGGGTTTTCAGAACCGTTCGAAACTAGACAATCACCCATAAAAAAAGCATCCAACTATGTTGAATGCTTTCCTCGTTTTGTATACTACTATTTTTCTATCTGCTCCTAGGCATGCAAAGCACGGTCTGCGGTTGCGGCCAAGGCAGCTTCTTTTACGGCCTCCGCATAGGTAGGGTGGGCGTGACTCATTCGGGCAATGTCCTCCGCAGAAGCCCTGAATTCCATGGCCGTTACCCCTTCCGCAATCAAATCTGCACAACGGGCACCAATCATATGGACGCCGAGGACTTCATCGGTCTTTTTATCCGCAATGATTTTTACAAACCCATCCAAATCCATACTAGCTCTGGCCCTGCCCAAGGCGCGCATGGAGAACTGACCCACTTTGTAGTCGACCCCAGCTTCTTTGAGCTCTTCCTCTGTTTTTCCTACTGCTGCCACTTCAGGCCAGGTGTAGACCACACCAGGAATCAGGTTGTAATTGATATGTGGTTTTTGGCCAGCCAAGATCTCGGCAACCATGGTTCCTTCTTCTTCGGCTTTATGGGCCAGCATGGCACCCTTCACCACATCCCCGATTGCATAGATGTTGGATACACTGGTCTGTAGATGGTCGTTCACTTCCACTCTACCCTTGTCATCTAATTTAACCCCGGCCGCTTCGGCGTTTAAACCATCGGTGTAGGGTCTTCTTCCTACGGAAACCAGGCAATAGTCGCCTTTGAGCGTTACTTCCTCACCTTTTTTATCATCCGCCTTTACAATGACCTCATCGCCTTTTCGTTCGACAGATTTTACTTTATGTGATAGATTGAACTTCACTTTTTGTTTCTTCAACACCTTCATTAATTCTTTGGAAAGTGCACCGTCCATGCCTGGAATGATGCGGTCCATAAACTCCACAACGGTCACCTCTGCACCCAATCGCTTGTACACTTGGCCCAATTCCAATCCAATGACACCACCTCCTATAACGATCATGTGCTTGGGCACCTCTTTAAGTTTCAAAGCTTCTGTTGAAGTAATGATGCGTTCCTTATCCAATTCAATGAACGGCAAAGTGGATGGCTTGGAACCCGTCGCAATGATAATATTCTTCGCTTCAATGGTCTCCGTTTTACCATCTTTATCAATATTGATGTGGGTGGCATCCTTAAAGCTCCCTAAACCATGGTATACCTCAATTTTGTTTTTGTTCATCAAAAACTCTATGCCTTTGGTGTTTTGGTCGACTACGTCCTGTTTGCGGGCAATCATCTGCTTTAAGTTGACCTTAACCTCACCTGGAATGTCTATTCCATGTTCTTCAAAATGCTTAATGGCATCTTCATAATGGTGCGAAGAATCCAGCAATGCTTTTGAAGGAATACAACCCACATTAAGACAGGTGCCGCCCAAAGTATCGTATTTTTCAATGATAGCAGTCTTCATTCCCAATTGGGCACACCGAATTGCCGCTACATAGCCTCCAGGTCCAGAGCCAATAACGGCCACATCATATTGATTCATAGTATTTGCTTAGAGATAATTATTTCGTTCGATTATCAGTACAAAAATAACAATGTTTCTCCGATACACCATGTCTTCCATTAACATATCCTTACGAATAAGTTATGGGAGTTTGCCCTTATATTTATCGTATGCGAAGTTTACGGATACATCAGGAGGTGGAGGTTTTCATTGCAGGAATTGCTGCGGCCCAGAGTTTTCTGCTGTCCATTTACAGTTTTTTTGAGCGAAAGCGGGACTTTAAAAATCTGTTACTATCGATTTTTTTCTTGGCCATCACCATACGTCTGGGCAAGTCAATTCTATGGATTTACTTGGATGATTCTCCACTTTGGCTGATTAATCTAGGGTTTATTGCCCATGCGGTTTCGGGTCCGACCCTTTTTCTTTACACCTTGCATTTTTTGTTTGCTCGTAAATGGTCAACATGGAATTTACTCCACTTTGCTCCGGCAGCGTTCCTTGTTTTGACCAGTAACTTTCTAACACTGGAAGGATTCTGGTATCAGGGCGGTTACTCCGTCTTGCTGCTTCACCAACTACTCTACAGCGGAATCACACTCGTTTTGCTTTTATGGCCAGTTGGGCATAAAAAATCGCAATACAGTTTGACCCAAACGGCCAAAATCTGGGTTGGCGCTTTGGTTATAGGAACTGCAATATGGCAACTTTTATACTTTTCCAACTACTTTTTAGGGTTAACCCCTTATATGCTAGGGCCGGTCATTTATCTTCCCTTTGTCTATTTTTTGGCTTTTCTCCAATTTAAAAACCCTTCATTGTTGAAACAGCGTATTCAAGCTAAACATCAAAATATACGGTTATCAGATGAAGAACTTGTGGGCTATGCCAAACAATTGGAAGACCTTATGCGGGAAACGAGAACATACTTAAATCCCAATTGTACCCTTACCACAATGGCCGATGTCATGAAACTGCCACCCTATCTGATTTCGCATGTGGTGAACAACGGCATTGGCAAAAGTTTTCCAGATTTCTTGAACGGATACAGGATTGAAGAAGTAAAACAAAGGTTGGCAGACCCCCATCACCAAAACACCAAAATTGCAAACATTGCCTATGATTGTGGTTTTAACTCCTTGTCCTCGTTCAATGCCGCCTTTAAAAAGGTTACGGGGACAACACCTTCCTCCTACTTGAAGCAAAATCTTTAGACTTAGCGATTTGTAAATCCGTCAGACCGTTTCATCAAACAAAAAGGGATTTAGGCATTTTGTGCTCAAATTGGGACTGGAATCCAATTCCACGTCCAAATGAAGCATACCATTGTCAACAGATTTCTGGAACTATGGCATCACCCCAAAAGAGGCGAGTACAAACTGGTCGTTCTTTCCTGCAGTTTCTTCTTTTGTTTGTTGTGTGCTTATTTCATCCTAAGACCCTTGCGGGATGAAATGGGGATTGAAAACGGTGCCGTAAACATGCAATGGTTGTTCACAGGAACTTTTTTGGCCATGGTGTGCCTCGTCCCAATTTTTGGGTTTCTGGTTTCTAAAAACTCCATTAAGAATTTGATGATTTATGTCTACACCTTTTTCTTGGCCAATCTTTTGGTTTTCTATTACTTTTTTGAAACCCACGGGCCGTCCAGAATATTGGCGATTATTTTTTTTATCTGGCTAAGCGTCTTCAACCTGTTCATTGTTTCTCTTTTTTGGAGTTTTATGGCTGATGTATTCCATAGCTTGGCCGCAAAGAAGTTCTTTGGTATCATTGCCGCAGGAGGTAGTCTTGGCGCGCTAACGGGGCCGGCCATTGCTCGTGGATTAAGTGGATGGGCGTCCTTTGCTCCATTATTACTGGCAGGTTGTTTCTTTTTAGGAGTGGGATTATGTTGTGTTTTGTGGATTTTGAAACTATCGCCCCGTAAAAATCATTTCAAGCAAGAAAAGCAAAATTTTAAAGGTAGTGCAAGTGCCATTTTTGAAGGAGTGCAGCAGATAACCAAGTCTTCTTATCTCATGGGAATCGTTGGTTTTATCCTTCTTTACACCTCCATCTCCACCATTCTTTATTTTGAACAGGCCCATCTTGTGGAACAGACCCTGCTGGAATCGACAGAACGGATTCGTTATTTTTCAAACATTGACCTCACCGTGAATGGCATTGCCATTTTTGGACAGTTTTTCCTGACCGCTAGAATCATTAAGAGGATTGGACTGTCCTTTGTTTTGGCCTCAATTCCATTCGTGATGGGGTTGGGTTTGGTTTTCCTCGGATTTCATCCCGCTTTGGGAATCGTGGCCGTGCTGATGGTTTTGCACAGAGCTGGAAATTTCACTTTGCTGCGCCCCGGAAGGGAAATTTTGTTCACGGTTACATCGACCAGTGAAAAATACAAGTCCAAAAACTGTATCGATACAGCAGTTTATAGAGGTGGAGATGCGTTGGTGGGTTGGGCATTCTCTGGCTTGGTCGCTCTGGGATGGGGATTGGGCGCCATTGCATTTTTAGCCATCCCATTGGCCTTTCTTTGGAGTTTTTTGGGATTCAAACTAGGGAATCAACACCTTGAAAAAGAGAATATTGTACCTTTAAAACAAATCCATTATGAAAACAAAATACAATCGTAGGGAAGCTATTCAATTATCCGTACTGGCAGGTTTGGGATTATCGCTGAGCGGTTATTCCTCGGCTTTCAACAAACTGGAGAAGATTCAAGAGCGGCCCATACCCTCCTCCGGCGAACTTTTGCCCATAGTGGGTTTAGGTACTTGGCAATCCTTTGATGTGGGCAATTCCAAAGAGCAACGAGACGTCTTAACCGAAGTGTTGATGGAAATGAATCGACTTGGGGGCAAGATGATTGATTCCTCCCCCATGTATGGCAGTTCGGAAAGGGTGGTTGGAGATTTGACCGCTCAACTGGACTTTGGAAATGCACTTTTTTACGCTACCAAAGTTTGGACCTCTGGGCAAACCGCAGGCATTCGTCAAATGCAGGATTCCATGGAAAAAATGCAACGAAGAACCATGGACTTGATGCAAATCCATAATCTTGTGGACTGGAAAACCCATGTAAAAACCCTCAAGGGCTGGAGAGAAGAAGGGAAGATTCGATATTGGGGCATTACCCACTATGTGGATTCCACTCACGCTACTTTGGAAAATATCATCAAAACGGAACGACCAGATTTTGTCCAATTCAATTACTCCATACGCTCCCGAAACACTGAGAAATCACTCTTTGATACGGCTGAAAAATATGGCGTGGCCACCATCATCAATCAACCCTACGAAGGCGGGTCGTTATTCAGAGCGGTTAAGGGGAAATCGCTTCCGGAATGGGCCAAGGAAAATGATATACACAGTTGGGGGCAATATTTTTTAAAATTCATTTTATCCCATAAAAATGTCACTTGTGTCATTCCAGGCACTTCAAAACCGCATCACATGATTGACAATATGACCGCTGGATTGGGAAAAATGCCTGATAATGACTTTAGAAATAAGATGGCCCACCACCTGAAATCCCTCTAAAATGGCCTAAACAGGGGCCAACGGAAACTTGGCGGCACCATACCAACCCAACCAAAGTCCGGCCAAAAGGGAGCAGTGCAGACCTACCTCAAACCAAAATGGTCCGCTCCACAGTCCGCAAAGCGCTACCAATAAGAATTTTGCGATGATGCCCAACGAAATAAATAAGTGGGGCCAAAAATTATCGCGTACCACAATCAAGGATGCAATAAACCCAGAAAAAATGGCAGAAGCAAAAAGCGCCATGGTACCTAAGACCAAATCCGAGCTGGACGAGGAGCAAAATTGTATCCCATTAAAAAGGACATCTTTGGAAAGGGTAACGTAGAGTTGCAAGCAGCAACCCCCGATTACTGTGGCCAAACCAGTTAGAAAAAATTTAGTGCGGGCCGACATGATGATGAATTATGTGGTCAGTTCGTTTTTTGATAGCCCCAAATTAGGCATCATGGCAGGTGTATAATATCATTTTAACATCGCTTTAGGTTAAACTTTCCTAAATATGTACAGAGGGGCGGTTCTTTACTTCACTTATCACGAAGGAGCTTTGAGTATTGCCTATATTATTTATGGCGGTGAGCTTGGTCACCATAAACTCCCGATAACTCTTCATGTCTTCCACATTGATTTTTAGGATGTAATCATAATCGCCGCCCACGTGAAAGCATTCTGATACTTCTTCCAGCTTAAGCACCTCCCTTTCAAACTTCAAGACATTTTCCTTGGTGTGTTGCACCAATCGGATTTGGCAGAGCACGGTAAACTCGCGCTTCACCTTTTCTTTATCTACCAGGGCCACATAGTCCGTAATAATTCCGGTACGCTCCAATCTTCTGATACGTTCATACACGGCGGTTTTGGACAATTGTAATTGGTCCGCATAGTATTTGGTAGTCTTTTTACAGTCCTTTTGCAATAGTTGAATCAATTGTTTATCCAAAGCATCCATGACAAATATTCTATTTTATGAAAATCAATTCAAGTTGTATGGAACTATTTTCTATTATTTATTTAAAAAATAGGTTAATATTCTTCAAATATAAGTATTAATTGATTTTTAGACCATCTCTTTCTATTTTTACGAAAATTGACAACTATGGACTACAAAGCATCAGAACACATTCAAGACCTTCAATATTTTGGTGAGTTCGGAGGCGTAAACCCTTCGATATCGGACTCATCCACCTATACTTTTCTATCAGCCAAAACCATGTTCGACACCTTCGAGGGAAATACAGAAGGGTGTTACCTATACAGTCGGCACTCCTCCCCTTCCAATCTCTATTTAGGCGAAGCCATGGCGCAATTGGAAGGAACCGAATCGGCCAACGTATTTGCCAGTGGTATGGGCGCCATTACTTCGGTCATCTTTCAATTGTGCGACACGGACGACCATATTGTTTGCAGTCGAACGATTTATGGAGGTACCTATGCCTTCCTGAAAAACTTTGTGAAAAAGTTCAATATCTCCACCTCCTTTATCGATATTACCGACTTGGATGTGGTCGAAAATTCCATCACCCCCAAAACCAAAATGATCTATTGTGAGGCCATCAGTAATCCTTTACTGGAAGTGGCCGATATTCAAGCACTGGCCAAACTGGCCAAAAAACATGGCATCCCCTTGGTTGTGGACAACACCTTTTCCCCGTTGAGCATCAATGCGGCCAAATTGGGGGCCGATATTGTGGTGCACAGTCTTACCAAGTTCATCAACGGTAGTAGCGATTGTGTTGCGGGTGCGGTTTGTGCTTCTTCGGACTTTTGCCTTAGCCTGAAAGATGTAAACGACGGCGCCGGAATGCTATTGGGCAGCACCTTGGACAGTTTACGGGCGGCTTCCATCCTAAAAAATATGCGTACGCTTCACATACGTATCAAAAAGCATAGTGAGAATGCACACTATCTAGCAAAACAGTTTGAAAAAGATGGACTCAAAGTGGTCTACCCCGGATTGGAAAGTCATCCTGGGCACCAGACCATGAAGGCCCAAATGAACCCTGAATACGGCTTCGGGGGCCTCCTAACCTTGGATGTAGGTTCGCTGGACAGGGCCAATGCGCTGATGGAAATGATGCAAAAAGAAAAGCTGGGCTACTTGGCCGTTAGCCTTGGGTTTTACAAAACGCTTTTTAGTGCATCGGGCACGTCCACTTCTTCTGAAATTCCTTTGGAAGAACAAAAAGAGCTTGGCTTAACCGAAGGTCTGATTCGGTTTTCCATAGGTTTGGACAACGATATCCACAAGACCTATCTTGCCATGCGCCGCTGTATGGAAGCTCTTGAAATTTTAGAAAAAGACCACTCTTTGGCGTAATAGGAGTCCATTTACAGTTTGGAGAACATACTTCAAAGTCGTAATATTACTTCTTATCTAACTCAGACCGCATGCCAAACCCAGAGAAAAAACCAAAATTTAGGGAAGACGAACAAATTGTAGAAAATAAGAATCTCAACATTTGGGAAGCACTCATTCCCGTCTTTGCGTTGGTGGGCATGTTGGCCTATAATGTGTATGTGTTTGGTGACGATGCTTTAAGCGGTTCCAATCAGTTTATTTTATTGTTGGGTGGGGCCGTTGCTGCCATTGTTGGCTTTTTCAACAAGGTTTCCTATAAAAAAATGATTGCTGAGGTGGCCGAGAACATCCGTTCCACCACAGGAGCGTTGCTCATTCTGTTAATGGTCGGCGCCCTCTCTGGAACATGGTTGGTCAGTGGCATCATTCCCGCCATGATCTATTATGGGCTTCAGATATTGAATCCCACGATATTTTTGGCAGCATGCGTTGTAATATGTGCCATCATATCCATTGCTACAGGAAGCAGTTGGACCACCGCAGCTACGGTTGGTATTGCCCTTATTGGTATTGGTGAAGCTTTGGGCATTTCGTTGGGAATGACCGCTGGTGCGGTACTGTCAGGTGCCTATTTTGGAGATAAAATGTCGCCTTTGAGCGACACTACAAATCTTGCCCCAGCCATGGCAGGCGGGGAATTGTTTTCCCATATTAAATATATGACCCTCACCACAGTACCGACCATAGTAGTCACCCTGATTGTTTTCATAATACTTGGATTTACCATAGATACCTCTGGTGTTGCCGATACCACTTCCATATTGACGAATATAAGCGGAACCTTTAATGTGAGTGGTTGGCTTTTTCTGGTTCCCGTAGTTGTCATCTTTTTGATTGTAAAAAAAGCTCCTCCCCTTTTAGCCTTACTCATTGGAACACTGCTCGGCGGCCTCTTTGCCCTTCTTTTTCAACCGGATATTGTGGCCACCATTGGCGGAAGCTCCAGTTTAACCTTGGAATCAGGCTATAAAGGTATTTTGAATGCCATCACCGTGGATACCAATATTGCCACGGATGACCCAGCTTTAAATGACCTGTTTTCCTCTGGAGGTATGGCTGGAATGTTGGGTACCATTTGGTTAATCATGTGCGCCATGGTCTTTGGTGGTATCATGGATGGTATTGGTGCTTTGGAGCGAATTACAGAGTCGCTCTTGAAAATGGCAAAGACCACCTTTGGGCTTTTTGCAAGTACCGTTGGGAGCTGTTTGGCACTTAATGTAACCGCATCGGACCAATATTTAGCAATCGTGGTTCCTGGGAAAATGTTCTCCAAAGCCTACGAAGAGCGTGGACTGGCGCCAGAGAACCTAAGCCGTACTTTGGAAGATTCAGGAACAGTCACCTCAGTACTTGTTCCATGGAACACCTGCGGTGCGTATCATAGCAGTGTATTGGGCGTTGGGGTTGGTGAATATGCCCTTTATGCCATTTTCAACTGGCTGAGTCCGTTTATGACCTTGCTTTTTGCGGCGCTGAAGATTAAAATAAAGATGCTTACCACAAGCAAAATGGCCTAAACGATAGAATCCTGATTTTTTCAAAGAACCTTTCCCACAGCAACCGAAAAGAAGGTTTTTTTAAGTATTTTTGGGCTCGAACCAAAATATAAAAACATGGCTACTGTTACCTTAAAAGGAAACGAAATACATACCCTTGGCAACCTTCCCGAAAGTGGTTCCCAAGCCCCCAATTTCATATTGGTTAAAACTGACCTTTCCTCGACCTCCCTTTCAGATTACAAAGGAAAAAAGGTGGTTTTGAACATTTTTCCAAGCATTGATACCGGAACCTGTGCCCAATCGGTGCGCCAATTCAATCAAGAGGCGGCTGAATTGGAAAACACCACTATTCTGTGCATCTCAAAGGACCTTCCATTTGCCCAGGCCCGCTTTTGTGGTGCAGAGGGAATTGATAAAGTGGAAACCCTTTCTGATTTCAGGGATGGAAACTTTGGGAAAGCATACAAGGTGGAATTTACCGATGGCCCGCTTCAAGGACTATTATCCCGTTCTGTTGTGGTCTTGAACGAGAGTGGCGAGGTGGTCTATTCGGAACAAGTTCCAGAAACGGTGGACGAACCCAATTACAAAGCTGCGCTTGAAGCATTGATGGATGCCTAGGGAATCTTTTTTGAAGAATAGGATTCGCAGTGTGGGCTTTGCACTGAGGGGCATGTTTTTGCTCCTAAGAACTGAAGCCAGCATAAAAATCCAATTTTTCATTGCGCTTTTGGTAACCGCTGCTGGGTTCTATTTCGAGATTTCCAATACGGAATGGATTCTTCAACTCTTCGCCATAGGCTTGGTCATGGGGATTGAAGGCATCAATACAGCCATCGAGAAAATATCGGACTACATTCAACCGGAAAACGACCCCAAAATCGGTTTTATAAAAGATATTTCTGCGGGAGCCGTTATGATAGTGTCCATTGTAGCTAGTATCATTGGGCTCATTATATATGTACCCAAATTGCTGTAAGGGACATTCAAGGCCGATATAGCATCGTAAATTTGTAAATTAGCCCCGCATTAAACCCTAATTAATGGCGAAAAAAAGGACAAAATCTAAATCCAAACCTACTGCTGCCAACAAAAAGAAGGTTTCTTTGAAACCCTCCAAGCAAAACAAGATCATTTTTGGTAGTTTGCTCATCGTTCTCAGTATTGCACTGTTCTTTTCGTTTATGTCATACTACTTCACGTGGCAGGCAGACCAGAGTTTGTTGTCCGAGTTTGCCAATAGAAATGCGGAGGCCAAAAATCTGCTCAATAAGTTTGGCGCCAGTGTGAGCCATTTTTTTATGTACCGTGGTTTTGGATTGGCCTCATTTGCCTTTCCAGTGCTGCTGGCCGTTACCGGACTCTATCTTTTTTTGGGTTTGAGTGGTAAGGGTCTGGTTGGCAAATGGATTTGGGGTCTGTTGGGGGTCATTTGGATTTCTGTGGCCCTAGGATTTTTTGCCATTGACCAACCCCTGTTGGGAGGTCTAATTGGGTATGAAATGAACGATTTCCTCCAAGATTACACTGGGAAGATAGGGGTATTCCTCATTCTTGTATTTGTGTTGATGGTGATTTTGGTACGATTGTTCAACTTTACCCCTGAAGGTGTTGCCAATTTCTTCAAAAAGCAGCGGCAGCAGATTACATCCGATTTTCAGAAAACAGTATCAGTGTCGGATGAAACAAATGAATCCGAAGAAACAAGTCTGGACTTGAGCCCAGAGGACAATGAGCCTATCAAAGTAGATACCTATACCCATAAAAAAGATATTCCCCCATTAAAAAGTGAAGCGGGATTGGATGTGAACCTTCCCGAAGAAGAAGAGGTTGATATCAGCCTAGAAGTCGAGAAAGTTGAAGAAGAGAAAGAGGAAAGTGACATCAAATCTGAAAAATTGGTCAAGGATTTTGGGGAATTCGACCCTAAATTGGAGCTGGGCAACTACAAATTCCCTCCTTTGGATTTACTGGAAGCACATGGGGCCTCAGGAGGCATTACCATCAATCAGGAAGAACTGGAGGAAAACAAAAACCGAATTGTAAGTACGCTCAAGAATTACAAAATCGGTATAGCACAAATCAAGGCGACCATCGGTCCTACCGTAACCCTTTACGAGATTGTACCAGAGGCCGGTATCCGGATTTCCAAGATCAAAAACTTGGAGGACGACATAGCGCTTTCTTTGGCAGCTTTGGGTATTCGTATTATTGCTCCTATCCCCGGAAAGGGGACCATTGGCATTGAGGTACCCAACAAAAACGCCACCATCGTTTCCATGCGTTCCGTAATTGCTTCGAACAAATTCCAGAAGGCGGAGATGGAATTGCCCATTGCTTTTGGAAAAACCATCAGCAATGAAACTTTTGTGGTCGATTTGGCCAAAATGCCCCACTTGCTCATGGCAGGGGCCACGGGTCAAGGTAAATCAGTTGGGTTGAATGCCGTAATTACTTCGCTGCTCTATAAAAAGCATCCCGCAGAAGTAAAGTTCGTTCTGGTAGATCCTAAAAAAGTGGAACTGACCCTTTACAACAAAATTGAACGTCATTTTCTGGCCAAACTTCCAGATTCTGATGATGCCATTATTACGGACAACACCAAGGTCATCAATACTTTGAATTCGCTGTGCATTGAAATGGACAATCGGTATGAGCTGCTCAAAACGGCCATGGTTCGAAATATAAAGGAATACAACGTTAAGTTGAAGGCGAGAAAACTTAACCCCAACGATGGGCACAAATTTCTTCCCTACATTGTTTTGGTGATCGATGAGTTTGCCGATTTAATCATGACCGCCGGAAAAGAAGTTGAAACTCCCATTGCCCGTTTGGCACAGTTAGCACGAGCCATTGGAATCCACTTGATCATTGCTACACAACGTCCTTCGGTGAATGTGATCACGGGTATCATAAAAGCTAACTTCCCGGCACGGATTGCATTTCGGGTGACTTCAAAAATAGATTCCCGAACCATTTTGGACGCCCAAGGTGCAGACCAGCTCATTGGTCGTGGTGACATGCTTTACACCCAAGGGAATGATGTAACCCGACTGCAATGTGCGTTTGTTGATACACCAGAAGTTGGAAAGATTACCGACTATATTGGTTCGCAACGTGCCTACCCCGAAGCACACTTACTGCCAGAGTATGTAGGTGAAGAATCTGGCACGGGTATTGATTACGATATTGCAGATAGGGATGCCATGTTCCGCGAAGCCGCTGAAGTGATTGTTACGGCGCAACAGGGTTCAGCCTCCCTTATTCAACGTAAACTGAAACTGGGCTACAACAGGGCGGGCAGAATCATAGATCAACTGGAAGCTGCCGGAATTGTTGGCCCTTTTGAAGGTAGTAAGGCCCGACAAGTTTTGGTGCCGGATATTTATTCTTTGGAACAATTGTTAGAAAATGAAACAAAATAAAACCATGATCAAGAAACATATTCTTTTAATCGGATTTTTAGTAACAGGGCTTTTTACATTCGGGCAAAATTCGGACAAGGCCAAAGCTTTGTTGGACGAGGTCTACAACAAGGTTAAAAGTTACGACAACATTTATATCGATTTTAAATCCACCTTGGAGAACACCGAGGCCAACCTAAAACAGGAAACCAACGGAAATGTAACCCTTGACGGCGAAAAATATTTCCTAAATTATTTGGGTGCGCAACAGCTTTTTGATGGAAAGAAAGTGTACACCATCGTTCCCGAAAATGAAGAGGTCACCATTGAAGATGTGAATGAGGACAATGATAACGTAAGTCCTTCAAAAATGCTGACATTTTACAAAACAGGCCATAACTACCGGTGGGATATCCTTCAAAATGTGGATGGGCGTAAAATTCAGTATGTAAAATTGATTCCCATCGATTCCAACACCGAAATCAAGTCTATTTTGTTGGGGATTGACACCCAGACCAAGCATATCTACAAGCTTATTCAGACAGGAAACAATGGTACCAAGACCACCATTACCGTTAATTCTTTCAAAACCAATCAGTCACTTTCAAGTACGCTGTTTACCTTTGACGAGAAAAAATACGAGGACAAAGGGTACTATATCACAAGAAACTAAAGATTGAAAATACTAGACCAGTATATATTAAAGAGGTTTCTTTACAACTTCTTCAGTTCGTTTTTCATTTTGATCGTCATATTCATCTTTCAGGGCATATGGCTGTTCATCGATGATTTGGCTGGAAAAGGTCTAGGTATTGTCATTATAGGAAAGTTCATTTTCTACTTTATCCCCACTTTGGTGGACAAGGTACTTCCTCTTACCGTTCTATTGTCCTCCATCCTTACGTTTGGAACATTTGCCGAAAACTATGAGTTTGCCGCCATGAAAGCTTCGGGAATTTCCCTGCAACGAGGCATGCGCAGCCTAGTTGTGTTCGTGTTGTTTTTAGGAGTGGTGACCTTCTTTTTTGCCAATAACGTCATACCAAAATCTGAGCAGAAAATGTTCAACCTTAGGCGAAACATTGCCAAGGTAAAACCCGCTGCGGCGATTACCGAAGGGGTTTTCAGTGATTTTGAAGGCACCGGAGATGGAATGAACATCAAAGTGGACAAAAAATACGGGGAACAAGATCGCTTCTTGGACAATGTGATCATCCACAAAAAAACAGATCAGAATGTCAACAATACCGTCATTAAGGCCAAGGCAGGAGAATTGATCAGCAGTGAAGAGTCAGATATCATTCAGTTGGTGCTTAAAGATGGGCATTATTATGAAGAAGTTTGGTCCAAGGACAGCAAAGAGCGAAGAAAACACCCTTTTGCCAAGTCTGAGTTCGAAACCTATACCATTAATATTGACATCTCCGAGTTGAACGACCAAGACCTTGAGGAAGACGGCAACATCACCACGGACAAGATGAAGAATGTGGGGCGACTCGTAAAGGATATCGATTCGTTGGGGAAGAACAATGTTGAAAAAGTAGAGGCTTTCTCTAAAAACATTGTAAATCGCATGGGAGCTTTCCCCGCTAAACCAAAAGTTGACGATAGTTTACAACTTATTGAAATTCCCGAAAAAGAGATTGTAACCGACTCTCTAAAAAATAGCATACAAAATGCCGATGACCTTCTGAAACAGCTTCAGGAATGGCAAAGACTACAAGTGGTCAACAATGCCAAAAATACGATTACGGGCATATTGAACACGGTGGTCTCCAAAAAAGAAGAACTTCAAAAACGATATAAATTCTACAATAGCCATATTCTTTCGCTGCATAACAAATATGCGCTGGCATTTTCCTGTATCATTCTCTTTTTTGTTGGGGCTCCATTGGGCGCTATTATTCGAAAAGGAGGGCTTGGTCTCCCCATGGTAATTGCCATTGTTTTATTTTTGACGTATTATTTTATAGGGGTTTTTGCAGGGAACTATGCCAAAGAAGGCAATATTCATCCAGCATTTGGAGCTTGGCTCTCTACTTTGATTATGCTACCCTTGGGCATTTCATTGACAAAAAGGGCCACAGCAGATAGAGGTCTGTTTGGGTTTGGACATATTTTTGACCGAATTAAATCCCTATTTAAAAAGAAAAAGAAAGATTCTGAAGAGCAATAATGGTTACTAAGGATAAAAAAATACAATTACACGCCATAGAAGAAGCCATTGAGGATATCCGTCAAGGTAAGGTCATCATTGTGGTGGATGATGAAAACCGTGAAAATGAAGGTGATTTTCTCGCCGCTGCGGAGCTCATTACCCCAGAGACCGTAAATTTTATGGCCACCCATGGCCGCGGACTCATTTGTGCGCCCCTCACCGAAGGAAGGTGCAAGGAACTTGGTCTCCATAAAATGGTGACCCATAATTCCGATCCATTGGAAACCGCCTTTACCGTTTCTGTGGATTTACGGGGAAATGGGGTAACCACAGGAATTTCGGCCGCCGATAGAGCCAAAACGGTGTTGGCACTGACAAATGCAGCCACAAAACCCCATGAGCTTGCCCGGCCCGGGCATATTTTTCCATTAATAGCTAAGGAAGGCGGGGTATTGCGGCGTACCGGACATACTGAAGCAGCCATAGATTTTGCCCGATTGGCCGGTCTGGAACCTGCAGGTGTCATTGTGGAAATCATGAATGAGGATGGCAGTATGGCCCGATTGCCGGAATTGCTGAAAGTGGCTAAAAAGTTTGATTTGAAAATTGTTTCCATCGAGGATTTGATTGCCTACCGCATGGAGCATGACAGTCTTATTGAGCTCAAGGAGTCCTTCGATATAAAAACGCGTTTTGGAGCATTCAGGCTGCGTGCCTATAAGCAGACCACCAATGATCAAGTGCACATTGCCTTGGTAAAAGGTAGTTGGAAATCTGGCGAACCGGTGCTCACTAGAATCAATTCCACTTTGGTCAACAATGATATGTTGGGCACCTTGACCAACAATCCAGACGAGGCCTTGCAACGTATGTTCGATGTATTGAACTCCGAAGAAAAGGGCGCCATGATTTTTATTAATCAAGGCAACCAATCCATGAATCTGTTGAGTCGTTTGGCCGAATTGAAAAAATTACAGGCCCAGGGCATCAACAAAGCGCCTAAAATAGATATGGATGCCAAGGATTTTGGCATTGGGGCGCAAATCCTTCACGATTTGAACATCTCCAAGATTCGGTTGTTGTCCAATTCAGGGCAGACTCGTCGCGTCGGTATGGTAGGATACGGCCTAGAAATTGTGGAATATGTGAATTACTGATTCAGGTTCAAACTCAAAACGCAAGTTCAAGTTCAATCAAGGCCAGAATTAGTGGACATTCGTGTAATTTATGTCAAGCTTTTTTAAGTGGATGATTGGATAACCTCTACCATTTTTTTGGCTCTTTCTTTCATTTCTTTTTCAGACCAACCCAATTTTATCAAGCAAGATATGGTTCTTCCCACCCAATAATCTGATGCTGAAAAATCAGTTTTGGAATAATCCGGAAGGCCTTTGATTACCTCTTCAGGTAATTTTCCCAAGGCTTTTTTGTCGGTTAGATGCTCCCATTTTCTATAATAATGCCAATTGTTGTTGTACCAATAAAAACAAGCATCCACCCCATTGGTTCCCAAAGCTTTATGTGCTTTTTGGGCCATTTCTTCCGAAGGAAGGAAAAAACTCAAAAAGGAATAATTCTCCTCTCCTCCATCGGGCACTCTTCTAAAAGTCACTTCAGGAACAATAGATAGTGCCTCTCGCAATATATGGTAGTTTCTTTTTTGGAGGCTGATAAATTCATCCAAGCGTGCCAATTGGGCCACGCCAACCGCTGCATTCAATTCCGAAATCCGAAAATTATAGCCTAAAAAAGGATGTTGCTCGGCTCCCCTATCATTTCCGATATGGTCATGTCCATGATCGGAATATTTATGGGCATTTTGATAATAGGCTTCATTATTGGTGATGACGGCTCCGCCTTCGCCACAGGTAATGGTTTTTACATAATCGAAGGAAAAACACCCCAAATCCCCAACACTGCCCAGAGGTTTTCCTTGATAACTGCCACCAATGGCCTGACACGCATCTTCCAACAGCAATAATCCATGTTTTCCACACAACTGTTGAAGCGCATGCAGATCGGCCATGGAACCGCACATGTGTACGGGCATGATCACTTTAGTTTTATTGGTAATTGCTTTTTCAACCGCGGAAGGGTCCAACGTCAAGGTATCATCAACATCCACCAAAACCGGAATGGCACCAAGCGCCAAAATGGACTCAAAGCTCGCCACAAAGGTAAAAGTGGGCATAATCACCTCATCACCTGCTCCAATACCAGCACTTGCCAAAGCTACCGTAAGAGCAGCAGTGCCACTGCTCACCAAATGAGCATGTTTGGACTGCATGCGTTGCGCCAAAGCTGCTTCAAGTTCCTTGGCTTTCCAATGCCCGTTTCGCATTCCATCAAAACCGTAGCGCATCAGCACACCTGAATCCAGCACATCGCGTACCTGTTCCCGTTCCTTATCTCCAAAAAGTTCAAAACCCGGCATATTTTATTGTGTTATTGTGTTATTGGTTATTGGTTATTGGTTATTGGTTATTGGTTATTGGTTATTGGTTATTGAAACTACAAAATCTCAATTTTGTCTCTTTTCAAATCCCGTTACTGTTCACTTACTACCGACTACAAATTTTAACCAAAAAACCACAATTTTATGGCCATCACTATTACGGCCACAATTAAAAAGGTCTTGATGAATCCATCGCCTTTTTTTACAGAAAATCTGCTGGCAACCCATGCTCCCGTTCCGTTACCAATGGCCAAGATAAAGCCCAATTTCCAATTGACCTTGTCATTGAAGGCAAATACGGCCAGTGCGGAGAGCATATAAATAAAGACCACAGCCACTTTGGTAGCGTTCACCCGTACTAGGTTCATTCTATTGACGAAATGTAGGAACAACATCATTAAAAAGCCAAGTCCGGCATTAATAAACCCACCATAAATCCCAAAAAAAAAGAAAGCAACGATACTCAACCAGAGGTATTTTCCTGTGAGTCTTTCCTGCATTTCCTCTAACCGCATTTTCGGCTTAAAAATTATGATAAGCACCACGATCACCATGATGATGGCCAGAATCCTATTGAAGGTCTCCCCTTTTACATCAATGGCAATCCATGCGCCCAATATGGACCCAAAAAAGGCTGAAATCCCCAAATACACATTGAAAGGATAGGTAGATATACCCTTACTTTTAAAACCTGCGGTAGCCAATGCCGTTTGAATAACAATGGCCACCCGGTTGGTACCGTTGGCCACTGGAGCCGGCAATCCCAAAAATATAAGGGTTGGCAAAGATAGCAGGGAGCCACCCCCTGCCACAGTGTTGATAAATCCTACCGCAAATCCTACTGCAATCAATAGTAAATAATGGTACCACTCGAGCATAAAAACAAAGGTATGACCATTGTTTTGATCTCGTGTCTCGCATTTTTACAAACTATCAACAAGTCATAAACAGATATGTAGGTGGCAAAGAACAAAACTTTTGTTAATTAAATTGAAAGAAAAGACCTACCCTATTTACTTTTCTTAGATTTAAATTAAAAACAAACCTATCTTCATGAAAAAAATCTTACTTTTTACCTCGGCCTTAATTCTAGGAATATCCACAATTCAGGCACAGAATTCATTTTATATTGGAGCACACGCTGGTCTACCCGTGAATGATGGAGCCAGTAATTATACTTCATTTGCTTTAACCGCCGATGTTGGGTATTTATTCGACATTTCTGAGGATTTTAAAATTGGCCCCACGCTAGGCTACTCGCATACATTTGGAAAAGATATTGATATGGGCGTTTTGTTTGCCGAAACCGATGACATCCAGTTTATGCCAATTGCGGCTGCAAGCCGTTTCAATATTTCAGATAAATTTACTGTAGGAGCTGATGTTGGTTTTGCCATTGGGATAAACGAAGAGAACGATGGCGGTTTTTATTACTCACCCAGGGCTGCCTATTCTTTGTCCAAAACAATTGATGCCGTACTTTCCTATAGAGGTATTTCTGGAGATTCTGGAAATTGGAATATTATTTCGGTGGGCGTGGAATTCTCTTTTAATTGATGCTTTGGAATATCAGGTACAACCCAGTTTATGAAAGGTTTAGTGCAGGCTACTTTATTTTCCACCACAATAAAGCAAAAAGGTCTTTTGGGATAATAAAAACCTTTATATATTTGCACCCGCTTAGGAGGAATGGCAGAGTGGTCGAATGCGGCAGTCTTGAAAACTGTTGAGGGTCACACCTCCGGGGGTTCGAATCCCTCTTCCTCCGCTGAGAGACATCATCTCAAAACAAGAAACCCTGTAAATTATTGATTTACAGGGTTTTTATTTTTTTTTGATATCAAATGATATCATTTATTTTCATCCTAATAGGTGCCCAATTCGGTGTCACCTACAATCTCACCAAAAAGGGACACCTAATATCATTTAAAATATTGTTATTCAGATATTTACAGGGATTATATTTTAATTTTTTTTTACTAATTTCAAGGAAAATAATGTTAAAATAGGTGTCCCTTGTATGTTATCTCTCTTATTCTACATCAAAAAGCACAAAACCGACAAAGTTGGCCGGGCAATGATATACATCAGAATCACAGTAAATGGAAAGCGTTCGGAATTCAGCACAGGTCGCAAAATTTATCCCAACACTTGGGATGCCACCAATGGAAAGGTATTGGGGTTCTCTCAAGAAGTGCGTCAACTGAATTCGCAATTAATGAAAATACGCACCGATCTATTTCGACATGCGGACAAATTGAAAGACAAGGGCCGACCATTGACCGCTGTTTCCCTGAAGAACTCTTACCTAGGTGTGGATAAACCCTCAAAAATGTTATTGGAAATCTTTCAAGAGCACAATGACAGGGTTGAAAAATTAGTTGGAAAAGATTTTGCTCCTGGTACAGCAGAACGTTACAAAACCGCAAAAAGCCATTTGGCCGAATACTTACAGAACGAGCTTCGAAGGAAAGATATTCCTGTAGTAGATGTGGATCATTCCTTTATTTCAGGTTTCGAATATTATCTAAAGACAAAAAGAAAGTGCAGCCACAATACGGCAATCAAATATGTGGTAAACTTTAAAAAGATAATTAGAATTGCCTATGCGAATGGTTGGATCAAAACAGACCCCTTTGCCAATTGGAAAGCCCGATTAAAAACTGTAGAACGAGAATTCCTGACTGATGAGGAGCTTCAACGACTAATGGATCATCCTTTTACAAATAAACGGTTGGAGCATGTAAGGGATTGTTTTGTTTTCTGTTGCTTTACCGGATTGGCATATGCGGATGTAAAAAAACTGACACATGATGATTTTGTGATAGGGATTGATGGAGATCTTTGGATAAATACAAAACGTACCAAGACAAAGACAAAAAGCAACATTCCCGTTCTTCCCACTGCATTGATGATTCTCGAAAAATACGAGCACAGTCCCTTACTTGTAGACAAAAAGGTGTTGCCCGTATTGACCAACCAAAAAATGAATGCATATTTAAAGGAGATAGCTGACCTTAGCGGAATCAATAAACACCTGACCACACATTTAGCCAGGCATACTTTTGCCACTACCGTAACACTTTCCAATGGTGTCTCCATTGAATCAGTAAGTAAAATGTTGGGGCATAAATCGCTTCGAACCACACAACATTATGCGAAAATATTGAACCGTAAGGTCAGCGAGGATATGCAACTGTTAAAAAAGAAGTTAAGTTTCCAAGAAAAAGTCAAGTCAAAAAATGCTTAAAGTCTTCGCTGAATTGTCCCAAATACTTACCCCAACTTCAGCGCATGGATCCTATCCTATTTTTGTAGCAGTTCGGAAAGAAAGGCGTATAACAAAAATAGGATAGGGCGCTGTCCTACTTTTTGCCATTTTCTTCCAGCCATTTTTGGTAGAGTTCCTTTGCCTCTGGGCTCTCATCAAGGAATGCCTCATAAAGTCCCATCACACTGTCCTGTCCTTTGATATATGCAGCCTCTTCTTTCTTTGATATCCTTGATACCTGATAGATGGAAAATCCAAGGATCAATAGGACACAGATTAACAATCCCCAGAACAGCTTAATGGCCCAACTGGGCAACAGAAGGGACTTCTCCACCTTCTGGAGGATTCTTTGCATAAGTCTTTGTTGGTCTTCAACAATCTTTTTTTGATTGTTGCCGTAATCTTTTAGAAGCGCACTGATTTCAGTGGTGTCGGGCCTCAATGGAAGGTTCTGCAAATTTTCATGTGCCTTTTCCAATCGGTCTATGCTCTTCTCAAATCCGTTGATCTCCTCGGTCAACAGTTCCGCTATTTCATCCAGTTTTGCCATGATGTTTTGTTTAGATTCCTATTCCAGTGTCTCTGACCACTTTTATGGCCAGCTTGATGGTTTTCTTTATGATGGTCTGGGTCAGACTTGTCGGGACATTCACGGTCTTGCCCAAAAGCTGCATGCTCCTGTCCTTGGCAATCCGCTGTGCCAAGTTTCTTTCAAAGTTCATTTGGCCCGCTATCCTTCCCATTGACATGGAACGGTGTACCTCGCTTCCTTTTAGGTTGGTTCCCTTGTACTGAAAACGGAAGCCCTGCAATTGGTTCTGCTTATTAATGCTGGGAATGACCTTTACATTGTTCTGCTCCATGGACTTGATGTACTGGTCAAAGTCCCTTGGCCGTTCCCTGGCCATGACCTTTTCATGGATTTTCTGTATTTCAGAGCTGACATGTTGCATCCGGTAGAGTTTTTCCTGCTGTACCTCCCTTACCGTGGTCAGGTCCATTTGTTTGGCCACCCGCTCCGCTACTTGTTGGCTCCGCTTCCCGATAAAGCTGTCATTATAGGCCTTGCCCTGAAAGTTTATCCGGTTGACATACAGATGGACGTGCACATGTTCCTTGTCCCTATGGACAAAGGCAACGGCCTGATGTTGCTTGAGGTTCATTTCCTTAAGGAACCTTTCGGTCAACTCCTTGAGCTGTTCCCTTTTCAATTTTTTACCGTCCTCGATGGTGGGGCTCAGTACAAAACTCAGCGTATTCTTCCGGCACAGTTCGTTCTGCTCTTGGATGACCTTGAACTCCTCGGTAATTTCCCTCGGGGTCTCCCCGGCCAGATATTGGCTGTGGATGATCTCCGACCCTTTTTCCTGGTTCATCCCGTAGCTCATGGAGGCCGATGTGTGCGATATGGACTTTCCCATGCCTATCATTTCTTGAAATTTAAAAGTTGTTGTCTTATCTCTTTGGCCAGCTGTGCCGTTTCCTCTGCCAATCTGGGGTTCCGCTTGCGGAACATATTGGTGATCAGCCTAAAATTTCGTTGGTATTTGACCAATAGCTTATAGGCATCTATCTGTTCGTCCGTCATCCGCTCCACGATCCGGTCTTCGAAAGCGGCACGCCGACAGTACTCACTGACGGAAAGACCGCTTTTCCGGGCCTTTACCTTTAGTAGTTTCTTCTCGTAGACCGAGCAGCGGAACTGGACGAACTCTTTCTTCATTTTCACATCATCTTTTGCGACCATCGGGAGCAAAAGCAAGATTTGTCATGACAATGACACATCTTGAATTCGTTGCCGAACTTCATCCTTTGCGCTTTTTATCTTCCATTCGTTGATATCCTTGAATCCCCTATAGAGAGAGGACATATCCCTACTGTTCGGGCACTTTTCCAGTAACAGTTCCGTCATTCCCATTCCCGCTTTGTCCCTATCCAGAAACAGCTCCACACTTTCATATTTCCCTATTTCTTTTATCATCCGTTTTACAAAGGCCGTGGTGTTAAATACCAGAAGGTCATGGCTGTTACCAATTTCTGGTCTCAGCTCCATTAGGGTGAGCATATCGAACATGCCTTCGGTAATGGTCAAGTTTTTGGGATCGTTCTTGACCAATGAAACATCCTTTGGCGATGTGGACCCTTTCCAATAGCTGTTCCGCAGCTCCCAGCCTTCAGACCTGTTTTGGAGTCCGATGCCAAAGTATGTCCGTTCCCCTATTCGATAATGTATTTCCTTGCAAAGTTTTCTTGCGGTCTTGATCGAGATACTTCTGGAGCTCAGATAGTTTTGTAGGGCCCGGTGTTCGATTTCCTTTATCTCGATAATCTGAATCGGGTTGGCCCTGTGTTCCTTTTTGGTTGGATTCGGCCGCCGGTGAAAAGAAAAATGGTCCATGTTCCCGGACAATCGTTCCAATGCCTCCCTTACGGAACAGTTCTCCATTTTCATGACCAGGTCTATGGTACTGCCCCCTTCGAAGGTCCCAAAATCTATCCAATAGTTTTTCTTCAGTGATACCTTGAAAGAGGCTTGGGTCTCAGTCCGGAACGGGCTTAGGAACCAAGCTTCTTTTTCCGTTTTCCGGACTGGAAAGTGCCCCGACTTGGCCAGCGTGGAAACGATGTCAATGTTGCGGGCTTTTTCGCAGTCCATTCTTATTTCTTTCATGGTTCTGTTTTTAATCGATTTTTGATGATTTGATGACAAACCTCTTGGACACCCTATAAATATTGGTGGTTCCTCCGTCATCATTTTGTCATCGTTTCATCGTTTTTGTTTTTTTCTTCAATGTCCCTGTCATCATTTTTTATTTTGATGACAGAATGATGACAAAGTGATGACAGCCTGAACCCATATAAACACTGGGCTTATATCAATCTGTCATCAAATCATCAAAATTTTGGACCAAAAAATTCTTTTTTATGGTAAAGTACCTTCCCTTGGCGTCCTCGGTGTTGATTTCACCGTTGTTCCAGATTGTGACCTTTTGGTACTTGTTGGAATTGGGCTGGTTCTCCAGTTTCCAATCCTTTTTCAGCAACCGCCTCAATTGGGTCAGGTCGGTCTTGACCCGTGTGCGGTTGAGCATGTGCAGGGCATCGATGGGACAAAGGTCCACCGAGTCCATCTCGAATTTTTCCATGGCGCTAAGCAGTAGACTGGCCAGTTCCTTCTCCACCCTGTTCCGGTTATTGTTCACCAGTTTCTTCAGTGCTGTGGTATAAACTTGTTTGGGCGTGAACCACATTCGTGTTCTTTGCTTGGTACTGTACCCCCTTTTTGAAAGGAAATCCAAAAAAGCGGGCACCTCCTGGACCAGCTGGTCCAAGAAATCGGTATCCTCCTTTTTAAGGCAAGGGATCTTTCTCACCCAGAACCGCGTCTCGTGGGCATCGATCTTGATAAAACTGTCCTCGTTGTTACTACAGAGAATAAATTTACCAAAGAACTCCACTTCCCTCTTGTCCTTGCCCTTAGCCTCCAGTTTGTTCCTGTTGGTGGTACTCAGATATTTGATGCGCTCGGTAAGCTCCTCTTTGTTGAACAGTACCTCGTCCACACATATCAGCAGCTTGTTGGCCCAGTCTGCATTGAACTGGCTTGCAAAGCTGTCGTTGGTGAGGTAGGTTAGGTTGTTCCCAAAGATCTCCTTGAGCCATTTGAGGAAGGTGCTTTTCCCTGTGTTCCTTTCGGTGGAGACCAGACAGAGGATGGGGAGCACCTGCACAGGTCTTTGGTAAAGAAGCTTCAAATAGTCCAATCCCAGCTCCAGCTGGTTTCCGAAGATATGCTTCAAAAAGGCCTGTGTCCTTATGATGCGTCCCTCATTCGGTTCGTGCGACAAAGGGGAATAGGTGTTGTAGAAACCGTGGTGCTCCTTTTTAAAATCTATATGGCAAGGAATACAAGCGAACCCGTCATACTTGGGTACCTTGCCAAGATAGTCCTTGCCATGGTCCTGCTTGATGATATGCTCGTTCCACGGGACCAGCTGCTCGTTGAAATGTCCGGAAATGGTCGGAATCCTTACCAACTTGTAAAAAGTGGTTCCGACCCTTATGTATGGTACTGTTTCCATATTGGTGTTTTTTAAAATTTTGTGATTACTTCCACTTTTGGTGAATCCACAAATAATTTAAAGATGAATCCGTGGCTATGGATTAGAATCCCCACTCGTTTCGCTTTACGGCAATGGCTTACGGTGGTTCTGCAGCAGCCAACTGACTATCTTTTCCCTTTCGAAGAATATCAGTTTTCCATTGGGCTTGGAGTGCGGAATTTGCCCCGCAGCGGTAAGCTTGTACAGATAGCTTCTTGATATACCGGTGTAATCACAGGCCTCATCAAATGTGAGCACCTCTTTGTTGGCTATCATTAGCCTTTCCAAACGGTCGAGCCGTTCTAGTATCAAAAAATTGTCCATTTTGTTTCTTTTTATAGATTAAAAATGAACAAAAGCGCTTTTGTTTTCTTTTGAAGAATTCTTTGGATAAAGATAAAGAGAGGGTTGGGGAAAAGTAAGAATGGATGATAGATTTTATCCACAAATATCTGATATACTGTTTTTTACATCAAAACAGTTTAGATTAAATAGCATTGATGAACCCCTAGTTCCATTTGGTTGCGTTTGATACCAAATGGAACTGTTCTTATTATGGGCAAATAGGTGGTTTAATACTAAGAATTCGAGGTTATCAACAATTAAGACTAGGCGATTTCGAAATTAGGTGCTTTAAAAAAGATAGATTATCGTGATTGGATATTTCAAGTTTTAATGCCTCTAGCAGAAAGCCAAACATTTTTTAGAAAATAAGCTTTCCTAAAAATCGTTCCATTTCTAGAGCTGTTTGGATATGGAAGTTTTGCAACCCAGTTGCATCAAAATTCAATTACCTTTGCAGAGCAAATGAAAGTACTTGTTTCCATATCGATGTCAATTATTTTCCTTCTTCAAGGAGTGTCGATGGATATGGACTTATGTGAGAAAATTGAGAAAGTGTCCGCTTTCATTATCCATTACCAAGAGCACAAAGAGTACGACGGAGATTCTTTTTTTGAATACGTAGTAGAGGATTATTTTAACGATGACGGCGATAAGGAAGGGCATCACGATGGTTCTGAAAAAGACAAAGTTCCAAATCACACCCACCACCAATGTTGTCATCCCGTGGTTTTCATTGCAAACTCGAATAGTATCATAATTAAACCGTTCTGGCCAGTGGGTAAAGGCAAGTTCGACCATTACACTTCACAATTTGACTCCAGGTTTCTGGAATCCCTTTTCCAGCCCCCTCGGGCATAATTCAGTTTTTAGAGGATAGCTATATCCCGTTTTGACGTGTCCCTTTTTTGGATATGTCAATAGTGTGCGTTGCATTTTAGCCAATGTTCTTAACGCGAAGTTCAACTGAATAAATACCCTGTTTATGATTAACAGAATCATTGATTTTTCAATCAATAATAAACTTATTATTGGGCTGTTTACCCTGCTCATTGCGGGCTGGGGAATATTCTCACTCAATCAAATACCCATTGACGCCGTACCCGACATAACTAATAATCAGGTGCAGGTCATCACAACATCGCAGAACCTCGCCGCCCAGGAGGTGGAACAATTTATCACCTATCCCGTGGAATTGGCAATGGCCAATATTCCCGGGGTGGTCGAAATCCGTTCCATATCCCGTTTCGGGCTTTCTGTGGTTACAGTAGTCTTTGAAGAAAATATGGGTACTTATTTACCCCGCCAGCTAGTCAACGAAAAACTGAAGGAAGCCGAAGAAAATATCGGTTCCGATTTGGGAACGCCTTCCATCGGGCCCATTTCTACCGGACTTGGGGAAATCTATCAATACACGCTGGAAGTTGAACCTGGCTATGAATCCGAGTACGATGCCGTCAAGTTGCGAAGTATTCAAGATTGGATAGTAAAACGCCAATTGAGTATGACGCCGGGCGTTGTGGAAATTAGCAGTTGGGGTGGGTATATCAAGCAATATGAAGTGGCCATTGACCCTTCCATATTGAATTCCTATGACCTGACCTTGCCTGAAGTCTTCAATGCATTACAACAGAACAATGCCAATACGGGGGGCAGCTATATCGAAAAAGGCCCCGAACTTTTTTATATACGCAGCAAAGGATTGGCCAAGGATTTTGAGGATATACGCCAGACCGTAATCACGAACAGGAACGGTGTGCCGCTTACCGTTGGCCAGATCGGCGATGTGGGCGTTGGGAAGGCACCACGCTATGGGGCCGCTACCAAGGACGGAAAGGGCGAAACCGTTGTAGGAATCGTAATGATGCTCAAGGATGCCAATTCTGCCGATGTCATTGCCCGCGTCAAGGACAATGTTGCCAGAATACAGCAAACACTTCCAGAAGGAATTACCATCAAACCTTTCCTTGACCGTACCCGACTGGTAGAAAAGACGACATCCACTATTTCTGAAAACCTCATTATCGGTGGGCTTATCGTGATATTCTTTTTGGTATTCCTGTTGGGAACTTGGCGTTCCGGACTTATCGTAGCCTCCGTGATTCCGCTTTCGATGCTTTTTGCATTGGGAATGATGAACACTTTTGGCGTCTCGGCCAACCTGATGAGCCTTGGAGCCATAGATTTCGGAATCATTGTCGATGGGGCGGTCATCATCATCGAGGCAATGGTCGTCCTTTTGGTAGCGAGACTGGCAAAGCTCAAAAAATTATCGAAGGAAGAGCGGAAATCCGAGGTGAACAAATTGGCGTTCAAATCCTCGTCCCAGATGATGAACGCGGCGATTTTCGGCCAGATTATCATTCTGATCGTATTCATTCCGATCCTGACCCTTACCGGAATTGAAGGTAAGATGTTCCGACCGATGGCACTCGTTTTCGGGTTCGCCATCATAGGCGCTATGATTCTGTGCCTGACCTATGTGCCGATGATAGCATCCAGCCTACTGTATTCCAAAAAACTGGATAAAGAAACCTGGGGTGACAAATTTATGGGCTGGCTGGAACGCAGGTACCGTCCTGTTCTGGATTGGGCACTATCAGCAAAAAATCTTGTGGTCATTGGTGCTGTAGTCCTTTTGGGGATTGTCATTTTTATTTTTTCGACACTCGGTGGGGAATTCATCCCAAAACTTGACGAAGGTGATTTTGCATTGGAAACGAGAATGGCTCCGGGTACGTCCCTTGAAGAAATGACCAAGAATATGCGCAAACTGGAAGCTATACTATTGGACAAATTTCCTGAGGTCAAGACCGTGGTTACCAAAATAGGTGCGGGCGAGATACCCACCGACCCGATGCCCATTGAAGGTGCGGATATAATGGTCAGCCTAAAAAATAAGGATGAATGGACTACCACCGATAGCAAAGAGGAACTTGCCGAGCAAATGGAAGAAGCCCTATCGGTTCTACCGGGTGTGGACGTTGAATTTTCCCAACCTATCGAAATGCGCTTTAATGAACTGATGACCGGGGTGAAACAGGATATTGCCGTAAAAATCTATGGTGAAGATTTGGAACTCTTACAGGAAAAAGGAAACCAAGCCGGGGAAATTATAAGGGGTATTTCCGGTGCGGCGGATGTCCGTGTGGAACAGGTGGTAGGGCTTCCCCAGATCGTTATCGATTTTAAGCGCAATCGAATGGCGGAATACGGACTTACCATCTCGGAACTCAACCAGATTGTGAGCACAGCCTTTGCAGGGGCGACCACGGGGAAGGTTTTTGAGGGGGAACGAAGATTCGACCTTACCGTCAGGCTACAGGAAAAATCACGTGAGGGTATCGCATCCATTCAGAATCTATATGTCCCGCTTGCCAACGGCCAGAAAATCCCGCTGCTCGAGGTGGCGGACATCACTTTTGAGGATGCGCCCGCCCAGATATCCCGCGATGATACAAGCCGTCGTATCGTTATCGGGGTCAACGTGCGCAATAGGGATACACAATCCCTGGTTGAAGAAATGCAGAATACCCTTCAACAGCGGCTCGATCTTCCGCCGGGCTATTCGGTTACCTACGGTGGTGAATTTGAAAACCTGCAAAGGGCACAAAAGCGGCTCTCGCTGGTAGTTCCCTTGGCCTTGGCACTCATTTTTGTCATCCTGTTCATCAGCCTTCGCTCGTTGAAGCAATCCCTTTTGATCTATACGGCCATTCCGTTCGCGGCGGTAGGCGGTGTTTTTGCGCTCTGGCTGCGCGGTATGCCGTTCAGTATTTCCGCAGGGGTAGGTTTTATAGCCCTGTTCGGGGTTGCCGTTCTCAACGGTCTGGTCTTGATAAGCAGTTTGAACGAGCTGAAGGCCGATGGTGTGATAGACTTGAAGACCCGGATACGTAAAGCTGCCAAATCCCGCCTCCGCCCCATCTTCCTGACAGCTGTAACCGACATCGTAGGCTTTCTGCCTATGGCCCTTTCCGGCTCATCGGGAGCGGAAGTACAAAGGCCCTTGGCGACCGTCGTCATTGGTGGATTGTTCACGGCAACCTTACTTACCTTAATCGTTTTGCCAGTATTGTACAGCTGGTTCGAAAGACCTAAAAAAATGAAACTGAACCATTCGATTGCAACGGTGCTGATATTGCTGCTCGTTTCTTTCTCAACCCAGGCACAGACCGGGAAGGAAAGCACGGCCGTATCGATTGAGCAGCTAAAGCAAAGGGCTATTGCAAATAACCCTATGCTAAAAGCGGATAGTCTGAACATTTCAAAGAACAGAAAACTGCAGGCGACGGCATTCAATCCGTCGAATACGAGTTTTTTCTATTCCGAGGAAGAAGTACCCGGCAACGGTGTTAACCAGTCCAATCTAGGAAGCGGCATCAATAGCTATGGCATTGGCCAAAATTTTGATTTTCCGACTACCTATATCCAGCGCTCACAACTGTTGAAACAGCGAACGATAGTTTCTGAAAAAAGCTATCAGCTACAGCGCAATGAACTTGAACGGCAAGTGGCAACGGCGTATTATAAATGGGTAAACGGATATCAGAAGATTCAATTTTACAATCGTCTGGACAGTCTATACACCAATTTCGAGAAAGCGGCCAAACTTCGGTACGAGACCGGCGAAACGACCAAATTGGAACAACTAAATGCCAGTAGCAAACGAAAACAAATCGAACTGAAGCTAAAGGAATCAAGAGTACTCTACAATTCTGCTGTTTTGGAACTGGAACAGTTGACGGCCTCGAAAATTTCCGAAGAAACGTACCCATCGGAAATAAAGCATACCCCTTTACTGATAGAGGACGGAAACGACCTCTTGACAGAAGGGAACGCTTTCCTTTCCTATCGAAACGAGTTGGTCAATTTGGCCGAGGAAGAAACCGATGTCCAAAAATCCCAATGGTTACCCGATATCAACTTGCAATATTCGTTACAAACGGTCGATGGAAACAATGGATTTTACGGGTTTCAGGCCGGGATAAGCATCCCGCTCATTTTCAATTCCCAAAAAGGGAACGTACAGGCCCTGAAAATCGAAAGGATGCGCCAAGAGGAAATGTTTAAAAATGAAAAACTGACGTTATCGAAACGACTTGCAACGGCCACCGCCAATTACGAACAATGGTTGCAGCAGGTGACCTATTATGAAGCAACCGGACTGCCAATAAGCGAGGAACTATTCGACGGAGCGTCCCTTTCCTTTCGTGTGGGCGGCATCGATTATATCGAATACATTCAGAGCTTGTCCGAAGCGACCAACATAAAAATCAATTGGTTCGACGCCCTTCTCAATTACAATTTATCGGTTGTAGAAGTCGAATACCTAACTACAAAAAAGTAAAAAAATGAAGTACCTATCAAATATAGTTTCCTTTGGATTTTTTGTCTTATCGTTGATCGCCTGTAAGGACAATCAAAACGATACTGCCGAAATTAAGGGAGAAAACCCCGAAGCACAACATCACGAAGAGGCGCACATCAGCCTAACGCAATCCCAGGCCGAAGATGCGGGATTTACCTATGGCACCTTTGACCAAGAGGAAATAAAAATACCGATTGAAGCCAATGGCAACATAGAACTACCGCCTAATAATATAGCCTCAATATCTTCACTTTTGGACGCGTTTGTCGTCAAAATTAACTTTCTGGAAGGCGATGTGGTCAAAAAAGGACAAGTATTGGTAGAGCTAAAAGACCCGGCCTATGTAAAACTGCAACAGGAATATCTAAGTGTGTACGGTCGCCTTAATTATCTGAAACAGGAACTGGATAGGCAGCAAATTTTGAACGATGCCGATGTAGGCGCAAAGAAAAACCTGCAACAGGCACAATCCGAATATTCGGCAAAGAAGGCCGAGCTGGCCGCTTTAAAAGAGCAATTGACCTACGTTGGAATCAGTGCGGATGCTATAGAGAACGGTAAGATACAGAATCGGGTCTATCTACGTGCTCCTTTCGGCGGTACGGTCACTTCGGTTTCGGCGCATAATGGCGAGAAGGTGATGTCAGGCCAAGAGATTATGCAGGTCATCAATCGGGAACACATGCATCTGGAACTCCAGGTGTTCCAAAAGGATATTCCCAAAGTGAGGAAAGGGCAAATGGTACGGTTTACCGTTCCGGCCTTTGAGGACAGTCCCGTTTTTGAAGCGGAAGTTTCATTGGTGGGCAAGAACCTTGATATGGATTCCAAGACCATCAGGGTACACGCCCATTTTGAGGAAAATGAGATGTTGATACCAGGGCTATATACGGAAGCAAAGATTATGCAGGACAGCAAAAAAACAAGGGTGCTACCGACCTCTGCTATAATCTTGGATAAGGGGACTTCCTATTTCTTTATAAAAGTCGGGACCAATGGCAAGGAAATCAACTTTGAAAAAGTGGCCTTTGAGCCAGGAATCAAATCGGACCAATATGTGGAAGTAAAGAGCTATGCCGAGATACAGGATACCACCGCCATCGTTTTAAAAGGGGCATACACCCTAAAGGCGGTCATGAACAAATCCGAAGGTGGGCATCAGGATTAGATGTAGAGCGAAATGGTCTCAGAATTATCCACAATCTAAATTATGACTATGAATACTCAAAGAAAACAAGACTTAAAGAAAGCACGTACACTTCAAATTTGGAACGTCATCTATGATGTTATAGAGGTAGTCGTGTCCCTTATTGCTGGATTTACAGCAAACAGTTCAGCCTTAATCGGTTGGGGTCTTGACAGCACCATCGAGGTCATAAGTGCCGGAACATTGGGCTGGCGGTTGCACGGCGAGATCAAGGGTATAGACGAAAGGCGCGTAGAAAAAAGAAAAATGATAACGCTTTACGTTATTGCGATATCCTTCGCGCTCATCTGTGCCTTTATATCCTATGATTCCATATCGAAATTGATAAGTCAAGAAACGGCATCCTGGTCAATAGTAGGCGTGGTGATACTGATGGTATCCTTAATCGTAAATCCCATTTTGATTTACTACAAAAGGAAATACGGAAATAAACTGGATAGTCCCGCGCTGTTAGCGGATGCCAAGGACACTTTTATCTGCCTGTACCAAACCGTGGTAGTGCTGCTGGGTCTGCTGCTGGTGAAATGGTTGGGCTGGTGGTGGGCCGACCCAATTGCAGCTCTACTGATAGTACCCTACGCGGCAAAGGAAGGATGGGAAGCCTTTACCAAGGCAAAAAACATTAAAAAGAATCTCGATAAGCAATGAAAGAAATAGAACAAAGATTGAACGAAAACGGTGTTCGCCCAACGGCAATGCGAATACTTATATACAAATATTTGGCAGAAAAGGAAGTGGCCATTTCGTTAACGGATATTGAGACCGCATTCGCCAAAGCGGAAAGGACAACACTGTACCGTACCCTACGAACTTTTGAGGACAAAGGTGTGGTACACCAAATAGATGACGGCACTGGAATACAGAAATATGCCCTGTGTGAACCAGGGTGCAATTGCGAACTCGAACAGGACTTGCACCTGCATTTTCATTGCAACAACTGTGATGAGACCGTTTGCCTGACCGAACATAAAATTCCGCATATCAACCTTCCCGATGGATATATTGCGGAAGATGCGAATTTAGTATTGAAGGGCATCTGTGAGAAATGCAGCGGGCAATGAATGCACTTCCGTTGCATAATTAGAACCCTTACATTGTAAGTATAAAATTGAAAAATTATGATACAGTTTATAGACACACAAAAAGAAAACCTTATTGCCGCGAGGCTATCGGGCAAATTGGACGAAGAAAATTTAAAGACAATTCACGAACGCATACATCGAATCATCGATAAAGGCCATAAAGTGGATTTTTATTTTGAAATGGATGACTTTGAAGGCTACACGCTCAAAGGGTTTTGGGAAGACATCAAAACAGATGCCGAACATATCGACGATTACGGTAAAATAGCATTTGTTGGTAATAAAAAGTGGCAGGAATGGGCCGCGAAGGCGACCGATTTTTTTACCGGCTGCGAAGCCAAATATTTTGAAACCAAAAATAAGGAACAGGCAATGGCTTGGGCGACCGAATAGTATGAAAAAGAAAAAAGTAAACTTACGCGATATAGACCCTAAAGAACATCAGGGCGAGCACAGTCACGATGACGGACACAACCACAGCAGTCCAGAAAAAGCATCCAATTTTAGAACCTACCTACCTGCGATATTCAGTTTTGTACTACTGATTGCGGGTATTGCCGTTGATTACTTCGATGTCGTTCCATTCTTCAAGGGGTGGTTTAGAATAGTATGGTACACGGTAGCCTATATTCCAGTAGGGTTTCCTGTCATTAAGGAAGGTTGGAATAGTATCAGAAACGGCGATTTCTTTACGGAATTTTTCTTGATGTCCATAGCAACTTTAGGGGCATTTGCCATAGGCGAATATCCGGAAGGTGTGGCGGTGATGTTATTCTATGCAGTAGGTGAATTGTTCCAGAACGCAGCGGTCAACCGTGCCAAGGGAAATATAAAAGCCTTGCTTGATGTGCGTCCTAACGAAGCATTGGTATATCGTGATGGTGATTATGTTTCGGTCAATCCCGAGACTGTTACCATTGGCGAGAAAATTCAGGTACGGGTGGGCGAGAAAGTACCTCTCGACGGTATTTTGCTTTCAGATAAAGGTTCGTTTAATACCGCAGCTTTAACAGGCGAAAGCAAGCCTGACACTATTGCGACCGGAGAAAAAGTATTTGCAGGAAGCATAAATCTCGATGGTGTCATCGAAGTGGAAACGACCAAGGAATTTAAGGATAGTTCCATTGCCAGGATTCTGGACATGGTACAGAACGCCACCGCACGTAAATCAAAGACCGAACTGTTCATTAGAAAATTTGCGAGGATTTATACACCTATCGTTGTTTTTTTAGCTATCGGTCTGACATTCTTGCCCTACTTTTTTGTTGATGATTATGTATTCCGGGATTGGCTTTACAGAGCATTAATATTCCTAGTGATTTCCTGTCCTTGTGCGTTGGTTATATCAATTCCTTTGGGATATTTTGGCGGATTGGGTGCAGCATCACGCAATGGTATTTTGTTTAAGGGTGCATCCTTCTTGGATGCAATGACCAAAGTAAATACGGTGGTAATGGACAAAACGGGAACTGTTACCAAAGGGGTCTTTAAGATTAAGGAAGTGGTCAACACGTCTGCTTTCGCGGAAGCGGAATTTATGCAATACCTAATGGCGATGGAAGAACAATCCACCCATCCCATTGCAAAAGCAATTTTGGAAAATAAAGCAGACGGTGCCGACTTGGAAGCAACCGAAGTTACTGAAGTCGCCGGAAAGGGCTTAAAAGGAACGGTCAACGGAAAAACCGTTTTGGTCGGCAACAAAGCATTGATGACCTCGAACAGCATCGAAGTTCCCTTTGAAACCGATAGCATTGTAGAATCCATAGTAATGGTTGCCATTGATGGGGAATTCGCTGGTTACGTGACCATTGCCGATGAACTAAAGGAAGACGCGCATCAGGCTATAAAGCAAATTAGGGAATCTGGAAATTCAAAGATTATTATGCTATCTGGCGATAAGGATTCCATAACCCAACAGGTCGCAAAGGAATTGAAAATCGATTGGGCAAAAGGCGGCTTGCTGCCGCAAGATAAACTCAACGAAGTGGAAACGTTGAAAAAGCAACCCGAAACGAAAGTGGCATTCATAGGCGATGGTATTAACGATGCGCCAGTACTGGCAGCAAGTGGTGTAGGTATCGCAATGGGTGGTCTGGGCAGCGATGTCGCTATCGAGACCGCAGACGTTATTATCCAGACCGACCAACCGAGCAAGATTGCACGTGCTATTCAAATAGGTCGTTCTACCCGTAGAATTGTTTGGCAGAATATAGGTTTGGCCTTTGGGGTAAAAATTATCGTGCTCATTCTGGGTGCAGGCGGTCTTGCAACGATGTGGGAAGCGGTTTTTGCCGATGTGGGTGTGGCATTATTAGCGATATTGAATTCAGTACGGTTGCAAAAGATGAGGTGGGGTTAGAATAGCATTACGATTGTTTTTATCATGGTTTGTTAAAACTGCCATTTTTAGAGTCGCTTTTACCCAAACATAAAGCTATCTTTACAAGTCTCCTATTCTTGGTCTTTTTTACTATTCTAGTTAATAAACCTTTTAAGGGAACTAAATTTCCTAAATATTGAATGAAGGTTAAGGTATCTAAGTATGTGATATTTTTACAAAAAACCACTCTGCAACTAGTAAAGAGCTATTAAAATCAATCAATTTAAATCAAAAAATGCTGATTATAAATTAAAACCTATTTTGCGTGCAAATTGCGTGCAAATGAAAAAAGCTTCAAAAGTCAAAAACTCTTGAAGCCCTTATCTTTACTGGTGGAGAATACCGGATTCGAACAGGTGGCCTCTTGCCTGCCAGGATAGTATGGTTAATTAAATGGAAATGTCATTGAGCGATTTTCATATCTTAGTTAAATAGATGGTCTCTTTAAAATTTTGATTTTGTTACCTGGCATTGTTCAATTTGAAATTTTGTCCCTTTGAAGCTCTTTAATTTATTTTAAATCTTATTGTGGCCATTTGGTATCCTATAAGTGTACAATCGTTAAATTATTGTTAAAAAGGTGTCCCTTTCGGTGTCAGTACAAATTACCTACCCTTCACAACCCCTAAAAACAGTGGTTTTTTCAATTTAAAGAAGACCCTCTTCCTCCGCAATCAAGTGCAAGTCTTGAAAGTAAAAACCGCAGAGTTAGCTCTAGCGGTTTTTTATTTTTAAGACTATGGCGTTTGGAAAATGTCAAAAGAGGGAGGTTGGAATAAAATCCCTCTCCCTCCCCTTAAATACCTTAAAAGCGCAAATACGCTATTTCAAATCCAAGAGATTATTTTCCCTTTTAAATGATTTAAAATCATGCCATTCCTTCAATTTTTTTCCGCGCCTGTATTTTAAAGCTGATGTCAATTCTTCATTTTCATACATTAAACAATAGCCGTTTTTAATTCCTTTGTCCAACTGGCACTTATGTATCAAGTTTCCTAAATCATCATAAAAAAGCCACCACTTGTTTTTTTCACCTTTCGAATAGTGTCCTTCCTCAATCAAAATCCCTCCTCTGGAGTATGAATACCAGTATCCATTCTTTTGATCGTTCTTATAATGCCCCATTTCACTTATGTTGCCAGACGAATGATATAATTTCCAATAACCATCTCTTTTATTGCCCTCTTGCCAACCTTCAGATTTTAAGATTCCGTTCCTATAGTAGTTTCGGACATATCTTTTACTTTGAGCATTCATGTTCATGAAAAAGGATGTCAATAATACTATAAGAAGAATCTTTATTTTCATGGGTTTGTTTTTAGAGAAAATGTCTCAAACTGAAAACAGGTCTTACCCTTCAATTTGATTCGTTGTCCAAACAGTCAATTGTTTTCTTCTTCCATTAAGAAAACACCTTCTGATCTATGGGGAATTCTACAATGTCATTTAACCATATTTCATTCTATGGATAGGTCGTGTTGGGGAGCGTAATCTTTCAGCAATTGAGTGAAAAATCATTAAGGCAGACCAAAAAATCATGCTATTGTAAAAGTTTAACTTTCCGTGATATTTCCATGATTTCCTTATAGTTCCTTTGTTCCGAACCTAAAAAAGTAAAGCCATTGTGTATGTTGTTTAAATTCTTCTCGACCATTGGCATAGAGTTAAAAAAAATGTTATGAAACACCTTCGATTAGTTTATTTGGTCATTTTAGTTCTTGGGAGCCATCCAATTTTAGCTTCTGATTTTTCAATGTTTTTTTCTAAAGCAGACGCGTTCTTTAAGGAAAATATAAAAGACGGTAGAGTTGACTACGAGGCCATTGCGAAAAACCCAAAGACTTTGGATGAGTTGATTGGCATGGCCAAAGAACTTAGAACTTCTTCAAGTAATGTTGCAGAATACCAAGCCTTTTGGATCAACTCCTATAATCTTTTGGTCATAAAAGGAATTGTCAACAATTATCCGTTAAAGTCCCCACTTGATGTCAAGGGTTTCTTCGACAAAATCCAATATCAAGTGGGTGGTCAAAGCTTGACCCTGAATGATATTGAAAATAATTTACTTCGAAAGGTATTTCCAAACGAATCCAGGTTTCATTTTGTATTGGTATGTGCCGGGTTGGGCTGTCCACCAATAATCAGTAAAGCCTATAAACCCGATACTTTGGATGCGCAAATGGAAGAGCAAACCAAACTTGCCATCAACAATCCAGATTTTATTCGCATTAAAGGAAAAAAAGTAGGCATATCACAATTGTTTGAATGGTATGCTGAAGATTTTACACACGGTGGCAAAAGTATGCTGCAGTACATTAATCAATATCGAAACGAAAAGTTGAACAACGATGCCAAACTATATTATTATCCATATGATTGGAGATTGAACGACACTAAAATTTAAACCTGACCCCGAAAAAAATAAACTATGAAATCAATTCGAATTTTTCCCGCTGTCCTAGGAATCATTTTCTCCCTTCAAACAGCATTTTCTCAGGACGATGTAGATCAACCAACAAGTAATATTTTACAGTACACACCCTCTAAGCTAATCGGAAAGGGCCAATGGGATATTAAATGGTTCAACAACCTTTATACCGAAACCGAGAGCACCTTTGTGGAAGGTAAGCAGCCGAGACAGACGTTCTTCACTTCAACCTTGGAGGTCTACACGGGAGTGGGATCGAACAAAAGATGGAACCTTGGTGCCATCCTTGAATTTCGATCTAATGTTGTAGGAGGAAGAAAAGCTTTGGACGTATTCAAGTTTGATGGTGAAACGGGTACGGCACGCTCAGGGTTAACTTCTATCGCCCCATCGGTCAAGTTCGTTCCCATCGCTTCACTGAACAATTTTTCCATCCAATCGTCTTTCTTTATTCCATTGGTGGACAATGAAACCGAAGACGGCGTCTTTTTGGACCAAAAGGGCTATATCTGGCAAAATCGCTTGTTTTATGACCATACTTTTGCCAGTGGAAAATGGCAGTTGTTCTCTGAGCTCAATTCCGAATTGAGCTTTGGCGATAAGGAGGAAAGTTTTGCAAACAACAGTTTAAATCTTACACCCGGATTATTCTTGAGTTATTTTCCAAGCACAAAGTTTACCGTATTGGCATTGATTCAGCATTCACAACGTATTGATCTTGGGAACGACTTTGCACAGGATTTTACTGCAGTTGGCGGTGGAATGAAGTATCAGTTGACAAAAGAACTTAACCTCGAAGTTTTATATACCAATTTTGTAAGGGGCAACAATACTGGACTGGGTGAAACCTTTAACCTTGGACTTAGAGCCATTTTATAGTGAAAATGATTCTTGGTGTTACCCTAAATTTGTAGCTATGTAACCCAACAAAATGTTGGGCTTTAGGTTGGTTTAACCTTGATCTCAATCGTTTTTAGTGTATGAGGTACCCATTTATTTTAACGGCATCCTTGCTATTTGTTCTCGGCATTGTAAGGGGACAACTGGTGGTAGATGCCGTTGAATTTCAGGGTAATAAAAAAACCAAAACAATAATTCTGGAAAATGTTGTTCAATTAAAGGGCAACATGCCGTTGGATTCCTTAATGATACAACGGGACGTAGCCCAACTGATCCGGGTGCCTTCTGTTTCCCATGCCACCTATGAGGTTATCTTCCTTGATAATAGTGAAGGTTGTAAAGTGGTTTATACTATTGAGGAGAATTTTACCTTAATTCCGTTTGTAAGTGTGTACACCACCAACCAAGATGAATTTGCCTATAGGCTAGGTTTGCAGGAGTTTAATGCTTTTGGAAGAAATATCACCATAGGGGGATTTTACCAGAAAGATATATTTGACTCCTATGCCATTCAAGTGAGACATCCCATGCTATTTGGACCCAAGATGGGATTGGCCTTTAATTATCAAAATTTAACCACGCAGGAGCCCGTTTTTTTGAATGCTGGCACGGCACAGTATCGTTATAACAATGAATCCGTTGAGCTATTGGGACTTTATCAAATCAATTCCCGGCATCGAGTTGAGCTCGGAGCAAATATTTTTACCGAAGACTATCAATACCTCAACGGCGCCACAAGCCCCAATGTACCGCAGTCCTTAAAGGTGAACAAGTATTTGCTCAAAACAATATATAATTATGATGCTACCACCTATTTCTATCAATATCTGGATGGGTACAGAAGCACGTTCAACCTTCAATATGTTAAAAGTGCCAATGAAGCTCAACTTCCCGAATTCATAATTGGATTTGCAGATTTTTTATATTACAAAAGAATGGGGGCTAAGGGAAATTGGGCTAACCGCCTCCGCTTGGGGCTGGCAAGCAATCTGGAAACTCCATTTGCCCCGTTTGCGGTGGACAACAACCTGAACATCAGGGGTGTTGGCAATACCATTGATAGGGGCACGGCAGCCATCGTGCTTAATACAGAGTATCGGCATACCCTAATGGACAAGAAATGGTTTGTACTACAAAGCAACATTTTTGTTGATGCCGGTAGTTGGAGGAATCCAGGTGGAGATTTCAGCGATTTTGGAGATAAACAAAACATAAGAGTCTATCCGGGAATAGGCTTACGACTCATGCATAAGTTTGTTTTTAATGCCATATTCCGGATCGACTACGGATATGGAATTACACCGAACAGTTCCCAAGGCATTGTGTTTGGAATTGGACAGTACTTCTGACTATGTTACTCCATGTGCCATGAAAGGAACGCAATTAACTTAATTGATATATGGGCAATTCAAAACTAAAGATTGTTCCTTTTGTGGGATTGCTCAACACTTTTATGCTAGCGTTGTGGAGTTCCATTATTTTTTTTACGATGGCAAGTCCAAGGCCCGCCCCTTCCTTAACCTGACCGGTCTTGGTCTGTCGATAACGTTCAAATATCAATGATTGATTCTCCTTTTGAATACCTGGGCCTGTATCGCTGATCATAATTTCAACATGGCCGTTCACAGGTATTATTTTGATTCCGACCGTACCTCCATCTGGAGTGAACTTAATGGCATTGTCCATCAAGTTTTGAATGGCCCGCTCTACAAGTGATATATCCCCAAAAACAAGAGGAGTCTTAGGGTCCATTTCCATTTGAAGTTCAATATTGTGTTGTGCGGCGATTACTTTATAGTTCCTATGGATGTCATTGGCCAGTTCGGTGATTAGGAAAGGTTCTTTTACCGGTTCAATCTGATTGGCTTCCAATTTGGAATATTCGAACAATTGTGCAATTAATCTGGCCAACCTTTCACATCCATTATTCACCGTTGTCAAATATTCTTCGCGTTCTTGGTCCGTCAAATCCTTTCTCTTAATTCGTAGGGTCTCCACATAACCTTGAATAATGGATAGCGGAGTACGCAAATCGTGTGAAATATTGGCAATCAGCTCCCTTCTATGCAGTTCAAGTGATTTGATTTTTTCAATATCCGAAACAATGGTATCGGCCATTTCATTATACGTCTTTGCCAAAATGGCAAGGTCCATTTTCTCGGCATCTTGAATTCTGTACTGGAGGTCACCTTCTTGAAAACGCTTTGTGGCAAAAATAATTTCGCGAAGGTTTTTGGTGAGGTACCAAACTGACAATATCCCCAAAACTGCCGCAAAAATTAAGGTCAACGCAACACCTCTAAGGCCTAGACGGAAAAAATAACCATCTATGAGGGAGGCTCTTGTACTTAGATAATCCTCTCCGGCCAGCACAATATAAATGAAACCCTTTTTCCCATTTTTCTCGAAAGAGGCAGCAGAAAAAATCTTTTGATTTTCCGGATTTCTGGGGTCGTCGCCTAAAATAAACGCCGAACCTTGCTCCCCGATAAAGCGTTGTATGGGATCAAGGTCTATTTTCCTAGCTTGGGTATTGGTTCCATCGTGATCTAGGACCACCGAGTAAGCCACATGTCCCGTTTCATCCAATAAATACACTTCAATGGCCCTGTTCACCGCCATCATATCGTGCATAATATCCCCAAAAAGGTCCTTGTTCACATTTCCTTCAGCATCAAAAGGACTTTGGTTGCTAAATTTTTCATCTATCAGGTGTTGGGCCAAATTGGCATGTAAACGTTGGGTGGTTTCATAATAGTGATTGTTGGTAAGATAAGCAGTGATCAGAATATAGCCAATGGCCGCAAAAAAAAGGATTGACAGGAATGAAAGGCACAGCTTTATGAGCAATCTATTAGAAAACAAGGAAAATTTCATAGTTCTTCATTGAATTTGTATCCTATTCCCCAAGTGGTTAGGATAAATTTAGGTTGCCCCATATCGGGTTCTATTTTTGAACGCAGTCGATTAATGTGGGAGTTTACAGTGTGTTCATAACCTTTAAAATCATATCCCCAAATCATTTTCAGTAATTTCTCACGTTCATAGCTTTTTCCGGGGTTTGAACATAGTAAAACCAATAGCTCAAATTCCTTCGGGGATAGTTCAACCTTTTCTCCGTTCAATTGCACCTTTCGTAATTCTATGTTCACCGTCAGATTGTCAAAATACATGGTACCGTTGTTCTGCTGGCCTTGTTCTGTGGACTTCTCCATTTTTTGGCGACGAAAAATAGCTTTTACCCGGGCAATAAATTCCCGAACACTAAAAGGCTTGGTCAAATAGTCGTCGGCTCCTACCTCCAATCCCAAAACCTTGTCAATCTCCTCAGCTTTGGCCGTTAGCATAAGGATGGGTGATTTAACATTGTTTGCTCTTATCTTCTGACAAACCTCAATGCCGTCCATTTCTGGGAGCATAATATCCAATATGATCAATTCTGGCGGTTCCTTTACAGCAAGTTGCAACCCTAAAGGGCCATTATTGGCTTTCTGGATGGTACATCCTAAATCCGTTAAATGGATTTCAAGCAATTGAACAATCTCGGGATCATCCTCAATAATCAATACATTTTTCATAACCATCTAAATAAGGTGAAATATCTCACGAAAGAATCACAGAATCATTAAGAAAACATTCCTGTTTATCCAACTTTGGTCGGGAAATGTGGAGGTATCTTTCAGTTTAATGGAAATATTTCAGTTAAATAATTGAATATCATTTACTTAAAAAAGTTTATGTTTTCGTGAAGCTTTCATTACACGTCAAAAGTTTCTTTGTGAAAACTTAAAAACAAAGAGATGAAAACATTGAAAACTTTATCAATTTTAGGGTTGCTCGCCATTGGTTTTTTAGCTTGTGAGGATGACGAGGGAACAGATGATGGTTTAGAACCCGTAGTATTGGAAGCCGGAACACTTTCTGGAGGACCATTTTCATTTGCCGTGGACGGGAGTCCCGACTTGGTAAGTGGAATTACCTTGACTGGATTTTCAGGTTCTGGTGAGACACAAACGTATGTAATTACAGACGATGACAAAAACATATTGGGACTTCCTCCTACCTTGGATGCCCTCTTTGAAGTGGATTTTGACGGAGCAGGAATAGGCGTTTGTTACATCTACCACCTAACCTATGATGGCGCGCTTACTGGTCTAGAGGTAAGTGGAAACTTGGATGAGCTGAGTGGAATGTTTGATCTATCCAATTTTTTGGTGGTCAATAGGAATGCCCTTGACGCTGGTGAACTCGTTGGCGGACCATATGATTTTGTTGTGGATGGTCTTCCTGATATGATTATGGAGATTTCCTTGGATGCTACCAATTTAAATGGTGACAACCAAACATTTGTAATTACCGATGATATGGGAAATATTTTGGGATTGCCACCTACCATTGAAGCCGTCAAAGGCGTTGATTTTGACCAAGCTGGAACCGGAGTTTGTTTTATTTACAGTTTAACCTATTCTACTGAAATTGGCGGTCTTGAAGCGGGCAATAACCTAGATGATTTGGAAGGGGTGTTTGCATTATCCAACCAAGTGGTGGTCAATAGAAATGCCTTGAATGCTGGAGCATTGATTGGAGGACCCTATAATTTTTCAGTCGATGGTACGGCAGATATGGTAACGGGAATTAGTCTGGATGCCAGTAATTTGACAGGTAGTAACCAAACCTATGTCATTACAGATGACAATTTAAATATCCTTGGGTTGCCACCAACTCTTGAAGCATTGGAAGGTGTTGATTTTGATGGAGCAGGAATAGGTGTTTGCCTTATATGGCATTTGACCTATGAGGGTGAGATTACAGGTCTTGCCGCAGGAGAAAATGCCGCCGACCTAGCTGGTAATTTTGCTTTGTCCAACTCGGTTAAAGTATATAGAAATCCTAATGCCGGTGAAATTTCTGGTGGACCCTTTACCATTGTTGTAGATGGTACCCCAGATATGGTGAGTGGAATTTCATTGGACAATAGTGGGGCAAATGGTACCAACGGTACGTGGGTCATTACAGACGATCAAGACAATATCCTTGGCCTTCCCCCAACCTTGACTGATGTTGAAAATGTAGACTTTGATGCAGCTGGACCTGGCGTATGCTTTATATGGTATATGCGCTATGAAGACGGACTGACAGGTTTAGAAGCAGGAAACAACATCTCTGATCTTATGGGGCTGTATGGATTGTCAAATTCAATTACAGTAACACGAAACTAATGGAAATTGCTATGAATTAGGAAAACCTGAGATTTTTTTAATTCTGTAGAAAACCCAATCAGTAAAATGATTGGGTTTTTATTTTTCATTGGCCTAAAATCAAATTTGAAAAACACCCCACAAACTAGTTATTGATAAGGTCTGTTTTTAAGATCTTTTGTACTACTCAAATAAGCACCTGAATCCATACAGGCATTCTCGCCAAAATCTCAACTTAAAATTATATAACGAACTATTAATCAATTATATACACGTTGCTGTCCGCAAAGTTTCTTCCTACTTCAAGCTTACACAAAACGTTGCCGTTTATCTAATTTTAATATAAATCAAACTACAATCAATTGAATTCCTGTATATTAGTATGAAATCATCTTCAATGGTTAACCAGCATAGAGGTGTAGTTCCCCAAACGAACCCTTAAAAGACTGGTCTATGTCAGACAACAGGTATACTAATTCCTTAATTGAGGTCCCATTAGTGAATAAATTTCTTCAGGCCTCATGTTTTTATCATAAAAGTCTTCATTCAATCATCACAAAATAGGTTGGCCTTTTACCAATCATAACCGCAATCAGTAAACTTGAAAGTATGAAAACACCACACATTTTTATCCTCTTTTTCACAGTATTGGTACTATCCGCTTGTGGTAACTCCAAAAAAAAGGAAGAAACAACTTCGACTTCAGACACTGCCGAAAAAAAAGTAAAGACAACCCATGGCACCGACAACACCATACAGCTTAAACAACATGGGGATTATACCCAGTTGTACGCTGCAAGCGAGGATTGTAAGCTGACTACCTCACAATTGGCCGAGGCGTTGGGGTATGGTGCCGACCAAGTACAAGAACAAAGCAACTATCAGGGCAGTTGTTGGTTCAAAGTGACCCATCCAGACAATTTTACGGTGAATTATGGGATAAGTCTTGAAAAATGGGGTGACACAAACATCGTAGAGGATCAAATAAAAAGTGGGCTAAAGAATGAGATGATAGAGGTCAGCATAAGTGAATCAGGAGATACCTACATTAAAAGACATCCTGTACAAGGTTTTCTACTATTGCTAAATACTAATTATGGAAACCCAATAAAAGTCAGTTATAGTTATTTAAACCCTAATGGCCCTAAGCTAACAGATTCCCAAAGGGACGAACAGAAAAAGAACACGTATAAAATTGCCAACTATCTTATTAATCACTATCAAAACTAAATCAAAATGAAACCATTGCACAAGTTTTCGTTGTTGTGTCTCTTGTTTATTGGGGCATTTAAAGGATATGCCCAACCTTTTACATTGGATAAAGCAATTCAACCGGTAGAATTGAAACTACTTGCAGATACAAGAACCGGTCATGAAGGAGAATTAGGTATTGTTTATTTCAATAGATTAACAGATTCTGCAATGTACCACTATGTAACCGGACACGACCTATACAACTTTGTAGATGTATTGGTGACCAGTGTGGACGGCACCCCACTCAAGGTGAGCTTGGCCAAGGATAATTGGGAAGCTGTGCAGGCCCAACAAAATACAACCAACGCGCAAGATGGGCTTGTGAACTTTAAAATACGTACCTGGGGCAGTTTTGGAATTAAAGTGGAAACGGACCAACCCAACAATTCACTCTATACTATTACCGTTTTGGCAAGCCCCGAAAAGAAAACCTATTTGGGAAGCGCCTTTAGAGCCATTAGTGAAGATGAAATGGAATCCAGCGGTGCAGCTTCACCCAATGACGCCAATGAGGGAAGCAGTGATGGCGGGACAACTAATTACCTGTTGTACATTGCCCTTGGGGTTGCCTTGTTGGTTATTGGTGTTTTGGCTGGAAAGCTTATGGGGCGGAAAGGAAAGGGCACCACAGTGATTTTAGTGTTTTTGTCATTATTGCCATCAATCGGTGTTGCGCAAGATGCTGGTGACTTCGTTTCCATAGAACAGTTTGAAGCGTTCAAAGAAAATGCTATGGAAGATTTCAACACGAGACTTAATATGTTGGAAAATGAAAGAAAGGCGGTTGACAAAGTAGTCGGTAATCTAGATAAGACCATCTCCACCATACGGAAACAATGGGATAATGTAAAATTGCTTTATAGCACCTACAATAATGGGCTTGGCAAATGTATAAGTTCGTCTCCGCCAGCTCAAGCCCCTTCCATTCCTTCAATATGCACAGATCTGTACTTTGATGATAAGGGCGACATTTCGGAAGAGGAAGACCAAGAATGTGCCCAATGCTTTTTTGAAGCCCGGAAAAAATTCAATAACATGAGGTATCAGTTTGAAAAACTGGCCACTATCTACAAGTGTACCAAGGATTTTTCCAACGCAGCCATTTCTTTTGGGGACGATGTATCTGGCTTTACTCCCAGTGGGGTTGGCGGCCTGGCCTGGCAAACGCAACGAAGAAATATCGAAAAATCTGTAACAGAACTTGAACAGGCCTATGATAATAAATATGCCGAATTTCTTCAAAGTCTAGCCGATGCCATGATGGAACTCAATATCTGTGAGGCCAAATATGGGGTTGAGGATTGGTACGACCGTTTTGGTTATATGTATTTTGAATTTATGAAAGAGAAGTATCAAAGAAAAGACTAATGGGAACAAAGAGATTGAATTTTATCATTTTGGTGTCCCTAAGTTTGGGATTATGGGTTGGATGCAAATCCGTGAGTCCCACGGTGTCCAACACCAACACAAACATTATTGGGTCTTGGGAAGGCTGTGATGGGCGTGTAGTGGCGTTCTATACCAACGAAAAAGGTGAAATAGAAGGGCGCTATTCAAAACTTGGTGGACTTGACAAGTTTAAGTTTACCTTGGATGAAATAGGCTTTCATCTAACCCGAAAAAGCCCTGGTGTCTATACTGGAAAGGTGAAATGGAGAAACACCTCTGGAACGGAATCTTGGAGGGACGAGACCATTGTAGTGGAAAATGATATCCTTAAAACATCAGGTTCTGATTTTTGCGGTAACGAATTAAAAAGAATCAACACTTTTTAGGTTCTCTGGCTAAAAAAGATAAGAATCATCGTATAATATCAAAGTATACTTGGATAGATGTGGTTTCCATACCAATTAATCCTAATCCCGTTATTTACGCATTTCCAGAATTCTCAAGGTCTTGAATAAATAAGACCTTGAGAATGGTTGTCCTTGATTTCCGTCAATTTTTTTGTGCATTGCGTCAACCCTCCGAAGCTATTGGCAGTACATTCGTTTTCGATTATTGCAATCAGTAACCCTTAAATCTTAATAATGATGAAAACAAATGTATTGATAATAGCAGCTCTTCTGGTGGGGTCAATTTGTATTGCCCAGAACACCAACAATGTACAATTAGGAGTGCGTGGTGGTGCCAATTTTGCCACAGTGGCAGGCGATGATTTTGACAGCCCCGATTCTAGGACCTCCTTTTACTTGGGTCTATTGGCCGAGGCACCATTGTCCGACCATGTTTCCCTTCAGCCAGAGATATACTACTCCGCGCAAGGTTTTGATATTACGGATGAGCCCGATACCCCAGATGCCCAATTTCAGGTAGACTACATTCAGGTACCCTTACTCTTGAAATTTTATATCGCAGATGGACTCAACATTCAAGCCGGGCCCCAATTTGGGTTTAAGGTAAATGAGGAAATCGACTTTGACCCGGGGGAAGATGGTGGCGATTTTGATACTGACGCCATCAATGGGTTTGATTTTCAAGGTGCCGCAGGATTGGAGTACAAATTTCCAAGTGGGTTCTTTATCCAAGGGAGATATACCTACGGATTTTCTGAAATGATTGAAGATGTGGATGTGCACAATTCCGTATGGTCTGCCGGACTAGGATTCATGTTTTAAAAAAGCCCCCAACAAAAAAGCCCCGCTTTTACACGGGGCTTTTTTATTGGTTATTTAGCGGTTTTTTATTAATTCAAAGTCAGGGTTACTTGGTGTGTTTTTCCAGAAACAGGAATCTCAAAACTTTCAATGTTACCTTCCTTTATTACCTTGAGCAATTTGCCATCAACCCTACACTTAAAAGATATATTACCATAATTCTCCAAGTTCAATTTGGTACGATGTCGCTTTTCCACCCTATTCTCCAGCACAAAACTTACTTCATTCATAGACTTGGACACTAAAATGGGATTATTCTTGGCAAATCCATCCCGTTCCAATTCCATCTGAAACCTAGTGCCATTGGCTACAATAGCAAATCGTGTTCTTAGGCCATCCTTTGGGACAATGGCAAAACCATTAGTTATCTCATCCAAGTTTCCGCCGTAAGCGAACCATTCAAAAATGGGGTCGTTGACCAGAACAGTAGATGCAGTATGCCCAATGGCACCCATACCTAGATCGGCCTCTCCATCATAGTTCCACGGGCCACGTTCAATTTCTCGGCCTTGGAGCCAAATTCGGCCATGCTTTTGTGAGTTAAAAGCCCAACCCAAGGCACCATCATTTTCCTTTCCTGGAAACCAATAGCCATAATTGCTCTCTTTAGTACCAGTATTCATGAGCGCATACGAGCTTAAATAGGAGGCATAGCCTAACTGAATCCAGTCATAAGGTTTTTCGGCAAAGTGCAGCCCATAATCCAGAATACTCCATCCACCCATCCGTGCCATGTAACTCAGCCCGCCTCCTTCTGAATCATCAGAACCCAGGGAATAGTAGGTTGGATTTACCCAGCCACGGACAGCTAATCCTGCGGTATTCTGTCTATGCATAAAATCCCGACTATCTTCCTGCTTTACATTAGGATGTGAGTACCATTTTTCAAGATTAACATCATACCATAGCTTTTCATCCGGTTTCATTTTGTTAAGGGTGCCATATTTGGCAAAAGCGTAGCTGGATTCAAAAGCAGTTCGGTCTATGCTATATTCTGAACGGAAAGGGTATTTGTCATCATAAACAAAATATTTCACCTTTTTCTCCCATTCCTGTCGCAACCAATCTGCATCGGATTTTCTCCCATATCGTTCCAAATCCTTGATCAGTGGAATAATAATGAGCTCATTGTAGCAGCCCCATTTATAGGTATCGTACCATGGTAGGATTTCATAGGGATAGGTGAAATAGGCCTTGGCTGTTTGAAATGCACGCTCCAAATAGCCTTTCGCATCCAAATACTGGACTTTATCAGGATAGAACTCAGCAATCTGAAACATGTGGTAGTACATTTTGGTAATATGGGGATAATCATAGGAACGCCAAATTTTCATCTTATCCAGATTGTAGTCCCTAGACCTTGCTCTCAACAGTGGGTCTCTAGCCTCTCGCCAGTTGGGAACACCATGAATTCCATATGGGTTGGTTTCCTTGTCGGTACGCTGAAGCCCTCCCCAAACAAAATTTTCTATATGGTATTCAACTGAAGCTATTTCGTCATCTTTAGGAAAATAAACATTCTTGGAGGCGATGTATGGAGCCTTTATTAAACCAATATCATCACTGGCCAGAACATAGCCCCACCAATGATCAAAACCATCAGTATTGTCCGGTCCACGAAGCACGGCTTTACTCATATCCCAAATTGAGTACAGCCCATTGTACCATTTTGAAGGGTCTGTGTGTTGTTGGGACTGAGTCAAAAAGTCACTCCGTTTTTTGATCAAGGTCTCAACGGGTTCAGTGGAGAAGAACTCCAAAATGGATTTTTGATTCCCGTTGTAATGAATAGTGAGTTTGTTTTCACCCAAACGTTCAAACAGTACCTTATAAATGTAAAGGTCTTTTTCTTTTTCTTTGACGAAGTCTATCTTGGTCTGTTTAGGAAATTCCGCTGAAATGGAATCGATTTTGTTTTTGGTCCGTAAAGAAAACTTAGCACTCAATCCTTGCGGAAGGGTCATTCCAGGAACCACACGAATATCGAACAGATTATTTTGGTAAAGCACATCCCTTAATTCATCATAACTGTTTACCCATTGCATGCGAAAACCATACGTAATACTACTGCCCGGTTTTCCTTTGGGTGCGAGTTCCAAGGCTGTATTTTCCATTCGCCAACTCCCCTCCTTTTGGGCGGCGGCCCATTGAGAATGTATGTGAGCCGAATATCCTGCAGCGGAATCAAAATATTCCAACTTGGTGCCCGATTTGGTCATTAATACCAAAAATGGTGGTTCCCCGGAGGGTTTAGAAAAGTAAATAAACGAACTGTTGCCACCTATATACTGGTGCTTAATAAAGGTTTCCTCAAAAATATAATTGGGTTCTTCTCCAGACGGTCGGGGCCAAGAAATTGGGATGGAAAAGTCGCCGATGGTCATGGGATAATCAAACATGGATTCCAGCCTAATGGTCCAGTCGATGCCATTTCGTACACGTTCAAAAGTACGTTCCATTTTTAAAACCACACCCTCCTTGTAGTCGGTATACTTTACCTTCTCAGGCGATAGAATTTCCCGTGAAGTCGCCCCTTTATATATATTGAGCCAGTCACCATCCGCTACCTGATATTTTACATCCACATCGCCCCACTCCCCTCTTTTTCCAACGATACTAGCCCTATGCTCATCAGATTTTGACCAAAAACTGGATATTCCCTTTCGGTTGAATTCCATTTCAAAATCCTCACAGTCAATAACCATACTATCTAATGACTGCGCATTAAGATGACAGGTCAATAGAAAGTTCATGAAAATAATAAGGCAACACAATTTAATATACTTTTCCATAGGGTTGGGGTTGGTTTGAACAGTGATGAAGCCCTTGTTGGTTGGTTAAATCCAATTCGTATTCAGTAAACATATAACTGCCATCTTTGCATTCAAATGGCAATCAGGGCGAACTAAATCAGCGTGGAAACAACCATCCATAAAAGTATTATTATCTACATCAAGTTTTCCAAGATTATTAGCCAGTTTTGATATTATATTGACAATAATTGAATTATCCTTTGAATACTCTATGAATAATTCGAAGAACCAACCTATTTCCTATAAGATTTCTAGGGAGAGTTTATTATTGAAGACATTTTTTTAGATGGTACCGCGAGTACATGAAGGCGTAAAGCCCCTTGATCATTGTTGTTTAATCAGGCAGATAGGCACATACCATCCTATTTTCTAACGACTTCATTTTTAAAAAAGCACAACTCTTTATTTTTCAGATATTTATACCATGCGCAGCATACTTCGTTTCAACTTCTCAACCTCATGGTGAAAGTGCATTTTTTGTAACTAATTATAGTACTTGAATAAAAAGTAGCAGTTTATTGAAAACTATAACTCTTCAAAAATTTCTTGGATAGGTTTACGTACTTTCTGTCTGAACTGCGAATGATCATTTTTAGAACGATAGCCAATAGACGCAATTATGCTTACGTTGAGGCCACGATCTTCTAGATCCAATATTCTGTTATAGTCTTGCTGATCAAACCCTTCCATGGGGCAAGCATCAATCTTAAGTTCTGCACAGGCCGTTAATAGGTTGGACAAAGCTAAATATGTTTGCTTTTCTGACCAGACCAGCCATTGAGATGGGTTCATGCGAGATAGGCTTTTCTTTATAAAATCACCATAACCTTCTAATTTTTCCAAGGGTGTTCCCTGTATTTTGGAGGTTGAAGTTATATATGCGTCAACATCTTCTTCTTTGTGTTCGGTATAGTTGCAAAAAACAAAAAGGTGTGAAGCTTCAGTAACTTGCGATTGACCCCACGAAAATGGCAATAATTTTTCCCGTATCTTCTCGTCGGAAATGACCAAAACCTTGTACAGTTGCAATCCGTATGATGAAACGGAAAGCTGTACTGCTTTTTTCAGTTTTTCCAAATCATCTTGGTTGATCTTTTGAGAAGGGTCAAACTTTTTAGTGGCATACCGCCATTGTAAATGCTCTAGTAATTTCATGTTCTATAAGTTTAGTTTTTATTGATTAGTATTATACCACCTGTCATGGCTAATACTCCTATTATTTTTTTAAGGGCCACGGGCTCCTCTGGAAGCCCAAACCACCCAAAATGCCCTGCAATTGTAGAAAATAGTAGTTGACCAAAGAGTCCAAGACTGATCATTGAAGAAATTCCCAGTTTTGGGATGGTATGATAATACAGACAAATACCGCATACACTGAAGAATGCCCCTGAAAACCAAAGATATACAGGTATTTTTCGCATCAACCCCACATCAAAAGAAGTACGTAAACTTGCCAAGACCAGTATTAGGGCAAAGAGAGTGCTAAATGCAAAAGCTATCAAAGAAGCCAAAACAGGGCTCTTTAAATGGATTCCAAGTTTGGCATTCAAACCACCTTGCATGGCCAAAAATACACCTCCAAGTATAGCCAGTAAAACAGTCACTCCGTTGTTCATTTTTTGTTTGTTTATTACTCAAAATTAGTTGCCATTCATCGCCTAATACTTAAGATATCTTAAGAATGCACCAGATAATCCTTTAAAACCTCCAATTGACATAAGATTTTAACATTGCTACACGTAGATCTTAACTCATCTAACAATGACCTTGACTTGTTGGTTAATTTTCTCCGAGCAATTGCATGGGATTCCTTGCTGGGCCATTGTGCATAAGCAATATAGTTTCTGTTATGGCACTTGTGCAATCTGGAACCATAACTACCTGCATGGTCCAAATAAGCTTTTGTGAGCTTTTCCCAAGCTTCCTTAAACTTATTATCAACTCCGGTCTTTACCTCAAATTCATAGATCACAACGTGCATTGGTCTCAAAGATTTATTATGTATTGTTCAATCCCATTTGTTCAATCTGGATACTGCATACTTTCCCCCTCCCATAAAGTAAAACGCTGATCCAGCTATGAGGTAAATGGCCAAAAGTTCCAATGCCCATCCCCCTTTTTCATTAAGCTTGAATAGATTTTGGGTTTGCGCCAAAATAAAGGCCGCCAGACAATTAAATGCGAAGATGAGTCCTGCCAATCGTGTACGATACCCCACTATAATCATCAAAGGAGCCAAGACCTCCCCTACAAGAACTCCATTGGAAATCCAAGAGGGCAGCCCGTGCTTTGACAACAATTCATCAATGTATTCCATACCATGCAACAGTTTGTCTATCCCATAGATTAACATCGTGAATGAAATAATTACCCGTATCAATAGGTTCCCCAAATGTTTGTTTTTTTTCATTTTATTTTTTTTGATTTAAAAATTGTGTTTGAGAAAAAAGCCCAGATTTTTTAGCCTTTTCTTTGAATTGTCAAATTGGTCGAGGTTGATAGCCAATCCCATAATCCATTCCTGTTTTTTAATACCCAGTTTCAACTGTTGCAAGCCTCGTATATAACCATCCCCATTCAGGTTTCCCACAGCTAATAGGTTTATATAACCCATTCAGTCTGGGTTGGTAATCCAATATCAGGGTCTGCTCCAATGAAAATCCATCTTGATAGGTGGTGCCCATAGAATAGTTATACGAAAACCTGGAACCGCTATTGTTTATTCCCAGGGAGAAGGTGGCAAAAGCTCCCGGGTTTTTTACGCCAATGGCCAGATTGGTCATAAGTTTTCCGAAAAACAGTCCAATCCCACTCCTTATAAAATAAATGTTATTGATATCACTGTTGTATTCCGTATCATACAGTGTAAGATTGTTAATGGAAACCTTTGGTGAAAATGCATACCCGATGGTATGCTTGTAGGTTACGGACCGATGGCCAAACACCATATCAGGAGAAAAGGATAGCTCTTGACCAAAAAGCCCTTGAACAGCAACGAGCATTAAAAAATGAACAAGCATTTTCATGACCCTGTTGAATGTTGGTGTTCCAAACCATCTGGAAGTTGGTAACTTTCCAATACACCATATGTCTTGAAGCCCATCTTGGCGTAAATTCCCTCACCAGCTTGTGAGGCCACCAAATACACATAGATGCTTCCCTTCTCTTTAGCATTTTTCACCAAATATTGAGTCATCTTTTTCCCCAGTCCCAATCCCTGAAATTCAGGTAGAGTTCCTATCATATGTATGCCAGAAATACCATCTTGGTCTGTGAATACCATGCCACAACTGGCATAATCATCTTCATGAATGCCTAAAAACAACTGAAATGATGAGGCTTGTAGCAATGGAGACAAAGTCTTTGTTAGCACCGGATACCCGAAAGCCATAGAAGCAATCTTGGCAAAAGCCTGTACTTCTTCATCAGATTTTACAGGGGCAATTGTCCCTAAATCCACTATTTGATCAAATCCATTCGAGACTTTCAAGGCCATTGCTTTTACAGTAGAACTTAATTTAAAGCCATTGTTGACCAACAAGTTTTTACTTTCTACATCTTCATAAATACCAACAGAATTGGGCCATGCCCCTACTCTTATGTTCTCCAAAAGTTGATTTTCATCTATTCTACTAGGTCCCAATCCAAAAACTTTACTAGGCCATGATTTCTCAGGAGCCAATGTGTGCCGTATCCCTTCTTCGCTATATAGAAAGCCACCAAGTCGACCAATCTCGCTCCAAAAAGTAAAAAGATGTTCAATAATCGCTTTGTTCATGATAGGGTGCTTAGCAGTTTCTTGTTATTCAACAGTGCGCTTATCGCACTTCTCATTTGTATTCGCACCTCAGGATCTACTATTACATTTTGGTTCATGTCAAAGTTCTGGTGAAAACTACCCAAAGAATATTGCCCCGCAAGCTCACCTCCCCATCTACCGACCAATCCTGCAAGCAGGTTCAAATGGGTGCGCCCTCCCGTCACCCCTGGTGAAGTACTCAATAGTAGTATGGGTTTCTCCCCGAAAAAACGCTGATCTATCCGAGAAAGCCAATCAATGATGTTCTTTAGAAAAGCAGAAGGGAGTCCGTTGTGTTCTGGTGACGCTATAATAAACCCATCGGCTTCTGAGAAAACTTGAAAAAGTGCTCTCATTTTTTGTGGAATGCCCAGTTCTTCAATTCCTTGGCTATATATAGGTACATTGAATGCCTTTAAATCCAAGAACTCAATTCCTTCTTTGGGATGTTGGGCAATGATATGCCTTAGCCATTTTTCATGTATTGAATTGGGGTTGTTACTACCCGTGAATGCGATTATTCTTTTCATACTGCACTGATTTGTAGATTACAGTGCAAACTTATTTGAAGAGAAATATAAAAATCTTAAGCTATCTTAAGAACCGTTGTTTAGCGTAAATTCTTTCTGAGCGCACTCAGAAATTCTGGTGTCATTCCTAAATAGGAAGCAATCATGTACTGTGGAACTCGTTGCTCTATGCCCCGGTACTTGGTTCGAAATTCCAAATAGCGTTCTTCTGCAGATTTACTCATGGCGTTGATGGTCCTATCTTGAAGGGCTACATAGGCATTTTCAAACTTTAGACGGTAAAATCGTTCCATTGCCGGAACTTTGTTATACAAATCACGCAAAGCATCTCTATGAATTTGAAGAACGACGGAAGGTTCGAGAGCCTGCACAAATTGTTTGGCAGGGGTCTGGGTAAGGTAACTATATAGGTCATTGACCCACCAACCCTCAACACCAAATTGTACGACATGCTCTTTGGCCGCTTCATCCATATAATATGCCCGAAGGCAGCCTTTGGCAATAAAACGCATATGGGAAGATACATCGCCAGCAAAAAGGAGCACCTCTTTTTTTTGAAGTTTCAACTCAGTAAAACTGTCCAAAACGCAATTTTCATCATTTGGACCCAGTGTAATGGTTTCCAGTAAATGTTTTAAAAGTAATTCTTTGGTTTCCACGGGCTAATTTACAACTAGCAGGGTTAGGTATTTTAAAATGTATGATTCAAAGTTAACTAAATCAAAGTTTTGCGACCAAATTGGCACATGATTAAAACTTTACAAACAATGAACCTAAAATCTATTCTTCCACTTGTACTAAAAGCTGTCCCTGCTATTATCTTATTGCAGACCTTGTTCTTTAAGTTTTCCGCAGCACCGGAATCGGTTTATATCTTTGAAACTTTGGGACTGGAACCCATTGGGCGTATTGGAATTGGGATTCTTGAGTTGATTGCCGCCATTCTCCTATTTATTCCCAAAACTACGTGGCTGGGTGCTGTTCTAGGCCTAGGACTAATGGTAGGTGCCATTGTTTCGCATCTCACTAAACTGGGCGTTGTTGTGCAAAATGATGGAGGAACCCTGTTTGCCTTGGCCTTGACAACTTTTGTTTTCTGTGGTATTTTGACCTGGAAGCATCGTCATCAAATCCCTATTATGAATAAACTTTTTGTGTAACCGGTCCAGTATTTTCTTTTGTTCCATCTAGTTGTCCGTATTTTTGAATCAAAATAAATTCCATGGAAAACGAAATGGCCCAAGACTTGACTTGGGATGAATTCATGAAAGTTGAAATGGTCGTCGGCACTATTATCTCTGCTGAGGAGTTCAAAGAAGTAAGAAACCCTGCTTACAAGATGATGGTTGATTTTGGCGACTTGGGCACCCGAAAGACATCAGCACAAATCACCAAGCTTTATAATCCAAAAGAGCTCATGGGCAAACAAGTGGTAGCTGTAATTAACTTTCCGCCCAAACAGATTGCCAATTTAATGAGTGAATGCCTCGTTCTTGGTTGTGTTGGAGACCATAAAGAAATCACTTTGCTCCAACCAGAAAGAAAAGTAAAAAACGGAACAAGAATCGGATAAGCTGTGTATCTTGTGTTTAGATGAGCACTAACTTTGAATTACGACCAGATTTTCCCCCTCAATTAGGACTGATTTTTATTTGCTTTTACTTTTTGACATCCTTTGGTTTTTCGCAAAGCAATATAAAACAGGGAGACAGCACTTACCTTGTGCCTTACTTGGATAAAATCATAGTAAAGGCCAATCTGGAAACCCAGACCGATGAATACCAGTACCGAAACCAGGATGATGGCACACGAATACATCTGATTCCCAATAACGTTTACAGACTATTTCTCTCTTTGGATTATGAGTTTCTGGGCGTAAGTGTGGGCATTGTCCCAAGATTTTTAGGCGCCAATTCTGATGAAGACCTAAAGGGTGAATCTTCATTTACCGATTACCGGTTCCGTTTTTTTCTTGGCCAATGGGTTCAGTCCTTGGAATACAGCAAAGTATCGGGTTATTATGTTAAAAATACGGGAGATTTTGTCCCTGATTGGACCGAAGGCGTAGACCCCTATCTTCAATTTAGCAACCTTACCAGCTCAAAATATGGTATGTCCACCTCGTACGTCTTCAATCCCAACTTTTCATACCGCAATATTGTGTATCAAAATGAGTGGCAAAAGAAAAGCAGTGGAAGTTTTGTGGGCACCTTGTTTTATGACTACAATACCTTTACTTTTAATGAGCTGGATATTGACAGTAAGGAGCGGTTCTTCAACATCCGGCTTGCTCCAAGTTATTATTACACCTATGTGATGCGCGAAAATTGGTTTGCCTCCGGCAACCTTTCCCCCTCCCTCGGTATACGATTTTCAAAAAGCACCTCTTTTGATGGAACCACTACAGAGGTTGAAACCAAAAGTTATTTAACCCGCTCTGTATCCACTGGGCTTAACTTGGGATATAGCTCAAAGAAGGTCATCTTCGGTGCCAACCTTACTTTTAATGCCAGTTGGTACAATGAAGGGCAAAATTCACGGACCGAGAACGACCGGTTTTACGGAGTGCTGTATGTGGGTTATCGTTTTGAACCGCCCAATGTGGTCAAAAAGCTATTCAAACCGTTTACGGGAAATTAGTCTTGTTCTTGGAAAATGTCCCCATTTAGCGACAGCGAATCATAAACTTTTTCCAAAATTTCAACTTTATCCGTAAGTACTACCAACTTATCGTTTGCCTCAATAACCGTTGACCCGTTTGGGGTAAGGTAATTTCCGTCGCGCTCAATCATGGCAATGATGGCTTTCTTCGGAAAGTTGAGGTTTACGATTTTTAATCCCGCTGCAGGACAGCCTTCCTCAATTTTTATTTCTTTCATAAGGGCTTTGGGGTGCTCCGAAAGCAGTTCGTCCGTAGGGGAAAGTGGTTTTGCTTTCTGCGGAAGCCCCACATGTAACCATTTGGCGACCATGGATAAGGTAGTTCCTTGAATAAGCACAGAGGTGATGGACACAAAAAATACAATGTTGAATATCATATGGGCCTTATCTATTCCAGCCAAAAGCGGATAGGTAGCAAACACAATGGGAACAGCTCCCCGTAATCCGACCCATGATATGTAAAACCTACGCCTGAGTTTCATCCTAAATGGTATCAAAGAGATAAAAACAGCGAGTGGTCGCGCGACAAAAATCAAAAAGAGTGCAATTAACAGGCCTATACCAATGAAGGGAACTATCTCCGATGGAAAAACCAACAAGCCCAATGTTAGGAAGAGAACAATTTCCATGAGCCAGGCCATACCATCGAACATTCGCATAATGGTCTTTTTATGAATAAGGTTTTGGTTGCCCAAGTAAACCGAACAGATATATATGGCTAAAAATCCATTTCCACCTATAAAATCTGTTGCGGAAAAGGTTATGAACATCAGAGCAATGGTTAGCACTGGGTAAAGTCCTTCAAAGTCAAGTTTAATTCTATTGATAATGATTTTACTCAACCTTCCAAAAAGAAACCCCAATACACCACCTATTACCATCTGTAAAAAGAAGAATGGGAGAACGGAAAGTATACTGCTTTCTGGATACTGAACCAAGGACAAAAATGCAATGGTAAGTACATAGGCCATGGGATCATTACTTCCACTTTCCAGCTCCAAGGTTGGTCTCAAGTTCTTTTTGAGTGCTAAGTTTTTACCCCGTAAAATTGAAAATACGGCTGCGGCATCGGTAGAAGAAACGATGGCACCCAGCAACAAACTTTCATACAAACTGAAATCAGTGATAAGAAAAACAAAGTAGCCCAGCCCCACTGCGGTAAGCAAAACCCCAAGGGTTGAAAGCATAATTCCCTCCTTAAGAACGGGCTTAACGGATTGCCAACTGGTGTCTAACCCACCAGAGAACAAAATAAAGTTAAGGGAAACCACACCCACAAACTGCGCAATCTTTGGATTATCAAAATGGATGCCCCCTATTCCATCGGAACCAGCGAGCATGCCAATGGTCAAGAACAACAATAGCGTGGGAATTCCAAAACGATAGCTTGTCTTTCCTGCGATAATACTGATCAGCAAAAGGATTGACCCCACCAAAATGATATTTTCTATTGTAATCTCCATTGATTCACAGTAGCTTTTTCAGCTGTTATAGACTAATTCAAACATAGGCGAAGTTACGGCAAATGATATGATTTGCATGTACATACTCGATTTAGAAATAACAATTAGCACAGTGTCTTTAATTTATCAAGTCACAAATGAATCTAGGTTGATTTTAACCCAAAACCGAGGAATTTCAAGGTCCATCTTATTGAAAAACAGCAACAAACCTGTAAAAATTCACTTCTATTAAGGCAGAACCTAATTTATTTGAAAGGAAAAATACATCGTTTATCGACCTAATATTTCCGTTTATCAGCATGTTAAGGCAAAATAATCGATAATCTGCTCAAATTTTTTCGATGAAATGCACTTTTTATCCGTTAAAATTGAAAACCTATGAAAAATTCATAAGTATTCCCTCTGAATCTTTTTGATCTTTGTGATGTTATTAACCCCCAAATCTAATATCATGACACGTTCAATCTTTTACAGCCTACTTGTTTCAGGAATTATTTTTTGCAGTGCAACTGCCAAGGCCCAAATGGCCAAAGACTTAGTCAGTACAACTTTGGATGGTAACCTATCCACTATTGATGGGTATGTTCCCTCCATGACCATCACAAAAGACGGAAAAACGGCTTACTTTAGTAAAACTTCAGAACAAAAGCCTTTATACGGAGTATTCTCCAAAAAAGAGATTATCCACGAAATTTACAGAGCAGAAAACATAAATGGTGAATGGAAAAACATTACCAAAATGGAAGTATGCCCAAAATATGCCTCTGCCAAGCACCCCACTATCTCTGAAGACGGAAAGCGTTTGTTCTTCGCTTCCAACATGCGCGGCAGCTATGGTAAATATGATATTTATGTAGCCGATATAAAGGCCGATGGAAGCTTAGGTGTGTCCAAAAACCTTGGACCCAAAGTCAATACCAAAGAGGATGAACTTTACCCAAGCCTATATAACGGAACTCTATTGTTCTTTGCCTCAGAGGGGCGTGATGGCTACGGCGGCTTGGACCTTTACGCTACCCAGGTGGTGATGAACACTCTTACCCCTTCTGTTAACTTGGGTAACCACATCAATAGCGATAGCGATGACTATGCCATTCAGTTGAGCCCAGAAAAAGGATTGGGTTTTGTGGTGAGCAACAGAGGTCAAAACCAAACCATCTCTCAATATACGGTAGCTTACGGGAATAGTAAGAAAACCGAAAACAGGTATGATAATGTTGCCGATAACGGAACCAGCCTACAGACTGCGATGAATGACGGTGTGGAATATACCAGCAACTCATTCGAAGACAAATAAATAAAACATAAACACTTAATCGGTCAACTACCTGAGGTGTCATTTGATTCCATTTCATAGCCGAGATTGAAACACACATGACCATGATAAGAAAGACAGGGGGAACTGACAGTCTATCATAGAAAGCGGGTTGTATTATTTCAATCTGACCGATTTTTTCAGCAGAAACAGGGTGCCATAAAAAGCACCCTGTTTTTTTTATTCAATATACTGACCAACAGATTATTAACATCAAAATACACCCTTTTTCAGGCTGAATGCAAGAATGCATTTGAACGAAAAAAGCTACAATTTCGTCTAATACAGTAAAAAAATCTCTACTTTAATTCTTGAAATAATACAAACCCAAATCTATTAGTCATGAAAAAGAACTACAACTCTCGGAAAAAAGGGATTCCTAAACCCATTTTCAACCTCAGTTTTTAGGTGACCTACTACCTTCTCTAAACTACTTTTTTGATATAATCCCATTGGGATTAATAATCGGTATATTCAATTTTGATATACGCCAACGGTATTTCCGTATACCTACTTAACGCGGAAAATGCCTAAGACTTTGTCGTTCCATCAAGCTTGAAAATACTTCGAACGGTATACCTTTTGCCCAGTTTTGGGCGGAATGGAAGGCGAATTATGTAAAAGAGTCAGACCCCCAAATCTTTCTTATCATGAAAACTAAACCTTTAAAAATTGCAATCATTGACAATGATGCGAGCCTATATCCCATCTATAAGTTTTATTTTGAAAATGCGATGGAGTATGAATTGCACGGCATCTATAAATCCGTGCACGACCTATTGTCCAATTTTGGACGTACCAATCCGGATATTGTGATTTCGGAAGTTTCCTTAGCTGGAGTTTCCGGTATTGACGGACTGGAATACCTTTTTAGAAAGGACGAAGACCTCAAGGTCTTGATGATGAGCAAAAAGAACGATTTTAAACTCATCAAGGAAGCCTTTAAAAAAGGAGCCAGCGGATATCTTACCAAGCCGTTGACCAAAGAACGACTGTTCACTGCTGTTGAAGCTTTGGACCAACATGGCGTGGCCTTGGAGCACGATTTGGTCAAGAAAATCATCAGTTCCTTTCAGGTGAAGACGTTTGATTCCTTCTCACGAAAGGAAAACCAAATCATTGAGCTCCTTACACAAGGGTTCACGTACAAAATGATCGCGGACCGACTATGCGTAACACCAAGTGCCGTAAATTTTCACATCCAGAACATTTACGTAAAACTCAATGTTAACTCAAAATCCGAGGCCCTACAAAAGCTTCGGGAAATGGAAATGCGGCAATTGAATGCCGCGTAATCCCCAAAATCAAGCAAACAAAAAACCCTGACGGTGAGTCAGGGTTTTTTTACTCTATTTATTTAGAAGTTTACTTTACTTCTTCAAAATCTATCCTTCGACTTCGCTCAGGACGGGCTACTTGACTTCTTCGAAGTCTACGTCCTCAACGTTATCGCCTTCTTTGGCATCACCTGCAGCGGAACCTTGGGCTCCAGCTGTATCAGCACCATTGGCTTGGGCTGCATCGGCTTGCGCTTTGTACATTTCCTCAGAGGCAACTTTCCAAGCTTCGTTGATTTTCTCCAAAGCAGGTTCAATTACTGCAAGGTCCTTGCTCTCATAAGCTTTCTTCAACTCTTCCAAAGCATCTTCAATCGGTTTTTTCTTGTCATCGGACAATTTATCACCGAATTCCTTCAACTGCTTTTCAGTTTGGAAAATCATGGCATCAGCCTCATTCAACTTATCGGCAGTTTCTTTCGCCTTTTTATCAGCTTCGGCATTGGCTTCCGCTTCAGCTTTCATCTTTTTGATTTCCTCCTCGGTCAAACCGGAAGAAGCTTCAATCCGAATATCTTGAGACTTACCAGTGGCCTTATCGGTTGCAGAAACCTTAATGATGCCATTGGCATCAATATCAAAGGTCACTTCAATCTGAGGCGTACCTCTTGGCGCTGGTGGAATACCATCCAAATGGAATCTACCAATGGTTTTGTTATCCGCTGCCATAGGACGCTCTCCTTGCAACACGTGGATTTCAACCGAGGGTTGATTGTCCGCCGCGGTGGAGAATACCTGTGACTTCTTGGTAGGAATTGTTGTATTCGCCTCAATTAATTTGGTGAACACGCTTCCCATGGTTTCAATACCCAATGAAAGTGGCGTAACATCCAACAGAAGTACATCTTTTACATCCCCTGTCAATACACCACCCTGGATAGCGGCACCAATGGCCACAACCTCATCTGGGTTTACCCCTTTGGATGGTTTTTTACCGAAGAATTTCTCAACAGCTTCCTGTACCGCTGGGATTCGGGTGGAACCCCCTACCAGAATAATCTCATCTATATCACTTTTGGAAAGACCTGCAGATTTCAACGCCTTCTCACAGGGTGCAATGGTTCTTTTCACCAAGTCTTCAATCAGTTGTTCAAACTTGGAGCGCGATAGTGTTCTTACCAAGTGCTTTGGTCCGGATGAAGTTGCGGTAACGTAAGGCAGGTTGATTTCTGTCTGTGCAGAAGATGACAACTCAATTTTTGCCTTTTCAGCAGCTTCGCGCAAACGCTGAAGCGCCATGGCATCCTCACGAAGGTCCATGTTCTCATCTTTCTTGAACTCCTCGGCCAACCAGTCAATAATTTTCTGGTCAACATCATCACCACCTAAATGGGTATCACCATCGGTTGACAACACTTCAAAAACACCATCTCCCAATTCCAAAATGGAAACGTCGTGTGTACCACCACCAAAATCAAATACCACAATCTTTTGGTCCTTGTCCTTTTTATCAAGTCCATAAGCCAAAGAGGCTGCGGTTGGCTCGTTGATGATTCGCTCCACAGTAAGACCGGCAATTTCACCAGCTTCTTTGGTGGCCTGTCTTTGGGAATCGTTAAAATATGCAGGAACGGTGATTACCGCACGGGTTACATCCTGTCCCAAGTAATCTTCTGCAGTTTTCTTCATTTTTTGAAGAATCATGGCCGAAAGTTCTTGAGGGGTGTACAAACGACCATCCACATCCACACGTGGGGTGTCATTATCACCTTTTGTCACCTTGTAAGGCACTCGTTTTGCTTCCTTGCTGGATTCAGAGTATTTGTTACCCATGAATCGTTTTATCGAATAAATTGTTTTGTTTGGGTTGGTGACCGCCTGTCTTTTGGCAGGGTCTCCTACCTTTATCTCTCCACCTTCCACAAATGCAATTACAGAAGGAGTGGTACGTTTACCTTCGGCATTTGGAATCACCACCGGTTCGTTACCTTCCATTACAGAGACGCAGGAGTTGGTCGTACCCAAGTCAATACCTATAATTTTGCTCATTGTATCTAAAGTTATATCTGTTTACAGTTTCTTTTTAAGCTCGCACAGAAAAGGTCAATGATTATGCCACGTAAAAGAATCTGACAAGGTGTCAGCTATTTGGTTTGAATTGGCGGGAGATTCGGCAAAATTGCAGGAATGTCACCATAATTTCTTTGTAATTCCTTTTGTGTTAATCCTGATTTTATATCATGTAGGTTGTTATATTTGAAACAGCAAATTGCTTATATGGAATGTATCAGTGTTTTTGATATGCTTAAAATCGGGGTGGGGCCTTCCAGCTCCCATACCTTGGGTCCGTGGAGGGCTGCTGAACGATGGATAAGCGAGTTGAAAGACCAAGACATTTTTGATGATGTCGCCACAATCAAGGTATATCTTTACGGTTCCCTCTCCTTAACTGGAAAAGGGCATGCTACGGATATTGCCGTGGTGATGGGATTGCTGGGCACCGACCCGGTAACCGTTCCCATTGAAAGCATTGATACTGCACTTGAAAAACTAAAAGCTGATCAAAAATTGAGTTTTGGGGGAATTCGGGAAATTCCGTTTGATTTTGCAACGGATATTATCTTTAAAAAGGAATTTTTACCTTTTCATTCCAATGCCATTCAATTTGAAGCCCGCTTAACAAATGGTAAACAGGCCACTGAGACCTATTACTCCATTGGCGGTGGTTTTGTGGTCAAGGAGGAACTCATCCATTCCAAAGAAAACAAAGAGACTTTTAAGACCTTTCCCCATCCTGTAAAGACTGGCAATGAATTGCTTCAACACTGCTTGGATCAAGGTAAATCCATTTCAGAAATTGTATGGGAGAACGAACTTTCGCTGCGCACTCCCGAGGAAATCGACCATGGATTACAAAACATATGGAACACCATGCTGGAATGTATGTACGTGGGTTGCCATACCGAAGGTAAACTTCCCGGAGGACTCAATGTAAAACGCCGTGCCTTTGAAATGCACCAGAAATTAAAAGGGGATGTCCCCTACTCTAACCCACAGGAATGGCTGGAGAGCATTCGGGATACTGAAGTCAAATTCCGACAGATCATCAAATGGGTTAGTTGCTTTGCGCTCAGCGTGAATGAAGTCAATGCTTCCTTGGGCAGGGTCGTTACCGCACCTACCAATGGCAGCGCGGGGGTTATTCCCGCAGTTTTGATGTACTATATGGTCATTGAAAACCATGATGCCGATTTTGATGATGTCCGACAGTTTTTGTTGGTCGCCAGTGAAATTGGCAGTATTTTTAAGAAAGGGGCCACCATCTCCGCGGCCATGGGCGGGTGCCAGGCAGAAATTGGGGTGTCTTCGGCCATGGCTGCGGCTGGGCTTACCGAGCTTATGGGCGGTTCCCCCGAACAAGTGTTGATTGCTGCGGAAATTGCCATGGAACATCATTTGGGTTTAACCTGTGACCCAATCGGTGGATTGGTTCAGGTTCCTTGTATTGAACGAAATGCCATGGGGGCCATTAAAGCCATCAATGCCGCAGAGTTGGCTCTTGATACTGACCCAAAAGAAACTAAAGTTCCTCTGGACAAGGTGGTGAACACCATGTGGGAAACCGCCAAGGATATGAGCTCAAAATACAAGGAAACCTCCGAAGGTGGTTTAGCCGTAGGTGTTTTTCTCAGCGATTGTTAAGCTGGATTAGGTTTAAAGCCATCCATATCGCTTCTTTTTTCTTTCTTTAAATGCTAATTTTAATTACTTTAGCACTTATTGACAGAACAGTCGGTTCCATTTTCATTTGGAATCCAATTGATTACTTTCCCCCAATGGCGTAATAAATTCTGAGCGCCACAGACCTAACACACAATACCATATCATGAAAACTAAACTGAGTTTGGCCATTTTGGCGCTTGCGGTGCTAATGGCTATTCACCTTACTACCGATGAAACCCAATCAATCGTGAACAAGGACAGACAAAAAGCATCATTCAGCTTTATTAAATGCACCCCTACCACTTACCTTTTGGATGTGGTGGATTCAACCCAACAAATCGCCCCTCTTTTTGAAAATTTAGGCGATTTGAGTTACACCATTACTACCAACAATGAAAAAGCCCAGACATTTTTTAATCAAGGTCTCCGTCTCACTTACGCGTTCAACCATGCAGAGGCACACCGATCTTTTATGGAAGCATCCCGTTTAGACCCAACTTCGGCCATGACATTTTGGGGGCAGGCATACGCATTGGGACCAAACATCAACGACCCATTGCCCCCAGAAGACCGAAAAATAAAAACCAACGAAGCCATGGCAAAGGCTAAAAGTCTTATGGCCTCAGCCACCCCTAAAGAGCAGGCGTTAATTCAGGCACTTACCGCAAGGTATAGTGAAGATCTCACTAAAGATGTCACGGAATTGAACATGGCCTATATGAACGAAATGGCAAAAGTGTTGAAAAAGTATCCCGAAGATGCCGAGGTACAGGTTCTTTATGCTGCATCAGTAATGAATACAGTTCCTTGGAACTATTGGGACCAAGAAGGAAATCCATCGCCCAACATTCCAGAAGCGAAGGCTGCTTTGGAAAAGGCAATGGAAATCAATCCAAACAACCCTGGGGCTCACCATTACTATATTCATATGGTGGAGTTGCCCAAGCCAGATTTGGGCGTGGCCAGTGCCGATAAACTAGGAGCGCTCATGCCAGCGGCTGGGCATATTGTACACATGCCCTCACATATCTACATTCGGGTTGGGCGTTATTTAGACGCTGTAAAGGCCAATCAAGCGGCTATTTTAGCAGATGAGGATTATATATCACAATGTTATTCGCAAGGACTGTATCCTTTGGGATATTATCCACACAACATCCATTTTTTATGGTCCGCAGCCAGCTTGCTGGGTGATAGTGATATTGCCATTGATGCCGCAAAGAAAACGGCTGAAAAAGTTCCCGTGGGCGAATTTATCACCATGCCATTTCTCCAAGACTTTGCCTCTACTCCTATGCTGGCCTATACGCGTTTTGGCAAATGGAATGAAATCCTGACCATCCCTGCCCCCAATCCAGACATAAAGCACCTGAGCCTGATCAGACACTATGCCCGGGGAATGGCATTTGTGCGAAAAGGGAACAAAAAAGAAGCGCAGGAAGAACTGGATGCCCTAGAGGCCTTAAAAAATGACCCTGATTTGGAAACCCTTGTGGCGACACCACACAACCCATCAGTTAATGCCGCCAACATTGCTTATGAACTGGTCGCGGGTGAACTGTCCGCCTTGAACGGAGACATCAACAGTGCGATTGAACACCTGACCAAAGCGGTTGAATTTGAGGACGGGCTTACCTACACGGAACCCGCTGCTTGGCACATTCCCACTAGACAAAACTTAGGCGCAGTCTTGATGAATGCCAAAAAATACCAAGAAGCTGAAAAGGTCTATCGAGAAGATTTAAGCGTTCTCAGACAAAATGGCTGGTCGTTGATGGGGCTGCACAACAGCTTGAAGGCCCAAGGCAAAATGAAAGAAGCACAGGCTATAAAAGATGAGTTTGACAAGGCTTGGGAGCATTCGGATATCTCCATTGAAAGTTCAATCTTATAAATGGAAAAACCTTCATCATTAAATCAAAACGGCTCCAAAATACCAATGGTGCTCATTGTACTTGGTATTTTGGCAGCTGTTTATACAATCTTCAAAAAAAACTCTGAATTACCTGTTCTGGGACCGAAAGATTTCAATTCGGAGCTGGTAGACATCAGCTTACAAAAAAATGAGGCACCACATAGAGTTGCCAATTTTGAACTGATTAATCAAAACGGGGAAATCGTTACCCAGGAGGACTATGCGGGGAAGGTTTATGTTACCGACTTCTTTTTTACAAGATGCCCCAGCATCTGTCCTGTAATGACAAACCATATGGCACAGCTACAAGAGGTTTTTCGGGATACCCCCGATGTGATGTTTTTATCCATTTCCGTAACTCCTGAAATGGATAGCGTCTCAGTTCTAAAGCTATATGCCCTTAGAAATGGGGTTATGGATTCAAAATGGAACATAACCACAGGCAACAAAGCGCTTATTTATAACCTGGCCCGTAAAAGTTATTTTGCGGCTGTGGATTATGGAGATGGCGGTTTACAAGATTTTATTCATACTCCAAATTTTGTTCTCGTAGACCAGAGTAAACAGATTCGCGGCGTATATGATGGCACCAACAAAGATGAAATCCATAAACTGATCGAAGCCATAAAAACCTTGACCGAGTAATTGTATCAAGGCTTACTCTTCCATACAACCAGCCTTGCCCCTGGTATCAATCAAATAGATAATTTTCCACTCGCCATCAAAATCAACCAACTGAAAGGAATTGATACCGCAATGGCTGAATTCGTTATTCAACCAAAACTCATAACCCACCCAAGCGTTGGCCATGGTTCGGTCTACTTGAATGGAAAATGATGTTAGTTTTTCCTCAAACTTGACACTGTCGGGAATACTGCATATTGAATTTAAAAATTTAGCGAACTGCTCTTCTCGAAACCGGGTCTTCCCCTCTTGGTCTTTTCCCGTGGTTTGAAGGACCACCCTATCGGCCACCGTACTCTTGATAATACTGGAATCTTGCTTGTGGAATCCATCAAAAAAGGTTTCGATAACTTGTTTTATTCGTTGTTGCGCCTCAATTTCAGGGGGGTTGGGACCTTGGGAATACGTTGTGGACAAAACAAGACAAAAAAGTGCTAAGCTGAACAAAGTTCTCATGATATTGTAGTTTTTTGATTGAAGTCCAAATTAAACAAATCTGCTTACATTTAGCACATAAAAGCAAACCTAATGTCTGTCGCTAAAAAAGAATACAAACGGATTACCGTGAAATCCCTGATTGAGATGAAGCAAAGTGGGGAAAAAATTTCCATGCTCACTTCCTACGACTATTCCATGGCCAAAATTGTGGATGCCGCCAATGTGGATGTTATTTTGGTCGGGGATTCCGCCAGTAATGTTATTGCAGGGCATGAAACCACATTGCCCATTACATTGGACCAAATGATTTACCACGCTAGTTCGGTGGTCAGAGCGGCCAAACGGGCTTTGGTTATAGTGGATATTCCCTTCGGAAGTTACCAAAGTGATTCCAAAGAGGCGCTTCGTTCCGCCATCCGAATCATGAAAGAAAGCGGTGCCCATGCCATAAAAGTGGAAGGCGGCACTGAAATCAAGGAATCCGTCAGCCGAATTCTTCAAGCAGGAATTCCTGTGATGGGGCATTTGGGACTCACCCCACAATCCATTTATAAATTTGGGACTTATACGGTTCGTGCCAAGGAAGAGGAAGAAGCCGAAAAGTTGAAATCGGATGCCAAACTATTGGAGGAACTGGGCTGTTTTGGTATCGTTTTGGAAAAGATACCGGCCAAATTGGCGCAAGAAGTGGCCGAAAGTGTCTCCATTCCGGTCATTGGCATCGGAGCTGGAAACGGAGTGGATGGCCAAGTTTTGGTGGTGCATGATCTGTTGGGCATGACCCACGAGTTCCATCCGCGCTTTTTGAGACGATATATGAATCTTTACGATGATATGAGTGAAGCTATTTCACAGTATGTGGATGATGTAAAAAGTCGGGATTTTCCTAATGATGAGGAGTCATACTAGATTGTTGGAATTTTGGATTATTAGATATTTTGATATCTTTCTTCCAACCAATTCCTACTTATGCATCGATTTAAAGACTTGGACATATGGAAATTAAGTCGAGAATTCTGTTCAGAGATTTACAAAGTAACTGGGAGTTTTCCTGAAACGGAAAAATTCGGAATTTCCAATCAACTCAGAAGAGCAGCGGTTTCCATTCCTTCAAACATTTCTGAAGGATGTTCCAGAAAATCGAATAAGGACTTTTCAAGATTTTTAGAAATAGCCATTGGTTCCATGTACGAAGTAGAAACACAACTGCTTATCTCAAATGATTTAGGATTTTTATCAGACAATAGACTGGAATTCTTATTGGCTAAATTGAACTCTATTGTAAAGATGACCTCCAAATTCAAATCCTCGTTAAAGTGAATTCTAACAATCCAAAAGACCAAAAATCCAGTAAATCCAATCCCACCAATCTTCAAGTTCTGTATGAAGACAACCACCTTATTGTCATCAACAAACGTGTTGGCGATATTGTCCAAGGAGACAAAACTGGAGATACTCCATTAAGCGAGGTTGTAAAACAGTACCTCAAAGAGAAATACAACAAGCCCGGAAATGTATATTTGGGTGTTGTGCACCGTCTGGATAGGCCTACTTCTGGCATTGTTCTCTTTGCCAAGACTTCCAAGGCCCTACCGCGACTCAATAAATTATTTTCTGAAGGAAATACCCAAAAAATCTATTGGGCCGTGGTGCAAAATGCGCCCAGAGACCAGCAAGAAACCCTAACCCATTGGTTGGTACGCAATCCTAAACAGAATAAATCCTACGCCCACGATAAAGAGGTGCCCAACAGCAAAAAGGCGGTTTTGGAGTACCGACTTCTGAAAAAGTTGGACAACTATTATCTTTTGGAAATTGATTTAAAGACGGGGAGACATCATCAAATTCGAGCACAATTGGCCGCCATTGGCTGTTGTATTAAAGGCGACTTAAAATACGGTGCGGACCGAAGCAATAAGAACGGCGGCATACACTTGCACGCTCGTAGTTTGGAGCTGAAACATCCGGTTCAAAAGGAAATCATCAGCTTTGAGGCACCACCACCAGATGACCCCGTTTGGAACTCTTGTCTTTAACGGGTGACAGCTAGTGCTTTTTCTCTAATAATCTGACCAACAGGTTTGTTTTCCAAGTGACTTTCCAACCATGAGAGAATATCCAAATACAAAAATGCCCGTTTCTCATAGGGGTGATTCTCGTACTTCTTCAACTCATTGTACAGTTTTTGAAACTCGTTTTTGAGTTCATGGGGATAGATTTCCCCAAGACCTCTCAAAAACTTAATCATCTCTTTCTGAACGGCATGTAAGTCGTTCATTTTCAGTAAAAACTTGTAGGTACTTTTAAGTTGTACTTCCAGATGATAATCCATACCGGCCTCATAATGAGCCACCAAACTCAAAACCCGTGCAAAGCACATGAGATCTTCCCTCATTTTAAGGTTTTTGTTGGAAATGATTTTCTTTAGATAAACAATACAGTTTTTGTTGTCACCATTGCCAAAATACAAACACGCAATTTTGTAGTAAAGCAACATAATGTGATGCTCATCAATCCTCTCCCTATGCTTTTTGATGCCATATTCAATGATATTGACCAAGTATAAACCTTTATCAAAAGTCCCCTCCAAAAAATGAAGGTTCAATTTATTGGAGTTGATGTACAGAAATGCCAAGGAAGCAATATTGTCGTTCTGAGGAAAGGTTGAACTTTCCACTTGCTCTTCCAAACGATCCAATGTTTCCCTAAACTGCGAGGCATATTTAACAAAAAAGAGTGACTCCAATAGATAATGATTTCCCTTTAAAAAGAACACTGGGTTCAATGGAATCATTTCTTCATTTTCGTAGAAAAGATCCACCCATTTACTGGCATATTTATAGGCTGACAAAAAGTCCTGAATCAACAAGCTGTACCACAAATGTGCCTTGTACAGCCACAACTTTTCCCGAAACCCCAATTTGTCCAACTCGTAAGCTGGCAAATGGGTTTCAAAATAGGTTTTTACTTTTTGAAGGTCCTCATCACTTCGCACATATCCCACTTTTAGCATCATTCCATACAACTGCAAAGAAAGGTTGGAGAGTTTGCTCGTCATTACGTTCTGTGCCGAAAGTTCTTTGGCCTGTACGGCCAATTCATCTGCCCTATCTGGAATACTTCGGGTGATATATTGGGTTTCGATAACTTTTTCCAACTCCACAATCTCGTAGGCCACGTTTTTTTCTTCATGCTCAATGGCGAAGGTCTTGGCCTTATCCAAAATCTTCAAACTCTGCTTGTAGAGTCCTTTTTGATAGAGAATGGTTGCAAAATCCAACTGCTCCCTTATCTGCACCCGTGCATTTTGGTTCACTGGGTTCAATCTAAGACTTACTAAGATTTGCTTGTACAAATGCGCTTTTAAATTGGAAAGCTGTGCCTTTTTCACAATCCCACTATCCAATATTTGGCGCTCATCGTACTTCCGCATTTTGTCCAAAAGATTAAAAAGCGCCAAAAATTTTGCATCCGTATTTACCCCTAAACGGCCCACATACAGCTTAAATTGACGTTTTTCCGATTTGGAAAGCGATTTTATCAACACGAACAACGCGTCCTTACTGGCATTTGTCATCGTAAAAAATATAATTTAACTATTTGTATTCCAATATATTATAGTATAGTGAATACAATTTAACGTTGTAAAGGATTCCAGCCCCTTTTTATTCTTCCCATATCCTTCTCTATTTTCGTAGTACACTGAAGAAACAGACAAAAATAATGGGTAAAGATAAGGTACAAATTTTTGATACGACACTGAGAGACGGAGAACAAGTTCCTGGCTGTAAGTTGGACACGGAGCAAAAATTGGTGATCGCCAAACGTCTGGATGATTTGGGCGTGGATGTTATTGAAGCTGGCTTCCCGATTTCCAGTCCTGGTGACTTTAAGTCTGTGGAGGAAATTTCAAAGTTGGTCAAAAATGCAACGGTCTGCGGACTTACCCGCGCCGTGAAAAAAGATATTGAAGTGGCCGCTGAGGCCATCAAAAAAGCAAATAAACCAAGAATACATACGGGAATTGGAACATCGGATTCCCACATTAAATTCAAGTTCAACTCCACCCGCGAAAAAATCATAGAGCGTGCCGTAGATGCCGTTGCTTATGCCAAAACTTTTGTGGAAGATGTTGAATTTTACGCTGAGGATGCCGGACGAACAGACAATGAATTTTTGGCACAAGTCTGTGAAGCTGTCATAAAAGCAGGAGCAACCGTGCTCAACATTCCAGATACCACTGGATACTGTCTTCCCGAGGAGTACGGTGCCAAAATGAAATACTTGAAAGAAAACGTAAATGGCATTGACAAAGCGATTCTTTCTTGCCACTGTCATAACGATTTGGGCTTGGCCACGGCCAATTCCATCGCTGGGGTGGTCAACGGGGCCCGGCAAATTGAATGTACCATCAATGGCATCGGGGAGCGTGCAGGAAATACTTCATTGGAGGAAGTAGTAATGATATTGAGACAACACCCCTACCTTAATTTAGACACTGGTATCAACAGCAAATTGCTATGGGATACGAGCCGAATGGTCTCCCAAAAAATGGGAATGCCAGTTCAGCCCAACAAAGCTATTGTTGGAGCCAATGCTTTTGCACATAGCTCAGGGATTCACCAAGACGGTGTCATCAAACAACGGGAGACCTACGAAATTATGGACCCGAAAGATGTTGGCGTCAATGAATCCTCTATAGTTCTAACAGCCAGAAGTGGTCGTGCCGCATTGGCATACCGTGCTAAAAAAGTAGGTTACGAGCTTACCAAAATCCAGTTGGATGCGGTCTATGAAAATTTCTTGAAGTTTGCTGATGTCAAAAAAGAAATTGTGGACGAAGATATTCATCAAATAGTGGAGACCAGCAATATCAGCATCCAAAGTATTGCCTAACATTCGACTCCCTTTAAATCTAATCAAAGTTACTAGATGAATTTGAACATTGCATTGCTTCCTGGAGATGGTGTAGGACCCGAGGTATTGGCTCAGGCGGTAAAATGTTTACAAGCAGTTGAAGAGACCTTCAATCACCATTTTGTATACAAAGAAGCACCTGTGGGTGCCATTGCCATACAAAAAAAGGGCAATCCCCTGCCAGACAATACTTTAAAATTGTGCAAAGAGGCTGATGCAGTTCTATTTGGTGCCATTGGCGACCCAAAATATGATAACGACCCCAATGCCAAGGTTCGTCCGGAACAAGGGCTGTTGAAATTACGCAAAGAGCTCGGCCTATTTGCAAATATTAGACCTGTTTTGGCACACCCAGCCCTATTTGACAGATCTCCTTTAAAAAAGGAAATTATCTCAGGTACCGATTTTGTCATTTATAGAGAATTGACCGGGGGTATTTATTTTGGAGAGAAGAAATTAAATGAGGAAGGCACAGTGGCTTCTGACCTTTGTGAATATTCCGAAGAAGAAATAAGTCGTATTGCGCATTTGGCCTTTAAAGCAGCCAAAAGTCGAAAAAAGAAACTAACCTTGGTAGACAAGGCCAATGTTTTGGAATCTTCCCGACTATGGCGCAAAGTGGTGGCCAAAATTGGGGAAAGTTATCCAGAGGTAACCTTGGATTTTCTATTTGTGGACAACGCTGCGATGCAAATCATTTTAAATCCCAGTCAATTTGATGTGATCCTTACCGAAAACATGTTCGGGGATATCATTTCTGATGAAGGAAGTGTCATTGGAGGTTCCATTGGGTTGTTGGCATCAGCTTCGGTTGGGGAAGAGAACGCCCTGTTTGAGCCTATTCATGGCTCATTTCCACAAGGTGCGGGAAAAGATATTGCCAATCCCATTGCATCCATCCTTTCCGCAGCCATGCTATTGGAACACTTTAATTTATCCGAAGAAGCGGTCGCTATCAAAAAAGCCGTGGACAAGGCTTTGAAAAAGGGCATTGTCACCCCAGATTTAAAGGCGAAAAGTCAATATGGCACCAATCAAGTTGGCGATTTTATAGCCCACAATATTGTTGATATTGAGGATGACTTCAATATGAATGATGAGAATATTGATTTAGGAAAATCCACCATTATTTAGTCCGCTGAAATTCTTGATTCTTCCTGGGTTAATTCCTGAATGGTTTCAGCAAACTGCTTTTTAAACTGTTCGTATTTTTCGCCTGTAGCCGGGCCATTAAAACCTGTGTGTATTTTTTTTACCTCACCGTTTTTATCAATATATATGGTAGTGGGGTACGATAAAATGTGGTTTAACATGGGTAGTTTCTCGTTGGCTTTCTGCTTATTGGACGTTCCATACTGTGCCAAAAGAATCGGATAGTCGGCACCCGTCCTATCTTTAAGTCGGTTGATTGCTTCAAATGCCTTTTCCTCGGTTTTCGCGTATTCAAAAGCCAAGGCCACCAGTTCCACCTCTAAATCTGGATTCTTTTCCAAGAAATCAACATAAAATCGTGTTTCATCCAAACAGTTGGGACACCATGTGCCCATAATCTGAACCAAAACTGTCTTGCCCCTGAACTGTGGGTCTGAAAGGCTTACCATTTTACCGGAAGTGTCGGGAAAAGAAAAATCAAATCTGTCATACCCATCTCTAAGATAGGTCAATGAGTCGGCATCGGGTAGTTCAAAAGCCTCGTTTCGGGCTGCCAAAAACTCTTCAACAGAATGTCTTCCCGAATAAAATGTGCCATCCAATGTGCTATCGGTGACCTGTGCCATGAAAAGGAATACATGTGAGCCATCAAAAGCAGATAATTTCAGGCTATCTCCAGTAACAACGCCTTCCAAATAGCGATAATCTCCAGTTTTTGTTCTAAAAGTACCCTTGACATCATTGCCATTTTGCATAAATATACCTTTTGCGGGGTACTCACCTTCGGTATTGACCTTAAAATAGGTCTCCCAAATGCCGGAAATATTTACAGTAGCATCCTCTTTTACGGGAAATCTGTCCTTATCTCCATGCACCGCGGTAAAGGGCACGGAGCGCTCCTTGCTTTCCTCAACGAAGTTACCCTCCATCCTCTTCTCTGTAAATGTTCCGATTAAAAGCCCGTCGAATATAGGCATGCGTATGTGTATGGAGTCGCCATCAATGCTGATTTCATCAACCGTAATTTCCTCCTCCGCATTATATATTTTCATGAGGTAGTTCCCATCTTCAAGCCTTGAAAGTGTAAAGTTAAACGGTAATATTTGTGAGTCCGAAACCTCCATTTTACCCAACCAATCCCCTAACGCCAAGTTCTTCGGCTCCTTTTTTTTGCAAGACGCAACCAACAGTGTAACAGTAAGTAACAGCACACAAATTCTTCTCATACCCCGAAAGATTTTTCTTAAATGTAGGGATTACAATCCAAAACTTACAACTCCATTCGACTTAAGGCGGTTATTTACGTTGAATCTGTCCCCCCATTGTTTTATATTTGTCGACTCTAAAATTGGGGTATGAAGATTTCTTACAACTGGTTGAAGCAGTTTTTGCAGATTGATTGGGACTCACAGAAAACTGGAGAATTGTTGACAGATTTGGGTCTTGAGGTTGAAGGCATTGCCAGTTTTGAATCCGTAAAAGGGGGCTTAAAAGGTGTTGTGGTCGGTCATGTACTTACCTGCGTGCAACACCCCAATGCTGATCGCTTAAAATTGACCACTGTTGATGTTGGCCAAGAAACCCCATTACAGATTGTCTGTGGAGCACCCAATGTGGCAGCCGGTCAAAAAGTCCCGGTGGCTACCATAGGGACCACCTTATATACCAAAGAAGGTGAGGCTTGGCAAATTAAAAAGGGTAAGATACGTGGCGAGGAAAGTCAAGGTATGATTTGTGCCGAGGATGAGCTTGGTCTCGGAGAAAGCCATGATGGTATTATGGTTTTGAACGAAGCGTTGGAACCTGGGACCCCTTGCTCCAAAGTTTTTGAAATAGAAAATGATGAGGTTTTTGAAATAGGATTGACGCCTAATCGGGCTGATGCCATGAGCCATTTCGGCGTCGCCCGCGATTTAAAGGCAGGTTTGGAGCAAAAGGAAATCCAAAAGGAATTGGTCACCCCATCCACCAGCAACTTTTCCATTGATAACCGTTCACTTAAAATCGATGTAGAAGTAAAGGACAGCCTAAAGGCACCCCGGTATTGCGGTGTAACTATCAGCAATCTCATTGTACAGGAATCACCAGATTGGCTAAAAAACCGCTTAAAAGCCATCGGTCTATCGCCCATCAACAATGTGGTGGATGTCACCAATTATGTGCTCCATGAATTGGGTCAACCCCTTCATGCGTTTGATGCTTCCAAAATAAAGGGTAACAAAATCGAGGTAAAAACCCTCCCAGCGGAAACAAAGTTCAGAACACTGGATGATGTGGAGCGTGAACTTCATGAGGACGACCTCATGATCTGCGATACCGAAAAACCTATGTGCATTGCCGGGGTTTTTGGAGGAATCCATTCAGGGGTCACAGAGCACACCTCCGCTATTTTCTTGGAAAGTGCCTATTTTGACCCGGTGTCCGTTCGAAAAACTGCCAAACGACATGGCCTGAATACGGACGCATCCTTCCGGTTTGAGCGGGGCATTGACATTAACATGACCGAATACGCCTTGAAACGGGCCGCACTTTTGATTCGCGAAATTGCGGGAGGCTACATCACTTCAGAGGTCATTGACCTGTATCCTAAAAAACCACAGGAGCGACAAGTATTTCTCACTTTTGATAAAATCAATTCTTTGATTGGACAAGAAATTCCTAGGGATACCATCAAATCCATATTGTCATCTTTGGAAATAAGAATCAACAACGTAACCGAATCTGGGCTTGGGTTAACCATTCCCACTTATCGTGTTGATGTGACCCGGGAAGTGGATGTAATTGAGGAAATATTACGGGTCTATGGCTATAACAACATTGATTACAAAGAGAAGTTGAACGCTTCAATTGCCAAGACTTCCAGGTATGAGAACCACAGGATTCAGGATGTTGTTGGAAACATGTTGGCCGCCCAAGGGTTCTACGAAATTATGACCAATAGCCTTGTGGCTGCAGATTCTGTAGGGATTGGAGCCGATGGTGATGCAGTGACCATGTTGAACCCCTTAAGCGCTGATTTGTCGGTACTCCGAACCTCCATGTTGCTTTCGGGCTTGCAAACCGTGAGTTTTAACCACAACAGACAAAAAACCAATCTTAAACTTTTTGAGTTTGGTAAGACTTACCATAAAATGGGAAAAGAAAATCAGGAAAAGCGGCATTTATCCTTGTTCATTTCTGGAGACCGTTCCAATGATAGCTGGGCAACAGCATCAAAGAAAACTGATTTTTTCTACCTAAAAGGTATTGTTGAAACCCTATTTGAACGTTTAGGGTTGAAAGGCGTAGAGACAGAGCCGCATTCAGACTCTTCTTTTGCCGAAGGCCTATCTTGCAGTAAAAACAATACTCTTTTAGCTTCTTATGGGTTGGTGAGCAAGGGTACTCTGAAAAAGTTCGACATTAAACAAGATGTTCTATTTGCAGATTTTAATTGGGATGAAATTCTAGCATCTATAAGTACCCAAAATGCGGCCTTCCAAGAAATTCCAAAATTTCCTGAAGTAACACGGGATTTTGCCCTCTTGCTGGATGAAACGGCTTCATTTCAAAAAGTATATGACATTGCTTGGAACACAGAGAAAAAACTTTTGAAAAAAGTCAACTTATTTGATGTGTACACAGGCAAAAATCTTCCAAAAGGCAAAAAATCCTATGCTGTAAGTTTTACGTTGATGGATGAAAAGAAAACCTTGACCGACAAGCAGATTGACAAGATTATGGGCAAACTATTGGCCCAATATCAAAAGGAGTTGGGAGCAGAACTTCGTTAATGCTTATTACATTTGTGAGGGAAGAATCACACTGTCAATTTCGTGAATGACCGTATTTCTTTGGTTAACATCTGCTGTGGTAATCCGTGCAGTATTGCCCATGGGGTCTGTAAGTACGATATCATACCCATCTAAATGCGCCAATAATTTTTTCCCTTGAATGGTGGTAAAACTTGCTTTCCCGTTTCCTCGGCACATGGCGCGAAGAATTCGGGATGCAGTTAAATGACCTGCGACAATGTGATAGGCTACCAATGCCTTTAGAGCACTTTTATCTTGAGAATTGATGAGCTCTGTAATTTTCTCATTTGAAAATCGTTCAAATGCCGCATCCGATGGCGCAAATATTGTAAATGGTCCCGCATTTTCCAAAATATCATCCAATTGAGTGGCTTCAACCGCAGCGGCTAAAATCTTATGATGTTCGGAGCCAATCGTGTTTTTGTTCAATGAAGATGCATTGGATGAGTCAGTACTTTGCGCAAAAGTCAGTGCGCAGGACGCCATAAGAAGTCCAAGTAGGATTTTGGGAAGGGGGGATTTCATGGGGTGGTTTTCAAGTTTGGGTGATTTTCGATTAGTATGGTTTTACGATTAAGTGTCAAAAACTTCGATAAGATACATCTTTTTAACAGAACACCAATCATTTTTTTCGTCCCAAAATTGATTTAACGAAATGTTAACCTCAGGTTTTTTTGCACCCTATTTAAAATCAACATCCCAATTGCTTAACTTTGAAAGTATTGCTAAGAAAAAAGATATGATATTAAAAGGAACCAACATTGAGCATAAGCTTCATAAAATCAAGGAGAAGCAGTTAAAAGAGCATCAAATTTTAGATGAGGTCAAAGAAGTTTTAAGAAGAGATTCTCTTAGGGAGACCAAAATTTCAAAGGAGCTTACTTCGAAAAACAGATCAGACTCCAACGAATTTATTTTTGACCTTTTGGAAACTAACAACATCTTTCACATTGACCAAATCAAAGAAATCTGTATTGATTACAGATTGCGTTTTTTGGATAGCGCCTATTTCAAGGGAAAGATTCCGCAAAGCGCACTTTCCAAAATAAAGGAATTGGAATCTGCCCATGACACAGAAATTAAGGGGTACAAGATTATGGCACCATCCAAACTTTTTAAACTGGAGGACAAGGACGACCCCCTACTCTTCGCGCCAATTGGGAACGACTATTTTTATTTGGTGCATAAATGGGGCAGTGATTTACACCCCCTTCGAAAATTACTGGTGTGGCCCTTCAAGAATATCGTAAACCTGGCATTTCTTGTGCTGCTGATAAGTTTTATGGTGACCTTTATGGTACCAGATGGCTTGTTCTCCAAGCACAGCAGCGCAGCGGAATTTTGGATTATTTTCTTTTTTATGTTCAAATGCGTGGCCTCCGTGGTAATATTTTACGGGTTTGCATTGGGGAAGAACTTCAACCCCGCCATTTGGAACAGTAAATATTACAACGCCTAAAGTTTATGCAGTAACGGCATACATTTTTTCCCGCTGCTCTTTGATTGACTTGTCGGACATGTAATCATCAAAAGTGAGGTAACGGTCAATAGTGCCCTTTGGTGTCAACTCAATAATCCTATTGGCAACCGTATGTACAAACTCGTGGTCATGGGTTGTCAACAATATGGTGCCCTTAAAGTTTTTAAGCGAGTTATTGAAGGCCGTAATACTTTCCAAATCCAAGTGGTTGGTGGGCTCGTCTAAAAGCAACACATTGGCGCGAAGCATCATCATTTGGCTCAACATACACCGTACTTTTTCCCCTCCAGAGAGCACCGTACATTTTTTTAGGGCTTCTTCCCCACTGAACAACATTTTGCCCAAGAATCCACGGATGTAGACCTCTTCGCGTTCTTCTTCTGTCTTGGCCCACTGACGTAGCCAGTCCACTAAGTTGATATTCTCTTTGAAAAAATCCGAATTGTCCGCTGGCAAATAGGACTGGGTGGTGGTAACGCCCCACTGATACGTACCGGAATCAGCCTTGGTCTTTCCAGCGATAATATCATAAAATGCCGTAGAAGCCCTTGAATCTTTGGAAAGAATGGCGACTTTATCACCCTTTGCCAAGTTGATATTGACATTTTGAAATAGGACATCGCCATCTTCCGAAGTAGCGGAAAGTTTCTCCACATTCAATATTTGGTCCCCAGCTTCACGCTCACGATCAAAAATAATGGCAGGATATCTTCTGCTTGAAGGCTTAATATCCTCAACCTTTAATTTATCCAGCATTTTTTTACGGGAAGTGGCCTGTTTGCTCTTGGCCACGTTGGCGCTAAAACGTTGAATAAACTCATTGAGTTCTTTTGCTTTTTCTTCTGCCTTTTTGTTTTGCTGTGCGCGTTGGCGTGCAGCTAGCTGGCTGCTTTCATACCAGAAAGTATAGTTACCTGAGTACAGATTGATTTTTCCGAAGTCGATATCGGCTATGCTCGTACAAACGGCATCCAAAAAGTGCCTGTCATGCGATACTACAATAACCGTATTGTCATAATTGGCCAAGAAATTCTCTAACCAGTTGATGGTCTCGTAATCCAAATCGTTGGTTGGCTCATCCATAATCAACACATCTGGATTTCCGAACAAGGCCTGGGCCAACAATACCCGCACCTTCAATTTGGAATCCAAATCGGCCATGGTAGTGTAATGCAAATCTTCAGTAATACCCAGATTGGACAACAGTGCAGCTGCATCGCTATCGGCGTTCCAACCGTTCATTTCTTCAAACTCTACCTGTAACTCCCCTATTTTCTCTGCATTCTCGTCCGTATAATCTGCATACAGGGCGTCTATCTGCTTTTTAATCTTATACAAGGGCTTGTTCCCCATCACCACAGCTTCGAGCACCGGAAATTCATCATACGCATTGTGGTTCTGTTCCAGAATGGACATCCGTTTACCGGGTTCAAGATGGACATGCCCCGAGGTTGGATCCTGTTGTCCGGATAAAATCTTTAAAAAAGTGGATTTCCCGGCACCGTTGGCTCCAATGATACCATAGCAATTTCCATCGGTAAAGGTTACGTTTACCTCATCAAACAATACTCGTTTTCCAAACTGTACGGATAAATTGGATACTGATAACATGCAATTGGTTTATTTTTTTGCAAAAGTAGCTAAAAGCACATCGTAATTCCAATTTAAGAGCACATTATTAAGTATCATAAAAACACAGTTTTACAACATTTAACTAGCCATTAACAAGCTCAGCTAACAGGGATCCTTAATTTTGTTTGTTAAACGTATGGTTCCCTATATGGTTAGATTTTTACTCGGCCTCATCGTATTGTCGTCTTTTGGTTGCGCAAATAAGAGTGGAGAATGTGCCTCTGTCTTCTTTGGCGGTGAGATTGTTAATCCCACAAGTGATTACGTTGTTCTTTACCGAAACGATACTTATGTGGATTCGGTAAGATTGGATGATAGCAACCGTTTTTCCTTTACCCTCCAAGGGATTGATGAGGGACTTTACCATTTTAACCACGAACCCGAACTTCAATATATCTACTTGCAGGAAGGCGATAGTCTTCTAGCCCGATTGAACACTGTTGAGTTTGATGAATCCCTGGTCTTTTCCGGAAAAGGTAGCGAAGTGAACAATTTTTTAATGGAAATGTTCCTTGCCTATGAGTCTGAGGAGCCTTTGGTCTATAACTACTATGGACTTGACCCAGAAGATTTTAGCAATAAAGTGGATTCGCTTAGACACATGAAAATTAGTCATTTGAACGAAATGCTTGCAGATGTTGAAATGTCTGACCGCGCATTCAATTTGATTAAAGCTTCCGTAGACTACAATAATTACATCTACAAGGAAAAATATCCGTTTTTTCATAGGAGAAAAACAGGGGAAGAAACTGTACACGATTTTGATAACACTTTTTATAAGTACAGGGATAGCATCAATTTCAATGATAGGGACCTAACGTATTTTAAACCCTACTTTGATTTTATGAAATGGCATTTCGGCAATTTATCTTATATGCAATGCATGGAGGATTGCAATAGAGATGAACAAGTCGGAAGCAACCATCTGCATTTCAACAAACACAAACTCCACTTGGTGGATAGTCTGGTGGATGAGCAAGATATCAGGGATGTGCTTTTTAGGAACATTGCCGTGGATTACCTAATAAAGGAGCACAAATCAGACCCAGAGTGCCAACTCTTTATCAATAAGTTCAATATGCTATCGTCCAATGGGGAGCATAAGAAAGAAATAGACGATTTATACAGGAGCATCCAGCAACTTCAATCCAATCATACGCTACCCGATTTAGTGTTGAAGGACGCCAACGGCCAAGATATTTCCCTTAAAACCATAGCGGGCAGAAAGAAGAATACGGTAATCTATTTTTGGACAGCTGCCAAAGAAAGGCAATTCAGAAATACGAGCCAGCGCATTGCCGAGTTGAAAAAGAAATATCCAAAGCATAATTTTGTCGGTATCAACCTAAAGACCAGTTTTTCGCAATGGAATGCCCTTTTGGACCAATATGGACTGGACAAGAGTAGCCAGTTCTACGGCGAAAACTTCAAGGAAATTCAGTTGGCAATGGTCATCGACAAAATCAACAAATGTGTAATTACCCAGGACACTATTATTGTTGATGGCTTTGGCGATTTATACTCTTCCTTATAACTAAAAAACCCCGAAACTTAGTTTCAGGGTCTTTACCTTTTACTCTATTTTCTTATTAGGAATTCCCTTTTTTGTAGTCTTCCAAGAACTTGGCCAAACCTATATCCGTTAATGGGTGCTTTAACAAACCATCTATAGAAGAAAGTGGGCCTGTCATAACATCGGCACCAATTTTGGCACAATCAATCACGTGCATGGTGTGACGGATGGAAGCAGCCAAAATCTGGGTTTCAAATCCGTAGTTGTCATAAATCAATCGGATTTCAGAGATAAGGTTCAAACCATCCGTTGAAATATCATCCAAACGTCCCAAAAACGGAGAAACATAAGTGGCTCCGGCCTTAGCAGCCAACAACGCCTGTCCTGGAGAAAACACCAAGGTGCAGTTGGTTCGTATTCCCTTATCTGAGAAGTATTTCAATGCTTTTACGCCATCTTTGATCATGGGCACTTTTACTACTATCTGCTCGTGTAATTCGGCCAATTCCTCACCTTCCTTCACCATATTGTCGAAATCTGTAGCAACAACTTCAGCAGAAACATCCCCATCAACAATATTGCAGATGTCCACGTAGTGCTTTAAAATGTTGTCTTTCCCTGTTATGCCTTCTTTGGCCATAAGTGAAGGGTTGGTGGTAACGCCGTCCAAAACCCCCAATTCCTGAGCCTCTTTTATCTGTTCTAGATTTGCTGTATCAATAAAAAACTTCATGCTCTCTTATTTTCAATTTGATTAGTACTAAAAGAAGTGTAAAATTACAACTTATAATGGGTGATCAATAGTTTTTCGAAGACTTTATCGGGTAAAATCTTCTTTAAGGTAAGTGAAAACTTTTGTAAAAAAGCCCCAACAGGATTATGGACTTTGGGTTGTTTTTGATTGATAATCTTAAAAACAGCCTCAGCTACTCTAATCGGGTCTCCCCCACTGTCCACGTCATTATTGATGGCATCGATGGTCTGAGCGTATTTATCCTCATAAGGTGATCCATCCAACACCGGGGCATGGTATCTTCCCGCCGCAATATTGGTGACAAAATCGCCTGGAGCCACATTGGTCACGGTAACTCCAAAATCCTTGGTTTCCATCCGTAAGGCCTCTGTGATGAGACCCAAAGCCCCTTTAGTGGCCGAATAAAACCCTCGGAAAGGTAACCCCATATATCCTGCAATGGAGGTAATATTGATTATGGCACCCCCTCCCTGTTTCCGCATTTGTGGAAGAACCGCTTTCATCATGTGCACCGGACCGTGCAAATTCGTCTCAAACACATTCAAAATCTCTTCATGTGGGGTTTCTTCGATAGGACCGGTTATTCCCACGCCAGCATTGTTCACCAAGACATCCAAACGACCTTCCTTGGAAATAATAAGGGAAACCGCCTTTTGAATGCTCTTTACATCCTTCACATCCAACTGAACTAATGGGAATTCATCAAAATCAGGATAATTATTTGGGTTTCTAGTGGTACCGTACACCACATACCCTTTGGAAGTCAAAAATTTTCCAATGGATTTGCCGATGCCGGAGGAACCACCGGTTATCAGTACAACTTTTTTATCCATTTTAGCTGATTTCAGGGTACAAAAAAAGGCAAGCTACCTACATCGCACCGCTACGACCGCATACCCTTGCTGCGTTCCCGCCCTGGGGGATTCTGCAGGAGCTGGTCGTGTAGGACTTGCCAGATGCAAATATACGACCTTTTAAATTTGTCACAATCCTAATTCATCCTTAATTTCGAAGATCTAGGATCATTATAGCATGAAGCAATTAAAAACTATGGTTAAACTGCTTTCCATTTCTGGCTTTTTACTTTTTTTTCTAGCCTGCGGAGGGGAAGCTGACCCTTCCAAACACTTTTCCATTCAGTTGGAAGATAAGAATGTGCAGCAAAACCAAGAAGTTGGTGTTGTTCTAAAGAACAAAAAGGACATTGCCATTTCAGAGGTTCATTATTTTATGGATGGGCAGGAAATTCCCTTCGAAGATGGCAAACTAACCCTAAATATACCCACCTTGGGCAACAAAATCCTCACAGCCAAGTTCACTATTGAGAATCAACCTGTTGAGGTTGAAGAAAAACTCCGCCTTTTGGCGCCATCTGCCCCAGAAATCTATGCCTACGATATCATCAATACCTACCCACATGACCCCACGGCGTACACCCAAGGACTGGAATTCAGCAATGGTGTGCTTTATGAAAGTACGGGCAAACGAGGTGGTTCCACCGTTCGGAAAGTAAATTATGAAACCGGTGAGATCCTTCAGAAAATTGCATTGGAAAATACAGTTTTTGGGGAGGGAATCACCATTCTAAACGATAAGCTCTACCAACTTACATGGCAAAGCGGAATGGGCTTTGTCTACAACCCCGAGAATCTGGAGCAAATCAAGACCTTCACCTATGGTGAAAGCAAAGAAGGTTGGGGCCTCTGCAACGATGGCGAAAAGTTGTATAAAAGTGATGGCACGGAAAAAATATGGTTCTTGGACCCCGAGACCCTTCAAGAGCAGGGTCATATAGAGACCGCTACCAATAAATCCATCTTCAATAAGGCCAACGAACTGGAATATGTAGATGGTAAGATCTATGCCAATGTCTACCAAAAGGAAAGCATGATGATCATTGATGCCACCTCCGGAGCCATTGAAGGAGTGGTTAATTTTGGCGGTCTCAAAAGCAAAGTAAACCGAGGTCCCGAATGGGACGATACCAATTCCGTATTGAACGGTGTTGCCTACCACAAGGAAAAAGGCACCTTTTTTGTCACAGGGAAAAACTGGGACAAATTATTTGAGGTGAAAATCCGTAAAAAAGACTAATGCAAACCTATACCGAATCCTTTGAAGTACGATTGCAAGACTTAGACGATCTAAACCATGTAAACAATGTTCGATATGTGGAATGGATTCAGGAAATCTCTAAAAACCATTGGCAGGACGTTACCACCGAGGAGATTCGAAAGGATATGGTCTGGGTGGTGAAAAATCACAATATTTCCTATCATAAATCCGCGTTTTTGGGTGACTCCATCGAAATGAACACCTATATTAAGAGCAACAAGGGACCCATTTCTACCCGCGTGGTTGAAATCAAGGACAATAAAACAGGGCAACTTTTGGTTAATGCCCATACGGAATGGTGTCTTTTGGATGCGAAGACCTTTCGCCCCAAACGCGTCCCAGAATCCGTAAAAAAACTCTTTGAATAGTGTGCCGTTGGTATTTAAAATGGTCTTTTGCCACATCTTTGGCGTTGCTTGTCATCGCCATAGCCTCATGCCGTAAGGATTTCGAATTTGTGCCAAGCACTGGTAATTTGGAATTCTCCAAAGACACCGTTTTTTTGGATACCGTATTTACCAACATCGGGAGTAGCACCTACTCCTTAAAAGTATACAACCGCTCAGACGAGGACATATATATCCCTTATGTGGGATTGGAATCTGGCCAAAACAGTAGTTATCGACTGAATGTTGATGGCCTTCCCGGCAAAGAATTCAATGACGTGCCCTTATTGGCCAAGGACAGTCTTTATGTTTTTATCGAGACCACTTTTGATATTTCCCAAACTTCGGAAAATGAATTTCTCTATACCGAGAGCCTTTTTTTTGGCACGGGTCCCATGACCCAGAAAGTGGAGCTGGTTACGCTGGTGCGGGATGCCGTTTTTCTCTATCCAAGAACACTTTCTGATGGAACCAAAGAATCATTGGTACTCGGTATGGATGAAAATGGAGCGGAAATCAAGGTGGAAGGATTTTATTTAGAACCTAACGAGCTGCTCTTTACCAATGAAAAACCCTATGTAATTTATGGCTATGCCGCTGTTTCGGAAGGAAATACATTGACTATGCAACCCGGGGCTCGGGTACACTTTCATGACAATTCAGGTGTTTTAGTTGATGCTGGTGCCTCCATCTCCATAAATGGCACCCTGAGTGAAGATCCGGAAGTCTTGGAGAATGAAGTCATTTTTGAAGGAGATCGGCTTGAGCCCTTCTATGCCGACCAGCCCGGACAATGGGGCACCATATGGATTAGGAAAGGCAGCACCAGTAATACCATCAACCATCTAACGCTCAAAAATGCCACAGTGGGTTTGCGGATTGAGGGAGACAACACTTTGGATTCGCCTACCTTGACCCTACAAAATACCCAAATCTACAACAGTCAGAATCACAATGTCTGGAGCACAAGTGCCTACATTACCGCTGAAAATACAGTATTGGGAAGTGCAGGGAGTTCATCTTTCCTTGGTGAATTGGGTGGAAAATATAGTTTTATTCACTGTACCTTGACTAATTATTGGCCTCATGGCTTTAGAAATGGCACAACAGTGTCGCTGCGAAACTTTCGTTTGAATGAAGCCGGTAATAGGGAGGTAGCTCCTATGGAAAATGCTGATTTTGCCAACTGCATTGTTTTCGGAAGTATGGGCACGGAGCTTTTATTACAACAAGATTCAAATGCAGATTTCAATTTTAGTTTCAGTTATTGCCTCCTCAGATTGAATTTGGACGATGACTTCGTTGTCGAAAACCCCCTCTATAATTTTGAAAATAGCAGTTTTTACCGTAACATAGTGTTCAACGAAGACCCTGATTTTAATAAACCAACTGAAAACCAACTGAACATAAATGAAAACTCCGCTGCTATTGACCTTGGCGACCCCGACACATCTTTCACCGTTCCCACTGACATATTAGGAACCGATAGAACCCAAAATCCGGACCTTGGTGCTTATGAATTTGTTACAGATAATTAGCTTTTAACGAATTTTTAAGGAGAATTGTAGGAAAAGCAACCATTTTACTGTAAAACCCATAGTTTTTTTAAGGGAAAACTGCAACGAGTTTTTTTTGTGCGTTAGTAACTTGCAATCAGTAAATTGCACATGGATTACACCTACGCCATAATCGATTCAAGTGCAGCCTCTAAGCTGCAATTACAGCTCTACTTACAGGAGTATGAGGATTTCGTGTGTGCTGGTGTAGCCACCAATCCATCTGAAGGACTAAATACCATCTTAAAGTTTACCCCAGATATGGTACTTATCAATTTGGGTGAAGATGGGATGGATTATTTTCAAATGGTTTCGGAGTTAAATCAGTATATGCCCTCATTACCTATTATAATAGGATACTCCAAAACCAAAAAATTTGCTTACAACGCCATAAAAAGTGGCTTTTTCGACTATTGGATACTCCCGCACAATGAATTCGATGTCCGCAAGACCATTATGCGGCTTCGCAAACAGCACCCAAAACATCACTTGCCCTCAACCATTTGCTTAAAATCGTACAACGACTACCGGTATTTGGACACCAAAGATATTCTATATCTAAAATCGGACAACAATACTACAGATTTTTATATGCGCGATGGTAACGTGATCAGTGCTTTTAAAACCTTAAAATCTTTTGAGGAAAGATTGCCCAAAGGTTTTATTAGGATACACCAGAGCTACATATTAAATAGTAGGTATGTATCCCGTATCAATTATGGTAAGTCTATCTGCACATTGCACCACAACCATGAAGAGGAACTCCCCTTCTCCAAAACCTATAAGGACAAGATAGATGCCTTAAAGGAAATGCTCTCCAAAACTGCGGTAAAGGCGGTTAATTAGCAAAATTCTAACGCAATTAGGCAAAATTCTAGCAGAATTGTGCCATTCACTAAAACATTTGTTGCATAGTGCCGTACCCTAGTGTGCCTAAATATCTTAGCTGCATAAACCTATTTATTAAACCATAAACCTAATATTATGAAAAGAGCACTAAGTATTTTCGCACTTACCCTACTAACCGTTGGAATGTTTTCTTGCGAACCAGAAACTGATGTACAGGACACCGAAGCTATGATCAAAACCCTAAAGTTGGACCAAGAGGCTACTGATGGGAAGTCTTCAAATGGTGATGAGGGACGCGGAAATGGATAATATTTTTCTACCTTAGATTAGCACTATATTAATGAATAAAATTGTTCCAATCATTATTACAGTTGTTCTGATTTGCATATTATCTTGTAAAAAAGAGGCGAATGAGCTTGATGGAGACTCATTGTCCTATAAGGAGAGTGAAATCCAAAAAAGACTTTACCTTATGGAAAAAATTCGCCGCAAGACATATGAGTTGAAGTCCTTTGCAGACGAAGACAGAGAACTTTGATTCTACCCAAAAATACATTAAGCCCCACTTCAATTAAGAATTGGGGCTTTTTTGTTACCTTGTCTATACACTAATCAAGTATAACCTACTTTACATTGAAAAAGAGAATTCTTATCGCCCTATTCGTTGTTCTACTGGGATGTAGTAAAAACTCCCAAAAGCAGGTGAATTCTTCTAATCCTGATACAAAGTTGATTGATACTTGGATTACCATAGCCAGAGACAGTTCGCAGCTATCAATGGAAGAACGAAAAAATCTGTTGCAGCAAGCAAAGGACAAAGCACTCTCCCTTTCAAATGATAGCATTGGTATTGAAAGACTTTCAAATATATCATTGACTTATAGAAACTTGTCAGATTCTCTTGAATTCAGAAAGACCAATAAATTGGTCATTCAGTTAGCCGAAGAATCCCAAATGCATAACGTTTTGGGAAATTCGCATTGGGATATGGGATATTTATTCAGTTCGCATGGTGTTTTGGACAGTGCCTTTTATCATTACCAAAAAGCTTTAAAAAGTTTTGAGCAACTTCCTGAGAGCGACAGCTCAGATAGTCTTGAGGGTCGAATGCTCTATATCATGGGTCGAATACAAGATTCCTATAAAGATTATTTAGGAGCGGAAATAAATGTTACAGCTGCCTTACGAATTTTTGAAGATTTGGAGGACAACAAAAGGATTTACAACTGCTACAACATGCTAGGAATCATAGCTAGCGGCATGGATGACCGGGACAAGGCCTTGGAGTTCTTTGAAAAAGCAGGTGCCTACATTGAAGACGTTGATGAATCGGACCAAGCTAAGTTCACTCAACAAAATCAGTATAATATCGCGCATGAACTTTTAGAAAAGGATGATTATGCTTCGGCAGAAAAAGTTTTTAACCAGCTCCTTAATAACGAGACAATCAAGGAAGAAAATATAGAGCTTTATTCGTTGGCGCTAACAAGTCAGGCGTATACCATTTTTAAGGGAGAGAAAGATCTTGAGAAGGCCAAAGAACTGCTCCAACTTGCTATTCAAATCAATGATAGCATCGATAACACATCCGATCAACCCCGGGCCAAACAGTTTTATGCGGAAGCATTGGCAAAGGAAGGCGATAGTACAGAAGCTATTGAATATGCCAAAGAATCCCGGGCATTGGCGCAAGAGACCTATAACAACGAACGGTTGACCGAGGTGCTCAGACTACTCACCAAACTGGACCCAAAGAACGCCCTTGCTTATTCAGATGCCTACTACGACCTTAATGAGACCATAAAAGAAGAGGAACGCACTAAGCGGGATAAATTTGCCCGTATCCGTTTAGAAACCGACCAGGTGATTGAAGAAAACCAAATCCTATCCCGTGAAAAACAAATCTGGGCAGGAGCTGTATTGGGTCTCATCATTTTTGGTATGGCCATTCTGATCATTGTATCGCAGTATATCCACAACAACAGGCTCAAGTACCGGCAAAAACAGCAAGAGAGCAACCTTGAGATATACAATCTTATGCTTTCGCAGCAGGGAAAGTTTGAGGAAGGCAAACAATTGGAACAAAAACGGATTTCAGAAGAACTGCATGATGGAATTTTGGGTGAAATGCTGGGGATTCGTCTAATCTTGAGCGGTTTGAACGACCGTGATGATATGGCCTCTGTGGAACAGCGTGCCGGACTCATTGAGCGCCTTCAAGAAGTTGAAGAGGAAATACGCACCATTTCGCATGAACTGAACCATGCGTCTTATGAAAAATTTCATAACTTTATTGTATCCCTGGAGGATTTAGTGGAAGGCATTGAAAAGTCTTCTGGGGTAATATGTTCTTTTACGTATGACAATAAAGTGAGTTGGGACAACCTCTTGGGCGACATCAAGATAAATGCCTATAGAATAGTCCAAGAATCACTTAAAAACTGTGTAAAGCACGCCAAATGTGAACGGGTGGACATAGCCTTTGGCCTAAATGGCGAAAAGTTAAAATTGACCATTTCTGACGACGGAATCGGTTTTGACACCAATAAAGGGAAGCGAGGCATCGGCCTTCGGAATATCATATCAAGGGTGAAAAAAGTGAAAGGCGCCTTGGACATTGATAGTAAAAAAGGGAGAGGCACCACCCTTACGGTTACCATACCCTGTAACTATATTGAAACGGAAAACGTTCTCAACGATGCAGCACAGAAACAAGTTCTAAATACCTGAATCTTAATAACCACAAAACCAAAATATGAGTACGCTTAGAATATTGGCCATAGATGACCACGAAATGACAATGCTGGGATACAAGTTTATCCTTGAGCGCATTGCTTTTGATGGATATACTATCATTGTGGACACTGCCAATTCCTATGAATCTGGCAAAAAGCTAATTGAAGACTCAGCCAACTCATTCAAATACGATATTCTGTTTTTGGATGTACAACTATACGCCCCCAATGAGGACCAGCCCTATACGGGAGAAGATTTGGGGATTTTGGCGCGAAAAATAGTGCCTGAAAGCAAAATTGTTTACATGTCGTCCTTTAGCGACAATTACCGAATCAACAGTATTCTAAAAACGGTGGACCCAGACGGATATCTGGTAAAAACGGATATAGACCCTAAAACGTTGGAAGATGCCGTAAAGACCATTGTATTGAACCCTCCCTATTATTCTTCAAAAGCACTTGGCGCCATAAGAAAGAAAATGTCCAACGATATAGATTTGGACGAAAAGGACCGGCAGATATTGTATCATCTTTCCAAAGGCACCAAGAACAAGGATTTGGAAAAATTCATCAGGCTTTCCCCCTCTTCCATTGAAAACAGAAAGCGTCATTTAAAAACCCTCTTCGGGACGGAAAATGAAAATGATTTAGCCCTTATCCTAGCGGCAAAAAACCGAGGTTTCATTTAAACTTTTGGTTTTCCAACATCGTATTTCCAGCAATCGTAACTCTTATCATTTCTTTTTGAGGTAAAATCCCTACAAACCAAGGAAAACCCACAGAATTTTTAAGGTTTTCCTTCAATCCAAGATAAAAGAATCCTCCTAACTTTAATGATACGAAATTACAACGCTGAAAACCATGTCATCCCAACGAAAAAGTAACCCTAATTTCCACTTTAGCGGCGCAAAGGTTTTTGAGGCCGTAAATGGAGTGGATGAGTTTCTGAAAATTCTGGAACGCGAATTTTTTGCAGAAGCCAAGATGCAGTGCCATTTTAATAGCTCGCATAACAAAGCTGAGCTAATTCTGGAATTGTACTTCAATTTTGGACTCACCGAGACCCTACGCCATTTTAACGATGGAGACTGGGGCAATACCTGCTATCCCTTGGAGAGTCAAGTTAGAATCTCTTCTCTTTTCACCGGGGCACTCGAAAATCTAAATGCACAGAACAGTCATACGTTGGATATTATTGAGGCCTCCTTTCATTACAAGGATACCTCTATAGTGATTTCCAGAACCAGTGATTTTAGTATTCCACAGCAAATAGGAGCCATACTATCCAAGGTAAGTGAACACTTTGTATATTTTACCAAAGGACTGACCGAAATGCCGTACGAGGTTTTTGTGCCCGTTTACGAAGGAAGAGCCCAAAATGTTTTTGAACCCAATAAAAGTCAAAGCAGTTATTTTGATTTCTGGGGTCTTTATTTTGAAGACTCCGTTCATCACAAAGTAATGATCTACTCCTTACGTGACAAGCAACTCTGCCACGAAGATTTGTTTCTCTTGGAGTAACCTAATATCAAAGTGGCAAAATCAAACCCATAACCCAACCCCTACGCATTAAACAACGGTCTGGACTTCATTAAGTCCTTGACTTTGTCTTTTATGGCAGCAATTTGAGTTTCATTTTCGGGGTCAGTAATGACTTCATCAATAAACCCTACAATGGTTTCCATATCGGACTCTTTTAATCCTCTTGTGGTGATGGCAGGGGTTCCAAAACGTATGCCTGATGTAATGAACGGCGATTGATCATCAAACGGAACCATGTTCTTATTGGCAGTAATAGCAGCTTTCTCCAGTGCTTTTTCAGCATCTTTACCCGTAATGTTCTTGTTTCTTAGGTCGATGAGCATCATGTGATTGTCCGTTCCACCTGAAATCACTTTATAATCACGATCCATAAAGGCCTTGGCCATGGCCGCTGCATTTTTCTTTACCTGAATCATGTAGTGCAGGTATTCATCGGAAAGTGCTTCTCCAAAGGCAATGGCCTTAGCTGCAATGATATGCTCCAAGGGCCCACCTTGATTTCCAGGGAAAACTGCCAAGTCCAACAAGGCTGACATTTTTCTCAAGTTTCCATTTTTTAATTTGATACCAAACGGATTGTCAAAGTTCTCTCCCATCAAAATAAGTCCACCTCGCGGCCCACGTAGCGTTTTATGGGTGGTGGTGGTAACAATATGACAATGTGGAACAGGGTCGCTTAAAATACCCTTGGCGATTAAACCGGCAGGGTGCGAAATATCTGCTACCAAAATGGCACCAACGCTATCGGCAATCTCCCTGAACCGTTTAAAATCCATATCACGGGAATATGCAGAAGCGCCTGCAATAATCAATTTCGGTTTTTCTTTATCGGCAATCTCTTGAATTTTATCATAGTTCAAGGTTCCGGTCTCCTCATCCACTCCGTAAAATACGGGTCGATAGAGTTTTCCGGAAAAATTCACGGGAGAACCATGGGTCAAATGCCCTCCATGGGACAAATCGAATCCCAAAATGGTATCTCCGGGATTTAAACAGGCATGATAAACCGATGCATTGGCTTGAGAACCTGAGTGGGGCTGCACATTGGCATAGACTGCACCGAATAATTCCTTGGCGCGGTCAATGGCCAGCTGCTCCACTTCATCCACCACTTCACAACCCCCGTAATAGCGCTTTCCGGGGTACCCTTCAGCATATTTGTTGGTCAATACAGAACCCGCGGCCTCCATAACCTGTGGGCTGGTAAAATTTTCCGAAGCTATTAGTTCAATACCTTCAATCTGTCTTTCTTTTTCTTGCGCTATTAGTTCAAAAATCTTGTGGTCTCTTTGCATCCTGCCTTAAATTAAACAAAGGCCAAAATTACGAATTGCATATCGATTATCCCCAATAAAAAACACGTGGATGATTCATTTTATCAAACGGCAATTAACAATTTTAAGATTCATGCCAACCCCTTGGAAATGAGCTTATTTTGCGTATTTTATCGATATTATACTACCGTTCAACCTTTTTCGTTATAAAAATATTGGTTTTTGGCACAGCAATTGAAAAACCAACCATAACCAATAAATCAAAAAACCATGAAAAAATTTCTACTCATCACCGTATTGGTTTTACTTACTGCCTGTGGAGGGGTCAAAAAAACCCAAGAAGCACTGAATAAAGGTAATTACCAAACCGCAATGAACAAGGCCATTAAGAATTTGGCCGAAAACAAGACCAAAAAAGGAAATCAGGAGTACATCATCCTGCTGGAAGAGGCTTTTGCCAAGAACGCCGAAAGAGAGCAACAAGAGATTGCTTTTTTGCAGAACGACGGCAATCCGGCCAATTTAGAGACCATCTACAACAAGTATTTGGGGCTGAAAAACATTCAACAGCGCATTAGGCCTTTGTTGCCCCTCACCATTTATGACGAAGGCAGGGATGCCCGATTCAATTTTGTGAATTACGACAACAAAATTCTAAATACAAAAGATGATTTGTCCGAACATTTGTATGAAAATGCATCGAATCTTTTGGCCAATGCCATCTATAAAGCGGACTACAGAGCTGCTTACGATGATTTGAAATATTTGCAGGAAATCAACCCTGGATACAAGCAAACCGTTGCCAAAATGGACGAGGCCTACAACAAGGGTCTGGAATTTGTTCGTGTTGAAATTGCCAATCAAACCGAGCAAATTATTCCCGAGCGATTGGAACAGGAGCTGTTGGATTTCAATGCCTTCGGTATCGATAATTTTTGGTTGCAATACCACACCAATCCTTTATCCAATGTGAAATACGATTATGCCATGAATCTGGACTTTATGGAAATAAATGTTTCTCCAGAACGCGTCAACGAAACCCAAATCATAAAAGAACGACAAATAAAAGATGGTTGGGAATACCTTTTGGACAGAGAAGGCAATGTGGTTAAGGACAGTCTGGGCAACAAAATCAAGGTAGACAAAATGCGTACGGTGACCTGTAAGTTCTTTCAGTTTACACAGAGCAAAGTCGCCCAAATTGGAGCCAAGGTTCGATTCACCGATTTAAGAAATGGTCAGGAAATCAATGCCTATCCCCTATCCAGTCAGTTTGTGTTTGAGCATATATTTGCCAACTACCAAGGCGACAAAAGAGCGCTTGAAGATGACCTATTGATTTATTTGAATGCCAGGGAGGTTCCCTTTCCATCCAATGAACAAATGGTCTATGATGCTGGAGAGGACCTTAAAGCTAGGTTGAAAGGCATTGTATCACAATATCAGTTTAATTAAATGAAAACCCCCGGCCTTGCCGGGGGTTTTTATGAAGCTTTTCTTACCTAAAATTTATAAAGTTTGCATTGTCTTTAAGTTTTTCTTATTAACCTGTTTTGGTAAAGTAGCTGGGTTAAAACCTGCTCAAGGATTTATAATTAGTGTTACCTTTTATTGCTCATAAACATTCATGGGATAAATATTTTTCAATTCTTCTTTCTGCTCTTTGGAAAGATTCTTAAATGGTATATTATACATTTCAACAGATAGTTTTTCTCTCAGATATAAAATCTCGTCAGCAACTGCTTTCTGAATCTGGATATAATTTTTATAAGAAACACTCTTATCCGTTTTTATAATTATCGCTGATTCTGCTTTCTTGTTTTCCATATATTTATATATAAGCCCACTTAATTTTTCCAATGATATCTTATTTTCATTGACAAAGGGCTGACCTTTTGCATCCAAATATATTTCAATGACTGAATTTGAATCATAGATTTTAGGAAGTTCCTTCACTGGTTCATTTTCCATACCTTCCCCCGTTCTTATCCAAATTAATAGTGCAAACGTTTTAAGTTTGTAATAGTCAAGTTCAAAATCATCAATGGATAGAACCGATAAGAATACTTGTGCTATGGCATCAGCTTCTGAGTATCCTGATTTTGTTATCGAATCAATAGCTTGATGAAATAGAGCCAATTTTCCCGATTTTGGAAAATTATTACATTTTGTCCTTTTTATTTCATGTTCTTCTAAAGTAACAAAATCCATAAAAGGCTTGGAAGGGTAATAATCGAAATCTCTGTCAGATGCTATTTTTTGAATAGTTGTCAGGTAACTTTGTGCACTTCCGTCCAATAAAAGATTTTCAGATATTAAAAAGCTCTCATAGTTCTTTATTGCTTTTTTATATTGCAGACCTTTGTCCTTCATTTCATTGTAGACACAATTCATAATTTGGGTTTCAATTCTATCAGTCTGACTTCTCATAAGAATGGGTAAAAGAACTATGGACCAACTAATTAAAATCTTATATATCATCTTCGAAATCCTTAATTCAATTGTTTTTCTAATCAACAATACCGTGACTTGTAATCTCGGCTATCCATTTTTCATCCTTTTTCAAAACAAAACCCTTTATACTGGCATGCTCATAATCCAACCAAACTGAAAACTGAAGTTTGGTTGGACACTTTATTTCTTGAAATGTTAATTCAAATGCCAAATCAGAATTGGAGTTCTTTCCTATAATTTCTACTTCTTGATTGTTTGTGAAAATTTTGAGATTTTCCGTAATGAATTCATTCTTAATAATCTGAATTGGTAATTTTTCCCTTATAAAGAGCAGAACATAGGTTTGTATATCCGTGGTGCTTAGAATCTCCTCTATAATATCTTGTCTTTCTTGGGTGTTCCAACAATTTATTAGCGAACTTGATGACCCAACATTTATTTCTGGTGCGCTCTTGCTTTCTTGTCGTTTATCTATACAACTTAAAAAGACCATTAAAAATAAAGCGGCTATAGAATTCCTTAGTACCATTTTTTGATTTTTTTGAAAGTTTATCACTTAATTCTATTTAAGACTATTCTTGCCCTATCTGGTTGAACATTTTCACCATAGACTTTCGTTTCAAACAATCTCCCATCTTCTCCCAAAAATTCAAAACCAGTTACAAAATTACCGTAATGCACATATTCATGTAAAACCGTTGTTCCAACCCAAAAAATCAAAGCATCCGGGTCAGATGTCTCATTTTCAACTAAATTAACATAATCAATGTCTAGCAAAATTCGGTGTGGTGTGTGTTTATCAAAATAACCAGCAGAATCTTCATCAGTCTTTCCAGGATCATAATTATCCAATTGCACAATATGAATCTCTGGCCCCTCTCCCCATTGCAGTTCCTTTTGTATCTGGCTCAGGGGCAATTGGGTAACTCATATAAAGCAATATGGTGTTTTTATTTATACTACATTAGTTGATATCGGCCTCTCCCGTAATCCTCAACTCTAGTTCTCCATTATCCTTCTTCGTTATTTTCCCATTTATGACCCTTCCATAATCATTTTCCAGTACTGTTAAGTGAAATTTAGCCATTGAGCAATTGACTTTCTCAAAACTTAATATCAATTTTTTACCCATATTTTTCTTTTCAACTTTGGATAAGGAGAAAAAAGCTTCTTTGATTTTGATTTTTGAAAAACTAATGGGGAAATTACTCCGATATTGAATTTCATTTAGTGCAAGGCTGTCCATATGGGAAAGTATAGGATAAATATTGTTGGGCTCTTCGAGTATTTTTACAAAGCATTCCCTAACTTCTTTTTCTATAAAACAGTCTTGAGATTGAGAAGAGTACCCTGATTCTAATTGTTTAGCTTGCTGCTTGCAAGAAAAAGAGATTACTATTATTAATAGTACAATTTTTTTCATGTCAATTTCTATTTAATATCTCGATTGCGTTGTAGTCATGCACATTTTCGCCATATACCATAACCTCAAAAAGCCTGCCTTCTTCCTCCGTTAACGGAAATTTATAGTTGTCCCCGTTATTAAAATCTCCTAGATGGATATACTCATGAAGAATAGTTGTTCCTAAAAAAAACAAGAAAGCATCTTCCTCTTTTTTGAGGAGTCATGGACAAGCATAATCATAAAATAGAAAACTAATCTTTTATCCCCCAATTAGAATCCGTGATTAACCATGTGGTGTCAGATTTTGATACAGTACCTGTCATTATCGCACCTTCAATGGGATAAAAAATAGAATATCCGAATTTTTGGTTTTCACAATCCCTATCAATAATACGTAACCGATGTATATTTCCATATGGCAAATCCAAGGAGTCTTCAAATACCACAGGAAATCCATTGGATTCTAACTCTAAATCTTCCGTCACAAAATCATTTTTTTGTAATCTCACAGGAAGCCTACCATCAACTTCAGGATCCAGAAACAATTGAAAATCATATGTTTTAAGAATCTTTTCCAACATCTTTTCTTTTTCATTTTTTGATAAACAGTTTTCGGTGATATTACTTTTTTGTTGCACCTCTATTTTATCAACTTCCTCCCTTTTTTCTTTGCAATTGCAAAGGATCGCTAAAATCATTATTGAAAATGTCACTTTTTTTGACATGACCTAAAATTCCTTTTTAATCTACTATCCCATGTCCAACAACCTCAACATTCCATTCATTATTTTGGTTGATGGCATTCCCTGTAATATCTGCATGTTCAAATTCATACCAAATTGCGAAAGACACTTTTTTTGCTTCACAATCAATTTTTGGAAATGTTAGCTTGAATACACGCTCAGTACTTTTTAATGAGTCTATAAAAACCACTTTTTGACCATTAATAGTAACATTCAACGCATCAGTTAAAAACTCATTTCTTAAAATCTGTACACCCAACCCTTTTTCTTTCAGCGGTTTAAGATAGAGTTGTAAATCATCGGTACTAAGTATTTTCTTGGTAATTATTTCTACATCCCTACGTTCTAAGCAAGAATCATCATCTATTTGGTTTGTCAAAATTGGAACATTCCGTTCTTTTTTTCTTGCTTTTTCAGTACAGCTATAAGTTGTAACAATCGAAATAAGCAATAGAATCCTTATTATAGATTTCATCTTTCTCTATATTTTAATTAATTCTATTCAAAATTAATCTTGCATTGTCTGGTTGTACACTTTGTCCATAAACTTTAATTTTGAACTTTACTCCTTCCTTCTTCCTCAAAAAATAAAATTTCCAGATTGATGTTTTCTACATAACACTTATATCCATCACATTTCCCCCCAAGTAGTTTCTATAGCTATCCACGAACCGTCTTTTTTTAATATTTTCCCTGATATTATTACTCCCTCTATCGGATAATATATGGAATACGAAATTTTGGAACCGGTACAATCAATTTTCCCTAAAGTAATCTGGTGCTCCTTTCCCTCTGGAAGGGTAAGGGAATCTACAAATTGAACTTGAAACCCATTTGAAAAGATATTAAGGTCAGAGGTTATAAATTCATTCTTGACCAATTGTACTGGTAACCTGCCCTCAATATTCGGATGTAAGAACATTTGGAAATCTGGTGTTGCCATTATTGCTTCAATAATTTTTTCTTTGTCCTTTTTGTCCAAACATTCTTGAATAGAAAATTGTCGACCAGGCTCCTTCTTGTGGTCAATCATTTTGGTAGTGTTCTGTTTACAACTAAAAATTATTGATACAATAAAAACAAATGTAACAAGCACGTAAATTTTCATCACTTTTAATTTATCCTATTTAATACAATTCTGGCTCTATCTGGGTGAACATTCTCCCCATAGACAGAAATTTCAAATTTTCGCCCTTCTTCTCCGGGATAATCAAATCCGTTGCTGAAGTCTCCATAATGCACATATTCATGTAAAATGGTAGTTCCGATAAAAAATATGGCGGCATCATTGTCGTTTTGCACCAAGGTTCCATTCTCCATTTGGTTGACATAATCAATATCAAGAAGAACTCTATCTGGCAGCTCTTTATCAAAAAAACCTGCCGTATCTTCATCTGTTTTGCCTGGTTTGTAGTTATCCAATTGAACAATATGAATTTCAGGCCCCTCTCCCCATTGCAATTCTCGTTGTATCTGGCTCAGGGGCAATTGGGTGAACTCATGTATTGCATTGGTAATCTTGGGTATTCTGGCCACCTTGGGCAATTGGTTCTTTAGGTATTCCGTAAGCTTTGGGTATTTCTGTGCATATTCCTTGGCTTTACCCATGGGGTATTTAATATACGGCTTTACGGACAATAGTTCACCCCTCTTGGCCTCGGCAATCATTTTTCTAGCCTTGTTTTTGGCCATAGTACTGTTTTTGTGATAATTCAAGTAACTGCTCAAATCCTCAACCAGTTTTCTATTCTGCAACAAGAAGTTGACATCGTTCGAGGATAGTGATAATTTTGCTTTTAACGAATTCGCAAGCAGCTTTGTCCGGCTTTCTATGTTGGCGCCAGAGCCCCATCGGGGCGAGTTGCCACAGTCATTACAGCTTATCTTGGAGGTTTTTTGTAGCATGTTGTTTTTTGGACTGCTCCTTACTACCATAGTGGTCAAACATCCGTTCAGGTGCTGGCAAGTGCCCATCTGCGAGCCACCGGAGGAATACAGAAAGGTCCCGGAGCCATCAGGCGTGGTATGGTACACCTGTACGGATAGTGTATGCGCGCTGTTGCCGCTGTTGAAATCTGTACTGTTGGTATAATTGGGCTGGCTGGCCCCAAGACCATTGCCCGTACCCGAATAGGCTATGGGGGTCCCTATTACAGTTCCCCCGCAGGGGGTCATGGCATCGTCGCACTTGCCACTGAGAAAATCCAGGTCGGCAAAGTGGCTGTCAAAACTGTGCATCTCTATGCTACCCGAAAAATAGGCCATATCGTACCCGTTGCCCTCAAACTCGGCAAATTGGTCTTCATCACAAATATATTTATAGATGTAGGGTTCATTGATCTCGCCCGAGCCCGAAATGCTAATGTTGAGATTGTAGAAGGTATTCCCAGGGGTGTCAGGATAGGAGAACCGCAGGGAATAGTTTCCTTGTTGCAGGCTGTCCCTCACAACCAGAATGTCCTCTTTATCGAAGATTACATCGGTACCATCCCCTTTTGAACTTTCCGAAAAAATGTTCTTCCCGGCCCTTTTCTCCAGAAAACTTGAAATACTGGGTATGTCGTCAAGTCCAACATGGTCTACGGAGTAGGGTCCTTTTTGAAGCTCAACGGCATCCGGTTCTAGAGGCTGTTCATCATCACAGGAAAAAAGAAGTGATAAAACTAAAAATAAGGTTACAGCAAATTTTGGGAAAGTAGACTTTCTCATGATAAGTAGGTATTAAAATGTTAGATTGGGGATGCTGCAATTGCAAGCTAAAAAAATTCATTTTAATGCCATTGCGGAAAAACCTTAATATTTCCGGGGTTTTCTTTAAGGAAAAGTCTTTCAAAAATGATACAGGGAAAAATCAGTTTAATTAAACTTAATGTCGCATAGAGCTGTCATCTTGAGCGCCCGCCTGCCGGACGGGCAGGCAGTCGAAAGAACAGTCGAGATGCAAAATGTTCTCGACTGCGCCTGTCTGCCGACAAAGGCAGGCTCGAACTGACAATTTCCCATTCTCCTACAAATAGTCTTTTAGATTTACTTCAGCAATCGCGCCATGCGAAGTATGAAAAGTCACTTTACCATTTTTGATGATAAGTAATTGTGGGGATTCATGCCACACTCCAAATTGGGATTCCACGGTATTTGAAATATCTCTGTGCGATTGTATGGTCAAAAAATACAAATCGCAATCCGTATCCATCTCATACGCATCACTGAACATCCGCAGGGTCATGTTGCTAATGCCACAGGTCATGGAATGCTTATATATGACTTGGGCTTTTTCCTTCGATTTTTCTACAAGCTCATCCAACTGCCTCAAAGACTCTAAATGAATCCAAGGTAATTGGTTTCTTTCCTCTGCCGATTTCTCCCTCTTTCCGAAGACACTGTCAAATATTCCCATGTTGCAAATTTAAGGCTTATGTCGGGAACCCCGAAAAAGCTTACAGACTGACGAAATGTCCTGTATTTTTGGGACTTAACAGACATTTTGACTGTTGTTAAGCATTGGTAAGGTTGTTGACTCCTATCCAGAAAACAAAGACTATGAACTTTAATAATTTTACTATAAAATCACAAGAGGCACTTCAGAGGGCACAACAATTGGCCCAAGAATTTGGCCATCAACAAATAGAGAACGAACACCTGTTCAAGGCGATTGGTGAGGTCGATGAAAACGTTCTTCCGTTCATTTTAAAAAAATTGAATGTGAACGTAAATCTTCTCAACCAAATCTTGGATAAGGAACTCCAGAGCTTTTCCAAAGTTTCTGGAGGTGAAATCATGCTTTCCAGGGAAGCTGGAAAAACCATGAACGAAGCAAGTATCGTTGCAAAAAACATGGGCGATGAATTCGTGTCCGTGGAGCATTTGCTACTTGCCATTTTCAAATCAAAAAGTAAAGTTTCCCAAATTCTCAAAGATCAAGGGGTTACTGAGAAAGACCTCAATACTGCCATCCAAGAATTGCGCAAAGGTGGAAAGGTGACTTCACAAAGCGCCGAAGAAACCTATAATTCCCTTGATAAATATGCCAAAAACCTTAACCAACTAGCTGATAGCGGCAAGTTGGACCCCGTAATTGGTCGGGACGAAGAAATCCGAAGGGTTTTGCAAATCTTGTCCCGTAGAACCAAAAACAACCCCATGTTGGTCGGTGAACCCGGTGTGGGTAAAACGGCCATCGCCGAAGGTTTGGCGCACAGAATCGTACAAGGAGACGTCCCGGAAAACCTAAAAGAAAAAACGCTTTATTCTTTGGATATGGGCGCTTTGATTGCCGGCGCAAAATACAAGGGTGAGTTTGAGGAGCGATTGAAAGCCGTTATCAAAGAAGTTACTTCTTCAGATGGCGACATTGTCCTCTTCATTGATGAAATCCACACGCTTGTGGGTGCCGGAGGCGGACAGGGTGCCATGGATGCGGCCAACATCTTGAAACCCGCTTTGGCTAGAGGGGAACTTCGTGCCATTGGAGCAACCACTTTGGATGAGTATCAAAAATACTTTGAAAAGGACAAAGCCCTGGAGCGCAGGTTTCAAAAAGTAATAGTAGATGAGCCCGATACGGAAAGTGCCATCTCCATCTTGCGAGGAATCAAGGAAAAATATGAAGCACACCACAAGGTTCGTATCAAAGACGAAGCTGTGATTGGTGCCGTGGAGTTGTCACAACGCTATATCACCAACCGGTTTTTACCCGATAAGGCGATTGACCTTATGGACGAGGCCGCTTCCAAACTTCGAATGGAAATCAACTCCAAACCGGAAGAACTGGATGTCTTGGACCGAAAAATCATGCAGTTGGAGATTGAGATTGAGGCCATAAAACGCGAAAATGATAAGGACAAGTTAAAGGCCTTAAACTTAGAATTGGCAAATCTTAAGGAAGACCGCAAAGAGATTTTCGCCAAATGGGAAAGTGAAAAAACCGTGGTGGACAATATCCAAAAGACAAAACAGGATATTGAGGATTATAAATTGGAGGCTGAACGCGCCGAAAGAAACGGCGATTATGGAAAAGTGGCCGAGCTTCGCTACGGAAAGATTAAGGAGGCTCAAGAAAAACTGGATAAATTGGAAGATGAACTTGCAGAGCAGCAAACTGCGGGTACATTGATCAAGGAGGAAGTGACTTATGAGGATATTGCAGAGGTAGTGGCCAAATGGACCGGAATTCCCGTAACCAAAATGATGCAGAGTGAGCGTGAAAAACTCTTGAAACTGGAAGATGTGCTCCACAAGCGCGTGGTTGGTCAGGATGAGGCCATTATAGCTGTTTCAGATGCCATCCGCAGAAGCAGAGCCGGATTGCAAGACGATAAAAAACCTATTGGTTCGTTCCTTTTCTTGGGGACCACAGGTGTGGGTAAAACGGAATTGGCCAAAACCCTCGCCGCCTATTTGTTCGATGACGAAAACGCCATGACCCGGATAGATATGAGTGAATACCAAGAGCGCCACTCTGTAAGCCGATTGGTAGGAGCACCTCCAGGGTATGTGGGCTATGATGAGGGGGGGCAGTTGACCGAAGCCGTCCGCAGAAAACCCTACTCTGTGATTCTATTGGATGAGATTGAAAAAGCACACCCTGATACCTTCAACATCTTGCTGCAAGTTTTGGACGAAGGAAGATTGACCGACAATAAAGGCCGAGTGGCCGATTTCAAGAATTCGATCATTATTATGACGAGTAACATGGGCAGCCATATCATCCAAGAGAAGTTTGAAGATGCTTCGGATGTAGAAAGTGCTTCGGAGTCAGCCCGGGCTGAAGTGATGGGGTTGTTGCGCAAGACCATTCGTCCCGAGTTTTTAAATCGAATAGATGACATTATTATGTTTGCGCCATTGAACAAAACTGATATCAAGGCTATTGTTGAACTTCAATTAAATGGATTGAAGAAGTTGTTGTCCAAGCAGCACATTACGCTAGATGCTACCCAAGAGGCCATTGATTATTTGGCTGCCAAAGGGTACGATCCCCAATATGGTGCGCGACCTGTAAAGCGATTGATTCAGAAAGAAGTGTTGAACAATCTTTCCAAAGAACTGCTTTCTGGAAGCATTACGTCGGATAGCGTGGTACTTTTGGATTCCTTCGATGATGAACTTGTGTTTCGAAATCAAGGGGAGTTGATAGAATAAATACAGCATTACGTTTTGTATCTTCCTTTGATAAAAAGATGTCAGTTCGAGTTTTTTCCTTTGGAAAAAGTACCTGCCTACCGGCAGGCAGGTCGAGAACAAATCTTTAACGATGAAATTCTGATTCTCGATACACTTTTTGATTCCCCAAAAACCACTCGAATTGACGAATTTCAATTAAAAAGTTTTGTGACAGATATAATTATCAAGCCTTCTCCGCCTTTGCGGGGGAGGTTTTTGTTTTCTTAAAACCCGGAACTTGTAGTTTGAAATCAAAACCCAATATCCTTCATTTGGTTTAAATCCTTATTTTAGCCTACAGCACACAACTACAAACAACCATCCAAATATGCCAATAGTAATTGCCGTTTTAGGGATTCTTCTGCTCTTTCTTTTAATCGCCAAATTTAAACTTAACACCTTCCTTGCCTTTATCATAGTTTGTCTTTTCGTAGGCATTTTTCAAGGGATGGAGCTTGGGAATTTGGTAAATTCCATTCAAAGGGGTATCGGAAACACCTTGGGTTTTTTGGTTTTGATTTTGGGCCTTGGTGCCATGTTGGGAAAACTGGTCGCCGATAGCGGTGCTGCCCAACAGATTACCACACAGTTGGTAAATAAATTTGGAATAAAGCATGTGCAATGGGCCATGGTCCTGACGGGTTTTATTGTCGGAATCCCAATGTTCTACTCCGTAGGCTTTGTTATTCTGATTCCCTTGGTATTTACGGTGGCCATTTCAACTGGGCTACCATTACTGTATGTGGGACTACCCATGCTTACCTCACTTTCGGTGACGCATGGCTATCTTCCGCCCCATCCCGCACCCACGGCGATTGCCGCCATGTTCAATGCCGATATCGGAAAAACATTGCTATACGGACTTATCATTGCAGTGCCTGCCATTATTGTAGCCGGCCCTTTGTTTGCCCGTACCATTAAAAATGTTGAAGCAAAACCCCTAAAAGAATTTTACAATCCCAATATCATTCCAAAGGAAGAATTGCCATCCACCTTTACCAGTATTTTTACCGCACTTTCTCCAATTTTATTGATTGGAATTGCCATTGCAGCCGAAAATTTTCTGGAAGAAGGTCTTTTGAGAAATATTCTCACCTTTATTGGGAACCCGGTTATTGCATTGTTGATTTCTGTGTTATTGGCCATCTATACGTTGGGATTGGCCAAAGGCAAGGACATGTCAAACCTGATGGATTCCATTTCGTCCTCGGTTTCCAGCATCACCATGATTTTGTTGATTATTGCCGGTGCAGGAGCATTAAAAGAGGTGTTGATTGACAGCCATGTAAGTGATTATATTGCCGATAGCCTCAAAGGCTCCAGCATATCGCCCTTGGTTTTGGCTTGGTTGATCGCTACCGCCATTCGGGTGAGTGTGGGTTCGGCTACCGTTGCGGGATTGACGGCGGCGGGAATCGTGCTTCCCTTGGCTTCAGGCACGGGAACAAGCCCCGAATTGATGGTTTTGGCTATTGGTTCGGGAAGCTTAATGCTCTCCCACGTCAATGACACCGGATTTTGGATGTTCAAGGAATATTTCAATCTCTCGGTAAAAGAAACCCTGTCCACGTGGACGGTTATGGAAACCTTGGTAGGGGTTATGGGACTCCTAGGCGTACTCGCTTTAAATATGATAATTTAACAAAACATGAATACTTCACCTTCAAAACGAGTTGAGGAATTGAAACTTCAACTACCACCTGCTCCGCCACCTGCTGGAGTATATAGACCCATATTGGTGGTGGATAATTTTCTGTATGTTTCAGGACAAGGCACTGTTAATCTGGACGGTTCCCTAATGAAAGGGCGCGCTGGGGATGACTTAAATGCAGATCAGGCAAAATTGGCGGCCAGACAAGTGGGATTAACCATGCTATCGACCATCATTACACATTTTGGTAGTTTGGATAAAATCAAAAGAGTGGTCAAAGTACTGGGAATGGTCAATTGCACCCCAGATTTTGGGAAGCATCCGTATGTCATCAATGGTTTTAGTGAATTAATGGCCGACGTATTCGGAGAAGAAAATGGCATTGGGGTTCGTAGCGCCGTAGGCATGATGCTTCCAGAGAACATCCCCGTTGAGATTGAAGCCATGTTTGAACTTCATCAAGACTAAACCATGTTCATATTTGATGCACACCTAGATCTTGCCATGAATGCCATGGAGTGGAACCGCGACCTTACCTTGCCCGTTTCAGAAATCCGGGAACGAGAAAAAGGAAAAACGGATAAACCGGACCGCGGCAATACTACTGTTTCCTTTCCAGCTATGCGAAAAGGCAATGTTGGACTTTGCGTAGCCACACAGATTGCTCGGTATGTAAAAAAGGAAAATCCACTTCCGGGCTGGCATTCCCAGCATCAGGCGTGGGCACAGACCCAAGGACAATTGGCATGGTACAAAGCCATGGAAAAAGCCAGGGAAATGGTTCAAATCAGAGATACAGAAGGTTTGGAAAACCATTTCAAATTGTGGGAAAGTAACAAAGGAAAAAAGACCATTGGCTACATTTTAAGTCTTGAAGGTGCTGATTCCATTGTGGATTTAAGCTATTTGGAGAAATCGCATGAATCTGGACTAAGGGCTATCGGCCCAGCACATTACGGTCCAGGAGTTTATGCCCATGGCACGGATTCTGTTGGTGGAATTGGTGTCAAAGGACGGGAACTGCTGAAAAAAATAGAGGAACTCAATCTTATTTTGGATGCTACGCATTTGTGCGACATGAGCTTTTGGGAAACCATGGATGTCTATAACGGTCCCGTTTGGGCCAGTCATCAGCTTTGCCGCAAATTTGTGGATCACAATCGGCAGTTTTCGGATGAGCAACTCAAGGAGTTAATTTCAAGAAAAGCGGTAATTGGAATTGCGCTGGATGCCTGGATGATGGTTCCGAATTGGGTGCGAGGAAAATCGGACCCAAAAGAAATGGGCGTCAATTTGGAAATTATGATCAACAATATGGACCATATTTGCCAATTGGCCGGAAACACCAACCATGTAGGTATCGGAACCGATTTGGATGGTGGTTTCGGTACAGAGCAAGGACCTTATGATGTGGATACTATTTCGGATTTACAGAAAATCCCAGCATTGTTGTCCCAGAGAGGTTATTCAGAAACCGATATTCAGAAAATCACGAGTCAGAACTTCATCAATTTCTTAAAAAGAGTCTGGAGATAATTGGGCAGGAGCATAAAAAAAGCCCTAACTCTGTTAAAATAGTGGCTTTACAGGACAAGGATACCAAACAGTATATGTTTTTTTATATCTTAGTTCCAGCCAACACCGACCAGCCACCATGACCAAAAAAGCAGAACGTACCACAGCATATATCATTGAGACGGTCGCGCCCATATTCAATAAATTTGGATACGTGGGCACCAGTATGAGCGACCTTACCGAAGCTACAGGGCTTACCAAGGGGGCCATTTATGGGAATTTTGAAAACAAGGAGGCTCTTGCGCTTTCTGCTTTTGAGTACAATCAAAAACAATTATTGGCAGCGATTGATGAAAAGTTGGATGTTGACGGAACCGCTTTAGATAAGCTTTTCTCATTAATGCATTTTTATAAGCAGTACGATGTGTTTTCACTTCCCATGGGCGGTTGCCCCATTCTCAATGTAGGCGTGGATGCGCAAAGCAACAACAATCTTCTATCTGCTGCGGTAAAAGAGACCATTAAGGAGATTGAAGGAAAAATAGCCCTTGTTCTGGAAAATGGAATCAATAAAAACGAAATTCACCTGCCCGTCCCTCCTTTACAGTTTGCAAAACAATTGTTCACCATGGTACAAGGAGCAATCGCTATGAGCACCATGACACGCGACCGAAAGTACCTCATCAACACCATAACCTATTTAGAACACTTGGTGAATCGGGAAATAAAAAAATAGGTGACTAGTTACCTCTTACCCTAAAAATCCATGTTTTTTCCGTGTATTTGCCCCCATATCGGCTATCTCGTGCCTTTCGAGCCTCTTCCATTGTATCATACCGTTGCAAGTACACATAATTGAACTTGTTCGTATCTCGATAAAAAGACCCCGGATTCAATCCCCTGGCCTTAAGACTGAGCATAAAGCTTTCATAATACTTCTTGGTTCCAAACACATTGGCTATAAGATAAAAACCAGGTTCTAAACCTTCTGCTTTGGCTACTTCCTCATAGCGTTCATTAGGTCTCAGCTCAACCTCTTGGGTTTGCAACTTGGCCAAGCTATCCTTTTGTTTTTGTTCCCTCAATCGCAAAGCAGCTAATTGCGCTTGGGCAATGGAATCTTTCGCCCTTTGTTCTTCCCTAAAAAGTTTTTTCTGTGCCTCTTCCTTTTTTATAGCCTCTTGTTCCTTTAATTCTTGCATTCTAGACTCTTCCTCCATTCTTTCTTTAGCCAAAGCAATGTCTTTTTCAATATCAAACCCAACCACTTTGGCTCTATTGTCTGTTCTTCCAAATTGATAGGAAGCAACCAACTCAATGGTAGAATTTTCTCCACTCAAGTCAGCATCCGTCCCAAATTCCATTAATCCTCCAATGGAAAAAGTATTGGCAATGGTCACGCCTACTCCTCCAGAAGCTCCATAAAAACTGTTATACCCACCCTGCACCCAAAACTTTGGGGTGGATAGCAAGGTGTTGAGCCCAAATTGGGTATCCATATCTGCAATTGATTTGACATACACCAATGGACGCACAAAACTGGTCCCCCAAGCGGGAAATAATCCCACATTGAAATCGTTGCTCAATGTCCCTGTTACGATTTGAAAATTTTCTAAACTATCCTGACTTTCGGATAAATTGAATCCAAATCCATTTTCAAAAGCAAGGCCCACACTGAATTGGTTGACATTTAATCGAACTGCTGGCGAAAACTGAAGAATAAAATCCTTTCTACTTTGTAGTTCAGGCAAGTCGATATCTTTGTCAGGCACAAAACGGTCATCAGCCAATGTATTCTGGAATGCAAATAGGTTCATCCCCGCCAAAAGCTCAACACCTTCATCCAGAGTGAAAGTATGCACGTAGTTGAGGTTGGCCCCCGTATTCAAGAAAATCCCTGTATTATGCTGTAGAAATCCTACTGCAACAGCTGATGTAGTATTAATTTGATGGGAATAATTGGCAAAAATAGTAGTAGGGTCCCCATCAATGGACTGCCATTGCCAACGCGTCCAAATGGTAAATGAATTGGGGTTATTCCAATCCGAAACATAAGTGGCATTCAGTAGATTTGCATTGAATTGGGTCAGTGCATGTTGACGGAAATCGGGTGGTAAATCTGGCTCTTGCGCCCATCCAACAACAGACAAGAATCCCAACAGTGAACAAAGCAAAAATCTAAGCATACAGTAAAATAGAAAATTAAACGTTACTTTTAAATGAGATTTAGATGAACTAAGGGAAACTTTAGATAAATACTATGCGAATAACCAAACTCTTAATTGCATTTGCAATTATTATTGGAAGTATCGGCTGCAAAAAAGATACGAAAATTGTAGAAGACCCAGTGGTCTCCACTTATTATTTTATAAGACATGCTGAAAAGGATCGAACCGACCCTGATAATCCCGATCCTGAGTTAAATCAAGACGGTCTGGATAGGGCTATCCGCTGGGCAGAAGTCTTTGACCCGATTGAAATTGACGTGATTTACTCCACCAATTACGAACGCACCTCCATGACAGCTGCTCCGACATCGGTAAAAAAGAACATAGATGTGAAATATTATGACCCCAATACTGTGGATATCGAGCAATTCAAAGCAGAAAATGAAGGTCTCAATGTTTTGGTCGTGGGCCATAGTAACACCACGCCTGCTTTTGTGAATAAAGTGATTGGGGTTGAAAAATATAATGCCATGGACGATGACGATAATAGCAGTCTGTTTATCGTGCGTATTATTGATGGTGTCCCCACAGATATTCGTCTAAAAATGGATTAATCCGCTTCTACTCCAATATTGGTAAGTTCTATTTTGGATAGAAGTTCCAATTCGCCTTTATTGAACAGTTCTCCGATTTCTAAAATGTTAGAATCCTCGCTTTCTGGTTTGTAATTGTCATAATCCACAAAACGGATTCCATTTACGTAGCGCTCGTTGTAAGCCTTCCTGAAACGTTGGCCACCTCCATCCACATGAAAGCTATACGCTAGATAGCTTGGTTTAAAATCCTTCACATCAATCCAATACACATAAACATCGTCATAATCATCTCCGCCGCCGTTTTGGTCAAAAGTGACTTTGATTTTATAATGTTCCTTGCCCTCAATGGTTTCCTTTCCTAAAAGCTGTTTATTCACTGCGGCATCGTTTAAACCATACGGAAGTCGAGCAAAATAATGCACTGAGTTTACTGAATTGGCATATCTATTGGCGATGGAATCCGGAACTTCCACTAGGGAATCATTCATAAAACGTTGAAATTCACCTCCTGTTTTCACATCGGTGATAGTAACCGAATCCACCTGAAAAATACGCTTCAGCACCTTTTTCCCCTTGTCATTTTCAGAGACATATTTCCTGTCCCGAAACTCAAAAGAGGTTGAGTGGTTTTCATATAGCTTTCCACCACTGTTTTCAATGGATTTATCTACAATTTGCTGGGTGGTAAGTGGAGCTTTTGGTTTTTCTTTACAAGCTAAGGACAAAAGCACAATGAGGGGAACTAAGACTTTTTTCATGGTTTGGTTTTATAGATAATCGTAAAATCTCCCCTAACATTACAATTTTCTTGGCAAAGAGTTTATATTTTTGCCCACAATGCAGAAAAACATCAACATAAAAAACCGAAGGGCCCGATTCGATTATGAGATTTTGGATACCTATACCGCTGGAATTGTGCTAGGGGGTACTGAGATTAAGTCTCTTCGTTTGGGGAAAGCGTCCATATCCCAAAGTTTTTGTGAATTCAATGACAAAGGAGAACTTTTTGTCATCAACATGCAGATTGATGAGTACAGTTACGGCGGCCATTATAATCACAAACCCAAAGCGGAACGGAAACTGCTACTGAACCGTAGGGAATTGAAAAAGCTTCAAAAAGAAGTCACCACAAGCGGAAATACTATTATCCCCTTAAATCTTTTCATCAACGACAGAGGGCTCGCCAAAATGAATATTGGTCTCGCGAAGGGCAAGAAACTGTACGATAAGCGGGAAACTATCAAAGACCGTGACAGTAAACGCAACTTGGCCCGAATAAAAAAGAGTTTCAACAACTGATTGGGTTAGCTAGTTATTCGGTTACTGAGTTACTCTGTTATTAGGTTACTGACTCTTATCTTTTTTCTTGATTCTTGAACTTGAACTTGTTTTTGGTTATTCGGTTAATTTGTTTTTGAGTTACGATCTTTCCTCTTGTTTCTAGATTCTTTGGTTTGAGCTTGAGCTTGAACTTGAACTTGAGTTTGAACTTGAACTTGAACCCTAATCAATTCTTGTCTTCAAGCAGCGGCACAAAACGGAACGCACCCAATTCCTTTTTTTCAAACTCTTTTTCGGATTTACGTACAAAAAGCGTCATCACCTGTTCGTTATCACCCACAGGAATTACAAGCCTACCTCCCACTTTGAGTTGAGACATCAAGGGTTTTGGAACTTCAGGTGCACCAGCAGTAACAATGATACTGTCAAAAGGAGCTTCCTCTGGAAGACCTTTATAACCATCCCCAAATATTAGTTTTTTAGGTCGGTAGTGCATTTTATTGAAAAACAATCGCGTTTTTTTAAAAAGTTCCAATTGTCGCTCAATTGTATACACTTTAGCCTTTAAATGAAGTAATACCGCCGTTTGATACCCACTTCCTGTACCAATCTCCAAAATCTTGTCATTGGGTTTTACCTGTAATAATTCAGTTTGAAACGCCACGGTGTACGGTTGCGAGATAGTCTGTTCGGCACTGATGGGAAATGCCTTATCTTGATACGCATGGTCCTCAAAACTGCTATCCAAAAATAAATGTCGAGGTATCGCTTTTATGGCGCTCAGCACCTTTTTGTCCTGTATTCCTTTGGCTTCCAACAATTCCGCCAATTTATTTCGCATACCTCTATGCTTGTGTGTATCCTTCATGGTTTTGGTCTGGTACACGAATTTAAAAAGTTCTTCAAAAACTTTACGGACAGTTAGCGTGTTATTTTTATGAAGAGTGGCTCCATATCCGTATTTTTGAAAAAAACAGAGATATGCTAAAAGTTGGTGTCCTGGGCGCAGGACATTTGGGAAAAATTCACCTTCGGCTCCTAAACCAGTCCGACCAGTACCAACTCATTGGTTTTTATGACCCCGATGAAATCAATGCCAAAAAAGTGGCGGCCGAGTTTGGGTACTCCTATTTTGAAAACATCAATACCTTGATGGACGCAGTGGATGTAGTGGACATTGTAACCCCCACCCTTTCCCATTTTGACTGTGCCAAAAAAGCCATTGAAAAAGGAAAGCATATTTTCATTGAAAAACCCATCACCAATACTTTTGAAGAAGCCCAACAGCTGTTGGAGTTATCGCAAAAACACGGAATAAAGGGCCAGGTTGGTCATGTGGAACGCTTCAACCCCGCATTTTTGGCCGTAAAGGACAAGATTGAAAACCCTATGTTCATTGAGACCCACCGTTTGGCCGAATTCAATCCAAGGGGTACAGATGTTCCTGTGGTGTTGGACCTAATGATTCATGATATTGATGCCATACTGAGCGTTGTTCATTCCGAAGTAAAACAAATCAATGCTAGCGGAGTTTCCGTAATTAGCAATTCACCCGACATTGCAAATGCCCGCGTGGAATTTGAGAATGGATGTGTGGCCAATCTTACCGCAAGCCGTATTTCTTTGAAAAACATGCGAAAATCTCGCTTTTTCCAGAAAGATGCATACATTTCTATTGATTTTTTAGAGAAAAAAGTGGAAGTGGTCAAAATGAAGGATGCGCCAGAACAACCGGGCGATTTTGATATGATTCTCCAGAATGCCGAAGGTGAGAAAAAACAAATCTATTTCGAAAATCCCGAAATTGAGATCAACAATGCCATTCTGGACGAGCTGGAAACCTTTGCAGATGCCATTAACAATGACACAACCCCAGTGGTGTCCTTGGAGCAAGGAACCAAGGCATTGCAAGTGGCCCTTCAGATTATTGAATCATTTAAAAAGTAGCATGGTCGTCAGTTCAAGCTATCATCTTGGGCGTGTCACATCGAGCGCCCGCCTGCGGCAGGCAGGCAGTCGAGATGCAGACGAGGATGGCAACCTTAATTAAAATACCATGAAAAAAATAGCAGTTATAGGCGCAGGAACCATGGGGAACGGAATTGCCCACGTTTTTGCACAAACCGGATTTCAAGTCCATTTAATTGATATAGCCCAAGCTTCTTTGGATAAAGGCCTGGCCACCATCACCAAAAACCTGGACCGCTTAATGACCAAAGAAGTTATTGATCAAGCTAAAAAGGAAGCTGCGTTGGGTAACATTTCAACCTTTACAAATCTTAAGGAAGGAGTCTCCAAAGTGGATTTGGTAGTTGAAGCTGCAACGGAAAACTTGAATGTCAAACTTCAGATTTTCAAGGATTTGGACGAAGTGTGTTCAACAGAAACCATTTTGGCCACCAACACTTCCTCCATTTCAATCACCCAAATTGCGGCAGCTACCCAACGCCCTGAAAAGGTCATTGGCATGCACTTTATGAACCCAGTGCCCATTATGAAATTGGTGGAAATCATTCGTGGGTACAGTACTTCCGATGAGGTGACCCAAACCATCATGGAACTTTCCAAAAAACTGGGTAAAACCCCAACCGAAGTCAATGATTATCCCGGCTTTGTGGCCAATCGAATTTTGATGCCCATGATCAATGAAGCCATTGAAACACTTTACAATGGCGTGGCTGGTGTTGAGGAAATCGATACGGTGATGAAATTGGGCATGGCACATCCTATGGGTCCTCTTCAATTAGCAGATTTTATAGGGTTGGATGTTTGCCTCTCAATCTTGAACGTGATGTACAACGGGTTCAAAAATCCAAAATATGCCCCTTGCCCTTTGTTGGTGAACATGGTCATGGCCGGAAAACTGGGCGTGAAATCGGGAGAAGGATTTTACGATTATTCAGAATCCCGAAAAGCAGAAAAAGTTTCGACACAATTTAAATAGACCCGAATGGCCGTCGTAAGACCTTTTAAGGCAATTCGCCCGACCCGGGACAAGGTTTCTTTTGTGGCCTCGCGTTCCTACGAGGAGTATTCAGACGAGGAGCTTAAATCGGTACTTCAATACAATCCGTTTTCTTTTTTGCATATCATCAATCCGGGATTCAAGTTCCACAAAAGCATCACCGGAAAAGACCGTTTTCATTTGGTCCGTAACCGTTATTTGGAGTTTTTGGAGGAGAATACCCTGCAAAAGGAGGAGGAAGACAGTTTTTACCTCTATCAGATTGAAAAAGATGATTTTAAAAGCCTCGGCTTCTTTTGTGCCTGCAGTGTTTCCGATTATCGCAACGATATCATCAAAAAGCATGAGGACACTATCAAACAACGGGAAGAATTATTTGCGGAATACCTACATACCGTGGGTTTCAATGCAGAACCGGTATTGATGACCTACGCTGACAATTCTGCTGTTTGGGAGATATTTCAGGAAGAAATCCAACGAAAGCCCATGTATGATTTTACCACAACAGACCGCTTTAACCATAGCCTTTGGAAGATTTCCAACAAAAAAGCCCTGACTAAGCTCGAAACCGCTTTTGCTCAAATGGATGCCCTCTATATTGCCGACGGTCACCATAGAAGTGCTTCGAGCAATCTGCTGGCGAAACAAATGGAATCAGAAAACAAAGGCCATACCGGAGATGAGCCCTACAACTATTTTATGGCCTACCTCATTCCCGAATCCCAAATCAGGATTTATGAGTTCAACCGCATGGTCAAGGATTTAAATGGGTACTCCAAAGAAGAATTCCTGATTCAACTTGATGAGCATTTTCGGATTGAAAAGCAGGAAGAAGCCCCCATTAAACCTTCTAAGAAACATCAGTTCAGCATGTATTTGGGTGGTGATTTCTATTCGCTCTACTTGAGAACCAATTACATCTTTTCGGATGCACTGAGTCGATTGGACACCCAAATTCTTTACAAGACAATCCTAGAGCCGATTCTAGGCATTACAGACCTTAGAAATGATGAAAGGATTTCCTATGGACACGGAAAAAATAACCTCATTCAAATGAAGGACAATGTGGACAAAGGTAAGTTTGCTGTTGGATTCAGTCTTTTACCAACCACCATTGAAGAAATCAAGGCCATTGCCAATGCCGGTTTGGTAATGCCCCCCAAAAGCACGTATATTGAACCTAAATTACGTAGTGGACTGGCGATTTACGAGTTGTAACACTTATCTTGTCATTCCTGCGAAAGCAGGAATCCATGAACCAAACAGATTCCGCATCAAGTGCGGAATGACAGTTAAAAAAGTATGTCAATAAAAGATAACCTCACATCCATTAAAAATGAACTTCCAAAAGGAGTCACCTTGGTCGCTGTTTCCAAAACCAAACCCAACGAAGACATTTTGGAGGCTTACAATACCGGACATCGCGTCTTTGGAGAGAACAAGGTGCAGGAAATGGTGGCAAAGTGGGAGGCCCTGCCCAAGGACATTGAATGGCATATGATTGGACATGTGCAGCGCAACAAGGTCAAATACATGGCTGAGTTTGTATCCCTGATTCATGGGGTGGACAGCTTAAAATTGTTGAAAGAGATAGACAAACAGGCCAAAAAGCACGAACGTGTGATCCCGTGCCTTTTACAGATACATATTGCCGAAGAAGATACCAAATTTGGTCTGGATGATTCTGAACTCGAGACGCTACTTCAATCCGAAGCATTCAACGGCATGGAAAATGTAAAAATTGTGGGATTGATGGGAATGGCCACCTTTACTCAGAATGAAAATCAGGTGCGAAAAGAGTTCGCTCATTTGAAATCCATTTTTGACCAACTTCAACAAAAATTGCCCGAAATCTCTATACTTTCCATGGGTATGAGTGGGGACTATAAAATTGCCATCCCCGAAGGTAGCACAATGGTGCGCATTGGAAGTAGTATCTTTGGGGAACGAAACTATCAGTAAAACCGACGCAAATTTTTCATGTACGCCATACTTGATATAGAAAGTACCGGAGGAAAATACAATGAAGAGGGTATTATGGAGATTGCCATTCATCGGTTTGATGGTCGCAAAGTGGTGGACAAATTTATCTGCCTGATCAATCCGGAACGAGAGATTCAACCTTTTGTTTCAAAACTCACCGGAATCAATAATAAAATGTTACGTTCCGCCCCAAAATTCCATGAAGTGGCCAAGCGGATTGTGGAAATAACCGAAGGTGCCACTTTAGTGGCGCACAACGCCCAGTTTGATTATCGCATTCTTCGTACTGAATTCAGGCGGTTGGGGTATGATTTCCAACGCAAAACCTTGTGCACCGTAGACCTATCCAAACAGATGTTGCCCGAGGCTGAATCCCACAGTTTGGGAAAATTGGCACGCTCGCTGGGCATTCCCATGAGTGATAGACACAGGGCCAATGGCGATGCCATTGCTACTTTAAAATTATTTAAACTGTTGTTGGGTAAAGATTCGGATAAGAGCATCATTCAAAGTGTGGTCCGAGAAGAAACCCACGGCGAACTCTCCCCCACCCAATTGGATATGGTATTTAACCTTCCTTCGGAAACGGGCGTCTATTACATGCACAACAAGGATGGAGACATCATCTTTTTGGGAAAGACCAAGAACATCAAGAAAAGGGTGAACCAACATTTTACCAATGTGGGCAGCTTGGCCCGAAAACTCCAAAAAGAGACCAAGAAAGTTACCTATGAAGAAACCGGAAGTGAATTGGTTGCTCTTCTGAAGGAATATCAAGAACTACGACGTACGAGGCCCAAACACAACAGCATTGCACGAAGGAAACTGTTTTCCCACATCATCAATTTTGAGCAAAATGGTGAAGCGCACATCATTTTAGATATTGAAAAGAGCAAATCACAGCCTACCAAGAAAATTGGGTTTAACGGAATCCCATCGGCCAAAAGCTTTTTGGACAAAATTACTTCAGAATTTGATATATGTCCCTGCTCCCTACCTTCCCATGCAAATTCCCAAGAGCGTATTGAAGAAACGGATGCGGCAGTTTGTAATGAAAAAGTATTGTCAGCTTTTGATAAGTACAGCATCCACGAAAAAAACATTGCCCTATTAGATCAAGGGAGGGAAACTGGAGAGCGAAGTTTTATTCTGATCAAACAGGGCAAACTTAAAGGATTTGGGTTTGTTGAGCTCAACCATCAAATCAATAATATTCATATCTTGGAGTCAATAATGACCACAATACCAAGTGATGAAAACACTACGTTTATTATTGAGTCATATCTCAGAAAAAACAATAGGCTCAAAGTCATTCCACTAAACGCTGCCCCTTGATAGAACAAAAAGCACACTCTGGCTGGAAACATAAACTTCATGAGGTTATTTATGAGGCGGACACGCCTGCGGGAAAGCTTTTTGACATTGTTCTTTTTGTGTTGATCATCCTAAGCGTAATCTTGGTCATGCTGGAAAGCGTGGACCATATCGATGCTGAGCACCATAAGATTCTTTTGACCCTGGAATGGATCATCACCATTTTCTTTAGCTTGGAATACATTGCCCGAATCATCAGCATAAAAAAACCCTGGAAATATATTTTCAGTTTTTATGGCATTATTGATTTTGTTTCTACCATTCCACTTTATCTATCATACATATTGGCCGGGTCCCAGGTACTCTTGGCCGTGCGTGCATTTCGCTTATTGCGGGTTTTTCGAATATTGAAGTTGGTGAAATTCATCGGTGAGGCATCACAACTACAATCTGCCTTGAAGGCAAGTCGGACTAAAATTGCGGTGTTTATTTATGTGGTTTTGATTCTATCGGTGATTCTAGGCACCCTTATGTACTTGATTGAAGGGGACGAGGCCGGATTTACCAGTATCCCCACAAGTATTTATTGGACCATCGTTACCTTGACCACAGTGGGTTACGGCGATATTGCACCGCAGACCCCATTGGGACAGTTCTTGGCCACAGTGATCATGGTATTGGGATATGGGATTATTGCTGTGCCCACAGGGATTGTCACTGCTGAGTTTTCCCGAGGCAACAAAGGTGAACAAAGTCCAGGGCGAAGGATTCATACAAACACCCAAGCTTGTCCCAATTGTTCCGTGGAGGGACACCGGGACAATGCCACCCATTGTTATAACTGTGGACATTTGTTATGAGCAATAAGGTATTGATAGCTGTGGTGGGTCCTACCGCCATTGGAAAAACGGCTTTGGGTATTCTACTGGCCAAGCATTTGGAGACGGAAATCATTTCTGCGGATTCTCGACAGTTTTTTAAGGAAATGGAAATTGGTACGGCCGTCCCCTCTCCCAAAGAACTAAAAGCTGTTCAGCACCATTTTATTCAACACAAAAGCATTTTTGACCCCTACTCCGTTGGAGATTTTGAAAAAGATGCCTTGTCCCTTTTAGACACTTTATTCCAGAAAAAAGGTGTGGTGGTCATGGTGGGCGGTAGTGGGCTTTATGTGGATGCAGTGATCAATGGACTGGACGAATTTCCTGAGGTCGACCCCAAACTCCGAGAATCTTTAAACCTAGAATTACAGGAAAAAGGATTGGAATATCTTCAAAAGGAGCTTAAATTGAGGGACCCCGACTATTACAAAAAGGTAGATTTGGATAATCCACATCGGCTCATTCGAGCTCTTGAAGTTTCCATTACTGCCAACCGACCGTATTCCTCTTTTCTGTCTCAAAATAAGCCAGAAAGACATTTTAAGCATCTATATGTGGGAATTGATGCACCCAGACAAGTCGTATACGAACGTATCAACACTAGGGTAGATCAAATGATGGAAAACGGATTGCTGGAAGAGGCCAATCGATTGCATTCACATAAAAATTTGAATGCGTTGCAAACAGTTGGTTACAAAGAACTTTTTGAATATCTTGACGGACAATGCTCATTGGAGGTTGCCGTTTCAGAAATCAAAAAGAATACTAGACGTTTTGCCAAACGACAATTGACCTGGTTGCGAAAAAATGACCGCATCCTTTGGGTAGACCATACAACCAACACTGAACAAGTTTTGAAAAAACTAAACGAACAACTTAAAACCCTAACTCATGCCCAACGGTAAAAAGGTATTGGTGGTAATGGGCGTTAGCGGTACTGGGAAAACCACCATTGGAAAACTTCTGGCGCATCGATTAAAGTACCCCTTTTTTGATGGAGATGACTTTCATCCCAAAGAGAACATTGAAAAAATGAAGACAGGCCACCCGCTCAACGATGATGATCGGAAGGAGTGGTTGTTACGCTTGAACCAATTGGCCCGAGAACATAGACATAGTGGGGCTGTTATTTGTTGTTCCGCATTACGGAAAAATTACCGCAGTCTTCTACGTGCAGGAGTGGGAACGTGTATGGAATTCATCTATCTTAACGGCTCTTTTGAATTGATTAAATCCCGTTTGGAAGCTCGAAAAGACCACTTTATGCCCATTGAATTGCTTAAATCACAATTTGAGACTCTGGAACCGCCCACCAGGGCTATTAAGGTATCGGTCACCAAAGAACCGGAAATAATTATCAAGGAAATTGTGGCGCAGATAAAATCATAGTTGATTCTAAAGAAAAAGACATAAAAAAACCACCGAAACGGTGGCTTTTTTATACTTAATAGGGTGAAATTTATTGATTTTCTGCCTTTACTACCAATCTAAATCCTTCTCCGTGTATGTTCAGAATTTCAACCAAATCGTCCTTTTTGAGGTATTTTCTCAACTTGGCAATGTAAACGTCCATGCTTCGGGACGTAAAGTAATTGTCATCTCTCCATATTTTGGTCAGTGCCAGTTCTCTTGGCATCAAATCATTTTCATGCAAGGCCAATAAACGTAACAACTCATTTTCTTTTGGTGACAATTTAATCGGCTCTTCTTCTTTATATTTCAAAAAGCGAAGCTTTGAGTTCAAATGGAAGTTTCCAATCTGGAACTCGAACTGTTTGCTGTCCGCCAAAGTACTGGATGCCTTTCTTTGGAGAATAGCTTTTAGCTTCATTAAAAGTACTTCGGAATCAAATGGCTTGTTCAAATAGTCATCAGCACCCGCTTTATATCCTTTGAGCACATCCTCCTTCATGGTCTTGGCAGTAAGGAAAATAATGGGAACGTTCTCGTTCTTCTCTCGGATTTCCTTGGCCAAGGTAAATCCATCTTTATAGGGCATCATAACATCCAATATACAAACGTCATAATTGTCCTTTTTGAACTTTTCAAAACCTTCCATACCATTTTTGGCCAGAACCACCTCAAAGTCGTTCATGGACAAATAATCCTTTAGGACTATCCCAAAATTAGGGTCATCCTCTACCAATAATATCTTCTTTTTCTCTGTTTCCATAGTTTGTTTTAAATTAAAGGGAGTTTAATAAAGAAAGTGCTTCCTTTTCCTTTTTCACTTTCGGCATAAACTTCGCCTTGATGATCGTCTATAATTCGTTTTACGTAAGCCAAACCTAATCCGTGGCCTTTTACATTGTGTATGTCACCCGTATGTTCCCGATAAAACTTTTCAAACACCTTTTTTAGGACGGCCTTGCTCATTCCAGCACCTTGGTCCTGTATTTTAATAATGATGTTGTTCTTCACCACTTCAGTGTACACATCTATTTTTGGAGACTCTGGAGAGTATTTTACCGCATTGTCCAAAACATTTACAATAACATTGGTCATGTGCATGTCATTGGCCAAAACCTCCGACCTTTCTGCATCCAAATGTGAGTTCACATAACCGCCACGGTCCTGCACAATCAGTTCAATATGGGCGATGGCATCTACAACAATATCGTGAAGGTCAACCCTGTCCTTTGTAATATCCAATTGGTTCTTTTCCAACTTGGAGATACGAAGCACATTTTCCACTTGGGCATGCATCCGCTTATTTTCATCACGAATCATTCCCAAATAGCGAAGCACCTTTTCCTTGTCCTCAATGGATTTTGGGTTTCGAATAGCCTCCACCGCAAGATTTATTGTAGCGATGGGTGTTTTGAACTCGTGGGTCATATTGTTGATAAAGTCAGACTTTATCTCCGAGATTTGTTTTTGCCGTATCAATTGATAAATGGCACTGGAATACGCAATCATGATAACCAGAGTAAAAATCAAGGACAACAATGCCATTCCCATGATGGACCTAAAAAGGAATTTTTTCATGCTTGGAAAGGTCAACAACAATGAAAAAGTACTATCCCCTTCACTATCCTTAAAAATAGGCGCTTTGTACATTTTGGTTCCTGAAAACTTGAACTTTTTAGACCTTACCTTGGTTGGGTACCCTTGACTGTACACCCCATATTCGTAGTCAATATCAATATTCCTGTTTTTCAACTCTTGGCTGAGCAACAACTCTAACTCTTGATTTGACACCCGTTGGTGGATGGGCTTTGTCTTAGCGGCCTCCATGAACACATCTTCCCAAGCGGCCCTTTCCATACTGGACAGACCACCAATCTTTTCAGCTCTTTGGATGGGGGTTAAACTATACGTCTTTCCATCCAGGCCATATTCCTCCTTATAAATGGCTTTGGTGCGCTTGCTGGTATAATTTTTAATGGTGGTGGTATCCTCTCCTCCGTCTATATTATCAAAGAACGTAGATGTTATATTGTAATCCTCTTCCAGAATCCCGTGGGAATAAAAAAGAATCTCATCGGAGTTTAAATCCCGGTCAACGAACAAAAAATTTCTGAACTGTGTGCTCTTGGGTTGACCAATACTATCTACAAGTGAAGCCAAACGATCTGAATAATCCTTCATCTCTCTCTTCTCCACCCTGCTTGCCACTTTGTCCAATATGTCCGTGACCGTCCTTGAGAACTGTTCTTCCTTGTCGTTAATGGAGGTTCTTATCCAGTAAACCTGAACAAAGATTATCCCCGTTAGGGATAAACTCATTAGAATGACGAGAAGAACGAATAGCTTCTTGTTCATTGAATCAAAATTAGAAATTTAACATTTAGGCCTTTTACCGTTTAACCTAACCTTAACAAAAATGTTAAAATTTTGGAGTGGATAAGGCTAATAGTTTGGCGTGGAGCTCCTTTACCTTTTTCTCAGTAGTTCCCAATTCCATGTTTTCCACTATAAAATCGGCAAGGGGTATTTTTTCATTATCAGCCATTTGGTTTGCCATCCGTTGCAGAATCTGTTCCTCAGTTGCACCATCCCTTTCTATTACCCGCTGTAAACGGACTCCTTCTGGCGCGGTTACAAGTATGGTGTAGTCATATTTGTCTTGCCCTTCATTCTCAAAAATCAGGGCAGTTTCTTGTATTACATAAGGTACGGATTTTTTACGGGCCCATTCCAAGAAGTCTTTTCTCACTGCCGGATGTACAATCGCATTCAACATTTCCAGCATTTTAGGGTCCTTAAATACCTTTTCTGCGATGAAAGCCCTATTCAAAACATCATCCTTGTACGCCTCTTTGCCCAATAGTTGCGTAATGTCCTTTCTCAACTCCTTAGAGGTTACCATCAAGGCTTTTGCCTCTTTGTCCGAATCATAGACCGGTACATTAAGCTGCCTGAACATTTCTGCAACAGTACTTTTGCCGCTGCCGATTCCTCCTGTTAACCCAACTATTTTCATTGTTGTTCCAGTACAAAGTTAACGGTCTTCTCGGAGAGCCTTACATCGTAAACATTTTCTGGCTCTTTGGTAATGGTCAGGAGCAAGGTATTTTTGTTGCTACCGTTCAATTGGGCGTAGTCGGCCTCCACCTCAAAATCCGAAGAGGATATTCCTTTCAACCTATCTACGGTTGCTTTGCAAAGTACAGTCACGGCATCTGGGAACGTTTTTACCTGATAGCCTTCTGGCGGATTGATGACGGTAATGGGTATTTCAAAAACTTCTTCCGAAAATTTGACCACCTTACCTGAAACGTTTACCCGTCCAATGGAAAAAATACTGTTATCCAATCCTTTTGGAAAAATCAAAGCGGCCTCCTTTGAAAAGTCAGCCGACAAATTGGTCAACTGGATGCTTTCTGTCTGAATCTCATCCAGTGTATCAATTTCACTTTCAGGGCCCTTGACCACAACTTTATCCGGTGTAATTTTAGGCTCGCCTTCCATGATGAAGTTCTGCTGAAATTTCAAATCCAAATTCGCTGTAATGGGTATTTCTTTTGATGCCACCTGATACAAATCCACCACCAATCGGCTTCGGTCCAAGTCCAGAAGGGAAATGTTCTGCGAAAGCTGTAGGTCTATTTGCTTTTTTAGGGCATCATCCATTAAAACATATTGTCCATTTTGATATTCAACCTCAGAAACATCAATGTCAATTTGTTTCTTAACAAAGTTGTAGAACAGAAACTGAAACCCACTGGTCCGCAATTTTGCCTCAATGACATTTTCCGAATTTTTCCCCAATAAAAGGGAATCCGGTAGATTTCTGTAGTTTAAAACCAAGTTGGACCTTGCCTCATAGGATTCTGACAGGTTGCTTAAGAACCACGCCAAAAAAGAACATACCAAAAACAGTGAAAACACCTTCACTTTCTTTTGATTGAGGCCGTGCAATACCTTTTTGAGCACCTTTACTTGCGTTTAAAAAACAGTTTTGGGAACAGCTCTTCTGGCTCCTTGTTACTAAAGTTAAGCAAGAAAGTGGACTTCAGAAAACCAATTCCATATCCTGTAAACTGTGTTAAGGCCGCAAAAATTGCTAAAAAGGCCACTTTTATGCTTCGGTTTTTGAATAATGCATCCAAAAACAGCACAACAAAATATGCGACATATAACCACAAGGGTAACGGAATTCCTACGAAGGCCAAAAGCACAGATACACACAGCCCTATCATAAAAAAAGTAGGAAACCAATACGTAGGACGTGCTGTTCCGGGGTGCCATTTGTTCAAAATAGGACGAACCCTGCCAAATTTGTTCACTTGGATATAGAACTTGTTCCAGTCGATGCGTCTTTTGTGGTAGACAAAAGCTTTTGGAAAAAGTCGTGTTTCAAACCCTGCCTTCCAGATGCGGAAGGTCAAATCGGGGTCTTCCCCAGGGTGAATCCTTCCAAAACCACCTGCCTTTTCAAAGGCTTCTTTGGAAATTCCCATATTGAAACTTCTGGGTTGGAATTTTCCAACAGATTTTGCACCCCCTCTTATGCCTCCTGTCGTAAAAAAGGAGGTCATTACATAGTTGATGGCCTTTTGCACATCTGTGAACGAGGCATCCGCGGCATCCGGACCTCCAAAACAGTGTACAAATTCACGTTTCAGTTCTTTATCAACCTCTGTGAGATACTGTTTGGGGAGGATACAGTCAGAATCTAAAATGATGTAATAATTTCCTTTGGCCTTTTGCATCCCAAAGTTTCTGGAATCCCCAGGACCTGAATTTTCTTTGTAGTAGTACGAAATCTGAAGCTTGTCTTGAAATCGTCTTACAATCTCCTCTGAACTTTCAGAAGAGCCGTCCTCCACAATGACCACTTCATAGGGGGCGTTAAAATCTTGACGTTCCAAACTCTCCAACAATTCCCGAATCTCTTCGGGTCTGTTGTACACCGGCACTATGATAGAAAAAGATGTTATCATGAAAGGTAATAAATGTCAGTTCGAGCGCAGTCGAGAACCACCGAAAGCTCTTAATACGAAATACATCTCGACTGCGCTCGATGTGACAATGAAAAGCTCTTTTAGAACTTTCCGTTAATGTTATTCAGAAAATTCATCAATTACCTCTTGGCTTACCCCAGTGTTGGAGAACCCTCCATCATGGAACAGGTTCTGCATGGTGACTTTTTTGGTAAGGTCAGAAAATAGGGTCACAGTGTAATCAGCGCATTCATCCGCAGTGGCATTGCCCAATGGAGACATCTTTTCGGCATAGTTGATAAACCCGCCAAAACCTTTTACACCTTGACCTGCGGTTGTTGGTGTTGGGGATTGTGAAATGGTGTTCACCCTAACCTTTTTTTCCTTTCCAAAGAAATAACCGAAGCTCCTGGCCACGGACTCTAAATATGCCTTGTTATCGGCCATATCATTGTAATCTGGAAAAGTTCGTTGGGCTGCCATGTAGGTCAGGGCTACGATACTGCCCCATGGGTTCATGGCATCCGCTTTGTACAAGGATTGCAATACTTTATGAAAAGAAAGTGCCGAAACATCCCACCCTTTGGCTGTAAAATCATAGTTCTCGTCCGTGTAGTGTTTTCCTTTTCTCACATTGACCGACATACCAATGGAATGAAGTACAAAATCCAATTTTCCACCTAAAATTTCCATGGATTTCTCCACAAGATTCTTTAGTTCTTCCTCATTGGTGGCATCCGCAGGAATGATTTCAGAGTTGGTCTTGGCCGCCAATTCCTTTATTTGGCCCATTCGCATGGCGATGGGGGCATTGGTCAATACAAATGTACCACCCTCTTCATGAACGCGTTCTGCGGTTTTCCATGCGATGGAATTCTCGTCCAAAGCGCCAAAAATGATTCCTTTTTTACCTTTTAAAAGATTGTATGCCATAGTTTTTTCGCTATTGTTGGTTCAGTTGCAAAGATATTTATTCTATTTTGATTGTTCGTTATTGATGTCAGTATAGATTGTAGTCTTGCTTTCTCGATAGCCATCGGGATTGTTTCAGCATCCCATGCATACTTTTATTCTGTTCGAATGAGACCCTGAAACAGGTTCAGGATGACGAAGGTGTCATTGCAACAATTGCCGGGCATGGGCCAACGCGGATTCTGACACGGATTTACCCCCTAGCATTTCCGCCAGTTCCTGCACACGTTCGTCGTTGGTGAGTTCTTTCATTCGGGTGCTTGTGCCCTCCTCACCTTCTTCCTTGAACACTTTAAATTGATGTTGCCCTTTGGAAGCGACTTGCGGTAAATGGGTGATAGAAAACACCTGCATGGTTTGGCTCATTTGCTGCATGATTTCCCCCATGCGGTTTGAAATCTCTCCGGAAACCCCTGTATCAATCTCATCGAACATCATCGTGGGCAAGTGCTCATAGGTTGCTAAAATAGATTTAATGGTCAGCATGATACGGGAAAGCTCCCCGCCTGAAGCCACTTTTTTCAATTCGCCATAGTCTGAACCTTTATTGGCCGAAAACAAGAATACCAAATCATCTTTTCCATTAGGTTTGAACGTTTCTGACGGATTCACCTCAATTTTAAAGCTGGCCGAAGGCATTCCCAAGGCATACAAGCTCTCTTGAAGCATACTTTTTAATTTGGGAATGACCGAATTTCTGGCATCACGAATTTTTTCAGCAACGTTTTCAGTCTCATCAGCAAGTTGGGTTACCTCTCCCCTCTTTTCAGTGATTTTTGACTCGATATTGGCGACTGCCTCAACCTTTTTGGACAATTCCTCACGAATCACCACTAGTTCCCCAACAGATGCTGCGTGATGCTTTTTCTGAAGGTCATACAATTGCTGTAACTGACCGTTCACAGCTTCCAATCGTTCTGGGTTGGCTTCAACGGAATCCTTTAATTGCTCCAATTCTGAAGCGATATCGTCAGTTTCAATTAAAACAGATTGAATTCTTTCATTCAACGAAGCGTATGCCGGTCCAAAATCAGTCAAACCTTGAAAAGCACGTTTTAATTCACCTAATCGACCCAAAATGCCCAACTGCTCATCATTCAACAACTGATGCCCAGCAGCCAACTGCTCCATAATTTCCTCCACATTGCTCAACTGCTCATATTCCGCTTCCAACTCCTCCTGCATCCCTTCCTTGAGCTTGGCATTTTCCAATTCCCTCAACAAAAAGCTATTGTAATCGTGCTCCTTGTCCGCATTGTTCTGAAAATCTTCCAATTCCCGCAACTCTTTTGAAGCTTTTCTGTAACGGTTCAGACAAGCTCTGTAGGTATTCAGACGCTCTGAGTTATTGGCCAACGCATCCACCACTTTCAATTGAAAATCATTTTCGGTAAGGCGGAGTGTCTGGTGCTGGGAATGTACATCCACCAATTGGTCGCCCAGGGCTTTGAGCACATCCAACGTTACAGGTGTGTCATTCACAAAAGCTCGGGATTTTCCACTAGGCAAAATTTCACGTCGCAAAATGGTACGGTCCTCGTAATCCAAATCATTCTCCTGAAAAAAAGGTTTTAAGTTGTATTTGGTAATATCAAACTCCGCCTCAATGACGCATTTCTGCTCCGTATTTTTCAGGGAGGTCAAATCTGCCCGCTTGCCCAAAACCAAAGAAAGACCGCCCAAAAGAATAGACTTTCCCGCTCCAGTTTCACCAGTAATTGTGGTAAAACCATTGGAAAACGTAACGTTTACGTCATCAATTAAAGCATAGTTTTGGATGGAAAGATTTGCTAGCAATTCTATAGATTTTCTCCGTAAAGATAAATCTCTTTAGAAAACTGCACTAGTAATTTATCTCATTCCAAGTGCTGGAATAAAATGGAGCCACCTTGTTGAGGGTTTCTTTAAGTTTTACAATGTCCACTTTAGGGCCATCAGAGAAGATATTCTGGATTTCTTCAGATTTGGCATCGAAAAAGGTCTGAATCAAAAAGGCGTTTGGTCGGCGATTGATCAAGGTTTCAAACAACCGAAGACTCCCGGCAATGACCTGTTTTCCTGTGCTGTTGTTGTCCGCCAAAACATCCAATCCTTTGCGATGATAGTTGTACATAGCTATACGGTACTCTCGGAATGAGTTGCTCAACAGGTTATCCACCAACTCAAATCGGGTGCGTTCGCCGGTTTCTTGGCTCCAACCGCTAAAGTTGGACCCCTGTGCTTGGGTTACAATGTTCTGCGCCCTTCTGTACTGATCATCGCCACCTTCCAAGGAAAATGTGTCTGCATCCAAGCCCAAAATAATGTACACATAATAGGAAATGACCCCTGCCAAGTTAGAATCAAACGAGTTTGGATTGTACACCAACGGTTGAAATTCTTGATACTGAAAATTGAAGGCATCATCCTTGTAGTTGAATACGGGACTTTCATACGACGTATTAAAAACAGGTCGTGAAGACTGTATTTGGATGTTGGCCTCGAACCTATCTGACTCGTAGGACGTTACGGTGATGAACATTCGGGCATTTACGCGTTCATTCTCCTTGTAGACCCTATTGGTCCATTTGCTGTTGTTGACAAAATCATTCAACGAACGCTCCAAGGTCTTGAATATTTGCTGATTGGTCTGTCCCACTTGGTCCGAATTCACCGTAACCACACAATTGAGTTCTTGGGCGGGGACTGCCAAAGTGAAAACAAACAAAAGGATGAGCAATAGAGTGTTACGCATGAATTTTGGAGATGATTTCTTCCCAAATGTCGGAAGCCACTTCAGGCTTCGTCTTCAATCCAAACGTTTTTATCTTCAAATTCTTATCAATGAAGGTAATTTTATTGGTGGTCCCCCCAAATCCGGCACCGTCATCTTTCAAGGAATTCAAAACGATGGCATCTAGATTTTTACGTTGCAATTTGCCCTTGGCATTTTCCACTTCGTTTTCGGTCTCCAAAGCAAATCCTACCAAAAATTGATGGGTTTTCTTCTCACCCAACGAGAGCAAAATATCCGGATTTCGTTCCAATTCGATATTTAGGCCGCCATCCTTCTTTTTTAATTTTTCTTGGGCAGGATTTTTAGGTCGATAATCCGCCACTGCCGCCGCACATATGGCAATGTCTGTACGATTATAGTGATTGTGGCAAGCTTCATACATCTCTTGTGCAGATATCACCCGAATCAACTCAATGGAATTGTGGTTGACATCCAATGAGGTAGGGCCAGAGACCAGAACGACTTTTGCTCCTAAATTAGCTGCTTTTTTGGCCAGTTCAAACCCCATCGTTCCAGAAGAACGGTTCCCCAAAAATCGAACCGGGTCAATGGCTTCTTGGGTGGGACCAGCCGTAATGAGTACCTTTTTACCACTCAAAGGCAGTCCTTTAGCCAAATCTTCGTGAAGAAACTCCAGAATGTTCTCAGGTTCTGCCATTCGTCCCTCGCCATGTAATCCACTGGCGAGTTCCCCAGATTCAGCGGGGATCATTTTGTTTCCGAAAGATTTCAACTTTTCAATGGAAGCTTTGGTAGATGGATGTTGGTACATGTCCAAATCCATCGCTGGAGCAAAATAAACGGGGCACTTTGCGGATAGATACGTGGCCAATAGCAGGTTGTCGCATACGCCGTTGGCCATTTTGGACAGCGTATTGGCGGTAGCTGGGGCAATAAGCATTACATCTGCCCAAAGTCCAAGTTCCACATGGTTGTTCCAAGAGATACTGCCATCCTCTTCGTTGACAAAATCAGACAGAACAGGGTTCTTCGACAAAGTGGACAGGGTGAGTGGGGATACAAAAGAGCTGGCGCTCTGGGTCATTACAATCTTGACCTGGGCACCAGCTTTTATCAATAGCCTAACCAGAAATGTGGTCTTGTAGGCGGCGATTCCCCCGGTGATTCCCAAAAAAATATTTTTACCGCCGAGCATTTCTTAGGCGTCTTTCTCTGTGTTCCTGTAGTAGATTTTATCTTCCAACCATTCCTGAACCGCCAAAGCATGGGGTTTAGGTAATTTTTCGTAGAATTTGGAAACCTCAATCTGCTCTTTGTTCTCAAAGACCTCTTCCAAACTGTCGCTGTACGTGGCGAACTCTTCCAACTTTTCCAACAGCTCCTTCTTTATTTCGGAGTTGATTTGGATACCACGTTTAGCCACAATGGAAATGGCTTCGTAGATATTTTCAGTTTTTTCATCAAACTCGTTCCGGTTTACGGTAACCGTGGAAACTGAGGCCTTGGTATTTTTCAAATCTTGCATATGCAGTTGTTTTAAAAAACTTTTATTTAGTGGTGCTGGCAACGGTGTTGTACGCACTCAATTCTTTTTGAATTTTGTCGTGCAAATCGTCCGCCTCTTTCTTAAATTGTGACTCTGGGAAGTAACGCAATAGTGTGTTATACGAATCAAGCGCTTCTTCCAGGCGTTCTTGTCTTCTATTTTCCGTACTGTTCAGTGCCAAGGTTGTAGTGGCCTCTATCTTATAGTAATAGGCCTCTTCTCTATAAACAGAACCAGGATTGTCCGTGATAAAGTTATCCAAAGCGGTGATTGCCGAAATCAAAATGGGGTAATTGAACTTCCCTAATTTGTTGAACTGTTTGGCAATCTCCAATTGCTTCTTTTCCTTCTTTGTGGTCAATTCCTTGGCCATGGTATTGGCTTCTTCAAAATATTCCGACTCTGGATAGGTGTTTATGAAGGTTTGCAATTTTGCCAAAGCCTTATCCGTATCCGTCTGATCTAAAGAATAACGCGGCGAAAGTTCATAATAACTTTTTGCCCCCAAAAAACCGGCTTCCTGAATTTTATCACTACGTGGATATGACTTAATGAATCGTTCGAACTGATATCCTGCCAGATAATAATCCCCTGTTTTAAAATAACAATCCGCAAAAAAGAACATCACCCTTTCCCCTTGAGGTTTCCCTACATACTTAGGAGCAATCTGTTCATACAAACGTTTGGCCCTTTTGTAATCACCTTCTTCATAGAACTTCTCAGCCATATCATATTTAGGCTTAATGTCTTCGGTCTTAAGTACTTTTTGGTACTCACTACAGGACATTAGGACAAAAAATACAGCTAATAAAGGGAGTATTGACCTCATTTTCAAAAACATTTTGCAAAATTAGTGATAATGAACGGATTTAAAAAAACATTTTACCATCCAAAAGTAACGGGTGCAAAACCAACTGCCCAAGGTTTTGGGCAACTTTTAACGAAATTTAGGCGTGTGCCGTATCCAAGGCCCTCAATAAATTACCAATTCTGTTTTTCAAAGATGGTGTAGCTTCCAGCAAAGGCAGACGCACTACAGCTTTGGAGAGTCCCAGACTTTCAAAGACACTCTTAATTCCAGCTGGGTTGCCTTCTTCGAAAATCAATTGCATCAACGGCAACAGTTGGTGATGGATTTTATAAGCTTCATCTGAACTTTCCTGAAGTCCCAAATTCATCATTTTAGAGAATTGGGAAGGCAATCCTTGCCCCAAAACGGAAATTACCCCTGCCCCACCGGCCAAAACTGTAGGTAGTGCAGTGAAGTCATCTCCAGAAATCACCATAAAATGTTCTGGTTTTTCCTTTATGATTTTATCGATTTGTACCATATCCCCACAGGCTTCCTTGATTGCCACAATATTGGGCACCTCGTGTGCAAGTCGTAAGGTAGTTTCTGGCAACATGTTCACTCCAGTTCTGGAAGGTACATTGTAGAGAATAATAGGTTTTGGCGAAGCTTTGGCAATTGCTTTAAAATGCTGATAGATACCTTCTTGAGTAGGTTTATTGTAATAGGGGCATACAGATAGGACCGCATCGAACTCAGACAATTCCAACGTTTGCAATTCGTCAACAACGGCCATTGTATTATTGCCACCAACGCCCAACACCAAAGGTAAACGTCCGGCATTGGTCTTGATCACGGTATCCACAACCAATTGCTTTTCCATTTTGGTAAGAGTTGCTGATTCCGCAGTGGTACCCAATACCACTAAATAATCTACCCCTCCTTGAATGTTGTGCTCCACAACTTGAATCAATGCCTCCACATCCACTGAAAAATCTTCATCGAAAGGGGTTATCAACGCAACACCTGTACCTATCAATTTTTCCATCACAATTCTTTTAAAACCTTTAAATACTTTTTCAATTCACTCTTAAAGAGTGTAAAATCCTTCATATTAGTATTTAAGATTAAATCGTTCACCTTTGGGTCTTGTGCACCCAAACCGACTTTTAGCCTGGCTGGGGTTTTAACCGACAATAATTTCATCATTAAATTGTCCTCTTCATAATAATTGACCAACATGTCGTATTCCCGTCCTAAAAACTCTAGTACATAGCCGTTCTCTATCTGCCCCTTCCAACCTAAATCCTTATCAGAAAAAATCTGGATGGCATAGGGTGAGTTTTTATCGTACTCCCTTTTATACCCAATGATTTTAATGGCGTTGGGTCTCAAGGAAAACTCATCAATCAAATCATAAAAGGCCTCCGCATTCTGAAAATTATCCACATCAACAATGCAGCCAACGCTGGTAATTCCCTTTTCCCGGGCAATGGGCGAAGAGGGTTTTTCCATTTCCTCCTTTAAATATTTAAGCCCTGATTTAACCTTAAATTTATCTTGGAGCCCCTTTATAAACATATTTTTATGCATTTTTACAAAGGTAAATATTCTACCAAGATACTTAACAAAGATACGCACGTGATTGGTTTAAAATTCAAACAATTTGTTGTATTTACAACGCTTTGTTTTTTATTCTCCTGTAAACAGGAAACCGGGACACTTTCCAAAATTGATGGAAAACAAGTTTCCATTGATGCTTCGCTTGAAGAAGTTGACTCCATTGTCCATTTTGTTGAACCCTACCGAAATCGCATAAATCAGGTATTGGATAGCACTTTGGCCTATGCCCCGAAACCCTTTTTGTTGGATGATGGTGAGCACAATACCTCAATGGGAAACCTTATGGCAGATATTGTACTGAGTGAAGCTGCACCCATCTTTACATCCCGAACGGGGAACGATTTGGATTTTGTGGTGCTCAACTACGGTGGGGTCCGTTCCATTATTTCTTCAGGAAATGTCACTGCCCGAAACGCGTATGAGGTAATGCCGTTCGAAAATTACATCACCGTTGTGGAAATGAGTGGATCTGCCGTTAGGGAACTCATAGCCTTTTTGATGGGTTCGGACCGGGTTCATCCCTTTGCAGGAATGCAGATTGTATTGGATAAAAATGGTTCTTTGGAGTCTGTGGACATTCAAGGGGAACCATTTGATGAGAATAGAAACTATTTTGTGGGAACATCGGATTATCTGGTACAGGGTGGCCCCAGCATTGGTTTTTTTAAGGACACGGTCTCCACAACGCATATTGATTATCTCATACGAAATGCCATTATCGACTATTTTAAAAAAACCGACACGTTGAAAGCATCGGTGGATGACCGCTTTATTCAAATTAATTAGATGAAACGAAGGGATTTTATAACACATACGGCTGCCGCCTCCACATTGGTTGGTTTGGGCGGACTCAGCCTTAATTCCTGCTCAGGTTCGGGGGCAAAAAAGTTAACAATTTTGCACACTAATGATGTGCACAGCCATATTGACCCGTTTCCATCCTCTCATTCACGATACCCCAATTTGGGAGGAATTGCTCGAAGGGCACAGTTGGTGGAGCAAATCAGAAATGAGAATCCAAATACACTGCTTTTTGACGCCGGGGATATTTTTCAGGGCACCCCCTACTTCAATTTTTATGGTGGAGAACTGGAGTTTAAATTGATGAGTAAGCTCAACTACGATGCTTCCACCATTGGCAATCACGATTTTGATAATGGAATTGATGGGCTCCTAGCGCAAATGCCCCATGCCACTTTTGACATGATTTCTGCCAACTACGATTTTTCCAACACGGTTATGGAGGGGCTTGTAAAACCTTACAAACTCTATTTGGTGGATGGTATAAAAATTGGGGTCTATGGTCTTGGCATTGCCTTTGATGGCTTGGTCACTAAACGATTGTACAAAGAAACCCAATATTTGAATCCTTTTGAGATTGCTTTGGACATGGAACGCCAACTAAAAGAGGGAGAACAGTGCGATTTGGTCATCTGTCTATCGCATTTGGGCTACAGTTATGAAAATCCAGAACGACCTTCAGATGTGCAATTGGCGCAACGAACCTACCATACCAATCTAATCATTGGTGGGCACACACATACCTTTTTGGAGCGACCCGATGTGCGCATCAACAAAAATGGAGATTCGGTGTTGGTGAACCAGGTGGGTTGCTATGGCCTCAACTTGGGCCGCATTGATTTCTATTTTGACAATGACAAGAATGCTTCGGCGAGTGGAGTGAGTATTTTGGTTTAGTTCTTTTAACTTCTTTACCATATAAAACAGAAGAGCCTTGGGCAATATGCTCCAAGGCTCTTATCGCTTGTTTTAGGTTTGATTTTATTGGTTTTGTTTATTCACATTGTTGCGTGTCACCTGTTATTGTCCAACCATGATTGCTTATTAAGTTCTCCCTAGCGCTAATGGCCTCTTCATTGCAATAGGTCAACCCTGAAACATCTCCAAAATCTAAACCATCAATTTTGTCTTCCAATTCATCCGCCAGATTGGACCAGCCTATTAGGGTAGCTTCATAATTGGCCTCGGAGAGCCCCGTTTGAGAAAGGAGGTCTTTTATATTTGTTACTTCTCCAATATTCCAATCGCCAAGATTTTGGTCAAAAGCTGTAGCATTGTAGAACATCGCTTCCATATTGGTTACGTTGGACACATCCCACTTACTGACATCCCCATTAAATTGAGGGCAATTGTAAAACATTCTGGCCGTACTTTCCGTTTGGGACAAGTTTGGCTTGTCAACTGCGGTAGATGCCAAATTAGGACAGTCGTTGAAACTTACCGCTAACCAAGGGTTGGTTCCCCATTGATCTATGTTCAATAATGAGGTTGAGGATAATACTTTAAGACTTGGTATTTGGCCTTTCATTGAAACGACATAGGTGCCGGCTTTTGCATAAATATGCTCGAGATCTTGACTTTCAGTTATGGTCTCTAAAGTACCATCTCCCCAGTCTATTCTAAAGTCATATTTAAGTTTCTGGTCCAATGTTATAACCACTTTTTCAAAATCACTTTCAGTTGCCCATGTTGTGGTAAAACTTTCCCAGTCCAATATCAAGTCGCCGGGCTCCCATAAATCTTTAACCGCAATGATCATTTCTTTTGCCACTTTATAAACACCATCCGTTACACCTATTTCAATCTTATGTTCAGTTCTCCTTTCATAATCCAGGCTTTTCCCTTGTGCCAATTTAACTTCGCCAGTCTGATTGATTTCAAAAAGATCATTATCATTATTCAGTAAACTAATAGTAATTGGGTCAACGTCTGTAATTGCAACAACTCCTATTATATCAGTATCCATTATATCCTCAAGAGGCCGAAACGTTTGTTTAATCATTATCGGAGCTTCATTTTCCGAATCGGTAACTACAACGGTGATAATTCCATAATAAACTCCACTCCCATCAGTGGCTGTTACATTAAAACTATGCTCTTTGCTGACCTCATAATTCAAATTTTGCCATTCTTTTAGACTTATTTGACCACTTTCTGACACTTCAAATAGTCCCGATGGATCTGTACCCAATTTAAATTTGAGGGCATCGCCATTTGGGTCGGTTGCCGTAATGGTTCCGATAACATCGGTATGTGTAATGGCCTCAGGGGAGGTAAATGTTTGGTTTTCAATCTCTGGGGCACCTTTATTCAATCCGTTATCTTCCTTGCTACAGGAAATCATAAAGCCTAGAACAAACAATGCCAAGACCAATAATTTCTTAAATCTCATAACTCAAAGTATTAATAGGTTAAGGCTGCAAGTTGCTATTCAACTAGAACTTTTTGGGCAGGCAATTGACAGATGATGCTTTTGGGTTGATAGATTTTGTTTAGGGTTGGGAGTTATGAGTTAGGAGTCGGTGTTTGGAATTTGTTGATTCGGTTATTCAGTTATTTGTTGCTCCACTCTGAACTCCGAACTCTGCACTTGAGACTTGCTCTTGCACTTGAACTTGGTTTTTGGAGTTTGGTATTTGGGATTTGTTGAATCGGTTATTCGGTTATTTGTTGCTCCGCTCTGAACTTGGTAGTTGTTATTGATTCTTGGAATTGAGTTACTGAGTTATTTGGTTATTCAGTTACTCGGTCACTGGTGATTGTCAATTGGAATTTCTCATTCTGAATGAACGAAGTGAATGAAGAATCTCTATCTTGACACTATTTACACGAATTCTTATTGGGTTATTAGGTTACTCAGTTATTGAGCTAATGTCTTATCTATTTGCTCTTTCGTCTTGTTTCTAATAATTTGGATTTGCACCTAAGCTTGATTCTTGAATTTCAGGCATTGGATTTCTCAATCGATGCTTTGCATCTCATGTCGAAATGACTGTTTACCTGTATATGTCATTGCGAACGCCAGCCTGCCGGACGGGCAGGTATGTGAGAAATCTCACTTATCCCTTGACATGTATTTTTGGAATTTGGTGGTTTGTTATTGAGTTACTTTCTTTTGTCTTTTGTCTTTTGTCTTTTGTCTTTTGTCTTTTGTCTAGGTTCTAGATTCTTGACTCTTGATTCTTGCACTTGAGCTTATTTTTTGGATTATTTGAAATTGTCAATTGTTCTCTGAAATAACACACCCCCCAGCCCCTCTCAAGAGGGGAGCAAAAAAAACACCGAGAGGAAAAAATCTCCCCCTCGGTGCCAATTATGAAACCCAATCGAATTGGTTTCTACAAGGTCTTAATTATGCAAATGTTTTTATGGACATTCTGGATCTAAACTGTCCCCGATAAATGACCAGTTTGCACCTAAATCCAAAAATGTTCTTTGGTTATCAGGATCACAATAAAGGAGCCCTAGCGCTCCCAAAGTAATGCCGAACGGAGTTCCTTCACTTAAAATAACCTCACGCCATCCAAACAAAGTAGCATCATAATTTGCGGTGGAAAGCCCAGAATTGTCCAGCATGTTTTCCATATTGGTAACAGAGACTATGTTCCAATCCCCAAGGCTTTTGTTAAAGGCGGTCGCGCCGTCAAACATGGCAGAAAAATTGGTCACGTTGCTAACGTCCCAGGGCAGATTCTTGTTGAACAGGATGGCCCCTTTGAACATGCTGCTCATATTGGTTACGTTGCTGGTATTCCAATTGTCAATCAAACCATTAAAACTACTGTTCTCAAAGGCCTGCGACATATTGGTGACATTGCCTGTGCTCCATTCGCTAAAGTCAGGGTTATTCATATTGAGCGTGTTGTAAAACATGTTGGACATATTGATCACTTGGGACACATCGGGAATATCCGTGGCATTGACCAATACATTTTGGCACTCATAAAAGGCGCGGTTCATGCTCAACCACACATTGGTGCCCCACTGTTCTATACTCGTCAATTTTAGGGGTGTACTTCCTCCTACACTCATTTTAATGGCGGGGAAGCTGCCTTTAATGGCCACCGTATAGGTTCCAGCGGTCGTATAGGTATGCGTTAGGTTCACCGTTGCAATCTGTGGATAATCCTCTAAGTTGCCATCTCCCCAATCAATTTGAAAATCATACTCTCCCGAAAGATTGAGCTCCAGACCAATCCCAATATCCTCATTATCGTTTTCGGTGGTCCATGTGGTAATAAAGGAGGCAGGGTCATCGGCCAAGCCCTCGTCCACATCGGTAACGGTAACGGTTACTTCGACACCTACCGTATTTGTTCCATCACTTACCTCAACCGTAAGGGTATGCTCCGTAGCGGTCTCAAAATCTAGAGCCTTGTTCTTTATCAGGCTCAGCTCCCCGGCCTCGTTGATCTCAAACAAAAAGGAAACGTCCTTTAAAATGGAAAAGTCAAGATCGACCCCTTCTGGGTCTGTGGCGACCACAGTTCCAATGATATCGGCATCGGAGATATCCTCGGGTACGGTGAACTTAGGGGCGGAATTTTCTAGATTTGGAGCTTCATTTACATCTACAACATTTATGGTAAAATCCGTTGTGGCCACACCTCCCTTACCGTCAGAGACAGTAACGCTCAAAGTGTAATCCGTGGTTGCCTCAAAATCAAGGAACTCTCCAGAGGCCAAACTTATATCACCAGTGGCGGAAATTTCAAAAAGCGCACTATTGGTTCCGGTAAGCACATAGGTTAGTACATCGTTTTGGTCAGCATCCGTGGCATCAATGGTTCCAATAATAAAATCATCGGCTATGGTCTCGTCCACATTAAATGAAGCATCCTCATTGGCAATCACCGGGACTTGATTGTTAGGCACTGGCGGCGTCACAGTGAAATTTCCGGTGGACGAACCTGTTTTTCCATCTACCGTAACACTCACCTTGCCCGTTGTGGCACCTTGCGGCACCGATGTGGTGATTGTGGTGACCGTAGCCGCGGTTACCATAGCGGTGGTGGCACCAATTTTAACAGTGTTCTTAGAAGGTGTAGTGCTAAAGTTCGTCCCTGTGATCACGAACGGCGTTCCCACGGGCCCGGAGTTGGGTGCAATTGTTGCTATTGTGGGTGTCTCCACAACAGGGGTTGAAGGACCATCGTCCTTACTACAGGAAATCATGAGGCCCAAAACGAATAGTGCAAGGACCAGCAACTTTTTTTGTATCATAATTTAAAATTTAAGGGTTAAACGCGCAAGTTGCCATTAGTTAAGAACTATTTGGGCAGGTAATTGACGAATGGGCCGTTTGGGTTGATGGATTTTGTTTAAGGGTTGGGAGTCATGAGTCGGAAGTCGGAAGTCAGAAGTCGGGGTTTGGAGTTTGGGGTTTGGGGTTTTGTTGATTTGGTTATTGAGTTATTTGTTGCTGAACTCTGAGCTTGAGACTTGCTCTTGATTCTTGGAATTTGGAATTCGTTGATTTGGCTATTGGGTTATTTGTTGCTCAACCCTGAACTTTGAACCCTGAACTTGAGACTTGCTCTTGATTCTTGGAATTTGGTGTTTGTTGATTTGTTGTTCAGTTACTTAGCTATTGAGTTACTTTCTCTTGTCTTTCCTCATTCGTCTAGGCTCTTGATTCTTACCTCTTACACTTGAGCTTGCTTTTAGGGTTTTAGAATTTGTTTTTGATAAACGCGCACCCAACCCCTCTCTGTAGGGGAGAAAACAACATTTAGAGGAAAAATTCTCTTAGTGGCATAGCCCTACCCGAATAAAATTTTACGAATGTCTTTCTTTACATAAAACACCAAATCTCCAACGAATTAATATATTGTAAGTGCATAATCAATCTGATAATTAATTCTGCAGTGACCACAACAAGTATCTTCTATAAGGTTGAAGCTTCTTCTGTACTTCGTGACTTTAAAGTTATTTATTCCGTGACATTGATAGTGACATCGGCATTCACACCAATGGAGCCATCATGAACAATGACTTTTAAGTCATGTGGTGAGTATTTACCAGAAACTAACTTTTTGCCAGGGGCCAAGCTCAGTTCTCCCTGCCTGGTAATTTCAAATAAGTCGTAACTATTCTTGTCAAGATAAAAGAGTAAGAGATCATCCTTATCCGCATCGGTAGCGGTAATCGTTCCAATTACATAGGTGTCGCTAATATTCGTGGAGACATTAAAAACGCGAGCTTCCATTACAGGGGCCGTGTTAGGAGGGGTTGAGGGACCATCTTCCTTACTACAGGAATTTAGTATACTCAAAAAAAATAGTGCGAGAATCATTAAATTTTTTTGTATCATGCTTTTAAAATTTATAAGGTAAAGCCTGCAAGTTGCCATTAGTTAAGAACTATTTGGGCAGGTAATTGACGAATGGGCCGTTTGGGTTGATGGATTTTGGTTTGAAGCCAGAAGTCAGAAGTCAGAAGTCGGAAGTCGGTGTTTGGAGTTTGAAGTTTGGGGTTTGGGGTTTTGTTGATTTGGTTATTGAGTTATTCGGTTATTTGTTGCTCCACTCTGAACTCCGAACTCTGCACTTGAGACTCGCTCTTGATTCTTGGAATTGAGTTATTGAGCTACTGTTTTGTGTCTTGGTTCTTTCGTCTTGCCTTTTGAACTTGAACTTGTTTTTGAAATTTGGGATTTGAAATTTCAAATAAAACCCATAACATTTCCTTTACATCACTCATGTTGAACCAAGTCAGAAATTTCGTATATTCGAGTTGGTTCTCTCCACCAAATTCCCCCATGCTTTTTTTCGGATTCTATAATCGTCCCTAGAAGAAAAAGGGATATAAAACCATCGCCATGAGCCAAACCTATGTCAACCTGGGCACGGACGGAGAGTTAGTCTACCTATACAAGTATGATGAGAATGATCAGGAACTGAAAAAAGCAAAACAGGTGCTTTGGGGCGATTGGTTAAAAGTAGATGACAATCACGATTATACTCATGTTGGACCGGGCTGGACGGCTATTATCTGGGCACCTAAGACCAAAAGGGAGATTTACTACATTAAAACTGAGCATACTTCCGACAAGATGCCTTTAGAAATCATTTTTTTGGACGTAGGCCAAGGGGACGGAGCCGTTCTCATCACCCCGGAAGATGACGAAAACGAAAAAATCATTGTGATTGATGCTGGTGAAGGCGGCAACATGGCAGCATTTCTCAACGGGCGGTTCAAAGCCTACCGTGGCTTCGATTTTGAAGCAGCGGTGATTACCCATCCAGACAAGGACCATTACCTAGGTTTCAAGGATATTTTTGCCAACCACGACATTGGCTTTAAAACGGTGTACCAAAACGGTCTTGTAGAGCGTCCCGTTAGCGGGACTTTTGAAAAACTGGGAGGTACTGTGCAGGACCCCATCACCGGTGATCACTACATGGAAAATTTGGCCATTGACAAAAGCGATATTGAAGCCCATTTTAGTGACAGTACCACTTTTGGAAGAAAAATGTTCCCACCTATTATGCACAACGCACTGAACAATCCCAAAGTGCTCGATTTTAAAATGCTTTCCATTGACCCCAATCACAGCGTGCATAAAAACGGAAGAGCATATATGCCTAATTTTGAACCTGTTGCTGGGCGAGATTACAGCATAGAAGTACTTGGCCCTGTAGTGGAATACGACACCAATAACAAACCGAGGCTCAAACGCATCAGTAGCAATTATGGTGAGACCAAGAACGGGCATTCTGTGATTTTACGGCTTCATTACGGCAAATACAAGGTGCTTTTTGGTGGAGACCTTAATGTTCCCGCGGAAAAATATCTGCTGCAACACTATTCCAAACTGGACTCTTTCCCACGACCTACGAATCCAAATCATGCCAAAATGTTGACCGAGTGTGCCCATTGGTTCAAGTCTGAAATCATGAAGGTGTGCCACCACGGTTCGGACAAGGTTACGGACGAATTTATGATGGCCGTCAACCCAGCATGCTTTGTAATTTCTTCGGGTGACCAGGAAGGACATGTACATCCACGCCCCGACCTTTTAGGTCGATTGGGCAAGTTTGGCAGAGGTGCTTCCCCTGTGATTCTTTCCACGGAACTGCAACGCTCCACCCGGGAGTTTGAAGACGAAAAACAAGTTGAGGAATTGAAAAAGAACGTGGATGAACTCGCTGCAGCTGAAGAACCTTCTGAAGAAATGATTAAGGCCATAAAAGACAAGATTTCTCATTTAGGTCGCACCAATGTGGATGTGTATGGTGCCGTATATTTAAAAACGGATGGCGAGCGATTGATCACCGCTTTTAAATTTGAGGAGCAGTCCGATAAAAAGAAATGGTTCTACTACGAGTACATCATCGATGACGATGGGGAACTGCATTTGTCATAGCATTGAAGTTCAACCCATAAGAAATTTGGTAACTCATCGAATTTTGTTAAAATATGTTAACCTATATTTTTATTTCTATGATTTTTTTAACATTTTTATAAGGTACTAAACTTTTTAACCCCACCTATATGAAAGAAAAGATTTCTACCCGACACCCCAAACCATTAACTTCTTTCCTTACTTTTTGCTTCGTTCTTATTGTCTCTGTAAGTTTTGGACAGTACAATGAAGCTTTACCAGCACCCATTAGTCAATTGACGGTAAACAGTAATGGTGATATTTATTGTGAAATCCACGCTAACGATGCCGCAGCATCGGTCCACCACAACATGGGAAAATCAAAAAATGCACTTTTGATAAATGGTAGCCAGAAATCGGCTTCCAATTCCAAAAAAGCTGCAACTGGCGCCACTATTTTTGTAGACTATTACAACGCTGACCCTAATCTTCCTGTGGAAGATTTTATCACGGCTGCCACGGCTTTTCAGTCAGCAGTGGATACTTGGGCCAGTCTTTTGTCCTCTGATGTTCCAATTTACGTGGCTGCTGTTTTTCAACCCCTGGATGAAGGGGTTCTAGGTTCCGCCGGACCAACCAGTATTTTTGCCAACGCCCCTGGATTGGAGCGCAACACGTGGTACGGAGATGCCCTTGCTGATAAGTTAACTGGAGAGGACTTGAACCCTACCTCCTATGATATTGTTGCCAATTTTAGCACCGTTTTTCCAAACTGGTACTACGGCACAGATGGCAATACCCCTTCAGGTTTTTATGATTTTAAGTCTGTTGTGCTGCACGAGCTCGGTCACGGATTGGGCTTTTTTGGCTCTTTGTTCGTAGACAATGAATCTGGTGTGGGAGACTACGGTTTTGGAATACCAAGTCCAGTATTTCCTGCCATTTATGACCGATTGGCCTACTCTGCGGACGGAAAGTCCATTCTAAAAGAAAACAAGTATGGAAACTTTACCACAGAATTGGGTGACTTGTTGCTTTCCGGACCCTTAACAGCAAAAGGCCCGCGCATCAAGGGAACAACAAAAGGAAAAGGAGCACAAATTTTTACCACTTTAGATTCTGATATTTTTGGTCCCATTCCGGGATTGACCGATGTTTGGCTACCGGGTTCCAGTTATTCACATTTGGATTTTGTTACATATGCAGGAGGCACCAATGGTCTTATGGTTCCATTTTTGTCCACAGGTGTTTCTTTTGATAACCCTGGTCCCATTGTACTTTCCATCTTTGACGATATAGGCTGGAATGGAAAAGTCAATCGTGAAATCCACGAAAGTCCTAATGCCGGTTCAGATGATGGTGATGACCCATCAGCCATTACTGAAAATGTGTTGGCGCTATATCCCAATCCATTCTCAAGTAGTGTGAACATAACTCTTTTAGAGGGGCGTTCCATTAAAAATGCCGTTTTAACCGATGCCGCAGGTTATAAATACAAAGTTCCTAAAGGGAAAATTGACGGTAATGAACAAGCCTTATTGGATTTATCAGGATTTAAAGGAAAATCTGGTTTGTATTTCCTTCAATTAATCTATGACGATAATTCCAGTGAAGTGGTTAAGGTTTTTAGACAATAGTAATCGCTATCCATATAACAGAAATGCCGGCTTGACCGGCATTTTTTTATAGGTTGGCTTCAACCAATGCTTTTAATTCTTCCCCAAATGAATAGTCCGGGAAAGGTTTGCCAGCCTGTCGGTACCAATAGCCCGCATTCCATTTATCCCCTTCTTTGCGGTGAAGATAAGCGTGAATCCAACTGCCCATGTCAGTGTGGATGTCCTGCGCAATATCGTGGGAAGCCTCCCAATCCCCCTTGGCATCGTGCCACAAAGCGCTAAGAGCTTCGGGCCAATCTTGAGGAGGTTGATTTAAACTTAACGTTTCTTGAAATGCTTGATAGGTTTTGGGTGTAATTTTCATGGCCCGACTAAAATATGAAAATTGGTTGTTGTTTTCCTTATATGGTTATTGAGTTACTCAGTTATTGGGTTATGTCTTGATTCTTTAACTTGAACTTGAACTTGTTTTTTGGAATTCGTTGATTTGGTTATTCGGTCATTTGTTATTCCACTCTGAACTTCGAATTCGGAACTTTGAACTCTGAACTTGAGACTTGCTCTTGGCTCTTGTTTCTTGTTTTTGATTATTGGGTTTTGGTAATTGTCAATTGATGATTTCATAATGCAATCACGACTGCAATTTTCCCAAAAACTCCTGTTCCGAAATAATGGGCACCCCTAAACTTTCCGCTTTGTTTTTTTTACTGGGGCCCATATTGTCGCCAGCCACAACAAAGGAGGTTTTTGATGAAATGGACGAAGCCACCTTTCCCCCATTGTCCTCAATCATTTTTTTAAGGTCGTTCCTGCTGATGGTCTCAAATACCCCAGAAACCACAAAGATCTGTCCTTTTAGTCTGTCGGTCTGATTTTCCAGTTGTTCCTCCGAAAGTGAGAACTGCAATCCGTAGGATTTCAACCGGTCCACAATTTCAACATTGGTGGGTTCTGAAAAGAATTGTATGACACTATCTGCAATCCGTTCGCCAATTTCATCCACCGCAATCAATTCTTCATGGCTTGCCACCATCAATGCATCAATATTTTTATAGGCCTTTGCCAACTTTTTTGCTACCGTCTCCCCTACATAGCGAATTCCCAAAGCAAACAACACCCTCTCAAAGGGGATGGCTTTGGAAGCCGCCACACCGTTTACCAGGTTTTCTGCGGATTTTTCCGCCATGCGCTCCAACGGAATAACATCTTCCTTGGTTAAAGTGTATAAGTCTGCATAATTGGAAATCAACCCTTCCTTGAACAGCAGTTCCACTGTTTCACTCCCCAGACCTTCGATATCCATCGCCTTCCGTGAAATAAAATGTTGGATTCGCCCCGTAATCTGAGGCGGGCACCCCGTATCGTTCGGGCAAAAATGTTGGGCTTCTCCTTCTTTCCGAATCAACTCCGTACCACATTCCGGACAATGGGTAATGTATTGGGTGGGAATGGAATCCATTGAGCGTTTTCTAAAATCAACCCCCATAATCTTTGGGATGATTTCACCTCCTTTTTCCACAAAAACGGTATCCCCAACCCGAATATCCAATTTTGCGATTTGATCAGCATTATGTAAGGAAGCACGCTTCACAGTGGTTCCAGCGAGCAAAACGGGTTCCAAGTTGGCCACTGGGGTAATGGCGCCCGTACGTCCCACTTGGTAGGTAATCTCATTTAAGACCGTGGTGGCCTGTTCCGCCTTGAACTTATAGGCCATGGCCCACCGGGGAGATTTAGCCGTATAGCCCAGTTCTTCTTGGTGTTGAATATTGTTCACCTTCACCACAACCCCATCAGTTTCATATGGTAGGTTATGCCGATTGACATCCCAATGCTCCACAAACTGCATCACCTCTTCTGTGGATTTGCATAATTTGGCCACTGTTGGGACCTTAAAACCCCACGAGCGGGCTTTTTCCAAAACCTCAAATTGGGTAGAAATACCTAGATTATTACCTGCAATGCTGTACAGGAGACACTCCAACGGCCGTTGGGCAACCAAGGCGCTATCCTGCAGTTTCAAACTTCCCGAAGCTGTATTTCTGGGATTCATATAAGGTTCTTCACCCGCTTCAATCCGCTCTTGGTTCATTTTGGCAAAACCTTCCAGGGTAAGAATGATTTCTCCTCGAATATCAAATTTTGGAGGGTAATCTCCTTTTAGTTGGAGCGGAACTGACTTTATCGTTTTAATGTTATTGGTTACATCATCCCCTTGAAACCCATCGCCACGGGTAACTGCCCGCACCAGTTGGCCATTTTCATAGGTAAGGCTGATGGAGGCCCCGTCATACTTCAACTCACAGGCAAATTCAACCTCTACATCGCCCAAAATACGCTGGATGCGTTTTTCCCAATCTTGTAAATCCTCCTTGGAATACGAGTTGTCCAAGGAATACATGCGGTGCTCATGAACTACTGTCTCAAAATTCTTTGTGACCATACCGCCCACACGCAAGGTTGGTGAGGTAGCGTCATAAAACTCAGGGTGTTTTTGCTCCAGTTCTTGGAGTTCCTTGAGCTTCATGTCAAACTCATAGTCGGAAATGGAAGGTTGGTCCAACACATAATAGTTATAGTTGTGCTCACGGAGCTCATCCCTTAAAGAGCGTATCTGTTGTTCAATGTTCATATTTTTTATTTTTCAAGATGAAAAACACCCCTAAAGTCCCTTCAAGGGGACAGTTGCTTTAAGCATTCGGTCGTTCCCAAAAAGGTCTTTTCGCAGTTCAATTTCCGAAAAATTATGGGCTTTCAAAAGACCTTTGGTCTCCACTCCCAAATATTGGTTGATTTCCAAATACAAACTTCCCTTTTTCTTTAAATGTCTTTTGGAAAATTGGGCAATAGCCCGGTAAAAAAGCAAAGAATCTTTATCTGGCACGAAAAGTGCCGCATGAGGTTCATATTCCTTTACATTTTTTTTGATTTTTGACTTCTCCAACTCCCTGACATAGGGTGGATTGGAAACGATGAGGTCAAATTCAAGTTCAAAGCCAAGTTCAAGTTCAAGTTCAGGGTTAAGGATATCCTGTTGAATAAAAGTGATGTCCACTTGGTTGTTTTTGGTGTTCTCTTTTGCCACTTCCAAGGCTTCTTCGGAAACATCCAAAGCGTAAACCTTCGCCTGCGGAAGATATTTGGCCAAGGCAATGGCAATACACCCACTTCCAGTACCAATATCCAAAATGGTGACTTCAGATTTCTGATTTCTGATATCTGACTTCTGACTTTCGGTATCATCCAAAATCCATTGCACCAATTCTTCGGTTTCAGGTCTAGGGATAAGCACATTTTCGTTGACCTTCAGTTCAAAATCCATAAAATGGGCCACACCCAAAATGTATTGCAAAGGGCGTTGTTGTTTTAATTGGGAGAGGGCTTCAAACAACGGCTGTTCCTCTTCCTTGGTCAGTGTGAGTTCGGGCCGAACCGCCAAAACAAAGCGTTCCAGTTGCAAATAATGCTCCACACAGCGATAAAAAAAGGCATCGACCTCCTCTTTTGGAAATAAAGCATCTAACTCCGTATGGAATATGTTTTTGATTTCCCGAAGCAGCATTACAATTTTTTAAGCATCCAAACCGGACAAGAGTAGTGTCCCGTATTGCCCATGGGGGCATCAATATATTCAAACCCATTTTTTTGATAAAGCTTTTGGGCAGCTTTCATATAGGTCATGGTCTCCAAATAACAGGCTTCAAACCCAAATTCCTTGGCTTTCTCAAGACAAACTGAGATCATCTGCGAACCGATTCCTTTACCCCGAGCCTCTTCCAGAAAATACATTTTTTGAAGTTCACAGACATTACCTTCGTAATTCTGCAGTTGGGCAATTCCCGCGCAACCAATGATTCGTCCTTGGTATTCCACCACAAAATAGGTGGATTTGGGCACATTGTAGGCAGCATACATGTCATTCAATGCTTTGTCTTCATAAGCAGTGCCCACCTTGGCAATGCCCATATCCTCAAACACTTTTCTGATAACTTGGGCCACTTGGGCATTATCTTTAGGTGTGATTTCGCGAATCACCGTATCCTCCATGTTGCGTTTATTGTTCTATTTTTGCGAGGTGAATATACACCAAAAATACATCCTTAGGAGCATTGAACTGGGCAAAAAGGGGCTTGGCTCAACAGCTCCTAATCCCATGGTCGGCTGTGTGATTGTTCACAATGAAAAAATTATTGGGGAAGGCTACACGAGTCCGTATGGCGGCCCACATGCCGAGGTGAATGCGATTAATTCTGTAAGGGACAAAAGTCTACTGCAGGAAGCCACCCTGTACGTAACTTTGGAACCCTGCTCGCATTACGGAAAAACGCCACCCTGTGCCGACTTAATCCTTGCGCACAAGATTCCCGAGGTGGTCATCGGCATAAAAGACCCTCATGACAAGGTGGCCGGAAAAGGCATTGAAAAACTGGAAGCTTCAGGTTGCAAAGTCACCATAGGCGTTCTTGAGAATGAGTGTCGGGAGCATTTGAAGCGTTTTTTAACCTATCAACAGCAAAAACGGCCCTATATCATTCTAAAATGGGCTGAAACCGCCGATGGCTTTATCGCTCCAGACCCCAACATGAGAAAAACCAACCCAGAACCTTTTTGGATAACGAACCCTTATTCCAAACAACTGGTTCACAAATGGCGAAGTCAGGAACAGGCCATTTTGGTGGGTACCAATACGATGTTAGAGGACAATCCAAAATTAAACACTCGCGAATGGGCCGGGAAAAGCCCGATTCGAGTGGTGTTGGATAAAGACCTGAAAATTGGTTCACATTTTCACGTGATGGACCGTTCGGTTAAAACCTTGGTGATAACTCAAATTGAGGAAAAGTCTAAGTATTTTGATGGAATTAATTATGAAATGATTGATTTTTCCAAACCAATTGCGGCGCAAATTTGTGCGATTTTGTACCGCCATTCCATTACCTCTGTTATTGTTGAAGGAGGAGCACGGACCCTTCAAACTTTTATGGATGCAGGTTTGTGGGACGAAGCCCGAATTTTCAAGGCTCAAAAATTCTTTGCCAAAGGCATAGCGGCACCCCGTATTCTAGGAAAGCTTCGGAGTGAAGAATCCATTTTATCGGACACTTTATACATCTACACCCATGATTAAAAACATTATTCTGGATTTTGGCGATGTGCTCATCAATTTGGACAAACCAGCTACGGCACGGGAAATGTTGAAATTTGGCTTTAGTGGAATAACCCCTGAGTTGGACAGCTTGTTCAAAGATTATGAAAAGGGATTGGTTTCGTCCGACCATTTTCTGGACACCGTTTCAAGGCAATTTCCACAGGCCAGTAGAAGCGAGTTACGGAATGCGTGGAACGCCATCTTGCTCGATTTCCCAGAAGAACGATTGACGTTTCTTGAAAATTTGGCTGCAAAAAATCAATATCGACTCTTTTTGTTGAGCAACACCAACGACCTTCATATTGAACATGTGAAAAAACAGATGGGCATGCCACGGTTCAATCGGTTTAAGAATGCATTTGAAGTATTTTACCTCTCCTATGAAATGGGAATGCGCAAACCGGATGCCGAAATTTTTGAATTCGTGCTGGACCAAAATCGGTTAACCGCTCATGAAACGTTATTTGTAGATGATGTGAAGGAGAACACGGATGCAGCCTCTAATTTGGGCATTCATGTTTGGAACTTGCAAGTGGGTCAAGAAGATATCACACAACTAAACCGATTCTTATAAATGATTGCTCTAGCCCTCAGCGTTCTCAGTTCCACCCTCATTTTTGTGGTCTTTAAACTGTACGATGTCTACAAGGTGCAAACCCTATATGCCATTGTAATGAACTACATCGTTGCTTGTGCCACCGGATTTTTCTTGTACGATGGTTCGGTTGAGTTTGGGCAGTTGTTTAACACCTCATGGTTTTGGGGGCCAATTTTAATGGGAATGCTTTTCATCACCATTTTTAACCTGATGGCCAAAACCGCACAGGTGTCTGGCGTATCGGTAGCTTCGGTCGCTACAAAGATGTCATTGGTGATTCCTGTGATTTTTGGTATTTGGTTGTACAATGAAAGTTTATCATGGATTCAGGTTGTCGGTATCGCTCTAGCGTTGGTTGCAGTATACCTGGCTTCCTTGAAGGAAAAACACATCGTGATTAACCGAAAAGACCTCTTACTTCCTTTTTTGGTATTTCTGGGGTCGGGTATCATTGACACAAGCATCAAATATTTTGAAGAACTGCACCTGACCGATGCGGAGGTGCCCATTTTTTCTTCCATGATTTTTGGCTGCGCCGCATTGTCCGGACTTATTTTTATTGGTATCCAGTCTAAAAAAACGCCGGTTAAGGCCAACTTCAGAAATGTTTTGGGAGGAATTGCCCTAGGGGTACCCAATTATTTTTCCATTTATTTTTTGATTATTGCGTTACGTTCTGATATGCTCAGCAGTGCGGCTATTTTCACGTTGAACAATGTGGCCATCGTCATGGCATCCACACTGACGGGGATTTTATTGTTCAAAGAACGATTGACCCTCAAAAACTGGGGCGGTGTGGTTTTGGCCGTTTTGAGTATTGTTTTAGTGGCACTTTTCTAATTTTCAACTCCCCTCTCGAGAGGGGCTGGGGGTGTGTTTTTGCAAGTACAAGCTCAAGTTCAAGTCTCAAGTTCAGAGTTCAGAGTTCAGAGTTCAGCAACAAATTCCAAGCACTAAAATCCAAAAAGCACAAAGAGATTTCTCGACTGCGCTCGAAATGACATTAACGGCTAAACGGTCATTTCGACATGAGATGCAAAGCATCGATTGAGAAATCCAACGCCTGAAATTCAAGAATCAAGCTCAGGTTCAAGTTCAAGAATCAAGACACAAGACATTAGCTCAATAACTGAGTAACCTAATAATCCAATAAGAATTCGTGTAAATTCCTGCCTGCCGCAGGCAGGGGTGTAATTAGTGTCAAGATAGAGATTCTTCATTCACTTCGTTCATTCAGAATGACAAATTCCAATTGACAATAACCAACGAATAACCGAATCAGCAAACACCAAATTCCAAGAATCAAGAGCAAGTCTCAAGTTCAGAGTTCAGAGTTCAGAGTTCAGAGTTCAGAGTTGAATAACAAATAACCGAATAACCCAATAACCCAATAACCCAATAACCAAATCAACAAACACCAAACCCCAAATTCCCAACTCCTAACTCCTAACTCCTAACAAAAAAATCTCCCAACCACTGACCCACTGCCCACTGAAACCCAATCCATCAACCCAAACCGCCCATCCGTCAATTCACCCCATGGAAAAACCCCTGCAATCAGGAACTTACGCCCTTATTTCTTTAAAATTTTATGTTATGAGAGTAAAAAAATTGCTGGTCCTTGCACTATTCGCTTTGGGCCTCATGATTTCCTGTAGCAAGGACGATGGTCCTTCAACCCCGCCGAATTCCGCCCCGGTGATAACGAATACCACAAAAGCGTTCACCGTGGCCGAGAACATCAACGATGCCCATGTTATTGGTACCGTGACCGCCACCGATGCGGACAAGGACGCCCTTACCTTTAGCATTTCCGCCAATAGCGACAACCTGTTTGAGATTGCCAATAGTGGCGCCATAAGTCTGGCTACCGGAAAGACCCTGAGCTTCGCCACCAAGTCCAGCCATGCGCTGGAAATTACCGTTAGCGATGGCACCGCCAGCGCCAAGGCCAACTTTACCATTACGGTGACCCAGGTGGTGGTCAACAACGAGACCCCGGTGATCGGGGCGCAGAGCTTTGAGGTGGCCGAAAATATAGACGACACCTTTCTCATTGGTACCGTGCAGGCCTCCGATGCAGAGAACGACCCATTGGCCTTTGCCATGGTGACGAACGACAATGACCTTTTTGAGATCACCACAAGTGGTGAATTGAGCCTAGCGGATGGAAAGTCCCTTGATTTTGCCACCGCGGAGGAGCATACCCTTACCGTGGGCGTGAGCGACGGCAACACCCAGGCACAGGCCACGATTACTATTACCGTTACCGAAGCGGTCGCGGCCAACGAGGCACCCACCATGGGCGATCAGTCCTTTGAGGCGGCCGAGATCATTGCGGACGATGTGGTGATCGGTACCGTTACCGCATCCGACCCTGAGAACGATGCGCTGACCTTTGCCATAACCACCAACGACAACGACCTGTTTGAGGTCACTGCCGATGGCGAACTGAGCCTGGCTGATGGAATGAACTTGGACGAGGAGACCGCCGCCCAGCACACCATTACTGTAAGTGTGGACGATGGCAATGGCAATGTGGTAGAGGCCGAGATCACCATTACCGTGTTGGACCGTTATGAGAGCAAGGCCGAAGACCCCGAATGGTTTGTGGCTACCTTTGAATATGTTGGTAATGATCCACACCTACTTTTCTTAGGCCAAGAACCGGATAATTTCACTTATGGCGACTTTATCATTGATTGGGGAGACGGCAATGTGGAAAATAACCCCGAAATTGTCTTCAATGAGGACTTACTATTCCCACAAGTATATGATGACCCAGGGCTTTACTATCTTTATCATGAATATCAAACGGAAAGCACCTATACGGTGGCCCTTAAAGGGGATATCCCTTATATGTCTTTAAATTTTGACACCATTGAGCAATGGGGGGCAATCCCATGGAAAACATTTAGAGGGGTGTTTTATGAGAGCGATGTTGAGTTAAATGCTACGGACGCGCCAGATCTTTCTCAGGTCACGGATATGTCAAAAGCTTTCACAGATTCGAGTATTCAAGTACCAGGTAATATTGGCAGTTGGGACGTAAGCAATGTTACCAATATGGAGAGTATGTTTTCCCAGGCTTCTATTAATGTGAACTTAAGCAACTGGGATGTAAGCAATGTTACGAATATGGATTTCATGTTCAACCTAGCCTCTGACTTTAACCAAAATTTGGGTGCTTGGGATATCAGCAGTGTAACCACTATGTCAGGAATGCTCTCTGACTCTGGGCTTTCCCGCGTAAATTATGGAAATACGTTGGTAGGTTGGGCAAGTTTTGTGCAAAGCAATAATGGTCCAAATGATATTACATTTGGTGCCTTTAATCTCCAATATTGCAGCAACCTACCACAGATGCAAAATGCTCGTAATTACTTGACAAATACCGCTGGATGGTCCATAACTGACGCAGGTTCCGTCTTCTGTAATTAGGTAGCAGTTAACTTTAGGCCATAAAGTAACCATAGAGATTGGGTTTCATTGTAAGCACCGGGGGGATTTTTCCTCTCGGTGTTTTTTTACTCCCCTCTATAGAGGGGCTGGGGGTGTGTTTTTGCAAGTACAAGTTCAAGTTCAAGTTCAAGAGCAAGTCTCAAGTTTAGAGTTCAAAGTTAAGGGTTCAGAGTTCAGGGTTCAGGGTTCAGGGTTCAGAGTTCAACAACAAATTCCAAGCACTAAAATCCAAAAACAAAAAGAGATTTCTCACATACGTTCGAAATGACAAAACAGTCAAATGGTCATTTAGACATGAGATGCAAAGCATTGATTGAGAAATCCAATGGTTGAAATTCATGAATCAAGCTCAGGTTCAAGTTCAAGAAACAAGACACAAGAACCAAGACACAAGACATTAGCTCAATAACTGAGTAACCTAATAATCCAATAAGAATTCGTGTAAATTCCTGCCTGCCGCAGGCAGGGGTGTAATTAGTGTCAAGATAGAGATTCTTTATTCACTTCGTTCATTCAAAATGACAAATTCCAATTGACAATAACCAATGACTTAACCAACGAATAACCGAATCAACAAACACCAAATTCCAAGAATCAAGAGCAAGTCTCAAGCTCAGAGTTCAGAGTTCAGAGTTCAGCAACAAATAACCGAATAAGCAAATCAACAAACCCCAAATTCCAAGAATCAAGAGCAAGTCTCAAGCTCAGAGTTCAGGGTTCAGGGTTCAGGGTTCAGGGTTCAGGGTTCAGGGTTCAGAGTTCAGCAACAAATAACCCAATAGCCAAATCAACAAACCCCTAACCCTAACTCCTAACTCCTAACTCCTAACTAAGATCCATCAACCCAAACCGCCCATCTATCAATTCACCTGATGTAAAAACCCCTACAATCAGGAACTTACCCCCTTAATTCTTTAAAATTTCATGTTATGAGAGTAAAAAAATTGCTGGTCCCGGCTTTGTTTGCCCTGGGCCTCATGATTTCCTGTAGCAAGGACGATGGTCCTTCAACCCCACCGAACTCCGCTCCGGTTATAACCAACGCCACAAAAGCGTTCACCGTGGCCGAGAACATCAACGATGCCCACGTTATTGGTACCGTGACCGCCACTGATGCGGACAAGGATGCCCTTACCTTTAGCATTTCCGCCAATAGCGACAACCTTTTTGAGATTGCCAATAGTGGCGCCATCAGTCTGGCTACCGGAAAGACCCTGAGCTTCGCCACCAAGTCCAGCCATGCGCTGGAAATTACCGTTAGCGATGGCACCGCAAGCGCCAAGGCCAACTTTACCATTACGGTGACCCAGGTGGTGGCCAACAACGAGACCCCGGTGATCGGGGCGCAGAGCTTTGAGGTGGCCGAAAATATAGACGACACCTTTCTCATTGGTACCGTGCAGGCCTCCGATGCAGAGAACGACCCATTGGCCTTTGCCATGGTGACGAACGACAATGACCTTTTTGAGATCACCACAAGCGGCGAATTGAGCCTAGCGGATGGAAAGTCCCTTGATTTTGCCACCGCGGAGGAGCATACCCTTACTGTGGGCGTGAGCGACGGCAACACCCAGGCACAGGCCACGATCACGGTTACCGTTACCCAAGTGGTTGCCAACGGCGCACCCACCATGGGCGACCAGTCCTTTGAGGCGGCCGAGACCATTGCGGACGATGTGGTGATCGGCACCGTTACCGCATCCGACCCTGAGAACGATGCGCTGACCTTTGCCATAACCACCAACGACAACGACCTGTTTGAGATTACAGCCGATGGCGCACTGAGCCTGGCCGATGGACAGAACTTGGATGAGGAGACCGCCGCCCAGCACACCATTACCGTAAGTGTGGACGATGGCAATGGCAATGTGGTGGAGGCCGAGATCACCATTACCGTATTGGACCGTTACGAGAGCAAGGCCGAAGACCCTGAATGGTTTGTGACCACTTGGGAACCAATGAATGATGAAGGTGATAATTTGGTTTTACAATTTGCAGTGGACCCTGAAACGTACACGTATAACTTTGTGGTGGATTGGGGTGATGGCACTATCGAAGAAAATCCAGAGTTTAAGCCGGGCCAGTCTGCTCCTCCTTTTTTTGACCATATTTATGAAAACATAGAAACCTTTACTGTGGCCATCAAAGGAGAGCTCCCTTATTTTAGCATGGATTTTGGATACCTGGTGACCATAGAACAATGGGGTGCCATACAGTGGAAATCCATGGAAGCTACTTTCTCATATCAAGATAGTTTTGAGATTACGGCTACCGATGTCCCAGACCTGTCCCAAACCACAAGCATGAGTTATATGTTCCAAGAGTCCACCTTCTCTGGTGATGTCACCGGATGGGACACTAGCAATGTTACAGATATGAGTTATATGTTTGATTCTTCAACCGTATACAATGTCGACATTAGTGGTTGGGACACCAGTAATGTTACGGACATGAGTTATATGTTTAATTATTCAACCAATTTTAATGGAGTCATAAGCAATTGGAACACCAGTAGTGTCACCAATATGGAAGCAATGTTCAGACATGCTTCTTCGTTTAATGGGGATATCAGTGCCAAAAACAATGCATGGAATACCGGCAATGTCACTAATATGAGGTTAATGTTCAATGGTGCAGATGATTTCAATCAAAATATTAGTGGTTGGGATACCGGCAATGTAACAGATATGAGCAGTATGTTCAGTGGCGCATCTTCATTTAACCAAAATTTGGGTGCATGGGATCTGAGCAGTGTTACCAATATGTCAGGTATGTTTGACAGTTCTGGGCTTTCATCGGTACGGTATGGAAATACATTGATAGGATGGGCAACCTTTGTTCAAAGCAATGGCTTCCCTAATGAAATTATATTCACTGCCTCAAATGTTGAATATTGTGACATTGCTCAAGTGCAAGGTGCCCGTAATTATTTGATTAACACTGCGGGATGGGGCATAGATGATGGTGGGCCTACCAACATTTGCAACTAAATCGCATAAATAGGTAAGACCATGAAGAAACTATAAAATTGGGTTTCATTGTAAGCACCGGGGGGATTTTTCCTCTCGGTGTTTTTTTACTCCCCTCTCGAGAGGGGCTGGGGGTGTGTTTTTGCAAGTACAAGTTCAAGTTCAAGAGCAAGTCTCAAGTTTAGAGTTCAAAGTTAAGGGTTCAGAGTTCAGGGTTCAGGGTTCAGGGTTCAGAGTTCAACAACAAATTCCAAGCACTAAAATCCAAAAACAAAAAGAGATTTCTCACATACGTTCGAAATGACAAAACAGTCAAATGGTCATTTAGACATGAGATGCAAAGCATTGATTGAGAAATCCAATGGCTGAAATTCATGAATCAAGCTCAGGTTCAAGTTCAAGAGACAAGACTCAAGAATCAAGAGTCTAGAACCTGGAAACAGGACAAAAGAACCAAGACACAAGACCGTAGCTCAGTAACCCAATAACATAACTGAGTAACCCAATAACTAAATAACAGAATAAACACACACAACCCTGATTTCACCACACTTAAATCTTCCCTTCTAAAGAAAGAATTTCTAGTTCCCCTCTTGAGAGGGGTTAGGGGTGTGTCAAAATAAACATACATAAAAATGCCAAAAAGAAAGATAATCCCATACAATCCAAAACTCAAGGAATTGGCCCGCCAACTGAGGAACAACTCTACCAAAGCAGAAATAATCCTATGGCAAAAACTAAAGCGCAAACAAATGCACGGTTATGATTTTCATCGTCAAAAGCCCATCGACAATTACATTTTGGACTTTTTCTGTCATGAACTTATGCTGGGCTTAGAAGTGGATGGCTACTCCCATCAAATTATCGAAATCCAGCTAAAGGACAGCATTAAAGAACGGGCGATGTTCCAATTTGGGATAACCGTACTCCGGTTTTCGGACCGCCAAGTTTTGAAGGATATGGAAAATGTGCTCAGGGTGATTGAGGACTACATTCACACCAAAGAAACACAACCCTGATTTCGCCACACCGAAATCTTCCCTTCTCAAGAAGGGATTTGCAGCTCCCCTTTCGAGAGGGGCTGGGGGTGTGTTTTTGCAAGTACAAGTTCAAGTTCAAGTTCAAGAGCAAGTCTCAAGTTTAGAGTTCAAAGTTAAGGGTTCAGAGTTCAGGGTTCAGGGTTCAGGGTTCAGGGTTCAGGGTTCAGAGTTCAACAACAAATTCCAAGCACTAAAATCCAAAAAACACAAAGAGATTTCTCGACTGCGCTCGAAATGACATTAACGGCTAAACGGTCATTTCGACATGAGATGCAAAGCATAGATTGAGAAATCCAATAGTTGAAATTCATGAATCAAGCTCAGGTTCAAGTTCAAGAAACAAGACACAAGAACCAAGACACAAGACATTAGCTCAATAACTGAGTAACCTAATAATCCAATAAGAATTCGTGTAAATTCCTGCCTGCCGCAGGCAGGGGTGTAATTAGTGTCAAGATAGAGATTCTTTATTCACTTCGTTCATTCAAAATGACAAATTCCAATTGACAATAACCAATGACTTAACCAACGAATAACCGAATCAACAAACACCAAATTCCAAGAATCAAGAGCAAGTCTCAAGCTCAGAGTTCAGAGTTCAGAGTTCAGAGTTCAGAGTTCAGAGTTAAGCAACAAATAACCCAATAACCAAATCAACGAATTCCAAAAAACAAGTTCAAGTGCAAGTCTCAAGTTCAGAGTTCAGAGTTCAGGGTTGAGCAACAAATAACTGAGTAACCAAATTCCAATAATCCAACACTCTAATAATCCACCCTTCCAACATCTGATTACTGACTACTGACTACTGACCACTAAAACCCGACTTCTCAATTGGAATCGATAGTTTTGTGCCGATGGAAAAAAATGATAGCTACAAAACCATTGCCCGGCCTTCGGAAGAAATACTGTTCAAGGACCGAAAAAGCAAATTTTTTGCCCAGGTCTTCCCCATTACTTCGGAAAATGACGTAAAGCCCATTATTGAAGAACTTCGGAAGAAACACCACACCGCCAACCACGTATGCTATGCTTGGCAACTGGGCGAACTGGACCGCTCCTATCGCGCCAATGACGATGGGGAACCCAACAATTCAGCGGGGATGCCCATTTATGGGCAAATCCAATCTTTTGATGTAACCAACGTACTAGTAACCGTAACGCGCATTTTTGGTGGAACCAAATTGGGTGTCGGTGGGTTGATTCAGGCCTACCGAACCGCAGCGCAATTAGCCCTTGAGAACACCAAGATTGTGGAACGGGTAATCGAATCGCAATTCAAACTCAAATTCGGATACCCTGAAATGGACAAGGTGATGCGGACCATTAAACAAAAAAGCCTGAACATTGTCTCCCAAAACATGGAACTAGATTGCGAGTTGTTGATTTCAGTCCGACTAAGTGAAGCGGAAGAAACGTATCAATTGTTTGAGGAAATGCAGGATGTCAACGTTACGACGATGGAGTAAAGAGACAAGAATCAAGAATCAAGAATCAAGAATCAAGAGTCTAGAGTCTAGAATCTGGACGAAAGAGAAAAGAGGATAGAAAAAGACAAAAGAGCCAAGAATAAAGAGGAAAGAAAAAAGACAAGAGAGAAAAGACAGTAGCTTAATAACCCAGTAACTAAATAACCCAATAACTGAGCAACCGAATAAACAAACACAACCCTGATTTCGCCACACCGAAATCTTCCCTTCTCAAGAAGGGATTTGTAGCTCCCCTCTCGAGAGGGGCTGAGGGTGTGTCCATCAAAAACAAGTTCAAGTTCAAGTGCAAGAGACAAGAATCAAGAATCTAGAGTCTAGAACCTAGAAACAGGACGAAAGAACCAAGACACAAGACGGTAGCTTAATAACTGAGTAACTCAATAACCCAATAAGAATTCGTGTAAATTGGTGTAATTAGTGTCCAAATGGATTCTTCACTCGCTACGCTCGTTCAGAATGACAGTGTTCATTTAACAATAGACAACTAACAATGCCCAAATTCCAAAATATCTAAAAATTCATGAGTCCAACCATCTGACCACTGTCTCCTGTCTCCTGTCTCCTTTCTCCTGTCTCCTGTCTCCTGTCTCCTAAAAATCCAACTTCTCCAAAATATAATCCGGACATTTTATCGGCTTGCCGGTGTTTTTATCCATGAATGCCAACACGGTATTGGCGGTCGCCAAAAGTTCCTTTGATTCATTCAATACTTTGTAATCAAACTCAATTTTAACCATGGGTTTGTTTTTCAACTGAGTTTCCACAGTAATCAAATCATCGTATAGTGCAGACTTTTTATAGTCAATGTGCAACGATATTACGGGAAGCATAATTCCATTATCTTCCATGCTCTTATAAGTAACGCCCAAGGCTCTCAACCATTCTACCCTACCCATTTCCAAGTATTGGGCATAATTACCATGGTAAACCACCCCCATTTGGTCGGTTTCTGAGTACCGAACCCGAAAAGAATGCAAATTTAACCCCATACTTTACGTGAAAAATTATATATTTAATGGCTTGGTTAACATTCGGGTAACATGCGAAAAAAAAACAGAAAATTCAACGACAAATTCATTTTTTTTTTAAAAGATTTGTTCACATATTTGTCGCATCCAATAAGCATCTAAATACCCCCAGGATGTTTAATCTAAAACATTAACCTAACCAACAAAAACAAGGAAAAACTTCATGAGTGTTACTGCTAATTCCGTATGGAACAACTGTTTGGCTTTTATCCAGGATAACATCCAACCGCAGGCATTCAAAACGTGGTTTGAACCTATTAAGCCCATCAAGTTAACAGACAAGGCACTCAGCATTCAGGTTCCCAGTAAGTTTTTTTACGAGTGGTTGGAAGAGCATTATGTAAAGCTTTTGAAGGTGGCCTTGACCCGGGAATTGGGAAGCCATGCAAAACTCATTTATATCATTAAAATGGAAAACAAGTACGGAAACAAGGAACCGTTCACCGAACAGATTCCAAGTTCCAACCGTACTGCCGTCGGACCCCAAGAATTGGATGTGCCCATCACCTCCAAGAGTCCTGAGCTGAAAAACCCTTTTGTTATTCCCGGGATTCGGAATATTAAAATTGAGTCCCAACTCAACCCCAACTATAATTTTGACAATTTCTTGGAAGGAGATTCCAACCGTTTGGCGCGCTCTGCTGGAATGGCGGTGGCCAACAAACCTGGTGGGACGTCTTTTAATCCACTATTGGTATTTGGGGGCGTAGGTTTGGGAAAAACACATTTGGCCCATGCCATTGGCGTGGAGATCAAGGATAAATATCCAGAAAAAACGGTGCTCTATATCTCTGCAGAGAAGTTCACCCAACAATATATAGAATCGGTAAAGAAGAATACCCGCAACGATTTTATCCATTTTTACCAGTTGATTGATGTACTCATTATTGATGATGTACAGTTCCTATCCGGTAAATCTGGAACCCAGGATGTGTTCTTCCATATCTTCAACCATCTGCACCAAAATGGCAAGCAAGTTATTTTGACCTCGGATAAAGCTCCAGTGGACATGCAGGACATTGAGCAGCGATTGTTGTCCCGTTTTAAATGGGGACTTTCTGCGGAATTGCAAAGTCCGGATTATGAGACCCGCGTATCCATTTTGAAGAACAAATTGTATCGGGATGGCGTGGAAATGCCCGAAGATATCATTGACCATGTGGCCAAGAACATCAAGACCAATATTCGTGAATTGGAAGGTGCCATCATTTCATTGATTGCTCAATCCTCGTTCAACAAGCGAGAGGTGACTTTGGAGTTGGCTCAGCAAGTGGTTGAGAAATTTGTAAAGAACACCAAACGTGAGGTTTCCATTGACTACATTCAAAAAGTGGTTTCTGACTACTTTGAGATGGACGTGGCCACCCTGCAATCCAAAACCAGGAAGCGACATATTGTTCAGGCCAGACAGTTGGCCATGTTCTTTGCCAAAAAATTCACAAAGGCCTCTTTGGCCAGTATCGGTTCACAGATTGGGAAACGCGATCACGCCACGGTTCTTCATGCCTGCAAAACGGTGGATAATCTCGCTGAAACCGATAAACAGTTCAGAAAATATATCGAGGACCTCAACAAGAAGTTCTCCTAACCCCTTTTTATTTAATGAAAACCAAAGTTTTGATGGTCTGCTTGGGAAACATTTGCAGGTCACCATTGGCAGAAGGTATTCTTCAGTCCAAGGTGAACACTGATGCCGTTTTTGTGGATTCAGCAGGTACTGCTGGGTACCATGTAGGCAATCCTCCTGACCCAAGATCAGTTGCAGTGGCCCAAAAACATGGTTTGGATATCAGCCTTCAAAAGTGTCGACGGTTTTCCCAAACAGATTTTAAGGAGTTTGATTTAATCTATGTGATGGATAGAAGTAACTTTTCGGATATCGCAAGTTTGGCCCAGAATCACCAAGAAGCTGAAAAAGTGAAGCTCCTGTTGAGCGAGGTCAATGTTGGCATCCAAGAAGTTCCCGACCCTTACCATGGCGGAGAACAAGGCTTTGAAGATGTATACCAAATGATTGATTTGGCTTGCGAGGCAATTGCGAAAAAACTAAATTGATTGGATGGAAGAAACACAGGAACAACAGAAGCCCGGCTTAGTTGTTGGAAAATTGTACTTGATTCCAACGACACTGGGCGACAATGCTCCCTTGGAGGTTTTGCCGATTTCCCTAAAGGGAACCATTGAGAAGATTGACCATTATATTGTGGAAAATGAAAAGACGGCCCGGCGTTTCATCAAAAAGGTGAGTCCGAGCAAACCGCAGCCCAACCTTCACATCCAAAGCTTGAACAAATACACCAAGCCCGAGGTCATCCCATCTTTTTTAGACCCCTGTATTCACGGACATGATGTTGGCGTTTTATCAGAGGCGGGCTGTCCGGGCATAGCGGACCCTGGCGCCTCGGTAGTCCGTGTAGCGCACGAAAAAAGAATCCAAGTAGTCCCCTTGGTAGGCCCCTCCTCTATTTTGATGGCGATGATGTCCAGTGGAATGAATGGCCAAAATTTTGCATTCAATGGCTACTTACCCATCGACAATAAGGAACGTAAGGCAATGGTGAAAAATCTGGAACATCTTTCCCGTGAAAAGGAACAGTCGCAAATATTTATGGAGACGCCCTATCGAAACAACAAATTGCTCGTGGAACTTATCAAGCTATTGCACAAAAACACCCGTTTGTGCATTGCATGCGACATTACACTCCCTACCGAGTTCATTCAGACCAAAAGTGCCCATGAGTGGAGTGAAATCAATATTGATTTGGACAAAAGGCCTACCATCTATATCATTCAGGCATAAAAAAACCCAGAACTGAATTCTGGGTTTTTAGCTAACTTTTACCTTGCCACTATAGTTTTGGATTCTTCCGTTGTTGAATTTTGGAAGTATCGTATCCTGCAAATTTTCTCATGTAGTATGAAATGCTGCTTCCGTACGCATCTGAAACATCTTCTTGCCCATAGGAACGCAAATACTTCTTTACATTGCCGGCTCCGGCCAAATGTGCCGCCGCCAGAATACCAGATTCGGTAATTTCAATGTTCCCAAAACGTTTTCCGGTAAAGCGTTTGATGTCACGTCGCAAAATCCATTTGTTTCGGGCCACATTTATATCAAAAGCTTTTTCCTGAAGTATGGGATCGTTCAAAAAAGTATCTACATCATAAACCCCCATCAAATTTAGGGTGCTCCCCCCAAACTGATATTTCCCCAAATAACCAAGTGTGTTCACTACATGGTATTTTCCTTGGGATTCTTTAAAAGCCAGGGCATCTTTAAACCCGTTATAGGCTTTTCCCAAAAAGGGGGCGGTGATTTGTGCTTCACCAGAGACTACAAGGGAATCTTTGGGAGCGGGTGTTTCAAAGTCCGTGGTCACCTTTAGTGCATCTGGAACTTCCACATCCACTTTTTTCATTACGGTGTACGTACCAAAACTTGTCAAAACTACTATCATGGCAAGATGTAGTATAAAACCTATCCATCTTTTCATAATGTTCATATTTGTGATCTCGATACTATATACGTATCAAAAATCAATTTGGCCGGCAAAGATAGGGGGAGTAATGTTAACGGTTCCCTTAAAGCTCCTAAGATTTTCTTAAATAAGGCCTAAAATCCGTCAAAGTGCTGAAAATTAACGGTAAAGCACATTATCGCAGCACTTTCTGAGCATTTAACCATTGGATGTACTGCACCTTATTTCGGTTGTGTTGCGCTAAAGTTTTGGCAAATTTGTGATAACCGAAGTTGGAAACATCAGCTACAAAGTAGAGGTAATCGTGTTTTTCGGGGTTTAAAACAGCCTCAATGGATGAAATGTCGGGCATGGTAATCGGACCCGGTGGAACACCTGCATATTTATAGGTATTGTAAGGGGAGTCCATTTCCAAATCACGGTACAAAACTCGTTTTATAATGGTGTCATAATTTCCCGTCTGTTTTTTAATAGCGAAAATCACGGTGGGGTCCGCTTGCAGTAAAATACCCTTTCGTATTCTATTAAGGTATACGCCAGCAACTCGGGGTCGCTCGTCCACTTTAGCCGTTTCTTTTTGCACCACCGCAGCCAACGCAATCACTTGGGAAGGTGTCAAACCAAGGTTCTTGGCCTTTTGCAATCTTTCTTCAGTCCAATAGCGTTGATATTCCTTCAACATACGATCTCTAAATTCTTCTGCGCTGGTGTTCCAGAAGAATTCATAGGTATTGGGCAGGTACATTCCCAGTTTGGTGTCCTCATCAAAGCTGGTTTCGTTCAAAAATCCAGGGTCGTTGAATGCCTGCAGTAAAGAAAGACTGTCGGCTTCAATCTGCTCCGATATACGTCCTGCCAATAATGCCAATGATTCTTGATTATTAAACGATACATTTACAGGTAGGTTGGCACTACGGAGGGTATTGATGATCTCATTGTTGTTCATCCCCTTCTTTATGGCATACTTTCCCGCCTTAATATTGGTAACGTATCCTTTTCGTTTGGCCACCGCTTCAAACGTGGCTAAATCATTCAACAAAGGTTCCAAAGATTCTTTCACCTCAGAAAAAGTGGCATCGGATGCGATAAAAACATAAGCCTCCTCATTATTAAACTGAGTGTTGGGGCTAAAAATCGCACTATAAATCTGGTAGGCGACAAAACCGCAGATAATAAGCCCCAAAATAGCGGTGGCCCAAAGTACTTTTTTAAGATTCATTGGTATGTATCTTTTGAAACATGATTTCATTTTTGAATCCTGCGCTAGTCCGAATCCATTCTTTCTTCACTCCGATTCTTTCAAAACCAAGCTTTTCAAACAGGTGAATGCTAGCTTGATTGTCTTCCAGAATATTGGCATACAACTGATGCAGGTCAAGGGTTGAAAAAGCATAATCGCACATCAATTGGATGGCCTCTGCCCCTACTCCTTTATTTCGGTCAGCAGGATTGGAAATGACAATTCCTATTCCAGCACGTCGGTGTTTTGGGTCAAAATCGAATAAATCAATCAAACCGATGCAGATATCTTCTTTATTGCAAACACATAACCGCAGTTGTTTTACCTCATAGACATCCCGATGGGCATTCTCCAAATACAGTTGCAGCACCTTTTTGGAATACGGTTTTAGGGTGCCACTGATCTCCCAAATGGACGTATCGTTCTCCAATTGGTATAGGAATTCCAAATCTGTTGGCTCTAAGGCCCTTAGGTAAACCTGTTTCCCTTTTAGGTTCAACATTCAATCTCTCCTTTATAGACCAGAATGGCCGGTCCTTTTAAATATATATTGGTGTAATTTCCATTGTTTTGCTCAAAACTGATGGACAAATCTCCACCAGGCGTTTTGATTTGCACAGTTTTGGCGCTGGTTTTTCCCAATTTGTGCATGGCGACAGCTACAGCGGTAACTCCAGTGCCGCAAGAATAGGTCTCGTCTTCCACACCCCTTTCATAAGTACGTACTTGAAATGTATCTGCATTCTGTTGCTCTACAAAATTGATATTGCTCCCCGCTTTTCCGTATAACCCATAGCGAAGTTTTGCGCCTTCCTTATGGACATCAAACTTTTGAAGCCCTTCAACTAATTGAACGTGGTGGGGAGACCCCGTATCCAAAAAAGTATATGCGGGTTTTTCACGGATTTCCTCAACATCTACCATTTTAAGATTCACTAGATTACCTTCTATCGTGGCTTCATGCAATCCGTCAACAGCGGTAAAAGTGGTCTTGCCCCCAATAATACCAAGATAATGGGCAAAGGCCACCAAACACCGCCCACCGTTACCACACATGCTGCTTTCACCTCCATCCGCGTTGTAGTAGACCATCTTAAAATCCGACATTTTGTCATTCTCCAACAGAATTAAACCGTCAGCTCCCACCCCAAAACGCCTATCACACAGCTGTGCCACCAGTTTGGTATTGTTTTTGGGAAATGTATCCTGGCGATTGTCGATGATGACAAAATCGTTTCCCGTTCCTTGATATTTGAAAAACTGCAATTTCATATTCGCTACAAAGGAACAAAGATAGCGTATTCTTTAAGGAATTTTTTGCAGTTAAAAGGGCGTTAAACCGACAAAGCCAAAAAATGAATTCTTTTAATTTTGTTCAAACTGAATGTTAAAAAAATATTGAATTATGAAGAGAATAGCCAGTTTGCTCCTAGTGTCCGTATTTGCAGGCGCAATTACATTGGGATCCTATAAATTATTTTTTGAAAAAGACAATTTTAAAGTGGTAACCTCAGAACAGGAGAATCCGTTCATCACCACAAGTAATCTACCGACCTCGGCCAGTGGAGCGGGTATAAATGAGGTGGACTTTACCTTGGCCGCAGAAAAAACGGTAAACTCGGTGGTCCACGTTAAAAATCTTACCATAAGCAAAGGGCCAAGTAGCCTTTCTGATTTCTTTTATGGATTTGAACGCCAGCAGACCCCTCAAGTGGGCTCAGGGTCTGGTGTGATCATTTCCCCTGATGGTTATATTGTGACCAACAATCACGTAATTGCCAACTCCAGCCAATTGCAGGTTACCTTAAATAACAATAAAACTTACGAGGCAGAAGTCATTGGCGCTGATTCCGAATCTGACATTGCTTTGCTAAAAATTGATGCAGAAGGCGCACTACCTTATTTGGCTTTTGGTGATTCTGATAATGCCAAGATTGGAGAATGGGTGCTGGCCGTAGGGAATCCATTTAATTTGACCTCAACTGTTACCGCTGGTATTGTAAGTGCCAAAGCGCGTTCGTTGGGCAGAACCCAGTCCTTCATTCAGACGGATGCTGCAGTAAACCCTGGAAACAGTGGCGGAGCCTTGGTCAACACTAATGGTGATTTAATCGGTATTAATACGGCCATCACCTCGCAGACTGGGTCTTATGTGGGCTATGCATTTGCCGTGCCCAGTAACACGGCCAAAAAAGTGGTCGAGGACATTATGGAGTATGGAAATGTTCAAAAAGGACTTTTGGGCATACGAGGTGGCGATCTTAACCCAGAAGTGGCCAAAGAGCTAGGTATTGATGACTTAGAAGGTGTTTATGTATCAGATGTCACAGAGGAGTCAGGAGCTGAAGAGGCCGGTCTACAATCTGGGGATGTCATCAAACAAGTGGATAATATTACGGTGAATAAATTTTCTCAGTTGTCTGGCTATCTTTCTTCAAAAAGACCAGGAGATGTTGTAAAAGTCATTATTGACAGGGACGGCAAGAATATGACCAAAAATGTGACCCTTAAAAAGCAAATGACTGTTCTCCTACCTGCAACCGGATTTTTGGTGAAGAACCTTTCCAAAGATGACAAAAAGAAATTCGGTGTTTCAAAAGGCGTAAAAATCATTGATGTCCCAGAACGCTACAGTCGTTATGATCTGCGCAATAAAGTCATTGTTAAGGTAAACGATACCGATATCGACAATATTGAGGATGCCGAAGAAGAGTTTGGCAAAGTTTCACAATACGGAAGAACCAGCTTTACCATGATCAATGAAAATGGTGAAAAGGAACACATGATCTTCTAGTTAAAGTGATGAAATCACACTTAAAAGCACCCGAATTCGGGTGCTTTTTTTGTACTTAAATTCGTTTACGAAAACGTTTGAAAATAACTAATTTAGCCCCGCAACTACTAAACAAATTCAAACAAAAACTATGGGAGACATCAAATCCTATGAGAAAGAACTTGCTTTTCAGGCCGATAGGCGAAAGGCAACCACCGAATTCATTAAAATCATAAGTGACCTCTGGTACGACAAGGCCATTGAAGTGGTCCTCTTCAAAAACCAAATCATCGATAAAAATGTCAGCGACATTATCAATCTTCATGAGTATGCTGGTGAATTTGTACAAAAACCTATTTCCATTTTCGACTCCGTTGAAATATTAAGGGCCATCAATGACATCAACTTGCCCCCTGCCAAATTGGATATTGGAAAGCTGACCTATGAATACCACTCCGATGACAATACGCATCTCAACGTTAAGGCCTTTGTAGTGGACAAGCTTAAAGATGCCCAACAGACCAAGGAAATCAAACCTAAAGATGTAGTGCTCTATGGATTTGGTCGAATAGGCCGATTGGTGGCACGTGAGCTCATGGCCAAAACTGGAAGAGGTAGTCAACTTAGACTTCGGGCCGTAGTGGTAAGAGGGGAATTAAACGAGGAAGTTTTGGAAAAACGCGCTGCGCTATTGAAAACAGATTCGGTTCATGGCCAATTCATGGGAACTGTGGATGTGGACGCCAAAAACCAAGCCTTGATTATTAATGGTACCACTGTAAAGTTCATCAGCGCCAGTAAACCCGAAGATATCGATTATACCAAGTATGGGATCTATAGCGCATTGATAATTGACAATACTGGAGCATTTAGGGACAAGGAGGCGCTTTCCAGACATTTGGAGTCCAAAGGAGCCAGTAAGGTTCTCTTAACGGCTCCTGGAAAAGAGGTGCCCAATATTGTTCACGGCGTCAATCATACTGACTTTGATCCCGACAAGACCAAAATTTACTCTGCGGCTTCCTGCACAACCAATGCCATAACCCCTATTTTAAAAGTGATTGAGGATTCCCTCGGCATAAAAAAAGGACATTTAGAGACCATCCATGCTTATACCAATGACCAAAATTTGGTGGATAATATGCACAGTAAGTACCGAAGGGGCCGTGCTGCTGCACTGAACATGGTGGTTACCGAAACTGGTGCTGGCTCCGCCGTTGCAAAAGCCCTTCCAAAATTAAAAGGAAAATTGACCTCCAATGCCATTCGCGTACCGGTACCCAATGGTTCTTTGGCCATTCTACATTTAGAAGTAAAGAACAAAACCTCCAAAGAGAGTATCAATACCATTTTAAAGAAATATGCACTAGAAGGGGATTTGGTGGAGCAAATCAAATACTCCCTGAGCAATGAATTGGTTTCCACCGATATTGTAGGCACTTCTGCCCCATCAATTTATGATAGCAAGGCCACCATTGTCTCGGCTGATGGAAAAAGTGTAGTGCTTTATATATGGTATGATAACGAGTATGGCTATTCCCATCAAGTTATTCGTTTGGCGAAATATATTGCCAAGGTTAGGCGTTATACCTATTATTAAAGATTTGGGAAAAGCGGGAACACAAGTCCAGTAAATGGGTTTTTCTTTTGATTTTAGGTTTATTGGTGTAATTTCGCCTTACCCTTAATCTAAATTATTTACGAGAACATATTGACCATGAAGCATTTACGATTTTTAATTGCACTAGCCCTACTTGCACCCTACTTTTCATCCTTTGCCCAAGAAGAGGAAACTTCCGAAAATCAAGATATGACCATTAAGGGTCAGTTTGAAGAAATGGAACGGAAGTCCACCAATTACAGGTCAGGGAATGGTGTTCCTTATGAAGTGATTCGGTTGGCTAGTTTAAATGAGGTAAAAAGCAACATTTTTGATACCATAAACACGGCCAATGAAGCCATAAAAGATTTATCGGCCACCATAGCCGCCAATAAGGCCGAAATAGAGGACCTCAATGCCAAACTACAGGATACCACCAATAAGCTGAATACCGTTACCGAAGAAAAGGACAGTATTTCATTTTTTGGCGCCCTGATCAGCAAAGGCACCTACAATTTTATTCTATGGTCCATTATTTTTGCGCTGTTGCTGTTCCTGCTGTTCTTTATTTACCGATTCAAAAACAGCAATTTCTTAACGCAACAGGCCAAATCTGCCTTGGCCGACCTAGAACAAGAATACGAGCAACACCGACGAAGAGCTTTGGAGCGTGAGCAAAAAATAAGCCGCCAGTTGCAAGATGAACTGAACAAACAGAAAAAATAACAGCAAGGCTTCCGAACGGGAGCCTTTTAAAATTTAGACCCAATGACCATCAAAAAGGCAACCATTTCAGATTTGGAGCGCATTGTTCCGCTTTTTGATGCTTATCGGGTTTTCTACAAACAGAAATCAGATTTTGAATTGGCTCGCAGATTTTTAAAAGAACGGTTTGCGAATAATGAGAGTGTAATTTTTATCGCCCTGGAAGATGAAGAGCCCATAGGATTCACCCAACTGTACAAGACCTTCTCGTCAGTATCCCTTCAACCCTCTTATATTTTAAATGACCTTTATGTGTCTCCAAACCATCGGAAAAAAGGCGTTGGCGAAGCTTTGTTGAATCAGGCTAAATTGCACTGCCAAGAAATGGGCTATAAAGGGCTAGCTTTAGAAACTGCTTCGGACAATCCTGCGCAAAAGCTGTACGAGCGTTTATCGTGGGAAAATGATGCCAGCTACATTCACTACTTTTGGAAAAATTCAAAAGCCTAAGCATTTTTCAACAATACCCATGCGGATAGACATCATCACAGTATTGCCAGAGTTATTGACCAGTCCCTTTGAGGCCTCCATTTTAAAAAGAGCCATTGAAAAGGATTTGGTTGAAGTGCATCTTCACAACCTTAGGGATTACACTTCTGGCAACTACAAACAGGTCGATGACTACCAGTTTGGCGGAGGTGCTGGGATGGTGATGATGATAGAGCCGATTGATAAATGTATTTCCCATCTTAAAGCTGAGCGAACATATGACGAGGTCATTTATATGACTCCTGATGGTGAAACGCTGAACCAAAGCATTGCCAATCAGATTTCCCTTAAGGAAAACCTCATAATTTTATGTGGTCATTATAAGGGTGTGGACCAACGGGTACGGGATATGCATGTGACCTGCGAGATTTCCATTGGGGATTATGTGCTTTCAGGAGGCGAATTGGCAGCTGCAGTTTTATGCGATGCGGTAATCAGGTTACTCCCCGGGGTGTTGAATGATGAAACCTCTGCCCTCACCGATACGTTTCAGGACAATCTATTGGCACCTCCCGTGTATACCCGTCCATCAGAATACAAAGGGATGGAAGTTCCAAAAATTCTATTGAGTGGGGATTTCCCAAAGATTGAGAAATGGCGGGAGGAGCAAGCCTTGGAACGAACCCAAAAAAGAAGACCGGACCTTTTACAATAAACGCGATGGAAAATTATGAAGCTTACTATATGATTGGAGGCGGTTTGAACGCCATTGGTAAACTGATTGTGGTTTTGGCAACAGGCATTTTGCTGTCCAAGCAACGGAACTCAGGTACCCTACTCATGTTTTTAGGCAGTGTACTGTCCATCATATTCTCCCTAGGCACTTTACTCCTAACCACCTTCTCTGCCCAAAATGGGGCCCAATCAATTGTAAAAGTCAATGCGCTCGGCAGTATTTTAAACCCCCTGCCCTATATCCTTTTTGCCATTGGATTGTTGTTGTTTGCCGCAAAACAGGTGAAAAAGCGGCAACATGATGATTAAGCGATTCAAAAAATAAAAAACACCTTGCTATTTCTAAATATTACATTACTTTTGCAATCTCAAAATCAACCTCTGACGAGATACGTGAAAGTTGGTCTTGCTAAACATTAAAAAACAAACCATGGAATCCCTAATAAAATTTGTTGAAGACGAATTTGTTCCAAAGAAAGAATTTCCAAAATTTTCATCAGGAGACACTATCACCGTGTACTATGAAATTAAGGAAGGTGAAAAAACCCGTACCCAGTTCTTTAAAGGAGTTGTAATCCAACGAAGAGGTAGCGGTGCCACCGAAACGTTCACCATTCGTAAAATGTCCGGTACCGTTGGGGTGGAAAGAATCTTCCCAATCAACATGCCTGCCTTACAGCGAATTGAAGTAAACAAAAAAGGTAAAGTACGTAGATCACGAATCTTCTACTTTAGAGGTCTTACCGGTAAAAAGGCCCGTATTAAAGAGATTAGGGGATAATTCAGCATCCCGAAGCATACAAAAAAGCATCTTTTTCAAGGTGCTTTTTTTATGAACAATTGTTAATAACACCGGTTCATATATTGTTGATTTTAAATCAGTTATAAAATTTGTTTTTCTGATTCTTTAAACTACTTTAGTAAAAGAAATATGAGAGTGATGCAAGTCAAAATCATATTTCGTTTTAAAGTGGACGTTCTTTAAAAACTGAAAGTTTCCCTTTTAATTGGTAACACTACTGATCACAAAAGGAATTTCAAATTGGGGAGACGCTTCGGCGGGCCTCAAGGAGAATTCGTAAATTTTATGTGCGGATGGGAGAGCAATTTCCCGTTTTGATAAGATTTAGGAAATTATCAGGAAACTTTGTGGATTGAAATTGGGTTGCAAAACCAAATGGATAAAGCAAAGTAAACGTCTAAAGGGCAACAGATGCAATCTTAGGATTGCGGTTTTGTAGCAACACAAGACAAGTCTTTTAGTCCTTTTAGGAAAGCCATATCAATGTTCGCACATGGATATGGCTTTTGTTTTTTAAATATTCTTCAAGATTTGCCGCTTACTTTTAAAAAATTCATTACCAGTTCACCATCCATAAATTGTATATTTGCACCGCTCAAACAAATACATTTAAATGGCCAAAATTTTTTATACGAAAACAGATGAGGCACCAGCCTTAGCTACATTATCCTTCCTACCCATTGTAAAAGCTTATACCGAAACTGCAAATATTACCATCGAGACCAAAGATATTTCCTTAGCGGGTAGAATTGCAGCCGTTTTTCCTGAATTTCTCAACAAAGATCAACAAGTCCCAGATGACCTGGCCATCTTAGGTGAGTTGGCAAAGACTCCAGAAGCAAACATCATTAAGTTACCGAACATTAGTGCTTCCATCCCACAATTGAAAGAGGCCATTGAGGAATTACAAAATAAAGGATACAACCTTCCCGATTATCCAGATGAACCCAAAAATGATGACGAAAAAGCCATTAAGGCCAAGTACGACAAAATCAAAGGAAGTGCTGTAAACCCTGTACTACGTGAGGGTAATTCAGACCGAAGAGCTCCCAAGGCCATAAAAAATTACGCCATGAAAAACCCGCATACCATGGGTGAATGGTCCTCTGACTCCAAGACCCATGTGGCTACTATGTCCCATGGTGATTTTAGGGCAAATGAAAAATCCATGACCCTTACCAATGCGGATGAGGTTAGGATTGAATTGGTAACTGCCGATGGCTCCTCAAAGGTGCTAAAGGACAAACTTACGCTTCAGAAAGGTGAGGTTATTGATGCTACCGTGATGAGTAAAAAAGCATTGGTTGACTTTTTGGCCGAAGAAATTGCCGATGCAAGAAAAAACAACTTACTCTTGTCGCTCCATTTTAAGGCAACCATGATGAAGGTTTCCGACCCTATCATATTTGGACATGCCTTAAAAGTGTATTTTGAAGAACTCTTCAAGCAATACGGGGACACTCTTCACAAAATTGGGGTGGATGCCAATGATGGTCTGGAAACTTTGTTTGACAAACTTGAAAAGCTTCCCGAAAATCAACATAAAGAAATTAAAGGTGCCATTCAGAAAACCATTGAAAATGGACCTGATTTGGCCATGGTAAATTCCGATAAAGGAATCACCAACCTTCATGTGCCCAGCGATATTATTATTGACGCCTCCATGCCCGCCATGATCCGTAATTCTGGAAAAATGTGGGATAAAAATGGAAAACTACAGGACACCAAGGCCATTATCCCTGATAGCAGCTACTCTGGCGTATACCAAGCCACCATTGATTTCTGCAAAGAACATGGTGCTTTTGACCCTGCTACCATGGGAACCGTTCCTAACGTAGGGCTCATGGCCCAAAAAGCTGAAGAATACGGATCCCATGATAAAACTTTTGAAATTCCAACCAATGGAATTGTCAAAGTGGTGAGTCAGTCAACGGGCGATACTTTGCTTGAACACAAAGTGGAACAAGGCGATATCTGGAGAATGTGCCAAGTTAAGGATGCCCCGGTTCAGGATTGGGTGAAATTGGCAGTCGGACGTGCAAAAGCCACCAATACTCCTGCCGTTTTCTGGTTGGACGATAGCCGTGCTCACGATGCTGAGTTGATAAAAAAAGTAAATCTGTACCTGAAAGATCACGATACCGCAGGATTGGACATTAGAATCCTCTCCCCTATTGAAGCCACCAAATTTACCTTGAAACGCCTCAAGGATGGGAAAGATACCATCTCTGTTTCTGGAAACGTGCTACGTGATTATCTAACTGACCTCTTCCCTATTTTAGAGGTGGGTACCAGTGCAAAAATGCTCTCCATTGTTCCGCTAATGAATGGTGGTGGTCTTTTTGAGACCGGAGCGGGAGGTTCTGCCCCCAAACACGTTGAACAGTTTTTGGAAGAAGGTCACTTGCGCTGGGATTCTTTAGGTGAATTCTTGGCATTGGGAGTTTCTTTGGAGTTCTACAGCGAAAAGAACAAAAACAAAAAGGCATTGGTCCTAGCCGATGCTTTGGATAAGGCCACCGAGAAATTCTTGGATAACGATAAGTCTCCTTCCAGAAAGGTGAACGAACTGGATACTAGAGGAAGTCATTTTTATTTGGCGCTCTATTGGGCGGAACAATTGGCCCATCAGAATGAGGATGGAGAATTAAAAACCACTTTTGGAAAAGTGTATGAAGCGTTATCCGCCAATGAAACCAAAATAGCCCAAGAATTGATTGATGCCCAAGGGCAAGCAGTGGATATTGGAGGCTATTATTTACCAGAAATCAACAAGGCTTCCAAGGCAATGCGCCCCAGTGAAACCCTCAACAAAATACTTGAATCCATAGCGTAAAAGTAACTTTAGCCCCAGCACAAAATAAAATTTTGTGCTGGGGCTATTTAGGTTTTCCCACTCAATATTTAATGTGTATTTTTAGGAAAATCTAAAAAATGCCGAATAGACATTTTGTCCTCAGCCTTGGCCTACTCCTTTTCGGTGTTTTTGCCCAAGCCCAACAAAAGTTTACGCTTAGTGGCACCATTTCTGAAGCCAATAGTAATGAAACCTTGATAGGCGTCACTATTGCATTTCCCGAACTCAAAACAGGTGTTACCACAAATGAATATGGTTTTTATTCCATCACCCTTCCTGAAGGGGAATATACCCTAGTGGTCAGCTATTTGGGTTTTCAGGATATTCGCGAGATCATCAACCTAAATTCCAATATCAAACGGGATTTTAACTTGTTGGAAGAAGCCGAAGAACTCGAAGAGGTTGTGGTTACCGATGATGTGGAACGGTTGGATATCCGCAAACCACAGATGAGCGTCAACACCCTGGCCGTGCAGACCATCAAACAAATTCCTGTGGTGCTTGGAGAAGCAGATGTTATAAAATCTCTCCTGCTTTTACCAGGAGTCTCCAATGCCGGTGAAGCTTCATCTGGATTCAATGTACGGGGTGGCGCAGCGGACCAAAACCTCATTCTATTGGATGAGGCCACCGTTTTTAACACATCCCACTTATTTGGTTTTTTCTCGGTCTTCAACCCAGATGCCATTAAGGATGTAAAGCTATTTAAGGGCGGTATTCCAGCACGGTACGGTGGAAGGGTTTCCTCTGTACTCGAAATCTTTCAAAAAGAAGGAAACAGCAAAGATTTTAAGGTAAACGGGGGCATTGGTGCCGTAGCCAGTAGATTATTGCTGGAAGGACCCATTCAAAAAGACAGAACCGCTTTTTTGGTAGGGGGAAGAGCTTCTTATGCCCATTTATTCCTTCCACTTTTTGATGTCGACAATAAGGCATATTTCTATGATCTGAATGCCAAGATCAACCATAAGATCAATGATAGGAACAACATTTTTCTTTCAGGATATTTTGGACGTGACCTGTTCAGCATTAGTGATAGGTTTGTAAATACTTATGGGAACGCTGTTGGGAATTTTCGCTGGAACCATTTGTTTTCTGATAGGTTGTTCTCGAACCTGTCCATTATCTATTCCGATTATTATTATGGCTTAGAGCTTGATTTTGTGGGATTTGAATGGGATTCAGGCATCCAAAACTTCAACCTAAAGTACGATCTTAAACATTACATCAATGACAAGCTTCAACTCAATTACGGATTAAACAACACCTACTATGTGTTCAATCCAGGACGGATTAAACCGAATAGCCCCGATTCTGGCATTGTGGAAGAACAAATCACCAAGAAATACGCCAATGAAAATGCCATTTATATCGATATCGAACACCAAATCACCGAAAACCTTAGCATGCAATATGGGTTACGGGCAAGTCAGTTTAACCGATTGGGACAGGATGAGTTCTACGTATATGAAAATAACAATCCAGTTGTGTTTGACCCTTTTACGCTCGTTTACCAAGAGGCCACGCCGATAGACACTATCAACCCAGGAAGAGGTGGTACCCTAAAGAAATTTTTCAACCTAGAACCAAGGATTTCCGCTTCGTATAATTTTAAGGGTAAAAGTTCCATCAAGGCCAGTTATACGCGCTTGGCTCAGTATCTTCATTTGCTATCCAATACCAGTTCGCCTACGCCCTTGGATGTTTGGACTCCCAGTGGTCCTTTTGTGGATCCACAATTGTTAGATCAATTTGCCGTGGGCTATTTTAGAAATATCAAAGATGGTGACTACAGTTTTGAAACCGAAGCTTTTTATAAGGATATCCAGAACAGAATAGACTACATTGATGGCGCAAATCTTATTGCCAACAAAGCCATTGAACGGGTCATATTAAACGGTGAAGCTCGCGCTTACGGGCTTGAGTTTTTGATTCGAAAGAATGAAGGACGATTGACCGGATGGCTGGCCTATACGTGGTCAAAATCAGAACAAAGAACCCCTCCAAGAGATCTTAGGGCCCTCGGAATTGATACTGGTCGCTCTGATTTGGAGACAGGAATCAATCAAGGTCAATGGTACAGCACACCTTATGATAAAAGGCACGACCTTTCCGTTTATGCAAGCTATAACCTCAATAAGAAATGGAACTTTAATGCCAATTTCATTTATCAAACCGGACAACCTACCAACTATCCGGTTGGGCAATTTGAGTTCGAAGGACTGACAGTACCCTACTACGGGCTTCGCAACAAAGAGCGACTTCCTGACTACCATCGACTGGACGTATCGGCCATATTGACCCCAAAAAGAAATGAGCGTAAAAAAGTAAAGTCCGAATGGGTGTTCAGTATTTACAATCTTTATAGCAGAAGAAATGCAGCTTCCATTAACTTTAGGGAGAACGAGGACACGGGGCGAAACGAAGCGATTCGAACTTCGATATTTGGCATAATTCCAGCAGTAACCTATAATTTTAGATTCTAGCGCATGAAAAAAGTAGTCGTCATTATAGGGGCTTTTTTAATATTCACTTCATGTGAAGATGTTGTGGATGTTGACCTACCAGAAACTGAGCCACGGCTTATTGTTGATGGACTTTTGCGGGTAGACAAAAGCCAAGAGTTCATTGATGTTAGGATAGCCATGCGGGAAACCAGCAATTTTTTTGAAGATAACCCGCCCACGCAAGCAGAAAGTGCCGTAATTGCCTATGGCATTCCCAATGAGTTTGGAGAATTTGATAGTTTAGCATTCTCCTCTCTCGCCGAGGAAGAACCTGGTACCGGAATTTATGTCCCAGACCCCAACTTCTCATCGGACCAGCGCATAAGGACACAAAGTGCTGAACCGGGAACCGTTTTTATATTGCAGATTTCCCATAGGGACAAATCTTATTTCGCCCAAACCGAATATGCACCCACAGTTCCCATTGATAATTTGGAACAAGGTGATGACATCCTTTTTAACGAAGACGAAACCGAAGTAATTGTCACTTTAACAGATAATCCCGACCACACCAATTTCTATGTTTTTGATTTTGGTTTCGGCAATTTTCAAGCATTGGATGATAGGTTTTTTATGGGGCAACAATTTGCGTTCTCCTACTTCTACGACAATGAACTTGAACCGGGTCAACAGATAAGGGTAAGCATCTTGGGAGCTGATCAAGATTTTCATAATTACATTGATCTATTGGTAGAACAGACTATGAACAATGGCGGTGTTTTTGAAACGCCAGTGGCCACTGTTCGGGGAAATGTATTTGATATTACTGGACTAGACAACATTGATATTTTCGATAACGTAGAGCGACCCAACGACTATGCTTTGGGTTATTTTGCAGTGGTACAGGAGTTTTCAAGAAACCTAACCATTCAATAAACAACTTTTGCGAAACCATCGGTTCAAATATCTGGTAATCTGTAGTACCTTTTTCTTTTGGGGATGCGAGGATGTTGTTGAGGTAGAGGTTCCACAAGAAGACCCTAGACTTATCGTAAATGCCCTGGTGCGTGTCAACCCCAATTCAGACTTTGTAACCCTACGGGTTAAAGTTAGTCTAACTAACTCCTTCTTCGGTGAAGTACCCGTGACCAATTTGGAACAGATTACATTAGCCGGTGCTGTTCTAGTTGATTATGATAACCCCGGTTCTGGGGTTTATGAAGCTATTCGTTCCCGTGATTATATGGAAAGCCTGGAAGGCGAGGAAATTTTGCTTCAAATTACATGGGAAGACAAACGCTACTACGCCAGTACAACCTATATACCTACTGTACCCATTGACGCTATTGAAATTGGTGACGAAACATTGTTCAACGAGGATGAGACTGAGGTTATCATAACATTTACAGACAATCCGGATAGGACCAACTATTATGTGTTCGATATGGGATTTGGGAATTTCGTTACCGCGGATGATCAATTTATTCAAGGCCAACAATTTAAGTTTTCCTACTTCTACGAACAAAAATTTGAGCCAGGCCAGGAGCTTACCATCAGTTTATTGGGTGCAGACCAGTCATTTTACAATTATATGAACCTACTCATTGAACAAACTGAAGATAATTTTGGGGTGTTCGAAACTCCGGTGGCTACAGTTCGGGGAAACATATTTGATGTAACAGAATTGGATAATATCGACTTCTTTGACAATGTCAACATTCCCAATGAATTTGCGCTGGGCTATTTCGCAGTGGTACAAGAATATTCCCAGAGCATCACCATTGAATAAGCTTTCGTCCTTACATCACAAAATACAATACCAAAATCATTAAAATGCCCGTAATACCCTGTACCAAGGTTCCCAAGGTGTGGCCCCTCAGTGCAGTTTTTACATTGATGTTGGAAAACTGGGATACCACCCAAAAATAACTGTCGTTGATATGGGAAACCGTCATGGCTCCTGCTCCAACAGCCAAAACGGCCAGTGCCTTGTCGGTTATGGACAATAATCCAAATGTTTCCAATAAGGGAGCTATTATGGCCGAAGTAGTAATGATAGCGACTGTGGAAGAACCTTGGGCGGTTTTCAAGACGGCTGCAATTACAAAAGCTATCAAAAGGCCACCTACCCCAGAACCCGATTCCAAATTGATGAGAGAGGCCACATCAATAGTCCGTAAAATAGCGCCAAAAGCACCACCTGCCCCCGTAATCAAAACAATGGCACCCGCCTGTTTGAAGGCCTCCGCCACCCACCCTTGTTTTTCTTTAGAGGGAAAGCTTCTACCAAGGGAAAAAGCGAAAAACACCCCAACCAGTAACGCAATAATGGGACTTCCCAGAAAATCAAATAGCATAAATAACCAACCCTCTCCTAAGGGATAGGTTGGGTAATTGACGAGGGATTTCATGGCTATCAAAATAATGGGAACCAGTAAGGGTAGAAAAGCTTGGAACGGTTTAACCGTAGATTGGACCTCATCCTTTTCTTGCATGGCTTCGGTGGTTTCATCCTCTTTGAGGGATTTTCCAATAAATCGTGCCCAAAAATACCCCGAGATAGATACCGGTATGGCCACCAAAAGCCCCAAGGTCATTACCACACCTAAATCAGCTTCCATAATGGCTGCAGCAGCCAAAGGTCCGGGTGTGGGTGGCACAAACACATGGGCTGAGTACAACCCCGTGGCCAACGCAATGGCAAAAACTGTGGCCGGAATACCCGTTTTTTTACTGATAGCCTTGTTCAAGGAGGAAAGGATAATAAACCCAGAGTCACAATATACAGGAATAGAGATTACAAATCCCGCTAAATTTATGGCCAAAGGGGAACGCCTTAAACCGATTAGCTTTAAAATGCTATTGGCCAAGACCTGGGTACTTCCTGTTTTCTCCAAATAGATGCCAATGACGGTTCCAAAAGCAATGACCAAACCTATTCCAGATAGCGTTTTTCCAAACCCTTCTGAAATAGTGGTCATAATATCTTTGGGAGTAAGTCCCAGTAGAAATCCTGATGCTACAGCTGCCAATGTCAAGGAAAAAACAGGGTGCATTTTAAACTTTACCGTTGCCACGATAATAAAAAGCACCACCACGCCCAAAACGAGTAGTTCCATGGTCAATTTTTATACGATACCCGCTAAATATAAGCTAATATTCCTACTTTGGTCCCATGAAGCGAACAGACAAGGAACTTTTGGTAAAAGGTTTAAAATCGTTTGGCTACACGGTGGCCGCCATGTTTTTAGGTCCATTTTTAATCTACCAAGCCTTTAGAAATGAAGATAACCCTCTTTTCATTCCTGTATTGATTTTGGGAATTCTGTTTGGTGGATTGGCCATTTATTTAGGATTCCGGTCCGTAAACATTGTCATGGATGCGGTATTTGGCAAGAAGAAATCCAAGAACTAGTTCTTCGACTCCGAAGAAGCATTTTTCCACTTATTGCTCAACTGGGCATAATCGTAATCCAATACCGATTCTTGTCGTTCCAACCGATTGGCTGCAAAGGCACGCTGTAGAATATCCTCAATCAAGTAGTCTTCATGTATGCTTTCTGGATGAAATTCTTCCTTAAGGCTTATTTTGAACAAGCTGGCTGTGGTATTGTACCAAAAAGCACGCCACCCACTCCGAAGTTCTTTTACCAAATCAAATGCGGTAGTTCCTGTTTGACGGTATATCAACTTCACTAAAATCTGACCTTCGGTGCGTGTGAGTTTTTTGAGCTCTTCAGAAAATTCCTCTTCAATGAATTTTTGAACTTTCTTGGTATATTTTCTTTGGTGCCGTCGTTTTTTAATATGCTTCAGACTATCGTTGAGTTCAACCAATCGTTCAGCAGCCAATTTAGCGTAGGGGTATACTTTCAACGTCTTTCTTTTAAGGATAAGGTACCGAATTCTTTCATCTCGGTTGGCAAATTCCAATCTACCAAAAAGATAGACTTCTTCCAATTCAATGGAACTATGTAGAATGGAATCCCCCTCAAAACGGACATAATAATCCGCAATGGAATCGTTTGGATTTACAACAGAATCATTTTCAATCTCCTGCGAAAATCCAATGGCCTGAAATACCAAAAAACCAACAAGAAAAATTGTGCTTCGCATTTGTTCCATTTCTCAAAAGTCTTGCCAAAAGTAAGGATAAAGCTAAGATTTGGTTATTAAATAAAAGTGAATATTAGTATGTTTGTGGACTAAATCAATCACATGGCAGCAGGAAAAATTATCAATGACAAATCGCTTACGTTTCTTGAAAAATACTTAAACAATGCCTCTCCTACAGGTTATGAATGGGAAGGGCAAAAAATTTGGATGGAGTACCTAAAACCGTACGTAGATGATTTCATTACGGATACCTACGGGACCGCGGTTGCTGTTATCAATCCTGATGCAAAATACAGAGTGGTCATCGAAGGCCATTCCGATGAGATTTCTTGGTATGTCAACTATATTACTGATAATGGACTGCTCTATGTCATAAGAAATGGAGGTAGCGATCATCAAATTGCGCCGTCTAAATGGGTGAATATCCATACCAAAAATGGCATTGTGAAGGGAGTTTTCGGGTGGCCAGCCATCCATACCCGGGACAAGGCCAAGGAGGAAACCCCGAAAATTGAGAATATTTTTATTGATATAGGTGCCAAAGACAAGGAAGAAGTGGAAAAAATGGGCGTTCATGTGGGGTGTGTTATCACCTACCCCGATGAATTCCACATCTTGAACAAAGACAAATTTGTTTGCCGTGCGTTGGACAACCGTGTTGGTGGCTTTATGATTGCCGAAGTGGCCCGTCTGCTACACGAGAACAAACAAAAGCTGCCTTTTGGACTGTACATTACCAATTCTGTGCAGGAAGAAATTGGATTGCGTGGTGCCGAAATGATTACCCAGACCATTAAGCCCAATGTAGCCATTGTTACCGATGTGTGCCATGATACCACTACCCCTATGATTGATAAAAAGAAAGAAGGGGAAACCATGATTGGTTCTGGCCCAGTGGTGTCTTATGCCCCGGCGGTACAGAACAAGCTTCGGGAACGTATTTTGGAAACTGCGGAAGCTAAAAAGATACCCTTCCAGCGATTGGCGGCTTCCCGCTATACCGGAACGGATACCGATGCATTTGCCTATAGCAATGGTGGTGTAGCCTCTGCATTGATTTCATTGCCATTGCGTTATATGCATACTACAGTAGAAATGGTTCATAAAGACGATGTGGAAAATGTTATCCGTTTAATTTATGAAACCCTATTGACCATCAAAGATGGTGAGACCTTTAGTTATTTTGATTAACGCTGAGGTCAGTTCGAGTTTGGTATAGGGCTTAATGCATATCTCGACTGCGCTCGATGTGATTAAATTCAAATTATATTGTCATTTCGAACAAACGTGAGAAATCTCACCCTTAGATTTCTCAATCGATACGCCGTATCTCATTTCGAAATGACAAGGCTTAATACCTATGTGATTCTGAATGAAGTTCAGGGTGACGTATATGTCATTTCGAGTGGGATTCCGAAGGAATTTTGCCTGCCTGCCGTAGGCAGGTGTCGAGAACTGGCAATTTTGAAAACGCAACCTATTCTCGATACAATTTTTCTTTATTTCATTTCGAAAAACCACTCGAATTGACGCAATTGAAAATCTGGCGTCATAATGAATTGCTGCTTATCGGTAAGCAAAGTATTTCAGCATCTCATATCTATTTTTCTAAATTAATGCGACCCTGAATCAAGTTCAGGGTGACGAATTCTTATTTTTGTGCCATGGAGGAACGGGTAGACATTTTGGACGACCATGGAAAACCAACAGGGAAATCCTGTTTAAAATCCGAAGCGCACCTAAAAGGACTTTTTCACCCTACCGTTCATGTTTGGCTCTACACCAAAGATGGTAGAATTCTCATTCAGCAGCGTGGAAAGCACAAGGAGACCCATCCATCCCTTTGGGATGTGTCAGTGGCAGGACATGTAGCATCTGGAGAGAATGTAAAAACGGCTGCAATACGCGAAGTTGAAGAAGAGGTTGGTCTTGCTATTTCTGAAAGGGATTTGGAACCTATCAGAACATTCAAAGCCATTCATAAAATTTCCGAAGATTTTACCGATGCTGAATTCCATCATGTTTTTCTGTGTGAATTAAAAGAACCCTTGAACCATCTAACTAAACAAGACAGTGAAGTGGATGCCTTGGATTTGGTTCCCCTACTCCAATTTGCTGAAGAAACCTGGGGTATGGCCAACACGGGGAAATATGTCCCCCACGGCACACCTTACTACAAAACCATCGTAAAGGAAATTAAAGGGCGGCTTTAACCGATTCAACAAACTGCTCTGCCTCATCCAATTTGTAGGCCTTTTGCTCACCAGTTTTCATGTTTTTTGCCACAAAATTACCTTCAGTAAGTTCTTGCTCTCCTAAAAGAATCACATAGGGAACCCCTCGCTTATCCGCATATTTAAACTGCTTTTGCACTTTAGTATCCGTAGGATACAAATCGGCCCGTAGTCCTAATTTCCTCAAGGAGGATACCAATTGCAGCCCGGCAAGGCCTTCTCTTTTTCCAAAATTGAGGCAGAGTACATCCAAGTAAGTATCCAAAGTATCGGGAAACAGGTTCAATTCTTCCAAAACCAAATAAATACGGTCCAACCCAAAGGAAATTCCAACACCGCTTACATCCTTCAACCCGAAAATCCCAGTAAGGTCATCGTAACGTCCACCGCCACCAATGGACCCCATACTGACGCCCTCTGGTGCCGCAACCTCAAAAATGGCCCCAGTGTAGTAGTTGAGGCCACGGGCCAAAGTAACATCTAGCTGAAGATTTGCTGATTGCAACCCAACAGCTTCTATGGTAGTGATGATTTCTTCCAGGTCGCCAACACCTTGGAGGCCTATTTCAGATTCGGACAGTAATGTTTTTAATTCATCTATTTGTTCAGATGCTGAGCCCGACATGGAAAACAGTGGTTGTGCTTTGATAATGGCGCTTTCGGATATCCCCTTTTCCAACATTTCGGCCTTAACCTTCTCCTCCCCTATTTTATCAAGTTTGTCCAAGGCCACGGTAAAATCTATCAAAAGATGTTTGGCTCCAATGACCTCTGCAATCCCGGAAAGAATTTTTCGGTTGTTGATTTTGATGGTAGTTCCCTTCAATCCCAAATCTGTAAAAACAGCATCGTACAGCTGTACAAATTCCACTTCCTGTAAGAGAGAGTTTGCTCCCACCACATCGGCATCGCATTGGTAAAACTCACGAAAACGTCCTTTTTGCGGCCTATCTGCTCGCCAAACCGGTTGAATCTGATAACGTTTAAAGGGAAAATCAATCTCATTCTGGTGCATCACCACGTAACGCGCAAAAGGTACGGTGAGATCATAGCGAAGCGCCTTCTCTGAAATTATCGGGGCCAGTGAAGCTGAATTTTTGGAGCTATAGGTCACATCATCAACCTTGGAGATGAAATCCCCAGAATTCAAAATCTTAAAAATCAAACGGTCCCCTTCATCCCCATATTTTCCCAACAAGGTTTCCGAATTTTCAAAAGAGGGTGTCTCAATAGGCTGGAAACCATGCTTTTCAAAATGTCTTTTTATGGCTTGAATGATGTAGTTACGTTTGGCCACCTCAGTAGGTGAAAAATCCCGGGTTCCCTTGGGTATGGATGGTTTCTGTGCCATGTAATCTTAAATTCTCGTGCAAATATACGGTTTTGGGTGATGGGTTAAAGGGTAAAAGGTTGAAGGGTTTATGGTTTCAGGTTTGTAGTTCAGAGCTCAGAGGTTGGAGTTTGGAGGTTGGAGTTTGGGGTTTCAAGTTCGGAGTTCAGAGTTAGGAGTTAGGTCATTTGTTGATAAGTTATTGGTTATTGGCTTTTATGATTTGCCCATCTTCTTTGTCTTGTTTCTTGGCTCTTGGGCTTTGATTTGGGATTTGGGATTTGGTGTTTGGTGATTCGTGATTTGTTATTCGGTTATTGAGTTATTGTCTCTTATTGTTTGTTCACCGTCTTTCGTCTTGGTTCTTGGACTTGAACTTGAAATTCTGTGTTTGTTGTTTTAAACTTAAAAAAATCATTCTCAAAATAAATTAACAAGAAAATTCCTTCTTAAATCTATCCGTTGTAAAAAATAGCTGTACGGTCAACCCAAAAGCCCCATTCGTCAATCAGGGTCAAATTCAACGTTTCACTCCCTCTACATTTGTGGCGTTCAGTAACAACAATTATAAATAATAAATATTATGAAACTACAAAGAATTTCTATGTTGGGCTGTATGGTAGCTACCATGGCCCTTATTGCATCTTGCTCCGGAGAAGACGGAGCTGTTGGGCCAGTTGGGCCTGCCGGACCCACAGGGCAAGTTGGACCTACCGGACCTACTGGGGATGCTGGAGCTGATAGTGCTGATGGTGCTGATGGCATCAATTGCTGGGACTTAAACGGTGATGGGGTAAACGACCCCGAAGAAGACATTAACGGTGATGAAGTGTTTGACGCTTTGGATTGCCAAGGTGAAGATGGAGAAGGTGGCCAAGGCACTACTGCGGAGCGAATTATTGTAGATACTTCGGACATCACCGGAGGTGAAAATCCAGTAGAACTTAATGTGCCTGAAATGACCCAAGAAGTGCTGGATACTCATGTTGTTTTGGCATATCTAAGTGATGGCACTGACTACTATTCTATCCCAGGAAGAGTAAATCTCTTAACCGAACATGAATTCTCAACATTTATAACTGAAGGCATATTGAGAATAAGAGAGTATACCGGTCAAGGATGGAACACTATTTTTACTGAGGTGCATATCATCCTCATCCCAACCACCACAGCTGAGCCTTCAGCACCCACTATTTCTAAATCTCCAGCAGAGGTTAAAGCTTCTTTAAAGTCTATAGGTGTGGACGCCAGTGATTACAAAGAAGTGGTGCGTTATTTTGGGTTAGACCAATAAAATTCTAGCATACACGCTAATCTTTATATCTATAATCAATTCAAGTGAGAAAGGGCTTCCGTTGGGGGCCTTTTCTTTTTTGGATGGCGGGTAAAAGGTTAAGAGTTAAAGATGTTTGGTCTATGTTCTTGATTCTTGGGTCTCTGTTCTTGGAATTTGGAATTTGGGTGCTGGGTGAAAAGTGAAAGCATAATGGGGAAGGTTAATAGGGAGCTGATCGTTTGGGATTTGGCATTTGTGATTTTTGAACTTCAACTTGAGCCTGGTCTTGTTTCTTGACTCTTGGTTCTTAAGTCTGTCTGGCATCTGAAATCTAAAATCTGACATCTGAACTACTCCATAATCTGCTCAAACCACTGGTAGAGCTCACCTTTGGTGATGACGGCGCCTTGCTTTATGATTTCAAACTTGTCCACATTCTTATCTTCGCCATAGGCTTTGGAGGCGGTAAGGTATTCCACAAAATCGGATTGAAAGTTGCGTTTGAACCAGTCAAAGCCCACTTTGGTGCGTAGGTCAATCTCTGGATTCATCACTTTTACAGAAAGAAGTTTCATTTCTTTATCCGTCAAGTGAAATAAGTGCATGTGTCGTTCCGACACATTTTCCAAATACTCTACTTTGGAGAGCACACCTTCCCAAATTAAATCACTGAACACATCGATTTCCTCTTCGGCCACTTCAGGTTTTTCCTTTTTAATGGTTTTCCACTCTTCTGCGGTAATGGATTGGGTCGCCAAAAAGTTGATAAACTCGGGATGTAGTTCCTCCAATTGCTCTTTAGAAAGTCTTTTGTATTTCATGGTGCAAAAATAAAAAAGGCCGCGCAATAGCGCGGCCTTTCCATAGTATTTCTGTTGTGCTAGTTAAAAATGTAACGCACTCCAAATTGCGCCTGCCATCTAGATAACAAGCTAGTGTCTGAACTAAAGGTTTCAGTCAAATTGGTATCAAATGTGTAGGTTGGGTTGTTGTTTTCATCCACAGTAACCCCCAAGACCTGTTGGTTAGTTGGGATTTCAATGACACCCCAATCCGAACTGATTAAATTGCCCACATTCAGTACATCCAAACTCAACTGCAAAGTGTTCTTGGGAGCTAATTTAATATCTTGAAGGATTTTAAGGTCCCAACGGCCTCGCCAAGGTGCCAGTGCCCCGTATCGCTCGGCATATTGCCCCCTATTTTCACTCAAATAATCATCTTGCTGAATGAAAGCTTCAAATGCCTCTGCTTGTCCAGCACCACTGAACGTCATTTGGTTTACCTCTGCCGCAGTGGGAATGTACAATAGATCATTGATACTAGAACCATCGCCATTTATGTCGCCTCCATATAAATAATTGTACCGTCCTCCTTGAGCATATTCAAAGAAAGTAGAGACGGTTGTCCCTGTCTTAAAGGCTTTGGAAATAACCCCCACAAATCGGTGGGTGTCCCCATATCTGGAAAATGACAACACATCATCATTGGCATTTGCAGAAATAGCATTGGCAACGAAGGCGTCACCTGTAATTTCTGCTTCAATGGAATTTACATCCTTGGAATTTAAATAGCTATAGGCCAAGCTTGCATATAGGCCATTATCCCATGTTTTCTGTCCCTTGAAAACGGCATTCCAAATTCTTCCTTGGTCTGAATTGGAAAAAACATAGGCATTGTTAATTAAATCGTCTGCTCCATATACCGGCCTATTGTCTACGCCTTGCAAGGTTTCCGAAGGAGATAGTAGACCCCAGTTTTGTACATGGGCACCGTTGATATCCTTTGTGTAGGACAGGTCTGCTGTCAAAATCACACCATTTTCCATTCGGTAATCGGTACCAAGACTACTTCGCCAAACTTGTGGCCATTTGAAATCTGGGTCAACCACTTGGTAAAAGAAAACATTAGGGTTGGCTATCTGGTTTCCTAGCCACACAAAGGGGAACCTCCCTGTAAAAATACCGGTTCCACCTCTTAGCTGAAAGGAGTTGTTTCCATGTACATCCCAGTTAAATCCAACTCTTGGCGAAATCAACCATTGGTCCGTTGGCATTTTTGTGGAGTCAAAAAATACCGTCTCACCATTATTGGGATTCACATAGGGAATATCTGGAACATATGCGGGTGCAACATCTATAACATCTTGCGCCTTTTCCGAAGAATCAAAATACAACGGCTTGTCAAATCGTATACCGTAGGTCAGTTTAAAGTTTTCAGTAGCATTCCATTCGTCCTGCATGTAAAAAGCCAATTGACCTACATTGGTCTCGGCCAAGGCCCATCCACCTGGGTTGCCTTCTCCTGCAGCATTAAGGGCATTGTCCGCTGCAATGGCAGCATTAAAAGCATCCTGATAAAATGCTACCAAACTTGCTTCATTGTTTGGATCTCTGAAATCTGCTATAGATCCCGTTGGGAAAAATACGCCCTGGGCTCCATAAGCTCCCAAGTTGAAGGAGTTGTCAAATTCAAATTTTTCAAAAGAGAATCCTACGGTGAAGGTATGGTCTCCCTTAAAAAAGTTGAGATTATTGGTCAATTGAAATACTTTTTGATCTAATCTATTATTGATGGAAAAGGGTTCATGCCCCGCAATGATATAGTTAGAACTTCCATTTTCATCTAACAAAGTGATGGTGGGCGCAGGGGTTGATTTCGGATTTCTGAAATCATCAAAATGGGTGTACCCCACCTGTAATTTATTGATGGCTTCATCGGAAAGTGTTGAATTCAGTTCCAATTGCACCGATTGAATCTTATTATTGATTTCGTATCCGGCATTTTCGAATTGAAGGGTGGTCAGGTTCGGGCCCCTAAAGCCCAATGCCGTTGGGTGCGCTGGCTTTTCCTTGGAAGCGTCCAAGAAATTATAGATTACCGCCAATCGATTGTTTTCGTTGATGTTCCAATCCAGTTTGAAGATTCCCTTTGTGGATTCTTGGTCAAAATTGAACCCTTCAAACCTTCCGGGATTATAAAATTGCCCGTCACCAATGGATACTTGACCCAAGATATTGGATACCAATTCAAAATCAGATGCTAAAACTCTGGACTCATTAATGCTTCCTGTTCCGCGATTGGGCACAAAACCGGCACTTCCCAAATCCGTACGATCATCTTTTTCAAAATTGGCAAAGAAGAACAATTTATTTTTTACTATGGGCCCTCCAATACTGATTCCGTATTGGGTTTGGCTCAAATCGGCCTTGAACACATCATCGCCCTTTATTTTACCTCCGGTAAGGTCTTCATTCCGATAAAAACCATAAACCGTTCCGTAAAATTCATTGGTTCCACTTTTGGTTACGGCGTTCACCGAAGCTCCTGTAAAACCGGATTGAGTAACATCGTAAGGTGCCGTAGTGACCTGAATCTGGTCAATGGCATCAATGGAAATGGGGTTGGCATCGGTCTGTCCACCGGGTTGGGCGGCATCCAATCCAAACGGGTTGTTGAAAATGGCCCCATCCAGAGAGAAATTATTGAACTGGTCATTTCGCCCTCCAAAAGACCCATTGCTAGCGGTAGGCTCCAAACGGGTAAAATCATTAGTGGACCTGGTGATTGTAGGCAATCGGGTGAGCTCTCTTCGACCCACACTGGTCTCCGCTCCCGTTCTATCACTGCCGAAAGTCCCTGATTGGTCGGAAACCACTACTACTTCATCCAATTGTTGGCTGTCAGAAACAAGCACCACATCTAGATTGAATGTTTTACCCAAGGTCAGGAAAATATCATTTTGGGTGTTGGTCTTGTAACCCACATATGATATGGTTACTTCATAAGGTCCACCCACCCTAAGGTTTAATAGATTGTAACGGCCTTCTTCGTTCGTTATAGATCCATAACGCGTTCCGGTTGGGGTGTGCACGGCCACCACATTGGCCCCAAGTAGTGGTTCTTGTTGGTCATCAAGCACGGTTCCCCGAATATTTGAGGTCGTAACTTGTGAGATTGCTGAGGTGAATACCATAAGAAACAGTATTCCCAAGGGTAAAATTTTCTTCATAGAGTTTTGAGTTAAAGTTCTTTGAGTGTCGGCAAGATAGACAAAAAAAAGAGCTATGCACGCATAGCTCTTAACAAGTTATTAACGAAGAAATAATGTTTATTTTGCTAGAAGTACGACATTAAAAAGGAAACTCTCACCAAGTCGCCGTAATGTCAGATAATAGCCTCCCAAGATTCTATCTTTTTAACGCTACTCCGTTAATTAGATAAGTTCAGGGTGCGAAGTGGCCTGATTTTTTGTTTAAAAAAGTTGTAAACAACAGAATCTTTTTCAATTTATATTAAGGTATAGTTAACAGTCCTATTTTGGGAAGCGCCTTAATTTATTGTAGTTTCGGAAAATAACATTTACACAAAACACGTATAGAATGAGATTTTTAAAGCTAGTTAAAACAATATTCGTTTGCCTTGTTACCATGGGAGTAAGCACCTTTTCATTGGTCAATGCCCAAGATCAGGTTGAAGTTACCGATGCCGAATTGAACAAGATTGCCTCCGCTTTCCAAGATATCCAAAAAGTAAACATGGAGGCGCAAGAAAAAGTAATGGAAACGGTTAAGGATAACGGCTTTGAGGTGGATAGATTCAATGAAATGTACCAGGCTTCAGCATCTCCAGAAAAATCAGTGGATGCCACTGACGATGAAAAACAAAGATTTGGCAAATTGATGAGCGAACTGCAACAAATGCAAGTTGGCTTCACTGAGCAAATCGAAGAAATCATCAGCAATGAAGGCATGAGTATTGAACGTTACCAAGCTATAGCCATGGCATTGCAGACTGATAGCGAACTACAGGGCCGCTTAAAAAGCAAACTCCAAGACCAATAAACTAAGCATACCAAGGATATCATAACAAAAAGAGCCATGCTTTGCATGGCTCTTTTTTAGTGCTGTAGTAAAGGCTTGTATTTATTATGCCTCAGCGATAACCTCAAAAGGAAATTCAACGATAACTTCGCGATGAAGTCTGATGATGGCCTCATACGGTCCTGTTCTTTTGATGGCACCTCCTTTTATATTGATAAATTTTCTATCAATTTGGTGTCCTTCTTTATCCAAAGCAGCAGCAAGGTCAATTGTAGTTACAGAACCAAACAATTTATCACCTGCACCAACTTTAGCTGGAATACGGATTTCCAATTGTTTAAGGGCTTCCGCTGTTTTATTGGCCTCATCAATGATTTTCTTCTCTTTGTGGGCTCTTTGTCTTAGGTTTTCCGCCAAAACCTTTTTGGCAGAAGGCGTGGCCAAGGTGGCCAATCCTTGAGGGATCAAAAAATTTCTGCCGTAACCGTTCTTTACGGAAACGATATCATCCTTAAATCCCAAATCCTGTACATCTTCTTTTAGAATAAGTTCCATTCTTCGGTATTTTTTTATTTCAACATATCGCCAACGTACGGCATTAACGCTAGGTGGCGTGCACGTTTAACCGCTTGTGCCACTTTTCTTTGATATTTCAGTGAAGTACCTGTAAGTCGTCTTGGAAGTAATTTTCCTTGCTCGTTTACCAACTTCATCAAGAAATCTGGGTCTTTGTAGTCGATATACTTTATTCCAGATTTTTTAAATCTACAATACTTCTTTTGCTTGCTGGTCTCAATGTTCAACGGGGTCAAATATCTGATTTCCCCGTCTTTCTTTGATTTTGCTTGTTGTTCAATAGATGCCATAACCCTATGCGTTAGCTTTTAATTTGGTTCTTCTTTTCTCTGCCCAAGCAATTGCGTGCTTGTCCAATTTGACGGTCAAAAAACGCATAACGCGCTCATCTCTTCTAAACTCCAACTCGTAAGGTCCAATGGCCTCACCGGGAGCGGTAAATTCAAACAAGTGGTAAAAGCCACTTTTCTTGTGCTGAATGGGATAGGCTAATTTTTTAAGTCCCCAATCTTCCTTGGAGACCATTTTGCCACCATTCTTAATCAAGAAATCCTCAAATTTCTTGACTGTTTCCTCTATCTGTGTTTCAGACAGAACGGGATTCAAAATGAAAACAGTTTCGTAATGGTTCATATATTATATTTTAAAGGAGCGCAAAATTAGCAATATTTCCTTCACCTTGCAAGAAAACCAAAAAAACTTCGTTTAAAGTACAAGAGTTATTAACAGAAATGAACCCTTTAAATCTACATAACGTATATGGTAATATACACAACAAAATAGACCATGTTTACATCTTTTGTTGCTCTTAAACGTCTTTTTTGTGTAATTTGCCGATGATTTAAAACCCTACAAATCACCCCATTCTATGAAATTAAAAAGTATAATTGTAGACGATTCTTCCATGCAGCGGATGGCCGTTGCTAAATTGGTCAACAATCATCCACATCTTGCTTTGGTTGCTGAGTACAGCAACGCCATTGAAGCCAAAAACGGCCTAAAGAACCACGAAGTCGATTTGATTTTCTTGGATGTTGAAATGCCCATCATCAGTGGGTTCGACCTTTTAGAGGCCCTAGAGAACCCACCACAGGTCATCCTTATTACAGGGAAACCTGATTACGCACTTAAAGCTTTTGACTACGACGTAACCGATTACCTTCACAAACCCATCACATTGGCCCGTTTTGAAGCCTCAGTAAAAAGAGCTGTGGCCAAATACGAACAGTTGAACCGTGTTGATGAAGATGAAGAGCACATTTTTGTAAAGAGCAACCTTAAAAAACGTAAGGTTATCTTAAACGACATTAAATGGATAGAGGCATTGGGAGATTACATTAAATTGGTTACTGATGAAGCCAATATTGTAATCCTTTCCACCATGAAATCTTTCGAAAAGCAATTGCCCGCCGAAAAATTTCTACGTATCCATAAATCTTATATTGTGAATCTGGAGAAGATTGAAAAGTTCAACAGTAAAAATGTTGAGGTAGGGGGCAGACAGATTCCTTTGAGTAGAAATAAAAAGACAGAATTGGCCGAAGCATTGGCCAACGTATAATAATTATATGTGGTCCACATTGTAGACCAGTCTTACACTTTTATACTTTGAAATAGCATTAAAGGATTTTTCAATTCTTTTAATGCTATTTTTTGTCTGCGCCAAGGATTGTTTCTTCGGAATCTTGATTAAAATGTTCTTTAAGTAATCCCTTCGGATGCGAGCCACGGGAGGGTATTCTGGCCCCAAGATTTGGTTCCCCAACACATTTCGCAGAGAATCGGCCATCCATTGGGCCGCCTCGTTCAATTTATTGAAATCCCTGTCCTTCAAGGTCACTTTAATGATACGTACCACCGGAGGATATTTAAACTGCTCCCGTTCATAGACCTGCTCCGCAAACATTTTGTCGTAATTATTCGTAGTGACCTGCTGCAATATTTGGTGATAGGGGTTGTAGGTCTGAATCAGCACCTTTCCCCTTTTTTGGGTACGCCCTGCTCTACCCGCTACCTGCGTCAACATTTGAAAACTGCGCTCATGGGCACGGTAATCCGGAAAATTGAGCATAGAATCTGCATTCATGATACCCACCAAACTCACATTTCTAAAGTCCAATCCCTTGGTTACCATCTGCGTTCCCACCAAAATATCCATCTCCTGATTTTCAAAAGCTGAAATGATTTTTTCATAGGCGTATTTTCCTCGGGTGGTGTCCAAATCCATCCGCCCAACCGAAATTTTGGGAAATAGTTGGTTGAGCTCTTCCTGAATCTGTTCTGTACCAAACCCTTTATTGTCCAAAGTAGCACTTCCGCAAGCCAAGCAAGCTTGCTGTAAAGCCATGTGATAGCCACAGTAATGGCAGCGCAACTGGTTTCTATGCTGATGGAAAGTCAAACTAACATCGCAGTTGGGGCATTGGGCCACGTGACCACAGGTAGTGCATTCCACCACCGGGGCAAACCCTCGTCTATTTTGAAAAAGAATCACCTGTTCCCCTTCTTCCAAAGCCTCTTCAATCGCCTTCAGCAAGATTTCTGAAAAATGACCTTTCATCCGTTTCTTTCGGGTAGCTTCCTTAATGTCGACCAAATTGATGTCCGGCATCAGCACATTTCCATAGCGATGTTGAATGGAGGCATATCCATATTTACCTTTCTTGGCGTTGTCCATACTTTCAATACTGGGCGTAGCTGAGCCCAAAACCACATCTGATTTATGCAGGGAAGCCAAGACAATGGCGGCATCACGGGCATGATATCTCGGTGCTGGGTCGAATTGTTTAAAAGAACTCTCATGCTCTTCATCCACAACCACCAAACCTAAGTTAGCGAATGGTAGGAACAATGATGAGCGCGCTCCAATGACAATTTGAGCCTTTTCGGCCTTCGTTAAAACATTATTCCAGACCTCTACCCTTTCATGAATGCTGTATTTTGAATGGTAAACCGATACTTTGTGTCCAAAATAGTGGCGAAGTCGGTTTATCAATTGTGAGGTCAATGCTATTTCAGGAAGCAGGTATAACGCCTGTTTACCTTCCTCCAAACATTGTTGGATCAGTTTTACATACACCTCGGTTTTTCCTGATGACGTTACGCCATGAAGTAAAACAGGCTTCTTCTGATTAAATCCGGCATAGATATCTTCCAAAGCTTTGGTCTGATGTTTATTTAACCCAATGTTTTCTGATGCTGATGATTCTTCTCGGTAATCTACCCGGTCTTTTCTGATGTGATATTCTTCCAGAATATTTTTATCAATCAATACCTTAATGACCGCCTTGGATGCACCACTTTCCTTTTCAAGATCATCAATGGGAATAGGTTTGTTGTTCTTGGCCCGTATTTGAAAAAGCGAAAGCACTACTTGACTTTGTTTGGGTGCTCGGGAAAGTTCGTTGAGCAAGACCTCCAGTTGTTCCTCATCATCATAGACATCGGAAAGCTTTACATACCGAACCAATTTGGGTTTGTATTGTTCGTAAAGTTCCTCCTTCTGGTTGACCACACCTTTTTGCACCAATCGGTTAACCACGGAGAGTACATGTTTCTTGTCAACAATGTCACTGATTTCTCCAATTTTAAGTGCGGTTTGATGCTGAAGTGCTTCGTAGACCAGAAACTCATCGTCTTTGAGTTCCATTTCATCAATTTCAACCTCTTTATTGGGCATCACCAAAGTTTCACTTTCCAATAAAAAAGCGCTGGGCAGGGCACTTCGGATTACTTCACCCAAAGTGCACATGTAATAATGGGCAATCCATTCCCAATGCTTCAACTGAACGGAATTAACCAAAGGCGTTTCATCTAAAATCTGATAAATTTCCTTGGCCTCATAGGCTGTTGGAGCATTCTGGTGGATTTGATACACCAAAGCAGTGTAAATCTTGGATTTGCCAAAGGGAACGGCCACCCGCATACCAGGCTGCAGAAAATCTGCCTCTTGTGGGGTAATGCTGTACGTAAAAAGGCGCTCCAATGGAATAGGCAGTACAACGTCCAGAAAACAATCCATATTTATTCCTCCTTAACTCGGTACCAAGTTTGCGTACGGTACAAAAACACTAAATACCCTCTTACCTTCAGCTGGTCTTCATTATCAGGGTCCAGCCACAACTTTCCTCTAAATTTTATGCCATTTTCCGGGTCCAACATCTCATTGCCCTTATATTCATCCTTGTCACTTTTTTTAAGGTCTTTAAAAATGTGCAAGCCCAATATAGGTTTGTCCTTGAATTCGTCGTCGCACTTTGAGCAAATCGCATCTTGTTTTCCCTCTTCCAGAATTTTTACGATTTTTCCCTGTAACAACCCATTTTCTTTGTATATCTGCACAATTGCCTTTTCTATTCCGCTTCGATCATCCACCGTTTTCCATTTTCCGACCACAGTTTGACCACTTGCCACCTGAATCAAAAAAAATGATATCGGCAGAAGCCACTTATTGCACTTCTTGGCGTTTTTCATGTTGTTTTTTTAATGAGTTTAGGGTTGCATTCAGTTCAAATCCCAGTAAAAGAATATTGGAATTTAACCAAATGAAAACCATTAAGATCAATAATCCCCCCAAAGCCCCGTAAAGTTCGTTGTACCTCGCAAATTTTTCAACATAAATTCCAAAAAGGTATGAGGTCAACAAGAACAGTAAGGTCGTCATCAATGCACCCGCCGAAAAGAATCGTGCTTTTCTACCTTCAGCTGTTCCAAAATAATAGAGAATTGCCGTGGTAAAATAAGAGAGGCACATAAAAAAGACCACCTTAGCAATTTGAATGCCCAGAGCATCTCCTTTTTCTACATCATAACCAAAGGTTTTTCCAAGGTATTCGCTCGTATATTCCACGATATAGAATTCGAAATACACAAAAACCACAGCCCCAACAATCAATAGAACGGAAAGAATCAATCCCACCATGAGGGCATAAGCATACTGACGGAAAAAATTCCGGGTCAACTCCACATGGTATGAATTTTCAAACCCTCCAAAAATGGCATTCACGCCATTGGCCATCAAAAAAATGGAAACCAAGAACGCCGATGACAGCAATCCACCTTGTTTTTGGTCTTTGATCTGTTGGTAAATATCCCCGAAGTAATCACCGGTGGCCGAAGGGAGAAATGATTCCAAAAAAGCCAAGAACTGGGCATCAAAATTTTCATTTCCCACACGGACCAACGGAATAAGAAAAGGAATCATCGTTACAAAAAAGATAAGCAATGGAAACAATGCCATGAATAAACTGAAAGCAATGGAACTGGCACGGGTGGAAAGTGCACCGCGCACGATTCCCAGAAGGTACATCTCTATTAAATCATATAGAGAGAGCCCCTCAAACGCTTTGAGTTTTACCTTTTTCATTAATCGGACCACCCAATTAATGACAGGTATCTTTTCCAACTGCTCTTCTATAACTTCGGACATTAAACAGCTTTTAAACTTAGATCCATATTGTGCACGGAATGTGTTAACGCCCCAGAGGAAATGTAATCCACACCACATTCTGCATATTTTCGGATGGTGTCTTCATTGATTCCGCCGGAAGATTCGGTCAGGCATTGGTCACCAATCATTTTGACAGCTTTTCTCGTGTCCTCGTAATTAAAATTGTCCAATAGAATCCTGTAAACACCTTTAGATTGAAGAATTTCCTCGACTTCATTCAGATTACGGGCTTCAACTATAATTTTTAAATCTTTTTTGTTTTCTTTCAAGTACTGTTGCGTTTTTTGAATGGCCTTGGTGATGCCCCCTGCAAAATCGATATGGTTGTCCTTGAGCATGATCATATCGTACAACGCGAAACGGTGGTTCTCCCCTCCTCCAATCTTTACGGCCCATTTCTCCAAGGCTCTAATTCCAGGCGTAGTCTTCCGCGTATCCAAAATCTTGGTCCCCGTTCCCGTCAAAAGGTCCACATATTGCTTGGTCTTGGTAGCGATAGCACTCATACGCTGCATGGCATTCAGTACTAATCGCTCAGCTTTTAGGATACTTTGCGAGTTTCCTTCCACATAAAAAACAATATCTCCGTATTTTACCGAACTACCATCGGTTATCAATTCATCAACCTGTAATTCAGGGTCAATATATTGGAACACTTGCTTTGCAAATACAACACCGGCAATAATGCCCTCATCTTTGACCAATAATTTTGCCTTTCCAGTTGCTGAATCAGGAATGCATGCCAAGGAGCTATGGTCGCCGTCTCCTACATCTTCTCGAATGGCGTTGGCAATAATTAAGTCAAGCTCTTTCTGAAATTGTGCTTCGGATATCATCCACTTGGGGTTTTAACGAAAATAATAAAAACATTGTTCCTTCTCCACGAATCCCATAGCGTTGTAATTACTTTAAACCTTATTTTTGGGTATGCAGATTACCTTGATTGCCATTGGAAAAACGGATAGTGTTGATCTAGAACAACTTATATCGATATACGATAAAAGATTGCAACATTACATAAAGTTTCAGTTTCAAATCATTCCTGATATCAAAAACAGTAAAAATCTTTCGGAAGTTCAACAAAAGGAAAAAGAAGGTGAACTGATTTTGGGGCAACTGCAGTCTTCAGATGTCCTGATACTTCTTGACGAACGCGGAAAACAGTATACTTCACTCGAATTCTCCCAATTCCTTCAAAAGAAGATGAACAGCGGTATTAAAAATTTGGTTTTGGCGATTGGTGGTCCGTATGGATTCAGTAATGCAATTTACGCACGTGCCAATGGAAAAATCAGCCTCTCCAAAATGACGTTTTCCCATCAAATGGTACGATTGTTCTTAGTGGAACAGCTATATAGGGGCTTCACCATTTTACGGAACGAGCCGTATCATCATGAATGATTAAGTACAAGTTCAAGAATCAAACTCAAGACCGCTGCGCTTAAAGATGTAAGAACCAAGACTATTTCTTTGTTCATGGTTCATGGTTCTTGGTTCTTGATTCTTGACACTTGACACTTGAACTTTGCCTAGTACAGTACCCTAAACTTAATAGTGTTCTCCACATTTTTAAGCGCTTTCACCACCTCTTTATCATATTCCTTATCCAAATCGGTGATAACATAGCCTACATCTGGGTCAGTGGAAAGGTATTGTCCTGAAATGTTCAAGCCGTATGTCGCCAACACTTCATTGATTTTGGCCATGATTCCGGGTACATTCTTATGGATGTGCAAGAATCGATGTGCCTTGTTTTGTTTGGGCAATCTGATATTTGGGAAATTTACAGCATCAACAGTATTCCCAGAATTGATATAATCCATAATCTTGTTGGGAACGAAATCCGCGATATCACGCTGGGCTTCTTCCGTACTTCCACCAATATGTGGGGTTAAAATAACATTGGACAACCCTTGCAGCGGCGTTGAGAATTCGCCATTGCTCCGTGGTTCAGATGGATACACATCAATGGCTGCTCCACCTAACTTTCCGCTTTTTAGTGCAGCTGCAAGCGCATCAATATCCACCACAAATCCTCTGGAAAGGTTGATGAGCATGGCACCATCCTTCATTTGTTTGATTTCACGCTCTCCAATGAAGTTCTTGTTGGCCTTGTTATCATCAATATGAAGTGTCACCACATCAGAAATGGACAATAAGTCTTCCAGAGTACTGCACTTTATTGCATTCCCCAATGCCAATTGGTCGGCCACATCATAGTAATAGACCCGCATACCAATGGCCTCTGCCAATACAGACATTTGCTTGCCAATATTACCGTAACCAACAATCCCTAAGTTCTTACCTCGGACCTCGCGTGAATTGGCCGCAGTCTTGTTCCATTCGCCATTATGGATTTCTGTACTACGGGTAAAAATGCTACGCATAAGCATGACGGTCTGTCCTATAGCCAGTTCAACCACAGAACGGGTATTACTATATGGAGCATTGAATACAACTACTCCTTTTTTCTTGCTGTATTCCAAATCAATCTGGGTAGTCCCGATGCAAAATGCTCCCACTACCAATAATTTATTGGCGGCATCCAGCACCTTTTGGGTCACTTGCGTCTTGGAGCGGATTCCCAAAACATGTACGCCCTTGATACGCTCAATGAGCTCTTCTTCAGGCAGACTGTGCTTTACCAGTTCAACAGAAAAGCCTTCTTCTGATAGGTTTTCAAAAGCGGCTGGGTGCACATTCTCAAGCAAAAGGATTTTGATCCTGTTTTTGGGATAGGATAGGTTTCTTGGTAAATCGTTCACAAACAAAAATTCATCTAGGTTAGGTGCAACATGGTCCGCATTGTTTGCAGCCTTGTCTCGGTGCACATTTTCAGTGTAAGCAAAAAACTTGTGGGCTATTCCAGCTTCGCGCATTACATAATCACTATAGCCATCACCAATGACCTGAACCTCTCCGTCCAAATCAAGTCGCTTTAAGCATTCTATTTTTCCGTTATGGGATGCCAACACATTGGTCTCATCGAATCCTGTAATGTTTCCGGCCTCATCAAAGGTAAAGGTATTGGCATAAACGCGGTCCGAAGGAATGTTGTACTCGGCAACAATAGGGTCGATAAATTCCTTGAATCCACAGGATATTACATAAATATCATCTGAAAATTCATAGAAAAAGTCCTTGTTGGCAGCAATGGACTTGGAGATTTTCTGTCTGAGCTCCACCACCAAATTCTCCAAATCGGCTTTATTGGCCTTCAATAACCGGATTCTTCGCTCAAGGGATTCCGTAAAAGAAATGTCACCATCAATCCCTAAGTTGGTAATATGTTGAATTTCAGCAACTATCTCCTCTCTTTTGGGGTTTCCCTGGAGGGTCATCTCCGCCAATACATCCAACGCCTCTACCCGGGTAAGGGTACTATCAAAATCGAACACATATTTACGACCCGTTTCCACCATGGACATCTTGAAAAAAATTAAGGCGTAAAATTACACATAAATTCCATCCTTGTAATCGGAACTTATCAAAAACCTTACACATTTGCGGATAAATCAAAAATCCACTACGATTTGTTTCAAATGGCACCCAAATCATACTTTTTTGCAAGTAGGAACCATCAATAAATCAAGTGCAAGTGCAAGAACAAATTCAAGCGAAAGTACTTTTTCTAAATTCAATAACGACACGCCTGCCTGCGGCAGGCAGGAATTTCACTAATCTTCACGAATGTTTTCATGAAGTTAACCTGGTTGATTTTAAGATTATTAAATTTTTGGTCTTGACTCTTGAACTTGAGTCTTGGCTCTTGAAAAAGTATCAAAACCACCTACGTGTCAATTTACAGTAGAGCGTATAGTCCTTACCAAACTTTTCCAGCAACACTTCTTCTTCTGGCTTTATCTGAAAATGGTTCATCCAATACACAAAACCTGCAGCCAATAATGTGTTGAAGGCGTTGCCCAGTTTCAATCCAAATGCCAACAAAATCAGCAACATAGCCAAATACATGGGGTTTCTACTGTAGTTGTAAAGTCCTGAAGTTACCAGTTGGGTTGCTTTTTTCGGGTTTAAGGGGTCCACAGTGGTCTTTTTAAAAGCAAACTGAGCCATTGAGATTACCGCTATTGATCCGCCCAACCCAAACAAAACCCAAGCCAGTTCATTTCTCCCGAAGAAATCGAATTCCCCAACTGGTAAAAATCGGTCCAACACATACATCAATCCTCCAAAAATCAAGGTTGCTAGAACAGGTGGTATTCGAAATTTCATTTTGTAAGGTTTACAAACCGAAATTACTACTTTTGAAACTGAATTAAGAACCCTTTTCATCTTGAAACTCGTATTTGCCACCCATAACGACCATAAATTAAAGGAAGTTCAACAACTTCTCCCTGAATCCATTGAGCTTTTATCCCTAAAAGATATTCAATGCTTTGATGAAATTCCCGAAACGGGCGAAACCTTGGAAGAGAATGCCAAAATAAAGGCCGATTTTGTGACCCAAACCTATGGTTTGGACTGTTTTTCGGACGATACCGGTTTATTGGTCAATGCTTTGGATGGAGCACCGGGTGTTTATTCTGCTAGATATGCAGGAGAGCAAAAAAATGCCCAAGACAATATGGGCAAACTCCTATTGGAACTAAACGGAAAAGAAAACCGCAACGCTCATTTTAAGACAGTGATCCATTTGAATCTTGAAGGGCAAAGCCACACATTTGATGGTATTGTAAAGGGTACTATTACCCATAAAGAACAAGGTTCGGGCGGATTTGGCTACGACCCCATTTTTCAGCCCAATGGATACAATAAAACGTTTGGGGAACTCCCCCCTAAAACCAAGAATGCCATCAGCCATCGAGGCAGGGCCATTCAGAAATTAGTAAACTTTTTAAAAAACAGGAGTTTATAGTAGCCACCGTCTAAATTTAGCGTACATTTGCCGCTTTATTAACGCCGCCGGTATGGGCAAGGTGTTGCGCTGGGCTTAAAGGTTATACAGGAATCGCTCTATGCAACACAACATATTTGCGATTTAAGGTATACACCGCTATGACAAAATTTGAAGCCTTGGGGTTAGATCAACCCCTATTGGATGCTATTTCCGATCTTGGATTTGAATCTCCATCCGAAGTACAAGAAAAATCAATCCCAATTTTATTGGAACAAGACACCGATTTGGTGGCCTTGGCCCAAACAGGAACTGGAAAAACCGCCGCTTTTGGTTTTCCCATGATCCAAAAAATACACGCAGAGAGCAGAACCACACAGGGTTTGATTCTCTCTCCCACCCGTGAACTCTGTTTGCAGATCACCAACGAACTCAAACTCTATTCCAAATACGTAAAAGGACTAAGCACTGTGGCCATTTATGGTGGTGCCAGCATTACGGAACAGGCCAAACAGATTAAACGTGGCGCACAGATTGTTGTGGCCACCCCTGGCCGAATGAAGGATATGATTGGACGAGGGATGGTGGACATCTCCAAAATTGATTACTGTGTTCTGGATGAAGCCGATGAAATGTTGAACATGGGCTTTTATGAAGACATCAAGGACATCCTCTCCAACACGCCCCAAGAGAAACTGACGTGGTTGTTTTCTGCTACCATGCCAAAAGAAGTGGCTTCCATCGCCAAAAAGTTCATGCACAAGCCGGTTGAAATTACCGTTGGCACCAAGAATGCTGGAGCATCTACGGTTCAGCACGAATATTATGTGGTAGGCGGTCGTGACCGTTACGCCGCGCTAAAGCGATTGGCAGATGCCAACCCAGGAATCTTTTCTGTTGTTTTCTGTAGAACCAAACGCGATACGCAACGTGTTGCTGAAAAATTGATTGAGGATGGCTACAATGCTGGTGCGCTGCATGGTGATTTGAGCCAAAACCAACGTGATTTGGTGATGAATGCATTCCGAAAAAAACAAGTGCAGATGTTGGTGGCCACAGATGTTGCCGCCCGTGGTATTGATGTGGACGACGTAACCCACGTTATCAACTACCAACTACCTGATGAGATTGAAACCTACACCCACCGTAGTGGGCGTACCGGAAGAGCGGGAAAATCAGGAATTTCCATGGTCATTATTACCCGTTCCGAGCTTCGGAAAATCAAGACCATTGAAAAAATCGTCAAACAGGAGTTTATCGCCAAAAAGATTCCTACAGGCATTGAAATTTGTGAGATTCAACTCTATCATTTGGCCAACAAAATCAAGGATACCAAAATCAATAAGGAAATCGATGCCTATTTGCCTGCCATCAATGATGTTTTGGAAGGGATAGACCGCGATGAGCTTATCAAGAAAATGGTTTCTGTGGAGTTTACACAGTTTTCCAACTACTATAGCAAGACCAAAGACCTTAATACGGTTGAAAGTGGCCGTGAAAGTTCACAAAAAGGAGCTTCAAATTCGGGTGACTCCAGTGGTTCTGTTCGCTATTTCATCAACATAGGGGAACGGGACGGTTACGATTGGATGTCGCTCAAGGACTTTCTTAGAGACACCTTAAACCTTGAAAAAGAGGATATCTACAACGTGGACACCAAGGATAGTTTCTCCTTCTTCAATTCTGATGCACAACTCACTGATTTTATCCTCCAAACTTTTACCGAATTTAAGGTGGATGGGCGCTTCATCAATGTGGAGGTCTCTACAAAACCAGGAGGCCAAGGCAAGGGAGGCCGCAAAAGAGACCGTAAACGTGGTGGTCGTAAAGGCGGTGGCAACAAATCGTTCAAAGGAGGCAAAAAAGGAGGTTATGGTAAAAAAGGAGGCAAAAAAAGACAGGGGTTTTATTAGTTAATTCTATATTAAATGGTAAGGGGCTCCTATTTATTTTTCTTTGTTTAGTACTTTTATACCTACAAAGATTGCATGAAAAGAATTTTACTTACACTTTTTTCCATTATCCCTTTGCTAGGCTTGGCCCAGAACGAGGATGAAAGTCCTGTTTTGGAAGAGTTGACACTTACCGTGGTAAATGCGCAAACGGATTTTCCTTTGGAAAGTGTGCACGTCATCAACCTTACACAGGTAAAAGGTACCATTACCGACCAAAAAGGTGAATTTACTATTGAAGCCGCGGTAAACGACACCCTCTATCTCAGTTACTTAGGTTTTAAAGCACAAAAAGTTCGGGTCACCAACGATATGTTCAAAATAAAGGACACTAAAATCGCCTTGACCGAGTTGGCTTATGCCCTTGAAGAAGTAATTGTGACGCCCTACCAACTCACGGGGTATCTTGAAATTGATGTGAAGAACCTTCCTGTTAACAATGCATATCAGTATAGTATTTCGGGGTTGAACGCTAGCTATGAAGCCGGCAGCAAAAGTCCGAGTGCGGTCACCAAAGTTTTGGGCGCCATTTTAAATCCGGCTGACCTCTTGCGGAACCTATTCGGAAAAAAACCAAGGCAAATGCGCAAATTGCGGCAAATGAAAGAAGATGATGAGATTAAAAACCTCTTGGCTTCCAAATTTGACCGCGAGGTGCTTACCGAACTCCTTCAGTTGGAAAAAGTGGATATTGAAGATATCCTCAACAACTGCAATTACTCAAAATCCTTTATCAACACCGCAAATGACCTCCAGATTTTGGATGCCATTTCTAGTTGCTACGAGGAATATAAAGTATTGAACAGAAACTAAATCAAACTAAATTTTCAATTTTTGGGTCGAAAGTGCGAAACTCTAAATAAATTTTAGAATTCCGTATTCATTTTATAGCTTTAAACAAAATCCCAAAACATGAAAAAACTACTTGTTGTCATGTCTATCCTATCCTTTTTTATAGGCTGCAAGGAGGTTAAAAAAGAGCAGCAAAAAACAGTGCAAGTAGTTGAACAAGAGACCCCTAAAAAAGAGGTGCCTTTTGTTTGGGAGGGTGCAAATATCTATTTTCTTTTGACCGACCGTTTCAACAACGGAAACCCTGATAACGATATTAATTTTGAAAGAACCAAGGAAACCGGAGTACTTCGCGGTTTTGAAGGGGGCGATATAGCTGGTGTAACCCAGAAAATTGAAGAAGGCTATTTTACGGATTTGGGGATAAACGCCATTTGGCTCACCCCATTGGTGGAACAAGTACACGGTGCCACGGACGAGGGAACGGGAAACACTTACGGATACCATGGCTACTGGACCAAGGATTGGACGTCTCTTGACCCTAATTTTGGTACTAGAAAAGACTTGGGAAATATGGTGAAAGCTGCCCACGCTAAAGGAATTCGGGTTCTTTTGGATGTGGTGCTCAACCATACCGGCCCTGTTACCGACAAAGACCCAGTTTGGCCCGAGGATTGGGTACGCACGGGCCCTACATGCGAATTCACCACCTATGAAAATACCACAGCCTGCACCTTGGTGGAAAATCTGCCCGATATTCTTACAGAGTCCGATGAAGCCGTGGAACTTCCTGATGCTTTATTGGCCAAATGGAAAGAGGAGGGCCGCTTGAGCAAGGAATTGGACGAGTTGCAACTCTTTTTTGAACGTACGGGATATCCCAGGGCTCCACGTTATTACATTATTAAGTGGTTGACCGATTACATCAATGATTTTGGTGTGGACGGCTTTCGGGTGGATACCGTAAAACACGTCAATGAAAATGCATGGGAAGACTTGCACAAAGAAGCGGTCTACGCCTTTGAAATGTGGAAGAAAAAACATGAAAGCCATGTGTTGGACAATAACCCTTTCTACATGGTCGGGGAAGTCTACAATTACGGCATTTCCGGCGGCAGAGAGTATGATTTTGGGGATAAAAAGGTGGATTTCTTCAACTATGGTTTTAAAAGTCTTATCAATTTTGAGTTGAAGACCGATGCAGACAAGAGTTACGAGACCATTTTTAAAAAATACAGCGGTTTACTTCACACCAAATTAAAGGATAAAAGTGTGCTCAACTATTTGACTTCGCATGATGATGGCGCTCCTTATGACAAGGAGCGGAAAAAGCCTTATCGTGCTGCCAACGTGCTTTTGTTGACACCTGGAGCCTCCCAAGTATATTATGGGGATGAAACTTCCAGAAGCCTTATCATTGAAGGTACCCAAGGGGATGCCACTTTACGTTCATTTATGAACTGGGAAGAACTGGATAGTCTTCCTGAAATCCAAAAAGTGCACAAACACTGGCAAAAATTGGGGCAATTTAGAAGAAACCACCCTGCTGTTGGAGCCGGTAAGCACAAACGCTTGGCCAAATCGCCCTATGTGTTCTCAAGAACCTATGACAACGGCGACTACAGGGACAAAGTGGTGGTTGGGCTCGATTTACCTAAAGGTAAAAAGTCGTTGTGGGTTAAGGGATTCTTTGGTGATGGCACTAAATTATTTGACACCTACTCCGAAACCGAAGTCACAGTGGCCAACGGCAAGGTCATCCTGGAAAATGATTTCGACATTGCCCTTTTGGAATTGGTGGAATAGTTTTAGGTTATTCCAACCGTTCTTTGAGGCTGGCAAGCCCTTCCTCAAAATCCTTTCCAATCATTTTGTCCATATTCATAAACAGCATCATAATACTCATGGGAAATTTGTTTTTCCCTGAAAAGCCCCACGTTACCTTGGTAGTATTCGCATCCACTTCTTCAGTGGTAATATAGGCATCCGAAGTGGATTTCCATGGCTTTAAAAAACGAAGTTCGGATTCAATACGTTCGCCATCCACAATTCTGGTGATTTCCTGTTCTCCTTCACCTACTTCCTTGTTCCCATTCCAGTAATTCATGGAGCCGACCTCACCATCCGTTCCCGTGAATTTTTGTTGCATATTAGGGTCTCGCTTGCCCCATGGCGACCATTCATTCTGCTTTTTGAGCGACCTCAAATACGCAAAAACTTCAGATTTGGGTTTCGCAATTTCCACTGAACGTGAGACATTATAGGTTTTTGGGGCAATCATTGCCAAAATAAGGACGAGTAGCACAATCCCTGCAAGGACATAAAGCAGTGTAGCCATTTGTTTATGAATTGGTTATGAACTAAATGTACAAAAAACTTTATTTGGAAAAGTACCGTTGAATAATCCCCTCCACACTTTTGATGGATTTTTTGGTCCAGTCCAACCGTTTTTCCAGAATCTCAATATCGGAAAGATGCCAATCCAGCGAAGAGTCCCTAACTTTTTGCGTCAGTTCTTGAATGATGATGGCCGCAGAAACGGAAACGTTCAGACTTTCCGAAAAACCCATCATGGGAATCTTTAAAAACCCATCTGCCCGTTGTACTACTTCTTCGCTCAAGCCTTCTTTTTCCGTCCCGAAAAAAAGGGCTGTTTTGGTCTTGGGGTAAAAATCGTCCAGCAATTGGGAATCGTTATGGGGTGTGGTAGCAATGATTTGGTAGCCGTTGCTTTTAAGTTTATCGAGACATTCAGACGTAGTCCGGTACCGATGCACATCGACCCACTGCTCTGCCCCTACCGCAATATTTTTGTCCAGACGTTTTCCAAAACGGTCCTCCACCACATGCACATCTTGGATGCCAAATACATCACAGCTCCGAATGATGGCACTGGTATTATGCATTTGATAAACATCCTCCAGGGCCACGGTGAGCCATCGGGTGCGGTTTTGCAGTACGTCCAAAAAACGCTGTTTTCGTTCTTCGGTGAGATACGTTTCCAAATAGGTGAGCAAATCGTCATTAAACATAAAAAGCAAGATAGGAAAATTTAAAAATGAAGGTTTTTGATGTATCGATTTTGTTATCTTAGGGCTAAATCATACCACATAAAAAATGAAATCAAGACTACGAACGAACAACCTAAAGACAATGATTTTAAGACTATTCTTGTTGGTTGGCACCATGGTTATTTCACTGTCCTTCACAGAAAAAATGACCCCTGATAATTCCCAGGAGGACAAAGGCTTCAATATGGAGAAAGACCTGTTGTTGGGACTGTTTGACTGCAAAACTGATGTAGACGACCTGCATACCGTTGCTGCTTTTGTCACTTTATTTTCCAACTCGCGCTTTAAGACGGTTAATTACCATGCTGTTGCCGGCACTTATGGGATTCAAGAAGGGCTGTACGTTCCACCAAACCCCTTATTTGAACTTGCTTTTGGCGATAATTGGACAGATGCCCACAACAATGTAGCTGCTGCCGTTAATCAGGTCAAATCCATTGTTAAATCAACCTTTGATCAACAAGGTGATGTTTGGATAGCAGAAGCTGGACAATCGGATTTTACCGCAGCACTAATCAAGGCTGTCCATGCTGATTTCCCTGACATAAATACCTTGGAACGGATTCATGTAGTGCAGCACAGCGACTGGAACGAGGAAGTAACTTCTCCTGAAAGTCTTGCGTTCGTCAAGAAACATTCAGACTATATAAAGATTCCTGATGGTAATGCCGTTGGAAATGGAACCCCTGGGTTTAGAGACCCTGAGTTCGACAATTGGAATGCGTATATCTCCGACCCAAAATTGATTGAAATATGGGAACGGGCCATTGAAATCTCCGATGCCCACAATGGAAAAGAAGGACGCTATAACAACGAAGCCATTTTGGCAGGAGGGTTGGACTTCTCCGATCTATCCGAAGTTTGTTGGATTTTAGGCATACAGGACATAAAAGACGCAACGGAATTTTTCAATCTGTATTCCAACTAAGTCGTTTTTTTCAATCCGTAGAAAAGTGAAACCATTTATGGCCGAAAAGCATACTTTTTCACCATAAAGCAATTACAAAAAATGCCTAAACCAAAAATAGTTGTACTGACCGGAGCCGGAATGAGTGCCGAGAGTGGCCTAAAGACTTTTCGGGATGCCGATGGACTGTGGGAAGGCCATGATGTTATGGAAGTGGCTTCTCCCCATGGTTTTGCCCGTAATCCCGAGCTGGTTTTGGATTTTTACAATCAGCGGAGGCGACAATTGTTACAGGTGAGTCCCAACGCAGGGCATATGGCACTCGCTACCCTAGAGCAGCATTTTGACGTAAGCATCATCACACAAAACGTGGACAATCTGCATGAACAAGCTGGAAGTTCGCATGTAGTGCACCTTCATGGCGAACTGTTCAAAGTGCGTAGCACCCGGGATGAATCCTATGTATTGGATTGGACGAAGGATTTGGTCTTGGGAGATTTGGATGAAGAAGGGCATCAACTGCGTCCCCATATTGTTTGGTTTGGGGAAATGGTTCCGCTGATGAATACGGCGGCACGTATTGCCCAACAGGCCGATATTTTGATTGTTGTGGGCACTTCCATGCAGGTGTATCCCGCCGCAGGACTGATTCATTATGCCCCAAAACACATTCCTATGTATTTTGTGGACCCCAAACCCACGGTACGCTCTTCAGATTTCGCTAATCTCACGGTCATTGCTGAAACGGCGGCCAAGGGCCTGCCCAAACTGGTAGAGCAATTGGTGACAAATTCATGACCGAACAACAACTACATATAGCCCTGCACTCGGGACGACTTTTTAAAGATGATGTGGACCAACTGGTAGACAAACTTATCCTTCAGCCCAACATGGTCGGACCACTGCTAAAAGAGGTTTTAATCGAAGAAAAGGAAGGTACCTACAATGCCAGTTGGACGTTTCGGCACCTTATTGAAAAGAAATTGGATTATTTGTTGCCTTTTTTTGACGATTTCACTGAAATACTGGGCAAATTGACCTCCGAATCCACCATTAGGGCCATGGCCTGTGTTTGTGAAATGGTATGTGTGGCCTATTTTAAAAAGAAGGACCCTGCTTTCCAAAATAATATTAGCGATGAGCAACTGGAAAGAATCATGACGGCTTGTTTTGATTGGCTCATCAGTGAAATGAACATGGCCCCAAAGGTCTTTTCCATGACCAGTCTCTATTATTTGGGGCAAAAATTTGATTGGGTCCACCCCGAGTTGCGCCAAGTTCTGGAAGACACCTACGCTTCGGGCAGCACAGGCTATAAAAACCGGGCCAAAAAAACCCTGGACAAGTTGGCCCAAATAGGCCGTTAAACTCTACGAGTTTGAGTATCTTTGCAACTTTCAAAATCGTTCGCAAAAATGTCCTTAACACAACTCAACGCCATTTCTCCCATTGATGGCCGATATAGAAACAAGACCAAAAGTCTAACGAATTATTTTTCTGAGGAGGCGCTTATCAAGTACCGTGTTCAGGTTGAAATTGAGTATTTCATTGCACTTTGCGAAATTCCATTGCCCCAATTGGCCGATTTTGATGCAAAGCAATTTCCAGAACTTCAGAACATCTACAAAAAATTTTCTTCGGAAGATGCGCAGGCCATCAAGGACATAGAAAAAGTTACCAATCATGATGTAAAGGCGGTTGAGTATTTCATCAAACAGCAATTTGATGCGTTGGGGTTGGAAAAATACAAAGAGTTCATCCATTTTGGATTGACCTCTCAGGACATCAACAATACTGCCATTCCACTTTCCATTAAAGAGGCGATGAACGATGTTTACGTGCCTTCGTACTTTGAGGTGTTTGAAAAATTAAAGGAACTGTCCAAGGAATGGGAGAACATTCCCATGTTGGCACGGACGCACGGACAGCCTGCCTCCCCTACCCGTTTGGGCAAGGAAATTGAGGTGTTTGTGGAGCGTTTCAAGGAGCAGTTCAATTTATTGAACGATATTCCCAGTGCGGCCAAATTTGGTGGTGCCACTGGAAATTATAATGCCCACAAGGTAGCATACCCTCAAACCGATTGGAAAGCCTTTGGGAAGCAATTTGTACAGGAGAAATTGGGTTTGCACCACTCCTTCCCTACCACCCAAATTGAGCATTACGACCACATGGCGGCGCTTTTTGATACGTTGAAGCGCATCAATACCATTTTGATTGATTTGGACCGGGATATTTGGACGTATATTTCCATGGATTACTTTAAGCAGAAAATCAAAAAAGGGGAAGTGGGCTCTTCTGCCATGCCGCATAAGGTAAATCCTATCGATTTTGAAAATTCCGAAGGAAATTTGGGGTTGGCCAATGCTGTTTTTGAGCATTTATCTGCCAAACTACCCATTTCCAGACTACAGCGCGATTTAACAGACAGCACCGTCTTGCGCAATGTGGGCGTACCTTTTGCGCATACTTTGGTCGGGTTTCAATCCACTCTAAAAGGATTGAACAAATTGGTGTTAAACCAAGATAAATTTGAGCAGGATTTGGAAGACAATTGGGCCGTGGTGGCCGAGGCCATCCAGACCATTTTGCGTCGTGAAGGGTATCCCAATCCCTATGAAGCCCTAAAGGGTTTGACCCGAACCAACGAAAAAATCTCCCAAAAATCCATTGCTGATTTTATTGAGACCTTGGAGGTGTCTGATACCATTAAAACGGAACTGAAACAAATCACCCCAGCGAATTATACGGGAGTCTAATGAGTGTTCTTAGAAAAATTCTGTTCACTTTTGGTTTCTTTTTTCTATTTAGTGGTGCAGTTTTAAAAATATTACACTGGGAGTTTGGATTCATTGATGGAACCGCATTGATTGTAATTGGCTACTTTTTACTTTTTACGGGAATAGTTCTTTACATTTGGAGAAAACCAGAGAAATAACCCCAGCGAATTATACAGGGGTTTAGGTAGCATGTTCTACACAAAGTGATTTGAATTCTTACATGGGTTTGTGTATTGAAATATTGCTCTCTCAGAGGGCGCGGCTAAACACTGTCTAGTACCTTATCAGGAATAGCTTTATTTATTTTCAGGGAGAGAATCAAATTCTTTTTTTTTGTTTTCAAACCATTCCTGCATAGCTCCTTGGTTTTGCATTAATTTCTGCATTTCTCCCATGGCTGCCATATGAGCTGAATCTTTCTTTTGAAACATTTCCATTCCATGTTGTTTGCTCATTTCTGCAATTTGGTCAAAAGTGTCTGCACGGAACTCCTTATCGCAAGCTCCACCCAGTTGTTTGCATGTCATTGTCCTCATGATTTTCAATTTTAGTTTGTTATTTTATTGATTTAAGCAAATCTTCAAGCCTATTAAATACAGAACCCCAACCATTTAAAATTCCCATTTTTTCCTGTTGGATGCGATATTCTGCTGTAGGATGAACTACGTTGAAAGTAAAGTCAGTCTTATCCCCATTTGTCTTGAATATCGCTTGGATTTCAACCCCTTCCGTCATTGGTTTGAAATCTGCCTTTGAAACTATTTTTTTGTTTTTTACAATTTCCAAATAAACTCCCTCCGCTGTAAATTCTGTTCCGTTAGGCATAGGCATTACAAACTTCCATTTACCTCCAACCTTGAATTCATGTTCAATTATTTTTGTTTTTATTCCTTTTGGAGACCACCAATTGGCAATGTGCTCAGGTTTGGTCCATGCCGCCCACACCAAGTCTATTGGAGCATCAAAGGTTCTCTCAATGGTTACGGTTCTATCATTCATTATCGGTACTTTGTTTTTTTAGTTTCATTAAATATTCTTCAAAAGAATCTATTTTCCCTTCCCACAGTTTCTTGTGTTGTTCTAACCACATAAATGCAGGAATTAGGTTTTGAGCTTGAATCTTGCAGTATCTTTCCCTCCCCTTTTTATTAATTTCTATCAATCCACTTTCATTCAATATTTTCAAGTGCTTCGAAATGGCAGGTCTACTTATTTCAAACTCGTTGGCTATTTCATTTATAGAAAGCGCTTCTTTTGAGAGTAAGTCAATGATTTCTCTCCGGACCGGGTCAGCGATTGCTTGATACACATCTCTTCTCATAAACAAGTAACCATTCGATTACGAATATATAAGTAACCGTTCAGTTACGCAAATAAATTTTTAATGAATTTCAAAAAGGTGTTCTGTAAAATCCCTTTTTATGGTTGCTGATGTCTTAAAACATGATTTGTTCTTAATGCTTTGACGGCCAAGTGAGCAGATGCCCCAATAAAAGTGAATGGCGTCTAATAATTCTGGAATAGATTCCACAAAAGCATCTGCCTATCAAGACGACAAAGGAATCGCGTTTTTTGTATTATTGCATTTCGACGTTAACCTCTAAAAAGTAGTGAATATGGCGTTCTACAATAAAATTAAATGGATACTTGGAATACTATTGATCTTTGTCTTGATCATCTCAACCAACCTAATTGATAAGAATAATTTTGTTCGGGTCCGTGATTCAGTAGTCACCATATACGAAGACCGGTTAGTGGCCAATGATTTAATTTTTGAAATGCTTACGTCGGTTCATCAGAAGGAATTGGCCTTATCAGTCTCCGACACCACTTTTTTTAAAACGCAAAATCCAAAGATCAACGATAATCTTCAGGCTTTGGTTTCCAGGTTTGAGGAAACCAAACTAACATCTGAGGAAGCAAAGGTCTTTTCTGATTTGAAGAAAAATATTGAATCGTTGGTAGCGGTTGAACACCAGGTTTCAAACTCCGATTACGGTAATAATCCCAAAATTGTCAATCATATTGAGGAGTTAAAAGATAATCTGAATGATTTGTCCAAGATTCAACTCAGTGAAGGAAGTCGGCAAATGTCAATTAGCAAGCGTGCTGTTGATACGGTGGAGTTGTTTACACAAATTGAGATTTACTTTTTGGTCTTCTTGGCCATTTTAATCCAGATTATTGTCATGTACAAGCCAAAAGAAAAGGCTTGACTTAATTTCTCATTAGTTTTTGCAAATTTTAGCTAAACATCTACCACTCAATAGACAAGAGTGCAATCAGTATTTTTTGGCTTATCCTTATCAGTAACTTGTTGACCTCAAAGCAATTCAATAGGTGATATTGAAATGAAATGGGAAGCATGAATTGAGAAGTCCAATTCCTAGATTTCTCGGTCGTAAACTCACCTCGAAATGACAAACAGCTTGCTGGGTATACAATAATCAAAGCGCGGGAGTCATTGCGAACTGACTTTGGAGTGTGAGAAATCCAATCATGGGTTTCTTGATCGCAAGCTACCGTCGAGTTAACAGGCGGCTCACGAATTACCCCTTCTTCTGGATTTCCACTTGATGTGGGTATGGAATCTCAATTCCCGCTTTATCCAATGCCAGTTTGCAATTTTCATAGGTGTTGAAGTACACATCCCAATAATCTTGGGGTTCGCAGAAAGGCCGAACGGCAAAGTTCACAGAGCTATCCGCCAATTCCATTACATTTACGGAGGGAGCAGGATCTTTCAACACCTTTGGGTTGTCCGTGAGTACCTTTAAAAGTACCTCTTTGGTCTTTTTGATGTCCTCATCATACCCTACTCCAATAACTGTATCCACCCGCATACGTCCTTCTGCAGTATAATTGATGATGTTTCCATTGGCCATGGCCCCATTGGGTACTATAGCGAGTTTGTTTTGGGGCGTCACCAATTTAGTGGTGAAAATTTCAATGCCTTTTACCGTGCCGAGTACACCTTGGGCTTCAATCAGGTCCCCAATGCGATAGGGTTTGAAAATCATAAGCAATACCCCTCCCGCAAAGTTGGAGAGCGAACCTTGAAGGGCCAGACCCACCGCTAAACCTGCGGCGGCTATTAAAGCAGCAAACGTAGTTACATCAACCCCCAAGCGGGAAATTACCACGATGATCAGAAATATTTTTAGTGCCCATGAAAAAAGGTTAAGCAAGAACTTCTGCAAGGATTGATCATACTTACTTTTGGACATTACTTTGCGGGTGCCCCTCACGATTCTTTTGATGACCCACATTCCCACCAGATAAATGAGAATTGCTGTTATGAGTTTTGGCCCAAAATCCTTGGCTAGGTCTAAACCGTAGTTCATCCATTCTTCTGCTTTTTCCATGATTGTATTGATTTAATGTGTTAGTGGTCTTAGTATGAGATACTAAGATAAAAATAAGGTCACAAAAAACCGTAAAAGTGAAGTTCGGGAAATAAAAAGGGGCAACATTTGTTGCCCCTTTCGTCGTTTATTGATTGATGGATTGTCTTTATCCTTTTAGGAAATCACCTATTTCGCCCAGTCCTTCTCCTTTATAATCCGATTTTTGAATGGCCTGCATCAATTGCACAATATGGGCTGGGTTCATGTCCTTGCCCAACACACGGACCAGGGCAAAGCCTTTATCGTCGCTATCACCGTAGATAATCACCTCGTCGATGGCATCCTCATCACCCAAATATTTAATCACGCCTTTACCATATTTGGAATTGATTTTCATCAGCTCCACAAAGTCATCGCCTTTTAGGATTTCCCGAACTTTCTTCTTCTCTGCTTCAAACTCTAATGCATTGTCGGCATCCTTTTTAAAGGCCAATAGGTTGAATTTCCGTAAGGATTCCACAGCCTCTTTTTGGGTCGGATTCAAATCTACAGCGTCCATTTTAAGGATGCTGGCTGGAAGGTCAATGGAGATAAAATTCGGGTTCTCCGAATTATCCACATAGTATTCCTGAAGGCTTTGTTGCGAGGAACAGGAAGCCAACAAAATGGCTCCTACCACCAAAACACTTTTAAAAATATATTTCATCTGTACTTTTTTTGATTGATTGCTTTACTACAAATCGGCTGACAGTAATGGGTAGCTATTTGATGTATTTTGTTACATCGCAACCAATCACTGTCAACCGTTACACTTCTTAGTTATCTTTTCCCGCTTTGTTCAACTCTTTGGGAAGGTTCATTTTTTTGGTCAATGAATTGATTTTGTTCAAATCAATATCTCCGGTGAGGGATAATAGAACAGTCTCGATCTTCCGTCCATCAGCCTCAATATTGCTTAGATCAGAAACCAACATCAACAGTTCGCTAACATGGTCATCATCCCTGCCTTGCTTAATGTAAAACTTTACATTGGCCTCTTTGTCCTTCACACGCATAAGCTCTTCCATTTTTGAAGATTTCAGATAACTATCCACGGAAGATTTCATATCTGAACCTATTTTTTCGTTGTCGGTGGTAAACACTTTCAAACTTTTAAGGCTACTGGCAATGTCCATAAAGTCCCGGGCCTCGGGGTCGTCCACTTCCACATCAATTTTAGCCAATAGGTTGAACATGCTTTTATTCACTACCACTGAGGTTACGTCGTCCATATCCTCGAACTTGTCGAACAAGGACTGTGAAAATCCCGATAAGGGTAGAACGGCGATCAAGAAGATTAAAATATTTCTTTTCATTTTTTACGATTTAATTGTTGTTGTAAATTTTTTGCTTTGCTTCTTCAAACTCCTTCAAATACGCCACTTTTTCTGTGCCTCGGTTAAAGTTCTCCGCTAGGAGTTCAAAGGCTTTCATGGTTTCTTGGTAGGCGTACTCTGCTTTCTTCTTTTCTTGGTATTGATTACCAAAATAGATGCCAAAGGTCAAGACTGCAACCGCTGCAACGGAAATCCATTTGTAATAGTTTACGCTAGGTTTTAATGGAACCTGCTTGGTAAAACGTTCTTCCTTGGCAATGGAAAAGTAGTTGAACATGGGCTTATATTGCTCAAGATGTGTGGCCACTTTCTCTTGAGAAAAATAGTCCCGGAGCTGTTCCTCCTCGGCCACCGTTGTGCTGGCCTCAAAGTACTTTTCCACTAATTTTTCTATATTATCCAATTCCATAGCTATGTTTTTTTGTCAATTCTTCTCTTACTGTTTTTCGCGCCCGGGACAGTGCCACTCGTACAGCGGTGGGCTTCATGTCCAACAGGTCACATATTTCATCAAATTCGTATTGCTCCACATCCCGCAGTTGCAATACCATTTTCTGCTGCTCCGGTAATTCTTCCATTATGCGTTCCATCCAGCTTACACTGTCCTCGGCCTCCAATTGGCGTTGTAACGAGGTGCTTTCATCGCTGTAATTGCTGTGCACCAACTTCAGGTTTCCGGCTTGCTTGGATTTTAAACGGTCCAAACAAAAATTCTTGGTCATCGTCATGGCAAAGGCTTCCACGTTATTATAGGTGCCCATCACCTCGTTTTTTGACCATAGCTTCAGCAAAATTTCTTGGGTGGCGTCCTCTGCTTCCTCCCGTGACACCAGCAAGCGCTTTGCCAGTCGGTAGAGCTTGTCCTTAAAAGGCATTACCACATTTAAAAATTCAGCTTGTTTCATTGGTTGTTTTCGTTGTTTCAGGTCAAATCCATCGACCTTCATTATCACGACGACGCATATCGAAATTTGTTACAAAAAATTTGTAATCTGCTTTTATGTGCCTATTTTGTACTCGAAATTCGTAAGAATTTTTAAAAATCACCGCCTAACCTACCAACCTCTTTTATTTATAATGGAATGAAAATTGAGGTATTCCGTAAAAACTTTGCTATGAAAAAATATGTTTTTCTGTTCTTGGGCCTTTCCTTGCTCATATCTTCATGTAATAATGATGACAATCAAATTACCAATGGGGAAACGCCGGGGGTAACCCCAGGCTCTGATGTGGTTGTTCAACATTTTATGTGGCAGGCCATGAACCTTTGGTATTTCTGGCAAGGTGAAGTGGGTGTTCTGTCCGATACCCGATTTAGTTCTGATGAAGAGTACACCGAATTTTTGGAGCAAAACCCAAACCCTTCGGATTTTTACAATGATGTCCTCCTTTTTAATGAAGACCGCTTCAGTTTTTTGAATGATGACTATACCGAACTCGTCAATAATCTCTCTGGAGTGTCCCGAAGCAATGGATTGGAATTTAATTTAGTGCAGTTTGCGGAAGGTGATGGAATTTTTGGTTACGTAATTTACATTGTTCCAGATTCTGATGCTTCCACAAAGGATATCCAACGCGGGGATATTTTTACACGGGTAGATGGGCAGGAACTCAACCTCAGCAATTATATTGACCTCTTGTTCGGAAGCAACACGACCTATACACTTGGTATGGCCGATATTGTGGATAATGAAATTGTGGACAATGATACCGAAGTAACCCTAACGAAAATAGAGAATCAAGTTGAAGATCCTATTTTAGTAGCCGAAACCTTGGATGTAAATGGAACCAAAGTCGCCTATTTAATGTACAATCGGTTCTTGAGCAGTTTTAATGAAGAACTCAATGCTGCTTTTGGCGAATTTGTTGCCGATGGCGCCACCGAGCTCGTTTTGGACATGCGCTATAATCCTGGCGGTTCCGTAAATACATCCCGCCTCTTGGCCAGTATGGTATATGGCACCAATACGAGTGATTTGTACATTAGGCAGCGTTGGAACGCTAAAATTCAAGAGCAGCTCAGTGATGAACAATTGGAGGATTATTTTGCCAGCTCCACGGGTTCCACCGCCATTAATTCACTCAATCTTAGTAGAGTTTTTGTAATAGCCACCAACGATTCGGCTTCTGCCAGCGAATTGGTGATGAACGGATTAGCCCCCTATGTTGATGTCATCCACATTGGGGAAACTACTAGAGGGAAAAATGAATTTTCAATTACCCTGGTAGATGATCCTGGAAACGCTTTTGTATACAGCAGTGACCGAGAAAACAATATCAATTCAGATAACAGTTGGGGGTTACAACCTTTGGTAGGGCGCAACGAAAATGCAGATGGTTTTTTTGATTATACCAATGGTCTTGCGCCGAACATCACTCTTTTGGAGGATATTGCCAATCTTGGGGTGCTTGGTGATGTCAATGAGCCACTTTTGGCCCGAGCCCTACAAGAAATTACTGGCGTTACAAGCAAAGTCAGCTTTTCAGCGCAAATGCCTGCCAAGTCGTTTGCCAGCTCAAGATTCTTCACGCCGGCTAAAGACAATATGTATTTGGACAAGCCCTTACATATTGATTTTACCCAAAGCAATGATTAAATAATCGAATATGAAAAGCGGCCCAAAAATCAATGCTGTTTGTGGGCCGCTTTTCTTTCTAATGTTCAGCTTTTTGCAAGTTTAATTGGGTGTATTTTCCTTTCAATTCGTCTGGAATTTTAATTGTTTCAGGGTGAAAGAGTCCTGCCAAAACTTCAATCCCATCTACCAAGGTATTGGCAGAAGATTGGGTGAACATATCAAAATCCGCAACGAACACTTTGTTCTCTTTTACAGCTTTTAGTTTGCCCCAGCCCTCCTGTTTCGTCAAAAGATGTATCTCTTCCAAGGTGCGGTCAATAGTAAACCCGCATGGGGCTATTACCAATATTTCAGGGTCATACTTTACTATTTTGGACCATGGAGTGACCACACTGTCCCCGGAAGGATTGGAAAGCATGTCCACACCACCGGCATAGGCTATTTGATGCGGAATCCAATGGCCACAATTAAAAATAGGGTGTATCCATTCCATGAGCATGACACGCTTTGGCGTTGCCCTGACCGCTCGGAGTTGGTCCACAACATTATCCATCCTCTTATGCAACCCGTCCAGATACCTGTAAGCCACCTCTTCTTTATTCAGGGCCTTGGCAATGGTAATGGCCGATTCAAAAACATCTTCCAACGATTCTGGGCTAATGGAAATCAGTTTAGGCTGCTTTTTCAAATGCGCCACGGCGGCAGAGGTGCAAGCGGTATCAATCTGACAAACATCGCACATATCTTGTGTGAAAATGATGTCAGGAGCCATTTCTTCCAATAGTACCTCATCCACATAATACAACTGTTTGCCTTGGTTTTTACTGGCCGAGAACAACGAATCAATTTCCTGACTGGATAGATTCTTGCCTTCCAAGATACACCTCACCACGGGTTTCTTCTCCCGTAAGGCTCTTTCGGGACATTCAAAAGTGATTCCTTCCAAATGTCCGTCCAGACCCATATCGTAAAGCATCTGAGTCACGGCTGGTAAAAAAGAGCAAACTTTTAGCATGTATTTGGGTTTACAAGTTCAAATTTAATCCAAAGGCCACATTCCTACCCCTTGTGGTAAAGCCAATGACCTCGGTATATTCTTCGTTCAGCAAATTAAAGCCGTTGACAAAAACTTTCAACCGATTGGGAAGCAATTGATGTTCCACATAAAGATTCACTAAAGAGAATGGTTCCAAAGCCTCATCGGTAAAGGTCGTAAAATCTGTATCAATTCGTTCTCCAGTATAGGCATACCCCAAAGAAAGATGGGTGGTCTCGCATATTCTATAACCCAGCTCCAAATTCGCTTTATGTTTGGGGATACGAATGGCATTATCTCCTTTTCGTTCTGTAAAGGTATAATTGGCATTCACATCCAATGCACCGATCGGTTTCCAAGATAGTTCAACTTCCACTCCACTTGCATCTATTTCATCAGAAATATTGATGCTGGTAAAGTTTTGATCAAAACCTATTGCATTTTTCTCGTTTCTATTAAAATATAATGCACTCAGGCGCAATTTGTCATTTACCTTGTACTCCACACCCCCTTCAATGGTACGGTTCTCCTCGGGTTCCAACTCTGGATTGGAACCAAAATCACCGAACAACTGTATTAAATTAGGAGTAATGTATGATGTGGCATAGGACCCCAACAATTTCACATACCCATTGGCAGAGGGGAATACGTAGGATGGGTTAAGATTATACACAAAATGGCTACCATATTCAGAGTGATTGTTCCATCGTCCACCAACGTTCAAGTTCAGCCCAAAATCGGAAACGTATACAACGTTGGCATAAGGATCCACAATAGTAAAGTCCACCGCATTGGAAAAAGTGGCCTCATCCTTCAGGTAATTTACCCCCAAGATGGTATGCCATTTATCATTTATGACGTATTTGTTGTAAAAATCAAGTACCAAATTCTTTCCAACCGATACACTTTCCCCAAAAGTGCTTTCGGAGTCCGTTTCGTAATCGGTATAGGCCGCGTTCAAATGTAGCGACCCTTTATTACCATATCCTACCGATGAAGAAACCCCAGCCCGCTTTTGGTCCACTCTGGAACGGTTTGGCGCTTCCATGAGACTGGCATCAAATTCGTTGGAATATTGGGTCTGGTTTCCATAGATCGATACACGAAATTCTTCCGAAAATTGATATCCCAACTTCACATTGGTACTGAAATGGGAAAAATTATCTTCTTCGTTCTCCGGGGTAACTGCAGCAGAAAGTCCCTTGCTGCTCCGGTTGGAAAAATCCACTACATAATTGAACTTGTTCAAGCTACCGTTCAGAGAAACTGAATTGCTGATGTTGCCCAAGTTATAGTTTTGGTCTTCCGCTGTCTGATTGGTCCCCACAGTGGATTGAAAATTCCCGCTTATCTTTTCCTTGGAACTTTTCTTGGTGTTGATGTTGATTACGGCTGTGGCCGCATTGGTACCGTACAAAGTGCTCGCCGCCCCTTTAATAATCTCAATACTTTCAATTGATGCGGTGGAGAGCAAACGCAAATCATATTCTTGTGCAAAGGACGATGGGTCGGATACCCTTACTCCATCTATGACCACCAAAACCTGTCTGCCCCTTCCTCCTCTGGAAAAAACACCCAAGACATCACCGTCCCTTCCGCGGCTTCCAGTAATCTCAATTCCACTTTTGGTGTTGATGATCTGGGCCACGGTTTGTCCTTGTTTCCGTTCCAGTTCCTCAGCAGTGATCTTAATGACCGTTTTACCTGAGTTCTCTCGTTTCAGTTCAAATTTTGAATCGCTTACCACAACCTCTTCCAATTGTTGCAACTGCTGCGAATCCTGTTGTTGGGCACAAAGTCCCTTGCCCGCCAATAGAGCGGCGCATAACCATAAATGATTTTTCTTCATTTCGTTTAAATCAATAAACGGGAGCGTAGTATGTTTTTATACGCAAACTTTTATCCCGAAAGTTTAACATTGTTTGTTTGAATTTGGCAGGTCTCCTGACTTATTTTATGAAGTTTCACCTTCCCATCCTTCAGGCGGACAGTGGTATTGAAGAAAACAACATCCCTAATGGGTGCCAAACCAAGTTTGGCATAAACTTACAGTTGCGGGAACAGCTCCGGATTTACACCGGATTCCCTTTTAATCACATGAAAAAAACGTCATGCGAACCAAAATTCAGTGCGAAAGTAATCAATCTGTTTAATCTTTTTTTACAAAAGTTAAATAATATTACTTTTGATCCATGTCGAAAAAACAGTTCTACAAACTCTTTATTGGGATGGTCTGCGTGTCCATCCTTATAAGCTGTGGTGAAAAAAGGAAAACCCAATCCAAACCTATTTCCCAACAAGTATCCCAAATTGAATACGCCACTGGATTTACAATCCAAAAAAACCAACAATTTACCGAGATTAAGGTTACATCGGCCTGGCCTGGCTCTGAAAGGAACTTTACCTATGCTTTGGTGCCCAGGGAGAACTTGGCAGCCATTACATTGCCCAGTGATGCCTACGATGCTATTGTGGCCACCCCTGTAGAACGAATCGTAATTACCTCTACCACGCATATCCCATCTTTGGATGCTCTGGGTGTATTGGAGTCCGTGGTCGGTTTCCCCAATACCGATTTAATTTCATCTCTCCCCACCCGAGAAAGAATTGACCAAGGTCTTATTACAGAACTGGGCACCAATGAAAACATCAATACCGAGGTGGTTTTGGAGCTCAATCCAGAACTTATCATGGGGTTTGGCATCAACGACACCAATAAAGCCTATGATGTCATCAAAAGGGCTGGGATTCCCGTGGTCTATAATGGCGATTGGGTGGAAAAGACCCCACTGGGAAAAGCAGAATGGATTAAGTTTTTTGCTCCATTCTTCCAAAAAGAAAAAGAGGCAGACCGTATTTTTGAGGAAATTGAAACCGCTTATACCGAAGCAAAAGCATTAGCGCAACGAGCAATAGAAAAACCTACCGTCCTCACGGGTGGACTCTACAAGGATGTGTGGTACATTTCGGGTGGGAAAAGCTGGATGGCCCAGTTTTTAGCCGATGCCAATGCTGAGTATATTTGGTCCGATACCGAAGAAACTGGAGGAATTGGTCTGAGTTTGGAAGCGGTTCTGGAAAAGGCCCAAAAAGCCGATTATTGGTTGAATCCTTCCTTACACACCAGCTATGCTGAATTGGAAAAAGCCAATGCGCACTACCTTCAATTTTCAGCATTTTCCAATAAAAAAGTCTATTCCAATGCCATAAAAAAAGGAGCAACGGGAGGATTGGTATTTTATGAATTGGCCCCCCAACGCCCCGACTTGGTGCTGAAAGACCTCATTTCCATTTTACACCCCGGACTGTTGGAGGATTATGAACCCCATTTTTATAGGCCCTTACAGTAAATGCAGAAAGCAAGATCATATCGTCTTTCGTTTGTGCTGATTTCATTGGCTTTACTGCTTGCATGGATATTGAACATCAGCTCAGGTTCAGTTGCCATTCCGTTTAAATCCACCTTTTCCATTTTATTGGGCAAACCCGTGGAAATCGGTTCTTGGCAATACATTATCTGGGAATATCGCATTCCCAAAGCCTTTACCGCCATTTTGGTGGGTGGTGGATTATCTTTGAGCGGGTTGCTCATGCAGACCCTGTTCCGAAACCCATTGGCAGGACCCTTTGTTTTGGGGATTAGCTCTGGGGCCAGTTTAGGTGCTGCACTTTTGCTGATGGGGGCTTCACTGCTTACTGGATTGAGCTCCTTCGCTTTTTTAAGTGATATTTCTTTGGCCATTGCGGCCAGCGTAGGGAGTTTTTTGGTACTGCTTGTGGTGATGTTGGTAGCACAACGCATCAAGGATACCATGGCTTTGCTGATTATTGGATTGATGTTCGGAAGCATCACCTCAGCCTTGGTCAGTGTTTTGGCCTATTTTTCAAGTGCAGAAAACCTCCAGCGCTTTATTTTTTGGTCCTTTGGCAGTGTGGGTGATCTCTCTTCCGGACAAGTTTTGCTTTTAGCTGGAATCGTTTTCTTGGGGATTTTCCTTTGCATTTTATCCATCAAGGCGCTAAATGCCTTTTTATTGGGTGAAAATTACGCATTGAGTCTAGGGGTTTCACTGAAAAAATCAAGATTGCTCATTATTATTGCCACCGGCCTTTTGGCAGGGGGTGTAACCGCTTTTGCCGGCCCCATAGCTTTTGTAGGCTTGGCCGTACCCCATCTCACCCGTCAGATTTTTGATACCATGGAGCATCGTATCCTCATTCCAGCTGTATTTTTATATGGTGCTATTTTGATGTTGTTGTGCGATACACTTGCACAATTACCGAACTCGACCAATGTGCTTCCCATAAATGCAATCACTTCGCTGGTGGGCGCTCCGGTCGTCATCTGGCTCTTGGTTCGAAAACGAAAAATGATGTTCTAATGGCAGAACAGAAAAATTCCATAATCGCAGTAAAAGAATTGACCGTTGGATACGGTTCCAAAGTGGTTGCTAAAAACATCAATTTCACCTTGGAGCCAGGCGTGCTTTGCGGCATTGTGGGTGTCAATGGCATCGGAAAATCCACCTTATTGCGGACCTTAGCCAACTTTCAACCTAAATTAAGCGGTGGTATTGAAATCCAAAACAAGCCACTGGAAAGCCATTCGCCTTCAGAATTGGCGCAAAAACTGGGTGTGGTGCTCACAGAGCAACCTGCCTCTAAAAACCTGACCGTTCAAGAATTGATTGCCTTGGGGCGACAACCGTATACCAATTGGATTGGAACACTGACTTCAGCAGACAAAGAGCATATCCAAAAAAGTATAGATGCCTTTTTGCTGGAGGAACTTCGCCAAAATAAATGTCATGAGTTAAGTGATGGCCAATTACAGCGGGTGTTGATTGCCCGTGCCATGGCTCAAGACACGCCTCTGATATTGTTGGATGAACCAACCACCCATTTGGATCTCTTCCATAAGGTTCAAATTTTGAAATTGCTCCAACAACTGGCGCATCAAAACCAAAAGACCATCGTTTTTACCACCCATGAGATTGACCTCGCCATTCAGCTGTGTGATAAAATCCTGATCTTGGATGGTGATACCAATCCCTCTGGTGACCCTTGCCAACTGATTGAACAAAAGCATTTTGAGCGACTGTTTCCTTCGGAAATGGTGCAATTTGATGCCAAGACCGGTTCGTTTAAAGTGAATAAGTAAGTTTATTTTCCCATCCTCGCATCAGTTGGAATCCGTTATCTTTATCCTGTAGAAATCGTTATGAGTGCAGAATTGATTTACCTTATCGTTGGAGTTTTAGCCCTTGCCATAGGATTGTTTCTGGGTATCTACATCCAAAAATTAAAGACCAAATCCAACGAAACTGTCTGGAAAGAATTGGAAACCAAGGCCAAGGAGCAGGAACTTGTCTTGAAGAATGATATGAAAGAACTTCAAGAAAAGAAATCCAATCTTGAAGTAGCATTGGCAAGAGAGGAAGCCAAATCCGGTAATTTGGAAATAAAACTTTCTGAGCAAAAGGAGGAGCTGGAAAAATTACAGGAAAAATTCACCAAAGAGTTTGAAAACCTGGCGAACAAGATCTTGGACGAAAAGAGCGAGAAATTTACCAAGAGTAATAAGGAGAACATAGAAAATATTTTAACTCCGCTCAACAAAAAAATAAAAGAGTTTGAACAAAAGGTAGAGGAATCCCAAAAGGAGAACTTTGGATTGCACTCGTCTTTAAAACAGCAACTGCTCGACTTGCGCAGTCAAAACCTCAAAATCACCCAAGAAGCGGAAAACCTGACCAAAGCCCTCAAAGGTGATAGCAAAATGCAGGGAAATTGGGGCGAGGTGATACTGACAAGGATTTTAGAGAAATCCGGATTGACAAAAGACCGGGAATACACCCTTCAGGACAGTTTTAAAGATGAGGAAGGCAAGAGACATCAAACCGATGTGCTGATCCATTTGCCCGATGGCAAAAAAATGATTGTGGACAGTAAAGTTTCCATTGTCCATTTTGAACGTTATGTTTCCGAGGAGGATGAAAAGCAAAAAGAGCTTTATTTAAAACAGCATATAGATTCCATCAAAAGGCATGTGGAGGAACTTAGCAAAAAAAACTATCAGCTTTTGATAGAAGAAAGCCCAGATACGGTTTTTATGTTCATCCCAACTGAACCCGCTTTTGCAATAGCTTCGGCTTTTGAGCCCAATTTATATGAGGATGCATTTGTAAAGGACATTATTATAGTTACGCCTTCCACACTTTTGGCGGCGTTAAAACTGGTAGACAACCTTTGGAAGAATGACAAACAAAAAAGGTTTGCCATTGAAATTGCCACTGAAGCAGGTAAACTTTACGATTCATTCACCAATTTAACAGATGATCTCTTGAAAGTTGGCAATCAAATCGGGACAGTCCAAAATACCTATCAAAGTGCCATGAAAAAATTGACAGGTCGTGGAAATTTGATCAAAAAAGTAGAGAATTTGAAAGCGCTAGGGGCAAAAGCAAGCAAGAGTATTGATGATAAACTATTGAAGCGTGCCCTAGATGATGATTCTGATGACAATCCAAAACTTGAACTATAACCTGTGAAAAAGATTCTATTCATCACCATTTCAGCTATTGTCCTTGGGATAGTAGGCTATTTTGCCTTTATCTACTATGTGCCCTATAGCGAGGGGTACCGTTCCGGGGAACTCATCAAATTCAGCCGAAAAGGGGTTTTGGTAAAGACTTGGGAAGGCCAAATCAGTCAAGGGCTATCCGGAACCAATGTGTTTTCGTTTTCCGTAGAGGATAAGGAAGCGGACATCATTGAAAAAATGAAGGAATATCAAGGAAATTACATCAAAGTGACGTACAAGGAGCGGTATACCACCTTTTTCTGGCTGGGCGATACCAAATACTTTATCACCGAGGTACAAATGGAGAAGTCACCACTATTTAGAAATTAATTGACACACCCCTTAATCCCCTCTTTTTAGAGGGGAAACCGGCTTCCCTCCTAATAAGGAGGGACAGAGGGAGGTGTAAACCCATCCGCTTCAAAGCGCAAAATATAATCCTCAATGGCCCGAAGGACATTTTCCATATCATTTAAAACCTGATGGTCAGAAAACCGAAGCACATGAATACCCAATTCATTTAACCTTTTTGTCTTCTTTACATCCTTCTGCCAAACCTCCATAATTTCATGAGAATATCCATCTACTTCTATCGCTAGCCTGAGCTTGTTGCAAAAAAAGTCCACAATATATTCGTCAATAGGCTTTTGCCTGTGAAAATCATACCCAAAAAATTGATCTCTTTTTAGCTTTTGCCACAAAAACACTTCTGATTTAGTGGCATTCCTCCTCAATTGTCTTGCGAGTTCTTTTAGCTTTGGATTATATTTGATAATCATTTTTCACGTCCATTGTTCCTTTTTTGTATAGGTTTTTACAAAAACTTCAACAAATTATGAAAAAATTTAAATCGTCCAGAGAAAGCAGAGTTGCCATTACCGAGCTGATGCTTCCCTCCCATTCCAATTTTGGAGGGAAAGTCCACGGTGGACACATCCTCAATCTTATGGACCAAATTGCCTTTGCCTGTGCGTCCAAGCACTCGCAGAGTTACTGTGTAACCGCTTCAGTGAACCGCGTGGATTTTTTAAATCCCATTGATGTCGGGGAATTGGTCACCCTGAAGGCCTCCATTAATTACACTGGTAAAACCTCAATGGTGGTTGGGGTTCGGGTGGAATCTGAAAATGTGACCACGGGAGAAGTCAAGCATTGTAATTCTTCCTATTTTACCATGGTATCCAAAGGGAAGGATGGCAAAAACAAAAGGGTTCCTGGGTTGATTCTGAAAACCAAACAGGATATCCGCCGATTTGCCCGCAGTAAGGAACGGAAACAATCTGCTTTTCATCGGGATAGCAAATACGAATCTACCAACTTTAAGGTCAACGAATTTTTGGAGTTCTTAGAGGGCGAAAACGTTAAGATGGATTTGGATTAATTAAGTTCAGCCGCCGCAGGTTCATCCAAAAACCAAACCAGATTTCCGTATTTTGGGTCGACCAGGGTAGCCGGATAGGCTTGTGACCCTTCGGTTTTTTCCACTACGGCTTTTACTTTTTGGGCTTTTGAGGCTCCGGTGACCAAAAAAGCGACTTCCTTCGCCGCATTGATGACCTTTCCATTGATGGACACCCGTGTCTGACCCGATTCTGGGTGCGTGGCCACCACACAATGATCCTCAACATTCCACAGATTAATTTCATGTGGAAAAATAGAGGCGGTATGCCCATCATCACCCATCCCCAAAATGACCAAGTCAAACTGTGGCGTGCCTTCTACACTTTCCAAATTTATCTCCAACAGATTGGCATAACAAATAGCTTCCGTTTTCGGTTCTTCTTCTCCCCGAATCCTATGGATATTGGCCTTCGGTACGTCAATTTTGGAAAACAAGTGCTCCACGGTCATTTTATAATTGCTTTCGTCATCGGTTGGTGGAACACAACGCTCATCACCCCAATAAAAATGGACTTTGTTCCAATCCACTTTATCGGAAAAGTTCTTGGCCAACACATCAAACACAATTTTGGGAGTGCTTCCACCGGAAAGAGCCACATGAAATGTACCTTCGGTTTTTGTTTTCTCTACAAAATAGGCCGAAAACTGTTCCGCCACCTCTTGTTTGTCCCTATATATCTTTAAATCCATCTAACTTTAATTTTATTCGTTCTCGACTGCGCTCGAACTGACATAAATCATCCTAACTCCTAACTCCTAACTCCTAACTCCTAACTCCTAACAAATTACACAATATCCAGGATCATCCGCCAAGTTTTCACCGGGGTTACGCCACATGCCCCTATCATCTATTAAATCATCGGCATTTTCAGGCCCCCACACTCCAGCTGCGTAGCCGTACATACGTACATCCTTTCCGCTTTTCCAGTAGTTTAGAATAGGATCCACAAATTCCCAAGCGGCCTCTACCTCATCAGCACGGGCATACAGGGTGGCATCGCCTTGCATGGCATCCAATAAAAGTCGCTCATACGCTTCCATGACATAAGTTTCGGCCAAACTGGAATAGTAAAAGTCCATATTAGCACGTTCCACTTTAAAACCCTGACCGGGCACTTTTACACCAAATTTAATTAGGATACCTTCATCTGGCTGAATTCTAATGACCAGTTTATTATCGCGGTGCATCCCAGATTCCTGAAAAATTTGATGGTGGGGCTCTTTAAAATGTATTACAATCTCCGTCACCTTGGTGGGCATGCGCTTTGCTGTGCGCACATAAAACGGAATTCCATGCCAGCGCCAATTGTCCACATAAAACTTAATGGCCGCGTACGTTTCCGTAGTGGAATTGGGATCAACCCCCTCCTCTTCACGATAGCCTTTGACTTTCTCACCTTTAATTTCTGAGGCCACATACTGCGCTCGAATAGTATTGTCATACAAGGTTTGCTCATCCTTCATCACCCGAAGGGATTTTAAGGCTTTCACTTTTTCATTCCGAATTTCCTCAGCGTCATCCCCAATGGGCGGCTCCATCACCACCAAAGAAACGAGCTGCAACAAATGGTTCTGGAACATATCGCGCAACGCTCCCGATTTATCATAATACCCCCCTCGTTTTTCTACCCCAACACTCTCAGCGTTGGTTATTTCCACATGGTGTATGTAATTCCGATTCCAAAGTGGTTCAAAGATGCTGTTGGCAAAACGTGTCACCAACAAGTTCTGCACGGTTTCCTTGCCCAAATAGTGGTCAATCCTATAAATTTGGTGTTCCTCAAAAAAACGGTGCAAACCTTTATTCAAGTTTTTGGCCGTCTCCAAACTATACCCGAAGGGCTTTTCCACAATCAAACGCTTCCAACCATGGTTTTGGGTGTTCATTTCTGCATCGGCAAGGTTCTTTGCCACCGTTTCGTATAATGTGGGAGGGGTGGAAAGGTAATAGATGATGTTTCCAGAAGTGTCATGTTTATCCTTGAGTTCTTCCACCCGCTTGCGCAAATCGCCATAGTCTGTATCGTAATCTTTGCCCAAATCCTCATAATAGAGTTTATTGGCAAATGCCTTGGTTTTGGCATCCCCAGCATCTTTTATTTTATCTTTCAGATATGGGCTTTTGTGCACCACCCGATCCCTAAAATCATCATCACTCAAATCGCTCCGGCTGGCCCCAAGAACAACAAAGTTCTTCGGAAGATGTCCTGCCAAATGGAGGTTAAAGAGTCCCGGAATCAATTTTCGGGCGGTTAAATCGCCTGATGCCCCAAAAATTACAAGCATCTGGTTGTCGGTCTTTTTCATAGCTACTTGATTTTGCTACATGAATCATTGAAATGACACTTCCTTTTTGGATGAGGCCATTATTATTTGAGCGTAACGAATATAAGGTTTATTTTAGGTTCAGATTTCAACAAATAGCTTACTTATTGTTGTCTTAACGTAAGGGGTTAAAAATAAAGAACATGACAAAAAAGTATGATTTTGGGCTGGTTGGCCTTGGCGTAATGGGACGCAATTTTATTCTGAATGTGGCCGATAATGGCTTCACCGCATTCGGAAATGATTTGGATGATGAAAAAGTAAACGCCCTGATTTCTGAAGGTGGCGATACAGACAAAGTGAATGCCACTACGGATGTGAAGACTTTTGTGGATGCATTGGCCACGCCTCGAAAAATTATGCTGCTGGTCCCTGCCGGAAAGGTGGTGGATATTGTTATTGATGGGCTTCTGCCCCATCTCGACAAAGGCGATATCATCATTGATGGTGGAAACTCCTTTTTTACGGATACAGACCGACGCGAAGCGTATCTGAAGGAAAAAGGTATCAACTTTTTTGGTGCTGGGGTTTCTGGAGGTGCCAAAGGTGCTCGATTGGGACCGAGCATTATGCCAGGAGGCTCTCGAGAGGCCTATCAACATGTAAAACCCATTTTTGAAGCAGTGTCCGCTAAATACAAAGGCGAACCTTGCGTGGCCTATTTAGGGCCTAAATCAGCCGGGAATTATGTAAAAATGGTGCATAACGGCATTGAATATGGGTTGATGCAGCTCACTTCAGAAATCTATGACCTCTTGAAAAAAGCAGGTGGACTCACCAATGAAGAACTCCACGAAACCTATTCCACTTGGAATGAGGGTAGACTACAGTCCTTTTTGGTGGAAATCACCTCAGAAATTTTTGAGCAAAAGGATGATTTGGGTGATGGTCATTTGGTGGATAAAATATTGGACAAGGCCAAGCAGAAAGGGACCGGAAAGTGGACCTCCCAAAACGCGATGGACCTTGGCATTCCCGTTCCTACCATTGATATTGCCGTAAGCATGCGCGAGATTTCCGCCCTGAAAGACGAGCGCATTAAAGCAGATGAATTGTATGACCGACCCACCCCAAAAGCGGTAGATAAGGCTGATTTTACCAAGAAAGCTGAACAAGCCCTGTATTTTGCGTTTATCATCACCTATGCGCAGGGCATGCACCAATTGGCCGATGCCTCCAAAGAGTACGGCTACGAACTGGAATTGGGCGAAATTGCCAAAATATGGCGTGCGGGGTGCATTATCCGTGCGGCATTGTTAGCAGACATTACCGAAGCCTACCGAGCGAATGAAAATTTGGAGAACCTCTTGCTGTCGCCCTCTTTTGTGGAAAAAGTGCAGGAAACCGTGGCCGCAGCCCGTGAATTGGTCGCCTATGGCGCCACCAATGGCATTCCGCTACCCGGACTCTCCAATGCCCTCACCTATTTTGATGCATATACCAGCAGTCGTTTGCCGTTGAACCTGATTCAGGCGCAGCGCGACTATTTTGGTTCGCATACCTACGAGCGTGTGGACCAAGAAGGGATTTTCCATACGGAGTGGGAGGAATAACAGTAACTGGATTGGATGATTTGCCATAAGACACAATTATTATAATAAATCTAAAAGCATGATTTACGCCATCATCGGGACAGGGTTATTGTTTGTAGCCATTGGATTTATGGTAACAGAGAAAAATGCAAAATATCTTCTTTCTGGCTACAATACCATGAAGGAGGAGGATAGAAAAAAGTTTGACCTCAAATCCTTCCTTCCAAATTTCAGGAAGTTTCACCTATTTCTTGGCATATCGCTGATGGTTATTGGACTTATCATTTATTATATAAATGAAAATATAGCTGGCATCTTTTTAGGTGTTTACCCAATTTTGGCGTACATCTATTTTATTTCAACCAACTTAAAATATGCAAAAGGGCTGGGCTCCCAATGGAACAAAATAGGGATTTACATCCTTGCCGGAACCCTAATTTTTGTGATTGGCATTTTGGGGTTTGGATTTAGAGAGAACAAAATTAAATTTAATGAACAAAACGTAGAGTTTTTGGGAAGTTATTCGGAAACACTCAAAGAGTCGGAAATTGAAAGTATAGGTCTGACAGATGACCTCCCTAAAATTACAAGGCGAACAAATGGTTTTAGTTTAGGTTCAATACATAAAGGATATTATAAGACTGAAGATGGTGAAAAAATCAAACTCATTCTGAATTCTGACAAGAAACCTTACATTCTTTTCACAAAAAAAGATGGGCATAAAATCTTTTATTCAGCCAAAGAAAAGTCGAATGAAGTTTTGTTCAATGAGATAAAAAGCACGTTGCGAAACACTACGTATGAGCAGTAGACAGCTTATTCAGTCCTATTATTTTATGCATATACGCAGACACACTGTTACTGATATGACGTAAAGCAACTTTTTAACTTACGTACTTACGAGTGTGTAGACCAAGAAGAGATTTTCCACACGGAGTGGGAGGAATAAACTAGATAACTAACTAAACTCAATATCATGAAAAAACTACTCAACCTAATGCTCTTGGTCGCTATTATCCCTTTGGGATATGGCCAAGTACAGTCCAACTTGGAACTCTTGGACATCTTTAACATGGAATACGTTTCTGACCCACAAATTTCACCGGATGGTTCTAAAATCATCTATGTCCGAAATTTTAAAGATGTGATGACAGACCGGAACCTATCCAATCTTTGGATTGTAAATTTTGATGGTTCCAATAATCGCCCATTGACCACCGGAAACCAGAATGATTTTTACCCCAGATGGTCAAATGACGGGTCCAAAATCATCTTTAAATCGAATAGGGCTGATGATAAAATGAAACTTTACTTGATGTGGTTGGACACCAAGGAAACCATGGCTTTGACCAACACGCCGCAAACTCCCGGGCAGGTTTCATGGTCGCATGACGATAAGCATTTAGCTTTTACCCTATTTGTTCCCAAGGAAAACCCATCTATCGTGAAGCTTCCGGCCAAACCTGAAGGCGCCAAATGGAACGACCCGCCCAAATACATTGACCAAATGAATTATCGTGGCGATGGGCAAGGCTATTTGAAAGGTGGAAACACGCAATTGTTCACCTTGCCCATCAGCGGAGGTACGGCAAAACAACTCACTTTTACCGATTTTGATCACGGAGGCCCCATTTGGTCCAAAGACAATTTCCATTTGTATTTCAGTGCTAACTTCCACAAGGATGAGGAATTTGAACCCGCCAACAGCGAAATTTATAGCATTAGTGTGACTGATGGGAAAATTACACCCTTAACCGACCGTTTTGGCCCAGATGGCAATCCAGTTTTGTCCCCTGACGGTTCAAAAATTGCCTATTTGGGATTTGATGACCGTTTTCAAGGCTATCAGTTGACCCAATTGTATGTCATGAATACCGACGGTAGTGGTTCCCAATTGATTTCTGGAGATTTTGACCGGGATGTAGAGGATATGGCCTGGAACAGCAAGGGCAATGGGTTATATTTCAGCTACACCGACCAGGGTATGGGCAAATTGGCTTCAATGAGTTTATCGGGTTCAGTTGAAGACATCACCGACGAACTGGGCGGTCTTAGCCTAGGGCGACCTTACAACGGGGCCAGTTTTTCAGCATCGACCAATGGCAAATTTGCATTCACCTACGGAACCACAAAACACCCCGCGGATTTGGCCGTGGTGGATATCAAAAAGAACAAAAAACGGCTCACCGCATTGAATGACGACCTTTTTGCCTTCAAAAAATTGGGCAATGTTGAAGAGATTTGGTGGGAATCGTCCTATGACCAACGTAAAATTCAGGGTTGGGTGGTTACGCCCCCAGATTTCGACTCTTCCAAAAAATATCCATTGATCTTAGAAATCCATGGAGGACCTTTCCAAAGTTATGGTTCGGTGTATTCCGCAGAAATTCAGGCGTATGCCGCGGAAGGTTATGTGGTGCTCTACACAAATCCCAGAGGAAGCACGAGCTACGGAGAGGAGTTTGGGAACCTTATCCACCATGATTACCCCAACCACGATTACGAAGATCTTATGTCTGGTGTGGATGCGGTATTGGCCAAAGGTTATGTGGATGAAAACAACCTTTTTGTAACCGGAGGTAGCGGTGGCGGAGTGCTCACCGCATGGATTGTGGGCAAAACAGACCGATTTAAGGCTGCCGTTGTTGCCAAGCCCGTCATCAACTGGACCAGTTTTGTGCTGTATGCGGATGCCCTACCCTTTTTCTCAAAATATTGGTTTGGTAAAAAACCATGGGAAGACCCAGAAAACTATATGCGCCGCTCTCCTCTGACTTATGTGGGCAATGTAACCACGCCCACCATGTTGTTGACCGGTGAAGAGGATTACCGTACTCCCATCGCAGAATCTGAGCAGTTCTACGCTGCCCTTAAATTGCAAAATGTGGAAACCGCTATGGTTCGTATTCCAGGTGCTTCGCACGGGATTGCGAACCGACCCAGCAACTTGATTGCCAAAATTGCCAGTGTTTTGGCTTGGTTTGAAAAATATAAAGGGATGAATTAAAATTCAGGAAATCACCGTTTTTCAGAATGCTAATTATCAGTATATTAGGCTTTTTTTAAACACTAACCTTAAAAATTACGCATTATGAAAAAATTTGTTTTTCTACTGACGTTTCTTGTTTTAGCCTGCAATCAAACTCCCAAGGAAGTCGAGGTTGAGGAAGAGGAAACTGTTGTTGACACCATTGATATTGCCGCAGAAGTGGAGGCGATTAATCAACTTCGGGCAGCGTTTCAACAGGCCATTAAAGAGAAACGATACGCTGACCTGGCCCAATATGCCACGGCAGATATGAAAGGGGTAACACCCGGTAGTGAGGATTGGCTGGAATACAGAAGACAGCGTGAAGCGCGTTTGGGAAAGTTCAGCTATGACAGCATCATCATGACTCCTCAGGAAACCGTCATAGCCAGTGATTCCATTGCATATGACTATGGAACCAGCAAAGTGTACTATACCAATGACAAGGGTGAGTCGGTAGAACTACAGGACACCTTTTTAGTGATTCTAAAGAAAGACAAAGAAGATAACCAATGGAAAATGCACCGTGAAGTGGCTTCCGCAATCGTTGAATAACCATCTTAAAAATACCGAAAAGTCCATACTTCCCTTCCGGTATGGGCTTTTTTTATTCCAATAGTTATTGTATTCTTTCTAATTTTGGAATAGCATGTCAACACAGCTCTTTTCCCATATCAATACGTATGTTTCCATCAATAATGAAGATTTTGAAGGAATCAGTAGTTTTTTTGAATTCCAAAATGTGTCCAAAAAAAAGACTTTGATGGAGGCTGGAACATCTTGCGCCTACAATTATTTTGTGCTCCAAGGTTGCCTCCATATGTATTATACCAATGAAAAGGGAATGGAGCGAACCGTTCAATTTGCCATTGACAATTGGTGGATGACTGATTGTTTGGCTTATTTGAAGCGAACCAGAACCGATTTTAATATACAAGCGTCCGAAGACACAAAGTTACTCTCCATCAGTTTTGAAAAGCAAGAACAACTGCTCAAAGCATTTCCGCAGCTCGAACGTTATTTTAGGATTATGTACCAAATTGGGTACGGGGCTTCCATCATGAAAATGAAATATCTTTTTGATTTTTCCAAAGAAGAAATCTATCTGCACTTTACCGAACATTATCCCGATTTTGCCCAACGTGTCCCCCAATATTTGATTGCTTCATTTTTAGGTCTCACCCCAGAGTATGTGAGCGAGATACGTGCAAAAAAGCGTTCTTAAACCTGTTTAAGTTTTTTGGATAACGTTTGGAATACCTTCGTTCTACATTCAAAAAACAATTAAAAAATGGAAAAAAGAATTCAAATTGATGTCTTAGAACCTCAAGCTTTCAATGCCATGTTTGGACTGGAAAAATATATGCAAGAAGGCCAATTGAGCAAGACGCATTACGAACTTATCAAAATCCGGGCCAGCCAAATCAATGGCTGCGCATTTTGTATAAATATGCACACCAAGGAGGCCATAAAACTGGGCGAGAATCCACAGCGTTTGTTTTTATTGGACGCCTGGTGGGACACCGAACTCTATTCTGAAGAGGAGCAAATTGTACTTAAGATCACGGAAGAAGTTACACTGATTCATGAAAATGGCTTAACATCCGAGACTTATCAAAAAGCCATGAAATTGTTCGGTGAGAACTATCTGGCTCAAATCATCATGGCCGTGGTGACCATAAATGCTTGGAACCGGATTGCCATTAGTACCCACAAGCCCTTTGATAGATAAGGTTTACAATTGTAACGCATGATAAAAAGGTCCCACAAAATGGGGCCTTTCAGTATTATTCCCTGTTTGATTTTCAAATTGTTTACTTTTAATCAAACCTGTACCATGAAAATAACGTCTTATCTTTTATTCATCCTATGTGTTACTGTCTCCTTATGTTCCTGCCTAAATGTAAAAAAAGAAAGCTCCGAAGAAACCAATAGCATCCATGATATCGTTAAAGTACGTGTTAAGGATGAGTACAGCATCAGTGTCCCCAAGGTTATGCAAAAAACCACCGCTTTAAATAGTGACGCTTCCCTGCAATACCAAAACATTCATAAAGAAATATATACTATAGTAATTGATGAATCTAAACAAGAGTTTTTGGATACATTGGAAGAGTTGGGGTATAAGGAAAAATACCATATTGGACTTTATCGGGATATACAATTAAAAAGGCTTGCAAGTAGAATGAACATTACGCATCAATCTGATTTTAAACCGATGATGATTTCAGGATTGAAGGCGGAATCAGTTGAATTGGATGGCAAAGTAGACAACATTGAAGATGAACTCTCCTATTTCCTGACCTTTGCAGAAGGAAATGACAAGATTTATATGATTATGTCATGGACCTTGAAGCGTAGAAAGCAAGAACACAAAAATACACTCTTAAAAATAGTCAAGTCCTTTGAACTTATTGATTAAACCTTAATCAACTTAGGGTAAAATTAAGGTTGTGAAAAACAATATCATTCCCATGCAGTTCATCCGATTTTCTGCACCTTCCATCTTGATATCGGTTGGTGATAATGAATGGATTATTACCTTTATATGTTTAAAACCTAAATTCTACTTAACCCCATGAGAAAAAGCCTATCTTTTGTAATCCCTATGTTTATTTTAGTCTTCTTCTCCTTACTGTCATGCAGTGGAGAGGATGGCACCAATGGTCTTGATGGTAGAGACGGTATCAATGGTAATGATGGCAATGACGGTGCCGACGGATTAAACAGCTTAATAACCACGGTAATAGAACAGCCAGGGGCAAACTGTTCTAATGGTGGCTACAGAATTGATGTTGGATTGGACACCAACGACAATGGTGAACTTGATGCCGGGGAAGTGGAAAGCTCCGAATATCTATGCAATGCCGACCCAACTGGTTTCACTTACCAAACCTATGTCTCATTATTGAACCAAACGGACACGGAAAATCCGGTGGCCACTGTGGTGGAAAATTCATTAGGCCTCTCAATTTCGTGGGCCAGGGAATCCCAAGGTATATATTTAGGAACTTTGGACAGATCCATAGACATTGGGAAAACCGTAATCTTTTACAGTACGCCTAGCAGTCATACCGGTGTTCGTGGAGAACTGGTGGGTGATAACCAAGTACGATTGGAACTTCAAAATGGAATCAATGCCTTTGCGGATAATTTCAGTAATTTATCATTTGAATTAAGGGAGTACGAATAATTCAGCTGTATACTCCAAGAAACAAGTGTTAAGTCTTTATTTCGACATATCAATTTTTAAATAGATCATGAAAAAAATTACCCCACTCATTGTACTGATGTTCATTATCTGTACATCATCTTACGGACAGAATTCTTTTCCCGCTTCAGGAAATGTAGGAATTGGGACTCTCTCCCCTGCCTTCAACCTTGACGTTGTAGGTTCAATAAATGCCTCACAACTATTCGTTACGGACCTGGTAGTAGATGGGGCTCCAGTGCAGAGTTCACCTTGGACCGTCTCAGGGAATGATGCCTTTTACTCAGGAGGAAACATTGGAATAGGAACAGGTAGTCCTGCCTACACTTTGGATGTGGACGGCACCTTGAATGCCACCAATATTTTGTTGAACGGAGAGGCTCTGTCCACTCCTTTGTGGAGCCTGAATGGTGGTAATGCCTATTTTAACTCTGGTAATGTTGGTGTTGGCACAGATACTCCAGGATATTTATTGGATGTTGATGGGTCCTTTAACGCAACAAGTATATTCCTTAACGGGACCGCTTTACAGAATTCTCCTTGGGAAACTTCAGGAAACGATATCTATTACAATACAGGAAATATTGGTGTTGGAACGGACACTCCAGGTTATACGCTGGATGTAGACGGTAGTTTGAATGCTACAAATATTTTTTTGAACGGTTCTTCCATCGCAGGAGACCTTTCTCCTTGGACTACTTCTGGAAATGATATTTCGTATTCCACTGGAAATGTGAGTATCGGTACAACAACTGTTCCAGCGGGTTACATGGTAGCTGTTGATGGTACCATGATTGCTGAAGGTGTAACGGTTTTATTGAGCGAAGATTGGCCAGATTTTGTTTTTGCAAAAAGCTATGACCTTCTTAGCTTACAGGAAATTGAGGCCTACATAATACAGAATGGGCATCTTCCTAATGTACCCAGTGCTGAAGAAATTAAGAAAGATGGGGTTGACCTTGGGCTAATGGACGCGAAATTGCTCCAAAAGATTGAAGAGTTGACCTTGCATACCATTCAACAGCAAAAAGAAATCGACAGCCTTAAGAACATCAATAAAACTCTGAGCGAACAGAACAAACTCATCAATACCCTTTCTGACCGATTGGATAAAATTGAAAAAACGTCAAATAAATAGAATAAAAAAGGGCCGTTAATTAGCGGCCCTTTTTTATCGACATTTTTCTTTATTTGCTCAAATACATCTTTCTTCTGGAATACAAGTTGTAAAACTCATCGTCCTTAAGACTATCAATGAACAGAATACTTTCTCCAGTACTCTTCATCTCTGGTCCTAGATTTTTGTTCACATTCGGAAACTTATTGAACGAGAACACCGGTTGTTTTATGGCGTAGCCATCCAAATGTGGGTTGAATTTGAAGTCCTTGATTTTCTTTTCGCCCAACATCACTTTAGTGGCAAAATTCACATATGGTTCTCCGTAAGCCTTGGCAATAAAAGGAACCGTTCTAGACGCTCTGGGATTAGCCTCAATGATGTAGACCGTATCATCTTTTATTGCAAACTGAATGTTGATTAGTCCCACCGTGTTTAAGGCTAGAGCGATTTTTTTGGTATGGTCTTTTATCTGTTGCATCACAAACTCACCCAAATTAAAAGGTGGCAAGGTTGCGTTGGAGTCCCCAGAGTGAATACCGCAAGGCTCAATGTGCTCCATAATTCCAATAATGTAAACATCTTCCCCATCACAAATAGCATCCGCTTCCGCTTCAATAGCACCATCCAAATAATGATCTAAAAGTAATTTGTTGTTGGGTATACTTCGAAGCAACGACACTACATGGGCTTCCAAATCTTCTTTATTGATTACAATTTTCATTCCCTGGCCTCCCAAAACGTAAGAAGGTCTTACCAAAAGTGGAAATCCTAGTTCTTCGGCCAAATCCAGGGCTTCATCAGCAGTTTCTGCAACTCCAAATCTGGGATAAGGGATGTCGTTATCTTTTAACAAGGTGGAGAAACTACCCCTATCTTCAGCCAAATCCAAGGATTTAAAGCTTGTACCGATGATGTTGATACCATACTTATCCAGCTTTTCAGCCAGTTTCAATGCGGTTTGACCTCCCAATTGCACAATTACGCCCTCGGGTTTTTCATGAAGAATAATATCGTAGATATGTTCCCAGAAAACGGGCTCAAAATAAAGTTTGTCCGCCGTATCAAAATCTGTTGAAACGGTTTCGGGGTTACAATTGATCATTATAGTCTCATAACCGCATTCCGAAGCAGCCAATACCCCGTGTACACAGCAGTAATCAAACTCAATCCCCTGTCCTATGCGGTTAGGCCCTGAGCCCAGCACCACAATTTTCTTCTTATCGGTCACCACACTGTCGTTGGCCACATAGCGTTCACCACTGGGAGTTTCAATCTCCTCTTCAAACGTGGAATAATAATATGGGGTTACCGCTTTAAACTCAGCGGCACAGGTATCTACCAGTTTGTAGACCCTATTGATTTTCAATTCCATACGCTTGCTATGCACCTCACTCTCCCAACAATCCAACATATGTGCAATTTGCCTATCGGCGAAACCTTTTTGCTTCGCTTCCAACATCAAGGCTTTTGGCAAACTTTCAATGGTGTATTTTGAAATTTCCATTTCCAAAAAATGTAATTCTTCATATTGTTTTAAGAACCACATATCTATTTTGGTAATCTCATGGATGCGTTTCAACGGAATCCCCAATTGAATGGCATCATAAATTACAAAGACTCTATCCCAACTGGGCACCTTTAATTTATGGATGATTTTTTCATAATCCTTATACCCTTTTCCATCAGCACCTAAACCATTTCGTTTTATTTCAAGGGATTGTGTGGCTTTGTGCAAGGCTTCTTGGAACGAGCGACCAATGCCCATCACCTCACCAACAGATTTCATTTGAAGGCCAAGAGTTCGGTCAGACCCTTCAAACTTATCAAAGTTCCATCTTGGAATTTTTACGATGACATAGTCCAACGTGGGCTCAAACAATGCTGAAGTAGACTTGGTAATTTGGTTATCCAACTCATCCAAGGTATAGCCAATGGCCAATTTGGCTGCGATTTTAGCAATGGGATACCCCGTTGCTTTTGAAGCCAAGGCTGAAGATCGTGACACCCTCGGATTGATTTCTATGGCGATAATCTCTTCTTTTTCATCTGGGCTTACCGCAAACTGCACATTACATCCTCCGGCAAAATCCCCGATGCTGCGCATCATGTGGATGGCCATATCTCGCATGCGCTGAAACGTCCTGTCCGAAAGGGTCATTGCAGGTGCCACAGTGATGGAATCCCCTGTATGGATTCCCATCGGGTCCATATTTTCAATAGTACAGATAATGACCACGTTGTCGTTCTTATCGCGAAGCAACTCTAATTCGTACTCCTTCCAGCCCATCATGGCCTTATCAATCATTACCTCATGGATGGGCGAAACTTCCAGGCCATGACTTAATACATCATCAAATTTTTCCGGCTCGTATACAATCCCTGCCCCGGCACCTCCAAGCGTAAAGGAAGCCCGTATCACCAAAGGGAAGCCAAATTCCTGGGCTATTTCCTTTCCCTTTAAAAACGAAGTAGCAGTAGCTTGTGGTGCCATTCCTACTCCTATTTTGGTCATGAGTTCCCTAAACTTCTCCCTGTCTTCTGTAATATTGATCGCATCAATGTCCACACCAATGATTTCCACTCCAAAATCTTCCCAAATTCCTTTTTCATCCGCCTCAATACACAGATTCAACGCAGTTTGCCCGCCCATGGTAGGCAGCACTGCATCTACATTGGGGTGCTTTTTCAATACCTCAACAATGGATTTGGTGGTAAGCGGTTTTAAGTAGATATGGTCCGCCATTACGGGGTCAGTCATTATTGTGGCAGGGTTACTGTTGATCAAAATGGTCTCTATCCCATCCTCTTTTAAGGACCGTAGGGCTTGGGAACCAGAATAATCGAACTCACATGCCTGACCAATAATGATGGGGCCAGAACCAATAATCAAAATGGATTTTAAATCTTTTCTTTTAGGCATTTTCTATAGGGTGTTACTCGTTTTCTTTTGTTGATATGTCAAAAAAAAGGTGTTACTGGAAAAGTAACACCTTTAGATATAAAACTAAAATACAGTCATTATTTTTTATGTCTTGGCTCAGAGGAAACTGTTAATCTTTTTCTTCCTTTGGCTCTTCTTCTCGCAAGAACTTTTCTACCATTGGCAGTCGCCATGCGCTCCCTAAAACCATGCTTGTTTCTTCTCTTCCTTTTTGACGGCTGATACGTTCTTTTCATTTCGGAACTCTTTTAATGGATTTTGTTTGTGGGAAGGTAATTTCTTCCCGAAAAATTCTGGGCGCAAATATACAAAGACTTTTTATTTTGGCAAGCCAACCCCAAAAATATTTAAATTAGTTTTTAGTACTTTTGCCAGCGCTAAACAAAAGGTAAAAATCAACTCGCAACTATGTTCAATAAAAACATCAAACTTGTTATCGCCGCATTGATTATTGGGTATGCCGTTTACCAGTTTATTGAAGGGTATATTGGCAACGGAATAGCCTTGATCCTGTTTTCATTGATCTTCATTTTCCTTTATTTTAGAAACGAAATGATTTTGTTGGCCTTTCTTCGGATGCGAAAACAGGATATGGAAGGCACTCAAAAATGGTTGGACAAGATAAAAGACCCATCCGCTGCCTTGATAAAAAAACAACAAGGCTACTATAATTACCTGCACGGTATCATCTACTCCCAAAAGAACCTCACCCAAGCGGAAAAATACTTTAAGCAGGCCCTAAAATTCGGCCTAACCATGGATTATGATGTGGCCATGACCAAATTGAGCTTGGCGGGCATTGCCATGCAAAAGCGCAGAAAACGCGAAGCCACCCAATTGCTGCAAGAGGCCAAAAAGCTGGACAAAAACAACATGCTTACCGAACAGATCAAGATGATGCAGCAGCAGATGAAGAAAATCTAAGGGGTAAAAAATCCCAAATTACAAAACCCCTACCTACGGCAGACAGACAAATACCAAGTTTGCCCATTGGTCAATCAAGTTTGTGTGTTCATCAATCCTATCTGGAATTTTTTCGTGAAAAATCCTAACTTCACGTACCTGTGCTGAACTTGTTTCAGTATCGGTCGATATAAATCACTTTGTACTGAGCGTAGCCGAAGTATTAAAATAAATCATATTTTACAACGTTACCAGCAATTAAAAAATTAAACATGAGAATTTTATTACTTGCAATGATATCCATAATTATCATAAGTTGTTCAAATGATGATATAAGGAACTTACCACCTAGGGAATTCAACGCAATTGCAGTTCAATCTGGTTTTAATAGTATAACGTTTAGATGGACAGAATCCACAGACCCTGAAAATTCCATAGTCAAATACAATGTTTTTATAAGTGAGAATGTTGATGAAGCAGATTATGAATTAATAGCTGAAAACCTTTCGGAGCAATTGGTTGCTGACACTAATGTAATTAACGTAAACGGAGAAAATATTTCTATAGATTCACCTGAAAATCCAGAATACCGTTTTGCATATATTGCCACTGGTTTAAAACATAATACACAATATAAAGGAAAGATTGTAGCTTTTGATCAAGAAGGGAATACCTCCGAATCATATTTTTATTCAACTACTTTAAATGACAATATAGTTCCAGAAATCTCTTTCAATCTTCAATCGGTTTATAGATATAATGCTATGTTTCAATTATCAATCACTGATAATGACAACAATGATATTGATTGGAACCTCTATTTAAATAACCAATTACATACTTCGGTTTCCGTTGGAGAATTTGGATATCATTTAGAAGATCTAGAAGAAGACACTTCTTATTCTGGAAAAATAATTGCTACGGACAGTAATGGAAATGAGTCAATCCCATATGAATTCTCTTTTGCAACCACGGGAGATACATACATAGGTAATTTGGAATTTATACAGATTAATGAAAGTGCAATTCATTTCTTCGATGAAAATCAATACGTTTCCGTCAATGGCAATATATTTCTCAATGGTATTTCATTTAGTGAAAGTACATTGTCTTCTTTTAACTACATTCAAAATGTTACTGGAAATATTACATTTGACCCTCTCTATACGGCAAATCCAGATACAATGCTTTTTCCCGATTTGACTCAATTAAATGGAGATTTAGTTTTAATTGGGAATAACCTAAGTAATCACTTTAAAAATTTAGAAACAATATCTGGCGATCTAAGAATGATTCGTTGTGAACAAAATGTAGAGAATAATCCAATGTTTGAAAATTTAACTTCTGTTGATGATTTTTTACTCCAGGAAGGTGGCAATATTAATCCGCAAAGTTTAAATTCATTAAACACTATTAATGGGAAATTATCAATTCTGTTTATGTATTCTACATTTCAAAACTTGGATTTTTTGTCAAACGTTGCAGTAATTACAAACGGATTAGAAATCTTTGATAATAATTCTTTAATAAATTTTTGCGGTTTGGATTTTGTTGTTAACTCAAACGGTCTATATGGCAATTACTCCGTGAATGAAAACGCTTACAATCCAACTATCAGTGACATTAAAAATGGAGATTGTAATCAATAATAAAACTAAATATTGATACTACATAAACAGCTGGTAACCTTTGTATATAAAAAATAGCGGATTGAGTACTAACCCTAAAATGTAAACCTAAAAGAGGTTAGTTATAAAACGAAAAATTAGTGTGTAAAAAACCGCTACTTTTCATATACGGGACCGATACGTGAACACCAAAAAACTCTCTAAATTTCAAATAAGAATCCCCCACTACCCTTTACCCGCATTACGGTAACACCCCTTATTCGATATTTCAATGGTGTATTTTTTCAACCCTAACCAATAATCGCTTCTTTTTATGCAAACCTATAAGTTTACTTTTTTATTTATTTTGTAAACCTATAAGTTTACTTTTTCATATATTTGTAAACCTGATAGTTTACATTTTAACATAATTCGAAGTGAAATGAGAAATAAACGTAAACTTCTACTTGAGCAATTGGATCAAAAAATAAATCCATTTCTTCATACAAAAAAGATTACGGTTCCAGACCGTGGATGGATAAATACCATTCGCACCACACTGAACATGACCATGGCCCAACTTGGCGACAAATTGAACATCACCCGTCAAGGTGTCAGAAAAATTGAGGAGAGTGAAGCGAATGGAACCATCACAATCAATGCAATGAAAGAAGTTGCCGCAGCCTTGGACTTCCAATTGGTATATTCATTGGTGCCCAAAAATGGCACCATAGATGATTTGGTTGAAAAGAAAGCTACGGCACTGGCCCGGAAAATTGTCCTGCGCACCCATCAGAACATGAAATTGGAAAACCAAGGGATTGATGATGATAAAATAGAAGAAACCATAAAAGATCTTGCTGCTGAAATAAAAAGAGAGATTAGAAAGTCTTTATGGGATTAGAATTTGAATACGCAGAAGGACAAACACCTTTAAACCCCGAAGAAAAGGAAGGTTTAAAATTAAAGTCGATTATCACTCAAGCAGAGTTGGACGAATTTGAACAACTCAATATTGAAAATGCCATTGAATGGACCATACACACTAATTTTAAGCCTGAAAGAATCCTAACCGAAAGGTTTGTCAAGAACCTGCACAAAAGAATGTATGGCACCGTTTGGAAATGGGCCGGTGAATTCAGGAAATCTGAAAAAAACATTGGTATAAAATGGACGCAAATCAGCATTGAATTGAAAAACTTGTTGACGATACAAAATACTGGATTGAAAATAAAACCTACAAACCCGAGGAAATTGCCATCAGGTTCAAACATAGACTGGTTTCCATTCATTGTTTTCCCAATGGAAATGGAAGGCATTCAAGGATTATGGCCGACCTCATCATGGAATCAATTTTTGAAAAAGAAATATTCTCTTGGCATCAGTCCAACATGGTAAAAGCCGATGACGTTAGAAAAAAATATATAAAAGCCTTGCAAAAAGCAGACCATGGAAATATTAAACCATTGATTGATTTTGCCATAAACTAAATACCTCCTGAGTAAGATGAGGTTAGAGATGTAAAAAATCTAGGGGTAAAAAATCCCAAATTACAAAACCTAAGTTCCAATTTACATTTTTGGAATTTGGAACTTGGTGCTTGGTGCTTGGTTTATGAGAATTAAGAATGTGTATTCATTATCCCCAATCTGTTTTTAAGCTACTGCCCTGCACTCCCAACTCTATAATACCCCTTATTCGGGATTTCTAGGGTGTACTTCTTTCGGGATGCGTTGTTTAAATGTGGTTCGCGTAGCCAAGGATTATGACGTTTCAGGATTTTGTAATTGATTTCATAAAGCTCGGCAAAATCGGCCCAGTTGGTTACGGCGGTATCCACCTCTACGGTAAAAGTGGGTACTTTTTTGTACATATCCTCTGGCTCTAGCTCAAAACCGTATTTCTCAGGATGGGATAAAATCTCTTTGATCGCTAATATGCGGAACACATATCTCCCCGTCTCCTGCCCCAATAACAGGTCGTAATAGTCATCCACCTGTTGAATGCCCATAAATTTTTGGATTCCCGCTGGCCCGGCATTGTAGGCTGCTGCGGTCAGCGTCCAAGTGCCAAAACGTTTTTTCCATTTATTGAGGTAATCGCAAGCCACTTGGGTAGATTTTTCAATATGGTAGCGCTCGTCCACATTGTCGTTCACCTCCAAACCATACTCCCGTCCTGTCCCTTTCATAATTTGCCAAAAACCGGTCGCCCCTGCGGGGGACACCAAATTTTCGAGTCCGCTTTCAGCCACGGCCAAATACTTAAAATCATCTGGGATACCATTCTTTTTAAGAATGGGCTCAATAATGGGAAAGTATTTGTTGGCGCGTTTCATCAACAGTACGGCATTGGATTGCCAATAGGTGTTCACTAAAAATTCACGATCTACGCGCTCCATGATCTCTGGGTCTTCCTGCGGAACGGGTTCACCTGCAAAATTTAGGTCATCTGGAATATCTATGGCACTGATTTGGTACGTGTCTGCAACATTTTTATCCTTTGTCACCGGTTTCTTTGCAACAGGCATTTCTTCCACTTCATTGGATTGTACGGCAAAAATAAGGGTGCTTACCACGGCTATCAATCCAATTAAGGTCAATATGTTTTTGAGGTGTTTCATAGCAATTTTTGTATTTGAGTACGGTAAAGATACTATTATAAAGACAAAATTATTCCATTATGATGGCAGGAAGATGCTCATTGAACCACTTTGCCCTGTGGATAATCATAGCATGGGTACCATTTTTTACGCCGATGCATTCTTTTATATTGACAATGGGAAAAACTGCATCCTTTTCACCTTGAATATGCACCAGATTTTTTGGTGGTTTGGTTTGCGACCAATTCACAATTTGGTCAATGGACCAATCGATGTAATGCTTATCTCGGATCGAAAGATATTTCTCATATAGATCCAATCGTTTGGTAACGGTTTCCCCAAAAGCATATTTGGCCAAAAGTTCCACATTGTTCACAAGGCCCGTGGGTAACAACTTGTGGGCCTTGGTATACTTGGCGAATAACATTCGTTTGGGGAGCTCATTCTTGGATTTCACACATGAAATGGCGATGATTTTCTTAGTCTGAATGATCTTTGCCATTTCTTGCACCAACAATCCCCCAAAAGAAACCCCCACAAGTACAGGGTTTTTATGTTTTATTCCACTGCACATTTGTTGGGCGTATTGCTCAAGGCTCATCCCTTTTTCCGGCAAAAACCACTCCAGCGTATGGGTCTCAAAAGTAGCTTCGGGAAGTTTTATTCCATCAAAAATGGATGGATTGGCTGCCATCCCGGGCATGAGGTAGACATGGATTTTCTTGTCGGACATTTCACACCAAATATCGACAAGGTCTAGGAAATTAACAATATTTTGACTAATTTTGTATCCCTTTTATAACTAACCCCACCTATTTGAACATATTTTGTAACAAGGGGACACCAAATTACCGTTTTGGTAATCGTACGGTATCAATTTAAAAACAGTACTATATGACAGAAATGGAAATTAACGACAATAGTTTCTTGCGCCAATTTGAAACTAGGGTCAATGGGCATTTAGCCAAAATTGAATACTCTTCCCAAGAGCGTAAAGTATTCTTGACCAAGCTGGTAATTCCAGAAGAAATCACCCAAGAGGGCTTTAAAGAAACTTTTATCAAAGCCGTTTTAAACGAGATTCAAGAGAAAAACCTAAGGGTAGTGCCTACAAGCCCACACATAGCTGGTTTTTTGAGAAAGAACAGACAATACAAAGAGATGCTGCCCGTAGGCATCCGAATCTGACCTAACCAGACCACTTACAAACGACATTACACCTCTCAGAAATGGGAGGTTTTTTTATACCGACACCGATTCAGAAACAAACTGAAACCGCACCAAACCATCCTCATCAATTTCGGTAAGTTCCACTTGGTGCAGGGTGTTGACCAACTCCGGATTCCAAGGCGCCTTTACTTTTACATAGTTCTCGGTGAAACCGTGAATGTATCCCGATTTGTTTTCCCCTTCAAACAACACAGTCCTTACACCGCCCAACTGACTTTCATAAAAAGCCCGTCTCTTTTTGGCCGATAGTCCGCGGAGCATTTTACTTCGTTTGCTCCGCACCTTTTTAGGAACCACGTGGTCCATTTCCGCGGCCAAAGTGTTGTCTCGTTCAGAATAGGTGAACACATGTAGGTACGAGATGTCCAATTCGTTCAAAAAATGGTAGGTTTCCAAGAAATGTTCATCGGTTTCGCCTGGGAATCCTACAATCACATCCACTCCAATACAAGCATGGGGCATAATTTCCTTGATACGTTTTACACGATCTACATAGAGATTGGACAGATAGCGACGACGCATCAACTTTAAGATTTCATCACTCCCGCTTTGCAGAGGAATATGAAAATGCGGTACAAAGGAATTGCTCCGGGCCACAAAATCTATGGTCTCATTCTTTAACAGATTGGGCTCAATGGAAGATATACGAAGTCGATGTATTCCTTCAATTTGATCAAGTGCTTTCACTAAGTCCAGAAAGGTGTGCTTATGCTTTTTATTGCCAAATTCTCCCTTGCCATAGTCACCGATGTTTACACCTGTCAACACAATTTCTTTAATGTCTTTTGAGGCTATCTCCCTGGCATTCAGTAAAACATTTTCCAAAGAGTCGCTCCGCGATATGCCACGAGCCAACGGAATAGTACAGTAGGTACATTTGTAATCGCACCCGTCTTGTACTTTTAAAAAGGCACGAGTTCTGTCGCCAATGGCATAGCTACCCACATAGAAATCAGCTTCCTCTATTTCGCAGGAATGTACCTCTCCCCTATCATTTTTAGCAAGGTCATTCAAGTAGTCTGTAATCTTGAACTTTTCGGTAGCGCCCAGTACCAAATCTACCCCATCCACAGTGGCAAGTTCCTCTGGTTTTAATTGGGCGTAGCAGCCTACGGCAGCCACAAAGGCATCTGGGTTTCCCTTCTGGGCCTGTCTTACAATGGTTTTGAAACGCTTATCCGCATTCTCGGTAACCGAACAGGTATTGATCACATAAATGTCAGCTCTTTCGGAAAAGTCCACACGCTCAAAATCCTCCCTTTCAAAACTTCGCGCAATGGTGGAAGTTTCAGAGAAATTGAGTTTGCAACCCAGCGTATAAAAAGCGACTTTCTTGCTCATTGAACCACTTCTTGTTTCAGGGCCGCAAAGATAGTGATTTGTTGAGAGTTGTGACAATGTGTCGGCGTACGTCAAAATTATGTAAGTCAACGGTTAACACATAACCCCTATTTTGAAAGAACACTTATTTTATCTTAAATTAGGAGCTTATCAGCAGAATGACTCGTAAAAATTTTGAACCCCTCTTAATATAATCCCATTACAAATGAAGAAAATTATCCATAAAACCACATGGTGGATATTTGCCAGTCTCTGCATTTTGGTAGGACTCTATCCAGCAATCTACTTCTTAATTGACCGACATTTTGGGTTATTATCATCCAAAACACAGGAACTTTTGGCCGATCAGCTATGGAATATTGGTTTTTACGGGCATATTGTTTTGGGAGGAATTGCATTGTTGATTGGCTGGATGCAGTTTAGCTCAAAACTTAGAAGAAAAAGAATACGACTGCATAGAACTGTTGGGAAAATTTATGTAGTAACGGTATTGATAAGTGGTGTTTGCGGAATTTACATTGCCCAATTCGCTAATGGAGGAATCACCAACGTAATAGGATTTTCATTGAGTGGACTTGTTTGGTTGGCCACTACTCTTCTGGCTTACAATGCTATAAGGAATGGAAACATTAAAGCCCACCAAAATTTTATGATTTACAGCTATGCTGTCTGCTTTTCTGCTGTGACCCTAAGAATTTGGCTCCCCCTCTTAATGGCAATAACTGGAGATTTTATTTTGGCCTATCTTATTGTTGGCTGGCTAAGCTGGGTTCCCAATTTGGCCGTCGCTTATTTCATAATAAAAAGGCAGCAAAGAAAAGAAGCTGTGATGGTCTAACTGGAGCGCCCCAATGAGTGTCTTGGAATTTTAAACTGGGCATTATAACGAATCGTTACCGATTTGTTCCAATCCATTATCAGAAGAATTAAAAAAACGTAAAAAATGTACCTTTAGGTGAAAACCGCAGCAAGAGCCTCTATGCCTAAAAAAGTATTCCTCAGTTTAAAATATCCCCAACTCGCCATTGATATGCTGGAAAAAGCTGGATTCAACATCACCATCAACAAAAGCAACAATCCCATTCCGCAGGACGAGTTGATCAACATCTGTAAAGAACATGATGCCCTTTTAAGTACGGGTTCCAATAAGATTGATGCCTATTTCTTGGAGCAATGTAAGCACATTGACATCATATCCCAATTTGCTGTGGGGTATGACAATATTGATGTGCAAGCCGCTAAAAAAAATGGAATTGTCATTGGAAATGCCCCAGGAGCCATGACGGAAGCCACCGCCGATGTGGCTTTTGGACTCATGATCATGGTTTCCCGTAAAATGGTTCATATGCACAAAACCATTGAAAAGGGTCTGTGGAATCATTTTGTTCCCACGGCCAACCTTGGTTTTCAGCTCGATGGCAAAACCTTGGGCGTTTTTGGACTGGGAACCATTGGTAGTGTCATGGCCAAACGCTGCAAAGCCGCTTATGGCATGAATATTATCTACCACAATCGCTCTAAAAATCAAGAAGCTGAAGAAAAGCTGGGTGCGCAATATGTTTCCTTTGATGAATTGTTGACCCAAAGCGATATCATTTCGGTACACTGCAACTTAACCGAGGAAACCAAAGGTGTATTCAACAAGGAAGCCTTCAACAGAATGAAGAATAGCGCCATTTTCATCAACACTTCGCGCGGTGGGGTCCATACTGAGACTGATTTGATTGAAGCCTTGAAAAATGGTTCCATTTGGGGCGCTGGACTGGATGTTACCGACCCCGAACCTATGCAACCGGACAACCCTTTACTCCAAATGGAAAATGTTGCCGTGCTGCCCCATATTGGCTCCTCAACCGTGGAAGCCCGTAACGAAATGGCCCGCATGTCCGCACAGAACATCATCGACTTCTACAAAACCGGAACTCTACCCTATCCAGTTCACTAGTTCCCTATAAAATATCGGTGGCATTGGTTAAAAATCCATAACTTCAACCAATACTAAAATCCGACTTATATGAAACTCCGTTTACTGCTACTGGGCCTTTTTGTCCTAGCCATCTATTCCTGCAAAAAAGAACAGACTTCATCGCTTGCCAATCATCAAGGTGATGAGACGTACACCGTAATTGTTGGTGAAAACAAAGTGGGCCATCTAAAAACTCAAATTTCTGGTGATACCATCCAAATTGATTACGATTATAAGAATAATGGCCGCGGCCCAACTTTAAAGGAAACCATTGTGCTCAATGCCAAAGGTTACCCAATAGATTGGAAAATCACGGGAAATACTACGTTTGGCAATGCCGTAGATGAGCATTTTACCTTAGAAGGTGAAAATGCCTCTTGGAACGATGCAACAGGCTCAGGAAGTGCCAGCGTGGATGCTCCTCAGTTGTATGTGAATCAATTTGGAAGCCCTTACTCATCCGTTTTGGCAGCTAGACTGTTGTTGAATGCCCCGGAAAACACAATGCCCGTACTTCCAGCGGGCAACCTTACGTTAACAAAGATGGAAAGCTTGAATGTTCCCAATCCTTCGGGTGATGGCGAATTGGCCCTTACCACTTATGCCATATCCGGCGCGGAACTTAATCCCTCCTATTTTATTTTGGATGATTCGCAAAAATTCTTCGCATCCATAACCCCGCGATACATTGTAATTCGTGAAGGATACGAAGCCGTGGAAAAAGACATGCGCCAATTGTCTGAAAACTATTCAGCAGAACGCTATGAGAACCTGCAAAAAGAGTTTGCCCACAATTACGACGGTAAAGTCAGAATCCGTAATGTGCGGGTTTTTGACCCCGAGAGCTTATCGCTGACCAACCCCGTTTCTGTTGTGGTGGAAGATGATAAAATTGCCGCCATTGAAGCTCCAGATGCTTCGGCAGAGGGTGAAGTGGCAATTGAAGGCAATGGCGGCACATTGGTGCCCGGACTTTTTGAAATGCATGCCCACACCGGAGACGAAGGTGCACTGTTGAATGTATTGGCTGGGGTGACCTCCTTCCGGGATATGGGGAATGATACCGAGGTTTTGAGCAATCTCATTGAAAAAATTGAGTCCGGTGTATTGGCGGGTCCAAGAATAACCCGATTAGGTTTTATAGAGGGTAAGAGTCCGTATAACAGCAACAATGGCATTTTGGTGGAAACCAAGGAAGAAGCTTTGGCCGCTGTGGACACTTATGACAGTCTTGGATTTTATGGTGTTAAACTCTACAACAGCATGAATGGCGACTGGGCTCCGGACATTGTAAAAAAAGCCCATGACCAAGGCCTTTTTGTTACAGGGCACGTGCCTGCATTTTCCAATGCCAATGCCATGCTACGGGCCGGTTTTGATGAAATGACACACATTAACCAAACTATGTTGGGATGGGTCTTGGAGCCTGAGGAGGACACCCGAACCCTTTTGCGGCTTACCGCCATGAAACGTTTCCCTGGGTTGGATTTGAATAGTCCAAAAGTACAGGAGACCATGGACTTGTTCGTAACCAACAAAACCGCAATTGACCCTACTCTTGCCATCCATGAAATGTTGATGCTATCCCGCAATGGAGAGGTCACACCTGGAGCTGTGGATTATATCGATCATATGCCACCCAACGAGCAACGTAGCTTAAAAGTGGCTCTGGCACAAATAGCAGATGAAGAAGAGGATAAGGCTTATCGCGAAGCGTATGCCAAAATTGTGGAAACCCTGAATATGATGAAGGACAAAGGCATCCTAATAGTGGCTGGGACCGATTTAGGCGGCGCGTTCAACCTGCACCGCGAGTTGGAACTCTATAACCAACAATTGGGATACACGCCAGCCGAACTCCTAAAATTGGCCTCCTACGATATGGCCGAGTATTTGGGTAAGGAAGATTTGGGCAGTATTGAGCCCGGAAAACTGGCAGATTTCTTTTTGGTGCCCGGCAATCCAGTAGAGGATATTAAGGCCATTAAGGCCATCGCTTTAGTGTCCAAGGGCGGTACCTTTTACTACCCGACGGAGGTCTACCCTGCCTTTGGGATAACTCCATTTACGGAAAAGCCAGAAGTGAAGGAATAGGTATTCTTTAATGACAATTGTAAGGCCAGCGGCGATTTGCCGCTGGCCACAAATATATTTATGACAAAACAGTTAATCATGACCTTGGAACAAACAACTAAAGACACAAAGAAGCACCTTATAAATAACGTTGTTTTTTTTATCAGACTAATATCGGTATTTATGCTCTTGTTCTCTATTGGTGCTTGCCAACCTAAACTAACCAAACAAGAAGCATTACAAACCAAAATCCGTTCGCAAATCGATTCCATTCAAGGAGAAGTGGCGGTAGTTTTCCTAAATCTATCCGACCCAACCGACAGTCTCTATATTAATGAAGATGTAGAGTTTCATGCCGCTAGCACCATGAAAGTTCCTGTTATGATCGAACTTTTTAAACAAGAAGAGGCTGGAAAAATCAACCTCAACGATTCAATCATTCTGGTGAATGAGTTTAAAAGTATTGTTGACGGCAGTTCCTATAGTATGGATATTTCTGATGATAGCGACGATGTCATTTATAATAAAATCAACACGAAAGTTACAATACACGATTTAATGTACAGTATGATTACGGTAAGCAGTAATCTTGCCACCAATGTATTGATAGAACTAGTGGATGCCAAAAATGTAACGGCCACCATGCGGGATTTAGGCGCAGAAAAAATTGAGGTCTTGCGTGGGGTTGAAGACCTGAAAGCTTATGAACTTGGACTTAGCAACTCAACAACTGCAAAAGATTTATCGATTATAATGAAAGTTATTGCTGCCAATCAAACAGGTTCCGATGTGAATAGCAAGGCAATGATTGCCATTTTAAAAGACCAACAGTTTAACGAGGTTATTCCACATTACCTGCCAAAAAATGTTGAAGTGGCCCATAAGACGGGATGGATAACCGGGGTGCATCACGATGCAGGTATTGTATATTTACCGGACGGTAGATCTTATGTTTTAGTACTGCTTTCCAAAAACTTGAAGGATTTTGACAAAGGCACAGAGCAATTGGCAGGGATTTCAAAAACCATTTATGAATACATGACTGGAGAATAACACCCCTTCATCAATTGAGGAAATAAGGCTATCATTCTCTTCTCATTTGACATACAGAAACAACCAAACTCCAATCTCCACTAATACTTCCGCCACTTTTGGGTCAGTTCAAAAACATGCTCCAAAATTTGGGCTTCGGTATCGTTAAATTCCACATTTCGGCGTTTCATCATAGCGGTTGCGACCTCAATGGCTTTGTTGGTTCGAAACTCCGTAAAACCAGAGGCGCCCCCCCAACTAAAACTGGGGATAAAGTTTCGAGGGTACCCACTACCAAAAATATTGGCACTCACCCCTACCACGGTTCCGGTGTTGAACATGGTATTGATGCCACATTTGCTGTGGTCGCCCATCATCAATCCACAAAATTGAAGTCCTGTTCTGGCAAAACCTTCAGTTTGGTAGCTCCATAAACGAACGGGAGCGTAATTGTTCTTCATGTTCGAGGTGTTCGTATCCGCACCCAAATTGCACCACTCGCCCAACACGGAATTACCCAAAAAACCTTCGTGACCCTTGTTGGAATACGCAAACAACACCGAATTATTGACCTCTCCCCCCAATTTACATCCAGGTCCGGCAGTGGTAGGTCCATAGATTTTGGCTCCCATTTTTACAATGGCCCCTTCGCAGAGCGCAAAAGCACCACGGATAATACAGCCTTCCATAATTTCAGCATTCTTGCCTATATAAATGGGCCCCGTGGATGCATTTAAGATACTGAACTCCACTTTGGCGCCTTCTTCCAAAAAAATGTTTTCTGGATGCAACACTTGATTGGTGTTGGAAATAGGCTGACTCTTCCGCCCGGCGGTCAGGATGTTATAATCCGATTGGAGTGCATCCCCGTTTTTGGAAAAAATATCCCATGTATTCTTTATCGTCAACCCTGTGGGTTGATGTTGAACCGTTTTAAATTTGGTCGAATCAAAAGGTGTTTCCACATCACCGCTCAAATAAGCAACGTATTCCCCGTCATCCATTAACGCTTCTCCCATTCTTAGCTTTTGAATGGCCCCCACCAAATCGGCATCAGGAAGGTAACTGGCATTGATGACTACATTTTCAGCAGCGGAATTCAACGGGAATTTTATGGCCAAATAGTCTTCTGTCTTCACACTTACCGAGGCGTTCAACCATTTTTCCCATTTTTCCCGAATGGTCAGTATGCCCACCCGTATTTCGGCCACAGGCCTAGTGAATGTGAATGGAAAAAGGGATTCTCTGCTCGTTCCGTCGGATAGAATGTAGTTCATGGCTCAGTGTTGATGGTATAAAAATAAAAAACGCCCCTGAAAACCATCAGGAGCGTCCATATATTTCGTTAAAAAGATGGTCCTACTCGGCCTTCTTCTCTTCTTTGCTGAATTTCTTGTACTTGTTCTTGAACTTATCAATCCTACCAGCGGTATCCACCAATTTGGTTTTACCGGTGTAGTAAGGGTGTGAAGTTCTTGAAATTTCCAACTTTACCAAAGGATACTCCTCACCATCAACGGTGATGGTTTCTTTTGCCTCTGCAGTGGATTTGGTGATGAACACATCGTCATTGGACATGTCTTTGAAAGCCACTAATCTATAATTCTCTGGGTGTACACCTTTTTTCATCGTCTTTACTACTTAATCTCAGATTTTTCGAGGTGCAAATTTAAGGATTTCTTTGATTCTTCCAACTGAAAAAAGAAAAAAAGAAAAAAACTACCTTTAACTGTAACAAAATCTCCCCTTGGTTCACTAACAAACCATAATCAACACTAAAAATAACGAAATGGAAGAACAACAACCAAAAGCCACTAAATTTATGTTGAACTATGGCCTAATATTGGGTCTGGTATCAATAGTTTTCAACGTAATGCTCTATACGCAAAAGATGCATTATGAAATGAGCACGCCTGTAATCGTTATATCCATCTTATTGACAGCGGCTGCTATTTTCCTGGGCACGAATGCGTATAAAAAAGCTAATGGAGGGTTTCTAAAAATATCAGAAGCACTGAAAATTGCTGTTGGAATTGCCTTGGTGTCCACAATTATTTCCTTGATTTATCAATACCTGCTCATCAATTTCATTGAACCCGATTTTATGGACAAGGCCTTTGAAATTGCCAAACCAAAGGCATTTGAACAAAATCCTTCAATGACAGAGGAACAATGGGAACAAGGGGTGGCCATGCAAAAAAGTATGGGTTGGCTCCGGTATCCCATAGGATTAATATTTGGTTGTGTCATTGGATTGGTCCTAGGGCTTATTAGCGGACTTATATTAAAAAAATCCAAGCCGGAATTCTAAACCAAAAAATGCTACTTTTGAAGGGAATTCGAGAAACTAACAATGCAAATCTCCATTGTAATTCCTTTACTCAACGAGCAAGAGTCGCTTAACGAACTACATGATTGGATTGTACGTGTAATGCAATCCAATCATTTTTTATATGAAATCATTTTTATAGATGATGGCAGTTCTGATGGCTCTTGGGAGACCATCCAAGGACTTTCAGAAAAAAATGGACACGTTAAAGGCATCCGGTTTTTAAAAAACTACGGCAAGTCACAAGCCCTGCATGCCGGCTTTAAAGCGGCCCAGGGCGATGTGGTCATTACCATGGATGCTGATCTTCAGGACAACCCTGAAGAGATTCCGGAGCTCTACCGAATGATCAAGGAAGATGGAGACCATGTGGTTTCTGGTTGGAAAAAGAAGCGGTATGATTCTGTTATCACCAAAAATATTCCCTCTAAGCTTTTTAACTGGGCGGCTCGAAAAACTTCAGGTGTAAAATTGCATGACTTTAATTGCGGACTCAAAGCTTTTGATTCCAGAGTTGTGAAAAATATTGAGGTTCATGGTGAAATGCACAGGTACATCCCCGTTTTGGCCAAAAACGCAGGTTTTAATAACATCAGTGAAAAAGTGGTACAGCACCAAGCCCGAAAGTATGGCACAACCAAATTTGGGGCAGAGCGCTTTATCAACGGTTTTCTGGATTTGATCACCATTTGGTTCGTTTCCAAGTTTGGTCGACGGCCCATGCACCTATTTGGCGCTTTGGGCGTACTCATGTTTATCGTAGGTTTCGGATTTGCACTGTATTTGGGCATAGACAAGCTGTTCTTGCATCCCACCGGACGTCTCATTACCCAACGCCCACAGTTCTTCATTTCCCTAACGGCCATGATCATAGGGACTCAACTTTTTTTAGCAGGTTTTATCGGAGAGATTATGGTTCGGTCCAGAAAAAATGATGTCCGCTATTCCATTTCTGACAAAATAAATGTTTAGCACTCCAAAAACTGATATTCTTTGTATTTTAGACCATACTAAACAAGCACATTCTATATGGATTCCATCACTTCTACAGCGCAATCTTGGTTAACCGATTTTTTTGATGAAAAAACCAAAAAGGAGATTAAAAATCTGATAGAAAACGATACCGAGGAACTCAAGGAGCGTTTCTACAAAGATTTGGAATTCGGTACCGGGGGTATGCGCGGCATTATGGGTGTTGGCACCAATAGAATCAACAAGTATACCTTGGGCAAGAACACCCAAGGGCTCAGCAATTACCTTAAGAAATCATACACGGACACTGACTTAAAAGTGGTCATCGCCTACGACTGCCGACACAATTCGGATACCTTGGCCAGAACCGTGGCAGAAGTTTTCTCTGCTAATGGCATTAGGGTACACCTGTTTTCTGAACTCAGAACAACCCCAGAACTTTCATTCGCAGTGCGGTATTTAGGATGTCATGCCGGTATTGTTTTGACCGCTTCCCACAATCCGCCAGAATACAATGGCTACAAAGTATATTGGGCCGATGGCGGACAGATTGTGCCCCCACAAGACGGAGAAATCATTGCTGAGATTGATGCACTATCTTTCGAGGACATTAAATTTAATGCAAATGAAAGCCTCATTCACCTTATAGATGAAGAGGTTGACGAAGCTTTTTTTGAGGCTTCGGTAAAAAATGGAAGTTTTAATGCCAAGGGAAAGGACGACTTCAAGATTGTTTTCACCTCGCTTCACGGCACATCCATAACAGCTATTCCTGAAGTATTGAAACGTGCCGGGTACAGCAATGTTACCATTATAGAAGAGCAGGCAAAGCCCGATGGAGGGTTTCCGACGGTAAAATCACCCAATCCCGAAGAACCCGAAGCTTTGGCCATGGCCATAGAAAAAGCAGAAGAAATTGGGGCCGACATGGTAGTGGGAACCGACCCGGATAGTGACCGGCTAGGTATCGCAGTTCGAAACCTGGAAGGCAAAATGGAACTCTTAAACGGTAACCAGACCATGGTGCTGATGACCAAATTCCTTTTGGACCAATACAAGGAAAAAGGCTTTAAGGGCAACGAGTTTATCGCCACAACCATTGTCTCTACGCCCATGATGGAACAAATGGCCAAAACGTATGGTGTAGAATTTAAAACTGCATTGACTGGCTTTAAATGGATTGGAAAAATGATAAAAGACTTTCCCAATTCCAAGTTTATTGGGGGTGGCGAGGAAAGTTTTGGCTATATGGTAGGCGACTTCGTCCGCGACAAAGATGCCGTTACCTCTACCCTACTGGCCTGCGAGATTGCTTCCAATGCAAAAGCAAATGGCAGTTCCTTTTATAAAGATTTGATTGATTGCTATGTCCAGTTTGGGTTCTACAAGGAAAAACTCATTTCCCTTACTAAAAAAGGAATGAGCGGTGCCGAGGAAATCAAACAAATGCTCATCGACTTCAAGGAAAATCCGGTGAAATCCGTACAAGGTTCAAAATTATTGTGGATTGAGGATTACAACACCTCTATTGCCAAAAATGTACAAACTGGAGAAGAACGCACAATTCACCTCCCTAAGTCCAACGTATTGATTTATGAAACTGAGGATGGCACCCGAATCGCAGCCAGACCTAGTGGTACCGAGCCCAAAGTGAAGTTCTATATTAGCACCAATGCAAAATTAGATAAGGCTGAGGAGTATAAATCCGTAAATTCGCAGTTGGATACCAAACTAGACGGCATCCTTTCTGAACTGAATTTGTAGGTGAATGAACTACTTTAAAAAAATTCTCCGTTTTGCGGGACCTTACCGCAAATACGGTTATTTGAACATTTTCTTCAATATTCTCTATGCGCTTTTTAGTGCCCTGTCCTTTGCTGCGCTGATTCCGATGCTGGATGTGTTGTTTAAACCAGAGCAAAAGGTCTACGTAAAGCCCGTTTATGAAGGTTTTTCCAAATCAAAGGATTACTTGCAAGACTATATCAACTATCAGGTTACCGCATATTCCGGGGATGATGACATGAAAGGGTTGGTGCTGGTCATCAGTTTGGTATTGGCACTCTTCCTTTTAAAAAATGTATTCAACTATCTGGCGATGTATTTCATCACTTTTTTGAGAAACGGAGTGTTGAAAGACATCCGAAATACCATGTACAAAAAGATAGTGGACCTCCCTATCTCCTATTTTTCGGAAAAGCGAAAAGGCGATGTGATTGCACGAATCACCTCCGATGTATTGGAAATACAACATTCCTTCCTATCCATTTTGGAATTGATTGTACGAGAACCACTGACTATCTTATTTACCATTTTAGTGATGTTCGGAATCAGTGCCAAACTGACCCTCTTCGTTTTTATTTTCATTCCCATAGCCGGAATGTTGATTTCCAGAATCGGGAAATCCCTAAAACGAAAATCGGACCGGGTGCAAAAGGAACAAGGAGAATTTTTGTCCATTGTGGAAGAAACCTTGGGGGGACTCCGGGTCATCAAGGCCTTTAATTCCGAATCCAAGTTTTACAACACCTTTAAAACTTCAACCACACGATTCTTCAGGTTTTCCAATTCGTTATTGAACAGGCAAAATTTGGCCTCGCCTACGGGTGAGTTCTTGGGGATTTTGGTGATTGGCGTACTGCTGTGGTTCGGTGGAAAAATGGTACTGGTAGACAAGACTTTGGATGCCTCCTCATTTATTGCCTATATGGGTTTGGCCTATAATATCTTGACTCCAGCAAAGGCCATCAGCAAAGCGTCTTACGGTGTCAAAAAAGGAAATGCCGCTGCCGAACGGGTTTTGGAGATTTTGGAATCTGAAAATCCAATCAAAGATGCCCACGATGCCGTGGAAAAGACAGAATTCATATCAGGCATTGAACTCAAAAATATCTCCTTTAAGTATGAGGATGACTACGTTCTGAAAGATTTCAACCTAAAGGTTGATAAAGGTCAAACTGTGGCTCTGGTTGGTCAGTCCGGAAGTGGAAAAAGTACAGTGGCCAACTTGGCTACCCGTTTTTACGATGTCAACGAAGGTGAACTGCTGCTAGATGGTACAAACATTAAGAATATTACCAAAAAGTCACTCCGCGGACTGATGGGGCTGGTAACACAGGATTCTATTTTGTTCAACGACACCGTGAAGAACAATATCGCTATGGGTAAGGAAAATGCTACAACAGAGGAAATCATTGCTGCGGCCAAAGTGGCCAACGCACATGACTTTATCATGGACCTGCCCCATGGATACGATACAAATATTGGTGACAGCGGAAACAAATTGAGTGGCGGGCAGAAGCAACGTCTCTCCATTGCGCGGGCTGTGCTCAAAAATCCACCCATCATGATTTTGGACGAGGCCACCTCGGCCCTCGATACCGAAAGTGAACGTCTGGTGCAAGACGCTTTGGAAAAAATGATGAAAAACCGGACCTCAATCGTCATTGCACATAGATTGTCCACTATTCAAAATGCAGATTCCATTGTGGTATTGAGTAAAGGGAAAATTGTGGAGCAAGGCACGCATGAGGAACTCATGAAATCCAAAAAAGGCTACAAAAAGCTGGTGGAAATGCAGTCGTTTACGGCGTAATCCTATTAAAATATCTTCACGAAGCTTATCTAGAGCACTGTCGAAAAGGCTCAGAATTACAATTCAATGGTTCATTGTTGACTCTTCATTGGTTGTTGTATATTAAAAATTGTCCATTGCTTTAAACCTTTTACCTTTAGAACAGTCAAAGCATCAAACAACAAAATCCATTGATTGCTGAAGAAGCCCTCGTACAAGAGCTTAAACAAAAGGAAAGTCAAGCGAAGGCCTTTGAGGTGTTGGTCAACACTTACAAAGAGCGACTCTATTGGCATATCCGAAGGATAGTTCTGGACCATGGTGACGCAGATGATGTACTTCAGAACACCTTTATAAAAGTGTACAAAAACATCGATAACTTTAAAGGGGAGAGCAAATTGTATTCTTGGATGTATCGCATTGCCACCAACGAGTCGTTGACTTTTTTAAAGCAAAAATCCCGAAAAATGGGAATCAGCGACGAGGAACTCAAAAACCGAATGGTTGAAAATCTGCAATCTGATGTTTATTTTGAAGGTGATGAAATCCAATTGAAATTACAGAAAGCTTTAGCCACCCTTCCTGACAAACAAAAATTGGTCTTTACCATGAAGTATTTTCAGGAAATGAAGTATGAGGAAATTTCGGAAGCATTAGAAACTTCTGTGGGAGCTTTGAAAAGTTCGTACCATTTAGCTGTAAAGAAAATTGAGGCGTATCTTAAAGAAGATTAAACCTTTGGAACTATTGGGAGTCTATAGGAAAAGATGAAAAAGGATAAAAAAAATAACTTTAATACCCCGGAAGGTTACTTTGAAAGCTTCCATGACCGACTTATGGACAGAATCAACGAGGAAGAAGGTCTAAAAAAGTCCATTATTCCTAAATCTGATGGCTTTTCCGTACCACAAAGGTACTTTGATGAGGTTACCGGGAAAGTTCTTGCCAATACCGTGAAGGGTAAAGGAAAGGTCATCCCATTTATACCCTACCGAAAGTTTTATTATGCTGCTGCCATTGCTGCGGTTTTCCTCTTGATTTTTGGTCTTAATTGGAACTCAGAAACGTCCATCAGCTTCGAGGATTTGGCCAATACTGAGATTGATGCTTATTTTGAAAGCACTGAAATTGATATAAGCACGTACGAGTTGGCCGAATTGGTGCCGCTGGAGAGTTTGGAACTGAACGATGTTTTGGAAAATGATATTGAAGCGGAGAATATCTTGGAATATTTAGATGAAACCGTTGAAGATATTGAAGATTTAAACTTAGATTACAGCAATTATGAATAAAAGAGTACTTATACTACTTGTTTTTCTAATGGGAATGTCCTTCTTACACGCCCAAGGTCCTGTTAGAGACCGTATAAAGACCCTAAAAGTTGCCTTTATTACCGAACGTGTTGGCTTAACCAGTCAAGAAGCCCAACAATTTTGGCCCATTTACAACGAACATGAAGATGCTATGGAGAACATCAGAAGAAAAGAGGTGCAAGCAAGACTTTCTGCAGCTCAAGGCCTTTCCGATAGCGAGTCTGCCGCTCTTTTAGACAACTTTATTGCGCTTGAAACTGAAAAACACAATGCCGACCAACTCTTTATCTCCAAAGTAAGAGAAGTGATTTCACCCAAAAAGGTATTGTTGTTGCTAAAAGCGGAAGATGACTTCAAAAAACGTCTCTTACAACAGTATAGAAGGAAACAGGGAGGAGGGTAAAACCCTTGACCATTTGCACTTTTTTCACTATTTAAAAACCAATTTCGCAATTCGATTGCTTCCCGCCGCGTAGGCTACTGAATCATTTAAAAATCGAAGGGTGAAAAACGACTCATCACTGAAACTTTTCCAGTTTTCCCCTCCATCCCCTGAGTATGAAATTCCAGTAAAACCCAAAGCTACCAAACCTTTTCCTTCTGAATTGGGAACAAACTGCACGCAGCTCTTGTAATTGGGTTCTTGGCCATCTGCAATCAGACTCCATGTTTTCCCGCCATCATGGGTGATAATTTTATTGGCTTGGTTGGATTCCGGTTGGGTGTAGTCCCCACCAATGGCAAATCCGGTGTTTTCATCGTAAAAGGCCATGGAGTAGATACCCTGGGTTTCCGCCTCGTGCACTATTGAAGTTCGCTGCACGCTCCAAGTAGTTCCCTTATCGGTAGAGTGATAAACCCGACCCGCAGTAGTACCAATCCAAGCTTGGTTCCCTACCAAGGCAATATTGCTATTGCTTGCTGCAAAAGCTCCTTCCCCTTCCATACCTTCAGGCAAGTCCGTGCATGGAATTTTGGTCCATGTGTTTCCGCCATCCCTAGTAATAATGATGGACAGGCATCCATCAACCGTGTCACCTACAGCAATACCTTCGGTATCATTCCAAAAAGCCATGCAATCATAGAACACTCCTGCACCTTCCTCCTTGTATACCAACTCCATTTTACCTTGATCCCCTGTTTTATAAAGCAACGCCGGACTATCTATGGAAAGCATAAAGAAGTCGTTGGAAGTATTTCCTACCGCCCTAAAAGCAGGTGTAATGGAATCATAGGTTTGAACATTGGCCCTAACCTTATGAGAGGCAACATCCACCGTGCCATATATTCCTTTACTACCAGCGAAGGCCAGGGTTCTACCATCCAAAAACGTAATGGCCCTGATACTGACCGAGTCTTCATAAACTGGAGTTATAGATACGGTTTGGAAGGGCTGAAAGCGTTGCTGTTCGGCACAAGAAAACAAAACTAGGCCCAACAAAAGGAAAATGAAGAATCGCATTGCATATATTTTCCGTAAAAGTAAGGAGAAATGATACCTTTGCAACCTTATTTTATACCATGCGTTTACATCGAAATCTTGTTTTTGCCGTTATTGATGCCCTGAATATGATTTTCAATGAAGGGAAATATGCCGATAAGGTAATTGAGAAGGTTTTGCGCTACGACAAACGTTGGGGCGCTCGGGATAGAGCGTTTATTGCTGAAACCACATACGACATTGTGCGCTGGAAGCGACTTTACACCGAAATTGCCGAAGCGAATGAACCCTACACCCGGGGCCATTTGTTCCGATTGTTCTCGGTATGGTGCGTACTGCGGGGCATCCGTCTTCCCGATTGGAAACAGTTGGAGAGTACACCGGAACGCCGCATTAAAGGACGGTTCGATGAGTTGTCCAAAATTAGAAAGTTTAGGGAATCCATTCCAGATTGGATGGACGAACTGGGCGAAAAAAGTTTGGGCAACAAACTTTGGACCAAGGAAATTGCCGCATTGAACCAACAGGCCGATGTTATCCTCCGTGTCAACACCTTAAAAACACAGAAAGAACAATTACAATCCTTTTTGGCCAAAGATGATATTGAAACCGAAGCCTTGGAGGGATATCCAAATGCCTTGCGACTAAAGGAACGAAAGAACGTCTTTACCACACAGGCCTTTAAAGACGGATTGTTTGAAGTTCAGGATGCTTCTTCCCAATTGGTCGCCCCATTCTTGGAAGTGAAACCAGGACAACGCGTCATTGATGCCTGTGCCGGCGCCGGGGGGAAAACCTTGCATTTGGCCTCTGAAATGGAAAACAAGGGACAATTAATTGCTTTGGATATTTATGAGAGTAAGTTGAAAAAACTCAAAATCAGAGCTAGACGAAATGGGGTCCATAATTTTGAAACCAGAGCCATTGATTCTACCAAAGTCATAAAAAAATTGCACAACAGTGCTGATAGGCTTTTGCTTGATGCTCCGTGTTCCGGTCTAGGCGTCCTAAAAAGAAATCCCGACTCTAAATGGAAATTGGAGCCCGAATTCATAGACCGAATTATGGGCGTACAGCAAGATATTCTTCAGAATTACAGCAAAATGCTCAAAAAAGGCGGACAAATGGTGTATGCCACTTGCTCCATTCTACCCCAAGAAAACACAGAGCAAGTCAATAAATTCTTGGCATCCGAAGCCGGGCAGGATTTTGAATTCATCAAGGAGAAAAACGTCTATGCCTCCGAAAGTGGTTTTGATGGCTTTTATATGGCGTTGTTGAAGAAAAAATAATGGTAGTGTCACATCGAGCGCAGTCGAGATGTGCCCATAAAGGTTCTCGACTGCGCTCGAACTGACAAATTAGTATCTTTTTATTCTTTCACCGTAGGATATTCAACCCCCAACTGTTCCAAATAGGTGTCATATTTAGTCTCATCATAATAGAATTCCTCCAACCTATCACGAAACTCACCTTGCTTATCCTTGTTTAAATAGATAGGTGGCATATCATCCGCAGCTATCATCGGCTGATACTTGGTTTCTTTGCTTTGCTCATTGTTGAAATAGTCCCAAGCACCCTTTAGCAACTCAGGTTTCAACAAAAAATCCATTAGGGTCATGGCCTCCGCTTTTGCACCCGCAGTAACTCCTTTGTGGGCAATTGGAGTGGCCATGGCAATGGCATTGCTCCAGTGGTGCCCCTGTAATCCAGGAATGTTAGAGGGGAAACGCATTGTGACCGTTGGGATTTTCCAAGAAATATCACCAATATCATCAGAACCACCGCTAATAGGCTCCAACACGGGAAGCCCAATTTCATCCAATTCGGTGGGGAGACCTTCAATTTCATCAGAACCTACCTCAGTCTGAACCGCTTTTGCCAAGGTTTGGTCGGCTTCTGACCACGTAGGCAAACCTACTTGCTTTATATTTTCATACATAGTTTCAGCTATGACCTTATTGTAGTGTCTAGGCCAAGCCGTTCCCAAAACCCTTGAGGTCATGGTAGTTCCGGTCATTAAGGCCGCTCCTTTGGCAATATCATTGGCCTCGGAATACATCTCCATGATACCTTCATATTTTATATCCCTAAAATAGAACCAAATAGCCGCTTTGGAAGGAACCACGTTTGGTTGGTCTCCAGCATCGGTGAAAATGGAATGAGATCGTTTTAGAGGATGTAAATGTTCACGTTTGTAGTTCCACCCAATGTTCATCAATTCAGCAGCATCCAAAGCGCTTCTTCCGCGCCACGGGGCACCCGCGGAGTGGGCCGCCTCCCCTTCAAACAAGTATTCGACAGAAATGAGTCCGGTTCCTCGTGTGGGACCCCAAGAAACGCCAAAATTGTTGCCCACGTGGGTAAAGATGCACATATCAATGTTATCAAAAAGACCATCGCGAACATACCATGCTTTCGCAGCAACCAATTCCTCGGCAATCCCGGGCCAAAGAATCAAGGTGCCACCAATATTTTCACGCTCCATGATTTCTTTTACCGCCAAGGCCGAGGTTATGTTCAATGGAATACCGGAATTGTGTCCCTCGCCATGACCGGGCGCTCCTTCCACCATAGGTTTGTGATAGGCCACCCCGGGATATTGTGAAGCTTTAGGAATACAATCCACATCGGAACCTAAGGCAATAGTAGGGCCCTCCCCATTGCTCCATGTAGCAAACCAAGCCGTGGGAATCCCAGAAATGGAGTGCTCTATTGAAAACCCATTACTTTCCAAGATGCCCGTAAGGTATTTGGAACTCTCTTCTTCTTGAAAACCGAGCTCGGCAAAGCTGAAAATCTTGTCCACCATCACTTGGGACTGCTTTTTGTGGTCTTCCACAATCTGGGCTACCTCGGTCTTTAGTTTTTCAATTTGTTTTTTTGAGTACTTTTTTTGGGCGGTTGTTGCTGCGATACAGCAAAAAAGAATCGCCCCGGTCAATAGGGTATTGACAGTTTTCATACGGTTGGATTTTGAATTAGCGTTAATCCTTCTAAGATAGGAAAAGAGTTCAAGAACAACCAACTCAACACTCAGAAGTCTTTTGGTTTTTTACTACTCTACAAAATATCACACAAATAAATGATGTTTCCAGTCTTTCAATCATTCCAGATTTGAAATTTATCAAACCCCGAGTCAAGTTACTGCTGGTAAGCTCAAATTATATTCCGAAGTATATTTTTTATTGCATGTCTCAATAGATTGATCCAATCGCGTTCATCCCAATTGATGGCTAAAATCAATATGGCAGATAGCAGTACTGCAAAAATTACCAAACGCTTTGTGATTTTTTTTCTTCCAGTTTCCATGGTTAGAGCAAATTAATGCTTTAAAGTAAGCGGAATATGCCTCTTTCTAATTGATGAATTTATGGATGAGGGCCCTGAATTTATAAATCAACTATTAACAAGGATAGTTCAAAACTCAAAACAAGCTATGCCGAAAATCCAACCCAAAATCGTAAATTTGCACTTTCTTAAACCGTTCAACGCTCAGATTGTATGATCCATTTTTTTGGGGACAAGGCTACCAAGGTTTTTGCCGTCCAGACCATTCAGGAAATCAGTAAGGAGGATAATGAAAAGTTAACATGGTTGTTCGGCAACCAACCCAAGATTGAAGCGGCGTCACTCGACGCCTTTTTTGTTGGGCCACGTGCCGCCATGGTCACCCCATGGAGTACGAACGCCACTGAGATTACCCAGAACATGGGGGTTACTGGAATTATCCGGATTGAGGAGTTCCATGCCGTTACCGAGGACTTTACGGACTACGACCCCATGCTCTCCCAAAAATACAAGGGACTGGGTCAGGATATTTACACCATCAACATTGTGCCTGAACCCATTTTGGAGATTGAGGATATAGCCGCCTACAACCAAAAGGAAGGTTTGGCTTTGAGTGATGAAGAAGTGGCCTACCTCGAAGGACTCGCTCAAAAATTAGGACGTAAGTTGACGGATTCCGAAGTGTTTGGTTTCAGTCAGGTAAATTCGGAGCACTGCCGACATAAAATTTTCAACGGAACTTTTGTCATTGATGGGAAAGAAATGCCCTCTTCCCTATTCAAATTGATCAAAAAGACCTCAGAAGCCCATCCCAATGCTATTGTTTCGGCCTACAAAGACAACGTAGCCTTCATTAAAGGGCCGAAGGCGATTCAGTTTGCGCCAAAAAGTGCAGATAAACCTGATTTTTACGAAGAAAAAGAGTTCGATTCCGTTTTATCACTAAAGGCCGAAACACACAACTTCCCTACCACGGTTGAGCCTTTCAATGGGGCAGCAACTGGTTCAGGTGGCGAGATTCGTGATCGCTTGGCCGGTGGAAAGGGATCCTTGCCCTTAGCGGGAACAGCGGTGTACATGACCTCCTATTCCCGTTTGGAAGAAAATCGTCCTTGGGAAAAAGGAATGAAAGAAAGGAATTGGTTGTACCAGACCCCAATGGATATTTTGATCAAGGCCTCCAATGGAGCATCGGATTTTGGAAACAAATTTGGGCAACCGCTCATTGCAGGTTCTGTTTTGACCTTTGAACATCAAGAAGAAGTCAGAAAATTAGGCTTCGACAAAGTAATCATGATGGCCGGAGGTATTGGATATGGAAAATCGAACCAAGCTTTAAAGGACACTCCAAAAAAAGGAGACAGAATAGTCGTTCTAGGTGGCGACAACTATCGCATCGGAATGGGTGGTGCAGCAGTTTCCAGTGCCGATACGGGCGAATTCAGTTCTGCTATCGAACTTAATGCCGTACAGCGTTCCAACCCAGAAATGCAAAAACGAGCCTCGAACGCTGTTCGTGGATTGCTGGAAAGTCATGATAACCCCATTGTCTCCATCCATGACCATGGCGCTGGCGGACATCTCAACTGTCTATCAGAATTGGTGGAAGAAACGGGAGGAAATATCGATACGGATAAATTGCCTATTGGCGACCCTACCCTTTCCAAAAAGGAATTGATAGGCAACGAATCCCAAGAACGAATGGGCTTGGTCATCGGTGAAAAAGACTTGGATTTATTGGACCGCGTAGCCGCTCGTGAGCGCTCCCCCATGTACAACGTGGGCGAAGTAACGGGTGACCATCGTTTCACTTTTGAGTCGCAAAAATCTGGTGAAAAACCAATGGATTTGGAACTTTCGGATATGTTCGGAAGCTCACCCAAAACCATTATGGATGACAAATCCACACAACAAACCTATCCGCCCCTCTCCTACTCTTTGGAACATTTCCATGAGTATTTGGAGCATGTGTTGCAATTGGAAGCCGTAGCTTGCAAAGATTGGCTCACCAACAAGGTTGACCGTTGTGTGGGTGGTCATGTGGCCAAACAACAATGTGCGGGACCATTACAATTACCGTTGAACAACTGCGGAGTTATGGCTTTGGATTTTAAAGGTAAGGAAGGAGTTGCCACCACCATAGGGCATTCGCCTGTTTCTGCTTTAATAGACCCCGTAGCTGGAAGCAGAAACAGTGTAATGGAATCCTTGACCAATATGGTTTGGGCTCCTTTAAAAGATGGATTAAAATCCGTATCCCTTTCCGCGAACTGGATGTGGCCCTGCCGCAATGAAGGTGAGGATGCCCGATTGTACAAAGCAGTAGAATCCTTATCTGATTTTGTGATTGAATTGGGAATAAATGTACCCACAGGGAAGGATTCGCTTTCCATGAAACAAAAATACAAGGATGCCGAAGTGTTGTCTCCAGGGACTGTAATTGTTTCCGCTGCGGCACATTGCGATGACATCACTAAGGTGGTAGAACCTGTGCTCCAAAAGGATGGAGGCGACATTTACTACATCAACATCTCTAAGGACAGTCACAAATTGGGTGGTTCTTCCTTTGCACAAATATTGAATGGCATCGGAGATGAAACACCTTCTGTTTTGGAAGCGGATTACGTAAAGACAGTTTTCAATACCCTTCAAGGGCTGATTAAAAGCGACCTAATTTTGGCAGGTCACGATGTGGCCTCAGGTGGATTGATTACCACGCTTTTGGAACTCTGCTTTGCAGACAATAATCTTGGCGCAAAACTAGATTTGAACTCCATTGGAGAATCGGACAGCATAAAACTATTATTTTCTGAAAATGCTGGACTTGTGTTCCAAGCGAAAGATGCTTCCGTTGAAAATGTATTGAAGGATGCGGGCATTGAATTCCATAAAATAGGCAGTGTCACTTCGGAAAGCACCTTGAGTATCAAAAATAATGGGGTTGAAATTGGGTTGAACGTTGCATCACTCCGTGATACCTGGTTCAAAACTTCCTTTTTGTTGGACAGCAAACAAACTTCCAATGGACTAGCCCAAGACCGTTTTGAAAATTACAAGAATCAGCCATTAAACTATGTTTTTCCAAAAGGTTTTGACGGGACATTGTCACCTCGAGCGCAGTCGAGAGGCAATGACAGACCAAAAGCCGCAATTCTTCGCGAAAAAGGAAGCAACTCCGAACGAGAAATGGCCAATGCCATGTATTTGGCCGGATTTGATGTGAAAGACGTACACATGACCGACCTTATCACTGGCCGGGAAACCTTGAAGGATATCCAATTCATTGGTGCTGTGGGCGGCTTCTCCAATTCGGATGTTTTGGGAAGTGCCAAAGGTTGGGCCGGGGCTTTTAAATACAATGAAAAGGCCAATAAGGCTTTGAAGGACTTTTTTGCCCGTCCCGATACGCTGTCTGTCGGAATCTGTAACGGTTGTCAATTGTTTATGGAATTGGATTTGATCAATCCAGAGCATGAGACCCATGGCCGAATGACCTACAATGAGTCGCATAAACACGAAAGTGGATTTACTTCAGTGAAAATTCAAGAAAACAACTCTGTGATGCTTTCCAATATGGCAGGTACTACGCTCGGTGTCTGGATTAGTCATGGTGAAGGCAAGTTCAGTCTCCCGAATGATGAAAAAGAGTATGATATTGTGGCCAAATACGGATATGAAGGTTATCCTGCCAATCCCAATGGTAGTGATTACAATACCGCTATGCTCTGTGACAAAACTGGACGCCACCTAGTGACCATGCCACATATTGAGCGGTCTACATTTCCATGGAACTGGGCACACTATCCAAAGGATAGAACCGATGTAGTGTCGCCATGGCTGCAAGCTTTTATAAATGCTAGAGAGTGGGTGGAAAAAAATAATTAACTTTATCACAGTGAGTCACATTAGTTAACGGTATAGATACTCACTGCTGTTTTAAAACTCTATACTTTGGATGAATCGCTCTGGATACTGAGCATACAACAACTAAATTACCATGCATATTAAATCTGGTAATATTGAGATAAAAATCTCATTAGTTGAAGTAGCAATTTTTATATTATTGTTATTTTAAAAGTTAAGGCTGATTTTAATATCAGCCTTTTTTGTTTAATGATACGAAAAGCAGAAAAAGAAGATGTTACTGCCATAGTTCAAATGCTCGCCAATGATACATTGGGCAAGCTTCGGGAAAATTACGAAAATCCTCTCCCCGACACCTATTATAAGGCCTTTGAAAACATCCTCAATGATCCCAATCAAGAATTGGTGGTTATCGAAAATGAAGAAAGCCAAGTTATTGGAACGCTTCAATTGAGCTTCATTCAATATCTTACCTATCAAGGTGGAATCCGGGCGCAAATAGAGGCGGTTCGGGTCCACGAGGATTATCGGGGAAAGGGCATTGGAAAAGAATTGTTCCAATGGGCCATCTCAAAATCCAAAGAAAAAGGAGCCCATGTGGTACAATTGACCACTGACAAAAAACGACCCGAGGCCTTGGCGTTCTACAAATCCTTGGGATTTACCAATTCTCACGAAGGCATGAAATTGCATTTTATGTAATATCAGCAGGAATTTATGCCGGTTTTTGAATAACTCGTTTTAAAATACCGTTTCCTTTCCCTATTTTGCAATTACCTAATAGAAACTTACTATGCAAACAGTTACCCGATTATTCGATTTTCCATACTACCAAATGGAAAAACTCCCCCTCGAAAAGGCATTGGTCACCAAAAAAAATGGCCAATGGGTAGCAACCTCAACAAAAGAATACTTAGATAAGGCCAATGCGGTGAGCCGTGGCCTTCTCCGGATGGGTGTAAAGCCCAATGATAAAATTGCGGTCATCTCTATGACCAACCGCACGGAATGGAACATTGTGGATATTGGAATCCTGCAATTGGGCGCACAGAATGTCCCCATTTATCCCACCATCTCCGAGGACGATTATGAATATATCTTAAATCACTCTGAAGCCAAATACTGTTTTGTTTCCTGTGAAGAGGTGATGGAAAAAGTGCTGTCCATTAGTTCCAATCTTAAAAAATTAAACGAAGTCTACTCCTTTGATGAGCTTGGAAATTGCAAGAATTGGAGAGAGGTCATGGAATTGGGAGCTGATGATTCCAATCAAGATGAAGTTGAAAAATTGAAAGAAGCGGTTAAGCCGATGGATTTGGCCACACTGATCTATACTTCGGGAACTACGGGAAAACCCAAGGGTGTAATGCTCTCCCATAATAATATTGTATCTAACGTCATTGCCAGCGAAGTACGAGTACCCTTTGAAGCAGGAGGAACCGCGCTCAGCTTTTTGCCCGTTTGCCACATTTTTGAGCGAATGATCCTGTATCTCTATCAATATTGTGGGATTGAAATCCATTTTGCGGAAGGATTGGATAAAATCAGTGATAATGTCAAGGAAGTAAAACCTGATGTCATGACGGTGGTACCACGATTGTTGGAAAAAGTATATGATGCCATCATTGCGAAAGGAACCCTTCTAAATGGTATTAAAAAGAAACTCTTCTTTTGGGCCGTTGAACTCGGACTCAAGTTTGAGCCTTATGATGCCAATGGTTGGTGGTACAAATTTCAACTGGGCATAGCCCGAAAATTAATTTTCAGCAAGTGGCAGGCCGGACTTGGTGGAAATCTTGCATGCATGGTGTCGGGCAGTGCCGCCCTTCAACCCCGATTGGCCCGTGTGTTTGCCGCAGCCAGTATGCCCGTCATGGAAGGCTATGGTCTTACGGAGACCTCTCCTGTCATTTCTGTGAATGACCAACGCAACAGAGGGTGGAAAATAGGTACCGTAGGCAAGATCATTGATGATGTGGAAGTGAAAATTGCGGAAGATGGTGAAATTCTTTGCAAAGGTCCCAACGTAATGATGGGCTATTACAAAGACCCTGAAAGAACGGCAGAAGTCATGACAGGCGACTATTTTCACACTGGCGACATTGGCGAAGTGGATGCTGATGGTTTCCTAAAAATCACCGACCGTAAAAAAGAGATGTTCAAAACCTCGGGTGGTAAATATGTGGCCCCCCAATTGTTGGAAAACCGATTTAAGCAATCCCGTTTTATAGAACAGATCATGGTGGTGGGCGAAGGCGAAAAAATGCCCGCTGCTTTAATTCAACCCAATTTTGATTTTGTACGGGAATGGGCCAAAAGACATAACATAACCGTTGGTGAGAATTCGGATTTGGTGAAAAACGAAAAGGTCATCGCTCGTTTTCAAGAAGAGGTAGACCTATCGAATGAAGACTTTGCCAAATGGGAAAAGGTAAAGCAGTTTCGGTTGACTCCAGATGTTTGGAGCGTGGAGGAAGGCCACCTTACCCCTACCATGAAACTAAAGCGCAAAATTGTAAAGGAAAAATATATGGCCCTTTATAATGAGATTTATGGGTATTGATTATGCCCTGTAAAACAAAAACCACCGATTGCTCGGTGGTTTTTTTATTTCTTAGTTGCAGATTACGGAGGAATCTCCATTGATGGTCCACCCAAAATCTGTGATTAAACCACTTCGCGCTGTAACAACGGCGTTGTCATCTTCACAATACTCAATTCCTTCAGCACCCAACTCAATATTTTGGGGTGTATTTATATTATTATGCCAGCCTACCAAAGTGGCACCATAGTTTTCTGGAGACATTCCGCTGTTATTAAACATGTGTCTCATAGATTCAGCGTTCTGGATATTCCATGCACCTAAGTTTCTATCAAATTCTTTAGCATTTGAAAACATAGAGTCAAATTCTTCAACATTATCAACATCCCAATGAGAAATATCTCCATTAAATGAAGTTGTGTCCCAAAACATAGTTCTCATATTTCTTACATTGCTAACATCCCAATTCTTAAGATTTCCTTTAAAGGTTTGATTCCTATTAAACATGTTCCTCATAGTTATAACATTTTTGACATTCCAAGATTCTATATCAAGGTTGCCCGAACTTGCATTATGAAACATAGAGGACATGTCTTTTACATTTTCAACATTCCAAGAACTGATATCAGCGGTGAAATTTGTTCCTGAGAACATCCCTTTCATATTGCTTACAGAAGTAACATCCCATTGTGTGAAATCACCCTCCAGTTTATTGATTCCGGAAAACATAAAACTCATATCTGATACCTTTCCTAATTTAGGAGTATCAGTGGCAAAGTTTTCAAGTTCAAAACAACCCGAAAATGCATAATGCAAACTTTCCCAATCTATAGCCCCCCATTGTAATAATCCTATAAGTGCTCGTCTGTGTATATATTCAACTCTATCCCCTCCCATAAAAAAGTGTGGAAACGATCCATTAATAGCAATCCTATATGTTCCTGCCTCGCTATATTCATGCGAAATAAACCCATTGTGATCTATTTCTTCAATGGTTCCATCACCCCAGTCCACCAAATAATCATAACTGAAAAGACTTATATTGGTACCTATTGTCAACTCCAAATATTCACTATCAATATACCATAATGTCACGAATGATTCTGGGTTTTCAGCCAAGCTGTCGCTAATGTTATTCACACTAATTGTTATTTCAGACTCAGCCTTTTCTTTCTTATCCGTTACAGAAATAGTTATTTTGTGTTCCGTAGACTTTTCAAAATCCAGAATTTTTCTCTTTTCTAAACTAAGCGTTCCATCGGACGCCAATCTAAATAGTCCATTATCGTTTTTCACAAGGTTGAAAATCAACTCATCTTGATCCTTATCAACTGCTTTAATTTTTCCAATAATGTTCCTATCCATAATATCCTCAGGTACGCTAAAGCTTTGAACCTCAATAACCGGTGCATTGTTCTTGGACTCCATTTTTTCAAGACCATCATCCTTGCCGCATGAAGCCAGCAATAAAAGCACTACAATTATGTAAAATAATTTTTTGGTATTCATTTGAACGTTATTTAGGTGAAATAGAATGCTAACAATATCTCTTTATCTTCATTCTATTTCATATACAAGTTGACAGATTGCCTTTATGAATTGACGTATGGCAACTTCATCATTGTTTTCAGATTATAAGGACTCACATAAATCTTATATTTATTATGCATGCATAATATATTTTCATATATTTGAAAACACCAAACTGTTCTATGAAAGATTTGACCATTGATTATGCATTGAGAGCTACTTGGCAAGCCGTCAGCAAAATGTACAATGAAGAGGCCAAGAATTACGGGGTTACCATGGCCATAGGCTTTACCCTGTTGAGTATCGACCCAAAGGAAGGAACACCAAGTACCGCTCTGGGTCCCAAAATGGGAATGGAATCCACAAGTTTATCCAGGATCTTAAAAAATATTGAGGAAAGAGGATACATTCAACGAAAGCCCAATCCAAACGACGGCAGGGGGGTACTGATTCATCTTACCGCATTGGGATTGGAAAAACGTAAGGAATCCAAAGATGTGGTGCTCAGATTCAATGAAGTGGTCAAAGCAAATGTTTCACAAGAAAACCTAGAAGGTTTTTTTAAGACCGTGGACATCATCAATAAACTGATTTCAGACAAAAAAGTGTACATAAAAACAACGAACTAAAACAAACACATCAATGAAGAGGCATATCAACAAAGTTGCCGTTATCGGTTCTGGTATTATGGGAAGTGGCATTGCCTGTCATTTTGCCAATATCGGCGTCGAGGTTTTATTGCTGGATATTGTTCCAAGGGAACTCAACGAAAAGGAAAAGGCCAAAGGGCTCACTTTAAAGGACAAAGTCGTACGCAACCGTTTGGTGAACGACGCCTTGTCTGCAGCATTAAAGTCAAAACCCTCCCCTATTTACCATCAAAAATTTGCGAGCCGCATCACCACCGGAAATTTGGAGGATGACATTGCCAAAGTTTCCAAGGTGGATTGGATTATTGAGGTGGTTGTGGAGCGATTGGACATTAAAAAACAGGTTTTTGAAAACCTCGAAAAACATAGAACTCCGGGAACACTTATTACATCCAATACTTCGGGTATTCCTATAAAGTTTATGAGTGAAGGCCGGAGTCAGGATTTTAAGGAACACTTCTGCGGAACCCACTTCTTTAACCCGCCCCGGTATCTAAAACTTTTTGAAATCATTCCAGGCCCTGAAACTTCCCCTGAAGTTTTGGAATTCTTAAATAGCTATGGCGAACAGTACTTGGGTAAAACTTCAGTGGTGGCGAAAGATACACCCGCATTTATTGGCAATCGTATTGGGATTTTCAGTATTCAAAGCCTCTTCCACATGGTAAAGGAAATGGGCATGACGGTGGAAGAAGTTGACAAGCTTACCGGACCTGTTATTGGGCGACCTAAATCGGCCACCTTCCGCACGGTTGATGTGGTTGGACTGGATACATTGGTGCACGTAGCCAACGGTATTAGCGAAAACTGCAAGGATGATGAACGTCATGAACTGTTTCAACTAACAGATTTCATCAATACCATGATGGAAAACAAATGGTTGGGAAGCAAAACGGGACAAGGCTTTTATAAAAAAGTGAAGGGTGATGATGGCAAGAGCGAAATCCTCACTTTGGATTTGGACTCGATGGACTATCGGTCTAAAAAGAGCGCAAAATTTGCCACATTGGAGCTTACCAAAACCATTGATAAAGTAATTGATAGGTTTCCTGTTTTGGTGGATGGAAAAGATAAAGCTGGGGAATTTTATCGAAAAAGTTTCGGGGCGTTGTTTGCCTACGTTACACATCGAATCCCAGAAATCACTGATGAATTGTATAAGATTGACGATGCCATGAAAGCTGGCTTTGGCTGGGAACACGGTCCATTCCAAATTTGGGATGCTGTGGGACTGGACAAAGGTTTGGAATTCATCAAAGCTGAAGGTTTGGAAGCCGCCCCTTGGGTTGCGGAAATGAAGGCAGCCGGCATTGATTCCTTTTATTCGGTAAAAGATGGTGCCACCTACTTTTATGATATTCCAAAAAAGGCTATGGAAAAAGTTCCGGGTCAGGATGCCTTTATCATTTTGGACAACATCAGAAAGTCCAATGAAGTGTTCAAAAACAGTGGGGTGGTCATCGAGGATTTGGGTGACGGCATTTTGAACTGCGAATTCCAATCCAAAATGAACACCATCGGCGGAGATGTTTTGGCTGGTTTGAACAAAGCGGTCGACCTAGCGGAAAAAGATTTCCAAGGATTGGTGGTCGGAAACCAAGCTGCCAATTTCTCTGTCGGCGCCAATATTGGAATGATTTTTATGATGGCCGTAGAACAGGAATATGATGAATTGAACATGGCCATCAAATACTTTCAGGATACCATGATGCGGATGCGGTATTCTTCCATCCCTACTGTTTCAGCACCGCACGGTATGTGCCTGGGTGGTGGTTGTGAGCTTTCCATGCATGCCGACAAAGTGGTTGCAGCTGCGGAAACCTATATCGGATTGGTGGAATTTGGCGTCGGGGTGATTCCCGGCGGTGGCGGTTCCAAGGAAATGACGCTTCGTGCCTCTGACACGTTCAGGAAAAATGATGTAGAGCTTAACGTTCTACAAGAATACTTCCTCACTATTGGAATGGCCAAAGTATCCACCTCAGCGTATGAAGCCTTCGATTTGGGGATTTTACAAAAAGGGAAAGATGTAGTGGTTGTGAATAAAGACCGACAAATTGCTACGGCCAAGGCCCATGCCCATTTACTAGCGGAAGCAGGGTACACCAAACCGATACAACGAAAAGATGTGAAGGTTTTGGGTAAACAGGCACTTGGAATGTTCTTGGTAGGTACCGATTCCATGGAAGCGGGACATTACATATCGGAACACGACAAGAAAATTGCGGACAAACTGGCCTACGTGATGGCCGGAGGAGATTTATCTGAGGCCAATTACGTAAGTGAACAATACTTATTGGATTTAGAGCGGGAAGCATTTCTTTCGCTATGTACCGAACGAAAGACTTTGGAGCGCATCCAGCACATGTTGAAAACTGGGAAACCGCTGAGAAACTAGACGTAAGACTTTTAGACGTAAGACATAAGATATGGCAGCAAAACATAATTTTAGAAAGTTAACCATTTGGAGGGATGGCATTGGATTGGTCAAAGAGACCTACAAAACCACCAAAATATTTCCTAAGTCTGAAACCTATGTACTGTCTAACCAAATGCAACGATGCTCCATATCAATTCCTTCAAATATTGCGGAGGGAATGAGTAAAAGTACAACAAAGCATTTTTTACAGTATTTGGAAAATGCTCTTGGTTCAGCATTTGAATGGGAAACACAGCTCGTCATTGCCTTCGAAGTTGGGTACATTTCAGAAAGTACTTTTAATCATTTGGAAAATAAAATTCAATCAATACAAAAGATGGTAACTCGTTTTATGGAAAGTATAGAAGACCATTAGTCTTACGTCCTACGTCTTATCGTCATAAATCAATTAAAGCAAGATGAACAAGCAAGCATATATCGTAAAAGCATACAGAACCGCAGTGGGAAAAGCTCCACGAGGTTTGTTCCGATTCAAAAGACCAGATGAGCTGGCCGCGGAGACTATCGAATACATGATGAAGCAATTGCCCCAACTCGATAAAAAACGTATCGATGATGTCATTGTGGGCAACGCTATGCCAGAAGCTGAGCAGGGATTAAATATGGCTCGACTCATCTCCCTCATGGGGTTGGATATTGAGGATGTTCCCGGCGTAACCGTCAACCGGTATTGTGCCTCGGGATTGGAAACCATTGGTATTGCCACTGCTAAAATTCAATCTGGAATGGCCGATTGTATCATTGCCGGAGGAGCGGAAAGTATGAGCTATATCCCCATGGGTGGTTACAAACCTACCCCAGATTATGCCACTGCCAAAGAAGGTCACGAAGATTATTATTGGGGGATGGGACTTACGGCTGAAGCCGTTGCGAAGCAATTTAAGGTTTCCCGAGAGGATCAAGATGTGTTCGCATACAATTCTCACATGAAAGCGTTGAAAGCCCAAGAAGAAAATCGGTTCCAAGACCAAATTGTTCCTATTGAAGTGCAGCACACTTTTGTAAATGAAGCTGGAAAAAAAGAAACGAAAAAATACACCGTCAACAAAGATGAAGGACCCCGAAAGGACACCAACATTCCAACATTGAACAAATTGAGACCCGTTTTTGCCGAGGGGGGTAGTGTTACGGCAGGTAACTCTTCACAAATGAGCGATGGAGCCGCTTTTGTCATGGTCATGAGTGAAGAAATGGTAAAAGAATTGAACTTGGAACCCATTGCCCGCTTGGTAAATTACGCCGCAGCCGGCGTTGAACCTCGCATCATGGGAATTGGTCCGGTTAAGGCGATTCCAAAAGCGTTGAAACAAGCCGGATTGAACCAAAATGATGTAGAACTCATCGAATTGAACGAAGCCTTTGCTTCGCAGTCGTTGGCCGTTATCCGAGAATTGGGCTTGGACCCAGAAATCGTCAATGTTAACGGTGGAGCTATTGCATTGGGCCATCCACTGGGTTGTACCGGAGCTAAATTATCCGTTCAACTTTTTGATGAAATGCGCAAACGCGATATGAAAGGAAAATACGGAATGGTGACCATGTGCGTTGGTACAGGTCAAGGAGCCGCGGGGATTTATGAATTTCTATCTTAAGGGCTTAAGAATAGAGAGGAAAGAGTAGAGAAAAAAGACGGCTCGATGAAAAGACATAACTATAAAAGGTTGAAAATATGGTTGCTCGGATTGGAGATTGCTAATGAAATTTCTGATTTGCTCATTAAGTTTCCGAAACATGAACGATATGACTTAAGCTCACAAATAAGCAGATGCTCAATTTCAATGCCAAGCAATATAGCCGAAGGGTCTTCCAGAACGGATAAATCTTTTAAGCATTTCATAGACATTGCATTGGGGTCATCCTTTGAACTTGGAACTCAACTCTTAATTGCTAAACACCGAAATTACATTAACCCAGAAAGTTTAAATACCCTTGAAGATAAAATAGAAGAATGGCAAAAGATGACCATGGGATTTCAAAATGGATTGAAATAAGTCTTTTCTCTATTTTCTATCTTCTTAAATCTTAATCAAAATGGAAACAGCAGAAAAAGAAATATTACGAGGCGGCCAATTTCTGGTCAAGGAAACCAAATGTGAGGACATTTTCACACTGGAAGACCTAAACGAAGAGCAAAAAATGATGCGCGAAAGCACCAAGGAGTTTGTGGACCGCGAGCTTTGGGCCCATTGGGAGCGTTTTGAGAAAAAAGACTACGCCTACACTGAAGAATGTATGCGAAAAGCTGGTGAATTGGGACTTTTAAGCGTTGCCGTTCCTGAAGCGTATGGCGGTATGGGTATGGGATTTGTCTCCACAATGTTGGTTTGTGATTATATCTCAGGAGCAACAGGTTCTTTCAGTACGGCTTTTGGAGCACACACAGGAATCGGAACTATGCCGATTACGCTTTACGGTACTGAAGAGCAGAAACAAAAATATGTGCCAAAACTGGCCTCTGGCGAGTGGTTTGGCGCCTACTGTTTAACCGAACCGGGTGCTGGTTCAGATGCCAATTCAGGGAAGACCAAAGCGGTTCTGTCCGAAGATGGAAAATATTACAGCATCACCGGACAAAAAATGTGGATTTCCAATGCGGGTTTCTGCAACCTATTTATTGTGTTTGCCCGAATTGAAGACGACAAGAACATTACTGGCTTTATTGTTGAAAACGACCCTAAGAATGGGATTTCTTTGGGCGATGAAGAGAAGAAATTGGGTATCCACTCCTCCTCTACCCGTCAGGTATTCTTCAACGAGACCAAGGTACCTGTTGAAAATATGTTATCCGAAAGGGGCAATGGATTTAAGATTGCCATGAATGCCCTAAATGTGGGAAGAATTAAACTGGCAGCCGCCTGTTTGGAAGCGCAAAGACGGGTGCTCAATGAGGCCACCAAATATGCCAATGAACGGGTACAGTTCAAGACACCAATCATGAATTTTGGGGCCATTAAAGCAAAAATCGCTGATATGGCCACGAATGCTTACGCAGATGAATCAGCTTGCTATAGGGCAGCCAAAAACATTGAGGACAGAATCGCTATACGTCAGGCCGATGGAAATTCACATCAAGAAGCAGAGTTAAAAGGCGTTGAAGAATACGCCATTGAATGCTCCATCCTTAAAGTGGCGGTTTCCGAACATGTACAACATACAACCGATGAAGGCATTCAGATTTTTGGAGGCATGGGCTTTAGTGCCGATACCCCTATGGAATCCGCTTGGCGAGATGCACGTATATCTAGAATTTATGAGGGAACCAATGAAATCAATCGGATGTTGGCCGTGGGCATGTTGGTGAAAAAAGCCATGAAAGGACACGTAGACTTATTAGGACCTGCCACAGCTGTTGGGGAGGAATTGATGGGTATTCCATCGTTTGACACGCCTGACTATTCTGAATTGTTCTCGGAAGAAAAGGATATGGTAGCCCGATTGAAAAAAGTTTTCTTGATGGTCGCTGGAAGCGCGGTTCAAAAATTCGGCCCAAATTTAGAAGAGCACCAAATGTTGTTGATGTCCGCCGCTGATATTTTAATTCAGGTATACTTGGCGGAATCCACGATCCTTCGCGCCGAGAAAAATGCAAAACGATTTGGAGAAGACAATCAAGCCACCCAAATCGCTATGGCCAAACTCTATTTATACCGAGCTGTGGACATTGTTAACCAAAAAGGAAAAGAGGCCATTGTTTCTTTTGCAGAAGGCGATGAGCAGCGCATGATGTTGATGGGACTAAAACGTTTCACGAAATATACAAATCAACCCAATGTTGTGGCGCTCCGCACCCAAATTGCGGACAAAGTAGCTGCAGATAATGGGTACACCTTCGACTAATTCAAATAATGCTGAACAAAGCTGAATTGAAAACGCCCCATTTTGGGGCGTTTTTTGTTTTATACATATACTATGTCAGGTCGAGCGCCAGCCTTCGGCAGCTAGGCAGTCGAGACCTAATTCATATTTCAGATTTTGGAGACCTCTCGACTGCGATCGAGGTGGCATATTTTGCTTTATTGGACCTTAATCAGCCTATAGATTCCAAAATACGCTCCTCACGTTGTTTGCGCGAGAAGTTAATGGCACACTCAATCAGTGCCAAGTGAGAATAAGCCTGGGGGAAGTTACCCAACAATCGTTTGGACTTAAAATCAATGTCCTCGCTAAAAAGGCCCAGATGGTTGCTATAGCCCAACAACTTCTCAAAGTGTTCCAAAGCTTTTTCTTCTTCCCCTATTTTAAAGAGACTGTTTATGAACCAAAAGGTGCAAATAGTAAATGAAGATGATGGCAATCCAAAATCATCTTCATTTTTATAGCGATAGAGCAATCCATCATTACTTAAACCCTCTTCTATGGCACGTACAGTACTTACATATTTAGGATCTCTCGCATGTATAAATCCGTAGGACTCCATCAGTAGTACCGAGGCATCCAAATGACGCGAACCATACGACTGTACAAACGCATTGATATCACTGTTCCAAGCATTATGGTGGATATCTTCTTTGATTTCCTGCTCCAAAGCAGTCCATTTAGAGATTTTATGGGTCTTCCCAAAAATTCTCGCCACTTTAATAGCGCGATCTAAAGCCACCCAACACAGTACTTTGGAGAAAGTAAAATGCTTGTCCTCCCCACGGAATTCCCAAATTCCTTTATCCGGCTCCCTCCAGTGCTTGCCTACAATCCAAACAATACCTTTGGTAATGCTCCAAAGCTCTTCGCCATTTTCAATATCATTGGTGAATTTCATTAACTGCTCATAGATAACATCCATCAAAATGCCATAAATATCATTTTGTCGTTGCTTGTAGGCCGCATTTCCAATACGCACAGGTTTTGAGCCTTGATACCCATCCAAATGATCTAGTGTTTTCTCAGTAAGGGTCTTTTCTTTATTGATACCATACATGATTTGGAGTTTTTCATCCTTATCTGGCATCAAATCAATTATAAACTGCAGGTACCTTTTAGCGGAATTCTTGTGGCCCAGCTCAGATACCACCTTTATCACCATGGAAGCATCCCTAATCCAGCAAAAACGATAATCCCAGTTGCGGACCTCGCCAATGGTCTCTGGCAGTGAAGTGGTGGCCGCCGCCAATACCGCACCAGTCTTATCAAAGGTCAATAACTTTAGGGTAATGGCACTTCGAATAATTTGCTCGCCAAACTTGGAATAATTTGGGGTTTTGTCTGCCCAATCCAACCAATATACCTTGGTGCGTTCCAGTTCTAAAGCCATTTTATCCGTTGATGCTTCTAAGATCTTTTCATTGTAACAGATCAAAAAATAGCCATCCTTGGTAAGCGTCATTTCATCTCCATCCAACACGGTATTTTTGTCAAATGAAGTATATAGAAAAAGGGTGTCGTACTTCTGCTTATGAGTTAAACTCGCAATGAAGTCCTTTTTCACATAATGCTTGGTCTGCCCAAGCCCATATTCAAGCTTTGGGTCATACTTTACTCGAAACTTGGGTTTTCCAGACACATATTTGATATACCTAACGATTTCTGGCGGAGCATTATATTTCCCATTATTCAGCTTGTGGTGCCTGGGCATAAAATCATGCACTTCAAAAATATCCTTACCATTGGAAAAACGAGTAATCAAAATAGCCGTGTTGGGATGATATTTTTGTTCAACATCATATCCATCATCCAAAATGAATTCAAAACTTCCTCCTTTTTGCTCATCCAAAATCTTTGCGAATACAGAGGTTGAGTCGAATTGGGGCAGACAGCACCAATCCAATGACCCTGCTTTTGAAATCAAGGCGGCGGTTCTACAATTTCCAATAATTCCGTAATTCAGGTTGTCCATAGATCAATTATCCTCAAAAGGGTTCGTACGAATTGGTTTTACGCTCGAATTTCCCGAAATTTAAAGAAACAAAATAGTAATACTGACAAAAAGCATCCTTTTATGGGCAAAACTATCATAATCTCAAATCGACTACCCGTTCAATTACAAATTAATAATGGAGGCATCGATGCAGTGCCAAGTGTGGGCGGGTTGGCCACAGGCATGAAATCAGTACACAGTGGTGGTGAAAGTTTATGGATAGGATGGTCCGGACTGACTGATGAGGATATTCCTCCGGAACTTGAGAATGATATTGATAAGGCCCTCAAAAAAAATGGTTGCTCCAAGGTGAGGCTCAATGCCCAAGAAATTGATGGTTTTTACTTCGGATTTAGCAATAGGACGGTCTGGCCCCTTTTTCATTATTTTTTGGAGTACTCCGAGTTTGAACTGGATTTTTGGAACACCTACAAATCGGTAAACCAAAAGTTTGCAGATGCCATAATTGAAAACTCAGGTGAAGATGATACCATTTGGGTACATGATTACCAATTGATGTTGGTGCCACAAATGGTTCGGGAGAAACGTCCGAACACCACCATCGGGTTCTTTTTGCACATTCCCTTTCCTTCGTATGAAATTTTTAGAACGCTTCCATGGCGTGAAGAAATTTTAGAGGGATTACTGGGATCTGACCTTATTGGTTTTCACACCTACGATTATGAACGACATTTTTTAAGTTCGGTCCGAAGGCTCTTGGGATTGGAAGTGAGCTTCAATGAGATTTTTATGGAGAATAGGGTCATAAAGGTTGACTCTTTTCCCATGGGAATCGATTACAAAAAATTTAAGAATGCCGCAAAGTCCCATCAGCAAAACAACGAAGGAGAGCAAAGTGATCTTCAAAAGCGATTGGACAGCCACAAAGCTTCTGCCCCAGATACCAAACTCATTCTCTCCATAGATAGATTGGATTACAGTAAAGGAATAGCAAAACGACTCAATGCTTTTGAATACTTTCTGAACAAATATCCCGAATATAAAGAAAAGGTTCGATTGATCATTCTTGCTGTTCCATCGAGATCAAATGTACCTCAATACCAGCTTCTTAAAAGGGAAATCGATGAATTGGTAGGACGAATCAATGGAGAATTCTCTACAGTAAACTGGACACCCATCTGGTATTTTTACCGCTCCATGCCGTTTGAAAACCTCATTGACCTATATACTAACAGTGATATTGCTTGGTTAACGCCACTTCGTGATGGTATGAACTTGGTAGCCAAGGAATATATAGCTACGCGAACGGACAAAACCGGAGTCCTAATTTTGAGTGAGATGGCGGGTTCAGCCTATGAAATGAACGAAGCTCTCTTAATAAACCCCAACAATTTTGAGGAACAGGCCGATACATTGCAGAAAGCAATTAATATGCCGGTAGAAGAGCAAAAATCAAGAAACACCTTTTTGCAAAATCGCTTGGAACGATACAACGTTGAGGTTTGGGCCAATGAATTTATGAATGCCCTAAACCAGAAACCTGAATTGGGGCATGCCTTTATCTCCCAAAAAATGACGGATGACCGTTTGAACACAATCCTGAAGAAATTTTCCTCTGCAACCAAGCGGCTTTTATTCCTTGATTATGATGGTACGCTTTCTGGTTTTCACAAAGACCCTCAAAAAGCATCTCCCGATGATGAATTATATGATCTTTTAGATCAATTGAACAGTCAAGAAAACACCACCCTGTTTTTAATAAGTGGAAGGGACAAACAGACTTTTAGCCGATGGTTCCTTCCAAAAAAATACAATATGATCGTGGAACATGGGGTATGGATTTCAAGAAATGGAGAGGAATTTAAGATGTTGGAAAAGGTGAAAGGACAGTGGATGGACAAAATTCGTCCCGTTCTGGAATCTTTTGTGGATCGGACACCAGGCTCTTTTATTGAAGAAAAAAATTACTCCTTGGCGTGGCATTATAGAAACACCGACCCAGATTTTGGCGAAAAAAGAGCTACGGAATTAAATACGGTATTGACCAGTTTAATAGGTAACGACGATATTAGTGTGCTTAATGGCAACAAGGTCATGGAGGTAAAAAGCAGTAATGTGAACAAAGGAAGGGCGGCCACTCGAATGTTGGGCGAAGATGATTACGACTTTGTATTTGCCATTGGTGATGATTGGACCGATGAGTTTATGTTCCAAGACCTACCAGATTCTGCGGTAACGGTAAAGGTCGGGCTCAAGAAAACCAAAGCCAAATACCATGTTGAAAACACCGAACGTGTAAGGGAACTTTTAAAACGGTTTGCAAAACCATGACCTATAGATTAATCACACTCCTATTTCTGCTCTCAGTATGCCAAATGAATGGGCAGGCAAATACTGAGGTCTATCTTTTTGACCTGTCATTTGAGAATGGGAGCCCAATCTTATCCAATCCAAAGAACATTTCCAACAATGAAGGGTATGATAACCAACCTTCATTTTGGGATGATGACACTGTATTGTTTTCTTCTACCCGGGAGGGGCAAACTGATGTTTTACGACTGAATATCAATGAAGGTAGCTCTAAACTATGGATTACCAATACACCAACCGGAAGCGAGTATTCACCGTTACGAATTCCGGGAAAGAATGCCATTTCTGCCATTCGTTTGGATTTGGACGGGTTGCAGCGATTGTATGAATATGACCTAAAAACGGGCAAGTCCTCGCCCATTTCCGACCTGAAAATTGGATATCATGTCTGGTACAATGACCATGTGGTGGTCTCAACGGTCTTGGTGGGAAGCCGAATGGATTTGGTGGTAAGCAACCTAAAGGATGGAACCAACTATACCCATCAAAGAAATGTGGGTCGGTCCTTGCATAAAATTCCGGGCACGGATTTGATAAGCTATATCAGTAAGGAAAATAAAGCTTGGGAAATAAAATCCTTGAATCCGGTTTCAGGGGCCACTAAAAAAATAGTAAACACTTACAAGAATGAAGAAGATGTCTGCTGGCTGGACGGGAACACATTGGTGACCGGTTCAGGAAAATCCATTTTAAGCTATGATACAACCACCGAGGTAACTTGGGACCCCGTTATTCATTTTGAGCAAGAGGAAATCAACAACATTTCCAGAATCGCGGTCAACTCATCAAAGACCCGACTGGCTTTTGTGGCGGAGGAATCGCCAAGAAGTCTGGTCCAAAAACAATTGGAAGCCTACAACGCCCGTGATATTGACGCTTTTATGGATACCTATTCAGAGAATATCAAACTCTACAATTTTCCAAATACGCTCCACATTGAAGGAAAAAACAAAATGCGGGAACACTACAAGACCTTTTTTGAAAATACCCCAGACCTGTATTGTGAAATCAAAAATAGGATTGTTATTGGCAATAAGGTCATTGATGAAGAGTATGTTACTGTAAATGGTTCAAAAATCAGTGCTGTGGCCGTTTATGAGGTGCAAAATGGTGAAATTGTGAAGGTGACATTCATAGATTAAGGGGTAGTTCCAATTGCCCTATTGGTTTTTATTTTGGCCCTTTTTTGCTACTTTCATGCGGACTAATATTTCTCAACTAATTCTATAATGAAGCGTCTCTTCACTACTCTTGTTTTTTTGCTGTGTACGCTAAGTTTGTGCCAAGCACAAAACGAGGTTGACAATCCTTCCATTTCCATAGCCATGATTGCATCAGATATGGATGCGTCCTACGATTTTTATACCAATATCATCGGTATGGTCGAAACCGGAGGTTTCGGTATCGATGCATCTTTTGGTGAAAAATCAGGTTTGACCGGTGGAACTCCATATGATGTCAAAATTTTAAAACTCTTGGATGACCCCCACTCCACGGAATTCAAGTTAGCTTCATTCGGCAATCCAAAAGAGGAATCCGGTAAGGTTATCCAGGACAAAAACGGTGTGCGTTACATAACCATTTATCTAAAGTCCACGGCTGAAGTATTGCAGCGAATCAAAGATAGCAACATTGAAACCCTGGGCGATACACCCATACAACTGTCAGATGGCAGAAACTTTATACTAATCCAAGACCCTGATGGGTTGTTCATTGAGCTCATCGGAAAATAAATCATACCCATGAAAAAGTTTTACGTACTGCTATTTAGCCTTCTAAGCATATCGGTTCTTACTGCGCAAACAGATGCACGTTTATATGATATCATCAATTCCGTTTCTGCTGAGCGCATTGAAAATGATGTGACCAAATTGGTCAGTTTTGGCACACGGCACACCTTAAGCGATACTATCTCCCAAACCCGTGGTATTGGCGCTGCTCGGCGTTGGATAAAATCAGAATTTGAAACCATTTCCAAAGCATGCAACAACTGTTTGGAGGTCTTCTATCAAAAAGATTTCATCAAAAAAGGGGACAACGACCGAATCGTTAAGGATGTTTGGATTGTGAATGTAGTCGCCATTAAACGTGGCTCCAAGTATCCAAACCGGTTTATCATCATGAGTGGGGATATCGATTCTAGGGTGAGCGACCCCACAAATTTCACTTCGGACTCTCCCGGAGCAAACGACAACGCCAGTGGCATGGCTGGTACTATTGAAGCCGCACGTGTTCTTTCCAAATATGATTTTGAAAGCAGCATTATCTTTGTGGGCCTTTCAGGAGAAGAACAAGGACTATATGGCGGTAAAGGATTGGCAGCCTATGCCAAAAAAAACAACTGGGATATTGTTGGTATCCTCAACAACGATATGATTGGAAACATTACCGGGGTTGATGGTGTGGTAAGCAATCGCGACTTCCGTATTTTTTCGGAACCTGTTCCCCCCACCGAAACCGAAGAAGAACGGAATGCTCGTCGGTTTTATGGCGGTGAGGTAGATGGTATTTCCCGGCAATTGGCACGCTATGTTTACAAAACTACCAAAACCTACATGCCAGAAATGAATCCCATGCTCATTTATCGTTTAGACCGTTTTGGCCGTGGTGGACATCACAGACCCTTCAATGATGCAGGGTTTGCTGGTATTCGCATCATGGAAGCCCATGAGAACTATACCCAACAACATCAGGACATTCGGGTGGAGGACGGTATTGCTTATGGTGATGTACTTGAACATGTAAACTTTGAATATGCCAAAAAACTTACTTCGGTAAATGCTATTTCACTTGCGTCCATAGCGTGGGCTCCCCCTGCTCCAGAAACTGTTGAAATTGGCGGTATTGTTGAACCTAATGCCAAACTTAGATGGAGTAAAGTAGATAGTGCCATGGGATATAAGATTTATTGGAGGGACACCACCTCCCCTACTTGGGATAATTTTAGGTATGTGGGCGATGTTACCGAACATACTTTAGAGGGCATTGTCATTGATAATTTTTTCTTTGGGGTAGCTGCCGTTGGCAAAGACGGACATGAAAGTCCAGTGGTGTTTCCAAACAAAGTTTTTAGATAATTTGTCACTTCGAGCTGTCATCCTGAGCGCAATCGAAGGAGACGTCGAGAAGTCTAATTGATTATATATGAAGAAACAGTTTACGCTAGTTGCATTTGTGCTTGGGCTATGCACCCTATCAGCCCAAAACTTTACACGCCAAGATACACTTAGAGGAAGTATCACCCCAGAACGGGAATGGTGGGATTTAAACTATTACGATCTTCATGTAAAGGTAGAACCCGAAAAAGAGTTCATTTCAGGGCATAATGTGGTTCGATATGAGGTACTGGAGGCGTCAGATGTGCTTCAGATTGATTTACAAGAACCCATGCAAATCACTTCTGTGACCCAAGATGGCAAAAAATTGAAATTCACCTCCGAAGGTGCTGCCCATTTTATCAAATTAAAGAAAAATCAGGTACCCGGAGAATTCAATGAAATCAAGATTGAATATTCAGGCAACCCCAGAAAAGCAGTTAGGGCACCTTGGGATGGCGGTTTTTCATGGAAAAAAGACGCTAAAGGCAATCCTTTTGTGGCTACATCCTGCCAAGGACTTGGCGCCAGTGTTTGGTGGCCCAATAAAGACCACATGTACGATGAGGTGGACAGCATGCGCATCAACGTAACGGTTCCCAAAGATCTAATGGATGTTTCCAACGGAAAATTGGAAGGTGTGGATGAACATGGAGATTACAAAACCTATCACTGGTTCGTGGCCAATCCCATCAACAACTATGGCGTAAATGTGAATATAGGCAACTATGTTCATTTTGGTGAAAAGTATGAAGGTGAAAAGGGAACCTTAGATCTAGATTACTACGTGCTTCCCGAAAATCTTGAAAAAGCAAAGGAGCAGTTTGTTCAAGTACCTATGATGCTACAAGCTTTTGAGCATTGGTTTGGCCCCTACCCTTTTTATGAAGATGGGTTCAAACTAGTGGAAGTTCCCTATTTGGGTATGGAGCACCAAAGTTCCGTCACTTACGGAAACCAATATACCAACGGTTATTTGGGAAGAGACTTGTCAGGCACCGGTTGGGGCTTAAAATTTGATTTTATCATCATCCATGAAGCAGGTCATGAGTGGTTTGCCAACAACATTACCTATAAAGACATTGCAGACATGTGGATTCACGAAGGATTCACAGCGTATTCCGAAAACCTGTACTTGGATTATCATTTTGGCACAATAGCCTCATCTGAATATGTTGTGGGAACCAAAGCCAACATACAAAACGATATTCCCATTATTGGACCTTATGATGTAAACACCAGTGGTTCTGGGGACATGTACTACAAGGGGGCCAATATCTTACATACGCTGCGACAATTAATTGAAGATGACGATTTATGGCGCACTATTCTTCGCGGGTTGAACGCTGATTTTTATCACCAAACAGTGACCACAAAACAAATAGAAGATTATCTCAGTGAAAAAACAGGAAAGGACTTAACGGCCTTCTTCAACCAATATCTTAGGACCGTTATGATTCCCAAATTGGAATATAAACTGGAAGGTAACACCATCACCTATCGCTATGTGGATGTGGTTGAGGATTTTGATATGCCCATTCGTGTCTTTCTTGGAGAAAAGGAGCATTGGCTTTTTCCCAATTCCGAATGGAAAACCGAAAAACTGGCAAATGACAAGCTGAAATTTGATAAAAACTTTTTGATAGAAACCGAAAAAATCTGATTTGGACCATCTTCCTGAACATTACTTTAAAAATGATGCAGAATGGCGCGAGTGGCTCCATGAAAACCACGATACTTCCAATGGCATACATCTTATTTTTTATAAGGTGGAGCATCACAAAGAAAGTATGCGATGGGAAGAAGCCGTACGTGTAGCCTTATGCTATGGCTGGATAGATAGCACGGTAAAAAGCTTGGGCAATGGCAAACGACGACAATATTTCTGTCCCAGAAAACCCACAAGCGTTTGGAGCAAGGTCAATAAAAACCACATCAAAGAGTTAAAATCCAATGGATTAATGCATAAAAGTGGACTGGAAGCCATAAAGGTGGCCAAGAAGAACGGTTCATGGGAGGCCTTGGACGACGTGGAAAACGGGGTGGTTCCCAAAGAACTCCAAAAAGCATTGAAAGCGAATAAAACCGCACTTGAAAACTTTGAAAATTTCACCCATGGACAGCGGAAAAGTTATCTCTATTGGCTAAATCAGGCCAAACGGGAAGAAACCCGACAAAAACGAGTTCAAGAAATCGTGGACTTGGCCGCCCAAAACGTAAAATACCGAAACCAAAGATGAGCACCCTCCTAAAAAAAGTAACGCTACTTGCTTTCCTTTTTATCCTGACCTCATGTCAGGAAAAAGAAACCATCCCAGTTGATTTGGCCCTTATGAATGCCAATGTCATCGACCTTGAATCTGGGAAAGTAACCGTTAAAAATATTTATATCTCCAAAGGAGAAATCAAAACCATGGAGGATGTTGGTGCTGAGACCACATACAAAGCAGATTCATCGATTGACGCAACCGAAAAATACCTCCTTCCCGGTTTTTGGGACAATCACATCCACTTACGCGGAGGCGACTCGTTGATTGCCAATAATAAAAACTTTCTAAAACTCTTTATTGCAAATGGCATTACCACCGTGAGGGACGCTGGGGGCGATTTAACCGCCTCGGTCATGGAATGGAAAAAACAGATTGCAAATGAGGACTTGGTAGGCCCTACCATTTTTACGGCAGGGCCAAAAATTGACGGTCCCAACTCAACTTGGGCCGGCTCCCTTGTCGTGGAAAAGGAAGAAGATATTCCCGTTGCCTTGGATTCCCTCCAAGCCCTGAATGTTGATTTTGTAAAATTATATGACAGTCGATTTTCAGGAGACCTTTATGTAAAGACCATAAAAGAAATTGAAAAAAGAGGTCTTACCGTTTCAGGCCATATGCCATTTACGGTCACTCTCAATGAAACAGTGGATGCGGGGATGGATGCCATCGAACATTTGTACTATATCATGAAAGGTTGTGCCAGCAATGAGGAAGAAGTGACCGAAAAGATGAAAAGCGGCGAAATGGGCTTTTGGGATGCCATGCCCTCTTTACAAGAGGGATATACGGACAGTACCGCTCAGGCAATATTTCAAAAATTGAAGCAAAAAGAAGTTTTTGTGGTGCCCACCCTTCATATTGGGAAAACCTTGAGCTATTTGGACGAGATGGACCATACCAACGACCCTTACCTAAAATATATAGGGCAAGGAATCATTAAAACTTATGAAGGTCGCATTCAAAGTGCCATGCGTGCTTCCGAAGAAGCTCGAAAAAATAGAAAGGAATTGGACAGTTTTTTTGGTCGGTTGACAAAATCCCTGAATACTGCCGATGTGGGCCTTTTGGCCGGCTCGGATTGCGGAGCTTTCAATTCCTATATCTATCCTGGAATTTCATTGCACAAGGAACTGGCTGCAATGGTTGCAAAAGGAATCTCACCTTTAGATGCGCTACGCACCTCTGCCTACAATGGTGCTCGATTTTTAGACCAGTCTGACTCGTATGGAAGTATTTCTCAAGGAAAAGTTTCCGATTTGGTGCTGTTGGATGGCAATCCTTTGGAAGACATATCGGAAACCGAAAATATTCATACGGTCATCAAGGGAAATCAAGTCTTTGGTAAAAAGCAACTTAAAGAACTATTGGAAAGCGCCGTAATGGATTAAAATAAAAGTTATGTCAGACCAAACCCTTCAGAAAAAACCGAATCATATCAAATATTGGGGTTTTATCCTGCTGTTTTTTTGGGGTGTTCTCAGTAACGCTCAATATATATTGGTGCCTGACCGTGTTTTTGATGGGGAAGAAATCCATTCCGACTGGATAGTGGCCGTAAATGAAAACAAAATTGTCTATGCAGGACCAGAAACTGGTCTAAAACGTGTCAATGCCTATCAACGAAAAGAGTTAAAGGGTATGACGCTATTACCGGGCATTATTGAAGGGCACTCGCATATTCTTCTCCATCCCTACAATGAAACGGAATGGAACGATCAAGTTCTAAAGGAATCCTCAGCAGAAAGGGCTGTGCGAGCAACCGTTCATGCCAAAAAATCACTCATGGCCGGGGTAACCACCATGCGGGATTTAGGTTCAGAAGGTGCTGGCTATACCGATGTGTACATCAAAAAAACCATTGATGACGGAATCATTCCCGGTCCCCGATTATTGGTTGCCGGACCTGCCATTGTGGCCACAGGAGCCTATGGTCCAAAAGGGTTTCACGAAGGTGTCACCGTGCCGCTTGGAGCAATTCCGGTCAGTGGCGAGGCAGAAGCGATTAAGGAAGTCCGCAATCAGATGGGTGGTGGCGCCAACCTCATTAAAATCTATGCCGATTACCGTTGGGGCAAGGATGAACCTTCACAAGCTACTTTTTTACAAAAAGAAATTGATGCTATGGTCGCTGCTGCCACAACCGCAGGTAGATATGTGGTAGCCCACGCCAGTACCCCAGAGGGAATGAAACGAGCCACGTTGGGTGGAGTGGAAACCATTGAGCACGGTGATGGCGGAACCTTAGAAATTTTCAAACTGATGAAAGAGCACAATGTGGCCCTCTGTCCCACTCTTGCTGCGGGTGATGCCATTGAACAATATAAAGGATGGTTGAAAGGCAAAGGGTCCGACCCTGATAGAATCGTGCAGAAGAAAAAATCCTTCAAATTGGCCCTGGAATCTGGAGTGGATATTGCTTTTGGTGGCGATGTCGGGGTGTTCACCCATGGCGAAAATTATAGGGAAATGGAACTCATGGTATCGTATGGTATGCAACCCCTAAACGTTTTGCAATCTGCAACTTCGGTAAATGCCCGCATATTTCATCTAAATGATTTGGGAAGGATTCAACCAGAATTCAAGGCTGATATCATCGCTGTGGAGGGAAATCCCATCGAGAATATCGCGCAAATGCGAAAGGTGAAATTTGTCATGAAAGACGGAGTCATCTACAAGGACGAATAGACTTCCATTAACATCCCTTTAAGAAATCCACTTTCGGTTTTTGGTATCTTTAGGCGACTAATTAACTCTTAGAATGAAAAAGCCTCTTTTCTTACTGATGCTTCTCGCATCGGTATCCCTATTTTCCCAAGAATTTTCAATGGACTTGCTCCAAGACCTAAAACCCAGAAACATCGGTCCTGCCGGAATGAGCGGGCGTGTTACCGCCATTGATGTACTTCATAGCAACCCAGACGTCATGTATGTGGGTACTGCTTCTGGAGGATTGTGGAAATCCACATCTGGTGGCGTTAAATGGGAACCTATTTTTGACAATGAAGTAACTGCCTCCATTGGAGCTGTGGCTATTCAACAATCCAATCCCTCCGTTATTTGGGTGGGAACGGGTGAAGGCAATCCCAGAAATAGTCTCAATGGTGGATACGGTGTCTACAAATCCTTGGATGGTGGTAAAACCTGGACATCCATGGGATTGGAAAAAACCCGACACATCCATCGGGTCCTTATAGACCCCACCAATCCAGATGTGGTTTATGTGGGTGCTATCGGTTCACCATGGGGTGAACACCCAGAACGCGGTGTTTTTAAGACCACAGATGGTGGAAAGACCTGGGAAAAGGTATTGTTCGTGAACAACAGAACAGGGGTGGCCGATTTGGTCATGGATTCTACCAATCCCAATAAATTAATTGCGGCCATGTGGGAACACAAACGCGACCCATGGTTCTTTAAATCCGGTGGAGAAGGTAGCGGATTGTACATGACCCATGATGGTGGTACTAGCTGGAAAAAAATTACCGAAGAAGACGGATTGCCCAAAGGTGAGCTGGGACGAATTGGTGTCGCCATCACCCGGAACCAACCCAATATTGTCTACGCTTTGGTTGAAGCAAAGAAAAATGCCCTTTACAAATCAACCGACGGTGGATTTAAATGGGAGAAAATCAATGATAAGAATGATATCGGCAACCGTCCCTTTTATTATTCCGAAATATATGTTGACCCCCAAAATGAAAATAGAGTCTACTCGGTTTTCACCTACATTAACGTCTCTGAGGATGGTGGTAAAAACTTTACCCAGTTAATGCCAGCTTATGTTGTAAGCAACGGTGTCCACCCAGACCATCACGCGTGGTGGATTCACCCCGAAAATGGTCAATTTATGTTGGATGGGAACGATGGTGGGCTCAACATTACCAAAAATGGTGGCAAAACTTGGCGTTTTATTGGGAATTTACCGGTGGCTCAATTTTATCATATCAGTACCGACAACGAATTTCCGTACAATGTGTATGGTGGCATGCAAGACAATGGTTCTTGGCGCGGACCTGCGTACGTCTGGAAAGCGCAGGGTATACGAAACAGCTATTGGCAAGAAATTGCCTTTGGCGATGGTTTTGATGTAGTTCCCGACCTGGATGATAGTCAATTTGGCTATGCCATGAGCCAGCAAGGTTATGTTAGCCGATACGATTGGATAACAGGGAACAACTACACCGTGCGGCCTACCCCGCCAGACCCGGATACCATGCTTCGCTTCAACTGGAATGCGGCCATTGGACAAGACCCTTTTGACAACAGTACGGTCTATTTTGGAAGTCAGTTTGTACATAAATCAACCGACAAAGGTCTGACTTGGGAAGTGATTTCTCCAGATTTAACGACTAATAACCCTGAAAAACAAAAACAAAGTGAAAGCGGTGGGCTCACCATGGATGCCACTGGAGCTGAAAATCATTGCACCATCATTGTCATTGAACCTTCCTTGGTTGAAAAGGATATGCTATGGGTAGGAACCGATGATGGCCGCGTACATTATACCCAAAATGGTGGAGCTTCATGGACCGAGGTAACCAATAACATAAAAGGTTTGCCAAAAGGCAGCTGGATACCTCAGATCAAAGCATCCCATAACAATAAGGGCGAAGCCTTGTTGATCGCCAATGATTACCGAAGGTTTAATTATACACCCTACGCCTTTCGAACCAAAGATTATGGAAAGACATGGACCCGAATTGTTGACCAAAATGATGTGGAGAGCTATACCCTTTCAATCATAGAAGACCCAGAAAATCCAAATTTGATGTTTTTGGGAACGGACGATGGCCTTTATGTTTCTTTGGATGCTGGAATTCAATGGCAAAAATGGAACAAAGACTTCCCAACGGTATCCACCAAGGATTTGGCCATTCATCCCAGAGAACAGGATTTGGTCATAGGAACTTTCGGAAGGGCTGCTTGGGTACTGGATGATATACGCCCACTTCGTGAATTAGCCGGCAACCCCAGTCTCTTGCAAAAAGAGGTAGCTCTTTTTAAAAGTCCCGATGCCTATTTGGCCTCCTATCAACAGCCCACAGGAAGTCGCTTTGGAGGTGATGCCCTCTACAATGGGGAGAACAGGGATTCTGGTGCTATGATTACCTATTACTTGAAAGAAGGAAACAAAAAAGACGCAGAACCTGAGAAGAAAGAGGAAGGTGATGAAGCCTCCAAAACGGAAGAAAAATCCAAGGAAAAAACCAAAGATTCCATCTTCTTTGAATTTTACGATAGGGATAGATTGATTCGAACCCTAAAATACAAGACCCCTGAAAAGCCTGGTTTTCATAGGGTGTATTGGAATTTGGATGAAAAAGGTCCCAATTCGCCATCACGGACCATCTCAAAAAGCAAAACAGAGTCTGGAGGAATCAATGTAAAACCAGGCACTTATAAAGTAAAAATCAACTATGGGGAAACATCTGACTCCACTTCAATAACCGTTAAAACAGACCCTAGGTTAAACACCTCAATGGCATCGATCAATGAAGTGTACGCTTTGGGCAAACGGTTGGAAAAGCACACCCAAACCGCCGCAGATGCCGTTGAGCAGTTGGTGGAAAGCAAAAATCTGGCTGAAAAGTATCAAAAAGAACTTAAAAACTTGGACAAAGAAAAATTCAAAGAACAGATTGAGGCTTCCAAAACCATAGCCCAACAAATCGATTCTGTGATTGCTCTGTATCTTGGAAAAGAGGACAAACGCCAAGGCATTACCCGAAACCCAGAACCTTCGGTTGTGTTGCGTTTAAATACAGCGGAATCCTACGTTAATTCAAGAAAAACAGGGATTACCAGTACAGAAACTAGATTAGTGGAGTTTGCTGAACAGGAACTAAAAAATGCCTTGGCCAAAACTAATTTGTTTTTTAGTGAGAAATGGAAGCCCTACCGGGAGTCCATGGAATCATTGGATTTGTCCCCTTTCAAAGAAACCGAAACCTTTAGTTTAGATTAATGAATAGAATATCAAAAAGTGTAACGACCCTTTTGGTCGTGTTGATTGTTACCATTGGAAATGCACAAAACAATGGAGAAGATGAAATGGGAGCTTGGTATATGTACTTTGGCGCCAACAAAATTGCGGAACGGTTCAGTATTCACACCGAGGCACAGTTTCGGTATTATAAGACCGCCAGCAATTTTAACCAACTCTTACTCAGAACCGGACTTAATTACCATATCAATCCCAATGCCATTGCCACTGGAGGGTATGCCTTTATTTCAACGGATGGCACATTTGAGGAATTTCCCGATGAAGTCAATAGTAAGGAACACCGGATTTTTCAGCAGTTTATTCTAAAAAACAAGGTATGGGAATTTCTCTTTGAGCATCGTTACCGATTGGAACAGCGCTTCCTCGATTTCGGTGATGCCACAGATACCCAGCACCGAGCGCGTTACCGTATTCAACTGACCTTGCCTTTGACCGATACGTTTTTCTTGAATTTTTATGACGAGTTGTTCATTAATCTGCAGGATGACCTGTTCGGTCAAAATCGACTTTATGGTGCTCTTGGCATAAACATATCGGGGAACAGTAGTGTTCAAGTGGGGTATTTGCGAAATCAATTTACCAATGCCGTTTATGACCGATTTCAAATCGGGCTCTTTTATAATCCTGATTTAAGGGGGCTCTTCAAAAAGAACAACGGGGATAGTGACTAAATTTTAAAGTCGCATGTGACGGATATCAAAATAATCCAATTCCAACTCAATGGTGGCATTGTATATTTTACGTAAAGACTTTACGTAATCCTTTTGATTGATATACCCCTTTAATTTATTTTGTTTTAACCGACGGTAGCCTTTACAAAAAGATTTTCGCTTTTTGCAATAAATCATAAAGTTGATATAGTTTGAGGCTAAATGCGTCAATTTATTGTGCTTTAGGGTTATAGAAACTGGATATATTTTAATAACGATTCAACTCAAAAAATCGTATGGTCATAAATAAAAATCAAAAAGTTGGATTGATGGTCTAAATTATTGACATCACTCCAAATATTAAGTACCTTAGATTAAACCTAAAAATACTTACGATGAAAAAATTACAAGCACTTGCACTTGGGCTGGTTTTGGTTACTGCCTTTAGCTGTAAGCAAGCAAAAAAAGAAGCGGAAGAAACTTCCGAAGAGATAGAGGAAGCTGTTGACCAAATGGCTGAAAAAGCAGAGCCAACGGTCATTACCTTTACAATGGAACCCAAAAGCGATAGTGGAGTTAGTGGAGAGGTTACTTTCACCGGAGATGGGGAAGTAGCAATGAAAGCCGTTTTTTCAGGCCTTTCCGAAGGCGAACACGCTATCCACCTTCACGAAAAAGCAGATTGTTCCGCAGCGGATGGTACTTCTACCGGTGGACACTGGAACCCAACTTTCCAACCGCATGGTAAATGGGGGGCTGAAGAAGGGTATCATAAAGGAGATATTGGTAATTTCACTGCGGATGCGGATGGAAATGCCACTGTTGAGTTTAAAACTGACGAGTGGTGCATTGGCTGTGATGACGAGACCAAGAATATTCTGGGCAAAGCCGTAATTGTTCACCAAGGTGTGGATGATTTTACCTCACAGCCCAGTGGTGCCGCTGGCGCCCGGATTTCCTGTACTGGAATCATTCAATAAATAGTATTGAAAGCTGTCCGAAAGGGCAGCTTTTTAGTTTTCACTTACCCCAAAACGGATTTTATGAAAGAGAAGAGTTATTCCAATGATGAAATCAGTGTAATCTGGAAGCCTGAACTTTGCGAGCACGCAGGCATTTGTGTAAAAATGCTCCCAAAGGTCTACAACCCTAAGGAACGGCCTTGGATAAAGGTTGAAAATGCCACTACCGAGGAATTAAAGGAACAGGTGTCCAAATGTCCCTCTGGAGCATTGAGTTATACTGAAAACCGGATACAGTAGTATGGAAAAGCAATATAAACTGGTTGATAATGTAGATGCCAAACAATTTCAATTTGATTTGGGCGACGCCATCGCAAAGATTGAATACATCAAAGCCAAAGAAAAAATCTACCTAACCCATACCGAAGTCCCAGCTTCTTATGAAGGCAAGGGCATTGGTTCCGAATTGATCAAACAGACTTTGGAGCATATTAAAGCACAGGATTGGACCTTGATTCCCTTATGTCCATTTGTAGCAGTTTATTTAAAACGACATCCCCAATGGAAAGAATTGGTGATGAAGGGAATCAATATCGAGTGATTCGCAATGTGAACTTTTCTATTTTTTAAGGTTACGCATGGCCTACTCACTGCATGCCATTGCAACCCTATTAAAATCAAGAATCACAATGCCAAAAGACATCTCCTTTCATTCTTTTGTCCCAAACCCATAAAAATCAAGAAGCAACTCTATTTTTTATATCTTTAGCTCAATTGCTATGCATCTAGACAACCTCATACAACAATTTCAAGAGAAGGATAAGGTCGCGTTTGAGACGTTGTACAATATGTATGCGGAAAATATTTGTGGGGTCATCAACGTAATCCTCAAAGACCCAGAACGTTCACAAGAACTTTGTCAGGATGTGTTTATGAAGGTTTGGAGCAAGTCTGACCAATATGATGCCTCCAAAGGCCGATTTTTTACTTGGATATTGAATATTGCGCGCAATACTGCGATCGATGAACTGCGTTCAAAATCCCATAAAAACCAAAAGAAAAACCTAGCTGTTGATTCTCTCGTAGGTATTTATGAAAATAGCGAAGACCTAAATGGGAAAATTGATACTATTGGGCTTCAGTCCTTGCTCAAAGGGCTAAAGGACAAGTGTATTCTTTTAATTGATATGCTTTATTTTAAAGGGTATACCCAAAAAGAGGCCGCCAAGGAATTGAAAACTCCAATTGGCACCATTAAAACACGAATACGAAGCTGTATTTCCGAAATACGGAAAAACATGGCATAAGAATGGAAGTAGAAAAGTACATAGCATCCGGAATTTTGGAACTCTACGTGGCAGGGGCATTGAGTCCCGAGCAAAACTTGGAGGTGCAGCATTATGCCATTGAATATCCTGAAATAAAAAAGGAGATCGAGGCCATAGAAGCTGCCATGCTGAAACTTACTAAGGCAGCCTCACCGAAAATGCCCGAAAATGCTTTTTCAAAAATTAAGGCTGAATTGGATGATGTGATTCCATTTATGCCTGCATCATCTGAAAAGAAAACACCCTGGGGCAGTTATTTGGGTTGGGCCGCTGCCGTTTTGTTTGCCGCGGGCACACTTTGGATGTATCTGCAGAACACCAGCTTGAAATCTGAGATTGAAATCACCAATCAGGAAATAGAAAGCCTAGAGGAAACTATTTCCAACACCCGTGATGAGGTTGCCGATAAAGAAAATTTGTTACAGGAACTTCGGGATAGAAATGTTACCGTAGTGGCACTTGGTGGCCAAACCGTCTCTCCAAACTCCTATGCAAAAGCCTATTGGAACCGAGAAGAACAGAAGGTCATCATAGATGCCCAAGGGCTGCCAGACCCACCACCAGGATTCACTTACCAAGTCTGGTCCTTAAAGTTGGAACCTTTGACCCCTACCAGTTTAGGATTACTGGATGATTTGGCATCGGATGATACTAAGTTATATACGCTGGAAAACCCAAATGCTTCCGAGGCATTTGGAATTACTTTGGAACCCGAAGGTGGAAGCGAGACCCCTACCCTAGAGCAATTGTACACTTTGGGCGCCGTGGGGGCATAGTGTATATTTAGTTAAGAACTATGTACCTAGCTTTTTCAGAACCATTTTTTCCTTTTGAAAATAATAATGGAAAACAAGGTGACCACCAACATTAACCCTAAAAGGATAAAATAGCCATAGTGCCATTTTAATTCTGGAATATTTTCAAAGTTCATTCCATAGATACCGGCCATAAAAGTGAGGGGTATAAAGATTACCGAGAAGATGGTCAACGTTTTCATTACCTCGTTCAATCGGTGTCCCTGAATACTGAAAAAGAGATTTATCTGGCTTTCCAGTTCTTGGATGTCCGAATCAATATCATTAGTCAATCCATTGACCTGCTCCCTAATTTCACTAAAATACTTTGTATGAAACCCCTTTACCTCAACACGCTCCAATCGCACTGCAATATCTCTAAGACCATGTGACGCTTTCTTGAATTGATGAATCATGGCCTTGTTCTGTTCCACTTCAAACATAAACTCAGGAGTGGGCTCCAATTGGGTGGCCCTGTCCAACATATTCTCCATGAGAACAATCTCTTCGTATTTCTCCTTGTAATTAGAAATTATGGTCTCTAAAATAAAGTAGAGTAAGTAATCGGCCCGTTTTTTACGGATAATGCCCTTGTTTTCAAAGATTCGGTTTCGAATCCAGTCAAAATGGTCGCCCCATTTCTCTTGAATGCACCATATAAAATCTTTGCCGACCACAAAGAACATCTGCTCTGATTCCAAATTGTGGTTTTCTGTTTTTAGTATGCGAACGGCGATAAAGAGCTGTTCCTCCAATTCAATTACCTTGTTGCCCAAGTTTTGATTGGCGAACAGTCGAAGCAAAAAATCATCCAACTCATTGCTGATCACCATAGACCTGAATTCATCCATGTAATCGAGTCCGTACGTGTTAATCCACGTAATGGTCTTATCCTTTTTGGAAAGCGTACTGTCATCGTCCAAAGAAAACTTCTTGTTGTAATAGTTGTCAAAAGAATAGTTAATGACCCATGTATTATTTTCGAAATCTGTTGCCATTATAGTAAAAGTAAATACGTTCTTTGTAGTTTAGAGTATAAGTTAATTCAAATTTACCAAGTATTCCCAATGATAGACCTAATGTCCTTTAAAACCGAGATTTTGGTGACCGTAATTTTATTAATGGTCATCATAGGCATTAACACACTCAGCAAAAGGGCCATACGAAGATTTGGCAGGACCAGTTCCATTGATATGAACAGTAGAAAGATTATTTTTTATCTGAGCAACCTTTTGTTCTATGGAATGGCTTTGGTTGGAATTTCTTTGATTTGGGGCGTAGACTTACAGGAATTTTCCCTTTTTCTTTCTTCTATCCTTGCTTTTGTGGGCATAGGATTTGTGGCACAATGGTCCATTCTTTCCAATTTAACGGCCAGTGTGATCTTGTTTTTTAGCCACCCATTACGACTGGGAGACCGCATACGGGTACAGGATAAGGATTTTGACTGGACCGGAAAAGTGGAGGACATCAGTGGCTTTTATCTTTTTATGCGGACTGATGATGGACGTAGGATTACTATCCCCACCAATTTGGTCATTCAAAAGGGAATAGAAATTCTTCAGCATGATGACGAGGAGGAAGAAAATTCAGAAAAAACTTTCGAAGATTAAATGAGATACGCCACGGAAAACCATGGCGTACCCAAAACAACAACCAAGCAATAGCATGAACCACCGCTTTGTTTTCAACAATCTAGAATGCTATTGGTTTTATAATCTTAAAATTTCGGGTTCCATTACCGGCCCCAACTCATAGATGGCACCTACCAATTCTTGTTTCAATTCCTTTACCTTATCATGTTTGCCATTCGCTTTATAGATTTCGGCAGCTTTGGAAAGTATCCCCGGCTCAAATGTTTTTCCGGCGATGTGCTTTTCAACTATCTCCAGTGCTTTTTCTTTTTCACCTTTTGCAAAGTAACTGTATGCCAATAGCCCATAGGATTCTGGAGTAGGTCTGTTTTCAACTTCCTTTTTGGCCAATTTCATTGCCTTTTCATGTACCTCCATATCAATGTAAAAATCTACGTTGTACGCATTGTACATATCGCCATAACCTTTTCGTTGTACCTTCTTGTAGTAATTGTCCAATGCCTCAAGCTTTAGCACTTCGTTGCCTATAAATTCTGCAATCTCTGCTTTCAGCAAATAATAATCTGGGGACTGGTGTTTCATGAGAGTTGAATCCAAAATCCGCAAAGCTTCTTCCCCATTACGCTCATGGGAGTACACAATCCAAGCGATTCCCTTCTTTGCATATGCATTTTGAGGGTCTAACTGCAAAGCCCTCAGGTATAGTTGATATGAGTCTTCTATACGACCAGCATGACCGTAAAAATCAGCTAAGTTGGTATATGACCACAGGAGCATACTCTTATTTTTGGAGGATTCTGCTTTTGCTGCCGCTTTTTCCATGAAACGGATGGCGGTATCCAAATCACCTTTGTGATCGTTCCATTTTGCCAACCGTATTAAATATCCAAAGTCTGACATGTTGCCAATACTGTCCAAATAGGCATGGGCTTTCTCATAGTTGCCCAGTTCCATGTGCACATCAAAAAAGAGGGCTTGGGTATCCTTGACCCCACTTCCCATTTCCCTGGCCTTTTCAGCTAATTGTAAGGCTTCCTTGAATCGATGCTGGGAAATGTAGTTTCGTGCCAAGGCCCTATAATATCCAGCTTTTCCCACGGCTGCAATATCTACTGCCTTTTGCAGTGATTGCTCTGCCATCTTTAAGTATTTGATATCCCCAGTTCCCTGAAAAAACCTATTGTACTCACTGGCTACGTTACCCAAGCTCAACAACTGCAAGCTATCTGATTTAATCTTGGAGTCCCATAGTTCATAATATTTCGAGGTCGTCTTTACGGGTTCAGCCGCCAAATAGCGATCATAATCTTCATGATTGGTTTTAAACCCCACTTCTTGTTTACATGACAACAAAACAATTGTCATCAAAAAAAGTAGTGTGTATTTTAATTTTAGTGTGTTCATAATACTATATGTTGTTGTTTTAAAAAAGGGAGAGGACAAGCCTCTCCCCACTCCCTTTCATAGCAATTACTCAGGATCTCCCAAATATGGGAAAGTTGTAGAAATGTTTGCTGTAAGTCCAACCCCATCTGAGGTAAGTCTTGGCAAATCTGCCATTCCATCATCATCCAAATCCTGACCGCTAAACCGGTCACCCTCTGCTCCACCGAAGAACAATATGAGCGAGACGTCGATAATGTCATCGTTGGGATGTCTACCAGTAAGGGCCACTTCATCACCATCTGGTACCAAGATTCTGCCGTCATTGTCAAAATCTGTACCTGGATCAAAGTATGTAGTGGGTAAATCTGGAGCTACTTCCAAAACATCGGCCGCCAAAACTGTGGTGAGCGTGGCTGCATCCAATCCCAGAATATTGTTTTCATAATTGACGTCCGCAGGGTCAAGTCCTAATTTTAGGGCGTAAACATCATGATACTGTTCCAATCTGGCTTGAAAACCAGCCTGAAAAGTAGTTCCCATCTCTGATGGAATGGTGGTGTTGTGCGCATCTTTTACGCTGGGCTCACCTTCCATATCAAAGCTAAGGGTAGTATTGATTCCCGGGCGACCCAAATGATCAACCTGGGCATAGGTTCCAGTAAAATCGATGCCCATCATGTCATCATCGTCCATCATCATGTCATCGTCATCCATCATCATGTCATCATCCATGCCCATGCCATCTGGAGTTCCATCATCATTGCTGCATCCTGTTGCCAAACCTAAGGTTAGCATCAAGGCCATTAAATATGTTATATGTTTTAGTCTCATGTTATTTTATTTTTTAGAGGTTTATTGCTTTCTGTTTGTGGTCACCCAAGTTTTGTACACCGAAAGTCCCAAAGCGTTGGTAGCTGTAGGCGTACCTAACATACTATTGGGGATTTCTACTATGATGGATAGGGTATTTGCACCATCAAAAGTGTCAGCTGCCTCTTCTGGAGGAAGAAATCCACCTGGAGCTGAATCTGTTTCAGGAGAGATTACCGCATTGAACTGGAAAAAATCAAAAAAGAAAGGGTCCTGTCTAGGGCCTGCAAATAATGATACTCCGTCTGATGTGGTCTCCACTATTGGAGTTGAACCTGAAATTTCCACATCTCCCAATGGATAATCCACAAGTACTTGACTGTTCAATCCGGTTTGATCTGGCGCGATTGGTCCAAAAAAGTACATTCTACCATCTCTTGCGATAGCTTGAATCACCAAGTCTTCTACCAAATCACCATCTAAATCTATGTTGAGTTCGGTGAGTACATCCTCATCGAAAGAGCCATAGGCCAGTTCGGGAAGCACATCAGATTGTACATCCACCACAAATACCGTATTGTCTGAGCCCTCACTGGGCTCAAAGGCATAAAAATCGGCTATGTCCGCTGTGGATCCTGCCGCCGAGGGCGCATCAATGTGATCTGCTGATACCAATGCAATGACTGTAAGCGCCAATACGCCCAATCCCATTGCAATCTTTGTTGTTTTTTTCATTTTATCTGTTTTAAATGATTCCTACACCCCTACCTACGGAACCTTCTAAAGAGCGGTTTGGTTTTAAAATGTTAAAAAATTCTTAATGGAACGATAATATCGCTTTTGCCTTTCGTTCACAAAAAGTCCCATAATTTGCTTTACTTTGACCTGCAAATAAGATACAATGAACCCTTCAGCTTCTGGATGGATCAACAAGTTTGGGCACCTTGTTGATAAGGAAACCAAAATTTATTCTGATTTCGAGAGCTTGTACCAAGAGCTTAAAAGGAATGGTTTCGTGTATGGGGTACATCTGGATATAGCTCCTTTTATAGAAGTGGAGCATACCCTCAGTGAAGATGAAATTGCCAAAATCAATTTGCTCACAGCACTCTATTTTACCTTTCAATTTGAAAAGAAAGATTCGAATTTTACCGAATTCGTCAATACCATTTTCGAGTATTATCAGGCCTTGGAAGTAGGGCGAATTTCCTTTATCAGTAAAATTTTGAGTGGCTCCAAAACGGAATCGCAATTGGAAAAACTGATTGATTCCAGAATCTATTTGGGAGGGAATGCATTCAATCGCGCCTTTGGAAATAGCCTAACCAATTCCTTGCTTTATGTTGATGTGCTCATTTTTAGGGTGTATCTACAAAATAAAATACCCATGATGGAGCATGCCCAGCTGTTGGAATATGTTACCATTAATATTGCATATCATGCCCTAAACTCAAAAGAGACCCATGAAAAAGATGCTAAATTGTTACAGCTTTTAGCCTCTTCCCTAACCTATGTTGATTTAGATGAAGCCAAATTTGATGGTAGCTATCGTGACTTGTTCAGCAAAAATTTCACCAAAATTGAAAAAGATTATTTTTTGGATATGGCCTGCTTGACCATCTGGGAAGACAAGTCGTTGGACTACACCGAATCTGATTATATTTTCGGTCTTGGAAAAGACCTTGGCAAGTCAGAAAAAGAGGTGCAATCCGAGCTCAATTTTGTAAAGAAATTCTTTGATAACAATAAGGACAAAATTGCTTATTTAAATGATAAAAATTTAGCTGCCCAGTTCTATGAGGGTATGTCTAAAAATGTAAGTAAACTTATTCTCAGAAATAGCAAAAGACTCAAAAAGGAGCTTATGGAAAGCCGAGAACTTTTGGCACTCTTATCCAAATCCACCGTCAAAGATTTAAGCCCGAAAGAGAAGAAAAAAGTTCAAAATCAATTGGTGGATATTTTTAAAAGTATCCCCTCCCTAGCCATATTTATGCTACCGGGCGGAGCTGTTTTATTGCCTATTTTTATCAAATTGATTCCAAAATTGTTACCATCCGCCTTTGATGATAACCGTATTGATGAAGATTAGCCTTTTTTAACCAAAAAACTCACTATAAGAAAAATTTATAGTAGATTTTAAAATCATACTATTATTTGGTTTTCAGGTCATTAAATATGTTTATTCTAACCAAAGCTTGAAGTCTTTTACCCGCTCCCGACTCACGATGATTTCTTGTTCATTATAGCACTTCATCTTAATTTGAAGCCTAGAATTAGTGTAGGAAATAATGTCATTTATATGACTAATGTTTACAAAATACTTTCGGCTCACCCGAAAAAAGACCTTTGGGGAAAGCTCCTCCTCCAACTGCTCCAAAGTAGTATCCAACAAATAATTTCTTCCCTCCGAAGTTGCCGCATAGGTGCCCTTGTTTTCGGAATAAAAACATTCAACATCATCTGCATTTACAATTTTTAGATGCTGCCCCACTTTCACCGTAAATCTTTTTTTGTACTCACGATCCAAGGGGTCCACCAAGAGCTTTTTAATGTCATTAAAATCGACCGATATTTTCTGGTTTTCCGGTTTAAAATTTCGGTATTTTTTAACAGCCTTTTCAAGGTCCTCATCATCGATGGGTTTCAGTAAATAATCAATGCTATTTAGCTTGAATGCCTGGAGTGCATATTCGTCAAAAGCGGTAGTGAAAATAATCGCACTTTTTACATCGACAACATCAAAAATTTCAAAGGATAGACCATCTGACAATTGAATGTCCAAAAAAATAAGATCAGGCTGTGGGTTGTTTTGGAACCACTCTATGGATTCGTCCACGGAGTGCAACATGGTAGACACTTCTACGCCCAGTTCTGCCAACAATCTGCTTAATCGTCTTGCGGCTGGTTTTTCATCCTCTATGATGATTACATTCATTACAAGTAGAATTTATTAATTACGGAAAGTGCTTTCTTCGTTCTCTAAAAATTTTTGAACCTGTCTTGCTTCCCATTTTTTTAAAAACTGTAACCCAAAAACATAGATTCCATGAACCAACAAGACAGCGCCCCATATAATGGGAATGGATAAAATATTCCAATCCAACCACTCCATAAAATGATCATCCGCAATTTGGGTATGCTGCACAATAAAATTCAACATCCTTGTTTTAATGATGATAATGATAGTGCTAAGCACAACGAAAAGTGCCATGTGTGAGTAAAAAGCCTTTAATTGTGAAATACGTTTTTTGGCCCTTTCGTATGTGATAGGTTCCTTTTTCATGGCTATTTGTATTTTTTCAATTCCTCTTCGTCTTTCTGCATATATTTTTGGATTTGGCGCTCCTCCCATTTTCTCAAAAAGGTGAACTTATATCGGAATAAATAGACCGTATGCACCGCCAAAATAACCAACCAAATCAACAAATGGATGTCCACCCATGTAAAATAGTAAGGTTTTAGTTGAAATTCATCTGGCAGGTAGGGCTGCAACACCCCAAATCTAAATAGATACAAAACGATGTTTACGGCGAAAAAAATCATTAAATGCCTGAAAAAATCCTTTAGTTCCTTGACCCGCTGCGAAGCTCTGTTGTATTTATTGTTCTCTAGATTCTCCATATCCAATTTCTACACGTACTTATCTGCGTCTTTCTTGTCTTTGTCAATATATTTTTGGATTTGACGCTCTTCCCAGTTTTTTCCAAAAACCAGATTGTACCCAAATACCTTTGCTCCGTGCATCGCTAGACCAATACCCCAAGCGAAAGGAGTAATAAAGTGGGGCCATTGCCAAAAGTAATCGGAATGAAGGTATATGTTCACCAAAATAAATGCATTGATTACCGTATAAATGGCCAAATGAATGTAGAAACCTTTTATTTCCTCAACCCGTTTTTTGGCTCTTTTGTATTTGTCTTGTTCCAAATTTTCCATGATTACCTCCATTTTTTTGCTTCTTCATCTTCTTTCATAAACTCCTTTATCTTTCTTTCCTCCCAACCTTTCCCAAAGAAAGGATTTAAGTTAAAAGTACCTACGGCATGAAAAAAGACGCCTATGCCCCAACCAAATGCAGCCCATAGAAACCACATATAGCTAAATCCATTGGTAAGGTAATTGATCAATGCCAAGGCAGATATCACCAGTATATAAGACCACAGGTTGGCGTAGAATTTTTTAAGTACATCAACCCGCTCCTTCGCTCTCATGTATTTGCTTTCTTTATCTAAATTTTCCATGTCTTCTGGTTTTGATAGAACACTTAAATATAAGTATTGTTAAAATTTTTCGTCGTTCATTAGTTCTTGGATTTTTCGCTCCTCCCAATCTTTACCTAGAATGGGATTGTACCCTCTGGCACACATCCAAAGAAATACAAGTCCAATTCCCCAGCCTACGGCTGGAAACACCACCCAAGGAAAACTGGTGGTCCTGTAGTTTAGGTATGCCAAAATTGGGATGATAACGCAATAGGCCAACAAGCTCGAATAAAAGGATTTGATTCTTTCAACCTTATTCTTTGCTTTACTATATCTTATTTCGTCTGCACTTTTCATGGTGTCCGGATTTTGTTTTTTGATTACAACTCAAAATTCGGAATATGATAGTGCATGGGGAAAAGTAGTTTCGTGAACTGTTGAATTTAAGGGATGAATTGTGTTGGCGGGTTAAGGATTAAGGGAGTTGGGTCAATAGTGAAGGGTTAAAGGTGGGTCTCTAGTCTCTAGTCTTTAGTCTTTAGTCTTTAGTCTTTAGTCTGAAAAATCAAAAATCCTCATTGTCCATAAGCTCCTGAATCTTTCGTTCCTGCCAACGTTTGCCCCACAACGGGTTGTACCCAAAAGCTTCCATACCGTGTGCCAATACTCCAAAACCCCAACCTATGGTTGGGAAGAATGCCCAGAGAAAATCCGTGGTCTTAAAATTGATCCACCATAAAAATGGAATTACTATGCAATAGGCTATCAAATTGCTGTAGAATTCTTTAATGGCCTTTACATGTTCCCTGGCTTTAGCGTAGCGCTTTTCCTCAATATAACTCTTCTGGCTAACCGCTGATGATACTTGCTGGGTGAGCATAGGCAGCGCCACACGAAAATCCAACGTAGATTTTTCGATGACCACCTCGCGATCTGTTAAGATATTGTAGCGCTGTTTAATGTTTTGCAGTCCTACTCCACTGCTTTTCTTCACCACTTGCTTTTCCTGAAGATTGTTGCTCACCACTAACATTCCATCTTGCTCATAGACTTTAATGTGCAAGGGTTTAGATGCAGTGACTACGTTATGCTTCACCGCATTTTCCAACAGTAATTGTAAGGAAAGTGGAACAATCTTGGCATCTGGGAGGGAGCAATTTTCCGGAATTTCAAAAATGATACTATCCTCAAACCGCATTTTTAGAAGTCGCACATAAGTTCGTGCAAAATTGAGCTCTTCATCAACAGTGACCAAATCCTTGTTCTTCTGCTCCAGAACATACCGGTACACTTTAGACAGCGAAGTAGTGAACCGTTGGGCTTGGTCTGGGTCCTCTTCAATAAGACTGGTAAGTACATTTAAGCTATTGAATAAAAAATGGGGATCCAGTTGGTTCTTAAGCGCATCAAACCTAGCCGAAGCGGTGCCTGCAATGATTTTTTGCTCTTTTACCCGTTTTTCTTGCCAATTTTTATAGAAATAGACAGCATGGAAAAATACCGAGACCACCATGGTAATTAACAGTGCCACCACATAGAATGCAGGTTCCTCACCCGCTACGAAGGTATCCCAGTCCTTTCCCTCAAAACCCAATCCCACAACAATTCTTATCCATAAAATCCCCAGCATGGTAACCAGAACACCCCCAAGAGCACTAATCACCAGCCGATATTTGGCATATCGTTTCCATGTTACTTTTTGATTCACATAGTCATAATAGAAACTGTTCAAAAACGTAAGTACAATGGAGTAGAAAATGTAATATCCCACCTCACGCATAAGGTTGGAATCAAAGGCCACGTCTTTTCCCGAAAGGGCTTCCAGCCCAATAAAGATGATGGCCAATACAAGGCCTACGAGTATAGCAACTGACAGTAGCTTGCCTATATATTTAATCGTCTTGTCCATTCCCGGTATCATTAACACTCCCTCTATTTACATCAAAAAGGGCGTATCATTGCTAAAATTAGCAAAAAGTTTTAACGCCCTTTTCATTGTCTTGACTGATGATTTCTTGATTGATGCTCCAAAAGTGCTCAGAAAAAAGGCTTTTGAAAAGAAAGAAGTACCGAATTGTGGATTTTACCGGACGAACTGTAAACAAAAAAGCCCGACAACCAAATAGCTGCCGGGCCAAAACTTGAAAATTAAACTATTTACTATTTAACCTCATACGCTTTATGAATAGCCTCATCAAAGGCTTTCCAATGGGCTTCAGTCATTCTCCCCGGGGTGAACAAACAAATTCCCGTTGCGCCGTTCTCCATGGAGCCTTTGATAGCCTCACCAATCTCTTCAGGAAGCAACCCATGGTTCTCTGGGTCTTTTTCACTTCCCTTTTTCTCTGGCTTAGGACAAATGAACAGACCACTGTAGACCGGAGTTCCGTTTTTCGCCGTAGCCACTTCTTCATTTACCATTTCCCCTACCCATTCTGGACCTTCTAAATAAAAATCGTTATAGTTCATTGGATAGATGGCGTCAAGATTCCATTTGCCCCATTCCTGTCTTACTAATTTTTTGGCTATGGAGGGGCCTGGAAAAACAGCGGCATTTATCTTTTTTCCTTTGGAATGCACCACATCTGCCAAACGGTTCACCATATTGGTAATAAGATCGTATCGGAATTGTTTCCATTCTGGAACCTCGGCAGGGTCTTCCGCTTCATTGATATCAATCCCTGTTTTGTCTTCAAAGGCTGATGTGCAATCATCGCAATAGCAGTAATCAAATTGCGGATATTCACGATCCATGACCAAACCATATTTGTCCCAAAGTCCTCGGGCCAGAATAACATCAGGAAAACGGATGTAATCCAGATGGATGCCATCCACCTCATCTATTTCAGCTACGCCACCATAGAGATCGGCCAAAAAGTCATATACCCCTTCCTTGCTAGGACACAAAAAAGTGTAATGAGGTACATAAGCCGGCTTATCAAAAGCTGATTCCCCTTTTCCGTTGATGGCGTACCATTCCTTCTTTAACTTGGGATTCTCACCCTGCACCATGGTAGGAATCCAAGTATGGAACTCCATCCCGGCTTCTTTCACCAACTTGCCAACACGCTTATAGGTTTGTGGATCATGGCCTCCATTGTACATCAACCCATCCACACCTTTCTCTTTCAAATCTGAAAATTGTTCCGTTAATTCTTGATCGGTTGCCTCACCCGGACCGCCAATCCAAGCGTAAACCGGAATTTTGTTTTTCTCTGTACATGCTGTCAAGGATAGCACCAAAGCCATCACTAAAAGGAATCTTTTCATTGGTTTGTAATTATATGTTGAAGGAAATTTAGGGAATCTTTTTCGTCGCCCCTCTGAAACTTAGACGAACAACGTCTCTGCCCAAACGAACAGGCTTTTTCCCATGTCATTTTTTTTTTGATCCAAATGCAACCCTCTATCATTTGATTTGTCATTAAGACGAATACATCAAAAAACGAATACCTAATTCTTAAATCAAATCATCAAATGAAACAAAAAAAGAAAGGGAACAGGACTGCCCATTGGGGCTTGGTCCTAAGCCTTCTATTGGGCACATCATTCTTACAGGCCCAGAACAATTTTACCATTAGTGGGAAAGTCACCGACCAAAGCAATGGGGAGACGCTTTTTGGTACTTCCATTTTTTTGCAGGGAACTGATATCGGTGCAATCACCAATGAATATGGCTTCTATTCCATAAGCGCACCACCGGGTTCCTATACCCTTATCTTTTCTTATATGGGCTTTAATGAGGTGCGCAAACAAGTGGTTTTGGACCAGAATATGACTTTGGATATGGAACTGGTGGAGTTTTCCACGCAATTGGATGAAGTTGAGGTCACTGCAGAAGAACCCGAACGGGCTGTTCTCCGTAAACCCGAGATGAGTGTATCCAAACTCAATATTAAGACGGTAAAACAGATGCCCGTGGTCTTGGGTGAAGTAGATATCATTAAGTCGTTACAGATTCTCCCTGGGGTTACCAGTAATGGGGAAGGCTCCAGCGGATTTCATGTACGTGGCGGTGCGGTGGACCAGAATTTGGTTTTACTGGATGAGGCCATCATCTATAACACCTCCCACCTTTTGGGTTTCTTTTCGGTTTTTAATGCCGATGCGGTAAAAGACCTCAAACTATACAAAGGCGGTATCCCAGCTAGATTCGGTGGTCGAGTCTCCTCTGTTTTGGACGTTCGACAAAAAGACGGGAACAGCAAAAATTTTGAAATGACCGGAGGTATCGGGACCATTTCCAGTAGACTGGCACTTGAAGGTCCTATGTTCAATGAACGTGGTTCCTTTTTGATTGCCGGAAGGGGCTCCTATGCCCATCTTTTCTTAAAATTGGCTGGCGAAGACAATAGCGCCAATTTTTATGACCTCAATTTAAAGACCAACTACAACCTCAACAAAAATAATCGCCTTTATTTATCTGGCTATTTTGGGCGTGACCTTTTTGATATAGGGGGTTCCTTCAGCAGTAGTTATGGTAACGCATCAGGAAACCTAAGGTGGAACCATATTTTCAATGATCGTCTTTTTTCCAACCTATCACTGATTTACAGCAATTACGACTACGAACTCAACATCAACGATTTTGAGTTTGATTGGGTGTCCTCCATCAAAAACTATAACATCAAGTATGATCTGAAGTATTATTTCAACGATGCCTTTAAATTGGATTTTGGAGTAAGCACCATAAAGTATGAGTTTGATCCAGGGCAGATAAAGCCCACAGGACCAAACTCTGCCATCAATGAATTACAGTTGGATAAGAAAAGAGCCCTTGAAAGTGCTGCCTATATCAATGCAGAGCATAAGCTCACCGATAACCTAACCGCTCAATATGGTATTCGGTTCAGCCATTTTAATCGTATGGGAGGACAACCATTGAATGACTATTTGGATGATCGCCCATTGGTGTACAATAGCACCCTCCGCATTTACGAAAGACAGGACCCTATTGGTGAGACGGTGTACTCAAAAAGTGAAAGCATTGAAACCTTCAGCAATTTTGAGCCACGGGTTTCCTTGGCGTACCAACTTAATGAGTTCTCTTCAGTGAAAGCGGGATATTCACGCGCCGCCCAGTATATCCATCTACTCTCCAACACCACTGCCGTGACCCCCATTGATGTTTGGACGCCCAGTGGTAAATACATCAAACCACAGCTCTCTGACCAATATGCTTTGGGGTATTTCAGAAATTTTAAGGATAAAACGTATTCCATGGAAGTGGAAACTTTCTATAAAACAGTCGATAACCGGATTGATTACATTGACGGCTCTGACCTAATTGGCAACAACACGATTGAACGCGAAATACTCTCCGGAGAATCCCGAGCCTATGGTTTGGAAGTGTTGCTTCGTAAAAATGAAGGCGCATTTACAGGATGGGTCGCCTATACCTTGGCCAAATCTGAGCAGCGTACTCCAGGAGGCAAAGCAGGTGGACCCGGAATTAATGATGGGGATTGGTACAGCACACCGTATGATCGTACACACGACATTTCCATAACAGGAGCCTATCAGTTGAATGAGAAATGGAGTTTTGGCGCCAACGCCATCTACCAAACAGGTCGGCCCGTAACGTACCCCAATGGCCAATACCAGTATGAAGGGATTTCCATTGCCAGTTATTCGCAACGCAATGCAGACCGATTGCCAGCGTATCACCGGTTGGATGTTTCTGCCACCTATCGACCTAACCGAAGGCCTGAGAAAAGATGGAAAGGTGAATGGGTCTTCGGCATTTATAATGTCTTCAATCGAAAAAATGCGGCCTCCATCTCCTTTGGTCAAAATTTGGAGACCGGTGCCAACGAAGCCACCCGAACCGCCATTTTTGGCATTGTGCCCTCTGTAACCTATAATTTTAAATTCTAAAGTGATGAAACCATTTTATATCCTATATATTTTTCTTTTGCTCTCGATTGCTTCCTGTACCGATGTCATTGAAGTTGATGTGCCCGAGGCGCCACCCAGACTTACCATTGAAGCTTCCTTGGATTGGGAAAGGGGTACTACTGGAACTAATCAAACTATTCTGTTGAGCACCTCAACCCCTTATTTTGCAGAACAGAAGATAGCTCCCGTCTTGGGAGCATCGGTTCGGGTAACCAATACCGATACAGGCGCTGAATTTGTTTTTGAGGATCAAAGCAACGGTCAATATACTACCTCCAGTTTTATTCCTGTTCTGGGTGATACCTATTTATTGGAGGTCATTTATAATAATGAACGCTATACGGCTACCGAGACCTTGGTCCCAGTCAGCAATATTGTTGATGTGTTCCAGTCCACTGAAAATGGGGATGATGAAGATGCCCTGGAAGTGAACGTAACCTTTGAAGATCCCGCCGGAGTAGAGAACTATTACTTTTTACGCTTCCAGAGTGATGCTGATCTCTTTCCAGAGCTGTATTACATCAAAGATGAATTTATTGATGGGAATGAATTCACTATCTACTATGAAAAATTAGCCGACGAGGACGATGGTAATGCGGAATTTCAATCAGGAGACACAGTTGATATTGCCCTTTATGGCATATCGGAACAATACCACGACTATCTTCGCCTATTGGTGGACCAATATGAATTTGCGGGAAATCCTTTTAGTCCCACACCTGTTCCATTGGTAGGCAATTGTGTGAATATGGATGACCCCGAAAATATTGCTTACGGGTATTTTCGGGTCACGGAGACCATAAAGACCCAGTATACTTTTGAATAAGTAATGGTTCTTTTAAAACATCTACCCTTTATGAGTGAAAAATGTTAAAAATTTATGCATTTCATCGAAAATCGAGGGGATTTACCATTTTTTAGCCAAGTTTTCCTCGTATCTAGTTTAGAAGCTAATTATAAATAAAACCCCGATTTATGAGAACTAAACACTTTTTTTACGCGGTAACCCTTGCTTTTTTGGCATTCATAGGGTGCTCTGAAGATGAAAGCAACGGAAATCCCGCTAGTACAACTGGAAGAATGACCGTTCAACTTACAGATGCCCCCTTTCCTTTTGATATGGTTGCCGAAGCCAATGTTACCATCTTTAAAGTAGATGCGAGATTAAAAGACAATGAAGGCGAAGATGAAGAAATGGATGGTAATACTGATGAATCTTCCTTTGTGACCTTAATGGAAGAAGAAATATCCGTAAATCTTTTGGACCTTACCAATGGTGTCACCGAGGAGTTGGCCGATTTGGAAGTGCCTGTCGGTACATATGATTTGGTCCGAGTATATGTAAGAGGTATAAACGTGGTCCTTACAGATGACCGCAGTTTTGATTTAACAGTCCCCAGTGGAGAACAGACTGGAATCAAAGTCTTCATTAAGCCAGGATTGACAGTGGCAGGTGGACTGTCCAGCGATTTATTGTTGGACTTTGATGTCAGCCGTTCCTTTGTTCCTAAAGGAAACTTAAATTCTGTGGATGGTATCAACGGGTTCAATTTTAAACCTGTGATCAAAGCCTGTAACCTTTCCACAGCAGGAACCCTAAGTGGGACGGTAACCACCATGGACGGAGAAGAAATGGTTGTTTTGGAAGATGCACAAATCTCCATATTGGACGCTGATGACGAGCCCGTAACCTCTGGTGTTAGCAATATTGATGGAAATTATACCATTATGGGACTTGATGCTGGAACCTATAAAGTTTATGCTTCCTTGAACGGTTATCTGGACAGTGAAATTGTAGAGGTAGATATTGTAGCAGCGAACAAAACCGAGCTGGATTTTGTTTTGGAAGCCGAAACTGAAGTGGTTGAGGAATAAAAAACCTTTATTGACATATAAGAAAAAGCGGGATCAACATCCCGCTTTTTTTATCATAATATTTCTTTATTCATCGGTTTATTGAATTCAATTTGCGTTATTTTTAGTGCCCCAATGGGAATTATAATCAGAATAACAATTTACCTCCACCAAATATTTCATGTACACACCTCAACATTATAAGAATGAAAACCTTTCCGAAATAAAGGAATTCTTGGTCAACAACAGTTTTGGCATCTTAATCAATACGGTTGATAGTAAACCTTGGGCCACCCATATTCCGCTGGAACTGGATAAAACTGATGACGGTAAAGACATTCTAGTGGGACATATTGCGAAAGCAAATCCGCAATGGAAACACTTTTCAGAAAACCAAGAGGTACTTTGTATTTTCAATGGACCCCACAGCTATATCTCTTCTTCGTGGTACAAGGAAGAGGAAGTTCCTACCTGGAACTATATTGCCGTTCATGTGTATGGAAAGCTACAAATCTTATCGGAAGAAGAAACCTTGGCCTCTATGCACAAACTGGTGGAGAAGTACGAACAGGGCTCAAAACACCCTATTTCCCTTAAAAATATGTCGCCCAAAACATTACGACAAGTGAAAGGAGTGGTTGGGTTTCAAATTGAGATAAGCGACATTCAGGCCACCTACAAACTTTCCCAAACTAGAACCGAGGACCATGCCAAAATCATTTCGGAACTCGAAGAACGGGATTCAGGTAGTAAATCAATAGCCTTAGAAATGAAGCATAGAAAACCGTAAGATACTATTCAATATCTTGGAATATGGCATCTGCCCAATTAGAATATCTGGGATTGTCCACGTGCATAATCCAAATCTCATCGCTGTACTTGCCTTTCATTTTGGATTGATAAGCTGCATAGGCATCGTTGTTTTGGTCATATTTGGCCAAGTACACATAATTAAGACCGTTATCCGGGTTCTTGAAATACTGAGGATTTAACCCTTGGGCCTTAAGTTTTTCCATAAAACTTTTTAAGTATCGTTCATTTTTGAACACATTGGCCACAATGTAATGCCCCTTTCCTACCCCATCCAAACTGATGAATTTCTCTATAGGCTTGTAGGCCCCACCAGTGAAAGTTCCCTTTTTTTCTTGGGGCTCCTTTTTGACAGCGGTTATGTTGTCTGCCAATTGGTCCTTTTGAATGGAATTATAGATGGAGTCCAAATCCTCATTTTTGGCCAGAAACAATTTTTGGGCTTTTGCTTCAATTTCTGGACGCTCATCGTTCGTCTGCCGCTTAACCATTCGCATTACCATTTCAAAACGCTTTTCAAGCTCCTTTTCGCGGCTCTGCTCCATCGAGTCCATTTTAAAAAGCAATTCATCAATCACGGCATGGCTATTCTCTTGTTGTGCTTTTAAAATCGCTATTTGTTCTTCCCAGAAGGCCAAATCCTCTTTGTTCGTAGGGCGTAATGTAGTTTCAACATCTAACTTTCCTTTCTTCTCTTCTTTTTCCTTTTTGGTATCCGCAACCAACCCGCCTTCAATAGGTTTTCTAGTTTTGGAGTCATCTTCGTTGTCCACCACAATATTTCTGGCCATCATCGGCACAAAGGAGTACGCAATTGAAATTTCGTGGGTGACACCTAAATTCAAAAAGTCATTGTTCAGATTTTTCTCGAAGTTGTAACCAAATGAAAGTCTTCGGTTTAGATTGAATCCAGTTCCAGCGGAAGCTCCGTAAAACTGGTCGTAACCTCCTTGAATCCATCCCAGTTTAGGAAGGTCAAGAATAATACCTCCACCAAATATGGGATCTTGGTCTCCCTCAAGTCGTACACGTGCCAAGGGCAGCAATCGACCATCTTCAAAAATCCCAGAGCCGTTAGCAAACTCCTGTGCAAATTGAAGGTGTCCAGAGAAAGTCTTCTGGCTTAAATCCGTCAAGGATTTCCCTGAACTCACATTATAATCCAATAAATTATGGGCGAACACCCCAAAATCAAATTTGCCTACAGACAGGTTCAACCCAGGTTGAAACGAAATAATGGAGTTATTAGAAGTATCGTTGAGTAGAGGGTCTTCTTCTATGGTGACCGCTCTATCTGGGTCAAAACTACTCACGTAATACGGAATATTGACCCCAAAGGTAAGACTGCTTTCCTTCCCCAGTTGAATACCATGTGCGTAGTTGGCCATTACCCCTAGGTTTGAAATTACTCCCTCTTGTTGGTTGTACAGACTGAATCCCACACCAATCCTATCGCTTACCTGACCACTGTAACTCAAAAAATAATTCTGGTTATTGTTGTCAAAGTCGGCACTTTGGCTTCTATGGAATAGGTTAATGTATGATTTATCCTCCCTGACAGAAGAAAAAGTGGGGTTGATGAGGAACCGATTAAACTTTAACAGGTTCTGAAAAGGAACGTTATAGGTTACATACGGGTTGCTATCCTGAGCGTGAGCCAATGGGCCCAATAACATGCAACATAAAATCAAATAAAAAGCCCGGTCAATTGAAAGCAGGGGTATGTCTTTGGAAAATAAAGGTAGTTTTATATCCATAGCCGATGGGGGTTTGTAGGTTAATGTACCTGTTTGGGGCAGGCGGATGTTTTCTGTTTGGTCTCATTAGCAAGATTTGGGAACTTGTAAGAGTTTTACTACTTAAATTATATACAACATTACGTATTTAATCGGTAAACCGCTAATTTTTTCGTTGAAAAACAGGCTTACTCGTTATCTTAAACGTAAACAATCAAAAAAAATTGAGTATTGCCCCTAGAAAAGAGCAGGTTAGGTGTATTTTTTTTCGTGTATTCCCACTAATTTTACAACTTCTTACGTTAACTTTTTCGAGCTATGGACAGTTCTATCAACATTGTTCCCTATTCAGATACGTATGCCGCTGCTTTTAGGTCACTTAATGAGGAATGGATAAGTAGATACTTTAAAATGGAGGAGATGGACCGTATTTCGCTGTATCATCCAAAAGAATATATTTTGGACAAGGGTGGCTATATTGGCGTTGCCCTATTAAACGACGAAGCGGTGGGTGTATGTGCACTTATACCCAGCTACAAGGAAGAGTACGATTTTGAACTAGCCAAGATGGGTGTCTCACCAAAAGCACAAGGAAAAGGCATTGGAAAATTGCTGGGGCTTCACATAATAGAAAAAGCTAAAGCCTTAGGCGCTAAAAAACTGTATCTGGAGAGCAACCGAATACTAAAACCCGCCCTAAGTCTATATGAAAAACTTGGTTTCAAGGAAATTGTGGGTGCCACTTCACCCTATGAACGTAGTGATATTCAGATGGAGTTGACCCTATCCTCTTCTTAGCAAATCTATGTGATCATATCTCCCGCCTAGCCATCTTAACGCACAATTATAGGAAGGAAAAGTTCCTTAGTCTATTGTGAAATTTACTCCCCAATGAATCTGCTTTGTCTTTTTCATTTTCATACATCATTAAAAATGAGTATATTAAAGAGTAAATTTTAAATTCAGAAACCATGGGAACAGTTAAAAACCTGAACAAATGGGCCAACGCCCACACCTACTATCCTTTGGACATTCTACGTGTTGCCCTTGGGGTATTTCTTTTTATCAAGGGGATTGAGTTCATGACGAATTATGAACAAATGTCCGAGATAGTTAGGCCCTTTCAGGAAATGCCAGGCGGCATGATTATTTTGCACTATGTGGCCCCTGCTCATTTTGTAGGTGGATTTTTAATTGTAATCGGTCTTCTCACTCGATGGGCCGTACTTGCACAGCTACCCATATTGTTTGGTGCCGTTATCACCAACTTTTTGGGAGTAATGAATTTGACCAATCTAATTATGGCCATTGTCATATTATTGGGTTGTGTCTTCTTTGCTTTATACGGGTCTGGAAAACACTCAGCCGATTATTATCTGAAAATGCAGCAATAACCTAAATCAATTACAACAACATAGTAAAAATACCCGCCTCGGCGGGTTTATTTTTTTGTGCGAAACACTTTAATACACTACATTTAAGTTACTGTACATCAACCTAAAACCATAATCATCAAACGGTCGGCCTCCATAGTGCTCTTCCTATGCATTGCTGTGAACACATTACAGGGCCAAATCCGTCATATCGATAGCCTACAGAAAATCTACCCAACTGTAAAATCAGATTCTTTAAGGATACGAATCCTAAAGGATATCGCTTGGGAATATTTGAATAATCGTGGTAATGCCGTTTTGGCAAAAAAGCATATCGATAGTTTCTCATCCATCAGCAAGAAAAATAATATTCCATGGGGAATTTCCATGGCAGATTATCAATATGCCGTTCTTGAAAGGCAACAGGGAAATTATAGTGAAGCCTTGGCACACATTGATAACTATTTAAATTTTGATCAAACCCAAAAAGAACCTTTTGCCACAGCCAATGGGTTGTATCAAAAGGCCATTATATTGGACAACTTGGGAAATTATGATGAGAGCCTAAAAATCTATTATGATATCCTAAAAATCTACGAAGATCATGATGATTCCTACAGCATTGCCACCACCTTGAATGCATTGGGGGAGATTTTAAAAAAGACAGGCAAAATCAACCAAGCCATGGAGAGCTACCAAAAGGCTTTGGAGATTTTCAAGACGCTGGGCGACAAAATAGATATTGCCAATTGTCTTTTTAATATCGGGGACACCCACATGATACAAAAGGAGTATACCCTTGCTGTTCAATATTTTAATGAAGCACTTGTGTTAGATCAAGAAACCAACAGCGAATGGGGCATTGCGTTTGATTATGAAGCACTGGGCAAGGTTTATGGGCATCAAAAGAAATACCAACAGGCTTTGGAATACCATAAAAAGGCTCTGGCACTCCGGGAAAAGTTGGGACAACAGTTGGAACTTTCCATGAGCTATACCCAAATAGGGAACATCTATCTGGAAATGGGCAATTATGAGCAAGCAAAAGAAAATAGCACTGCCGCCATAACCATTGCCGAGGATATTGGGGCGCGGGCGCAACTTCAGGAAAACTATAAAATTCTTGCTACTGCCTATGAGCGAACAGGTAATTTCAAGGAGGCATTGATATATAAAGATCGGTTCATTGCCATCAAGGACAGTCTTTTCAATGAGGCCAAATCCAGACAAATTGAGGAGTTGCAAGTCCAGTTCGAAACCAAAAAAAACCAAGATGCCATCACTTCGCTACAAAAAGACGCCCAAATCAATGCCTTACGATTAGGCCAGCAGAAAACTTTACGAAACATCATCATTGGTATTGCGGTTGCCGCCCTTCTCTTCTTTTGGTTTGCCTTTAATAGATATAAACAAGGCCAGCGGGCAAAACAAGCCGAAGAAGAAAAGAAAAGGGCCATTTTAGAGGAACGGAAACGCACAGAAATAGAAAAACAACGGGTTGCCGAGCTTCAAAAAATAGACAAATTGAAAGACGAGTTCCTCGCCAATACTTCGCACGAACTCCGAACTCCCCTTGTGGGCATTGTTGGTCTTACGGAATCACTTCAAGATGGTGTTGCGGGAAAATTGCCAAAAGAAGCACTGGAAAACCTGGAGATGATTGCCAATAGTGGAAAACGTCTTTCGCATTTGGTGAATGACATCATGGATTTTTCCAAACTAAAGAATCGAGACCTTGTGCTTTCCACGGCTCCTGTAGATCTTTATGCCGTCTCAAACATTGTTTTAAGGCTGTCTCAACCCATGCTCAAGGACAAACAACTCAAACTCATCAATTCCATTCCCAAAAATGTTCCGCTTGTTGTTGCTGATGAAAACCGATTGCAACAAATCATGCATAATCTTGTGGGGAATGCCATAAAATTCACGGAAAAAGGATACATCAGCCTCTTTGCTGAAGTAAAGGAAGATATGGTTTCAATTTCCGTTTCTGACACGGGAATTGGCATTCCTGAGGATAAAATCGATACCATATTTAATTCTTTTGAGCAAGGGGACGGTTCAGTGCAAAGGGAATATGGCGGAACTGGTCTAGGCCTCTCCGTTGCCAAACAACTGGTGGAACTCCACAGCGGAACCTTAACCGCTTCCTCCGAAAAAGGCAAGGGTTCCATCTTCACATTTACGCTGCCGATAAGCGACAAAACCCGAAAGGAACTTAAACTTAAGACAAAACAATCCTTGAATACCGTTCAATCGTTAAGTGGAACAGCCCCTCTTCCGATACTATCACAGGAGCGACCAAAACTGCCTGAAGAAGCTCCAAAAATCTTAATAGTGGATGATGAACCCGTAAACCGAAGGGTATTGGAGAACCACCTAAGCATGGCAGGCTACCATATTATTGAAGCCAACAACGGCAGGGAAGCACTAAAATTGATTGAGGAAAAGGAAGACTTTAACCTGATCTTGCTGGACATCATGATGCCCGGAATGTCAGGATATGAAGTTTGTGAAAAGATACGGGAAGACTATACCACCAGCGACCTTCCCATAATTTTGTTGACCGCCAAGAACACTGTAAATGATTTGGTGACAGGATTCAATTCTGGGGCCAATGACTATCTCACAAAACCCTTCTCCAAAGGAGAACTTTTGAGCAGAATTAAAACCCACCTCAACCTGAATACCATTCATAGGGCCACGTCTAAGTTTGTTCCCTCCGAATTTGTAAGGTCAGTGGGGAAAGAATCAATCACAGATATTAAACTTGGAGACCATACCGAAAAAAATGTAACCGTCCTGTTTTCCGATATTAGGGATTATACCACCTTGGCTGAAGGGATGACGCCAGAACAGAACTTTAAGTTTGTAAACGCATATGTAGGTCGAATGGGACCTATTATCAAAGAAAACAAAGGCTTTGTAAATCAATATATGGGTGATGGCATTATGGGGCTGTTCCCTAAAAACCCAGAAAGTGCTTTGGATGCAGCCATAGAAATGCAGCGAACCTTGACCCTTTACAATAAAAGACGAGTGGAAGAAAAAGAATACAAACCCTTGTCTGTAGGTATAGGTCTCCATACCGGCCCATTGATTATGGGAATTATTGGGGATTCCAAAAGAAATGATCCTGCTGTAATCTCAGATGCAGTAAACAGTGCCGCCCGGGTTGAAGGCATGACCAAACATTTTGGTGCCAATATTATCATTAGTGGTGATAGCTTACAACTGATGAAAGACCCAGCAAGTTTTAATTGCAGGTATTTGGGAAAAGTTCGGGTAAAAGGCAAACAAAAAGCTTTGGAGATTTATGAATGTATTGATGGCGATAGCATTGAAAGCATTTCCATGAAGCTGGAAACCAAAACCCATTACGATCAAGGAGTTGAACTATTTTTTGATGGTCAATTCAACGAGGCTTCCACCGCTTTTGAATGGGTTCTATATAAAAATCCAGGTGATTCAATAGCCTTTTATTTTAATGAAATGGCCAAGAAGTATGCTGTTTTGGGCCCTCCAGATGATTGGAGTTTGGGAGCCGTGATGCATGAAAAGTAACCCGTTAATTCAGCTGTTCCACTAAGCTCATTCCCAATGTGATCGGCGAAGCCATACGTTGGTATTTTTCAAAGCGTTGGTTTACACAATGCTGGGCATGCTGAATCATTTGCCACGAAGTTTTGGGATCCGTTTCAAAAACATGTTTAAACCGATTTTCCATTTGAAAATACTTTTCTATTCCAATACTAGGCGCATCTGAATCCAATTGTAAAGTTGCCAACCCTTTTTCAGCTCTGTTAGGATCATTGCGATACAACAACCACTGCCCTGACTCAACTGCCATCTTGTGGTATTTTGATGGGTTTTTCATATCGATACCATGTGCCGGACTATGGCAATACGCAATGATCAGGGAAGGACCATCATGAGCTTCCGCTTCAACAAATGCCTTTAAGGTTTGCTCTTGGTTGGCACCAATGGCCACCGAAGCTACATACACATCATTGTAATGCATGGCCAAAGCGCCTAAATCTTTTTTCTGCTTCTGTTTTCCAGTTGCAGCAAATCGTGCTGAAGCACCATACGGTGTGGCTTTGGACATTTGGTTCCCAGTATTGGAATACACCTCGTTGTCCAACACCAAAATATTGACGTTTTTCCCGGATGCCAGCACGTGATCCAAGCCACCGTAGCCAATATCATAGGCCCAGCCATCGCCGCCAACAATCCATACGCTTTTCTTGACCAGACTATCTGCAATTTGCGCCAATTTTCGAGCTTCTGGCATTTTAACTTTCTCCAACAAAGACTTTAATGCTTCAATACGACTTCTTTGTTGATTGATTTCTCGTTCGTTGTTCTGTTTTGCATTCAAAATATCCCGAATTAATCGGTCACCCATAAAGGCGGATACTTTTTGGAGTAATTCTCTAGCTTCCATTTCTTGAAGGTCCAAAGACAATCGGAATCCGAGTCCAAATTCAGCATTGTCTTCAAAAAGTGAATTGGACCATGCGGGACCTCTCCCCTCTTGATTTTTGGCCCAAGGTGTAGTGGGAAGGGCTCCTCCAAAAATGGAACTTGCTCCCGTGGCATTGGCCACCAATGCGCGATCTCCAAACAATTGTGACATCAATTTTAGATAAGGTGCTTCTCCGCAACCATCCTCACCCATCGGATATTTGAACAAGGGTTCTTGCAATTGTTGCTGACTTACCTTGGTGTTATCAATTCTTTCACGGTCCACCTCTGGAATAGTTTCAAAGTAGTTCCAGTTTTTTCGCTCGTTAACGATTTTGGTTTTGCCCATCACCAAAGCTTTTGCTGGACAAGCATCCACACAGGAATTGCACGAAGTGCACTGGTCAGGATTTACTTGAATGGTGTAATTCAGTAAATCCACATCTGCAAGAATGGTATCAATTTCTATGGCTTTCCAAGTCGATGGCGCTTCCAAAAGGGTTTTGTCACCATACACTTTCATGCGTAAGGCTCCAGACGGACAAGCCAAACTGCAGGCACCGCATTGAGTGCATAAATCGGGTAACCATTCTGGAGTTTCCTCTGCAAATGTTCTTTGACTGAATTGTGAGGTATTTGTGGGATAGGTGCCATCTACTGACAAGGCACTCACGGGCACTTCATTTCCCCTTCCGACCAACAACTGACCCAAAAGGGTTTTTGAAAAATCCGCATCAACCAGCAACGTTTCTTTTTGGTTCATGCTAGCTCTTGAAGTATTTACTTTGTGGATAGCGTCCATAATTTTATTTTCCTCGCCCACATTGTTGATAAGAGCCATATATCCTAAATGTAGAATGGAAATTGCCCCATCCGTATAACTATTTGGATTGATGGTATATAGAAGGACTTCCTTTTCCTGAACCATTTTTTTGGTTTCCAATGAAAGTTTATTCCAAAATTGGGTTGGATTTTCTTTGGATTGCACCACAATGGTACCGCCTTGTTTAACTCGCTGCAAAACCGTGTCATTTTCCAAGAAATTGACATCAGTACAGCCAATGAAATCCGCATTAGAAATCAAGTAAGGCGCCTTAATCCTTTCTTTGGCCATACGAAAATGGGTCACACTTCGGGAATTCGATTTTTTATAGTCACACTCTTGATACCCTTGAACAAATTGGTCTTCCTTTCCCATTTGTTGTATAAAATTGTTGAAATGCATAACAGTATCACTCCCTTTGATTTCATAAAAAAGCACCCGGATTCCTTCCTTCGGCAATTCAAATTTGGATTTCGGAAGGCTCAATTGGGTGACATCATCAGTAATACCAACCGTGAAATTGTTCTTCGGATTCGCCTTTTTCAAATTGTCCAGAATTGATTTTACCATTCCTGGGGTAAATTCTTTGGAACTCAACCCGTACCGACCTCCAACCATTTTGGGAAGCGTGGAGAATCTTTCGCTGTGCACCACAGTTTGCATCACATCCAAAAACAAAGGCTCCCCGGTGGAACCAGGCTCTTTGGTTCGGTCCAAAACCGCAATGGCCTTGCAGGTTTTTGGAAGATCATTCATAAAGTGCTCCGCACTAAAAGGTCGATAAAGTCTAACTTTTACTAGTCCGACTTTTTCACCTTGGTCATTCAAATAGTTAATGGTTTCTTCAATGGTCTCTGTGGCTGAAGCCATGGCGATGATGATATGCTCGGCTTCGGGATGACCTACATATTCAAAAATCTTGTATTGGCGTCCGGTAAGCTTGGCGAAATCATCCATTTTTTGCTGAACGATGTTTGGACATGCTTCATAATAAGTATTCACCGCCTCCCTACTTTGAAAGAAGACATCAGCACCTTGCGAAGTTCCTCGAAGCACAGGAGAATTTGGATTCAAGGCTCTATTTCGATGTGCAGCCACCAAATCAGCATCTATCATGCGATTGATAGTTCCATCACTAACTTTTTCAATCTTGGACACTTCATTTGAAGTTCTAAATCCATCGAAGAAGTGCACAAAAGGAATTCGGGATTCCAAAGAGGCCGCTTGGGAAATCAGGGCAAAATCCATGGCTTCTTGCACCGAAGCGGAGGCTAACATGCCATACCCTGTACTACGTACAGCCATAACATCGCTATGGTCTCCAAAAACAGAAAGCGCATGGGCGGCTACAGAACGGGTGGCCACGTGGATTACATTGGGACTCAATTCCGCGGCTATTTTATACATGTTTGGCATCATCAGTAACAGACCCTGTGATGCGGTAAATGTACTAGACAATGATCCGGTCTGAAGGGCTCCGTGCATGGCACCGGCCACTCCTGCCTCACTTTGCATCTCAAATGTGGAAGGAACATTGCCAAAGATATTTTTTTGCTGGCGGGCACTCCACTCCTCTACCAATTCGGACATTTCCGAAGATGGCGTAATGGGATAGATGGGAAACACATCATTGATACGATACGCAATATGCGCAACGGCCTGATTTGCATTGGTAATGATATGTTGTTGTGTTTTCATGGGAGGAAGTGTATGATAGTTGGTTGAATAAAAAAGGAATAAGCCATCCCTAAAAAATTAGGAACGGCTTACTTCAGGTAGATTACTTTTCGAACTCGATGGTTACAGGAGTTGGATTTGTAATGATGTCGAATACAGGAGAGAATTGTGACAAAGCTCTCAATTGCTCTTCAGAAGCATCGGACTTCACTTTGAATTTTACAGTGATGCCTTTGTATCCTTTGCGAACCTCAGGGTCAAGACCCAAGAATCCGTGAAGGTCAGCTTCACCACTCAACGTGCTTTCCATCCCTTCAATATCGATACCATTGGCAGCAGCGTGGTACGCCATGGCACCAGTTAAGCAAGAACCAAGGGCATGCAAAACAATCTCCGCAGGGTTAGGTGCTTGGTCTTTTCCCAAAAGAACCTCAACATGGTCGGCTTCCAAGGTAAAGTCACCTTTTCTAGTTGGGTGTTCTTGGCCTACGCCATAATAATCTTGGATACTGGTAACACAATGTCCACCTTCAATCCAATTGTTTTTGGCTCTAAACTCGAACTTAGCCAATGAAGGATCTTGTTGTACGTGGTTGATAGTTTCTACCAACTGATCTACGTTTACTCCGTTTTTAATGTTTGCTGTTGTAATCATTTTTTTGTTTTTTAGATTAATTGATTAACATTTGCCAGAGTAGATGCATTTGGCGTGCCAAAAAATATAATTAATTGTATATCAATTATTTAAAATGATTTTAGAATGAGGAAAGTATAACGATATTTCGTCTATTTACGAGATTTCGTTATAAAAATGACGTGATTTCATGAAATTACACAGGGCGAACGATGCCCAATGCCTTTATTTTGGATGTTAATGTGGTGGGAGGCATGCCAAGCAGAGAGGCAGCGCCTTTTTCCCCGGAAATTTTCCAGCGGGTCTGCTTTAGAGCTTTTAGGATGTTCTCTTTTTCCAATTGAATCATGTCTTGAGCCGTGAGTATATGGTCCGGCTCTACAGTTTGTACTTCAGCCACTGACTTGGGCAAGGAATTTGGAATAATGAGTGACCAGTCAATCGCGCCATTTTGGGAGACAATTACGGCCCGCTCCACCAAATTTTGGAGTTCCCGCACATTGCCGGGCCAGGTATATTCCTTAAAAAGCTTTTTCTGCTCGTTGGTCAGTTTTTTTATATTACGATTCATTTTGTTGGAAAAGTGTTCCACCATGGCATTAGCTATCAGGGAAACATCATTTCCTCTTTCCCGAAGTGGTGGGATTTCAATCGGGAATACATTCAATCGATAATACAAGTCTTCCCTGAATTTCCCTTCTTTGGAGAACTGCAAAAGGTCTCGGTGCGAGGCAGCAATAATCCGAACATCCACTTTTTGGGTAGTGGAGCTTCCCACGGGGTCAAATTCCCCTTCTTGAATGACCCGCAATAATTTGGGTTGAAGGTCCAAGGGCAATTCCCCTATCTCATCCAAAAAGATGGTTCCTTTGTCCGCCAATAAAAACCGACCTTTTCTATTGGCGGTCGCTCCGGTAAAGGCTCCCTTTTCATGACCAAAAAGTTCGCTTTCAATTAAATTGGCAGGAATGGCTCCGCAGTTGATTCGAATTAAAGGGCCTTCACTTCGGTTACTGGCGGCATGGATGCCTCGGGCCACCAGCTCTTTTCCCGTACCCGTTTCTCCATGAATCAGCACAGTAGCATCTGTTTGGGCCACCTGGGCTATCAGGTTCAATACTTCTTTCATGGATTTATGATGAGCTATGATGCCATGATCATTGGTCAACTCCTTGATTTCTTCCTGGAGATATTCGGTTTTATCTTCAAGTGAACTGATTTTGTGCTCTGCGGTCAAACGGTCATCAATATTTCGGAGAATCAGCGTATAAAACGCCTCCTTTTCATCGCTATAACAGCTTAAAGTGCCCTCATGCAGGGTTTCCTTACCATCGGACCCGATGACTTTTACGATTTTGGGCAAATAGGTGTTTTTATTTTGCTGGCTTGATTGTTCTGATTTCACCAATTCTTCAAGTAAGTCTGCTCCTTCATCGTCCAAAAAGAACAATATGTTTCGTTGGAGTACTTCCTGGTTTTCCATAATGGATTTGGCAGAATCATTGGCCAGAAGTATCCTGAAGTTCCCATCGAACATGATAATGGCGTCCATGGCACCATCAATAAGTCCCGACATTTTTGCGTTGGCCAGTTCCACTTCTTTTTTCGAGGAAGCCAATTGTTCCTGTATTATATCGAGTTCGCGATGTCTTTTAATAAGAACGGACATCACGCCTTTTGCAAAGCCTTTATCGGACTCCATTAATTGGGAAAAATGGGCAGTGGTAATCTTAAGTACATGGGTATCTTCCAATGCAGTAACGGATACAGACCTTGGTTCTTCATCAATAAGTGCGTATTCCCCAAAACAGTCTCCTTTTGATAAGATCCCATAGGAATGTTCCATATCGTGCACGTTTACCTTCCCCTCTAGAATGACGTACATGGCATCTCCCACCTCACCTTTTTCAATAATTCGGTTGTCTCTGACGAATTGTTCCGAATCAGCATTCGTGTAAAGCTCCAGCAGGGAGGTTCGTTCCACTTCGGAAAAAAAAGGTACCTCCGATAGAAAATCCAACAATTCTTTTTGCTCTGATGAGGTCATTGGGTGTGCTCAAAGGTTCTGAATCAAATAAATATAAAGATTTATGGAATAGACCATACATCTATCTTGTTTTTCTATAAATAAAATTGATAGGTTTTTATATTTTTATGGTTCAAATTTATAGTGTATGACCATAACACAATTACAATATGTCCTTGCGGTTGCAGAATACAAGAACTTCACCTTGGCGGCCGAAAAGAGTTTTGTTACCCAGCCTACCCTGAGTATGCAAGTACAAAAATTGGAGGATGAACTTGGTGTTTTGATTTTTGATAGAGGAAAAAAGCCCATCACTATTACCGAGGTGGGCAAAAAGATTGTGGATCAGGCCAAAAATATAGTGGCCGAAGCGGAACGCATCAAGGATATTGTGGATCAGGACAAAGGGTTTATTGGCGGGGACTACACCCTTGGAATCATCCCAACGGTAATGCCTACACTTTTGCCCATGTTCTTGAACACCTTTATTAAAAAATACCCCAAAGTCAACCTTATTATCAAAGAGCAACCCACAGATGCCTTGATTAGGAATCTTTTGGATGGCCATTTGGATGCTGCCATTGCTGCCACCCCTCTAGAGATTGAATTTATAAAGGAGCGACCTTTGTATTATGAGCCATTTGTAGGGTACGTTCCACAGAATCATAGATTATCCGGTGAGCAATTATTGACAACAGAGCATCTGGACGTCAGTGATGTTTTACTTTTACAAGATGGACATTGTTTTAGAGACGGTGTCATCAATCTTTGTAAATCCACTAAAAACATTCAGGGAGAACAGTTTAAAATTGAGAGCGGAAGTTTTGAGACCTTGGTAAGTCTAGCCGATGAAGGTATGGGCATGACTTTACTCCCTTATTTGAACACATTACAACTGGAATCCAACAAAAAAAGAAACCTGAAACCTTTCAAAAGTCCGTCCCCTGCCCGCGAAATCAGCTTAATTTATCATAAAAGTGAACTAAAAATACAAATAACAGATGCTCTTCGAGAGGTAATTTCCAGTATTGTTCGAGGAGCTATAGCCTTCCAAGATGTGAAGATCATTAGCCCATTGGCCAAAAATTAAGAGAGCCGCTTTCGCGGCTCTATGTTTGGTTAAACTTTTAACAGTAGTAATGTAGGTTGTAACTCTGGCTTGTCCACAATATAAAACTGTAACCAGATTTTTAATTCTTCAATTTCGCTGGGTAATAACCGGGAAATAGCTTTTTTCAATTCTCTAGAGAAGAGTCTAGCATCAAAACTAACTTTTTGAAGGATAGTCTTGGTGTAATCTAACATTGCTCTGGGCATAGAAATTTGATTAAATTGATTAAAGTGGTTGTGGTAACTAAATTAGCAAAAAACATGTTTAGATGGTTCTCCTTGCAGTTAAAAATTGGATAATTTCGTGTTAAATTCGATAAACGACCATATGCACCCTCCTGATTTTCAAAAATTTAAGTTCCTGACTATCATGGCGATAGCAGGATTTTTCCTACTTACAGGATGTTCTCCAATTCGAAAAATAGTGAAAAGTCAACTGCAAGAGGATGTACTTAAAAATTCCTTTCATGGGTTGGTGGTCATTGATACTGAAACCAAAAAAACAATTTACGCTCATAACGAAAATCGCTATTTTACTCCCGCCAGCAACACCAAGATTGCTACCTTTTATGCAAGTACAAAGCTACTTCCCCGTACTATTCCAACCTTAAAATATGCTGCTGTCAATGACACTTTATATATTGAAGGAACAGGTGACCCCTCTTGGATCCACCCCCGTTTGGCTGACAGTACTGCCGTTCGTTGGTTGAAAAATCAAGGAACCCTTGCACTGTACACTCAAAATTCCAATGAATCCCGTTTTGGACCAGGCTGGGCATGGGAAGATTATGACACTTATTTTTCCCCAGAGAAAAGCACCCTTCCATTGTTTGGAAATGTTGTATCCCTCCACTTTAATGATGAATTAATGGTATCACCAAACTTTTTTGCGGACAAGGTTCAAGTAAAAGACACCACGTTAAAAAGGGATGAGTTTACCAATCATTTTTATATATCTCCCACAGAACAAGACACATTAGAAATTCCTTTTATCACCAGTGGTTCCATTACACAAAAGCTATTGGAAGACATGCTAGAAACAACTGTAGTTCTAACCGATCGTTTTCCGTCAGTTGAAAAGAAGACCCTTTATGGCATGGAAACAGATTCCATTTATAGGGATATGCTTTTTGAAAGTGATAATTTTTTGGCTGAGCAATTGTTGATGGTGGCTTCTTCAACGCTTTCTGATACCTTAAGCACCCAAAAAGTGATTGATCACATGTTGGAGAATGACTTGAGTGATTTGGAACATCCCCCGAGGTGGGTGGATGGTTCTGGGCTATCCCGATACAATCTGTTCACACCCAAATCTTTTGTGCAAATCCTTCAAAAAATCCAAAATGAAATTCCCGAGGAGCGGTTGTTTGTTCTTTTTCCGAAGTGGGATGCAACAGGAACTGTGAAAACATGGAACGACCCATCGGTTGAGCCCTTTATTTTTGCAAAGTCAGGGTCTTTGGGGAACAATTACAATTTGAGCGGTTATCTAAAGACTAAATCAGGCAAATGGCTCCTATTCAGTTTCATGAATAATCATTTTAAAGTCCCCACATCACAAATACGAAGTATGATCTATGCCACACTCAAAGATATTCATAATACTTATTGACCCAATAGCTTGTTAATTTGGGCATATTGCAACAACATAATGGTCTTGGCGTCCTTGATCTCTCCTGTTTTTATCATCCGTAGTGCATCCTCAAACTTTAGCTCCAACACCTCAATGTTCTCCGTTTCATCCTCAGCACCGCCACCTTCGCTAACTTTCATGGCATCCTCATACTTTCCAATAAAAAAGTATAGGATTTCAGTTACGGAACCTGGTGACATATACGCTTCAAATACTTTTTTTACCTCATCAATTTGGTAGCCGGTCTCTTCCTCTACTTCCATACGTATAGTTTCTTCTGCATTGCCTTTCTCCAAAAGTCCTGCGCAGACCTCGACCATCATTCCATCTTCATTTCCGTTGATATAGGTAGGCATTCTAAACTGACGCGTCAATACTACCGTACCCTTTTCGACATTATAGAGCAAAATAGCTGCCCCGTTGCCCCGATCATACGCCTCCCGATGTTGGGTCTCCCATGTGCCATCAGGGCGCAAATACTCATAGGTAAACTTGTTCAGGGTATACCAGTTATCGGAAAGAAGTTCCTTTTTTATGTTTCTTATATTTCCGTATTTCATAGTCACTTATACCGTTGCTGCTTTATTTAAATATTGACGAAATGGGAGCATTCCCTTGTACACAGCCACTATTTTGTCTTTAAAATCTTCTTTAAGCACCTCTTTTTTAGTCAGTTCATGAACCACAGCAAAGGTTTTATTTCGCAATAAATGGATGTGTGGATGGTCTTGGGAAAAACCCTTTGGGGCATTGGTCAGTTTTTCATCTTCATATAGACCGCCAAATGTTTTTTTAAAAGAAGGCTTGTCCAATAGGGCTTGAAGTTTTTCCCCATCATAATCTATTGCTTCCCTAATACTTCGAAGCGTTTTGGGGTCTGGACGCCAAAATCCTCCAGCCAACATGCAATGTTTTAGTCCGATCTCAATATAAAAATCGGCGGAATGGGGCGCTTTGTCCAAGCCTGCACCAAAATGGTCCTTGTAAACAGGCTTGTTGGGATGAAACATTAAATTATTGTTGATTCTATTGATGCCCTTTTTGCCCGGCGTTGGGTAGTAGTCCGAATGCAATTGCGACATGGTCAAATCCAAATCATCCAGCCAAACGATAAAATCGTTGCGAAGGGATTTATACCATTTTCGGTGGGCATCCATCCATTCTTTATTGTTGTTTTGTTGGAGTTCTTCAAGAAACTGGAACAGGTCGTGGAAATTCATATCCACAAAAGAACCATTTTTTTTCAGATTTCAGATTTGGATGATTAGATTTTTGGAATTCAGTACTTATTATTCCGTACCTAATGCCCATCACATTTTTATATCAGATGCTTCTTGGTTCCGAACGAAGTTTGAGGAGATTCTTCACTCCGTTCAGAATGACATTGGGTTACAGTTCTTCCGACTTCTCATTATCGTCTAAAAAGAGATTTTTCAGTCGCCCGCTCTTTCAAAATTACAATGGGGCAATGCGGTTGAACTGTAACTGTCATTCTGAGTAGTTGCCAAAGGCAAAAACGAAGAATCCCTTTTCTTACTTCCGAGTTCCGACTCCTGACTTCTTACTTCCGACTCCTAACCACTAACTCCTAACTCCTAAAAACTAAAATCGATTGTCACCATCCAACAAATCGCCAAGACCGCCCAAGATACTGCCTTCTCCCTTATCTTTTCCACCACCTTTAGGGGCAGCGGCCCAGACCCTACTGGCCAATCGGCTAAAGGGAAGCGATTGAATGTACACTGTACCGGGGCCTCGTAGCGTTGCAAAGAACAAACCTTCCCCACCAAAAACGGTATTGCGAATGCCTCCTACAAATTCAATATTGTAATCCACGGTCTGCGAAAACCCAATGATACAGCCAGTATCCACCTTTAAGGTTTCGCCTGCGGCCAATGTTTTTTTCGCCATGGTACCACCCGCGTGCACAAAGGCCATACCATCACCTTCCAGTTTTTGCATGATAAAGCCCTCACCGCCAAAAAAGCCACGGCCCAACCTTTTGGAAAACTCAATGCCCACCGAAACCCCTTTTGCAGCGCAGAGAAAGGCATCTTTTTGGCAGATAAACTTTCCTCCTTTTTCCAAAAGGTCAATGGGAATAATTTTACCGGGATAGGGCGAAGCAAAGCTTACTCGTTTTTTACCCTGACCTATATTAAGGAAAGCGGTCATAAAGAGGCTCTCACCTGTGAGCAGTCGTTTCCCTGCGGAGAACAGTTTGCCCAATACCCCAGAATCTTGATTGGAGCCATCGCCGAAGATGGTGTCCATTTTAATATCGGTGTCCATCATCATAAAACTGCCAGCCTCGGCCACAACAGCCTCTTGGGGATCTAGTTCTATCTCCACATATTGCATTTCCTCACCGTAAATGTGGTAGTCTATTTCGTGGTTTGATTTATTCATCAGATTTAATTGAATTACTATTTATTTTATGTATTGGTCTTGATTTACTTAAACTTGTTACAAACAATAGTAATTCATTCCTATTCTAGTAGGGTTTTTACTATTTAATTTGTTATAATGGAGCATAACCTAATATTTTTTCGCTATGAACGTTTTTAAGTTAAGCCTTAGGATGATTCCTCAAATACTTAAATTTTCCGTATTCAGTTTTATTTTTATTTTCTTAACCAGTTGTAGTAACGATGACGATGACACCTTTGCCAACGTAAGGGTAAACGGGAGCTTGATAACAACCACGCAAGCTGATTTTGTCATTGGAGACCGTTCAGATTTTAATGGTGATGTTGATGCCAGCTTCACAGGAAATGGGGGTTCGGCCACACGGGTTTTCAGTTGGAACAACAACCTTACGACTGCAGATTATAATGCCGACATTACTTCTACGTCTGAGGGTAGTTTTCGAATAATTGTTGAGGATTCCGAAGCCACTGTTGTATTGGACAGAACCATTCAAGGCGGCGCAGAACCAGATAGTATTGATGGCGTTACTTCCGCTGGTGTCTCAGGAATATGGACTGTTACCATAATAGTAACCAATTTTAATGGGGATGGAAGCTTTTCGTTAAGTGAAGGTGACTAGTTGCCTTAACCAATCTCTATTTTACACATTATATAAAGCTAATGTAGTTTACGCATTAGCTTTTTTATTTGACAGGGCTTGCAACCAGCCTTGATGTATGGTGGTATATTTTGTGTGCGTTCATGTTATTCGTTCTTCTGTTGATTTGTTTATATGTTAGTTGGTTTGAGGTTTTGTTACAGTTTAGGTTAAATACAAAACCATTACCATTCACCCTTCACCAAGGTCACCCCTTTACCTTCACCGTCCATTCAACCCTTCGACCTCGCTCAGGGTGACAATGACAGATGCTATCTATTTATTTTTTTAGCAGAACCGTCCACTCAAAATGAAAAGTACTCACCTCTACACCATCTTCATTAACGCCAACCGACTTCATCCAACACGTTTGCCCCTCTCCAGTTTCAATGGTTTTTTGAATAGCCTCGGCAATTAGATGTCCTTCTTCACAGGTAAAGACGATTCTTCCCGTCGCCTTTTTGGTAAACGTGGCTTTGTTATTGGCTACCAACATGGAGATTTTCTTACCACTTTTCTGAATTTCGTTCATCACCAAAGCTCCCGTGCTCAACTCAGCCGCCATACCCTGAACGGCCCAAAACATGGATTTAAACGGGTTTTGATTAAACCATTTGTGTTTTACCGTAGTTACTGCTCTCTTCTCATCAATAGCCTTGAGTCGTACGCCAGACCACCATGCTGACGGCAGTTTTAAAAAAGTAAACGTATTGATTTTACTGGGTGTAAGCGCCATATCGTGAATTTAGGAGTTTAAAAATAGGTAAAATTACAACGAGTTCAATATGTTAAATAAATGTTAATTAATAGTACTTTGTTTTGCATAGTACTGTCTTTTGGATATATATTTGCATCGTAAGCTAATAGGCAAACCAATTTAATTTGTAATTCATCAATCAAAAATGGCTACAACATTAACCAAACACGAACGAAATTTATCCGCGATCATTCACGCGTCCACCTTTTCAAAGTGGTTCATTCCTTTTGGGAATTTTATCCTCCCTTTGATTTTGTGGACAGCCAACAAAAAGGAACATGCTTTTGTAGATCACAATGGGAAGCAGGCGCTCAACTTTCAAATGAGCATGCTCCTTTACTCCATTGTTGCAGGCTTGATAAGCATTCCTTTCTTTATCGGTTTTTGGCCCGATGTGTTTGACTGGGACTTTTTTGGAATCCACCAATTGAGTGACCTAAACAATATAAACATCAGCATTAGTAGCGATGATTTCAGATTTGGTCGCTTTTTCTGGCCCGTAGGTATAAGCGGCGTCATTCAGGTTGGGTTGGCCATTGTGAACATTGTATATACCATTCTAGCCACTATTAGAACCAATGAAGGGGAGACATTTCGATATCCTTTGACCATAAAATTCATCAAATAATCAAAATAGGAGTTTAATCAACAATCAAAAAACGAAAAACTTGCCCTGAGCGCAGTCGAAGGGTCAATCAATCAAAAATCATCAATCAAAAAACGTTTCCACTCCCCTGCTCATCACAGGGGACTGGAGTGGAAACAAAAAAACGGACAGTTAATTTAATAGAACCATGAAGTTATGAACATAGAAAACACAAAAGCACAGATGCGCAAAGGGGTTCTGGAGTACTGCATCTTGTCCATCTTAAAAGATGATGACAAGTATGCCTCCGAGATTCTGGAGGCCCTTAAGGACGCTAAGATGTTAGTAGTGGAAGGTACCATATACCCTTTGTTGACGAGGTTGAAAAACGCAGGTTTACTCAACTATCGTTGGGAAGAATCCACCTCGGGACCTCCCCGGAAATACTACGCCCTTACCGAAACCGGTAAATTGTTCCTTAATGAACTCAACGGAACGTGGGACGAACTAAGAAATGCAGTCAATCTGGTAACCAACACAAAATAAGTATCAAAAATGAACAAGACAGTAAATATAAATTTAGCCAATACGCTCTTTCATATCGATGATGATGCGTATAACAAGCTGAGACGATATTTGGAGTCCATAAAACGGTCTTTTTCCGGCACTCCGGGAAGCGATGAGATCATTGCCGATATCGAAGCTCGAATAGCCGAACTCTTTTTAGAGAAAATGGAAAACGAACGACAGGTCATCACTCAAAAACAGGTGGACGAGGTCATCAATGTCATGGGGCAACCCGAAGACTACATGGTGGACGAGGACATCTTTGAGGATGAACCCAAAAAGACCTATGACGCTCCTAGAAGCAAGGCAAAAAAACTTTACAGGGACATTGACCAAAAATACATTGGGGGTGTCTGTTCCGGTCTAGAACATTATTTAGGTTTTGACGCCCTTTGGATTCGTTTGATCTTTATCCTTTTGGCCGTTTTCACCGGATTTGGCCTGATAGCCTACATTTTACTTTGGATTTTGGTTCCCGAAGCGGCCACCACCTCGCAAAAATTGGATATGCGGGGAGAGCCTGTCAACATCAGCAATATAGAACGCAAGGTTAAAGAGGGGTTTGATGATGTTGCCGACAAAGTAAAAAACGTTGACTACGAAAAAGTGGGCAACAAGGTCAAAAGCAGCTCCAAGACCTTTTTTGATGCCATAGGGGATATTATCATGTTCCTGTTTAAAGTATTTGGCAAGTTCATTGGCATTTTGTTGATTATCGTTGGTGCAACCGCACTTATAGCATTGTTTATTGCTCTGTTTTCAGTGGGACTGTTGAATGCCGTACATTTTCCAGGAGTTGATTTTTATGAAATTGTAGGCACCACAGGCGTCCCTGTCTGGGTACTTTCAATACTGCTGTTCTTCGCCTTTAGCATTCCGTTCTTCTTTGTTCTCTACTTGGGATTAAAGATTTTGGTCAACAATCTAAAATCTATAGGAAACATTGCCAAGTTTTCACTTTTGGGACTTTGGCTGATTTCGGTTGGAACTTTGTTCGCACTTGGTATTCGCCAGGCAGCTGAATTTGCCAACGTAGGCAGTGTTAATGTGAGGGAAGAAATGGTGTTGGAGAACCCAAATGACACTTTAATCATTAAAATGAAGGAGTCTGCGTATGACCATAACATGGAAAACGTTCATTTTGGAAGAATGTCTTTCACCTATGACGAAAATGATAACAAAATATTGATTTCAGACGACGTCCACATTAAATTGAGAAAGTCTGTGGATTCCATGATCAATATCAACATCCGAAAAGATGCCCATGGAAGTACTTTACTTGCGGCACGGGAACGGGCCAAAGCCATTGATTATGGTTTTTCAATTGCCGGGAATGAAATCATTGTTGATGAACATTTGGTCACCGATGTTTCCAATAAGGCCAGAGATCAAGAGGTGACCACAACCATCTACATTCCCAATGGGAGCGTAGTTCGGTTTGATGAATCCACCAGGGGTCATGTGTCCAGTGGCATCCTTAACGATAAAGGATATTACCGAAGTGGAATTATTGGCTACACTTGGACAATGGGCGAAGACGGCGAATTGAAGTGCCAGAACTGTCCCGATGAACCCGAAGATACTGATGAAGAGGAAGAAGGTGGAAAAATCATCATCAATGAAGATGGTGTGGACATCAATCTTAAAGATCGTGAGGATTCCTTTGAAATGAAAATCAATGAAGATGGCATTAAAGTAAAAGCGGGAGAAAAAAATAACAATTGAGACCCTTTTTTCAACAATTGGGCAACCATTAATTTAGAAGACAAATCAAAAAAACGAATTTTAATCAATCATTAAAACAACAATCATGACAACACTCGCAAGATTAGCAATCGCAGCACTATTTTCACTTTTTGCATCGTCCTGTATGTTCGATATGAACTTTGGCGACGGCAAAAAAGGAAACGGTGAGGTAGTAGAAGAATCCAGAAACATCTCAGAAGATTTTACCGAAGTATCAGCTTCGGAAGGCCTGGATGTTTTTGTAACCCAAGACAAGGAATATAAGATTACCGTTGAAGCTGATGAAAACATCATAGACTTAATCGGAACAGATATCAAAGATGGAAAACTTAAAATCCATGCCATTGAGAACATTGGACGGGCCACCAAAAAGATATACGTTTCCTTACCTACGGTAACAGCATTAAAAAGTTCCAGTGGTGCCGACCTCATTGCACAAAATGTAATCGAGTCCGAAACTTTGGAGTTGGATGCCAGCAGTGGTTCCGATCTACAGGTTGAAGTTGTGGCACGGGAGGTATCCGCAGATGCTAGCAGCGGTGCCGACATTCGGCTTTCCGGAAGGGCCGATATGCTCTATGCGGACGCTAGCAGCGGTTCGGACATTAAGGCAAAAGATCTTTTGGCCAAGACGTGCAATGCCGATGCCAGCAGCGGGGCAGATATCTCGGTGAATGTTTCAGAATCTTTGGTAGCCGATGCCAGTAGCGGAGCGGATATCAAATATACCGGAGAGGCAAGCGTGCAAACCAAAAAATCTGTTTCCGGGAGCGTACATAAATATTAATTCATTTTTCTCTTTAAATTTGTTGAAGGCCCATTGTTTTTTCAATGGGCTTTTGTCATTAATATATCTGCCCTAAAACCTATATTCGCAAAACTGAATGAATACAGTCCTATGCAGATAATCTTGAAGAAATACATTCTTCCACTGGCACACACATTTTCCATTTCCAGAGAATCGAGGGATGAACAAGATACATTGATCGTTGGTTTGACCCTTAATGGAAAAACAGGGTACGGAGAGGCCACCTCTAACCCCTATTATAAAATAACCATTGAAGGAATGATGGCCGAAATACAAGCCGTAAGAGACCAAATTGAAGACTTTGATTTTGATACGCCAGAAAATTTTTATGCGCATTTAGAAACCTTGAACCTCCATAAATTCACCCTCTGTGCTTTAGATTTGGCCGCAAATGACCTATATGGCAAACTAAAAGGCAAACCCCTCTACGAAATCTGGGGTACCACTACTGATCAATATCCCATAACCAACTACACCATCGGCATTGATACCATCGAAAAGATGGTGGCCAAATTAAAGGAAAAACCATGGCCACTTTACAAAATAAAATTGGGCACCAACGAAGATGTGGAAATTATTCGTGAGCTGCGCAAACATACAGCTAGCGTATTCCGAATTGATGCCAATACGGCATGGACCGCAGACGAGACCATAAAAAATGCCCCCCTGTTAAAAGAACTTGGCGTTGAGTTTTTGGAACAACCCTTAAAGGCAGATGATTGGGAAGGAATGGCCTTGGTAAGGGAACAATCGGTTTTGCCCATTATCGCAGATGAAAGCTGCATTATAGAAAGTGATGTGGAAGCTTGTGGTCCTTATTTTCATGGTATCAATATTAAACTGACCAAATGTGGAGGATTGACCCCGGCCAGAAGAATGATTAAAAAAGGTAGGGAACTTGGACTTCAATTAATGGTAGGTTGTATGACGGAGTCCACCGTGGGCATTTCAGCCATTGCACAACTTTTGCCGCAATTGGACTATGTGGATATGGATGGTGCCATGCTTCTAAAAAGAGATTTAGCTAAGGGAGTACGGATATTGAACAATGGAAAAGTAATATTTCCGGAGCTACCTGGTAGTGGAATAGAATTGCTCTAATGGCCTACCCTATCCAAAACATACCCGATAGAACGGTTTCAATTAATGGCAAGCCTCATCTGTATTTTGGGGGAACCGCCTATTTAGGACTGCAAAATTATACACCATTTAAAGAATTGTATCTAAATAATGTTTCCAAATACGGGATGCACTATGGTGCATCAAGAAAATCGAACGTATCCCTCGATATTTATGACAAATCCGAAAAATTTTTGGCAAAATGGGTCGGTAGTGAAAGTTGTTTGACCATGTCATCAGGATACTTGGCCGCCCTATTGGTGGTACAAGTTTATTTGGAAAAAGGTCACCCGGTTATTGCCGCACCTAATGCCCACGCTGCACTGGTTACTCATGGCGTAATAAAAACCAAGGGCTTTGAAGAACTGAAAGAACTGATTAATAATACTGACCGTGAAAATTTGTTGCCTCCTGTGGTTGTATTTGACACCATAGATTTTTCAGGAGAGCACTATCCAAACTTTAAGAAGTTGAAAGAGCTTCCATTGGACAAGATTATTTTGGTAGGAGACGACTCACACGGTATTGGAGTTGTTGGCCATCAAGGAAGTGGATGTTTTAACACACTTAAAGCACTCAACCCATACAAACTGTTGGTTTGCTGTTCGTTGGGAAAGGCGTTGGGCATTCAAGCAGGTGCCATTTTTGGAAACAATGACGATATCAAAACCCTACGATCCACCTCTTTTTTTGGTGGTGCAAGTCCAGCATCGCCATCATTTATGGGTACTCTGCTGGATGCACAAAACATCTATTCAGAGCGAATGGTTAAACTCAAAGACAATTATGTTCATTTCAAATCCCAAGTTCGGAATGTATCATTTTTTATGCAGATGGAAGGACATCCCACCTTTGAGTTCCAAGATGAAAAATTAGCTCAGGAACTAATAGATAACCGTTTTATTTTCACCAATTTCCATTACCCCGATGACACTGGTCCCCTAATAAGTCGCATTGTGCTGAGCGCTTATCATACAACCGAAGATATTGAAGCCTTGGCACAGCGTGTGAATGCGCTTATTGGTTGATTGGAATTTCTAATGAATTTATTAATTTATCATATATAGTTAAACCCATAAAATTAGTGTATGAAGCTGCCTTGTATATTAAAAAATGGTCTACCCTTCTTTGCGTTACTTGCTTTTGTTGTTTTGGGGTGCAAAACAGAGAAAAGCACAGCACCAAGTAAAGCGGACCAAGTTATTTCATCTGTTCGGTCAATGTATGCTCCCGATAAACGTGTGGCCCTGTTTGATGTTCAATCAAAGGAAAATGCAGGAGAATACACCCTGATTGGGAAAACCAATATGCCCGAAGCCCTGAGCGCTTTGCGAACTATGTTGGATTCACTCCAGATTTCTTATACTGATAGTATTCAAACTCTTCCCGCGGATGACTTGGAAGGAAAAATATATGGTGCTATTGCCCTTTCTGTGGCGAATATTCGGTCGAATCCAGCACATTCCGCAGAAATGGTCACACAAGGTACTTTGGGCATGCCCCTGAAGGTGTATCAGAAAAAAGGGAGTTGGTATCAAATCCAAACTCCAGATAAATACTTGGGATGGGTAGACAGTGGAGGTGTTGAATTGATGGATAAAACCCAATTTGATGCTTGGCAAAACTCAGAAAAATTGATTTACACCAAAATATATGGCAACGCCTATACCCGTGCTGATGAATCCTCTCAAATCGTATCCGATTTAGTGGCTGGAAACATTTTAAGCTTGGTTGCGGATACTAGAGCCTTTTATGAGGTAAACTATCCAGATGGGAAAAAAGCATTTGTAAAAAAATCGGAAGCTTCTACTTACCAAGACTGGAAATCTTCGTTGGCCCCGACACAGGAATCTTTGGTGGAAACATCCAAGACCTTGCTCGGTGTGCCCTATTTGTGGGGTGGTACTTCCATTAAGGGTGTAGACTGTAGCGGTTTTACAAAAACCATCTTTTTTATGAACGGAATGATTATACCCAGAGATGCGTCACAACAAATCCATGAAGGTATTTTGGTTGATGATTCCAAGGATTTTGACCAACTCGTACCCGGTGATTTGCTCTTTTTTGGCGAAAAAGCTACGGAAACAAGTCCAGAACGGGTTATCCATGTGGGGATGTGGATCGGCAACAATGAGTTTATCCATTCCGCAGGGAGTGTTCATATCAGTAGTGTGGACAAGGATTCCGAAAATTTTGATGCATACAATTACAACAGGTACTTGAGAACCAAGCGTATCCTAAACCAAAAGGATGATGGCCTTCTGTATTTGAAGGAGCAGGACGTGTTTTAATTTTAAAAGAATTGTACCATTAAAAAGACCATCCGATAGGATGGCCTTTTATTTTTATGGATTCTTGATTCCTTTAAGTGAATCCTTTATATCAAGAAACCGTTTAGGTGAATACATCTATGCCACTAAAGCAGATGTTGCCATAGACATTATTGAACATCCCAGAAGATACGATCTAACAATGTAACCTCAGGAACATTGCTTCCATTTCTACTGATTTCATTGTCTGGATACGCCAACCTACGAATAAACTGTCCGTTTAAATCTGGGTTAAGATTTTCAGGTAAATCCATATTATCGTATTGATAATCATATCTCCGAGCATCATTCCAAGCTTCGGGATGAAGAAAGAGAGCTACCCATTTTTCCTTAAAAATATCGTCTATGGTGAATGCAGCCACACCCATACCAACACTTGGATTGTTAATGTATGTGTCAATTTCCGCATCTGGAACCGAAAGCATCTCCATGTGTGCCCGTATGCCGTCCAAATAAGCTTGATAAGATCTTGCTTTATCAAGGGTAAACGTTGCTTCAGCTTCTATAAACTTTTGCTCACTGAAAGTTGCTATCAAAACTGGTGAGGCAAGCGACGTATAAAATTGACCTTCAATGAGTGTGGACCTTGCGCCAGATGGCGGAGCGTCTCCCCTACCTGCTCCATTTACAGTACCTACATATTCATCATCATCCGTTGCGCCTACCATAAGAGGCAATCTAGGGTCTGCCACACCAAAAGTGGTACCATCAGTAGCTTCAATAAATTGCTCGGATATCCATCCTCCCAAAAGTAAATCTGCGTTATTCCTTGCCACATTAAACCAAGGGTTCACGGCTTCATCAAAAAAGGTAACGTCCGCATTCTCTTCATTGGAAGAAAAGCCATTGTCCAATGCACTTAAAAGTGCACTTTCGTCATAACTTGGCAATTCACTCAAGTGCAGCATATATCTGGCCTTGAGCATATTTCCGAAAGAAATCCAATAATCCACATTTCCGCCATATATGAAATCATCGTCCCCCAAAGAAGAGGTCGTTGAACCTTGAAGATTGGCGATACCATCATCCAGATATTGAATTATAAGTTCATAGAGCTGCGTATCCTCATCGTATGCCGGTGTAACGGTCTCAAAATTGAAACTCTCCGAAAAAGGCATATCTCCAAAAATATCCACACCCATGCTTAAATTCAGGGCCATCAATATTTGTGCTGCACCTTGATAGTGCCCAGCGCCCTGTTCTTCAGATTTTTCGATCAATACCGTAAGATCTGTCATGACATTATACAGATTAAACCATGTTGAATTGAAACTTAACGGCTCCATAGTATCAGAAGCGCTTGCTGGATTTGGGGAAGCCAAATATTGTACATAATTAGACGTTATGTCTCCCACACGGAATACATTTAAAGCCGATTCATAGGAGCTATTGATCATTAAACCTGAAATCGGTGCATCGACAGGGTTATTTGGATTCTCATTGACATCCAAGTATGAGTCACAGGACGAAATCAGAAAAATTCCTCCTACACTCAATATTTTAGTAACTAAATATTTAAATTTCATAAATCTATTTTTTAATGAACATTTTAGAATTGCAATCACACGGTCTACAATCCCATATTCAATGTTAAGAAATAACTTTGTGTCCCTGGGAATCCAAGACCAGTAAACCCTACAGCATTTCCACCTGCTCCCGCGGAAAACGATTCTGGATCAAAACCGTCCCATGGGGTATAGAGAATAATATTATTTGCAGATGCAGAAATCCTAAACGTGGTAAAAGGGGTCTTGTCCAAAAGCTTCTTGTCAAAATTATAGCCCAAGGTTATGTTTCTTAACTTGATAAAACTTGCGTCCTGTACAAAGTTCTCACTAACACCCCTGTAATGGTTTCTCCAAAAACCTGCTCCATAGTCTACGCCGTCTGGGCCTACGCCCTGTCCGAGCCAAACTTCCTGTGTATTTGGAGATCCATTCTCCAATACCCCCTCAAAAACCCTAAAGTCATTTCTAGCCGCTGTATATTCCGCTTTACCAAATGCAGCAAGAAAGTTATCGAATTGATTGTATTGCTCCACATCGGCCCTAAAATCTATTAGAAAGCTTAGATCAAAATTCTTGTAGTTCAACTCATTTCTTAAACCACCTATGAATTTTGGCACCGCGTTGCCCAAAATCAATTGGTCCCCATTACGTACTGGAAATCCATTCTCGCCAATTACAACTGGTAGGCCCCTATCCAAGAAAATAGCGTCTTCGTTAGCGCCAAACCTTTGATAACTAGTACCATAAAGGTTGCCATAGGCTTCACCTTCAATCAATCGCATACTTACCGTACTTCCGACATAACCAAATTGACTTCCTACAAAAATTTCATCAATCCCTTCACGAATTGCTATTATCTCATTGTTATTGACTGAAAAGTTTGCCGTGGTCGTCCAATTGAAGTCTTCTCCTCTTATGATATCAGCACTAAGCACTACTTCAAAACCGCTATTTTCAATTTCTCCAGCATTGGTGATGAAGGATGAAAAGCCTGTGGCATCAGAAATCGGCACTGGAATAATTTGATCTTCGGCATTGTTTTTATAGTACGTAACATCCAGATTCAATCTACTGTCGAAGAAAGCAAGTTGTGCTCCAAATTCCAATGATGTATTTAGCTCTGGTCTCAACGCTGGATCACCAAATTCACTGTCTCTACTAAATCCTACCTGTCCATTTAAAGGAAACTGACTGGGTGAAACAAAGAAAGATCCCAAAACATGGGGATTGGTATCTTTTCCCACTTGTGCCCAAGAGGCCCTGAGTTTACCAAAACTCAACCAAGATGGAACTTCAAAATGATCGCTGAAAACATATCCCAAACTTACGGAAGGGTAGAAGAACGAATTGTTATCTTTTGGCAAGGTCGATGAAATATCATTTCTTCCCGTGACATTCAGGAAGAGATAGTCGCTGTAATTGACCTGTAAATCTCCATAAAATCCAACCAGTCTTCTTATGCTTTCTCCTTGACTATTGAAATTTTGCCTGGTATTGCTTACATTGAAAAAATCAGGTATCACAAAATCCACACCTCTCAAGGTAACCCTGTCGAACCTTCTTTCAAAAATATCATTACCCAATCGCAATGTAGTATTCCAGTCGTTACCGAATTTCTTTTTTAAAGTGATGTAAAAATTGGAAGTCAAATCCCTGCTGTTAATCCTTGTCTCTTCAATGAATCCTGTAGAACTCAAAGGTACTTCACCATCAATCCCTTTAGGACCCGGTGTAATTTCGGTTCTTGAGTCATTATACGTATCCACTCCCAAACGATAGGAAACCATAAGCCAATCTGTTGGGTTATAATTTAAATTCAGGTTTCCAATAATCCTATTAACATCATCTTTATAAGTACTGAAACGTGCATCGTAGATAGGGTTGGTGTTTCCGTAAGTCCGCATGGTCCCATCTGGATTGATATAATCACGGACATCCTGTGTTTCCGCCCAATACATCATACGCTCCATGAATCGGTCATGGGGCACACGATTCCCCCCAGAGTTGGAATAGTTTACCGAACCGCTAAAATTGAACTTTTCGCTAAGTTTAACTGTACCCGATATTTTTGCCGTTGTCCTATCCCAATCACTGAACGGAATAATACCTTCTTGCTTAAATCTACCTAGCGAACCGTAGAAAGTGACATTTTCACTGCCCCCAGAAATGCTTAATCCATGGTCTGTTTGCACTCCTGTATCAAATGCACGATTCCAGTTATTTTGATATTTGTGTCCGGGAACAGTCTCAGCAACCTCCGAAATTGGAGCCCCCCAGGCTGGCCAGAAACTATCCGGTTGATACTCCCCGCTAAAACCTTGGCCAAATTCGTCTTGCAACTCTGGCAATCGATTTAATTCTTCAAACCCAACAGAGGTATTTATGTTGACCCTTAATTGGCCCGCCTGACCTTTTTTGGTAGTAATGATAACCGCTCCGTTAGCAGCCCTAACACCATACAAAGCCGTTGCCGCAGCACCTTTAAGGATTGACATGGACTCTATATCCGCAGGATTTATATCCGCAGCGCGATTCGTCAAACCTCTTGGTGTGCTACTTCCATTGAAAGCACCTGCTTCAACCGTGGAATTGTCTATTGGCACACCATCAACAACAAACAAAGGTTGGTTGTCTGCTTGGGGATCCAAAGAGTTGATTCCCCTAATGATTATTCTGGCACTTTGTCCCGGCGCACCTCCCGAGTTTGTGATTTGCACCCCGGCCACTTGCCCTTGCAAAGCACTTACGGCATTGGCCTGTCTTGTTTTAGTAATTGATTCTGCATCAACACTTTGCACAGAATAGCCCAAAGCTTTTTTCTCTTGCGTAATACCAAAGGCAGTTACAACTACCTCGTCCAATTGTGTTGAATCTTCTTCCAGAACAACGTTGATCGTTGATACGGAACCTATCGTGACTTCTTTTGATTTCATTCCCAAATAGGAAAAATTCAATACTTGTCCCGTGGTAGCATTGATAGTATAGTTACCATCAAAATCTGTGGTGGTGCCGTTACTTGTACCACTCACTACAATGGTAACCCCAGGTAACGGAGTACCCGAAACATCGGATACGGTACCCGAAATGGTTTGGCCAAAGGCAGCAATACAAGAAAACACTGCAATACATGTTAAATAAATGTTTCTCATTATTTTTATTTGAGTTAGTTCACCTGAAATTTGCTTAATTTTTTTTACATATCAAACATGGTGACTTATAAATGTTATTTTTTACAGGTTTTTCTTTTTTGAATTCCATAATTATCCATTAAAAGTGCTTTTTTTTGAAAATATCTCAACTCACTAATGAAATTTTCACACCTGCCTATTTACTAGCAAAGCACAGTTAAACCATAGATTCAGCTTTTTCGTTGAAAACCTAATTTTCTCATTAACTATAAATTTGTTTTATACCGTTAAGATGGACAATTTAAAAGGTAGGACATTACGAAAAACTCGGTTCTGGGAGCGTTCATAAATATTGATTAACGCAGCGAATTTACACAAGCACTTTTTTCATTTTCATACAGTCAAAGGTCCGGTCATTTGCTGGGCCTTTTGCGGTTTGAAACATCTCTATTTTAATCGGTCTATTTTTAACTATTTGCTAAAATTATTTGTATCTTATTAAGGGAAATGTAGTCTAACGCTAAACTAACAACTATGAAAAAAATATTGGGATTGGCCATTTTAATGTTGATTTTAATCTCGGCCACAAGATTTACAGCTCCAAAACCTGAAACTATGCATTCCATTGAAGGCACATGGGAATTGGAAAGTTTTTACAGATATGATGATGGAGTTAATGTCTCCGATACCATGCCCAAAGCCGAAGGGTACCGCCAAGTAAAGATGTATTACAATGGAAAGGTGATGTGGTCCAGATATGTACCCAATGATAACAATGGAAGATTTGGTTATGGTTCGTATTACATCACAGATGATGAACTCCATGAAACCATCATCTATGGCGATGCCGAAATGATGAAAGCCTTGGATACCTTGACTGAATTTGTTTTTAAGCTTGACTTACAAAATGACACCTACAGTCAAATAACCTTGGACGAAGACGGCAATAAAACCTTCTCTGAAAATTATAAGCGCATTGATTAAATGAGAATATGATGCAGCAAAAAAGGCACTGATATGTTCAGTGCCTTTTTTTATTTTTTTGAAATACCATGAAGTTTATGTAGTTACCGTCTCTTTGCTCTCCACAGCGGCTAAATACCGTTCTGCATCCAATGCAGCCATACATCCGGTTCCTGCCGCGGTAACGGCCTGACGATAGATTTTGTCTTGGGCATCCCCACTGGCAAAAACCCCAGGTCTATTCGTCTTGGTGGACTTGGGCTGGGTTATGATGTAACCTGTCTCATCCATATCCAATTGCCCTTTAAAAATATCGGTGTTGGGTTTATGGCCAATGGCAATGAAAAGTCCGGTTATGGCAATCTCCTCCTTCTCTCCAGTTTGATTGTTTACTATTCTAAGCCCCTCCACTACTTGGTCACCTAGAACTTCATCAACCTCTGTGTTGTATTTTATTTCAATATTGTCAATACTGTTAACTCTATGCTGCATGGCTTTGGAGGCCCTCATATAGTCTTTACGTACCAACATGGTCACTTTTTTACAGATATTGGCCAAGTAAGAAGCCTCTTCAGCAGCGGTATCCCCAGCTCCAACAATGGCCACTTCTTGTCCTTTGTAAAAGAACCCATCACACACTGCACATGCTGAAACCCCACCTCCACGCAAGCGTTGCTCACTGGGAATGTTCAAATATTTGGCAGAAGCCCCTGTTGAAATGATGACAGTTTCCGCTTCAATCTGGGTAGAGTCATCCACGGTAACTTTATGGATTCCACCAAACTCATTACTCAATTCAACAGCGGTGATCATTCCTATTCGTACTTCAGTACCAAATCGCTCAGCCTGCTGCTGCAATTGAATCATCATGGTAGGCCCATCTATCCCTTCGGGATATCCGGGAAAATTGTCCACTTCTGTTGTGGTAGTTAGCTGTCCACCAGGCTCCATTCCCGTGTACATTACAGGTTTCAAATCAGCTCTGGCCGCATAGATGGCCGCAGTATAGCCCGCCGGTCCAGACCCAATAATCAATGTTTTTACTCTTTCCATTTGTTCTGACATAGCAAAAGTCTTCCTCTGTTTGTTATCTTACAAAAGTAGGTTTTTTGCAAAGAACCTTACAAAGAGACCGTGTCGCATATCTATCGTTTTTTTTAAAAAATGTGAACAATGTAAAACGAAAACGGTGAATTTTGGAGCAAAATAAAAAAGAGCCCATGGGAAAGGCTCTTTTTCGTTGAATAAGTAGGTCAAGTTATGAAAAAAATTGCTTGATCATAAAAACCGTTACAACCAAGGGGCTCAACCTCAAAACCCCCTGGCGCAACGGGAACCTCTTTCAAAAAAGACAGTAGGTTAAGATCAGGTAAAATACCTTACGGTTAACTCATCTTAATTTTCTGGAGGTTTGTGCTATAACTACAAAGAGTTTTGCTTTTGTTGGGGTAAACTTACCATGATTTATTTTCAGATATGCTCCCAATTAATAAATGGGGCATATCTGTTAACGAATGCCCGTTTTGAGTTCATACTTTTTTTTGAAGCGGTATAAATCCAACTAAAATGACCCTGAAAACGACTTCTAAATGAATAAAATTTGTAGGGGAATACAACTGCAATTATCCATGCGATATTAAAACATATAGGAGAACAGCAAAAAAGAAAAGTAGTGTGATTGGAAATAAATTAAAAAAACCTCCTTTAGGAGGTTTCAATAACTTTATATTCTGATGGGTTCTTTGTTGGTCAAATTCACATCCCTTAGGAGAGTATCGGTGAACTTGAAATGTCCCTTGGTAGTAATTATTTTAAATCGGTTGGACCTAAGACGTGCCACAGTGTCCAACAGCAGCCATTTTGATTTCAACTTACTTGGGTCAAACGACTTTAGACTAATATCAAAAAAATATTTTCTGCCATTTTTGTGTGCTGATATATCGGCCGAAAGATTAGTTCCGCCCTTCTTCTTTACAAAAGTTTTTGGAGATTCATAACCGGGCAAATCTGTTTTTATATTGGTAAAACCTCTTTCCTTGAGGTAGTTTATAGCCCGTTCTAAAAAGTCTTTGTGTTCATCTATTTCTTTTCCAACCATATCTTGTAAGATAAAAGAAATGATGAGAAAAGCAAATTATTTAACAAGAAATTCCTTAGAATCAATCAATTATGATATTTCAACTTGCGCTCTATGGTCTCAATCATCACATTGGCGATGTCCATTCCTGTTGTGTTTTCAATGCCCTCCAAACCAGGGGATGAATTCACCTCCAATAATAGCGGACCTCTATTTGAACGGATGATGTCTACCCCGGCCACATCCAGATTGAGGACTTTGGCAGATTTAACCGCCAGCTTCCGCTCTTCTGGTGTTATTTTAATCTTTGATGCCGCACCACCTTGGTGAATATTGGCCCTAAACTCTCCTTTTTGTGCCTGGCGCTGCATGGAAGCCACTACCTTTCCGTTCACTACAAAGCAACGTATGTCCTGACCATTGGCCTCTTTTATGAACTCTTGGACCAAGATGTTGGTCTGCACACTTTTGAAGGCATTGATTACACTTTCGGCAGCTTTGTTCGTCTCCGCCAACACTACACCCTTGCCTTGAGTACTTTCTAGCAATTTTATGATCAATGGAGAGCCATTCACCATGCGTATGAGGTCTTTGGTGTCCATGGGCGACTTGGCAAAACCTGTGATGGGAATATGGATGTCATGCTTGGAGAACAATTGTGATGCAAACAGTTTGTCCCGTGACTTGCTAATGGAATCCGCAGAATTTAAACAATAGACCCCAAGGGTATCAAACTGTCGCAAAAGGGCACATCCATAAAACGTGACAGCGGGTTTTATTCGGGGAATTACTGCATCAAACTTGTCCAAAATATTGCCTCCGCGATAGCGAATCTCAGGAGAACTCGCATCCAACTTCATGTATGCGTTTTCCACATTGAGAAAGACCACTTTGTGTCCACGCATCTCCCCGGCCTCAATAATTCTCTTATTGCTGTACAATTCAGGATTACTGGCCAAAAGCCCCAAGGTCAATCCTGATTTCTCATTCATATAGGGGCGGTACTTTTTGGTAATTTCATCCGAAGAGATATCTCCTTGACAAAAGCTTTTGGATGGGTCCACCAAATATCGAGCACTTATGGCTTCCCGCCCCAACAACATACGGTATTCCATGGTATCGCGATTGGCCAAGGTAAGCTCAATTTCAAAAGTGTTTCCTCCAATAGTGACCGGTGTTTTTATTACAGGGCGTTCCTCTGAAATGCCCAGGGAACTCTTTACACTCCTTACATCAAATAATTTGGCCTGACAAAGGATGGAAATACTGCGGTTATCCTGAATTGGGTTGACCTCAAAACGTACCCAATCCTCCAAACCCTTGGTGAAAATCTTTACTTTGCTCGCCTGTATGGAGGAGGTTTTTGCTCCAGAATCCACTCGGGCCTTGATGGCCGGAATGCTCATATCATCCAATCGGCACCATTCCTCGCTGCCCAAAATGTTAGTACTGTCCAAAATAATCTATTATTAGTTTATCAATCGCATTATAAATAGGTCCACAACCTCAACCAAGATTAAAATAATAATGATCCACTCCAGTCTACTGCTTTCCCTATGATCCATGATATCTTTAAAAAGGCTCAGGTTCTCTTTTATAATGTATCCTTGCTCCCTAATGGTACGATATCGTTCCTTTAAATCAAAAATTTGTTTTAAGTTTTTGTCCAATCGGTCCAAATCCTCATCTTCCCAAGTCACTTCATGGGAGTCAAAAATATACAGGTTTTCCGAAATTTGGTTGTTGATGTTGAGCACACGCCCAATATGTCTTTTTAATTTCTTGCCACCAAGATCCAGTTTCCCATGAAGCTCCAAATGATTGGTATGCTGTCGGGTCTCCTTCATTATCTGGTCCGAAAGACCTGAGAAATAATCCAATGCCACAGATTGGGAAAGATGCAACAGCGTTAAACGCATGGCCTCTATATCCGATTCGGGCAAGATGATTTTATTATTGGTTACTTTGGGCTTTACGTTGCCTTTGGCCAATTCAACCTCAATTTCTTCGGTAAGTTCTGACTGCTGCCAAACCACACAAAATGGTTTTAGTTCTTCGGTAATGGTGGTAATCGATGCTTCATCCAGCCCATAAAAAGATACAATGCCATATCTGAAAATATACACGTATCCCCCTTCATCAGAATAGAACAGTTCATCTCGATCACCAAATAGCAGCTTTTTATGAATCGCCTGCCTACAGCCCGAAATATCTATACTCCCTGCTAAGTGAAGTGCTATGGCCTTAAAGTCCATTATTCTGTTGCAAAAATCTCTGCTGCTTGTTTAAAGCTTTTAAATTCAACCATATACCCATTGGGATCTTGCACAAAAAATGAGAGATGCTCCCCAACTTTATCCTGCATAAAGGTGGCCTCGGTGGTTATTTCCAAATCCATTTGGGAAAGCCTTTGGTACAGTTCCGCCCAATGGGAAACAGGTACAATGACCCCAAAGTGGAACGATGGCAGGATGTAATCTTCCAACCGATAATTCTTGAAATCGAAGTTGAAGTTTCCCGATTGGGTAAAGGTCAATTGATGACCAAAAAGGTCAACGTCCAACCATTTTTCAGTATGACGCCCCAGGTTTGCCTGGATGACTTCCTGATAGAAGGTCTTGGTCTCGGCAATATCCTTACATGGCAAGGCGAGATGGAACTTGACCTCCATTTTTTCCTGTTTTCTTTGATTTTCTTCCAAAACTTTTAAAATATGATCTTACGGCCAACCTGTCCGACTTATCCATAAAGGGCAAGGATTCTTTCCAATCCATCCAAAAGGCAGCTTCAAACTTGTGCTTCTCCTTTACTTTGATGGCAGACGGTTGGAGTTGAATGAGAAAATAATTTTTAATGATAGCTCCGGTCTTCCCTTTTTTGATGTGGGACAAATAGAACTGGACGTCACCGGGCGCTAGTCGCAGTTTAATTTCTTCTCCCACTTCCCTGATCAGGGTCTCTTCTTCCGTCTCTTTCTTTTTCTTTACCCCCCCAGGCAAGGTATACCGCAATGGTTTACCCACTTTTTGCAGGACAAGCACCTTGTTCTTGTGTAAGGCAATCAGACGTGATTTGACCACTCTTTTCATATTGGTTTATTGATGCGAAAGTGCAAGCAATGCCCGCACTTTCCATAATTATTACCTCAATTTAAGTCAACTATGGCATATTGCCATATTGTTTATCACTTTTACTTCTGAATTTTTAATTTGGCGTTAGATCAGTCCTCCTCCTCTGAGCTTTCTTCCAATCCTTCTGTATCCAACGATCGCTCTTCATCGCTTTCGTCATCATTGTCGTCATTTACATCATAATCCTCCATAGCCATGACCAAGCGTTTGCTCACTTTAATTAAATATGCAGTGTCCTCGGTGCGCACCTCAATGCATTCCACCACTTCGTTATCCGCATTTCGGTAGGTAACGATGTCATCATCGTCATACCCGTCTGGATATTTTTCTACCAAGAGGTTAAGGACCTTGTTATCCAACTTCTTGTAATCCACAATTACGCGTTTTAGCGCCAAAGTTTGTCTGTTTTTCATTATTACATGTTTAATAAGTAGGCAAAAATCAGTGGCGCTACAATGGTTGCATCTGATTCTATTATAAATTTGGGGGTGTGGATGTCCAATTTACCCCAGGTAATCTTTTCATTGGGAACGGCTCCCGAATACGATCCAAAACTTGTTGTGGAATCACTTATCTGGCAGAAGTAGCTCCAAAAAGGAATATCGGTCTGCTCCAAATCTTGATACAACATGGGCACGACACAGATAGGGAAATCACCCGCAATTCCTCCTCCTATCTGGAAGAACCCTATCCCCTTATCGGAGTTTTTAGAGTACCAATCCGCCAAAAAGGTCATGTATTCAATTCCAGATTTTACGGTACTGGCCTTAAGATCGCCTTTAATGACGTAGCTTGCAAAGATGTTGCCCAAGGTACTGTCTTCCCATCCGGGTACCACAATAGGGAGATTTTTCTCCGCTGCAGCATACATCCAAGAATCCTTTATGTCAATTTCATAGTATTCTTCCAAAACTCCGGATAGCAGAAGTTGGTACATGTATTCGTGGGGGAAATAGCGTTTACCTTCATCCTCGGCCTTTTTCCAAAGTTTAAAAATGTGTTTTTGCAACCTGCGGAAGGCTTCTTCCTCTGGAATACAGGTATCCGTTACCCGATTTAATCCCTTTTCCAATAAATCCCATTCATCCTGGGGGGTGAGGTCCCGGTAATTAGGCACTCGTTTATAGTGCGAATGTGCCACGAGGTTCATTAAATCTTCTTCCAGATTGGCACCGGTACAGGAAACAATGTGTACTTTATCGGTACGGATAATCTCGGCAAAAATCTTGCCCAGTTCGGCGGTGCTCATGGCGCCTGCCAAGGAAACGAGCATTTTAGATCCTTGGTTCAATTGTGTTTCATATCCTTTTGCAGCATCCACTAGGGCAGCGGCATTGAAATGAAGGTAATATTTTTCAATAAATTTTGATATTTCTCCTTTTTTACTCATCGTAATCGTCCGTTATTGTGTTGGATTTCTTGAAATCTTCGTCGTCCCCAACAAACCCATCTTCGATATAATCATTTTTTTCGTTGAACCGGTAGCTCAACATTTTATAATATAATTTTGCTGCCAAAAAATCTGAAGAACGGTCGTTTGCATTGGGGCATAGTTCAACAATATCAAAACCTACCACATTTCGTTCTTCAAAGACCTTCTTTAAAAATTCCAACGTTTCATACCAAAAAAGTCCACCTGGCTCCGGAGTTCCGGTGGATGGCATGATGGATGGGTCCAAGGCATCCAAATCAAAAGTAATGTAGACATTGTCTGTCATTAAATCGATAACGTTGTCCATCCAAAAATCGTCTGTCACCATCTCATGGGCAAAAAATACCTTGTCCCGGTCCATGACCAAGGTTTCGGAGTGGTCCATGCTTCGAATACCGACTTGAATGAGATTTGTGGTTTCATTGGCCTCATATAGGGCACACGCGTGATTGTATTTAGAGCCTTGATATTCTTTCCGCAAATCGGTATGGGCGTCAATCTGAAGCACTGTAAGGTCATCGTAATATTCATTGAACGCCCTAATGGCACCAATGGAAATGGAATGCTCTCCTCCTATCATTGTTACCACTTTGTTCCGGTTGATATAATCCTTTACCGTTTTATGCACAGCACTGACCATGGACTCGGGCGAAGCAAAATCAGTAAGGGCATCTGCCAGATAAACACCGACTTTGTAGACTTCGCTATCCGTCTCAATGTCATATGTCTCCATGTTTTCCGAGGCCTCCAAAAAGGCCTCTGGCCCCTTGTCGGCACCTTTACCCCATGTACTTGTCCCATCGTAAGGGACGGGCAACAACACTACTTTGGCCTTTTCGGCCGACCCATATTCCTTTGGAATACCGGCATATATTCTATTCGTTTTCATTTTTTAAACTCGTTCGTATTCAGTTTTTACTGGAAACCAGCATTTTTTTATGGTCCAATTGACCATTATCATCTTTCTTTGGTCCATATCCCAAAATGGACAAGAATTCTTCAGCAGTTTGCTGTTCTGCAAATACAGAACTTTTCAAGTTACCGTTCTCGTCTTCTTGAATTAATATATGCTTGGGATGCGGAATCAAACAGTGCTGCAATCCACCAAAACCACCTATGGTCTCTTGATAGGCGCCTGTATTAAAAAATCCAATGTACAAGGGTTTGTCCCTTTTGTACTTAGGCATATAAATAGCATTCATGTGCTGCTCCGAGTTATAATAATCATCACTATCGCAGGTCAACCCCCCAAGTAGTACACGTTCATACTCCTCATTCCATCGATTTATGGCCAAGGTGATGAACCTTTTGCTAATGGCCCAAGAATCGGGCATGGTAGTAATGAAGGAAGAATTGATCATGTTCCATTTTTCCCTATCGTTCTGTTGTTTTTGATAAAGCACTTCATAAATGGTTCCCCCGCTTTCGCCTACAGTGAAACTTCCAAACTCAGTAAAAATATGAGGCACTTCCACGTCGGCTTCATCACAAGCTTGCTTTATCTGATGAATGATTTCATCCACCATATATGCATAATCATACTCAAAGGCCAGAGAGTTTTTAATGGGAAATCCACCCCCAATGTTAAGGCTATCCAAAGTTGGGCATACTTTTTTAAGGCTGATGTACACCTTTAAACACTTTAAAAGTTCGTTCCAGTAGTAGGCTGTGTCTCGAATCCCTGTGTTTATGAAGAAATGCAACATTTTCAGCTCTACCTGATCATTGTTTTTGATAGATTGGTTGTAAAAAGGAACTATATTTTTGTAGCCGATGCCCAATCTAGAGGTATAGAACTCAAATTTTGGCTCTTCTTCGGAAGCAATCCGGATGCCTACCTTAAATTTACCATCAATGGCTTCGCTCAATAGCTCTATTTCCTCATAATTGTCAATGATTGGGATACAGTTTTTATGTCCCTCATTGATTAATCGAGCTATATTCTGAATGTATTGATCTCGCTTGAACCCATTGCAAATCACATAGGTATTCTTGGAAATTTTACCATTCTTTTTTAGCTGCTCCACGATATTGATATCAAAGGCCGATGACGTTTCAATATGAATGTCGTTTTTAAGGGCTTCTTTAAGAACATGCTCAAAATGGGAGCTTTTGGTACAATAACAGTAGTGGTACTTTCCTTTATAGTCATGTTTGGCCATGGCGCTACCAAACCATCCCTTTGCCCGTTGAATATTCTTGGAAATCTTGGGGAGATAGGTAAACTTTAAAGGAGTTCCATAGCGTTGCACCAAATCATAAAGGTCTATGCCGTGAAACTGTAATTTGTTTTCCCTTAGTTGGAATTCCTCTTGTGGAAAATCATAAGTCTGATCGATCAAGTCGATATATTTTGTTTTCATCTATATTTCGCGTTTGTAATAAACTTGTTTTAAAAATTAAATAGCGGATTGCTGCTAATTCTCAGATGCGAAATTCGAATACGGTATAGGCCACAAAGAAAGAGCTCCGTGAGAAATCACGGATTACGGAGTGCATTTCGGAAGTCAGCCCTAGAATTCGGTGTCTTATCCGTAAGACGGCTGTTTGGGTAGACCTCCTTATTCCCAAAAGCCCGAACATGAAAAAACTTTTCAACGATATAGGCAATGCGTCCTTTTGTATGGACTCATTCAAGGGGTAAACATAAACAAAAAATAAACACATCAACTTTTTTAATGAAAAATTATTTGCAAATACAATTGATTGTAAATCAATAATTTATCTTAAAAAATTTGCATCAAACCAAAAAGGGTCCTTTGTTCAAAACCTAAAAATACAGCTACAAAAGGATAAATTTATAGTGCATTTTTCACTCAAACACAAGACCCATTATAAAAATATCTTTAGCCCACCAATGGCGGTTTATCATTTATCAAGGGCTGACTGTAATGTCGTCTACCTGTAGCCTTGTACATTGCATTGGTCAAGGCTCCTATAATTGGTGGCAACGATGGTTCACCCAAACCTGTTGGATCAATCCCATTGTCCACAAAAAAGGTCTCTATTTCCTTTGGTGCCTCCATATTTCGGATGAGGCGATACTTATCAAAATTGGACTGCTCAGGTACGCCATCTTTAAAGGTCAATGCACTATAGGTAGCATGACCAATACCATCCACAATTCCTCCTTCAATCTGGTTTTTGGCGCTCAATGGGTTGATGACAATTCCACAATCCACAGCACACCAGACTTTGTCAATGTTGGGTGTATCTCCGTTCATGGTCAAATCCAACACTTGTGCCACGTAAGAATTGTGGCAATAGTACGCGGATACGCCACGGGATTTTCCGCTGGTACCGTCTGCCCAGTTGGATTTTTCTTTCACCAATTTTAATACGCCTGCATAACGTTCTGGATCATAATCATTTTGCTCAGGATCACCAACAGGGTTGGAGATGGCACGATCAAACAATTCCAATCGGAATTCTATCGGGTCTTTTCCTGCGGCTTCAGCCACTTCATCCATAAAAGCTTGTTCAGCCCCGGCAATAAAATTAGAGCGTGGGGCACGCCACGCACCGGTGGTAACATTGGTTTGCAAACTATGTTTCTCGGCAAGGTAGTTGTCCACCGCACCAGCAGGAAAACGGTTTTCAAAAACGAGGTCGTCATTGGTTCCTGCTCCACGTACATGCCATGCAATCAAATTACCATTCTCATCCAAACCAGCTTTGTACTTTACTTTGTAGGAAGGACGGTAAGTGCCCTGGGTCATATCATCCTCACGGGTGTAGACCAATTTTATAGGTGCACCCATTTTTTGGGAGATTACCGCGGCTTCCACGGCAAAAGTACCATATAAGCGACGGCCAAATCCACCTCCCATTCGGGTCATCATAATATCAATTTTCTCCTTGGGCAACCCCAATCTGGATGCCAACGTAATTTCTAAAAACTCCGGAGTTTGGATAGGACCCAATAATTCTGCCTTGTCTGCTGAAACATCTGCAAAGAAATTCATGGGCTCCATGGTATTGTGGGCCAAAAATGGAGCACTGTAGGTACTTTCCACAATTTTGGCGGCTGTTTTGAATGCAGCATCAACGTCGCCATCTTTTCGCGCGGCTTCTTTTGGAGCGGTTTTCAATAATTCGGAAAGTGCCTCGTCATGATAGGCAGTACTTTCCATTTTGGAATCTTCCTCCCACTGTACCTGCAACGCCTTTTTAGCCTGCATACATTCCCATGTACTGTTCCCGACCACTACGGCCAACTCAGCAATGGCTCCTCCATCGGACCATTGTTTTTCAACATCCTCGGGATATACTTCAATTGGGAACACATCTTTGATTCCAGGCATGGATTTTACCGATTCAGCATCCATATCTTTTAACTTCATACCAAAGGCGGGGGGATGGACAATCATGGCTATGAGCATTCCTTCGCGATGCACATCGAGACCATACAATGGTTTTCCAGTAACAATTTTCTCGCCGTCCACATTCCTGCGGTCGGTTCCTATGATTGTAAAATCCTTGGGGTCTTTGAGTTCGACTTCTTCAGGCACTTCGATTCCTGCTGCTGCGGAGGCTATTTCGCCATACCCAGCAGATTTACCGCTGGCTTCATGGGTTAGCACTCCTTCCGAAGTGGTGATTTCACCCACCGGAACTTCCCAAGCTTTTGCTGCCGCTTCCTTCAACATTTGTCGGGCAGTGGCACCTGCCATTCGAAGTCCTTCCCACCCTTGACGAATGGATTGACTTCCTCCGGCCAATTGCCTTGTGAATATATCAGTATTCAACGGAGCCTGTTCTACCATGACATCTTTCCAAGCTACGTCCAATTCCTCAGCCACGATCATAGGCATAGCCGTTTTTACGTTTTGTCCTATTTCTGGGTTGGGCGACATGATGGTCACCAGACCGTTATCCCCAATCTTTAAAAATCCATTGAGTTCAAACCACTCTTTGGGCATACTGTTAACTTGCTCCGGAGTCATTTTACAGGAAGCTAGCCAGTTAAATCCAAGAACGAGTCCCCCACTGGCTAAACCTGTGTTCCGTATGAAGGCACGTCGTCCAACTTTTGTCTTTATAAGCGTCATGATGTATGTTTTATAGGAGGGTTATGATTTTGATGCCGTTTTAACAGCTTTCCTAATTCTAATGTAAGTTCCGCAACGGCAAATGTTGCCGTTCATTGCCATTTCAATCTCTTCGTCCGTGGGACTCGGATTTTGTTTTAATAAGGCCGAAGCAGTCATAATCTGCCCAGCTTGGCAGTAACCACATTGGGGCACATCTTCTTCAATCCAGGCTTTTTGTACAGGATGGTCTCCATTCTCCGATAATCCTTCAATAGTGGTAATCTCTTGGTCGCCCACAGCGGATACCGGTAGCGCACATGATCTTGTGGCCGTACCATTCAAATGGATGGTGCAGGCCCCACATTGTGCAATACCGCAACCGTATTTGGTTCCTACTAGTTTTAAATTGTCTCGCAAAACCCAAAGCATGGGCGTGGATGGATCTACGTCCACCTCCTGCGTTTTTCCGTTGATGTTGAGTGTAAATGTTGCCATGTTGTTTAAAAATTCCCTTGAATTTATGGGTTTTTCGGCAAAGACCGATTCCAAATAAGTGCATCTTGAAAAAAATTAACATTATATTCTTAAAATCTTGATAATAAGGTGCAATTTGCACCTTGCTCGAAGATAAAAATGAGCAAGATTCGGGTTTCGTGGACCTTGGATGCCTCATACTTTTGTTATCAAAATGATTTGTACGCCATGACAACACAAGCCACATACAATTACAATAGGATAGCAAAGGCCATTGAATTCATTACTTCGAACTTTAAAGAGCAACCTTCTTTAGATGAGATTGCCGAATCGGTTCATTTGAGCCCATTCCACTTTCAACGTCTTTTTACGGATTGGGCAGGTGTAAGCCCAAAAAAATTCATGCAATACATTAGCCTTGAATATGCCAAACAGCTATTGAAGGATAGACAGGCTACCTTATTCGATACGGCCCAAGAAACGGGCTTTTCAGGAACGAGTCGACTCCACGATCTTTTTGTCACCATTGAGGGCATGACTCCAGGAGAGTATAAAAATGGAGGTGGAAATCTAACCATAAACTACAGTTTTGCTGAAAGTCCTTTTGGTACTTTAATTGTCGCCTCAACCCCGAAGGGAATTTGCCATATGGCTTTTATTGATGATGAAAATAAGGGGCTGGAAAATTTAAGACTGCGGTTTCCCAATGCACAGTTCCACCAATTGTTGGATAAAAATCAACAGGATGGACTGTTTATTTTTCAGCACGATTGGAATCGATTGGACCAAATTAAACTGCACCTCAGCGGCACTCCTTTTCAACTAAAAGTTTGGGAAACCCTACTCAAAATACCGCAAGGAAGTTTAACCACCTACGGTGCCATTGCCCGGAAAATTGATAGTCCAAAAGCATCAAGGGCGGTGGGCACAGCCATCGGAAGCAATCCTGTTGCTTTTTTGATTCCATGCCACAGAGTGATTCAATCCTCTGGACAAATTGGCGGTTATATGTGGGGCAATACCCGAAAGAACGCCATTATTGGTTGGGAGGCAGCACAAATAAACATTGCACAATAACAGCCATGAATCTTATGGAAAATACAAGGGAAGTCCAGCTTCAAGTGAAGTCCATTGATTGGACTTTGGTACACGACAGTTTACACCAAAAAGGATATGCGTCAGTTTCAGGTTTTTTGAGTACCACAGAATGCGAGGAATTCGTACAACTGTATCAAGAAACTGATGGGTATCGAAAAACGGTAGTGATGGAACGTTATCGTTTTGGCTTGGGGGAGTACAAATATTTTGATTATCCACTTCCCGAGAAAATCCAAATGCTCAGAGCCAGTCTTTATCCCTATCTTGTACCTGTTGCCAATCTTTGGATGAAGGCCTTGAAAATTGACAAAACTTTTCCCGCCACGCATCAAGAACTATTGGAGCAATGTAAAGAGAAAGGCCAACTGAAGCCAACCCCTTTGATTCTTAAATATGGTAAAGGAGGTTTTAACACCTTGCACCAAGACTTATACGGGGATGTTTATTTTCCCATACAAGCATTATTTGTGCTAAGCAATCCAAAAGTGGACTTTCATGGAGGAGAGTTTGTAATGACGCAACAAACCCCTCGGGCACAATCCAAAGCCATTGTTTTAAAACCAAAACAAGGCGACTTACTTTTCTTTACTACCAACTTTAGACCGATTAAAGGGCAAAAAGGGTATTACCGCGTCAATATGAGACATGGGGTTAGCGAGGTCACTCATGGAAATCGATATGCATTAGGAATTATTTTTCACGATGCCACCAGTTGACATGGAACAGCATTCCTTTTTAAGTGAATCAACCGTTTGGCTTGGCATCAAAAATGAAAGAATAGTATTCGGGGGCAACAAAAATTTAAAGATTTACGGCACCCTGAAATGTGCTTCAGGCAAAAGTATGAAACGTGAAAATAGAGTTTTCTTCAGTTCTGAAAAAGAGGCCCTATCTTTAGGGTATCGACCCTGTGGGCATTGTATGAAAAAGGCCTATCAAAAGTGGAAAAATGGATTTATTCAGCAGTCAAATAGACCCAAATAAAAACTGGTTACCGTTTGATGGTACAGTCAATTACCACGGTTCAATCATGGATTTTGATGTAGCGAACAGCTTTTATGAAAAACTGCTACACAACATTGCATGGAAAAACGATGTGGCCATTATCTACGGAAAACGTATTGAAACCAAACGCAAGGTGGCATGGTATGGTGACCAACCTTTTGAATATACTTATTCCAAAAACACAAAAAAGGCCTTGCCCTGGACCAAAGAACTTTTGGAATTGAAACAACTGGTGGAAAGATCAAGTGGGGAAACCTACAATTCGTGCTTATTAAATCTGTATCACACAGGAGAAGAAGGCATGGCCTGGCACAGCGACGCTGAAAAGGACCTTAAAAAGGATGATGCCATCGGTTCGTTGAGTTTTGGGGCTGAACGGAAATTTTCCTTCAAGCACAAAAAAACCAAAGACAAAGTGAACCTCCTTTTGGAACATGGCAGTTTGTTGGTGATGAAAGGCTCTACACAAACGCATTGGTTGCACCGCCTCCCTCCTACCAAAGTTATTCACAAACCGCGGATCAACCTTACATTTCGTACCATAGAACTCTCATAATTTCGTAATTGGAGAATGTAACCTTGCTGAAAATAAGCTTTTTGAAGTCTCTTCTGAGTACCATTGAAATGCTACATTCCTGAATTCAACAGTTCCGCAGCAGCCCGATTTATGGCATAGATGTCTTTGGATTTCCATTTTTCAATATCGGTTACAAAATCTTCATTGAACATTGCCTCTGAAAGCTTGTGTATCACTTTGTAGTTTGCTACAGAATGGGCAACCTCACTTTTTTCAACAGCATTTAAAATAAAGAAGGAGATAAGGTTATACATGGTTTCCTTTGCCATTGATAACTCTGTGAGCTTGCCTCTATATTCCATCTCGGCATTGGACATATCTGGATACTTTTGGTGGTCCAAAAAATGTCGTGCCTCATGTGCAATAAGGCTTACCTTAAATTCTTCAGAATGTATGTCGTAGCTGTCATCCACGTAATAAATTCCGTCATCTTGTGTCCACCCCCCAGAGAAATGGGAGCCCAAGGTAGCATACTCTGTCCAACCTTTGGTTACAAAATCATCCAGACCAACCACCTTCACGTCAAATTCATTGCCATCCAAAACAACCGTATAGATAGAATCTTTTTGCGCACCCCATATTACCAAATCCACATAGGGATCTAACTTGCTCACCCTATCCCGCGTATACAATCCTTCAGAATGAATATATTCACTCAAAATAGTGCCAATATTATCAGGACCTATCTTGGTTTCCCGTGCTTTGGGATAATTTTGCATCAAATGGGGTATTACCTTGCCCATTAGTTCTCTTTCATATTGCTGACCCTTATTCAAAAGAGATTTGTGCCAATAATCCCTAAAATGGGAAACCAGTTCCTTCATCCGTTCATCTTTTATTTCTGTGGAATCAATTTCACCTCCAAAGCGTTTCAAGAAATGTGTTTTGAACTCTTCCTCCTCTGAATTCAATTCCTTTTTCCTTTTTAAAATTTCCACTACGGGAGACACAGTGCCATCCAGACAGTACGCGTAGATTTCGTCATAGGGCAAGGTAGGTTCTTCTGCTTGGGATTGAACGGAGCTTATACTGAAGCCCGAAAGCAACATACCCAAGTATAGTTTGGAAGATAAATTCATTTTGCGATAGTTTTATGATTAATGAATGGATAAAGTACAAGGTTTTCAATCAAAAATGGTTGAAGTGTGATGAAATACCCATTTTTAGAAGGCAAATAGCAGTCTTAGGGATTCTATTGCCCTTTTTTAAAAAGTATATACTCATTTAAAATTTCCTTTTCTGCTTCAAAAGAAATTGCATTGGTGAACAAGTCCACATTTTCTGATTTGTTTTTGAAAGTTTGTTCAACCCATTCCATAGTATCATTAAAGGTTTTATGGATATTGGTGAATTCAAGTCCATGTGCCACAGCCTTTGCGTTGCTGATCTGCATAAAACCAGGGTCTTCGGATAATGGTGCCCAAAGGGGCAAATCTCTCATGGATTGCACTCCTTTCTGCCTCAAAAATGTTTCATCCACCCAAACTAACTCAGCATTGGGGTTATAATGATTCCTGCATTGTTCCAAAAAGTGCTTCCAAATAAGTTTTTGACGGGGACCAGTAGTATTATAGGTGCCTTTTAGACCCCGAGCAATACATTTGATTGCGAAATTGCCCACATCCGTTACATCAATAAATTGAATGGGGTCATTACCATTCCCCGGCGCCAATACTTTACCGCCTTTTTTGATTCGGGTCAACCAGTAGGCCAAATCCATTTCAGAATCTCGCCAACCCTTAATGGGTCCTGGCCTTAAAATGGTATGACTATCCGGAAACCGTTTTCTGACCAATCTTTCTGCATGCACTTTTTCTTCGTAGTATTCCCACTTGCTTTTGTCACTTCTGGGCTCAAAAACTTTCGAATTTTCATCAAGACCCACGGTTTGAAAATGATCGTAAACCGCAATGCTGGATATAAAAGTATAGTGTTTGCAATAGCTTTTTAGCGCGTTGGTTGCATCATCCACCATGTAGGATTCTTCGGGCCAGACATCAATTACAAAATCCCAATCTTCATTTATCAAATCCTTATATGCCTTTTGCCCAATGGTCCTATCTCCTTTTATCAATCGTACGTTGGGAAACAAATATGGATTTGAAATCCCACGATTAAAAAGCGTTATGTCGAACCCTGCTTTTATACCAGCATTCACAATTGCCGGGCCAAGAAACACAGTGCCCCCGAGCACCAGCAGTTTCTTTGATTTAGGTTTTGCACGGGTACATCCCAAAATACTGGGGACCAATATTGTAGAAAGTCCCCAACCAACTTGTTCCAAAAAGAATCTTCTTTGCACTTTTCGATATTTATCAGATAGTTACGCTTTTAAATCAACCATTGAAAATTTATGGCGTCAACCAAACAAATAGCTTACCCAACTTTGGATTTCTGTGATTTGGACCGGTGCATACCATAAATATGGTGTTGGTAATTTCTTTCGCAGCGTTGATACCATATCCTTTCTATCCCCAAAAAAGGAGATTTCTTTTGACGAAAAGTCAGACCCATGAAAAAAGTATTTCTGTTCCTAAGTATCGCCTGTACTCATATATCACTTGCTCAACAAATAGATTTAAATGAATCAAATTGGCATTTTGATGCTGAAGACCATAAAATACTTGTGCATGAGGGACAAAAAAGTTTAATGCTCATTGATGGTGTGGCAATTCCCAAAGGAATCAAACTTGAAAACGGTATCATTGAATTTGATATGTTTTACAGTGATGCAATGTCCTTTCCGGGTATACTTTTTCATAGGGAAGATGATAAGAACTATGAGGAATTCTACCTTAGACCCTGGTTATCTGGAAATCCGGATGCAACCCAATACTCACCTTTGTACAATGGCTTTTCTGGTTGGCAACTATACTATGGCGAATCGTACGCCAAAGCCGTGGAACTTCCTTTTGAACAATGGGTCCATTTTAAGTTGGCCATCAAAAATAACCTCATGGACATCTACATTGGAAATGTGGATGAACCCACCTATACCGTGGAACTCAAAAGAGCGTTCGTTGATGGAGGATTGGGATTCAAAAATGCTTTTGCTCCTGCATATTTTGCCAACCTAAAGGTTATACCTACTGAGAATGTGATGATAAAGGGAACGCCCGTTCCCGAAAAAGCCATGGCGGAAGGTACGGTTAGCTCCTGGGAAATATCTCCTGCCTTTGCAGAATCAGCACTTGAAAATACCACTACACTGCCCAATGACTATGCCTCTCGAAGCTATAAAACGGTAAGCGTAGAAAAAACCGGGGTTTTGAATATTGCGCAGTATACCGAACGACAGCCTGGCCAAAACACCGTTTATTTAAAATTGGATGTTTCATCAGGTGAAGAACAAACCCTGCCCTTTGAATTTGGTTTCAGTGATCGTGTTAGGGTATACCTCAATGGAGAGTTGCTATATTATGCCAGTGACGTTTGGCAATCTCGGGATTACAAATTTTTAGGTACAATTGGCCTCCATGACACCTTGTTCTTGCCCTTGAAGAAAGGAAAAAATGAAATTGTTTTGGCAGTCTCTGAATCTTTCGGTGGATGGGGTGCCATAGCAAGGTTTCCATCCATGCCCAACATAAAACTGCAATAAGTGGTTATCGGTGGATTCGAAGTGAGTCTATTGTTCCTAGAATTTTTTCCTTATCTCCCACACTTTGGATAATATCTGGAATGACGCCCACATTATCCCAATTGTTGTCCGTTACCGTATGGATTTCTTTTGAAATAGGAATTTCGGCAATGATTCCATCCCCAATAATGGCACGTTTAGGACTTTGGGTTGCCCCGTATGAGATTTCCCCTATTATTCTGCCAACCTTAAACGTCTGCATCATATAGGTAAGTTGCTCAGCTTCATACGAAGTTTCATCACTGATAACAACATAAACCTCAAGACTTCGGTCAATCCGTATGGGATTATTTGGCACCTTAATCGTTAGGTGAGACCCCTTGGTTTGCTTCGTATACAATGGTTGGTCTGGCGTTAGAAAAAAAGACATCATATATCTGTTGAATTCAGGGTCTCCCCCCCTACTTTCCCTGAGGTCGATAATAAGGGCATCTTTCTTTTGTGCAGTCAACATCATTGCATCCAGGTTTGGTTTCACGGCAGCCAATTCTGGGATTTTATCCATTTTTAAATAGATATAATTTCCAACATCCTCCGGATGTATTGATATGTTTGTAGGGTTGACTTCTTTTTTTTCTTGAAGGAACATATATTCCAATGGGTCGTAAAAAATTCGGTGTTGATGCTCCCCGGTCAGATTCAATATCTCTCGATTGAGTCTACTTGCTAGAATTCCAGGTGAAAGCTCCTCCGTAAATTCCCCGTTCAAAAGTTTCAACTGTAGCCCATGCTCTATTTTGGCCACCACAGTACTGTCTGGACAAGTTTCTTTAAGTTCAGTAAGATAGGTATTGATTACATCCTCGATACCCGCCTTTGGCAAGGGAAAAACCTTGGTTGCCTTACTGATCTGTGCAATATGGGTAGGCTCATCAACCATCTCAAAGTTTGTAACTGAATAATTGACTTCCGTTCCAGCTCTACTATCCGTCCAATTTTGAACATAACGGAAAGGTCCGTTGTTGGCATATGAATTCACTTTTCTAGTAATTTCAACTTCACCCATTTGCGGGTGAAAAGAGTTAAAAACCATTCCTTCCAAAAGCAAAGTTTTTGTGTTGATGAATAGCTTTAGGGTTATCTGAGACCTTGGACTGAAGGCGGTTACCACATACGCGTTTTGAGCGTTGAATTGGGTCTTCCCGTCCAATTTAAAGTTGTATCCCATTTGTTTTAGAAGTAAAACAGGATTGGCCACAGTAAGCTCGGTGGATTTCCAATTGTCATAAACCGCTTTGGGAAACTCTTCCCAAAAAACAATCTTGTGCTCGTCAAAATCCTTGTTTGATTTCAGTTTCTTCAATTGTTCAACGGTCAAAGAGAAGTTGGTGACCAAAAAAGCCTTCTCATCAAACATGAGTTTGCTGAACGATGGCAAATAATCACTCGGGTATTCAGATTTCAGTTCCATCTGGTCAAACACATAATACGATTTGCCATCGGTTGAAACTGAGAAAGGGACATTGATGCCATACCGCTCTATTTCTAGATTTCCATTAAGACAATATGCCTTGGAGTCAAGGTCTCCATCAAATCCGGTAGTGGCCAAATGATTCTCAATAATTAAATCTACCGCCTTGGATTCATTGCATGAAGTGAGGCAAACCCCAATCAGAACGAAAGTAGCACAAGAATTCAGAAGCAATTTATCCCATTTCATTTTCGAAAATCAATCAGGATAAATGTAATTAAAATGATACATTTTTCAATTTGGGGTCTTTGGCTCGGATGAATCACAAAATTGCATGGTTGCCATAGCTTATGCCCATTTTTGTACCAACTTTTTTTGAATTCTAAGCCGCGGTGGTTCATTTCCCAGAAAATATATATCATGCGCAACACATCAAATCAAAAAAACATCTTTAAAATATTCGTGTTTACACTTGGCTTATTCATGCTATCATGTTCCAATTCTGATGATGGCGAAAAAGAATCCGAGGTAAATTTTGTGCAGGTCATTTTGAATGATTATGAGTCCTCTTTTGCCAAGGGTGGGGCCATAGCATACATCTTGCAAGCTGACGGAACAGTAACTTCCGGAGCCATTGGTGAATCTGAACCGGATGTTCCCCTAGAAGTTGACATGCGCTATGCCATTGGCAGTGCAAGTAAAACTTTTACAGCTATTTTGATTTATAAGCTGATTGAGAGTGGCGACCTTTCGCTAACCTCGACCATTGCCGAAATAGTCCCTGAAATTGTGACTGATAAAATTCCGGGCACTATTACCGTAGAGCAATTATTGAACCACAGTTCGGGTCTGCACCATCCCCTTCCCGGCAGTGATGGCCTATTCAATTATGTGATCAATAATCCCTCAGAAGAAATTACGTTTGAAACTTTTGTGAGCTTTATGGACCTGCCTGACAATGAACCCGGAGAGATTTATTCCTATTCCGATGCCAATTTTAAGGTTTTGGGGTTGATGGTGGAAAAAATCACAGGAAACAATTTTTCAACACAGTTAAGTCAAGTTTTATTGAATCCTCTTGGACTGAGCAATACTTATATTGGAACGTCCATCGCACAACCCAATCAAGCGTTCAGTTGGGTAAATGAAGAATCCCTAAAAGACCTGAACCGTACAGCCGTGGAAAGCATGGGAACCTATACAGGAAACATTTGGGCATCCCCAGCAGATTTGGCAAAATGGTTCAAAGCCATTTTTGAAGAAGGAATCATCAATGCCGGTTCTTTGGATACAATGACTACCTTCCATCCTGGAACAAGGGGTGTTACCTACGGTGCGGGCATGTTTAGAGAAACCCTTGGGGGCAAACAGATATACTGGTATTCCGGATTCACCATTGCTTATGGAACGTACTGTGGCTATATTCCCAGCACAGGCGATGTAGTGGTGGTCATCAACAACCAGTTCAATTTTGAAGAAATAACAGCTGTTGTTGCAGATCTAGTGGAGCAATTGTAATGTAGATCAATGAATCTGCCAATACCAAGAAATTGGCACTCATACCATTTTTTTGGTACTTTAAGATGGTTTTTCGTAGTTGGCCCATATGGTAAGACGTACTTTGGTCAAAATAATACTGCACCTGCTCTTCTGGATGGGCTGGGTTTTGTTTTTCCATAAAATACTGGTTTTGGAGGTCATCCCTAACATAGAAATCTATGGAGATTCAGGAAATCGAGTACTGGACGAGGTGGGCAGTACCTCAGCAGACCCCTTGCCCTTACTCATTGTTGGAGCTTTTTTTAAGGCCATGGCATCGTACTTAATCCTGTATGGCATAGTGCGGCGCCATTTTCAAAAAAATAAGGTAAGCTTTATACTTATTGGGGTCGGAGTATTAGGGGTTGCATTTTTTGTGGAGTCGCTGGTCGCAAAAATCATCATAGACCATTCCAATAGTTATGAAAGCATTCATCTGGATATTTGGAATAACTCCAATATGATGCAATACCTCATCCTTACCATACTGCTCATTTCATACTTGGTTATAGAGCAACTGATTCTGTTGGACAGGAAATACCTTCAAATGGAAAAAGAGAAGTTGAAAAGTGAGCTGTCATTTTTAAAATACCAGCTCAATCCCCATTTATTGTTCAATACACTCAACAATCTCTTCTCTATGTCGCAGGCCAGTGGAGCCGATGAGGTCTCGGATGGTATTCTTAAACTCTCCGGAATTATGCGGTATATGCTATATGAAAACAAGGAATCGCAAATACCATTGACCAAAGAAATCGACTTTTTAAAACAATATGCTGATTTACAATTATTGCGAGTTACGGATGAGCGTAAAATCAAGGTTGACTTTACCATTGAAGGAGACACCTCCAGAGCAATGATTCCAGCTTTTGTGTTGGCCCCATTTCTTGAAAATGCATTCAAACATGGAGTAGATACCACCAAATATTCAGAAATTGATGTGTTTTTGAAGGTTTTGGATGATAAAATTCAGTTTGAAGTCAGAAACAAGATATTCCGAAATCAAAAAAAACTCCGCTCAAATGAGGGTGGAATTGGCATTGTCAACTTAAAAAAAAGATTGAAAATTCTTTTTCCAAATGCCCATGAATTGAATCAGTATGAATTGGATGACCATTACATCTCCAAACTAACTTTGCATACCAAAACATGATGACCTGCGCAATTATAGAGGACGAAATACGAGCCAAAGAGGTTCTTGAACGCTATATTGACAAAGTGGATTATCTAAACCTTGTGGGCTACTGCCAGAACGGATTGGAGGCTTTGGACAAAATCCCGAAATGGAATCCTGATATTATCTTTTTGGACATCAACATGCCCAACCTCAATGGGTTGGAACTTCTCCAAATTTTAAGACATAGGCCTAAAGTAATCATCACCACCGCGTATTCTGACTATGCCTTGGAAAGTTATGAATTTGAGGTTGTGGACTATTTATTGAAACCCGTGGAATTCAACAAGTTCATGAGGGCCGTGAATCGTGCTAAAGATACCACTTCAAACTTGCACTCGGGACAGCGTGTTTCATCCGAAAAAACGAATGATGGCCCATACGCACTATTTAAATCGGGGAGTAAGACCCATAAAGTGTATTATAATGATATTCTGTTCTTGGAAAAAGATGGCAATTATTTGGAAATCCATTTGGTGGACGGTCAAAAAATATTGATTCGCAGTAACATAAGCGATGTCATGAACTTGGTACCAGAATGTCTTTTCCAACGTGTACATAAATCGTTTGTGGTAAACATCAATGCCGTTGAAATCATAGAAGTGAATAAACTCACTCTAACAAATCGGCATAAAATTCCGTTGGGAGCATCTTTTAGACAGGCCTTGAATAATCGTATTGAAAATAGGCAGCAATAATCACAATCGTGTTCTATTATTGGCGTAAGTCAGTAAGGATTACCCCTGAAAACTGATTTGAGTCAATCATTAATTGCATTGCACTAATACTTCAAGGGGAAAGCTTATAGTTTTGAATTGAATCAATAAAACATTAAAAACCATGAGCGATAGCAGTAATACAATTTTAGGAATATTGGCCGGAACGGCCATCGGAGCAACTATAGGAATTTTGTTTGCTCCAGATAAAGGAACGGCCACCAGAAAAAAATTGGTGGAACAGTCCAATAGCTTGGTAGATGATGTGGCACAAAGTACCACACAATTAAAAAACCAAGTGGTTGAACAATTCAGTTCCAAAAAAAATTCTTTAGAGGATGAAGTGGAATCTTTGGTAACCTCCGCAAGTTATAAAGCCGATGATGTGATTTCCACATTGGAAGCCAAATTGAAGGAGCTAAAGGCCAAAAACAAGAAACTACAAACAGCCGCTAAATAAATGAGCTCCCTAAAGAAAATAGGAAAAGTCACCACAGACTCAATTGACAACTCCCAAGAGTACCTTAAGCATTCTTGGGAGTATTATAAATTGAAGCTGTTCATGCATACGGCCGAACTTAGCATTGGCAGCATAAAGTTGGCGTTCTTCTCTATTTTGGGGATAATGGCCATTGCTCTATTCTCCATTGCACTTGCCATTTTTTTGGGCGACGTTCTCGAAAATTTGGCCTTGGGCTATGTGCTCACCGGCGTTCTGTACATCGTGTTGATGTTCGTGATTTACGCCTTATTCAGAAAAAAGGTTGAAAAAAGAATCATTAAAAAACTATCAAAAACCATTTTAAGGGATGAGTAGGACCGATTTTGCATCCATGGAAGAGATTAAGCAGGAGTTAAAAATCTTGCGGCTAAAGAAAGACATTAACTTGGAGTCACTTAAATCAAACAAGAATGCCATCGAGGACTTCTTTGAACCCTTGACCGTGGCCAATCGAATTCTTAGCCCCGTAAAAGGTTTTCTATTTGCCTACCTTCTCAAACGACTGTTTAGATAGAAAAACAACACGTTTCTCCTTAAGCCACTTTAATGCTTATGGGGAAATTCTTGTTTATTTTAGAAAGCAAAAGTGCCCCATTTACCGGTTTTGTCAACAAATCATTGACGCCCAATCTAAAAATCTCCTTGCGGGTATCACTGGTATTATCCGCTGTAAGCACTATAATTGGAATTTCCGGAGAACAATTGGCCCTACCCGAACGAATTATTGAGGTAGTTTCGAAACCATCCATCTCTGGCATTTGTAAGTCCATCAGAACAAGGTCGAACGCCTCTTTCTCCATGATTTCCAAAGCTTCCTTACCATGATTAGCAATTGTTAAGCTTACATTTTCCCATTTTTTGAACAACAACTTTACCACAGTCTGATTCATTTTATTGTCCTCCACCAAAAGAATACGACTTGCCCCAAGGGCATTGCCACTTGATTGTAGGTCTTGCCCAAGTTCCATTACCTGTTCATCCACTTCAAAACCTAAGCTTAAATGACAGGTTGTGCCCTCTTGCTGGTTGTTTTTGATGTTGATGGTTCCACCCTGTAAATCCACATACGTTTTTACAATATAAAGCCCCAATCCCAAACCACTGAATTCTCGTTTGTCCATAAAGGATTTTTTGGTGAAGGATTCAAAAATGGTACTCATTTTCTCTTTTGAAATTCCTATTCCCGTATCTGCTATTTCAAAATCGAGCTGAACCTTGTCTTTTCCTTTTGATTTGGCATGGACTTTTACCTCAACGCCTCCATGATTGGTGAACTTGATGGCATTGTCTAGCAAATGGTTTAAAATTTGGACCAGTTTTCCTTTGTCACCTACTATACGGGTGGGCAATCCATTGGGAATTACAAAATTGAAATCCAAATTCTTGGCCTCGGCATTTGCTCGTTGGGTCTTTACAATTTTTTCCAAAGTTGACAGAAGGTCAAAGGACGTTTCTTTCAGTTCCTGATTTCCCTTTTCAATGACGGTAAAGTCGAGGATGTCTTCAATATACCCCAACAAATTTTTGGATGAGCTCAAGATAAGTTTGCACTTCTCTTCCAAATCCTCTTCTTCCCGATTCTGCTGGAGCGATGTGGCCACACCCATAATCAGGTTCAATGGCGTGCGCAATTCATGACTGATATTGGATAGGAAAGACGACTTGATTTCGTTCATATCCTCGGCCCGTTGGAGCGCCAACAGTTGGTTCTTTTCATTTTCCATTCGCAGGCTACGAATTCTATTGCTCATGGAAATGGATAGGAAAATAATTTCAAACCCTATTCCGAATTTAGCCCCGTTATTAGTGAAAAACGAGTTTTCTATGGCATTGAAATTGTTCAGAATAAAAACCACAAACCCAAAGACCAAAAATGAAATACCAACAACAAAGTAAGGGTCTACTTTTACCTTCTTAATTTTCATCACCACAAGCGATGCAATCATATGCAACAGTACTAAAATACCAATGGCATTGGCCAAGGGGTAACAGTATTTGAACAAAGGTGGCACCGCCAACAACAGTAGTGTACCCAAAACAACTCCGTATCCCAAAACCTTTCCGGAAACATGTAAAAATGTGCAGTTATCCTTTAAATTGAAGAATTTATCGCCATACTTTCCAAAGAAAAAGAGGGAGATAAAGGCCGTGAGCAATACAGCCCTATCTGAAAGCCATCCGCCCTGTGGTGTAAAATACTGATGAAAAAAACCATCCAACGAGAACTGCATTAAAGCTATGAAGAGCACATAAAGACCATAGTAAATAAATGCTCTATCCCTTAACGCAGAGAAGAAAAACAGATAAATGACACAGGCCAGAATTAAAATACCATAAAAGAATCCGTAAAAAATCTGCTCCTTGTAGGTCAAATAAAAAAACTGGTCCTTTTTATACAATGTTAAGGGCAACATCACCACCTCACCATCACTTTTCAAATGTATGAATGCCTCCAACTTTTCGTTTGGCTCCAATTCAATATCAAAAATTGACTTTCTATGTTGAACCGTTTTTTGAGCAAAGGGAATCTTATCACCACTATATTGGCGCTCCACTTTTCCATTCCCGTCCACCAGATACAAGTCAACAATATCGGTAATGGGCCTTCCGGTCTCCAAGTAGTATTGGGTCGACTCTGAACTTGGATTTTCCAAAGAAAAAGTCAACCAGTAATTATCATTGGTAAAACCTGTATTCTCCTCTATTTGAGTAAGGGGAACAAAAGAAAGTGCGGGATTGTTTCTAATCTCGTTAAAGTCATACGCATTCTGTCCAGCCAAAAGAACCGATGCCTTGGAACGAATTGAAATGGGATTTGAAATGAACTTATCTCCCAGCTGTTGAGCATTGGATATGGCTGGTGACAGGTATGCAACCGCGTGCAAAAAAATGCCAAACACCAGATAGTGCAGCTTGTTGAAGTTTCGCATAAAGTAGGTCTTTGTCAATACCACCCTTTGGGAAAGTGGAATTGTGTCTGTTTGTTTCGATTCAAACGGATTTCATTTGAATCCCTGCTAAAGTTGGGAAAACCTCTAAAAATGGGCAATATCAGAGGTTGTATGGCCAAATATCTCGACATATTGCAGTTCTACAATTCTATTTTTTACGTCCTGTTTGAAAAATCCTACAGGATTCTTAGTTCAAGGATCTATCACCTTTTTTCATATTGATTGCGTTTTATATGAGAAAATATTACTTGGAAAACACTCTTGATTCTCATCAAAAACAAGTATTTAATCGGTTAAATTTCTCCAGTTTTCTTAAATCAAGAACGCAAACGATACCAATCCGTGTACTTTTCGCAAAATTGAAAATGTATTATGAGAAAAATTATTTTGCCAGCATTGGTACTGTTAGGGTATATGGGTTTTGCCCAAAACAACCCATTCCACACCCTTAATTTCCCTAGTGCAAGTCCACAGGTTATTGAAATGCAAAAGTTGGGTATCACTGAAATTGAAATCAATTACCATAGTCCAGCCCTAAATAACCGAGATGTTTGGAACGACCCCAATGTTATTCCACAAAATGGGGAGCCCATTGCTTGGAGGGCTGGAGCCAATATGAACACCACCATAGCATTTAGCACAGATGTACTGATAAATGAAAAACCTCTAAGTGCTGGTACATATGGCTTCCATGTAATCCCTAAAGAGGATACCTATACTTTACTGTTTGCCCATAACAACAACCAATGGGGAAGTTATTACCTGGATTTGGAAAAAGATATATCGCTCAGCGTTGATGTTGAAGCAGAAGCTTGCCCAAAAACCGAGCAACTGGATTATGAATTTTTAAACCGGACCGAAAACAGCGTTGTCGTTGGTCTGGAATGGGGTGAGCAAAGACTTCCTTTTACCGTTAGTGTTGATTTAAACAAAACAGTGGTTGAAAGTTTCAGGAATGAACTTAGGGGATTGAACACATACCGCTGGGAAGCCTGGAACGATGCCGCCATTTGGTGCCTTCAACACGACACCAATCTTGAGGAAGCTTTGGAATGGGCAAATCGTTCCATACATGGCGGATTTAATGGCTTTGCCGCCAACAAAAACCTAGCTAATCTAGAGACCAGGGTTCGCTTGCTTCAAAAGTTGAATAGAACCGTTGAGTTAAAGGAGACGGTTACCGATGCGCTTACTTTGGAAGCCTCGCCGTATGACCTTAATGGGTTCAGTATTTTTCTATTGCGAAATGGCTTGTACAACGAGGCATTGTCCATGACAGACCATGCTTTGAAACTACATCCTGATACATGGTTCCTACAATTGAACCATGCCATCGCCCAGTTTTTTGCTAAAAAGAAGAGTAGAAAAACCACCAAACTCTTGGAAAATGCCCTAAATAATGCACCTGAAGGCTACAAACCCCGGGTCAAGGAAATCTCAGACGAAATAGAAAAGGGCACCTTTACCTTCGGGCAAAGGTAGTTTTCAATAAAGCCTTCCAGTACTGTACCATTCTCGCCAAAATGGTCTATTTAAAGGTTTTGTTTTGATTTAACATCAATACCCAGTATTTTAGAAAACTTTGTCATTCTTTGGCCAAGATTGTTAAAGTTTGTAACAAATGGATAGAGTAAGGGTCTCATTCATATAAAACTGGGTATTGTAAATGGAAAATTCACCCATGCAAATATGGATTGCCACGTTCTGCACCTTGGCGATTTTAAATTGCCTTTTCTTGGTGGTTCTACTGCTCAAGAAAAGGCCTTACAATTCATCTGCGGACGGTCTTTTGGCCCTTTTGTTATTGGCCATATCGCTTAGAGTAAGCAAGTCCATCTTCTACTACTTGTATCCAGAGATCTCATCGTTTGCCATTTCGGTTGGATTGATGGGTAAGTTGGCCATAGGTCCGCTGTTGTTCTTGTACATGAAGACGAACCATTCCAACACAAAATTGGGAGGGTGGAATTTATTACATTTCATACCATCTTTTATCGCCATTACTATTGGATGGGCCTTGAACATCCCTGAACTTGCTTTGGGGTATTGGTCCGGCACACTGATTTTGGGTGTTTACCTTGCGGTGTCCTGGCGGAAGTACTTGCGGCAAAAGGATTCTGTGCAACAAAGCTCTGTTACTATCACCAAATCCTTCTTGGTTGCAGTAAGCATTGTATGGGCAACATTTGTGTTTCAAATCTTCTCTGGCGGAATTGAAATGTACACGCTTGGGACTCTAATGGCGTCAATAGTGCTGTATGGGTTGATTTTTAAGGTAGCTCTTTTTACGGTAAAAAAAGCCAAAACCAATGGGGCTAAAGCTGTTCTATCCCGACAAAAGTTGGAACGTGTAAAACGATTGATAGAAGAGCATTTTACCCATGAAAAGGTCTATCTTGATTCCAATATCAATCTCAACGAATTTTCCAAGTCTATAGAGCAACCGGCCTACGTGGTCTCGCATACCATCAACCAAGTATATGGTAAAAAGTTCCCTGAGTTTGTAAACTCATATCGAATTAAAGAGGTAAAACGCATATTACTGAACCAAGTCCTTTCAGATTATACCATTGAAGGTGTTGCTTATGAAGTGGGTTTTAATACCCCCTCTGCTTTTTATAATGCATTTAAAAAAGAAACTGGGTGCTCGCCCAAGGAATTCATTGGAAAAGAAAAGGAATATAGTATGCCTTGAACGTTTAGAGTAAAACTAAAAACGTATTTAACCCGAATATCCACTTTATCACAATAGATAAAGTACAATTAAGGAAACTTTACATACCAATATTTTTTTCAACATGGGTTGATTATACGAACCGAGATCAACATTAAAATTTACCCTAATGATTGTCCTCTTTCCAATAATCTAGAGAGTATTGATTAGATGAAATATCATATTTGAAGTCACTTTATCATCAACAAAAACAACGTCGAAATTAATGCGAGCAACTAGAAGAATCACTTTCATCTTCATGCTGATGGGTATGGGCCTATGCTCAGCACAGCATCAATCAAATGTTTACAGAAGTGAATACTACGCGGTTTTACCGTTTTGGGAATCACCGTATCAGCCTGTAAAAGGAGCGTGTCCCATCACCGAAAAAGAAGCCTTGAAACGCATTCATCTAAAGGTGGATTATAATGCGAACAACCAGGTAATCGCCACCCATGTTAAACTTGGTAATCATTATAAAGAGTTTGAAGGCCGGTTTGGAAACCTTAATATCAATGCACCACTTACCAAAATGGTTTATCATGGGAATGAAGAAATTCATACTTTTTTTGACCGTTTTAAGAATCAAATTGCTGTAATGGGAAACGTTTATCGCAAAACGTATGAAAAAGATGAGCAAGGGAGAAACATAGCTTTGACCTTTGCCGATGAAAATGGAGAGATGGCAGCTGATTGGTTTGGGGTGGTTCGTTATACATGGACACATGAGCCTGATGGCAGTATCATTGAGGAGCGTTTGGATAAAAATGGAAAAATTGTTCCATTACGGAGCGATTTCCAGTTTCTACGTACCAGGATGATGTTCAATGAACAAGGATATTTTGGAACAATCCAGAATATAGATTCAACGGGCAATCTGGTCAATACAGACAGTGGAGCGGCTGTGTTCCAATACTTCTATGACCAACAAGGTCGATTTAATCGTTGGGAGGTTTTTGACAAGGATGGGAAACGTGCGGTAGGACCCTCGCATACCTCTGGGGAGCAAAATACATGGTACCCATATGACCTAAGGGATATCACCTTCTTCAATCAAGAATTAAATCCTACGACCCATTGGTCCGGTGCCCAGCGTTGGCATTTTGAAATTGATGCATATGGGAACAAAACCTCTTTAGAATTTCAAAATAGTAAGGGAGAACCTATGAATGCCAATGGAGGATACGCAAAATACGTAGCGGAATGGACCTCTGATGGCCTACATTTGGTTTCAGAGTCTTATTTTGATAAAGACGGGGCAAAAACCGTTCATAAAATCGCTGGAATGCACCGCGTGGTTTATGTTAGGAACGCGGTTGGACTGATTACAGAAAAACGGTATTTGGGAACAAGTGACGAACTCATCAACAGAAATGATAATGGCATCGCTGTGGAAAAAATACAGTATGATGAAAATTATAGGAGGACGGGCACTTCATTTTTTGATAAACAAGGCAAACCCGTTCAAAATCCATGAACCATGGTTATATTTGAAAGTCATCAATTAAAAAATAATTACATGAGAAAACTGGCTGTTCTATTTTTTGTTTTATCCATCTTTTTGGTAAAAGCCCAAGATGCCGAAATTCCACAAAAAATGAAAGACTTGGCTTTTATGGAGGGTACTTGGTCTATTGAGAATTTTTCAAATAAAAAGGACAAAGGCTGGAGCAGTATTGGGTCTTCTTGGGCAAATATTATATTGGAGCATGATGGTAGATTCATCAAGGAGCAGGCAATGTATTTGACTGATTTTGGGGAAATCAACATGATTACCCATATTGGTTTTGATAGCAGAATTAATAGCTACAAGCTATCTGCCATGGACAAAGAATATGGCCTCATGGATATTTACTTTGGCGAATGGGTAGATGGTAACCTTATTTTCACAAATCTTGAATCCGATAAACCTGTAATCATGGGTGATGGTCAAGAGTTATCTTTTAGGCTTTCTTACATGGATGTGGAAAGTCATAAATTCACCCATATGGTGGAAGGAACTTTTGATAAGGGTAAAACATGGTTTCCTTTCTCCAAAAGTGTGTACACCAAATCAAAAGATTAAATTCCGATTCAACCGTATTCAAAAAACAAGCATCGGATAAGAGGAATTAAAAAGAGACGCCCATACAACGGTTCAACAAACAAGATGAGTAGCTGTAGCTGTGTTCCAAAGTCAATTAACCGAGTCTAAACTGTAGTAGAGCCATACATCTGAACAGCAATTCAGCTATATATGACCACTTGAGTTATAGAAATTAAACTTATCGCTTGAAAAGGGGTGATTCTTTTTACAATAAATGTTTCATCCATGAAACGATGTTAGTGCCGCTTGGCTCCAATGGTCTTTGGGAAGTACAGTTTCGTATACACCCATCGATTATTAGACAGATCATTGGATACCTAAATCCCTTTCAAGTTTAGGCTTTCTCCCTCGTCCGATTTAAGGGTACTTGCACAATCAGGGAGTTCATCTTGAAAATAGTTTTCCTTGCCGCTCATCTTATTTGTTGTTTTTTCCATTGAGATTTTCAATGACCTTTGCACTCACCCAGTAGATATTCGCTGACGGATTTGTTTCGTTCATATCTATTCTTTGGAAGACAAAATATTTACCATCCGCAGTAACGCTCCCATAAATATCATCATGTTCGGTATTGATGTGCTCGCCTAGGTTGACTGCTGGTCCCCACGAATCATCACTCTGGCGAAAACTAATGTAAAGGTCCGCTCCCCCAAAACCACCTTTTCGTTCACTGTCCCAAATCAAATAGCTTTCATCTGGTGCGATAAAAGGGTGCGCCGTCCATTTTCCAGAGTTGATATGTACTCCAAAAGGTATGGGCCTTTGACGTTTACCATGGACTACTCTTGAGTAGCGTAAAGTCCCAATTTCATCACGTTCATCAAAAACATAGGTGTCCGTGGATGAAACAGTTAGGCGCATAATGTTCATGTCTTGAAACGGGGGACCCAAGCTTATCATTTCTGACCATCCCTCATCTGTTCGCTCTCGATACGCATTTCCCAAATACATCTTTTTATTGTCAGAAGAGATAAAAACCTCCCCTTCACTTGAGGTTTCAATTTCTTGCGGGCCGACCCATTTGCCATCCTTATAGGCAACAAAGAGGTTTTTAGGTTTTTCTCCTGCGCGCTGTCTCAAAAAGTAAAATTCCTTGATGTTTGAAGAAAAAGTTCCTTCCACTTCAAAATGATCGGTAGAAACAATGCCCGGAGCAAAAAGTTCAGGAATCAAACCAGGGGCCTTTAGTCCAAAATAGGTTTCTTCTACAGTCTGTTCTCCAGAAACATCCTCCTTTTCATCTGGTTTTAGAGTTTTAATTTGGGCTTTCTGCTGGGCATTATGCTGTTTAGGCTCCCAAGCGTTTATACTCTTATTTCTTAAGCGGATTGCTCTTTGTGTAGCACAACCTTCCAATACCATGGGTAAAAACGCCAATATGGTAAGGAGTGCAATACAATGGAATATTTGTCTAAAAAATCTCATTTCATCTTTTCTTCGAACGTTCACTGCATTTTTCTTTTTTACGGACTTCATTCTATTTTGACTTATGAATCGGCAACAGTTTTAAAGGATGTTTGTGCCATGGGATTTAAGTTTAAAGCATTTTTAAATTGATTGCGTCCTAGTTTTTGGCAACGTCCAAGCAATGATTGTAATTGCCAACAATGCCAAAGTTTCCATAGCCATAAAAAAGATATCGTCCATATCTGCAGTGCTCAAGGTTGTAGAAAAACCAATAAGCATCACGGAAACTGCAAACAAATTTGCCCATTTGTTCAACTTGCCATCTAAAATTCTTGAAAGTACCACCATGAGAATTGGAATTTCAAGGATAAATCCGAAAATGAGAAGGAGTTCTTCATTGATATTCGAGGATAAAATATTTTCGATATAACTCTTTTTGGCCAATTCATGAAGGTCTCTAAAAATCATATTTAGAAGAACAAAAATCCATAGGGTGGACATTAAAGACCTAGGGTTTTCTTTAAGCATTTTCATTGGTATTGATTAAGGGGCAAAAATGCTAATTGAAAAATTGAAATTCATTGACCTGAGTCAAGAAATGGCAAGGCTTAAAAGTTTTTAGGGGTTTTGGGGAGCGATCAGCTTTCTTGAATACAATCGCTTACGGATCCTGCTCAACGATTCCGGCTTAATTCCCAAATAACTGGCCAACATATATTGGGGAACACGGTTTGCCAAGTCAGGTCTGTCCTCCAAAAGCTTCAAGTATCGCTTTTCTGGAGAAAGATTTTTAAAACTATCGGCAATTATCTGCTTCTTTGCTGACAAGGTATCTCCAATCTTTAAGAATGCAGGAATAAAATGCGGAAAATCTCTAAGGAATCGCTCTGTTCTTTCTTCCGTTCCTGTTGAAATAATACTGGGTTCCACGCAAGACAAATAATACTTGGAAGGTTTTTTTGTGGCGTAACTAACAGGGGCAATAGGGTCGTTTTCCGTATAGAATTCCATAATCTTCTCTTCCCCATCTTCCAAATAATACCTTTTAACACAGCCCTTTAACACCAAAAAGCATTCCTTGGCAAGTTGTCCTTCCTTTAAAAGAATATCTCCTTTGGCATAATCACGGATTATATTCTCTTCTTTTATCAACTGAATTTCTTCTTCACTTAATGATATATATTGAGAAAAGTAATCAACTAGTAAATTATCCGTACCCATCTTGAAGCTCTCTTGTGTTTGGCCATCGTTATTCTCCGATTGGTAAGTTACAATTAATGTTTCAACTGTAAATTTAAACAGATCAAGTTTTCATGTTTTTCTTGAATTATAATTTAATCCAGTGCCATGGTCACATCGGATGATTTTACAGAAGCTCTACAATGGAAAGGGCCTTCCAATCGAAGACCCTTTGGGCTATTTTAAGGCCGTGCTTCCTTAGTAGATTTAACGAAGTAATGACCCTCAATGCTACTTTTCCATCAAATTCCAAGATATAGCGTGTTATAAGAAGGGGATTCACAGCAATACCTTTCGTAAATTAAAAGATGCATCAAATAGTCCCATCTAAAGTTTCGGTCTTTCTGTTTCCAACAAATATGGAAACCTCGCCTGTTAAAGTGATCTTATTAATTACACCCACGCCAATAGCAGTAGCATAGATCACTGAACCATGTATCGGTTTATCAAAAGTCGGGTTGATAATAGTTACCGATTAGCTCATAGCACTTTTCTTTTTAGTAAGCATACCAACTAGTTTGTTTATTTTTTACTTTTATCATATGGCAAGAGATGGTAGACCAACTAGGAACAAAATACTCGCAGAGTCAAAGGAACTCGTCTTTGAAAAAGGCTTTGCTGGTACAAGTATTGATCAAATACTGGACAGGACGGGGATAACTAAAGGTGCTTTCTTTTATCATTTTAAAACCAAAAGTGCCTTGGCCAAAGCTTTGATAGAAGAATTTGCCCAGGATGATATGGGCCACATGGAAGCTGCTTTGAAGAAAACGGAACACTTGAAAGGAGCTCCCCTTGAGAGGTTATCGCAATTTGTGCAGGAATTTATTGACTTAATGTCCGACTTGTCTAGCCCCCCGAGTTGTTTGTATGCGTCATACACCTATGAGCCAGACCAATTTGATAAAGAGGTATTGGATACGGTTGAAGAGGCAATCCTTAAATGGAAGGAAACCTTCAAGACCTTGTTGAAAGCCGTACTGCAAGAATATGATTTAAAAATGGAAACGAATATAGATGAATTGGCCAATAATTTCTTTGTAACATTTGAGGGTTCTTTCGTTATTTCGAGGGCCCTGAAGGACCCCTCAATTACAGCGAAACAGTTACAGCTCTTAAAAAACCATTTTCAACTTTTATTCGAAAGAAAGGTTTCATAACACAAGAAGAATCAAAGCTTAGGTTAGATTTACGGTTCATTTAAACGCTCGTAAAACGTTCACATATTCTTGGTTACAGACCTTTGCCTCCCGAACCACTAAAGTGATGAAGCTGGACGGTGCTTCCAACAATGCAGTTTCCACCCTAGTATTTGTCTTTACTTCCCAAAAGCCATGACATATTTTTATTTCACCTCTTCCTTCAAGGTAAACCTGTAGATGTATTTCTCCTGTTATCTATCTCAGATGTTCAGCTTGAATGCTTAAAACGTAAATACCTGTCCGGAACATTCTTATCATAGAAGATGTAATTCTGCCACCGTAAAAACCCATGTAATTTTAGAAAAACAAAAAATATAACAGACTAGTTTGTATAGTTAATCAAAAAATATAATATTTGTACCATCTAGTCTGTATAATTTCATGTATCAACATTCATGGAAAGTACTGTAAATCAATTACCCAATGCTAATGTTTCGGGATATTACCAAGCATAAATAGTTCCTGTCTCTTACAAGAACTCCTAAATCAAATAAAAAAGTAAATATCAAACCGTAAAACATAATACATGGAATCCATTAAAAACAAAATAGTTTACTACGTAGCAACTTCATTGGATGGTTATATATGTGGAGAGGATGAAGATATAAGCGGCTTTGTTGCAGAAGGCGATGGGGTACAGAAATATATCTCGGATTTAAATGATTATAAAACGGTGATCATGGGGAGAAAGACCTATGAGTTTGGCTATAAATTCGGGTTGAAGCCTGGAGGAGCACCATACCCCCACATGAACCACCATATATTTTCCGATTCACTCCACTTTGATGACCAGGAAAACAATGTCCATATCAACAAGCTCGAATTGAATCAAATAGACAGTATTAAAGCTAAATCGCCCACTGATGTTTACTTATGTGGAGGCGGCGTTTTTGCCGGATGGCTGCTCGACAACGAAAGAATTGACATTCTGAAATTGAAAATCAACCCATTTCTATTGGGAACAGGGACGAAATTATTTGGTAGTTCCAAGAAATCTGTTCAATTGGAATTGCTCGGTTCCGAAACCTTCGATGGTGGTTTATTAATCAACACCTATAAAATCAAATACTAAAACAATGAGTACAACAAAGCAAGATACCGACTACAAGACAAATCGCATAAGAGGACCTCTAAATTCGTGGATGTTCAAAGTGCTTTCTGGATACTTGGACCATCTATTTGGAAAGTCCAAGAGAACACTCTTCAAAGACCACCCTGATACCGTCGTTGAAATTGGACCGGGGGCTGGTGCCAACATGAGATATTTAAGAAAAGGAACCCGTTTAATCGCTATTGAGCCCAACGTTCATATGCATAACAACTTGAAGAAAGCTGCAAAAAAATATGGAATTAATCTGGACATAAGAACTATAAAAGGTGAATCAATTGACCTAGAAGACAATTCATGTGATTTTGTGGTCAGCACACTGGTTCTATGCACGGTAAGTGACCCAGAGCAGTGTCTGCAACAAGTAAAACGGATTTTAAAACCTTCTGGAACTTTTGTTTTTATTGAACATGTAAAGGCACGGGACAACAGTTTTCTATCCCTATTTCAAAAATTGGTACACAGACCATGGCATTGGTTTTTTGAAGGTTGCCACACAAACAGGGATACCCAATCCGTATTGGAGTCCAGTGGTTTCAGTAGCTTAGAGCTGATTCCATACAACCTGTATTCACCATTTATCCCTATAATTCCCCAAATAAGGGGAAGAGCCATCAAATAAATGCCCCAGAATCAATAGTTTAATAAAAAAGTTATGAAGACAAATGCAACTGCATTAGACCGAAGGGATTTCATTAAGAAGTCTTCGTTTCTTCCATTTGGATTGAACGGGATGTGGCTCATGTCCCAAGCAAGGTTTGATGCCCACAGTGTTAGTGCTGATAACATAAATATTTTTGGCCACCGGGAGGGTTTCTCTCCACAAATAGGAATCTTGGTTTCAATGTTGGACTGGATGCGGGCAGAGATTCTTTTGCCCATCCAGGGACTTAGCATGGAAGATCTGGATTATCTGCTTGATGAGTCCGCCAATTCCATTGGGTCGATGTTATTGCATTTGGCTGCAACGGAACGGTTCTATCAATTGCACACTTTTGAGAACAAGAAATGGGGGCATTGGGACAAAACCGATAAGGATGAGTGGAGCATAGCTTCCAGTTTGGGAGCTAAAGCACGTCAATCAATTAAAGGAAACGATTTGGATTTTTATTTGGACAAACTGAAGACAGTACGAGAAAATACCATGAAGGAACTGGCCGATAGAGACGATGATTGGCTAATGAAGGTCGACCCCCATTGGTATTGGGGACCAACAAATAATTATTGCAAATGGTTTCACGTATGCGAACATGAATCCAACCATGGCGGACAAATCAAATTTTTGGTAAATAGATTGCCTAAGGGACTAACAAAGAGTTCAATGGATTAATAGAGGGTCCTTTCATTCCAAGCCATAGTACCAAAATCAAGGAAGTAATTATATGCTTTTTTTGCCCACAGGTTCATATCCATCCGTTGGATTTGATGTTTTTGCATATTTGGACTGGGGTTAGGTTGCTGGATTTTGAAGTAATCGCACCTGTGATAATCGTCAATTTTATCGTTTGTCTTTTAAATAATAGATAAATATCAATCAATTACAACATCTTCACCAGAAGTACAGTGGCCACAACCCAAAGCAACAGCGACAGTATACCGCCAATAATCAAAAAGTGTTTGAATTTATAATTACCGATACTGTACACAAGGGTATTGGTTTGATAGCCCACCGGAGTAAAAAAACTAAAATTGGCCGCGAATATCACAGCGAGAATAAATGGTTTAAAGTCAAGGTTCATGCCCTGTGCCACGGAAATGGCAATCGGTGTCATTATAATGGCCGTTGCATTGTTGCTGACCACCCCACTCATCACCATGGTCACAAAAAACAAGGTGCCAATGGCCATAAAATTGGGTTGGCCACCTAAAAAGTTCAACAACTCCTTGGATACCCAAACATCGGCACCCGAATTGTGCATGGCCACACCAAGGGGAATCATTCCAGCCAAAAGAAAGAAAATTTGCCAGTTCACTTTTTTATAAACTGTGTTCAGGTCCAAGTTTTTTGTCAGCAACAGAAGGCAGACACCAGTCAACGCACTTAACATAATCGAAAGAAGGCCAGAAGCGGCCAAAGCTATCACCAACAACAATATGGCCAAGGAAAAATATCTTCTAAAACGGGAGGCTTGGTTCTTGGTTTCAAATTCTTGTAAAACAACCACATTTTCCAGAGCCTCCAAAGCACGGATATTTTGCTTTTCCACCTGTACCAATATCCTATCCCCGGGTTTTAAGGCCAATTTATCCATACTACTACGAATGTACCTCTCTTTTATATTCGTGAGCGTCTTCCGTTTTTTTATGGCAAGGGGAACCGCATCTTGTAGCATCGAATATCGGATGTTGCCCAATGTCTTCCCAAGGAAGGGTGAACCGGGAAGCATCAATAGCTGTACAAAGACCTGCTCCCATTCGTTGGACCCACTCTCCCTCTCTTGTCCCTCTTCGAGTGAAGATTCAAAAAGGTTTTTCTTTTCGTGCAAACTCAGGTTTTCCGATTTGTTGAGTCTGGACAGATTCTGCAGGTCGCAAATCAACAAGATTTCATCTCCCGTTTTTAAGGTTATGTATTTTCCAGGGGAATTGTGCGCTTTGTTGTTTCTAGTGAGCTTCAACAATGAAATTTCTGGGTTTTCAAAGAGAAAGGTCTCTTCGATTTTTTTTCCTACCATTTGCGATCCTTCATTGATCCGAACAGTGGTTATATAATTGTTCAGGTCGTAATCCTCATCAATATTTTTGCTTTTTCCCCAAGGTAGCCATCGTAAGGCAAGGGTTAGATAGACTATTGATATGGAGAGAAAAACCAAACCTAAAAGTGTGAATTCAAAAAATGTCAATTTCTCCATACCTAGATTTATAGATACTGAATTGACAATCAAATTTGTTGAAGTACCCATCAAGGTACACGATCCTCCAAGGATTCCTGCAAACGAAATAGGCAACAGTAGTTTGGATTTTGGGATTTTGAATTTTTCGGAAAGTTGGTTTGTTATCTTGATAAAAACGATAACCACCGCCGTGGTGCTGATAAAGGCTGAGATACCTGCGGTAACGAACATGAAAATTGGCGCCATAAAATATAGAGGAAGTGATTTTACCCTTCCCATGCCCGAAGTCAACCAATTAATCACCCCATTTTCCTCCATTGCAATGGCCAATATCATAAGTGACAAGACAGCGATTGTAGCACTGTTCGAGAAACCGCTTATCGCTTCCTCAGGAGTGACAAGCCCCAATAAAGCAAGGGAAACAATGATGAAAAAGGCAATTTTATCAACCGGAAATACCTCAAATGCAAAAAGGATCACTGTGGTCAGCAATACAAGAAACACAAGAATGATTTCGGTAGTCATAAATAATTAATTTGCCATGATTAAGGTAGAAATTGTTTAATGAAATATGTTGAAATTTGAGATTATAATTCAAATGGGGCATTTTAATATTCTTTTAAGCTAACTTTTGGGCTTAACCGGAAAAACAGGACTTAGTCGAAGAGGGCGATTTGGGAATTGAATGGTCTAAACTAATCTTTACCAACAATTCTTTATTTTAGGAAAATTGTAGGGAGAGAAGAGGTATTAGTAGATGTGTTAAACAAAAAAATAACTGTTAATCGATTGATTAACAGTTATTTTAAGTTTATCTAAATTAAGACTCGTCGGGATGACTGAATCATCGACGAAATCTTATCTTGTTGAATATTATTATTTTAACACTGCAATCTTGAAGGTATTCCCGTTAAGAACACGGAAAGCAATAAACAACTTTTGAACACAAATCTCATGTGTTTAACTATCTATAAATATAATAATATTTATGCTGTTTGTTTTCAGCCATGAATATTTTTATAGAATAAATCTTCTTGATATGAATAGACTTTGATACTTAAAGCGAACAGCCTTTCTTGGTACTTCTTTTCCCCTGTATATTTAAAGGTTGAGTGATTTTCCATACTTTAATGATTATCAGGGACTATTTTACCTAACTTGTGCAATAGATGCATTTGCATCTTAAGGCTACCATTGCTTTTGCTGGCAAGTTCGCAACGCAACTTGCCATATCCACTTGACGTTACACAACATTTATAACATGAATAGAGTTATAATTTTTTTTTCGATCATAATAGTTAACGTCTCTTTACATGCACAAAATAAGCTTTCCTATTTTCTAAACTATAAAACAAGTTCAAACAAGGCTGTTGTTGAAGTAAATTTTGATTCATTTGCAACCAAAGATGTTAAACTGGTAATTCCAAGAAGTGCACCGGGAACCTATATTCTGACCAACTATATGGCCTTTGTTGATAATGTTATCGGTTATACCACTACAGGAAAGCAATTATCAGGGATGATAGGGGACGGAAGCTTCTTTACATTTGGAGAAAGTAATGACCTTCTGAATAAAGTGAGTTATACCGTCGACATACAAAAAATGGAAATTGATTTATTGGATGCCTCTTCGAGTTCCAAAGCCAGAGAAGACTTTCTTGGACTGTTCGGGTATTCCGTGTTCGGATTTATTGAAGGTCTTGAAAGCGAAGCAATCAATCTAACGATCAAAACCGATTCTTCATGGCCTATTTTTAGTACTCTCTGCCCCGACACCAAAAGAAAATATGGCATGGATAATTATGGGGTAGAGAACTATGCCGTACTAGTTGATGCTCAGTATCTCTTAGGAAAGGGCGTTCAGGTGATTCGTGTTGAAGAAGCACAAATTCCCTTATTTGTAGCGGCCTATAGTGAGAGTGAGACAACCATTGATTTGGAAAGCATTGGAAATACAGCCTTATTGTCGCTGCAGAAACTGGCTGATTATTTCGGATACGTTCCTATGCCTCATTACACCTTAGTTTATGAGTTTTTAACACCTATTTCAGAGAGACATGACTATGGTTTTAATATGGAACATTTAAATAGCATGACGGCGCACCGAGATATTTCAAAGGAATTTTATCCCAATAGAGATTTGGGAACAATCATACATCATATGGGACATTCATGGGTTCCATTAAGGTCCTGGGGGGAAGGATACCGCCCATTTGCATGGCAGGTGGCGCCCCTGATAGAGACAATCTGGCTAAACGAAGGATTTATATGGTATGTTTCTTTCCAAGAAATCCTCACTAACGAGGAAAGGTTAAACTGGTGGAAGACCACCGTGGACAATGCTCCGGATTTTATTAAAGCCAAATCCTTAAAGGAATTATCTCTTTTGGGTTCGACCCAATATGCCTCTGATTTTAGAATAGGGAAAAATCTTTTTTCAAGGGGAGCTTTAATGGCTTATGATCTAGATGAGTATATTCAAAAACAAACCAACGGGAAAAAATCCTTTAAGGATGCTATTCTTGGATTGCTCAGTTGGTCAAATGAAAATCAAAGAGCATTTAAATACAATGAGATTGAATCTATAATGTCTCAGGCTACTGGTGTGGATTTAAGTCCGGTATGGAACAAATGGCAAAATGCCCCGGAATAGTTGAAATGATATGTAACAGTAGCTACATGTCAATAGGCTCAATTCCTTGGCTACTACATGTAGCCAGTTCGTTAGCTATAAATTAAAACATGAAAAAACAATTTTACTTTTTACTGTGTCTCATATTTATATGCAGTTGCACACAAAATAAGCCAACTGATGTGATTGTACTAAAAAATGCCACCATTTATAATGGAAAAGGTGACGTAATTAAAAACGGAATAATTATTATCCAAGGTGGTACAATAGTAGAGATTGGCGATAAAACGGTAAACATTCCAAAATCAGTTGAAATAATTGATATTACTGGGAAATTTGTTACACCTGGACTGATAGATTCTCATATTCATTTTGCTCAAACTGGATTTTTTGATGCAAGACCAAACGTTGTGGATTTAAGAGATTATTTTGATTTTGACGAACTTCAAAATGATTTAAAAAACAATCCTCAATCTTATTATGATGCTTATTTACGTTCCGGTGTTATGGGTGTTTATGACGTAGGTGGGTTTTTATGGAGCATTACACGACAGAAAGAAGCTGAAAACAATTATAAAGCACCTCATGTAGCTGCATCAGGACCATTACTTTCTGGTGTTGATGAAACACGACTTGACTACTTTAATACCTCAGACGCAAAACAAATGGTGTATTTGTCATCGCCAGAAATGGGAAGGGAAACCGTAAAACAATACAGTAAACTAGGTTCTACAGGGATTAAAATTTGGGGGGTTATGCTAAAGGACTCCTCTTTTATGAAAAGCCTACAAGCGGTTGCGGATGAAACCCATAACCAAAACAATAAACTCATTGTTCATGCCACAAGTTTAGACCAAGCAAAAGAAGCGTTACGACTTGGTGCTAAGATTCTGGTACATAGTGTTGATGATAAAGAGGTAGATGAAGAATTTATACAATTGGCCCTAAAGAATGATATTATCTACCTACCAACAATAACTGTAACTAGAGGTTATTTAGAAGCATTTAAATCCTTTAAGGAAAAACGTGATTTTGATGATGCTAATAATGCATTGGATGTTCGTGCAAAAACTTTTTTAGAAACAAGCACTGACTATTTAGATAAGCTACCAAAAGATTTTAATCTTGAAGAACGCATAAGCTTATTAAAGAATCTATGTCTTAGAACCGAACCTATAATGATGCTCAACTTGAAAAAAGTGCATGAATCTGGAATACGGGTTGCAGTGGCTACGGACGCAGGGAATCCGGGCACTTTTCATGGAATATCCATATACGATGAAATGGAAATTATGCAAAAAGCAGGAATTGAACCCAAGGATATCATAATAATGGCTACACAAAATGGTGCCATAGCAATGGAGAGAGCTAATGATTTTGGAACCTTGGAAAAAGGAAAGTTCGCTAATCTTATCATTCTAGAAGAAGACCCAGCAATTGATATTACCAACTTTCGCTCAATAACCCATGTCATGAGATCCGGAGTTATAAATCCTATTCACAATGAATAAAATACCTGTCTACTGTTTTACTTTGATTTTTATGGTTGCCTGTCAACCGAAGGCCAAAGAAAAATTTGATTTACTAATTATCAACGCTTCGGTTATTGATGTAGAGAGTGGAAAGGTTTTACCTGGGAAGTTGATAGGTATCAACAACGACACTATTCAATTGGTCGCCAATATGGCATCCGCAGATAGGTATGAGTCCAATCAAATTATCAATGCCAAAGAAAAGTTTGTCATGCCGGGCTTGTGGGATAATCATGTTCATTTTAGAGGTGGTGATTCCTTGATCAACGAAAATAAAGACTTATTGCCTCTATTTATTGCCCATGGTGTGACCACTGTTAGGGATATGGGAGGTGATATTTCACAAAGGGTACTGCAATGGAGAAATGAAATAAGGGAAGGTCAACTGACCGGACCCAATATTTTCACTTCAGGACCAAAGCTTGACGGTGCCGATCCGTTTTGGGTCGGATCAATTCCAATCGGCAAGTTAGAAGATATCCTACCTGCTTTGGATTCACTGGAAGACCTAAAAGTCGATTTTGTGAAAATCTATGCCAGTTCACTATCTCCAGAACTATATTACCGTATTATATCAGCGTGCGAAAAGCGCGGTCTTAAAGTAACAGGACATATACCCTTGTCCGCAGATCATTTTAAAGCTGTTGAATTGGGCCTTGATGGTGTTGAACACCTTTTTTCTTTTCTAAGCCTTGCCTCTCCTATTGGGGATAGTTTAAGACAACAAAACCTAGGTTTTGGTATGTTCCCACAAATTCTTGAAACCTATGATGAAGATCTCGCAAGAGATGCTATTGCCAAACTGGCTTCAGAGGATTTCTATGTCACCCCAACTTTATATGTTTCACAAGTGATTATGCAACTGGACAAAATGGATCCTACTGTGGATAGCCTTTTACCGCTGATAGGACTTGGCATTCAAAAAACCTATGAAAGAAGAATAAAGCAAGCCCAAAACAGAAGTCGTGAAGGAAAGCAATTGATTCATGATATGGACATTAGGGAACGGAGCTTGGTGTTACCGATGTATCAAGCGGGTATAACTATTCTAGCTGGATCAGATTGTGGCCCATCCAATTCGTATGTTTATCCTGGGGCTGCTTTACATAGCGAATTGGCATTACTAGTTGAAACGGGACTCACGTCTAAGGAGGCTTTATCAACGTCAGTCATAAGCGGTCCAAAGTTCTTTGGACTTGAGGAATATTATGGTGGCATTGAAGTTGGCAAAGTGGCTCATATAATTATGCTCACTGAGAATCCTCTTGAGAACATTGAAAATATTGGAAGTATAGACTTGGTCTTGAAAGGAAATACTATTTATGATCGAAGTAAACTTAGTGCATTGAAAGCATCTCTAAAAACGCAATGAATATCAGAATTCGTCCTTTTTTACATTTATTATAGCTTTATAACGTTGCGCTCGATAAAATCAAAAAAGGCCACTGACTAAGTTAGCAGTCTTTTGCTTGATGGTCGGTGTGGCAGGCCCATCTCTATGAACATAAATAGTTGATTTTCAATTTTTTACACCGTTAACTAAGACCAGTTAACCGAACCCTGAACCGTGTTCAAATCGGCACATCCAGAGGCAAAACTTATGGGAGTTTTACACCACTAATTTAGGCATTTTTTTGATAAGCAACGAAGTAAGGTTCAATGTATCTAATAGATAAATCAATTCCTTTTTACCATGAAAAATCTTGCTCTATTGCTTTCATTAATTTCTTTAGTAATCAATCAGTCTTGTGATAGCACAGATGAAGAAATTGACCTTCAAGGAAACAACCTTTTTGAACTTCAATATATCAATGCAGGAATGTCGGGAGAAATCATCGAGAAGAAGGATTTGGAGTTTAACGAATTCATTGAGCTTTCTTCTGACAATCAATTTGTCAAAAGAAGGGTGTACCCGGACAGTACCAGTATTGCCAAAGGTAGTTACCGTTTAATCGAATCAGATGACTCGAAGCATTATGAATTCGAGTATGAAGAAGACAGTTATTTAATTCAAAATTGTGGAATTTCTCTTAAAGAGCATATCTCTATTTTGAACACTAAGGAAATATTTAATGGAGGTTACCTTCCATGTGATGGTCCAGGTTTTGGATATAGATTAGCCAACCAATGATTACTGGTTTCTATCAAGAAACATCTGTTTTACCATTGTAGTCATGAAGAAGCTCCTATTAATAATATAGTATGCAATAAGAATACTAGAAAAAACATTCCATTTTATTCTTTTCTGAAAATTAAGATAAGGCATATGTCTCTGAAAAGCCCTAAAATTTAAAATTCACATTCTTCCTTTCGATATTAACAAATATTACTATGACTATTTCGATAAAGTTAATTAATTTGCGCTAAACGCAAATTAATTAGGGGGTATCGAAATTAATAGACTTAAGGTAGTTCTTGCCGAAACTAAAAGGAAAAATAAGTGGCTAGCCGAACAGATAGGCAAAGATGAATCCACTATTTCTCAGTGGTGCACTAATTCGAGGCAACCGTCATTGGAGAATCTTCATAAAGTAGCCTTGGCTTTGGATATCGATATAAGAGAATTGTTAAATCCAACTAAAGTAGTTACCACTAAATGAGTGAAAAAAGAACATATATTGATCTCTTCGCTGGATGTGGTGGACTATCTCTTGGACTGAATCAATCTGGGTGGAAAGGTATATTTGCAATTGAGAAAAGCCCTTTTGCTTTTTCTACACTCAAACATAATCTTATCGATAATTTAAACCATTTTGATTGGCCGTTTTGGCTTGATCAAAAGGAGCATGATATCAATGAAGTTTTGAAGGGGTATGCAAATGAACTTTATGAATTAAGGGGAAAAGTTGATTTAGTAGCAGGTGGACCACCTTGCCAAGGTTTTTCCACAGCAGGAAGAAGAATTGAAAATGACAAAAGGAATGAATTAATTCATTCTTACATAAAATTCATACGAGTTGTTCAACCTAAGATTATTTTCTTTGAAAATGTCAAGGGATTTACACAACGCTTTCAAAGGAATAAAAGTAAAGGTCTGAAGTATTCTGAATTAGTTGAAAAATCTTTGAGACGCTCGGGTAAGAATTTTATCGGATATGATGTTGCTGGTGAACTAATTAATTTTTCAGATTTCGGTATCCCTCAAAAAAGAACTCGCTTTATATTAGTTGGTATTCGAAAAGATATAGAAATTGAAAAATCATGTACCCCATCAAATTTCTTTGATAAACTTTTTGCAAACAAAGAGACTTTTTTGATAAATAAAGGAATTGGCTTAAATACATCCCTAAAAGATGCCATTTCGGATTTATTATTTCAACATGGTGAAGTTGAAAGTCCGGATTCAAAAGGTTTTAAATCCGCTCAATATGGAAAAATTGAATCCAATTATCAAACTTTCTTAAGAGGTGAGAATGAAAATAATATTCCAGATAGCCATAGGTTTTCAAATCACGGAGAAAATACTATTAGTCTATTTGAAAACTTAATAGAGAATGCACCGCGAGGAAAAAAATTAGAGGGTAAAATAAAAAAGATTTTTAATATCAAGAAGCGAGGCATTACAGTACTTTCTGAAGGTGATAAGGCACCAACTTTAACGAGTCATCCAGACGATTATGTCCACTATTCGGAACCCAGAATTCTGACCGTCCGTGAATATGCCAGAATACAGTCTTTTCCTGATTGGTATGCTTTTAAAGAAAAGTATACAACAGGAGGCCATCTGAGAAGAACAGAGGTTCCCAGATATACACAAATCGGAAATGCAATTCCACCCCTTTTTGGTGAGCAAGCTGGGTTAGCTTTAAAAGATTTTATCAATGCCTAATTCAGAAACTTTTAAAATAAGTGCCGCCCTTAAAGACTTAATTGGCAAGGAACTAATAACAGATGAATTCGTTGCCGTTTTTGAATTAGTCAAGAATTCTTTTGATGCAAACGCAACCAAGGTAGAAGTCCGTTTTGAAAACAATCATGACCACCCAAAATCGGATAAGATTATAATTTCTGATAATGGCAAGGGGATGAATTACGATGACCTTAAAAACAAGTGGCTCTTTGTTGCCTATTCCGCAAAACGACTTGGTAAAGAGAATGATGATTATCGCGACAAAATAAAAGTCAACAGGATTTTCGCCGGTGCTAAAGGGGTTGGTCGTTTTTCTTGTGATAGACTTGGCCGATACCTGAACATGGTAACAATAAAAGATGAAGCCAACCCCAAAATCGAAAACTTAAAGGTTAACTGGGAAGACTTCGAAAATTCAGATGAAGAGGAGTTCGTAAACATAAATGTTTCTCATGACCGCCTAAAAACATCCAATTTTAAATATAAACATGGTACATCATTAGAGATTTCAGGTTTAAGAGATGATTGGGACAGGGAGAGAATTTTAAGCCTTAAAAGATCCTTAGTCAAGTTAATAAACCCAAATCAAGAAAATGATAGTCAGAACTTTTCAATAGAAATTGTGGCAGAGGACGAAAAACCAATTGATCTTCTGCCCAACAAAAAAAATGAGAAAAGGAGTGACTGGGAAATTGTTAATGGGACTATAAGGAATTCGGTTTTTGAAACACTGGAGATAAAAACATCCAACATACTAGTCAACATTTCAGAGGACGGAAAATATATTGAAACTACTCTTCAAGACAGAGGAGATCTTATTTACTACTTGAAAGAGAAAAACCCATTTCAAGAACTGCATAATATTAAAGTTTATCTATTTCAACTCAATTATAAGGCTAAGCAGAATTTTCATAGAATAATGGGAATGCGCTCCGTTGAATACGGCTCAGTATTTATGTACAAGAATGGGTTCAGGGTATATCCCTTTGGGGAGGAAGGGGAGGACATTCTTCTTATTGATAGAAGAAAACAACAGGGTTACAATAGATTTCTAGGAACTAGAGATTTAATAGGTAGAATAGAAATTGATGGAGATCAGCCGGAACTTAGAGAAATCACAAGCCGTGATGGTGGTCTGGTTAAAACTAGTACCTATTATCAACTTGTAGATTTTTTTTATGAGTATGTACTAAAACGACTAGAAAACTATGTTGTAAATGTAATTAGGTGGGGGGATGAAAAATTAATAAAGGAAACCGGTGAATTACTTCCCGAACTCTGGCCAAAAGATGTCAAAGTAGAAATACTCGGAATTATTGCAGGATTTATTAACTCCAAGAATATAATTGACATTCAATATGACAAGGACTTTCTTGAGATAATATCCGAAAAACAGAACAAGAGTGTCGATAAAATAGTTAAAAACATCACTAATGTTGCTGAAAAATCAGGCAACCCAGACCTTATTAAGGAGGCCAAGAAAATTGAAAAAGCAATAAAAGAAACTAAGGAGGATTCAAAAAAAGCGCAGGTCAAGGCAGCCAATGAAGAAAAACTTAGAAAGGAGTCTGAAGAAAAGCTAGAATATGTAATAGGTCAAAACAATTTTCTTAAAGATGAAATAAGTGATGATACCAAAAATCTAGAAAGCATTCTTCACCATATAGGTCTTACAACCAACTTCATTCGGATGGATATAGAAGATTTGGTCAAATCGATAAATAGAGGTGATAATAAAGATAAAATCTTACAAATAGTAAAGCGTATAAGTTCTGAGAACCTTAAAGTAACCTCATTTGCTAAGTACTTCAAAAAGGTGAATTTTAATATTCATTCAAATAAGGTCAAGAAGGATATTGTGGCCTTTATTAATGAATATATTGAAAATGTATATCGTAAAAGAGAAGATTTAATAAGCAATCGTGAGCTTTTAAACGTAAATTTTGATGTTCCGAAAACCTTAAAGTTCACGATGGAGTTCAATCCAATAGACTTAATAATTATTATAGATAACCTTACGAATAACTCCTTGAAAAATGGAGCAAAATCGATTCATATTACATGGGTAGAAATCAACAAGCAAGAAACTTTACTTAAATTTTCAGATGACGGCAAAGGAGTAAAAGATAGTATTGTTGATCAAATATTCGATTTTGGATTCACAACAACTAGAGGTTCAGGACTTGGTCTTTACCATATTCGAGATATCATGAAAAAAATGAAATCCACCATAGAGGTAAACAACAATATTAAACCTGGGGTTGAATTCCTTTTAACTTTTAAGAAGTAATATGCAACTACATTACAACATTCTATGGATTGATAACGATCTACCCGAATACATAGAAAGAGGACAAATAGAAAGGCTCAACGATTTCCTTTCCGATTTGGGGTTTGAACCAAATGTCGTTACCCTCTTTGATGAAAAAGAACTTGATGACCATCTCAAAAAAACAAAGTTTGATTTGATTGTTTCGGATTATCAGTTGGACAATACAACTGGAGACAAAATAATTGAGAATATAAGGGATAAGTACCTTACTGAAATTCTTTTTTATTCTGCAAAGGTAAATTTTAGAGATGATCAAGAAGTAAAAAATAGGCTCGCATTTCTTGACAGAATTAGTTTTCACACTGGGAGAGACACACTTCTCGAACGAATCGAGAAACTCATAGAATTAACTTTAGAGAAATTATTGGACCTTAATGCAACCAGAGGAATTATAACCTCGGCAACCAGTGAACTCGATGTAACAATTGAAGGACTAACTCATTACGTACTTATAGAAAAACTGAAAAAATCAGAAAAAGAATTATCCTCAATAGTCGAAGAATATGTTTCTGACTTCTTAGAAAAGAGTCCTGAAAATTTTAGAGGTAAACTTGCAGAAATGGGGTTTAAAAATGTATTTGGGTTAATTGAAGCAAACAGAAAATGGCAGATTTTCAGAAAGGCAATCAAAGAATTTAAATCTTTAAATGATGACCAGATTTTAACCGAATTTTTGAACCAAAATAAAACCTATTTTACTGAAATAATTGATATCAGAAATAAGTTTGCTCACGCAAAGGCAGAAGAAAAAGAGGGTAAGCTAGTTCTAAAAGGGCAATATGGAAAAGAAGATTTTGAATTCGACATCGACTCCTGTGTCCAAATTAGGAAATCAATTATTGCGCATAAAAATAATTTTGACAAATTGAAAGTTCATTTTGGAATCTAATCAATAATAGTCGCGAATACATCTTACAATTTTTTCATTTTAACTCAACGTTCTTTCTTGAGTAGCTGGTTTATTTCATCCAAAAACTCCCCTTCTTCAAATGGCAAAAGTTGTGTGACCAATTCCAAAGTCTTCCGTATATCCTCGCCCGGTTGTTTTACGCTTGGTGGGGAATATGGGTCGCCTTGGGTCGCCAAAATGCACACATTGATCAAAGCCTCTATCGTGTCGAAAAGATCCAAGTATCCATCCAATAAAACAAAAGACGGTCTGAACTTACCTTTTTGTAGATTGGTTGGCTCCAGTACCTCCAACTTATATCTTGCGGATTTCATTATTTTTTTCAATTCCTTTTTGCTCTTTTTCATTGCTATCGCTTTACTCGTTGTTTTCTTAAATTAGCCCTCTTCTTTGGCTTTCTTTTCTTCCCGATAAAATAGGTTCAAATGATCCATCAAAGCCTCTTCCCCAACTGGCATCAATCGGTTGGCTATGGTCATCGCTTGATGAATGAATTCCTCTTCGTTCCTGTCCATTAAATCGTCCGACCCCAATTCGGGATTTATTGCCCTCATGGAAAGGTATATCAATGCGCGAACGCTAAGCAAAAGGTCGGCGTGGCCGTCAAGATAAAAGAACGTGGGTTGGAACTTATCCTTGAACCATGGATGGGGAACCAAGGTAGGGGAATGGTCATTTGAGTGAAGTCTCAAATCCTTTATTAGCTTTTCTTCATTCGGGTTCATTGATTTTTTGTTCCTTAACAATCCTGAAAGATTGTTCCTCAACTGTTGAATCTCTTCCAAGGTCTTTAGCTTTTTATTCTTCTTCATAGTATGCTATTTTGGATTCATGATTGTATTTCGGTTCCGAAAGCAGTTTGCTGATCTTATCGAGAAATCTCATCTCATCATGGGGTATCATATCCAATACATATCCAAGCACTTCACGTATAATATGCTCCGGCTCTGGAACCACCCGATTGGATGACATATCAGATTCCATTGCCGTAATACATACCTTTATCAAATTGGAAATCATGAATGAAGAGTCCAAATAGCCCTCTGTGGTGATGTCTATGGTCTTGTGTCCGTTAAAGGACATCAAAGTTATAAAGTGTTCTTCCTCCCAATCTTTCAGTATTTCCCATAGGGATTCTTCAGGTTCATACCCATTATTATGGGCTTCAATTTGGGTTTCATCGGTGGAATCCTCCTCGCCCTCAATCCTATGCTTACAATGGTCAAAGTGCCTGATATAAACGGCTTGCACCTTTTCAATAAATTCCCTTAGTTCGGATTGGATGGTCTGAGTCTGAGTTTTGTCTATTTCAAATTCATTGCCGTAACGTGCTACACTATAGGCATGTTCCAATAGAAGCAGTAGTTCATTGTTGTCCAATTCCGATGTTTTGGAAAACGGAATAATCGTTGGAAAGTAATGCCTGCAATAGTTGATATGGCTGATGATGCTATGGGTAACTTTACTTCTTCCAATGCACATCTGCTCTATAAAACGGAAAGCAAGCTCAAAGGCTTGGTGCATGTTGAAGGTGGCAATGGCAAAGTCCCCTTCCTTTATCAATATGTCGGCAGTATCGGCAAAGGTTTTTACCTTCTTCATTTCCGAATCATAATAGCGTGAAGTTCTTTTGATGATATTGGTCAGAGTCATTTCAGGATAGTCCAAATAGTTTGCACCCTCCATGCGAGCATATACCGTATCCCCAAGGCAGCAGTGTTCCAAGAAATAGAGCGACCCACGCGAAAGACCTATCTCGGATTGTTCCTCGGTATAGATCCTTATCCTGAAATCGGGATGCTCTTTCCCAAGCTTTGACACTAATGCCAGTATCTCATTTGGAATGGGATCGTTATCGACATCGGTAAAGAGTGTTAGAATATGATAAGTGGAATTGCCCTCTATTTGCTTTCTTGACAAAAAGACGGCATCAATCGTAATCACGTTCAGTATGCTGTCGATCAAATTGGAGAGTTCATCCGCTCTTTCAAAGTTTTCCGATATGTTTGTGTGATACTTCATGTGTTCGTGGTTTAAAGGGTTCGTGAATCACTGACCATATTAAGGCCACATTCCAAAGTACCCCACCATAAACACTTGTACTTTATTGAAACTGTTTTGTATTTTACAATCGAATTATTGTACGAAACACCCTATATTTGAGATATGCAGACAAAGACCAAGAACAACCATATAGGCAGAAAGATCAGTAGGATCAGGGAACTCCGTGGAATGAAGCAGGAAACCCTTGCTGAACAATTGGGCATCAGCCAACAGGCCATTTCGAACATTGAAAATAGTGAAAAGGTGGATGATGCCAAGTTGGAAGAGATTGCTTCAGTACTTGGAGTAACCAAAGAAGGGATTGAGAATTTCTCTGAAGAAGCTGTATTTAATATTATCAATAACACTTTTAAGGATAATAGTTCTAACAATAACAATTATCTCTGTACCATTAATCCAATTGAGAAAATAATTGAACTTTATGAGCGCCTTGTTCAGGCTGAAAAAGAAAAGGTGGCGTCTTTAGAAAAACAGTTGAATAAAGACTGATATGCCTAGCTCAGTAAATTAGTTTGGCAAGTTTTGGGACCTTTGCAGCACTTCACTTTACTTCGTTCGCACTTTAATTTTTCTCTCATTTATAATAGGGTTAATGCGACCATATTAAATAAAATCTTGACGTGATAAAGATTCCTTGATAATACAGGAGTTTAGTTTTTCCGTACACTTAATTGGTTCACCATTTAGACCTTTAATATACCTATATTGAGGTTAGGGTTTTAGGGGCCGATTGACAGTTTTTCCTCCTTTTACCGAAACTCCAATTTTTGAAAACTTGAAAATTCCTACATTTATATAAGTTCAAATAAACGATGAAGTTTGGGATTTTTAATCATTGAAATAAAATAGAACCATTTAAATCACAAGAATTAGATGAATTACAATAATGTTTTAAAAACAATCATTTTTCTACTAGTTCCATTGTATATGGTTTTTGGTCAAAATGAAGATAGAAAAAAACCAGTGTTAGGAGAGTGGTCAGCATATAAGAAAACTGATTTGGATGGAGGTGATGGCAGTGACATGACGTTAAATGGACAACCTTATACAATTAAGTTAGAACTATTGTTTTTAGATAATGGCAAGGCTTATTTTAATAATGGCGAGGGCAAAATCGAAACAAGTTATTCATTGAAGGGAGACACATTAAAAGTTTCCCGTTTCACCTATTCTATTGTTAATGCTACCTTGGATGAATTGGTGTTAAAAGAAGAAAGGTTTTTGGGAAAGCTTATTTACCTCAATAGGGTGAGATAAAATCCAAAATCAAATAAATAAGTTGACAAGAAGTTCAAATAAACGATTGTGAAGCACTCTACAAAGAAATAAACCCATGAACCGTATACCATCAATTTTATTGATTTTAATTTTTCTTTTCGGGTGCAAGTCAACAAGCTTAAAAAAGAATTCTGAATTCATTATGAATGATGCCACTGTAAATTTATTTGCATTTATCGGCGAAAAAATATCAGTTGAGGAGTTTGATCCAAATGAAAACAATACACAAATAGTTATCGATTCCATATCAAGAGATACAATGCGAAAAGTTACTTATGTCATGGACAACGGGTTTAAATCTAAGTATAGAGTCCTGAAAAATGTGTTCAATGAACTAAAAACAGATACGATAGAATTCGTTGCATTTGATCATTATGGAAGACCTCGTTTTGAGAAATATGAAAATGTAATCCTTTATATTTCTTTAAATGAGGAAGGTCAATATTATCAACAGAAATATCAATTTGATCCTGTTAAGAAGTCCTGGAATGGAACATGGAAAGGGTTAGATGGAAAAAGCATTGAAAGACTATTTTACGATAGAAAAAAGGAAGTTTTAATTGACCGTGGATTGTTTGATGACAAATGAAGCTTCTACAAAACTTAGGTAAGGAATAGTTTTAAAGTTTAAATAAACGATTTCAATAGAAGATGGGTGTAAACATTTCAACTTAAAAAATCAGTGATAGGCTAAAATGGACAAGAAGGAGCTAGAATTAATATTTGGAGTAATTTGTTTTGCGGTTTCAATAATATTAGGAATTAGGGAATATAGAATATTGAATGCCACCCAAAATGATGATTGGATTAGGAAGTCTTTCAGTATTAAAAAAATTGGTGGAATTATTGGACTTTGTCTTGTCGGATTAGTAGTGCTTTATCGATACTTTTTTTAGCGCGCTGTACACCAATTATTTTAATAAAAACTCAAAAAAACGATAAGTGGGTTATTTAAAATCGAATATGATCAAATCCGAAAATATCAATATTGCTTTGGTCATTGGAGCAGTTTTGACAATTACCTCATTTGTCCCGGTGATTCAAATAATCATGCTTTATGCCAATGGAGGATTTCTATATACATTCGAAGCCATCTTAAATACATCCGATTACTCTTTGTTAAATTATGTAAATCTTCTATTTGGAATCCTTTCTTTAATCGCTTTTTATTTTGCAAAAAAAATCGGGTTCAAAATTTTGTGGGCTATCGCCAATGTATTTTTCTCAAACGGATTCATCATCCTATTAGAAATGGGATATACCAAAGGAGGTGATACAGAACCATATTTTTTAGGGTTCTTGATTTCAGGAATCCTAGCAATAATCCCTTTGTTAGTTACTGGAATTATTAAAGAAAATACGTTTGATAAAATTTCCAATTTAGATTAATAAAAGTGCTAGAAGCTACTATGGAACTACATTTCGTGAAAATTGCAATGATAATGAGCGAGCAAAACATGGTTTTGCGCTGCAAGCGTCCCAAATCCTTACCCCAACTTTTGCGCATGGATCCTATCGGGTTTTTGTAGTGTTCCGGCAGATAAGCGTGAAGCAAAAACACGATAGGGGCGCAACCTACTTTTTAGATTTCAGTAGCCCATATCCTCACCCGTGCCCCTAGCCTTATTGATACCCCTTCCAAGAGCCTTGATGATCTTGGCTGCCATCTGTACTTTATTGGTCGGTATACTGGGAGCTTTGACTCCCATCGTCTTAAGTAGTTTAAAGGCCATGTCCTTTTCCTTGGTGGGCAGCCCCATGACCTTGGCAAAGAACTCCCCCGGCTCCTTGGCATGGGCCTTTCTCCCAACATAGGATTCCACATAATTCCGTTTGAATCCCGTTGTTTTATCGAAAGTCTTCGCTGCTGCTTGGTAAAAACCGTCCCTATCAAAGCCTCTCTTGACCGTCTTTCCGTTCAATTCCACTTCTGAGGCCTTGTGCTTGGCCATCTGGGAAAGTGTATAGGTGTTCGTCACGTCCCTTCTACTGACTATGATATGGATATGGGTCTGTGGTCCCTCCTTCTTCATTCCTGCGGCCGCCAACTGTCCGTTCTGTTTGTGTGGGGCCAGTCTTTCTTGCTCTTTGATCCTTTTTTCAAGCTCATTGACATTGCCAATGGATTCGCCCCTTTCCACTTTTCGTATCTCGTTCCTGAGCCTTGCTATTTCTCCACGATATGGTGCATTCTCCTGAACCTGCCTGTCAAAGCCCCTATAGGTGCGCTCATGCTCTATCTTGGCGTAATACTTTAGGTTCTCCACCTTGACCTCTTGGTTGCGATGGAAACTCTTGGCATAGTCCTCCATGAGCTTTCTTGTGTATTTCCTTAGCAGATTTGGGTCATTGCCTATGGCCTTAAGCTCCCTTTGGTTGGGACTGACCACTATGGAATAGAATTTCGGGTCCTTATGTCTCAGTTTCGCAGTATTGGCATCTATTTCATCGATGACCGTTTGAGGGCTAACGCTGTCATTTTCTTGGTCAAAGAATTCCTCCCTTTGTTCGGGCAACCTATCCTCGTTCTCCTTTTCCAGATAGTCCACATAGTTCCCCACACTGGAATTGTAGGTACTGCCCATTTTCTGTGCTGAGATGGTTAGGTACATATCTTTTATCTTAATCGGTGTTTCAAGCTTTCAAAATCCCCGATGCCCATATTGATCTTGAGATACGGCTTTCCCATCATTGGCTCCACCTTCTCGACATTGTGTAGAATCTCATTACAGCGTTTTTTATATTCTCTCATTTCTTGCAATATTCTATCGTGTTCCACTTTTGGAACGGTATTCCTGGGCTCCAAAAAATCCATTCGCTCTTCCTGTATTTTGATTGGCTCAGGTTTGGGTCTCTTCCCATCCTTTACATAGGCCTCGTAAAGGATCAACATCATTTCATAGGTGGGCCGGATACTGGTCTTTTCCATGTTCTTGATAATGGCAATAAGCCTGTCGAATTTTTTCATCATCTTCTTTTCCAATTCTTTGAGACTGTCAAGGATAATCTTTGTTCCCTCCCCAAAGGGGTCAATGTTGTTCTCCTTGAAGTAGTGTATCATTCCATCCATTACCTCACTATGCGATTTGCCGAATTTTTTGGAATAAGTGCGAAAGCGTGTGGCCGTTTCCTTCTTTACGGTAATGTTGGAATAACCACCTGTCCCTTTCTTTGTTCTGCCATTTGTTGATTGCTTTTCCATAGGTGCGATTTTGTTTTTTAGTGAAATTGCGTCAATTTTTTCGTCAAAAATTTCCAGTGTTTACAGAGCTTCCCAAAGGGTTTACTGTAGATTTCGAAAAAGCCTACTGTAGCCCCTGATTTTGTACAGTATTCCAAAATCTACTCAATAAGCTGGTTTTCAAATTGTTGAAGACCCGAAAACAACCGTGATGGCGCAATTTGCGCATCACCCTCTTGCTATTCCTTCGTCCCGCAAGCGGGACCGAATAAATACAGACTTATCATCCTTCGGCTGCTTTTTTGGTTTGCAAATGTTCTATAAGATTCTGCATGTCCTCCCCTATCTTGTGTTCCAGTACCCTTGCATAGATCTGGGTGGTGGACAATTTGGTATGGCCGAGCATTTTGGAGACGGTTTCTATAGGGACTCCATTAGAAAGGGTTATCGTTGTTGCAAAAGTGTGCCTTGCTGTATGGAATGTCACTTTCTTGTATATCTTACAGGCTTTGCAGATTTCCTTTAAGTAATAATTGACCTTTTGATTGCTATAAACAGGCAATAGGACTCTTGTTATTCTCCTTTCGGCTGAATCTTCGTATTTCTTGATGATTTCTTTTGCTTGTGGTAGTAGGGGGATTTTAAGTTTTTCGTCCGTCTTTATCCTTTTGGTGAATAACCAGTCGTTACCGTCTATTCCTTTAAGCAGATGGTCTGGGGTCAACGCCTTGACATCGATATACGATAGACCAGTATAGCACGAAAAGAGAAACACATCCTTACATTTCTCAACCCCTTCCTTTTTAAATGTGGTTTCTTCAATCAACCTCAATTCCCGTTTTGTCAAATATTCCCGTTCGGTTTTCTCAAAACGTAGTTTATAGTTTTCAAAAGGATCTTTTGTTATCCAATCCAACCGAACGGCCAACCTTGACATTTTCTTAAGCCGTTCCATGTGTTTCATGGCCCCGTTATTGGTACATTTGGTTCGTGTAGATGGTCTGTACTTTCTTAGGTACTGTTCAAAGTCGGATATAAAACGATAATTCAATTTTTTGAGCTTTATATCCTCCATCCCATATTCCTCTTTTAAAAATAGTCCCACGCATCGTTCGGTGATGTGATAATTCTTTCTGGTTCCCGGACGTAAAGAAGTGTGCATGGTTCCATTGTGGTAGGCAATCAATTGTTTCAATGTTTTTCCGCCCTCATCTTCCCCAAAAAATCTTGCTTTGATAGATAGCGGAGTGATTACTTTATCTTCTGCCATCATTAACCTATGGGCCTCATGTAGTCCCGTATAAATTTGGTCTAGGTACTTGTTCAGAGAAATCACATAACTGGAAAAACCCTTGCCCCTTTTACGGTTATTGTCCCATAAATTGGCTTTTATCTCCCGATTTATGCTAAAATCGGTTCGCTCACCATCGATGGTGATCCTACAATAGACAATTAGGTTCTCGGATTGAACCTTGTGCTTTCTTGTAAAGAAATTGATTGTTAAACGATTGTTTTTCTGCATGTTGTAACCTTTTAGAGTGTGAATACTGTGAAAGTCAAAACACAAGAAAAATGGTTCTAAAAGTCATTTAAAGTTACAATAAGAACTGTAAGTGTTTGCTCCCGATGGGAACACGCTTAATATGATTTTAGATGGTTTTAAATGAATTCAAACGATATGCCTAAAAACACAAAACACTGAAAATCATGAGATTAACAGTGTTTTGATTTTACTTGAATAAGGTAAGTCGGGATGACTGGATTCGAACCAGCGACCACACGCACCCCATGCGTGTACGCTACCAGACTGCGCCACATCCCGTGTTTGACCTTCGGTCAATAATTTTCAATAAACAATACCCAATTTCCAAAACGTCCACTGCTTCGAGCAGTCTGGGTACCAGACGGAGTTTATCCTGAGCGCAGCCGAAGGGCCACATCCCGAAAACGGATTGCAAAAATATAAATTTTAGTAAAACTATATCCCTATTTTCAATAAATATGAACGCAGGAGATAAAAAGTGTAGCTGCTTTTCTAGACCCCTAAAAGGAACTCCCTGATTTCCATACAAAAGGCTTCCCTGGCTTCTGCCGAATCATACGATGGATTCAATAAAAAATAGCTGATAGTTTGGTCTTGACAAAATTCATCTATGTCACCACCTTTCCACAAGCGATAGCTCATCAGCAATATGTTATAATCTATCTTATAGGGTTTATGTACCTCACCATAGGCGTTTAGAAAAAGGTTCAATTGAAAAATGGAGTAGTCTAAATTTTCATATTCATGTGCCAAAAAAGAGGTAGTGTTCGTAGGTTTAGTGTTATCCATTAAGTTAGTTCGTTAGCGATTTGGTGATAATCCGTTTTTTTTTTGAAACCTCCACAGAAATTGATGTATTGCTGAGCCTCACCTGGCTCATGTTCAATTTCAGTGCTAAGCAATTCGCTTGTCATTCAAAATCCATAATGGTAGAAGACCAAGGATTTGAAGTTAGAAATATGCTGTTTCGTAAATATAGAAAAAATGTCTTAAAAAAGATTATCGATACAGTGTAAAGTGGCCTACATATCGTTGCTTTTCACGATCATTGGCATTTACCACATACCAGTAATCACCAGTTGGCAATGGACTTCCTTCATAGGTTCCATCCCATTTTTTAACTTGATCCAAACGAGCGACCACCCTTCCATATCGGTCATAAATGATGACATCGATATCTGGGAAGAATTCGCGGTTACCTGGGTACCAATAATCATTTAGGTTATCTCCGTCCGGAGTAAAGAAATCCGGCATTTCTGGCATTCCTTCAAAATTAAACGGCATGACCAAATTGGCGACACATCCATTTTGGTCCCGTACCATGATATTGATGTTGGCATCTACATTGATGTTGAATGTATTGGTTTCTCCAAAGGATTCTCCTTGGAAGAAATATTCGTACCCTCCGAAACCTCCGGTGGCTATAGCAGTGACCTCGTTAGGTCCGGTCTTTATCGCTTCAAGCGTCAATGGTTCATAAGCATCAATCTCAAATTCAACAAAAGTGACACAACCGTTCTCATGATAGATGTACACGGTATGTTCACCTGCTGGAAGGTCACCAAATGTGCGTTGCTCTGTAGCCATTCCAACATCCTCCACATCCAATGAGAACAATAACTGCGGTATCAGCGATTCATCTGAAATTGAAATTGTCGTGGTGCTGTTTGGGAATATTCCCTCACATCCATATTGTACAATAGGTTCAGCCATAAGTTCAATCCCAACACCAATTTCTGCGACAACATTGGTCTGACAACCATTGGCATCCCTGATAAAAATCACGTAGGTTTCCCCACCTTGAAGGTTATCAAAGAACATGGTGTCGTTTTGTACAAAATCAGCATCGTCAGCAGAATTCACACTAGTGTAGTACGGTGCTGTACCTCCTGATACATTTAGGGTGAGCGTACCGTCGCCATCTCCCAAACAAACCTCGGGCGTTGTGGATGCTATTCCGGCCACCAATTCCATGGGTTGGGTAATCTCAACGGTTCTGGTTATGGTACATCCCAAATCATCTTGAATAATGATATCGTAGGTTCTGGGCGACAGATTGTTGAATGTTTTTCGATTTGGATTAGCGGGGTCATCTCCTTCAAAGAACTCACTCAAAGTATCAGAAATGGAATATCTAATAGCACCTGTTCCGCCACTGGCCTCGATAATAATCTGTCCATTGGTATCTCCTGCGCACATTACGGGAACAGCTTCTAGGTATTCCAATACCAAAGGTGGTTTGGGTTCAATGATAATAGGGTCTGAAATGGCTTCACACCCTCCACTCTGGGCATACACATAATAGGTTCCTGGGTTCAGCTCACGGAAAATTCCCGAGCCTTGTGCTGGACGAATTATGTTTGCTGGGTTCACTGGTAACACATCAGAACTTACCAAGGTGTACACATAGCTTCCTATTCCTCCAAAGGCTTCAGAACGGATGATTCCAGTGGCTTCACCGGCACAGTTGATGGTAGCATTGGTCAAATCCAGAGCAATGACCAAAGGTGCTGCGGGGTCCAACGAAATTTGATTGGAACGCTCGTACGGACATCCATTTGAATTTTGAACGTCATACTGGAATGGTCCGGGGTCCAAAGTAATGTCCGCCGCAATCTCAACGCTGCTCATACCAGCTCCAAATGGTATAAAAGGGTCTGAAGTTCCCGATCTACGATAAAAATAGTCCACACCGGGTTCTGGATTGGTTACTGTGAGCTCCATTCTACCTAAATCACCGCATCCAGGGGGTTGCAACTCCCTTAATTCAGCTACCACAATCTCAGGATCTTGAACCGTAATAGGGATTGTTGTAAAACTACAGTTCCATCCATCAAAAATAGTGATGGTGTAATCTCCTGCAGAAAGGTTGGCAAATGTTGGGGTGGTTTGAAGTCCACTATTAGTGCCACCTGTAATCCGGTTCAATTGGAATAGGTAGTTACCTGGACCTTGTCCACCTGCCATGTTATAGGCCTCAATTATACCATTATTGTCATTATTACAAGCCAGAGGCTGCACTACTCGAATATCCGCCGTAATTGGAGTTGGCAGTGGTAAATTAATCGTGTTGGTTGCTTCACAACCTTGAATATCCCTCACGTTTACTGTGTATGTTCCTGTGGAAAGATTTTCAAAAATTGGGTTGGTATTGGGGTAATCCACCAATACTGTACTGCCATCAGGGGCAATCAATTGGTATTCATATGTGCCCCAACCACCATCTCCAGTTACTGTAATTTCACCAAATCCTGGGACATTACAGGTCACTGGAGAGGTTTGGATGGCATCAATCGTCAATTCCCTATCTGGTGAGCGAACCGTGGTCACATTACTGACCACATCACAGAATGGGGAATCCAATGCTTCTATATGTACTACGAGGTTACCTGCTGGCAAACCTGTAATGATCTCTGGAGAATTTATTGGTGCGTTGGTATCAAAACTACCGGTTACACCAGTTGTTGTTTCAACACCGCTATTATCCCTAGAGAACACTTCGTAATTGTACGTACCGCTATAATTGTTGATTTGCAAGCTGATTTCCCCATCATTCCCATTGAAACAGGTTACTGGCTGCACTTCGGCAATCAAGGCCTCAATCGTATTGTATTCAGGCATATTGATGGTTGTGGTAAGGTAAGAACAACCTCCATTGCCTACGTCCGTTACTGCAAAGATGTAATCCCCGGGAGTAGCAATATCCCAAGTTACGCGATCTGAGCCCCCTGAACTTCTGGATGGTTCTGACCCCAAAGGCAGTATTTCAACTTCATAATCTCCAGGACCTTCATTTATTATGATATCAATGGTTCCAGGGTTTACCCCAGTCCCTGAAGCATCGCAGGTTATTTGGTTGACCGCATAGCTGAACGTAATATCTGTTGGCGTATTAATGGTCACGGTAGATGTTTCCTCACATCCATTTTGGTCACGGGCCGTTAAAATAATGGTCTGATTGGTTCCATTATCAATTACCTCAAAAGTATTACTGGTCTGGAAATTAGTGCCATCAAATTGAGGCGTTCCATCATTCATACTATAGGTATAGGGTCCTGTTCCGGTTGCAGTACCCGTTCCATCACCATTGTCATCAGTATAGATGGTAATCGTGGCCGTACTAAACTGATTACTTGATGGGTTACAACTAAATTCCGTATTCACCGCATTGACTTGTAATGCAGTAGGTTCATCAATAACAATACCTCCCACTAAATCCGTACATCCCCTATCGGAAACCACTTCAACTTGATAAGTATCTGGTGGCAAATCGTCAAAAACAGGGGAGCCCTGCGGTCCAGCAAAAATGGCTGAACTGCTATCATAGAGAATGTAGTTCAACGGTGTATCTGTATCGGTTCCAGGTTGGAGTTCCACAGAAATGGTTCCATTATCAGCCCCATTACAGGTAACATCGCTGCTTGGTGTAGCCGTAATTACTGGGGTGTTTACGGTAGACACATTTACAATGGCTTCATCAGAACACAACGGGGTTGTGTTTGAATTTAAATCGGTCACCAAAATATTGTAATCTCCTGGCAACACGTTGTTGAATACGTTACTGCTTTGTGCTGGTCCAATATTTGCCAAGGTACCTGCATCGCGCAGCTGATATTCAAAATTCCCACTACCTCCGGTAGTGTTTACCGTTATTGTTCCATCACCGGCGTTACATGTTGGCAATGACGTAGCGTCTGCACTAATGGCAAAGAAATCGAACACCTCTGCCGTAACTGTGTTGGTACATCCATTGCCATCACGAACCGTAATTACATAACTACCCGGATTGGGCACTGTAAAGGTGGTTCCTGTTTGGAATCCACTACCAATATCATACTGAAAAGTATTCTCAGGTTCTGGCCCCGATGTTAGCGGAGAAACCATGTGAATTTGATAACCACTGGTAGCTGTACACTGATTTACAACGTCTATGACAGGAGTGGGCACACCTGCTTCTTGGGTTACGTTCAATGTTGTTAAGGCAGTACAGCCATTGGCATCTTGCACGTAAAAATCGTAGCTTGTTGGATAGGGCCCAGGGATTTCAAACGTGGTTTCCGTAGAAAATACGGTTGGTGCTGGATCCCCTGTTGGCACATAGGCATAATTGTATGGGCCGCCACTTCCACCAAAACCTCTTACGGTAACCAAAGCACCTGCATTACAGGTCGCTTCAACAAAATTATCGATAGTTATGGATGGAGAACTAAAGCTAATAAAGACCAAAGTGCTTGAGCTACATCCCGTAGTGTCATCGCGCACAATGATTTGATAGTTAGCGGGAGCCAAACCCATGAAAGTTCCACTATACGGTATGGTTTGCCCTGTCAATGTTGTTGGTCCAGATTCAGTTGCACCAGTATCCGTATTTTGAAGGGTAACCGTAAAGTTACCAGGGGCAGCAACCCCAGAAATATCATAATCTATGCTTCCGGTACCAGAAACATTACAAGAGGCTGAGGTAGCCGTAGCAGTAATCGTAACTGGGTTGATTGGACCTATCGGGTCAATTTCTTCTACATAAGTACAACCCAAGGCATCCCTTACCTCTACATAATAGGTAACACCAGGAATTACCTGACCTGTAAAGTCATAGGTGTCCCCACCAGAAGTCGCTGGGTTGAAGGTAGGTTCACCAACCAACCTAAACTCGTAAGGAGCTGTTCCTCCTGTTGCTCTAACCCTATATGGGAAAGAAGTATCAGAACATAATCCTGGGTCGGCATCCAAGGGAATCAAATCCAAGGTGTTTTGGTCAATCACCACTTCATCGCGGTCCTCACAACCTGATGCATCCGTAGTAACAACCGTATAATTTCCAACGGGAAGATTTGGGAAGTTGACTGTGGTACTCATGGTTCCTAATGAATTGGAAATTAAATTTCCGGCTACATCCAGAAGAACATAGTCAAAAGGTGCCACTCCATTATTAATAGTGGTTGAAATGGAACCATTTACAGCGCCAGCGGAGCAAACTGCATCCGTAGGGGTAGCAGTGGCATCCAATGGAGTACTTGCGGCAATGGTCACACTATATGGTGGACTCACACATCCCCTGCTATCACGGATAACGAATCCGCCATGGGTTCCGGGTCCGTAACCAGAGAAAGTATTTTGTGCTCCAAATGTTGCTCCGTTATCATTACTGAATTCATAGGGAGGAACACCCTGAGTGGTATCTGCGGTCAAGGTTACAATTCCGCTAGTATTGTCACCACATTGTGTATCGGTAGCAACCGCTGAACCTGCAATCGTTTCAGGGGGAGAAATGGTTACAATGTTGGATTCTGTTACACAACCTCGACTATCCGTAATCTGGAACTGAAAGGTTGTGTCCGAAATAATGGAGCCATCATTGGGTATACTGTACACGAATGAGTTCCCTGTAATGTTGTTGTTATCTGAAGTATAAGGTGCGCCATTGATACTTACCTCATAAATATCGTAATTACCTCCAGAGGTGTATCCATTGCTGATGTTCACCTGAATCTGTCCAGGAGGGCCGGCACAATCCAATTCTTGAATGGTAGTGGCATTGGCTATTACCTGTGGCTCAATGGTCGCGGTAACGGTATCTCTACAATCATTGGCATCCACCACTTGAATGGAATAGGTTCCCGGCGTAAGTCCAGCAAAAGTATTACTGGCGCCCAAGGCACCACCGTTGATTCGGTATTGATATGGGGCCAAGCCTCCTGAAGCATTTACCGCTAAAGTGGCTGCACCAAAATTGTCATAACAAAAATCCGAAGCACCATTATCCAAGGTCAAAGTAGGAGCGTCCAATCGGGTGAGGGTAAAACTATCTGTAACAGTGCATCCATTGGCGTCTGTAACACTTACTTGATAGGTGCCATCTTGGGAAAGATTGGAGAACGTACTTCCATTTTTAGGTCCTCTTGTGGAACCATCTGGTTGGGTCAGGGTATATCGGTTACCTCCCCAACCTCCAGCGGTATTGATACGAACGGCTCCTATGTTTCCATTCTGACAACTCATTGCGGTCACATCCAAACTAGAAATGGCAAAAGTGGTTGAAGGCTCTTCTATGACCAAAGTGGCCGTATCGGTACAATTGGTTTCTTCATCGGTCACGGAAATCACGTAGCTTCCGGCAGTCAGCCCAGTCAATGGTATGATACTGGCACTCTGCCCGGTTGAAACGGGACCACCATCAATACTATAGCTATACGTAGTATTAAATCCATCCACCAAAAAGCGACCCTCTCCATCTGAATCACCCACACAAGTGACCACTTTGGTCTGCTGTGCTGCAACACCAATGGAACTAATATCGGTTATGGCATAATTTTCATTATACGAACAGCCCGCATTATCCGTAACTCTAAATGTATAGGTTCCCAATCCCAATCCACTGAAGGTATCGTTGTTACCATTGTTTATGGCACTGGCAGCTGGGGCAATAATTTCATACGTGTAGGGTCCTGCACCTCCGGTAACAGTCAAGCTCACTGAGGCGGTGGTTGTAATACAATCCAAGCTGGAAATGGCAAAATCCAAATTGGTGGGTTTATTCAAGGCATTGAAGACAATATCCGTAAGGGCTTCTACGCATCCATTGGCGTCTCGAATCATTGGCGTATAGGTCCCGACACCCAAATTGGTGAAAACGGGGTTGGTACTGAATCCGGCCCCAACACTATATTCATACGGGGCAGTACCTCCTGAAACTCCAGATATAGTGATTTGTCCTCCATTTTCATTGGCACAACTGGGCGTGCTATCTGGGCTTGCCGTGGCTGTAATAGTTGAAGGTGTTCCAATAGTTGCCGTTTGAGGGGTTGTGGTACAAGTAAAAGAATCCTGCTCATAACGTAATACAATATCATAATTTCCAGGAGCCAAGTTGGAAAAGGTGTTGCTTATCTGGAAACTTGCACCATTGTTGATACTGTATTCAATCTCATACCCAAATCCATTGGTGACATTTATGGTTACTCTACCGTCATTGGCTCCACCACAATTGGCATCTTCTTCGGTGAAGTTGAAAATAGGCGGTGGAATATCTTGAACATCCACAGATGCACTGCGTTGGCATCCATTGGCATCCTCCACTAAAATAGAATAGGTTCCAGCAGAAGTTACCGTAAATGTCGTGGAACCGGTATAGGTGGAACCAAATGGTCCTCCGTCCACACTAAAGCGGTACGGAGCTGTACCTCCAGATGTGGTCAAATTTACATCCACGGAAGTGGCTCCGCATCCAAAACTATCAGAGGCTGTAGCAGAAACGGCCAAAGGACTGATTCCATTTCCAATAACAATGGGGTCACCATTGATATCTGTGGTAACGGTTTCGGAACAATTGTTGGTCTCCACACGAATGCTGTAAGTACCTGGGCTAACATTGGCAAAGGTATAAGAGTCGGCTCCGTTTGGTCCGAAGGTATCCACGGTAACTCCATTTTTCACCAATCTATAGGTATAGAATCCGGGAACTCCAGAAACACTGACATCGATGCTACCCAATTGACTGCTACAAAGAATATCGTTTGCCGTTACATCCACATTAATATCCAAATCGTTAATGGTCACCACATTGGATGGGAATACACAAGCGGTTGCCGATACATTCTTCAATCGGACATAGACTCTATAATTACCTGGAGCGGTAATATCAAAGAAAGGATCATCTTGGTAAGGTCCTGCAGCACTGTTTAAACTGTACTCATATCCTGCAGGGACATTGGTTACCTCTACCCTACCTGGATTTCCACAAATGATGTCTTCCTTAATTAATTGCGGGTTTAAGGGGTTCAGTGTTGACTTGAAGTAGTAATATTGCCCTGAATTTACACGTACCCTAAACTCTCCAGCAGTGGACAGATTGTAGGTTGCTTGGTCACCAACGGTGTTCCAAGTACAGGCTCCGTTGATTGTGGGGCAGTCATCTACCACTGTCGGCGCACAGGTATTGGGGTCCAACCTTTGCCATTGGTAGCTGCTACCAGATTGACTTAGGGAAATGGTTCTGATGTCACTTGTACCACAGAGAAAGAATTTGGCAAGTGTACTACCGTCATTAGGGCAAACCACTTCTTCGTTGGCCCCTTGAATAATGGTCATGAACATGCTGCTGCTTGCAGCAAAGGATGTTTCTGGCCGAGCAGCTGAAACCTTATCGGAGGAAATCTCCGTTTTTTCTTCAGCTCGTGGTTCTGAAACTGTGGATACTATTCTGGTAAGTATCCGGTTGACCTCTGTTTTTGCTAATACCGTGGAACAAAATATGGATATGGACACCATCAACACGGCATATAGCAAATGCCTTGTTTTTTGAGGGAGCATAGGTTAAGTCTTGTTAGGGCAGAATATTTAGATTTGGGATCGTAATATTCTTACATTGTAATTTTCTATACTTATAAAATTCTCTTTATCTTCAACTCACTCGACTACCAAAAAGGAGCCGTTTATCTATAAAATCTATTACTTCAACGTAAAATTATGAAAAAAAGTGTGGTGTTTCAGTATTTTTTCGTTGTACTGCTCAGTACATCCTGTGCCCAATCCCCCGATAAAACCATAAATATTCCCAAAACCATTGATTTTACTGCGGAATCTGTTGTATCTGGTCTACAAAACCCTTGGGGCATGGTATTCCTTCCTGATGGCAGCATGTTGATAACGGAGAAAACAGGTGAATTAGTACATTATTCCTCTGGAAAAACTTCCAAAATCACTAATGCGCCCGATGTCTATGTACGTGGGCAAGGTGGGTTAATGGACATTGAACTACATCCCAAGTATAGCGAAAATGGGTGGCTCTATCTATCCTACGCATCCTCAGAAGGAAATGGAAAAGGTGGCAACACGGCCATAATGCGGGCCAAACTGTCCAATAATAGACTGGTTCAAAAGCAATTGCTCTACAAAGCCGAACCCAACTCAACCCGAGGACAACATTTTGGTTCCCGATTGGAATTTGACAACGAAGGGTATCTCTACTTTTCAGTTGGTGAACGTGGAAACAGGGATGTGAACCCTCAGGATATTACCCGGGATGGTGGCAAGATATACCGAATCCATGATGATGGCCGCATTCCCAATGACAACCCTTTTGTTGGAAAATCTGGAGCAAAGACCGCTATTTACAGTTATGGACACCGCAATCCCCAAGGATTGACCAAACATCCTGAAACCGGCAAACTCTGGGAGCACGAGCATGGTCCTAGGGGTGGGGATGAAATCAATATCATCCAGAAAGGGAAAAATTACGGATGGCCAATCATTACCTATGGTATAAATTACAGTGGAACCAAGATTACCGATGAAACCTCTAGAGCGGGCATGGAACAACCTTTATACCAATGGACGCCCTCCATTGCTCCATCAGGAATGACCTTTGTGACTTCGGACAAATACCCCAAGTGGAAAGGAAACTTGTTGGTGGGTTCCTTATCATTTCAATATCTAGAGCGCCTCGAACTAAAAAACAACAAAGTCACCTACCGTGAAAAACTGTTGGATGGTATGGGCCGGGTCCGAAACGTGCGCCAAGGACCGGATGGGTATATATATGTAGGCATTGAGGGCAAGGGAATTTATAGACTCGTTCCCAAATAGGATTTATTTTAGGGCGTCAATGGCCTTTTTTACGGAACCATATTCCTTCAAGGCTTTTTCTGCATCGGTATAGCTTAATCCTAATTCCTCCATCAAATATCGGGTACCACGATCTACTAACTTGGTATTGCTCAGCTGCATGTTCACCATTTTATTGCCTTTTACCCTACCAATACGAATCATTAGGGCTGTGGAAATCATATTAAGCACCAATTTTTGGCTGGTACCGCTTTTCATTCGGGTACTGCCTGTCACGAACTCAGGACCAACAATAATTTCTATGGGAATATCTGAACAGGTAGCTAGGGGCGATTCTGGATTGTTGGTGATTCCGGCTGTTAAAATGCCATGTTTCTTCGCATCCTCAATACCTCCCAAAACATAAGGTGTGGTTCCCGAAGCGGCAATCCCCACAAGAACATCCTTGGAGTTGATATTATACTCCTGCAAATCCTTCCATGCCTGATGCACATCGTCTTCCGCAAACTCAACTGCCTTTCTAATAGCCTTATCTCCTCCTGCTATCAATCCAATAACCCTGTCATGGGGCATTCCATAGGTAGGTGGTATTTCCGAGGCATCTAAAATGCCCAGGCGGCCACTTGTACCCGCTCCAATATAGAAAAGCCTGCCCCCATCCAAAAAACGTTCTGCAGTGCAGTCCACAAGTTTGGTTACTTGAGGAATAACTCCGGCTACCGCTTCAGCTATCTTTTTATCCTCGTTATTGATGTTTTCCAAAATGGTCTGGGTGTCCATTTTCTCCAAATTCTCATAATTTGAAGGGGTCTCGGTTATTTTTGTATAATCCATTTGCATTACAGAAGATGAATCTCTTGGTTTCTAAAAAGGTTTAATAGGTTGCTACTGGGGTCCAACTCTGTCACCATGGTGTTTATTGCGTTAATATCACAGGTTTTGTATCGATGTTGGGAATTAAGTTTTTCCGATATGGATAAAAGTACAGTTTTTTTGGATGCCCTTATTACCGCCTTTTTCACTTGAACGATGCCCCAGTCGAACTCGGTTAATCCATAGAGTGAATCAACATAACCAGTTCCAATAAAGCTATAATCCACCTTAATTTCGGACAATTGGTTTATGGTTCCGGCCCCAACTGCAATTTGGGAATCCAGCGAAATCTCCCCCCCAATGAAAACCGTTTTAACGTTTGGCTTAGACAAAAGCAGCATGGCCACAGGTAAACTTATCGTGAAACAGGTCAACTTTAAACTTTCGGGTATTTGCCGCGTCAATTCCAAACAAGTGGTTCCCCCATCAATAAAAATCACCCCTCCATCCTTTAACATCTTTACCGCCTTCTCTGCAATTTTCTGCTTTTTTTCCAATGCATAGATGTTGGCATTTGGAGCAGTAGAAGTTGTGAACCCTAGGGAAACCGCACCACCATGAACCTTCTTCAGTCTATTTTCCTCATCTAGTTCCTTAACGTCCCTTCGCACGGTATCTATTGAAACATCCAACATTTCAGCAATATCGGTCAGCAGCACCTTATTGTGCAATGCCACTTCGTTCAAAATCATATGTTGTCGTTCCTCTTTCAGCATATAAGTGCAAAATTGACGCAAATATATAAAAATAATCAATGTGCCATTTTCTTCCGTTTTGATCTCCCAAAAATCAACAATATCATAAAAACAGCACTTTTTTGTAATAAAAACAGCAAAAAAAAGCAAAATATAAATCTCTTGCTTATATTTGCCGCGTCAAACGTTTTTAAATCATTCCATTTATGGTACAGTCATCAACACTGGATTACCCTTATGACGAGGAATCACGAAAATTTGAAAAAATAAACACCAAAATCTTTGAAAGTTCAGAAGAGGCCTCTTTATTGGTCGCCAATGAGATAGCGGAGTTAATTCGCAGCCGACAAGCTGACGGCAAAAATGTGGTGCTGGGCCTAGCTACAGGTTCAACACCTACCAAGGTTTACGATTATTTGGTACAATTTCATAAGAAAGATGGTCTGAGTTTTAAAAATGTGATCACTTTCAATTTAGATGAGTATTACCCCATGGAACCTGACTCCATTCACAGCTATGTGAGGTTCATGAATGAGCACCTCTTTGACCATATTGACATCAAAAGAAAGAACATCCATATTCCCGATGGAACGTTGGACAAGGAAGATGTGCGTGACTTTTGCGAAGCTTACGAAGAAAAAATCAATAAGGCTGGCGGAATAGATATTCAAGTATTGGGAATTGGCCGGACTGGGCATATAGGTTTCAACGAACCCGGTTCCTCTTTAAAAAGTAAAACCCGTTTGGTTCGTTTAGACAGAGTGACCCGCTTGGATGCTGCCAGTGATTTCTTTGGGCTGGAAAATGTACCCAGCAAGGCCATTACCATGGGAGTTGGCACCATCATGGCGGCAAAAAAAATAATCTTGATGGCTTGGGGAGAGGGCAAATCAAAAATAATCCAGCAGTCCGTGGAAGGAGAGATTAAAGAGAGTGTTCCCGCTACTTTCCTCCAACATCATGAAAACTGCGATTTTATCCTTGACACGGCCGCTGCATCTTCCCTAACGCGCGTTCAAACACCATGGCTGGTAAGCGAATGCGATTGGAATGACAAGTTGATAAAAAGAGCCACCCTGTGGCTTTCTGAAAAATTGGATAAGGCCATTTTAAAACTTACCAATGAACACTACAATGAATATGGCATGGGTAACCTGATTGCCGAAGTAGGTTCTGCAGAACACATCAACCTAAAAGTGTTCAACCAACTGCAAAGAACCATAACCGGATGGCCTGGTGGAAAACCCAACACGGATGACAGCCAACGCCCTGAACGAAATACCCCCTACCCCAAGCGGACTCTTATTTTCAGTCCGCACCCAGATGATGATGTCATATCCATGGGCGGAACTCTGCTGCGCTTAGTAGACCAAGGACATCAAGTACACGTGGCCTATCAAACCTCGGGAAATATTGCCGTTTTTGATGATGAGGTTATTCGTTTCTTGGATTTTGCTACAGACCTCCAACAAGAGGACCAAGAACTGGAGCAAAAACTTTTAGATGTAAGGGAGTTTTTGAAAACAAAGACTCCAGGGCAAATAGACACTCCCGAAATCCAAAATATAAAAGGGCTGATACGAAAAGGAGAAGCCTTGGCCGCTTGCAGGTATTGTGGTGTGGATGAAAAAAATGCCCACTTCTTGAACCTACCTTTCTACGAAACCGGTGCGGTAAGGAAAAAGCCCCACTCCCGTGAAGATGTAAAAATCACATACGATCTTTTAAATTCTATTAAACCCCATCAGATTTTTGCTGCAGGGGACCTGTCTGACCCCCATGGTACGCACCGGGTCTGTCTTCAGATCATATATGAGGCATTGGAGCAATTGGTAGCCGATGGTGCTGAGTGGTTGGACGACTGCTACGTTTGGCTTTACAGAGGGGCGTGGCAGGAATGGGATATTGCCGACATGGAAATGTCAGTACCCATTGGACCAATGGACATGGAGCGAAAGAAAAATGCCATTTTTAAGCACCAGTCCCAAAAAGATGCTGCCATGTTCCCCGGAAATGACGAGCGTGAGTTCTGGCAGAGAGCAGAGCAGAGAAATATGGAGACCGCTCATAAATACAACAACTTAGGAATGGCAGAATATGAGGCCATGGAAGGTTTTGTCCGTTATCATTTTAAGTAGTTTTGTTCAAAAAAAAGCCCCTAAAAAGGGGCTTTTTTATAGCAGTTCAATTTTTCCTCTGTAGGGTTCCAGGATTGGATCACTTTTATCCAATTCTGTAGCTAGAACATTAATGGAATCTATATCGCAAATCTTATAGCGCTGGGTTGAATTTATCTTTTCGGATATGGAAGGAACCACCACCTTTTTCGACGCCTTTATCATTGCTTTTTTCAGTTGCACCACTTCCCAATCAAACTCAGTAATTCCGTCAGTTGGATGCATGCTGTTGACCCCTAGGAAACAGACATCCACCTTTAGTTCAGATAAAAAGCCAATAGGTTTTCCTCCAATGGTTATCTGCGAATCCTTATTGACCTTTCCCCCAATGAATATGATTTCAATATTGGGTTTTGGAAGCAGTTGCATGGCAATAGGCAAACTAGGAGTAAAACAGGTTATCTTGAGATAGGGCGGAATCAATCTTGCGATTTCCAAATTTGTGGTTCCACCACTAAGCAACACCACTTGTCCCGCTTTTAAGATGGACACCGCCTTTTCTGCTATTTTTGACTTCTCCTCTAAGGAATAAATCTCCCGATTTACATAGTTATAATGATTGAAGCCCAAAGAAATGGCACCACCATGGACACGTTTTAACTTGTTGTCGTCGTGCAATTCCTTAATATCCCTACGAACCGTATCTGGTGAAACCTTTAAAAGTTCAGCGATATCCGTCAATAAAACCTTGTTATGAATCCGGACCTCGTTTAATATAACCTGATGGCGTTCTTCCTTTAACATGGGAGTCTTGTTTAGTCAAATGTACGTGTAACTCTTCAGTAAATAAATGCAAAAAATCGCTTCAATAAAAGAAATGATTATAAAAAATTGCAAAAAATTGCATCTTTTTCGATTATTTGCATATTTTTGATTACAACGGAACTAGTTCCATAAAATTCGACTAATCAAAATTCATTGCTAACTCAAAATTAAACTTTATGAATGGAAAAATTTTGCGCCAACTACTGCTTCTGGCGTGCATGGTAGTGAGTACCAGCGCATTTTCCCAAAGCCAGTTTACCTTCACTGGGACATTGACCGAAAACGGCAATGGTCTTCCAGTATCAGGAGCTTCAGTTTTTATTGCTGACACTTCTTTCGGTACCATTACCGATTTTGACGGAAATTACAGCTTTACGGCTACCTTACAGCCCGGAGCGTACACATTGACTTTTAGCTCATTGGGCTTTTCAACACAAGAAGTATCCATTGATGTTGGTGGCAGCTCCACCATTACAACAGATGCTGTCCTCAATGAAGACCTCCTGAGCTTGGATGAGGTTGTTATTACAGGTACAGGTGCAGGAGCCAACAAGAGAACGCTTGGGAATGCTATTTCAACGGTAAAATCGGAAGATTTGGTGAATAACGGTGCCATTGCTGTGGATCAAGCCATTTCCGGTAAAATCACAGGTGCCCTTGTACAACAAAACTCAGGGGATCCTGCTGGGGGTATCAGTATCCGATTAAGGGGTCCAAGTACCGTTTTGGGAAATTCAGACCCACTCTATATTGTTGATGGAATCATTGTAAGTAATTCAAGTAACAGTAATGACCTTGTGGACCTTGGAGGCAACTCCCAAAACCGTTTGGTAGACTTAAACCCTAACGACATTGAGCGCATCGAGGTCATCAAAGGTGCCGCCGCTGCCGCTATCTACGGGTCCCGTGCAAGTAATGGGGTAGTTCAGATTTTCACCAAAAGAGGCCGTACCGGCGACCCTAAATTCAATTTTTCAACCAATGTACGGGTCAATGAACTTAGAAAGGAGATTGACTACAACACCGTTCCATTGGCATGGGTAGACCCATTTGATCGTAACAATTTGGAAACTGTACCAGTTGAACGCTTCAACTATCAAGACAGTTTCTTTGAGACCGGTTTTGGTATCGAGAACAACCTTTCCGTTTCTGGCGGAAATGACAGAACTTCCTATTACATTTCTGGTTCCTTTCTTGACAATGAAGGAATCATCAAGAACACTGATTTTCAACGAGTAGGCTTTAAAACAAATGTTACCCAAAAAGCCTGGGATTGGTTGGAAATCAATGCTGGTTTAAATTTCACGCGTAGCGTTAGCAATGATATTCCAAACGGGGGTATCAACGCTGCCTATGGTGCTATTACCGGCTTTGTGTTCAGTGAAAACTCTATAAATCCAAACCCCGATGAGTCAGGTGTTTATCCTGTAACCTCACTGCTCGTTCCACGAACAAATCCGTTGGAAGCTGTGGATCGTTTTGATTTTGGACAAAAAGTAAACCGTGTCATTACTAGTGTTGGACTTAATGCTGATATTACCAAGAACCTAAAGGCCAGTTACCTATTGGGCCTTGATTTTTACAATCAGTCGGCAACCGCATTTATTCCCATAAACAACACGTCACCAAATGGTGATGGATTTGCAAGAAGGGCAGATATAAACAACTTTCAATATAACAGTGACCTGAACCTCACGTACACTATCCCGATCAACGAGGACATCCAATCCACTACCACTTTGGGAGGTTCTTGGCAATATGAGGAATTTGACAGGGTTGGAATTGAGGCCGATGGTTTGGCTCCTGTTGTTGAAGTTGCGACCAATGGAAGTATTTTGGCCCAGGGTGAAACCCGCTCCCAAATATCCTATTGGGGTACCTTTTTACAGCAGTCTTTTAGCTATCGGGATAAACTTTATGTTAACGGAGCTGTACGCTTGGATGGTGCATCGACTTTTGGTGAAGATGAGCGGAACCAATTGTATGCCAAAGCAAGTGTTTCCTACGTAATATCTGAAGAGGATTTTTGGAGAGACACTTTTGGCGATGCCTTTAACACCCTTAAACTAAGAGGATCATGGGGACAAGCAGGTAACCTAACCGCTTTATCCGCATTCCAGAGGTTTACAGTTCTAAACCCGTCATCAATCAATGGTTCTCCCAGTTTAATACCAAGTCAGCAACAAGGTGATTTAAATATTGCTCCAGAAAGACAGGAGGAAATTGAATTTGGTTTCGATGCAGGGTTATTGAACAATCGACTGGGTATTGAATTCACCTACTACAAGCAAGACGTTTCAGATTTGTTGCTACCTCGTGAACTTGCCCCATCTGCTGGTTTTAATTCTAGAATTGAAAATGTTGGTGACTTGGAAAATAAAGGTATTGAACTCCTTTTAAGAGGTGCACCAATTAAAAGTGATGATTTTTCATGGGATGTTACCGCAACATTTTCAAAAAATGAAAACACAGTGACCAATGTAGCTGGAGGAGGCCAATTTGCTTTGGCCGGAAGCTTTGCTACAAACTATGTAATTGAAGGTGAGCCTCTAGGGGTGTTCTTCCGTCAATTTTACGCCCGTGATCCTGATGGTAGTATTTCTTTGGATGATAACGGATATCCTTTTGCTGGAACCAACGAGGATGGAACAGGATCAAAGGTTATTGGAGATCCCAACCCAGATTGGTTTGGGTCATTGATCAATGAGTTTTCCTATAAAAACTTTAAGCTGAGAGTACAATTGGACGCTGTACAAGGATTCGACATATTCAACTGGAACCGAAGACTACTGGACAATGTTATCTTCGGAGGTGGCTATAACGTAGGCCAAGAGCTTTTGGGTAATCGCCCCAAAGGATTTGGAGGTGCCCAAGCAGGTATTTTTGAAGAATTTGTTGAAGATGGCTCCTTTGTAAAGCTTAGGGAATTGGCACTAAGCTATAACTTTAAGCCACCATTTGATTATATCGACAATGTGCAGTTGAGCCTCGTCGGACGAAATCTTATTTCGTGGGACGACTATAGTGGATGGGACCCTGAAATAAACACACCCGGACAAAGTAACGGTGTGCGTGGATTCGATTTTGCCGGAGTACCCATTCCCAGAACCTACCAATTGGGAATCAATGTAAGTTTCTAAATCAAAAAAAAGTACAATGAAAAACTATATAAAACTATTTAGCGTTTGCATTTCACTTACTTTGGTATTGGTGTCCTGTGAAACGGATTTTGAAAATCCAAATGCAGCTACCCAAGACCAGGTATTTTCCTCAAGGGAAGGAATCTTTGCCGCAGCAGTAGGTATGCAACAACTTTATTCGGATACAGGTCTTCGATGGATTGTGGAGACCCCGGCCATCACAACACGTGAGGGAGGTATTACCACAACTTTTCAAAACATGATAGAATTGGAAGATGGAGGCTCTGTGCTACCCAATTTCAATTCCAATGTGCAAGGATTATGGTCCTCAATGCTTAGAATCATGAAGATTGCTGAAGATATTGAGGCAAATGCCAATACCATTGAGTTGGAAGCCGGTACACAAAGTGCATTAATAGCGCACGCAAAACTGTTTAAGGCCATGGCTATTGGAAGTCTATCGCAAAATTATGAGCAAGTAATTGTTCAAACCAGCCCTGACAATGATGCGGCCTTCGTTTCAAGAATTGTTGGTTTTGAGACAGCGATCACACTGCTCAACGAAGCTGCAGCAGCAATAGCAGCCAATGCGCCCAGTTCAGAATTCATCAACGGAATTACTCTGGACAACATTGATTTGGAAAACACCATCGCGGCAATGACAGCCCGATATAATCTCTTTGCAGGGAATTACGATGCAGCAATTGCAGCAGCAAGCTCCGTTGACCAAAACGTTACTTCCGTTTTTGCTTACGATTCACAAAACCAAAACCCAATCTGGGCCCGAATCATCCAAAACGATGCCCCCAACTTTAAACCAAGGGACAATTTTGGACTTCCTGCAGAATTTGTATTCGACCCAGCAGACGGTAGATTGGCTTTTTATCTGATTCCGTTGGATGAAACCAACCAAAATGGATTACCTATTGAGGATGTTTCCGGCTTTTTCAATGAAATTACTGAGCCTATCCCGGTGTATTTGCCAGATGAGATGAACCTGATCATAGCAGAAGCTCAAATACGTCGTGGCTCACCAGATTTAGCCGCAGCTACTGACGCGCTCAACGAGGTATTGACCGATAACGATGATCCCTTTGATGTAAACGCAAACGTAGCGGCCTACTCTGGCCCAAATACTGCAGAGGCCTTACTGGATGAGATTTACAAGAATAGACGCGCAGAACTTTTCCTTACAGGGATGAGTTTGGAAGACAGCCGTAGGTTTGGCAGACCCCAACCCAGTGGTGCAGCCATGAACTATGACGAAGAACGTAATAGAAATTTCTATCCATACCCTGATTTGGAGAGAAATAGCAATCCCAATACACCTGATGATCCATCAATTTGATTTCATATTTTAAGTTCGTTTGTTAGTTTTATTTTATTTAAGCGAAAGGCCTACTTTTAAAATATGTAGGCCTTTTTTTCAACTCTATGAAAAAACTAGTATACTTATTTCTTTGCCTATCAATAACAAGTTGTGCGGTGCACCATATACCAGAGGAAGAATTTAGAGGGTTCTGGATAGCTACCGTGGTAAACATTGATTGGCCTAAAGACCCTACAGATATTACATCCAAAAAGAAAACGGATTTCATCCAGCTATTGGATTTTTATGAAGAAATGAATTTCAATGCTGCCATAGTACAAGTAAGAACGGCAGGGGATGCCTTTTACGAAACCGATTTGGCACCGTGGTCCAGCTACCTCACAGGAAAAGAAGGTAAAGCACCAGAGAATTTTGAGAATCCTCTCCAATGGATGATTGAGGAGACCCATAAACGCGGCATGGAATTCCATGCTTGGCTCAATCCATATAGAGCCACATTTGATTTGGACACCCTAGCCCTTTCACCAAACCATGATTTTTACCAACACCCAGACTGGATGCTCAAGTACGGCAAAAAATACTATTACAATCCCGGATTGCCCGAAGTGCAAGAAAAGTTTGCTAAAATTGTGGAAGAACTGGTCGTGAATTATGAATTGGACGCCATTCATTTTGATGACTATTTCTATCCCTATAAAATAAAAGGAGAAGTATTTAAGGATTCATTGACGTTCCAAACATACGGTTTGCCCAGCCAGTCCTTGGAGGATTGGCGGCGCAGCAATGTAGATTCGCTTGTAAAAAATGTATACCAAACCATCAAGAAGAATAAACCATGGGTTCAGTTTGGCATCAGTCCATTTGGCGTCTGGAAAAACAAAAGTACCGACCCCGACGGCTCTGACACACGTGCCGGACAAACTACCTATGAGGATCTCTATGCAGACCCTGTACTTTGGGTCAATGAAGGTTGGTTGGATTATTTGGCGCCACAAGCCTATTGGAGTATGGACTATCCTCCTGCTTCCCACAAAGCTGTAGGTTCTTGGTGGGCCAATGCTACGCCAAATACGAATCTCTACATCGGAAATGGTACTTACAAAATCAAAAATAACAGTGACAAGGCTTGGAAAAAAAAGAAGGAGATCCCAAAACAGTTGACCTTTGCCAGAAACCAGAAAAACATTGATGGTAATATTTTTTTCAGTGCCAAATCGCTGATTGGTCAGCATGAGAAAGTGGTAAAAACCCTGAAAAAGAAATTTTATCCACTTCCTTCAAAAAACCCATCTACACTGAACAAAGTTTTAAGGGAAATACAACTTCCCGGAATCGAATCGGTTAAAAAACAAGACGAAGTAGTGGAGCTTTGTATCGCACATACTGATTCCATTCCCAGATTCCTGAATTACTATCAACTTAACGGTAACGAAAAACAACTCATTGGAAAGAACTATATTTCTGAAAGTCAAAATTCGGGTTGCTTTCAGCTCAAATTGACCAAAAAACAACGAACAAATAAGGTGGTCATTTCCATATCCGATGCCTTTGGCAATGAAAGCGAATTGTTGCCTTTGAACTTAAAATAAATCAACATGCAAGACATGCTCGTAAGACTTTTGGACCTTCCGGATATTTCAGAAAAGGAAAAGGAGCTGTTGGAATCTGAAAAAGTGGTATTCAGAAGACCTATTCCACCCGAAAAAAGTATTGTTGTCGGCTGGGTAAAAAAGTACTTTAGCATTAACTGGGCAGACGAGACCGAAGCAGCCTTTAGTAAACTTCCCGTAAACTGTTTTGTGGCCCAACGTGGGCAGACCTTACTAGGCTTTGCATGTTTTGAGTCCACTGCAAAGAACTTTTTTGGCCCAACAGGGGTCATTGCCGAAGAACGCGGCAAGGACATTGGAAAAGTACTTTTGGTGAAATCGCTTGTCGCACTCCGCGAAATGGGCTATGCCTACGCCATCATCGGAGGGGTTGGTCCAACCCCCTACTACGAAAAAGCAGTCAATGCAAGGGTAATAGCAAATTCCGAAAAAAGTATTTATCAGAACCTTTTAAAACATAACGGATGAACGTAGCGCCTAAGGACAAAAATGCATGGCTTTGGATTCCCTTCCTCTATTTCACCCAAGGAATCCCTTATATTTTGGTTGTGACCGTATCCGTGATCATGTACAAACGTTTGGGTATTGGCAATGCCGAAATTGGACTATATACCAGCTGGCTGTATCTACCTTGGGTGCTAAAACCACTTTGGAGCCCTCTTGTGGATTTGAATGGCACCAAAAGGACTTGGTTTTTGGTGATGCAACTCATAATCTCATTGGCATTTTTGGGCATAGGTCTTTTTGTTCCCTCCAATTCATTCTTTATCATCACTTTGGCCTTCTTTTGGATGGCCGCCTTTGCTTCTGCCACCAATGACATTGCTTCAGATGGCTACTATATGTTGGGCCTCACCCAAAAAAAACAATCCTTTTTTATAGGGGTCCGAAGCACCTTTTACCGGTTGGCCATGGTTACCGGGCAAGGGCTTTTGGTCATTTTTGCCGGATTTTTGGAGAATAAATACGGAGACAACACCAAAGCTTGGTCGTTGACTATGATCAGTGCGGCAGCTCTTATGTTGATATTGACCATTGCCAATTTTTTTAGCACACCCAAGTTTGAAAACACATCGGTTAAACCCAACCAAAAACCAGAAGGATTTTTACAGGTTTTTGCATCCTTTTTTAAGAAAAATCAAATTGGAATTGCGCTGTTGTTCATCCTCACCTATCGATTGGGTGAATCACAGTTGGTAAAAATGGCCTCGCCCTTCCTGTTGGATAAGTTGGAAGTTGGCGGCTTGGAATATTCCACAGAAGCTGTGGGCACCATTTATGGTACAGTTGGCATTATCATGCTATCCCTTGGCGGAATTGTTGGAGGTATTCTGATTTCCCGGGATGGATTGAAAAAGTGGATGTTGCCCATGTTGTTGGCCCTTAACCTACCCAATGCCCTCTATGCAATTCTGGCCGTAACCCAAACAACCAGCATCTATGCTGTGGTGGGAACCGTGGTTCTGGAGCAATTTGGGTATGGGTTCGGATTTACTGCCTTTTTAATGTACCTCATCTTTGTGGCCGAAGGCATCTCAAAAACTTCGCATTACGCCATTGCAACCGGGTTTATGGCCTTGGGCATGATGCTCCCCGGAATGGTAAGTGGCTATATTCAGGAGTGGCTGGGGTACGATGGTTTCTTCATCTGGGTGGTAATAGCAGCAATACCGGCCTTTTTAGTGCTCAAATTCTTAAAATATCCTGCCGATTACGGCAAAAAGACCATTGAATCAAATGTATAAAGAAATACCTCCATATTCCATCGCAAATCAACAACTGAGTCTCCAGCAAAAGGTGGGGCAATTGTTCATGTTGGCCGTATTCATCAATGATACCGAAGAGGCCATCCAGGAAATGGAACAAATTATCCAGAAACACCATATTGGCGCATTGTGCTTTTTTCATAGCAGGGCCAGTGCCGCCACCAATTTTGAAGGCAAGAAACCAGTTGTCCACAATGAGAAAAGTTATGACCGTCTCAAAGATCTCATCGCCCGCTATCAAAACGCTGCAAAATACCCATTGCTGATAGCCATGGATGCCGAATGGGGACTTGCCATGCGCATTGAAAATACCCCTCAATACCCCTATGCCATTACGTTAGGGGCTATCCAAAACAATGACGAACTCATTTTTGAGGTGGGACAACAAATTGGCTTGGATTGCAGGGAAGCAGGCATCCATTGGAATCTTGCCCCTGTAGTGGACATCAACAGTAATCCTGAAAACCCAGTAATTGGGTATCGTTCGTTTGGCGATGACAAAGTACAGGTTTGTGCCAAGGCTGAAGCGTATGTAAAGGGGATGAAAAGCGCCGGAATACTTAATTCCATCAAACATTTTCCAGGACATGGCGACACCGCCACCGATTCCCATTTGGGACTTCCTGTCATTGACAAGTCTCTATCAGAATTAAAGGAAAATGAATTATTCCCATTCCAAGAATTGATTCAAAAAGGAGTTGACTCCGTGATGGTGGGGCATCTACTGTTACCCCAGTTGGATGACAAAGAACCTTCCACAACTTCCTTCAAAATCATTACAGAATTACTTCGCAAGGAAATGGGGTTTGAAGGCGTAATCATCTCGGATGCGTTGAACATGCATGCCGTTTCCAGAAAATATCCGGAAAAAGGGAAATTGGAGGCCACCGTTTTTGCTGCAGGAATGGACATGCTGTGTTTTAGCGAAAATCCACTTGAAGGCATTGAAATTATATCGAATACGGTTTCCGAAAACCGCATTGAGGAAAGCTTCAAACGGATTTGGCAGCTTAAGGAGACTATTTTTGTAAAGGAAAAGAACGTCCAACGGAATAGCACTGAAAATGTCTCCCAATTAAACAAAGTACTTGCCCAAAATACCATTACAGAGCTGTATGCCGATTCTGAACTGGTGCAACAAATAAAAGATTCCTCTTTTTTGAATCTTTCGTTGGATGTAGAGGAAAAAAATATCTTTTCAAAACATTTAGAGGAAGCTTATGGTCAGAAGAAATGGGAATTGACCACCCATTTGTCAACTGTGAAAAAGAAACTAAACACACATCAAAATGTGGTTCTTGCTCTTTTTCCACCTGCGGTAAAGCCTAAGAATCAGTTTGGTTTTGATGCTGAACTATTGGCCTTCATTCAACAATTGATCGCAGAAAAAAATGTATTGATTTACCTTTTTGGGAACCCTTACGTATTGGATATTTTGAAGTTGACGTCCGGTTCCAATGTGGTGGAGGTCTATCAAGATTTTGTGGAATTCCAAGAGGAAGCCTTTTTGCATTTTAAAGGAGCATCAATAGCTCAAGGTAGACTTCCCATCAAACTTAAAATCACTCAGCCATGAAAAAAGAAATCATCAATTCTTGGGAGAAAAATGCATCGGAATGGATTAAAACGGTACAAAGCAACGCCATTCCCTCACGAAAATTTACAAATCCAGCTATTTTGGAGACCCTAAAAACCTTGGAAGGCCAAAAAATAGTCGATGTGGGTTGTGGTGAAGGCTGGTTGACCCGCGAAATGGAAAAAATGGGTTGGGAAGCCACTGGGGTTGATGCCATTGAAACCCTAATCCAAGAAGCGAAAAACAAAGGTCCTGAGGCCTATCATGTGCTTACCTTTGAAGCTATTGTAGCAGGCACACCCATCCCCAATGGCCCCTTTGATGCAGCCATATTCAATTTTTGCCTCTATTTAAAAGAAGACTTGGTTCCACTGCTGGAGAATACCTTGAAGCACATTTCCGAAAAAGGAAGCATCATCATACAAACCTTACATCCATACTTTTTGATTCAAAATGAATTGGCGTACCAAAGTCAATGGTTGTCCGACTCATGGAAAGGGCTTCCCGGAAACTTTGAGGACGGGCATTCGTGGTACGCGAGAACCCTTGAAGATTGGATCACCGAGCTGAATTGTATAGAAGGAATCCAATTTTCCTTAAAAGAAATTGTGAACGATGCAAAAAAGCCAGTTTCCTTACTCATTAAGATTACTAAACTATGAACACGAGCATATATAAAGTACTGGGACTCATGTCCGGCACCTCTTTAGATGGACTGGATATGGCCTATTGTCATATTTGGGAAGAGACAAATGGATGGAAATTCACCATTGAACAAACTAAAGAGATTCCCTATTCCGAGGAGATGCGCGAATATCTCAAAAATGCCATATACTTGTCCGAAGAAGACCATGCCCAACTCCATAAAGAGTATGGGAAATGGCTGGGGGAACAAGCGAAGGCTTTTATAGAGGAAAGCAATATTGAAGTTGACTTCATTGCCAGCCATGGACATACCTCCCACCACAGACCGGAAGATGGGGTTACTTTCCAATTGGGCGATGGACAGGTTTTATCGAATATTTCCGGCAAACAAGTAGTGTGCGACTTCAGGACAAAAGATGTTGACTTAAGTGGACAAGGGGCACCTTTGGTTCCCATTGGAGACCGGCTTTTGTTCCATGACTATGATTTCTGCCTGAATTTAGGGGGCATCAGCAATATTTCTTTTGAAAAAGAGGGTAAACGAATTGCTTACGATATTGGAATGGCCAATATGCCCCTGAATTACATTACCCATAAAATGGGTATGGATTATGATGAAAACGGAAAACTGGCCCGAAGTGGAAAATTGGATGAACCGTTGCTAAAAAAACTCAATAGTCTTGACTATTATCGCCTACCCTACCCCAAATCTACAGGGTATGAATGGTTTACCTCCAAAATTATCCCATTAATTGAAGCCTCAGAAAGTTCGGAAACCGACCTTTTGCACACCTTTATTCACCATAATTGCGAGCAGATTGCCGTGCAAGTTCATGAACATACCAATCAACCCAAAAACAAATTACTGGTCACCGGCGGTGGCGCCCTCAACCAATTTTTCATCGATACACTTCAAGAAAAGCTGGAGTCAACTGTGGAAGTGGTGGTTCCCAACAAGACACTAATTGCCTACAAAGAAGCCCTAGTTTTTGCGCTTATGGGGGTTCTACGGCTGAAAGGCACCACCAATGTGTTGAGCTCCGTTACAGGTGCAAGGGAAGATTCTTGCAGTGGTGAAGTTTTCTTTCCCGAAACCTCCTAAACTGTCGCCAAACGTTTAGGTCTTTTTACCATCGTAAAAATAAGAAGCGAAGCTAGGCCACAAATACCCAATCCTACAAAAAGGGGCCACACGCTGTGCTCTACAAATTCTCCAATAAAAGTTGCAATTGGAATGGCCACTATTGTTGAAACACATCCGTTAATGGCTGCCCCGATTCCAGCAATATGACCTATGGGTTCCATAGCAATGGAACGGAAATTCCCCCACATAAAACCCAAACAAAAGAATTGTGCCGATAGAAAGGGCACCAATACATAAATGCTGGGGTTTGGCGAATTCAAGAATATAACAGTATACATCAACCCAATGATGGTAAATGCCAAAGTGGCCATCCAAGACAGTCTCCGCATGCCAAAGCGCATTACCAAAGTCCCGTTTAAAAATGTGGAGAGACCAATGGAAATGGCCAATCCCGCAAAAATATAGGGAAAGGTTTCTTTTAAGCTATAGATATCTTCAAAAATATGTTGGGCCGAACTTAAATAGACCAAGAAAGCACCTGTGACCAACCCTGAGATAACAGTAAAGGCTACCGTTTCCCTGTACTTCATAAATTCCTTAAGTCCATCGATGAACACATGACTTGAAAAAGGAATTTTGTGCTCGGGCCGCAAGGTTTCCGATTGTCTTTGCCAAAACCAAATCGCAACAATAAGGGCGATAATAAGCTGGACATAAAAAATGGCCTGCCATCCAAAAGCATCCAAAATGACCTTTCCAATGGCGGGGGCCACTACGGGCACCAAAATAAAGAAGGCTACCACAAAAGACATAACCTTGGCCATGTAGTCGCCTACATAGGTATCACGAATAATGGAAATGGCCATGGTCCTAGGAGCTGAAAGTCCAATTCCTTGCAGAATTCTTCCAACAATCATAATCGCTAATGACGGAGCAAACAAACAGATAATACTTCCTATCAAAAACAGGCCAAAACCCGAATAAACAATGGGTTTTCTTCCATATGAATCGGAAAGAGGCCCAAAAAACAATTGCCCAAGCCCTAGTCCCAGAAAAATCATGGTCACCAGCATTTGGTTATCGGTAGAATCCAAGCTATTTATGGCAATGCCTATATTGGAAATTGCAGGTAAAATTGCATCAATGGCCAGTGCTACAATGGACATCAAAGCAGCCATTAATGCGATAAATTCAAAGTTGGGTTTTTGATTTTCTTTTTGCATGGTGCAAAATTAGACATACCCCATGGATTGGTGAAGCTTTTAAGAAAGTATTAGTGTTATGTTTTTGGTACTTTTTATTGAATCAAATGTCAGGTCGAGCGCAGTCGAGACCTCAATCTTGGTCAGGATTATATTTGTAGTGAGAAGCATTTCTGCATTCCGCGAGAATCTGTAACAGGTCAAATTCCCCATTCGCCAAAGCCATTTTCTTTGGGGCGCTCCACTTCTTCATTTTCTTTTCAAAATAGATAGCTTGTAAAACATCATTGAACTCTTGTTGAAATATAAGTTCAACCGGCCTTCTTAGATAGGTAAAAGCAGTTTTGTTCAATCCACTTTGGTGTTCGGAAAGTCTCCGAGCAATGTCATCGGTAATCCCAGTGTAGGTCAACCCATCGGAGCATCGTAAAATGTATACGTAGTATAATTTCATTTTAAAAAGAGGTCTCGACTGCGCTCGACCTGACAATCAACAATTGTTTCAAAAATTTATCGCCTCTACAACGGAATATTTCCATGCTTCCGCCTCGGTGGGTCCACCTTTTTCTTTTCCAACATGGCGAAGGCTTTGAGCAATTTCCGTCGGGTGTTTTTTGGTAGAATCACCTCATCGATAAATCCGCGTTCCGCGGCACGATAAGGGTTGGCAAACTTTTCCGCGTACTCGGCTTCTTTTTCCTTCAATTTGGCATCTGGGTCTTCCGAAGCGGCAATTTCCCGCCTAAAAATGATTTCACTAGCTCCTTTGGCCCCCATCACAGCGATTTCAGCCGAAGGCCAAGCAAAATTGAAATCGGCCCCAATATGTTTAGAATTCATTACATCATATGCACCGCCATAGGCTTTTCGGGTAATGACGGTAACCCGTGGCACTGTCGCTTCACTTAGCGCATACAACAATTTAGCACCGTGCATAATAATGCCGCTCCATTCTTGGTCGGTACCCGGTAAAAAGCCAGGCACATCCACCAAAACCAACAAGGGAATATTGAAGGCATCGCAAAAACGGGTGAAACGGGCTGCTTTTCGAGAACTATTCACATCTAAAACCCCTGCTAGGAACATAGGTTGATTGGCTATAATACCAATACTGCGCCCCCCCAATCGGGCAAAGCCTACGATAATGTTTTCAGCATAATCTTTGTGAATTTCGTAGAAGGAGTCCAAATCGATAATCCCGTTGATCACTTCATACATATCATACGGTTTATTGGGATTATCCGGGACAATGGCGGACAGTTCTTCCCGAAGTTCCTCCCCTAACATGTAGTCTTGAAGCGGAGCAAGTTCAGTATTGTTTTGTGGCAAATACGCCATCAATTTTTTGATATCATCCAAACAAGCCGCATCATTGGACGAAGTTTTATGAGCCACCCCGGATTTTGAAGCATGTGTGCTGGCACCGCCCAATTCCTCCGAAGTAACTTCCTCATTAGTAACGGTTTTAACCACATTGGGACCCGTCACAAACATATAACTGGTTTCCTCAACCATAATGATAAAATCCGTCATGGCTGGAGAATACACTGCTCCTCCGGCGCAAGGGCCCATCACGGCAGATATTTGTGGAATCACACCCGAAGCTTGAACATTCCGGTGAAAAATATCGGCATATCCTCCCAAGGACCTCACACCTTCCTGAATTCGTGCACCACCAGAATCGTTCAATCCAATGATGGGCGCACCCACTTTCACCGCCAAATCCATCACCTTGCAGATTTTTTCAGCATGGGTTTCGGATAACGCACCGCCAAAAACCGTAAAATCTTGGGCATATACATATACCAATCGTCCATGGATGGTACCGTACCCAGTCACCACCCCGTCGCCATAATAGACTTCTTTGTCCATGCCAAAATCGGTGGTACGATGAGTCACCAACATGCCCATTTCCTCAAAAGAGCCTTCGTCCAAGAGATAATGAATACGTTCCCTTGCCGTAAGTTTTTTCTTTTGATGTTGCTTTTCTATCCGCTTTTCACCACCACCCAAACGGGCCTGGGCCATTTTCTCTTCCAGTGCTTTTATTTTGGGATTCATTGAGCTCAATTTATTGGGATTTGAAGTGTTTTCTTGTCTTCTAGATATTGAAATAAGGCAGCCAGCGCAGCAATTTCAGCTTCCTTGGCATTCTTTTGATGGATTTTTTCCGGGGAATAATGCTCTTTTACAAAATGGGTGTCAAAATTCCCTGAACGGAAGGCTTCATGGGCAAAGACAAAACTTCCAAAGGGCAATGTGGTCTGAACGCCCTTCACCTTATAATTCTGAATAGCTTCCAACATCAACTCCATGGCCTCTTCGCGAGTTTTACCATAGGTAATCAGTTTGGAAAGCATGGGGTCGTAGTAAATGGGAATGTCCATGCCTTCCCTAAAGCCATTATCCACCCGAATTCCATCGCCCTCAGGCAATTCATAGGTCTCCAAAGTGCCTACGCTGGGCAGAAAATCATTCAAAGGGTCTTCTGCATACACCCGAAGCTCCAATGCGTGTCCATTAATTTTTAAATCCTCTTGTTTCATGGGAAGAGCTTCGCCACGGGCCACTTTTATCTGTAATTCCACCAAATCCACTCCAGTGATCAATTCAGTAACGGGATGTTCCACCTGTAAACGGGTATTCATTTCCAGAAAATAGAAATTAAGGTCAGCATCAATTAAAAATTCAACAGTACCGGCGCCTACATAATCACAGGCTTTGGCTACCTTGGTAGCGGCTACGCCCATTTTCTCCCGAAGCTCAGGGGTAAGCACCGAAGATGGTGCTTCTTCCACCACCTTTTGGTGACGTCTTTGGATGCTACATTCCCGTTCAAAAAAATGGAGGACATTGCCATGAGTGTCGGCCATGACCTGTACCTCAATGTGCCGAGGGGAGGTTACATATTTTTCCACAAAAACAGAGCCATCGCCAAAGGCGGAAGTGGCTTCACTAATGGCCCGTTTCATACCCGATTCCAAATCTTTTTCTTTCTCCACAATCCGCATACCCTTTCCACCTCCACCGGCTGAAGCTTTTATCAAAATTGGATAACCGACGTTCTTGGCAATTTTTTTGGCTTCGGAGACATCGCTTATGGCCTCATCCACACCCGGCACCATAGGGATGTCGTACTTCTTTACGGCCTCCTTTGCCGCCAATTTGCTCCCCATAATCCGGATGGCCCTGGATTTTGGCCCTATGAAAATTAGACCACTTTTTTCCACAGCTTCGGCAAAATCAGCATTCTCACTCAGAAAACCGTAGCCTGGGTGAATCCCATCTGTCTTTAGTTTTTTGGCCACCTCAATGATTTTGTCCCCTTTTAAATAAGATTGATTGGATGGTGCCGGGCCAATACACACAGCTTCATCAGCAAAAAGTACATGGGGTGCATTTCTGTCAACTTCAGAAAAAACCGCAACGGTACGAATACCCATTTTTTTGGCAGTTTTCATAACACGAAGCGCTATTTCTCCACGGTTGGCAATCAATATTTTCTTCATGTTTTTTTTATTGAAATTCAATCAAAAGCTGTTTTTTGTCCACGGCGTCACCTTGATTTACAGCAATTTTCTTGATGACACCGTTTCGGGGGGAGGTAATACTATTTTCCATTTTCATGGCTTCCAACACCAAGAGTTGTTCATCTTCTTTCACTTCTTGCCCCACTTCCACCGAAATGTCCAAAATTAAACCCGGCATAGGAGCAGAAATGGAATCTATGTTTTTGGCTCCATTAGTAGCAAAGCCCATCTTCTCAATAAGTTCATCCAATGGAGTATGGATGGAAACTTCATGTTCGTTCCCATTGACATTGACCGTGTACAGTCCCCTGGTAAAATCCGAAGAAACTATTTTAACGTGATACGATATGTCCTCCTTTAAAATATGAAAACTGTCCTTTTTAAACTTTATGATGTCCAGCTGGGAAACGTCGTCCTTGGAAAGAGGAAAGTCGAAATTACCATCAATCTTGACTGTGTATGAATCGTCCATAAAAAATTGTCATGGGTTACCTAGCTAAATATAAGATTAAGATCAAACCCACACAAAGCTACCGCCATTAACTTTCGGGGTTTACGATAACCGACATGCATTTTACCGAAAATAAACCTAAATAACGCAAAAGCATGGGTTGATGGCAAATCTTATCAAATGCTTACTTTTGAAATTAAAATAATATAAATGCTGATCATAGGGATAGCGGGGGGCACTGGATGTGGAAAAACCACGGTTGTCAACCAAATTGTGGACCAATTGCCGGAGAACGAAGTAGGTGTAATCTCCCAAGATTCCTATTATAATGATCTTTCTCATTTGACTAGGGAGGAACGCGGGAAAATAAATTTTGATCACCCTAATTCCATCGATTTTGACCTGTTGATCTCGCATTTAAAGCAATTGCGACAAGGAAAAACGGTGGATATTCCGGTCTACTCCTTTGTGGAAGAAACCCGCTTGGAAGAGACCATCCCTACGCCTCCGCGGAAGGTAATGATCGTAGAGGGCATTTTGGTGCTGAGCAATCCGCAGTTGCGGGATATGTTCGATATTAAAATTTATGTGCATGCGGATTCGGATGAACGATTGATACGACGATTGCAACGCGATATTCGCGAACGGGGCCATGATTTGGAAAAAGTGTTGACGCGCTACCAAACCGCGGTAAAGCCCATGCACCAGCAATTCATTGAACCATCCAAGGAATTTGCGGACATCATTATCCCCAACAACCATTACAACACGGTGGCCGTGGATATGGTCAGGACCATTATCAACAATAAATTGGTGTAAGTATGGGGCTAAAGGAATTGCGACAAAAAAAATGGTTCAAGCTCATGACCAATATGTACATTTTGGTATTGACCATTTTTGTGATTTGGATGGCTTTTTTTGATACGAATTCACTGCTGATTCATTTGGAACTCCGAAGGGAAATCAAAAAACTGGAAGAACAGAAGGAGTTTTTGAAAGGCGAAATTGAAAAGGACAAGAAAGTTTTGGAAACCTTATCGGATAAAGAAGAGCTTGAAAAGTTTGCCCGGGAAAAATATTATATGAAAAAGGAAAAAGAAGAAATTTTCCTGATTGAATACGAAGACAGCTTAAAAAACAAGGAAGATGAGTAACGTCGGTTTGTTTGATGAATTCCCTCCAGTTTCTGCAAAACAGTGGAAACAAAAGATTCAATTTGACCTGAAAGGTGCGGATTATAACGACACCTTGGTTTGGGAATCCTTGGAGGGCATCAACATAAAACCGTTTTACCATTCCGAGGATTTGGAGGGATTAAAAACCTTCCATCTTCCTAAAAATCATAGTTGGCATATTGCCCAGACCATTTATACTGGAGATGCCAACAAAGCCAATACCAAAGCTTTGGAAATCCTGGAAAAAGGGGTGGAAAGTTTGGTTTTCACCATTCCAAATGAAACTATTGATTTTGCCACTTTGCTGAAAGAAATTGATGTGACAAGCACACCACTTCATTTCAATTTTCAGTTTTTGGCCTCGGAACCCATCAAAAAATTGATGGCCCATCTTGGAGACAATGCGGTCCAAGTTTACCTGAATATAGACCTTATTGGAAATCTCGCCCGTAGCGGAAATTGGTTTCATAGTTTGGAGAGAGACCACTCCATTTTGGAAGAAATCCATGCCATCACTTCAAAAAAAATGAATGTCAATTCCATTGGCGTTGATATTTCGCTCTACCAGAATGCAGGGGCAAACATGGTACAACAATTGGCCTATGGGTTGGCCCATGCCAACGAATATTTGAATCATTTTGAGCCCAACAAAACGTTTCCAATCACTTTTAAAGTAGCAGTCGGAGGAAACTATTTCTTTGAAATAGCCAAACTCAGGGCACTGCGCTGGTTGTGGAGCAGTTTGGCAGCTGAATATGGTATTGATAACGATTGCCATATCATCGCAATACCCTCCAAACGGAATAAGACGCTATACGATTACAATGTGAACCTACTCCGAACCGCTTCGGAAAGTATGTCTGCCGTTTTGGGTGGGGCCGATATCATATGCAATCTCCCTTACGATGCCATTTACCACAAGGACAACGACTTTGGGGAACGTATAGCAAGAAATCAATTGTTACTGCTGAAGGAAGAAAGTTATTTTAAGACGGCCGCCCAAGCTTCCGAAGGTACCTATTACATTGAATCCCTCACCGAGCAATTGGCTGAAAAAGCATTGGCTCTCTTCAAACAGATTGAGAAATCAGGAGGCTTTTTGGATGCGTTGAAAAAGGGGGGCATACAGCAAAAAATCAAGGAAAGTGCCGCTAAGGAACAGCAGTTGTTTGATGAAGCCCAACTCGTTCTCGTCGGAACCAACAAGTACCAAAACAAGCAAGACCGTATGAAGGAAAATCTGGAACTGTATCCTTTTGTAAAGACTCAGCCCAGAAAAACCTTGATGGAGCCCATTATCGAAAAACGATTGGCGGAAACCCTCGAACAAAAACGATTGAACGATGAGTAGAAAAAACCTTCAACATTTGGAGTTGAGTTCAGAGTTCAGAGTTCAGGGTTCAGAGTCGGATAATACTCAAAACTCAAAACTCCTAACTCCTAACTTTCCTCATTCAGATTTTGCTGCAGGTATCTCTCCATTCCTACGTGGCCCCTACTCCACCATGTACGTTCGCAGACCTTGGACTATCCGCCAATATGCGGGATTCTCCACCGCGGAGGAAAGCAACGCCTTTTACCAAAGAAATCTGGAGGCAGGCCAAAAAGGACTTTCCGTAGCCTTTGACCTCCCCACCCATCGCGGTTATGATTCTGATAATGAACGTGTGGTTGGCGATGTCGGCAAAGCCGGAGTCGCTATTGATTCGGTTGAGGATATGAAAATTTTGTTCGATGGCATTCCCTTGGATAAAATGTCCGTTTCCATGACCATGAACGGGGCCGTTATTCCCATTATGGCCTTTTACATTGTGGCCGCCCAAGAGCAAGGTGTTTCCATGGAACAACTCTCGGGAACCATTCAAAATGATATTTTAAAGGAGTTTATGGTGCGGAACACCTATATCTATCCTCCTACTCCGTCCATGCAATTAGTGGCCGATATTTTTGAGTTTGCCAGTCAAAATATGCCCAGATTCAATAGCATTAGTATTTCTGGGTACCACATGCACGAAGCAGGTGCTCCGGCTGCGATGGAATTGGCCTATACCTTGGCCGATGGAATTGAGTACATCCGCACCGGAATCAAGGCAGGGTTAAAAATCGATGAATTTGCCCCGCGACTCTCCTTTTTTTGGGGCATTGGTATGAATCATTTCACAGAAATTGCCAAAATGCGGGCCGGTCGGATGCTTTGGGCAAAATTGGTAAAGCAATTCAATCCCAAAAATGAAAAATCACTCATGCTCCGTACGCACAGTCAGACCAGTGGTTGGAGTTTGACCGAGCAAGACCCGTTCAACAATGTAGCTCGAACCACCGTCGAGGCCATGGCTGCCGCTTTTGGTGGTACGCAGAGTCTACACACTAATGCATTGGACGAGGCCATTGCCCTTCCCACGGATTTCTCGGCCCGGATTGCTCGAAATACCCAGATTTATTTGCAACAAGAAACGCACATTACCCGTACTGTTGACCCTTGGGCGGGAAGTCACGTAGTGGAAAAATTGACACAAGAAATCGCGGAAGAGGCATGGAGGCTCATCGAAGAAGTTGAAAAATTGGGCGGTATGACCCAAGCGATTGAAAAAGGGATTCCCAAAATGCGGATTGAAGAAGCCGCCGCCAAAAAACAGGCTCGAATCGATAGTGGTCAAGATGTGATCGTGGGTGTGAACAAATATCGATTGGAGAACGAGGATGAGCTTCAAATTTTGGAGGTGGACAACGCAAAGGTCCGCCAACAACAAATGGCTCGACTAGAGAAAATTAAATCCACACGGAATGCATCCGAAGTTGAAAAAACATTGGAGGCCATCCGTATCGCATCCAAAAAAGCCACTCAAAACCAAACCGACCGCGGAAATTTGTTAGCTTTAGCGGTACAAGCGGCCAAAGCTCGTGCTACCTTGGGTGAAATCAGCGATGCCATGGAGAGTGCTTTCGGACGCTACAAGGCTAAAATTCAATCCTTTACCGGCGTGTATTCCAAAGAAATCAAAGACGACAAAAGTTTTGAAAAGGCCCGAAAAATGGCCGATGAATTCGCATTGCAAGAAGGTCGAAGACCTCGAATCATGGTGGCCAAAATGGGCCAGGATGGGCATGACCGCGGTGCAAAAGTCGTCGCTACCGGCTATGCCGACCTAGGCTTTGACGTGGATATCGGTCCGTTGTTCCAAACTCCATCCGAAGTAGCCAAACAAGCCGTGGAAAATGACGTGCACATTCTAGGTATTTCATCCTTGGCCGGGGGGCATAAAACCTTGGTTCCCGAAGTAGTTCAAGAACTCAAAAAACTAGGAAGGGAAGACATCATGGTCATTGTAGGTGGTGTTATTCCAAAACAGGATTATAAGCATCTTTTGGACAAGGGTGCGGTGTCCGTTTTTGGGCCCGGAACAAAAATCAGCGATGCTGCCCTAGAAATTTTAACGATTTTAATGGATTAATCGCCCATAACGATCTCATAAATATAACTTTAACTTTCTTTAACGCAGATTGCCCCAGTTATTCACCCCCTGTTAACAAAATACATTTTATAGCATCTCAAATAATCGTATTTTTAGCACCTAACTTACTATGAAATGGGCAAGATTATTGCTATTGCAAACCAAAAGGGCGGTGTGGGCAAAACAACCACTACGGTAAACCTTGCTGCTTCCCTTGGTGTTTTGGAAAAGAAAGTGTTGCTGATTGACGCCGACCCCCAGGCAAATGCCACATCCGGTTTAGGTATTGATGTGGATTCTGTGGAACATGGAACCTATCAGCTTTTGGAGCACACTATGCGTGTGGAGGATGTCATCATCCAAACCGATTCCCCAAATGTGGATTTGGTCCCGGCACATATAGACCTTGTGGCCATTGAGATTGAATTGGTGGACAAAGACAACAGGGAGTATATGATGAAGGAAGCCCTCAAAAATTTGGGTGATCGATACGATTTTGTCCTTATTGACTGTGCCCCATCTTTGGGATTGCTCACTTTGAACGCCCTAACCGCGGCAGATTCAGTGATGATTCCCATTCAATGTGAATATTTTGCGCTTGAAGGACTTGGTAAATTATTGAATACCGTAAAAAGCGTACAAAAGATACACAACAACGATTTAGATATTGAAGGTATGTTGTTGACGATGTACGATTCCAGGTTGAGACTATCCAACCAAGTTGTGGAAGAAGTAAAGAAACACTTTGCCGATATGGTTTTCGATACCATTATCCAACGAAATGTTAGGCTGAGTGAAGCACCAAGTTATGGCGAAAGCATCATAAAATACGATGCGAGCAGCAAAGGGGCCTCCAATTACCTTAACTTGGCCAATGAAATTTTAAAGAAAAACAAGGAGAAAGTTTAGATGGCGAAAGCAACGAAAAAACAGGCTTTGGGAAGAGGCCTGTCCGCTCTATTGAAAGATCCTGAGAACGATATTCAATCTGTTTCGGACAAAAATGCGGACAAGGTCATAGGTAATGTGGTGGAATTGGAAATTGATTCCATTGAGATGAATCCGTTTCAGCCCCGTTCCAATTTTAATGATGAAGCCTTGGAAGAATTGGCCAGTTCCATCCGGGAATTGGGCATTATTCAACCCATTACCGTTCGTAAGCTCGATTTCAACAAGTTTCAGTTGGTATCAGGGGAACGAAGGTACCGTGCCTCCAGATTGGTGGGTTTGGAAACCATACCGGCCTACATCAGAATCGCCAATGACCAAGAGTCCTTGGAAATGGCTTTGGTGGAAAACATTCAACGTCAGGATTTAGATCCCATTGAAATTGCCCTTTCCTACCAACGATTGATTGACGAAATCCAAATCACACAAGAAAAATTGAGCGACCGGGTAGGTAAAAAACGCTCCACGATCACAAATTACCTCCGACTATTAAAATTGGACCCCATCATCCAAACCGGAATGCGGGATGGTTTCATCAGCATGGGACATGGACGGGCCCTTATCAACATAGACAAAAAGAAGGAGCAAATCGCGGTCTATGAAAAGGTGGTCTCCGATGGTCTTTCCGTTCGTGAAACGGAACAACTGGTTAAATCCTTGAAGGAGCCCAAGGGTGCGTCTGGAGGAACTTCCAAAAAGGAATTAAAAAAAGTACCCAGCTTTGCGACCAAGGGAGCTGACGTACTGAAAGAACATCTTTCCACCAAGGTGGACATTACCGCTTCCGCAAGTGGAAAAGGTAAGATTGTGATTCCATTCCACTCTGAAGAAGAATTCCAGCGTATCAAAAAACTATTGACAGGTGAATAAAAACCTTCTTTTGTTGTTCTTTTTCTTGTTGTTTCTTCAAACTGGTTTTTCCCAAGAGGAGGAAAAAAAAGAAGAAGAGGCGCAACCCCAACCCACGGCTGTTGATTCCTTGGCTCAAAATCTTGAGGATAAAGGTATTACCGTACAGGAGGTCACCTATGAAAAAAAACGCATCAACCCTTTGGCACCCAGCAAAGCCGCTTTTTACTCTGCGATTCTTCCCGGATTGGGTCAGGTCTACAACAAGCGCTATTGGAAAGCTCCAATAGTCTGGGGAGCAATAGGTACGGGAATCTATGTTTATTCCATAAACAATACAAACTACAGAAGTGCCCGAAATGCCTTCAAAAGAAGACTTGCAGGTTTTGAGGATGACGAATTTTTTGATATCAATGGAGATGGAAACGGTCCTGATGTTTCCGATGAAGCATTGCAAGATGCCCAAGAACGTACGCAACGGGATAGAGATTTGGCCTTGGTAATCACCATTGCCCTCTATGCCTTGAATATTATCGATGCCAATGTGGATGCGCATCTTAAACAATACAATGTGGATGATAATCTAGCGGTGGACTTTAAGCCATACTTGGATTTGAATCCTGTGACTAACCAGCCTAACTATGGAATGGCTCTGGTCGTAAAATTTTAGAATATGAGGATAGGTCTGTTCGGTTATGGCAAAATGGGTAGAATGATTGCCGAAATTGCGCAAAGCAGAGGACATAAAATTGTTGCAAAAGTAGATGTTGACGCGGCTGATATTGACTACGCCTCCATGGATGTGGCCATTGATTTCAGTACTCCAGACTCAGCTTTCGACAACATTACGGGGTGTTTTGAAAACGGAGTCCCCGTAATTTGCGGTACCACAGGATGGTTAAATCAATACAATGAAGCCGTGGAACGCTGTAATAAAAACAAGAGTGCATTTATTTACGCTTCAAACTTTAGTTTGGGGGTAAATATTTTTTTTGAATTGAATGCGCATCTGGCCAAAATGATGTCCAAATTGGAACAGTATAAAGTTTCTATGGAAGAAATCCATCACACCCAAAAACTGGATGCCCCCAGCGGAACGGCCATCACTCTGGCAGAAGGAATCATAAATAACACAGCTTATACTGAATGGCAACTTGAAAAATCCGGTGATAAAATCATACCTATCACCTCAAAACGAGAAGGAATGGTTCCTGGAACACACAGTATTTGCTATGAAAGCAATGTGGACAGTATTGAAATAAAGCACACGGCACACAACCGGGAAGGCTTTGCTTTGGGGGCGGTCATAGCCGCCGAATGGATTCAGGGAAAAACAGGGGTTTTCTCCATGAAGGATGTGTTAAACCTAAGCTAAAAAACGTAACAACAATTTAGGCGGACAGTCTAACTAAGAAACTTATACATGAGCGGCACACAATGGATCATTTTTATCTTGATCATTCAAGTCATCCATTTTCTAGGGACTTGGAAGCTTTATATCAAAGCAGGACGAAAAGCATGGGAAGCGGCAATTCCAATTTATAATGGTGTTGTTTTAATGAAAATCATCAATCGCCCTTGGTGGTGGGTCATTTTGTTATTCATCCCCATCATCAATTTATTGATGATTCCCGTGGTATGGGTGGAGACCATCCGAAGTTTTGGAAAAAACACTCTATTGGATACATGGTTGGTGATTCTTACCCTAGGACTTTATATTTTTTACATCAACTATGCGGAAGATGTAACCTATATTGAAGACCGAAGTCTAAAACCACGCACAGGATTGGGAGAGTGGGTCAGTTCCATTGTCTTTGCCATAGTGGCGGCGACCCTTGTTCACACCTATTTCATTCAACCGTATGTGATTCCCACAGGTTCCTTGGAACGCACGCTTAGAGTTGGGGATTTCCTCTTTGTGAGCAAGTTTCATTATGGGGCCCGTGTTCCAATCACCACTTTGGCCGCGCCAATGGTACACGATACGCTTCCTGTTTTAAAAACAAGATCATATTTGGCCGATGTAAACCCAGAGACCCATAAAACTTCCTGGATCAACAAGTTGCAGTTGCCCTATATGCGTTTGCCCGGCTTTGAGCGTGTGAAGAAGAATGATATTGTAGTGTTCAGTCTTCCCTCCGATACACTGTACCAGTTCTTCAAAGCAGAAAAAGCAGTTAAAAAACCGATTGATAAAAAATCGAACTACGTTAAACGCTGTGTAGGCACACCCGGGGATTCTTTGGCGGTGATTGATGGCTATGTGCATATTAATGGCACCCGATTGAAATTGTCTGACCGTGCCAAACCCATGTATGATTATGAAATTTACGCTAAAAACGGAGTTTCAAGCCGGTTTTTGGAAGAGGTGGAAGCTTCGGATTATTTAAGGACTTATATTTCCGGTCCGCTGAACCAAAATCAATACAATGCTCTAACCCCTTATGTTCTGGGGGCCAACCGAACCCAAGATGGAAAAATTGAACTTATCGCAAATGAGGATGGTATCCCTATTGATGTTATCCGTCAATTGAGACTTTCCCTAACCGAGGAAAAGCCACGTTCAAGAATGGCCAATATGACTGATGAAATGGTGTCGCGGCTCCGGGAAAACCCAGCGATTGATTCTGTTGTTAAGACCGAAGAGCCCAAAGGCAGGTATGGTGGTGCGTTCCCGCAAAAACCGAATCTTTACCCTTGGAATAATGACAATTTTGGGCCAATTTATATTCCGGAAGCTGGCGCTACGGTTGAAATCAACTCCAAAACAATTCCGCTTTACAAAAAAATTATTCGCGATTACGAGCATAACGATGTAAAAGTGAGCGGTCAGAAGGTGTTCATCAATGGCGAAGAAGCCAATTCCTATACCTTTAAACAGGATTATTATTGGATGATGGGCGATAATAGAGACCACTCGGAAGACAGTAGAACTTGGGGCTACGTACCTGCCGACCACATCGTTGGAAAACCAGTCTTTCTTTGGATGAGTTTCGATAATTTTACTGAAGGTATTGCCAATTGGAGGCCACGTTGGGAACGGGTCTTTACTACCGTTGGTGGAAGTGGAGAACCAGTGTCTTATCGTTGGTATTTTGTTGCATTGATTGCGGGTTGGTTTGTGTTCGATTTTTTCAGAAAGCGAAGAAAGAATAAAGAAAATGGTTAACCCATACGATTATCGAATCAACAAATCAACAAATACTAGTCCATCCCTGCTATTTTCCAAGTATTGCCACCTTCGCCGCATTGGTGCAAGAAGATGTGATATGGGAAGCGAATGACAATTTTCAGAAGCAAACCTACCGCAATCGATGTTATATCTGCACAGATAAGGGCAAGCACATGCTCAACATTCCCATAAAACATGTGGGAGGCGCTGAAGGTCGCCAAAAATACACAGATGTTGAACTGGACAATACCTATAATTGGAAGAAGATACATTGGCGTACCTTGGAAACAGCCTATAGGACCTCACCTTTCTTTGAGTTTTACGAAGATGATATAAGACCTTTATATGAGGGAAACGACGATTCACTATTTGAGTATAACCTGAAAACCATACAAACCATAGCCGATTGTCTGGGAATTGAATTTCCAACGGAAAAGACCTCCAGATATGAGCCTGAACCAGGGAACTATTTTGACGCGCGATTTTTGGTCGAGGCCAAAAAAGAGACTCCCTTAAAAATGGAGCCCTATACCCAGGTTTTTGGGGAACGCCATGGTTTTATCCCTAATCTAAGTGTTTTGGACCTTTTGTTCAATGAAGGTCCCAACACGCTTTCCTACTTGAAAAGTCAGTCTTTAGATTTTTTGGATGTATAGACACCTCCTACATTACGGAATTCATTTTTTGGTTCCCATCCTCATTGCTTTTTTCTTTTTTAAAGAAAACAGAATAAAAGTTGTTCTTATTCTCTTGATGGGAATTGTAATCGATGTAGATCACCTTTGGGCCAATCCTTTGTTTGACCCAAATCGGTGTAGTATCGGTTTTCACCCATTGCATTCGTACTGGGCTATTTTGGTGTATTGCGTTCTACCCTTTTTTAAACCAACTCGAATTGTTGGGCTGGCACTGATTATACATATCATTGCGGATATGACGGATTGCCTACTGCTTTGAAGACAGTCGTAAAGTGGCCATGACGGGATAATGATCGGATAATTTTTCGTTGAAGTTTTTATGGGCGACTATTTCAAAATCGGAATCAGCAAAAATATAATCAATTCGCAATGGAAATCCCAAAAGATCATATGTTCTTCCAAAACCAGAACCTTTTTCCATGTAAGTGTCGTTCATGTCTCCTTTAATTATATGGTAAATATTGGAGTATTGTGTGTTATTGAAGTCTCCCACCACGATTTTCTTATGAGAAGTTTGCGCCATACTTTTCCTTATTAAGTTGGCTTGTTCATATTGTTTGAGCATTACACTCCTTGACTTGGAAAATAATCTTGAAGATTCCTCATTTTTGATGGTATTTAACCCAGGAACAATCCTAAATGATTGGAGATGGACATTATAAACCCTAACAGTATCCATACCTATCAAAATATCTGAATAAATGGCATTATTAAAGCTTTTGGGAAAACTTAGGGAATCTATTTTAATGATTGGGAACTTGGAATAAACAGACTGGATTACTTTTCCATTGTGTTTTCCATAAATAAAATCCACGTACTTGTATTTATACTGAGACAGGGCATTGTTACGCTTCATTACATAATATGTTTCCTGAAAACACACAATGTCAGGGTTCTTTTCGGTAACAAAGTCGTAGATAAGACTATCTATATTTTCGACATCCAATTGCTTGAGTTCATTAAAGCTCCTTGCATTGAAGCTCATAATTGTAAAAGAGTCATCATCATTGGTTTTCTCCTCTTTTCCTGAAAATCTATAAAAAGATCCCAATACCACATACCATAAAACCAATAAAACACCTGATAGTAAAAAATGTCTTTTTTTTCTTAGAGACCAGTAGACCACAAAAACCAGATTCAAAACAACCAAAAACTGAGCAACTAAGCTGATTACTGACAATGAGGGAACCCAATTTGTTGGAATGAAAGGTACCAACAGTGCAAGTAAAAGTAACAGAGCAAAGACACCGTTCAGAAAAAAAATAATTTTATCGACAAATGATAGCTTTTTCACAAATCAATCTTCCTTACCTGCTTTGAACAAATAATCTTTTTCTTCTTTGGACAGACTCTCATAACCCGACTTGCTAATCTTGTCCAAAATGGCATCTATTTTTCGCTGATGGGCCTCCTTATCGTAATCGGGTGTACCCTTCTTTGCTGCATTTTTTTTGTATACGGTTTTTAAGGGTGCTTTTTTCTCTTTGGGCTTAAAGAGTTGAACTATGCTGTCCCAGAGTTTGCTGAATCCTGAACCAATATCTCTTCCATTCAGTAATTGTCTGGCATAAATGTACCCCAAAAAAGCGCCGCCCAAGTGTGCCAACCTTCCTCCTATATTTCCACCATACGGAATCTGAATCAAGTCGACCAAAACAAAAAATGCCCCTACATACCATAACTTCACATTAAAAAATATGATTCTAACCTCTTGATTGGGAATATAGGCACAAATGAAAATGAGTACAGCGGTAACCCCAGCAGAAGCACCAATCAAAGCTGTATTTGTATTCAATAGGGTTGGGAATACATTATAGCTAAGAAGGAATACCAACCCCCCAATGATGACCCCTAAAAAGTAGACATTTATGAATCGCTGCGCATCAAAAAGATTGAGGAAAATCCGCCCTGTAAAATAGAGCATGAGCATATTCCAAAAAACATGCCCTAGCCCTCCGTGAAAAAAAGAATAGGTGACCAAGGACCAAGGCTGGCCAAAAAAATCCATGAAACCCTTGGGCAAATGGAACCATTGTGACACGGAATAGCCCAGAAGAGCCAAGGAAAGACCATCCAAAATAAAAACAAGCACGTTGATGGCTATCAGCTTTTCAGCGATGTTCATCCTTGCGATATAATATTGTATTCCTCCGCTCGCCATAAATCAATTCCAACGATTATCGTTAAACTGGTTTTTCTTCCAATACCACATCATTATGAACCCAATTAAGGCACCTCCAATATGTGCAAAGTGGGCCACACCGGTATTTACATTGCTGATACCGAAGATTAAATCCCCGGCAATCAATAAGGGTACAAAATATTTGGCCTTGATGGGCACAGGCAAAAATATCAGCATGAGTTTGGCTTCAGAATAGACAAAGGCAAAGGCTACCAAAACCCCATAAATAGCTCCAGAAGCGCCAACTGCCGGTGTATTGAAGGCGGTGAGCATACTGTCAATAGTATTTCTGGGAACAACATTGTACCAATCAGGGCTATATTGGCCACTGGAAATAATATCCATCACTTGGGCCTTTGCCACACCTGCACTTTCCAAAGCAGTTAAACCTTCGCTAAAAAAATAATAGTTCACCCCAGTATGAAGCATAGCTGAACCCAATCCCGCCGAAAAGTAAAAGAAAAGGAACTTATTCCTTCCCCACATTCGTTCCAATGGGGTTCCAAAAGCCCATAATGCATACATGTTGAACAAAATGTGCATCAATCCACCATGCATGAACATGTGGCTAACTACTTGCCACCATTCAAAATTGGCATTCTTGGGGAACCAAAGTGCCAACCATTGAAACAATTGATCCCCATATAATTGTGTGGCAAAAAACAAGATCACATTGATGATCAGCAGGTGTTTTACCGCCTCGGTCATTCTACCCATCTAGCTAAATTTTTTATCGATATCTCCTTCAGAGATAATGGTATATGTCAATTTTTGAAACGGACTCAATGTGGGTTCCTTGCAAGCGAACAAATTGTTCACCAACGCCTGTTGCGATTCTTGATCCAGAAATTCCCCAGTCCGCACGGCCAAGTTTTTGGACAAGACCTTTGCCAGCACTTCGGCCTGGGATAGGGAACCCTCCATAAACCCCTCTTTGTAATCCGCTATCAAGCGATCCAATACCGTGCCAATTCCACTTTCGGGAACCACCATCGGAACGCCTGTCACTTTTACAGTTTCTTCCTCCAAACTTTCAAAGGCAAAGCCAATGTTTGTCAGGCTATCCTTAATTTCTTTCAGTATGACCAACTCTTGTTTGGTAAAGGTCAATTCCAAAGGAAACAAAAGTTGCTGGCTCACACCTTCTTTTACGGTGATTTCTCCCAAAAACTTTTCAAAAAGAATTCGTTCGTGGGCCCGTTTTTGATGAATCACCAACATTCCAGATTTCACGGTGCTCACCACATACTTACGTCGCAATTGAAAAGTGGCGGCCAAATGCTCTTCTGCCAAATGGTCCTCTTCATAGATAGTCCCCTGGATTTCTCCTTCGGATTCGATGGCCACACTACTGAATTCCTCAATATCCACATCTTTTTCAAGGCCTTCGTATAATCCTTCCCAGCCTTTACTGCTCTTTTTTTGGAATCCACCTCCACTACTCCGTCCCATTGAAGAATCCTGAAATGGATTAAAGGTTGGGTCCACCGTAACCTTGGGCAGCGTTGCACCCTTTTCTTTGTACGCATAAGGCGTATCTAGATTGGGGTCATGGTCAAAATCCAAGACCGGAGCCACGTTAAACTGACCCAAACTATGCTTTATGGTTGACCGAAGAATGGCATACAGTGTATTTTCATCATCAAACTTCACTTCGGTCTTTGTGGGGTGAATGTTGATATCGATGGAAGACGGGTCCACTTCCAAATACAGAAAGTACCCAGGGTACATATCCTGTTTGATGAGTCCTTCAAAAGCTGCCACTACAGCGTGATGCAAATATGGGCTCTTGATAAAACGATTGTTGGCAAAGAAAAACTGCTCTCCCCTGCTCTTTTTGGCAAACTCGGGCTTACAGATGAATCCCGAAATCCGCACCACCTCGGTTTCCTCATTTACAGGAACCAAACGACTTTCCATCTTGCTTCCAAAAATATGGGCAATTCGTTGTCGGTGCTTGCCCTTGGGCAAGTTGAAAATCTCAGAACCATTATTGTAAAAATGAAACTCAATATTGGGATGGACCAATGCCACTCTATGGAACTCATCCGTGATATGACGAAGCTCCACTTGGTTGGACTTCAAAAAATTACGTCGTGCTGGAATATTAAAAAAGAGGTTCTTGACTGATATGGATGTCCCAACAGGCGCGGCCACCACATCTTGGGAAACAATCTTGCTTCCCTCAATCTTTAATTGGGTGCCGACTTCCTTGGATTCGGTTCGGGTCTGTATATCCACATGGGCAATGGCTGCAATGGAAGCCAAGGCCTCGCCCCGAAATCCTTTGGTCTGCAAATTGAACAAATCTTGGGCAGAGGATATTTTGGAGGTGGCATGTCGTTCAAAAGACAAACGGGCATCCGTTTCACTCATACCGATACCATCATCCACAACCTGAATCAATGCCTTACCACCATCTTTAACTATCAATTTTATGCTTGTAGACCCAGCATCGATGGCATTCTCCAATAATTCCTTAACCACAGAGGCTGGCCGCTGTACCACCTCCCCTGCTGCAATCTGATTGGCAACATGGTCCGGTAAAAGTTTAATGATGTCGGCCATTATGGATTCAGGAATATCGATAAATCAAAGTCGATCACAAAAAGGAACAACAAGACCAAAATGGCCACGATGATGAGAAAACGAAGTTTCAGGTTTTTGTCTCCCTCCACTTTTAGGTCATCCATGGCAGAGGTAACCTTGTTTTTGAGTCCCCGTTTTGTATTTGCGGTACTTCTGAATTTATCTAGTTTGTGTTCTATTTTAAAAGGATTGCCCTCACCCTTGTAATAGCGTGGTGAATAATTGAACGACTTATTTTTCCTGAGCTTCAGCGGGTTTCGCATGATATCCTTTTCCGTGTAACTTCAAAGGTACTCAAAATAGAAAAAAGGGGTAAAGGCCTACTGCCAAAAAATGTTAACAGCGGACAAGTTCAAGTGCAAGTTTCAAGTGCAAGTTCAGAAAATCCAGCTGCACAAAAGACATCGAAATATAAATCCTTGTTTTTTGGCTCTTGATTCTTGTGCTTGTGTTTGAACTTACTTGCCCAACACGGCCATTTGAATTGCTACGATAGCAGCTTCTGTTCCTTTATTGCCATGCTTACCTCCACTCCGGTCCTTGGCCTGTTGCATAGTGTCATCCGTCAGGACACAGAAAATTACGGGAACATCATAGGCTACATTCAAGTCTTTGATGCCTTGGGCCGTAGCACTGCAAACAAAATCAAAATGACTGGTCTCCCCACGGATTACACTGCCAATGGCAATTACTGCATCCACTTTTTGGGTCGTAATCATCTTTTTGCTTCCGAAGGTGAGTTCAAAACTACCGGGCACATCCCATTTTAGGATATTTTCTGCCTTGGCACCACAATCAATTAAGGCATCAAAAGCACCTTTGGCGAGAGCCGAAGTAATTTCAGTGTTCCATTCAGAAACAACAATCCCAAACCGAAGGTCCTTCGCATTTGGGATTTTAGTCTTATCGTACGTTGATAAATTCTTGTTCTCGGTGGCCATAATTTAATTTTGGGCCATTCCAATAAGACCGTCAATACCAATACCCTCAGGGGATTTTGGATATTCCTCCTTGATACGTTCAAAATATCCCAAAGCCTTCTCCTTCTGATTCATTTCCATGGCAATAACGCCTGCTTTATATAAGAATCTTGGTGTAGTGAACTCATTATCACTATGTGCAATTGCCTTTTCATAGTAATCCAAAGCATCTTCAGGCTGGTTCAATTGTGCAAATGCATCACCGATGCCTCCTTTTGCCATGGCACCCATGATAGCATCATCGGATGAGAAATTCTCTAAATGGGAAACAGCCTCTCCATATTGCTGAAGGTTTAAATAAGTCATTCCAGCAGAATATTCAGCTAAATTAGCGGCTTTAGTGCCACTGTATTCTTCGATGATATCCAAAAATCCGTATTTTCCCTCTGCACCGTTCAAGGCCAAAGTAAACAAGGAGTCCTTGGCAGTTTCACTCGCCAAAGCCTGATCAAAATATTGTTGTGGATAGTACAACTCATTGGCTGCTTGGGCCTCTTTAGGCTTTTGTATGAATTGGTGGTAGGCCAAAAAAGCCAAAACCCCAACAGCTACAGCCCCAATTACCCCTAAAATATAGTTTTGGTTCTTCTGAACCCATGCTTCGGTCTTGGAAGCACTTTCATCAAGGGTATTGAATACTTCAGCCGTTGTGCTGTCATGTTCTTCAACTTGAGCCTCTTCAGCCTTATTTTTTGGCTTAAAGCCTCTCTTCTTGTATGTTGCCATGCGTCATTTAATTGGTCGCGCAAAAATAAAGTTTTTATCCAAAACCAAAAGGCAATTTATTCGTTATTTTTGGAATCTTTAATTGGTTCCCAAACCCTAAAAATCCATTTGTTCCACTAACTTTTTATGTTTTTAAGACATTTATCTTTAGTCAATTACAAAAATTTTGATTCCAAATCGCTGGATTTTGACCCAGTCATCAACTGTCTTGTGGGCGATAATGGTGTGGGGAAGACCAACATTTTGGATGCTATTTACCACCTCTGTTTTGGCAAGAGTTATTTTAATCCGGTGTCCACTCAAAACATAAAACATGATACCGATTTTTTTGTGATTGAAGGTGAATTTGAGAAGGAACAACGCACCGAAAAAATACTCTGCTCCTTTAAAAAAGGGACCAAAAAAATAATCAAGCGTAATGGTAAGGCCTATGAAAAGTTTTCAGAGCACATCGGGTTTTTACCTTTGGTCATCATCTCGCCTTCGGACCGTGACCTTATTCTTGAGGGAAGTGATACCCGACGAAAATTCATGGATGGCGTCATTTCGCAATCGGACAAAGCGTATTTGCAAACCCTTATCAAATACAATAAGGTACTAGTACAGCGCAATTCGCTATTGAAGTATTTTGTGGCCAACCACACCTTCGACCCGAATACATTGGCCATCTATAATGAGCAATTGCACCTTCTGGGAACAGAAATCCATAAAAAAAGAACAGCTTTTATTTCCTCTTTTATTCCGATTTTTCAAGAACAGTACGCCCATATTTCGGATAAAAACGAAGAAATCATGCTTGCGTATGACAGTCAACTTTCGGAAGGAAACCTGTTAAAACTTTTGGAAAGCAACATCGATAAGGACAGGGCTCTGCAATATACTTCGGTGGGCATCCATAAAGACGATTTGAACTTTACCATAGCGGGACATCCCATTAAAAAATTCGGTAGCCAGGGGCAGCAAAAATCGTTTTTAATTGCATTGAAACTGGCCCAGTTCCATTTTATAAAGAAGCTGGCCAGCACCACACCAATTTTACTGTTGGATGACATTTTTGACAAGCTGGATGAGAGTCGGGTATCACACATTGTTGGACTGGTTAAAAATGAGAATTTCGGACAGATTTTTATAAGCGATACCCATGCCGAGCGCACGGAAAATGTTGTTAAAACCATTCACCAGAGCTATAAAATTTTTACCTTGTAGTATGTCTCGAATTCTTTCTTTTTTCCTGATTTTGATGCTTTTAAGCTGCAAAGAAACTACTGTTTCCGAATCAGACTTGCATTACCTAAACGGCTATTGGGAAATTGATAAGGTCGTTTTTCCGGACGGTAGCGTAAAAGAATATGGAATGAACCCCAGCATCGATTTTATACAATTAAAGGAAAACGAAGGCTACAGAAAAAAGATGCAGCCGAAATTTGATGGCAGCTACGCGACTTCAAACGATACCGAGAATTTCTCGATTGCTGAAGTGAGCAACGGTTTTGCCATGCACTACCAAAACAATCTTAGCGATTGGAAGGAAACTCTGGTGGAACTGGATTCCACTTCGTTCGCTGTGATCAACCAAGAGGGGGTCACCTATTTCTACAAACGATTTGAACCCATTAAAATCCCCCGATAATGGCAAAGCGACAGAATTCAAATTTACCCTTGAGTGAAGCGTTGAACGAGTTTATCAAAGAAAATAAGCTCCAAAAGGGCATGGACAAGGTGGATGCGCGGGAAGCTTGGGCCAATTTGATGGGAAATGGGGTTAACAACTACACCACAGGTGTGGAGCTTAAAAATGAGACACTTTTTGTGTCGTTATCCTCTTCCGTTCTTCGTGAAGAATTGAGTCTGGGCAAAACCAAAATCATTGCCATGATCAATGAGGAATTGGGCAGGGAATTGGTGAAGAAATTGGTACTGCGGTAAATGAACCATTACTAAAAGTCGTGAAAACCATTCTAGAAACCGAACGACTGCTTATACTGGAAGCCAGCCATAACGATGCCGATTTCATTCTACAATTGCTAAACAGTCCAAGCTGGCTTAAATTCATCGGTGACAAGGGGGTAACAACCAAGAAACAGGCCCTGACCTATATTGATGAGAGTTTAATCGATTCCTATAAAAAGAATGGCTTTGGACTTTATAAACTTTGTTTGAAATCGTCTTTGATTCCTGTTGGGCTCTGTGGATTTTTGCAACGCGATTATTTAAATCATCCGGATATTGGTTTTGCCTTGCTTCCCGAATTTGAAGGACAAGGATTGATGTTGGAAGCATGTCATGTCCTAATGAACCATGCTGAGTCCACTCTTAAATTCGAATGTGTTATGGCCATTGTACTGCCAATAAATGACAAATCTTGCCGATTATTGGAAAAAATTGGATTGCGTAACGTAGGAACCATTACGTCAAAAACAGGAGGTGAGAAATTGCTATTGTTCTCCAATAAAAAAAGCCGCTCAAATTGAGCGGCTTTCCCTTTAATTTTCATTTTCAATTAAAATACTTCCCTTCCTGAAAAATGGAAAGCACCTTCTATGGCTGCATTGTCATCGCTATCAGAACCGTGAACGGCATTCTCTGCGATGTCATTTGCGTATAGTTTACGGATGGTACCTTCGGCTGCCTCAGCTGGATTGGTAGCACCGATCAATGCGCGAAAATCATCAACGGCATTGTCTTTTTCCAAAATGGCAGCTACAATGGGGCCACGGGTCATAAATTCAACCAACTCTCCAAAAAATGGACGCTCTTTGTGGATGCCATAAAATTCCTCTGCATCTCTTTTGCTCAACTGCGTGTACTTCATGGCCACAATCTTAAAGCCAGCAGCTGTTATTTTTTCCAAAATCGCACCAATGTACCCGTTCTCAACAGCATCGGGCTTAATCATGGTAAACGTTCTATTTCCAGTCATTTACTTTAAATTTTGCGCAAAAGTACGCTTTTTCAAATAACGGGCAAGGCTTAATAGGTCTGTTTTAATTCTTGCAAAACCACGCCATTGTCACCCATTATCCTAAAATCAACTTCTCTATTTCTTAAATCTAAGGTTATTGTTCCGTAACTCTTACAGGATATCACCTCTCCAACCCGATACCGATTAGGCTCCCCACTAAAGCTGAAATACGAATGGGTAAGCCCACTACTGGTAAAGTCAATTAATGGATATGCCATTCCGGAAAGTGTCTTTTTAGAGAATTCGGAAATATGTCGGTCTCCAGACAAAATAATCACCGCTTTTGCCTTGGAATCCACAATCATGTTTTCGAGTTTTTCCACCTCGTTGGGGAAGTTTCCCCAAGTTTCAAACCCATGTTCTCTTGATAAAAACTGAATGCTGGACATAATCAGGTGGAAATCGGCATCGGAATTTTTTAATTCGGTTTGCAACCACTTCCATTGCGTCTCACCAAGAACGGTGGCATCATTGGCCGTATTAGGTTTATAGCGTCGGTCCGGGTCATCATCCTTCACTAATTGGCTTCTAAAATAGCGGGTATCTAAAATCAAAACTTTCACTTTACCCGCTGGGGTTTCATAATTATGGGAGGTATAAACGCCTTCTTGGTTTCGTCGCGGGCTGTCACTTGGAACGTTCATAAAGTCAAGGAAGACCTGTTGGCTTTCTGCCTTAATGGCAAAATCGGACCCACCATCGTTGACACCAAAGTCATGATCATCCCATGTTCCTATAATGGGAACTTCTGCCTTCAAAGCAGCATATCCTGCCACGGTATCCTGCATAGCGTATATGGTTCTTAACCTTTCCACATCATCTGTATCGGCATAGACAATATCGCCGCCCCAAATCCAAACATCTGGGTTTTCAGCTAGAATGTCATCCCAAAACGGATTGGGTTCCTGGGACATGTTGCACGAACCAAAAGCCACGACAAAAGTGGAATCCTTTGGATTTTCCTTCTTTTTGCATCCAGAAAGAAGCACAAGGGCACATAATGGAACATAAAAAATCCTCATTACTTTAAACTTCACAAAAAACAAAAATAGGGCATCAGGAGTTACCTCTATATTATATTATTGTATATTTGGCCACATGAATTTAGCGGATATCACGACAGTTAAGTCGATTCTTTCCCAGCCTCAAAAAATCGTTATTGTACCCCATAAAAACCCCGATGGTGATGCCATGGGCGCTTGCTTGGGTCTTTGTGGTTTTCTGAAGGGAATGGGGCAAACCGCTCATGTGGTCTCGCCCAACGATTATCCCAAATTCTTGAAATGGATGCCCGGAAATGATGAGGTTGTGAATTTTGAATGGCAGCCTCAAGAAGCTTACGCACTTTTGGATGAGGCTACCGTTATTTTTACGTTGGACTTTAATGACCTATCCCGAATTGGGTCCATGGAAGCTGCTTTAAAAGGCAGAGATGCGGAATTTATCATGATCGACCATCACCAACAGCCCAGTGACTACGCGAAAGTGGCGTATTCTGATGTCACCATGAGTTCTACCTGTGAGATGATCTATAATTTTATTGAATTTTTGGGTCAAACCAACAGCATCACTGCTGATATTGCCACCAATCTCTACACGGGTATTATGACAGATACGGGTTCGTTTAAATATCGTTCCACTTCAAGTAACACCCATCGCATTGTTGCCAATCTTATTGACAAAGGTGCTGACAACATGGAAATCCATCGTCAAGTTTTTGACACAAATTCACCCTCTCGCCTCCATTTGTTAGGAGTGGCCCTTAGCAATATGGTCATTCTACCAGAATACAGAACGGCCTACATTACGTTGACACAAGAGGAATTGGACCAATACGATTTTAAAAAAGGTGACACAGAAGGGTTCGTAAACTATGGTTTAACGCTGGAAGACATTATTTTTGCCCTAATTTTTATTGAAAACAAGGAAGAGGGCATTATCAAAATTTCATTGCGTTCTGTTGGAGATTTCTCTGTTAATCAATTTGCACGCGAACATTTTGATGGTGGTGGACATGACAACGCCGCGGGCGGAAAAAGTGATCTTTCCATGCAGGAAACCATTGACCGTTTCAATGAAATCCTGAAAAACTATAAAAGTGAGTTGAATCCATGAGACCCATCTTGATTCTTTTATTCGCACTGCTGTGTTTGAGCTGTGGAGGCCCAGAACCTCGCCGACCCATAGAAGTAAAATCTGGAAGTTTTTTCAAGGAATCTGTGGAACGGAACAAAGCGTTATTGGCCAAAGAGGAAAAGCTGATTCAGGAATTGATTGCCAAGGACACCATCCACAAATATTTAACAAGTCCCAACGGATTTTGGTACTATTTTGAAACCAAAAACGATACCGCCACTTACGCTCCACAAACCAATGACCAAATATTGTTCTCCTACAATGTAATGTCTTTGAACAACGACACCATTTACAGTGCGGAGGAGGTAGGTCCTACATCGCATGTGGTGGATAAACAACAACTTTTTCCGGGACTTCAGAACGCCGTAAAACTGCTCAAGATCAGTGAAAAGGCAACCTTTGTGTTCCCATCTTTACAAGCATATGGCTATCAAGGTGACAATAATGCCGTAGCGCCTCAGACCCCGATAAAATCATCAGTGGAACTCCACACAATTATCATAAATAAAGACAGTATAAATTAAAACGTATAAAAATGAAACAATCCTTATTGCTGATCGCATTGTTTTCCATGGTTCTTATTGGATGTAAATCCAGTAAGTATGCCGAATTGGGGGATGGTATCTTTGCCGATATCCAAACCACCAAAGGAGACATTATTGTGAAATTGGAATATGAAAAAACCCCGGTTACAGTAGCAAATTTTGTATCCCTTGCCGAAGGCAATAGTCCTTTTGTAAACGATGAGTATAAAGAAAAGAAGTTCTATGACGGCGTCATGTTTCACCGAGTCATTAAAGACTTTATGATTCAAGGTGGTGACCCATCTGGAACCGGAAGTGGAAATATTGGGTACACTTTTAAAGATGAATTCAACGATTCTTTGTTGCATTCAAAAAAAGGAATGCTTTCCATGGCTAATCGCGGTCCAAAGACCAACACCAGTCAATTCTTTATAACCCACAAGGCTACCCCATGGTTAAATGGCAAGCATACGGTTTTCGGAGAAGTGGTGAAAGGTATGGATGTGGTTGATTCCATTGCCAATGTTGAAACTGCACCAGGCGATAAGCCCAAAGTACCCGTTGTCATGAACAAAGTAGAAATTGTACGCAATGGCAAAGAGGCCAAAAAGTTTGACGCCATACAGATCATGAGCAACTACTTTGAAGAGGCCAAAGCCCAAGAAGCTGCGTTCAAAAAAATGAAGGAAGATTTGGTTGCAGAATTTGCCCAACAAAAAGAGGAAGCCGAAGAAACCCCAACAGGATTAAGAATCTATTCCTTGGTCAAAGGCGAAGGTGAGCAACCCAAAGAGGGACAACAGGTAATGGTCAATTATGCAGGATATTTGTCTAATGGAGACCTATTTGACAGTAACATGCAAGAAGTTGCCGAAAAATTCAATCAATTGAATCCAGCTCGAAGGGATCAAGGTGGTTATGCACCGTTTCCTATGGAATACGGCCCTCAAGCCCGCCTAATCCCTGGTTTCAAGGAAGGTCTTCAATCCATGAAAGTAGGAGATAAAGTGCGTTTGTTCATTCCTCCACATTTGGGCTACGGTGCCCAGGGCAGTGGACCAATTCCACCAAATTCTGACTTAGTATTTGATTTGGAAATCACTGAGATTCAAGAGTAACCCAAATTGAAAAACCATAGAAAAAGCCGTACTTTTCCGTGCGGCTTTTTTATTCTCGTACGCTTAGCAATGGGACGGAAAACCAAGACAATTATAGCCCTCGCTCTACCCCTACAAATCCTTTTGGTAAAATGGATGGGGAGCTACCCCAATTTTGTGGAAGAGTATTATAGCAATGGCCTGTACCCAATTATTTCAAAAGTGTTACGACTGCTTTTAGGTTGGATTCCCTTTTCATTTGGGGATTTGCTCTACACCCTCTTGGTTATTTTGGCATTTCGATACGTATACAAACACTGGAAATCCATCAGAACAAAGCCATTATTTTTTCTGAAGGACATTGTGGTCGCATTGTCCATTACTTATCTTGCGTTTCATCTGTTGTGGGGGATGAATTATTACAGACAACCCATTACATGGAAGCTGGGCATTGAAAAAGAATACACTTTGGAAGAGTTGGTAACCTTCACCGAATATATGGTGGAAAAGACCAATTCCTACCAAATGCAAATTACTGGTGATAGTCTAAACGCTGTGGAAATTCCCTATTCCCGAAGGGAAATTTTCCAGAAAACCGAAGAAGGGTATATTAAATTACAAAAGGATTATCCCGATTTTGAGTACCGTAATCACAGTTTAAAATCATCCATTTACAGTATTCCACTCACGTATATGGGCTACGGAGGGTACTTGAATCCCTTTACCAACGAGGCCCAAGTGAATGGAATTATGCCATTTTTTAGGTTGCCCGCAGTAAGTGGCCATGAGGTGGGACATCAATTAGGCTACTCGGCCGAGGATGCCACGAATTTTATCGGGTTTTTGGTGACTTCCAACAGTGATGACATTTATTTTAAATATTCCGCTTACAATCATGCTTTGGGATATTGCCTTTCTGATTTAGCCCGAAAGGACAAAACTAAATCCAAGGAAATCATAGCACAGTTGAATCCTGGAGTCAAAAAAAACTATCAAGAGTTGCGGAGTTTTTGGGAAAGCTACCAAAATCCCTTGGAACCGATGTTCAAATCCATTTTCAATACTTTTTTAAAGGTGAACAATCAAAAAGAAGGAATTCTTAGCTATCACTCCGTGGTTGGGCTCATGATCAACCACCATAAAAAAACGGGTTGAGTTCAACTTGTGCAAAACACACGCTTCCGTTACCTTTAGTCCGACTAATTCAATACCGGATATATGAAAATCAAACTAACAGCTCTGCTCCTATTTTTAGGAAGTGTCTCCGTGTTCGCACAGGAGTACTTTCCAAAGAATGATGGAGTCAAAGCCAAAAACAACAATTACCGGGCATTTACCAATGCCAAAATTTACGTGACCCCTTCAGAGGTCATCCAAAACGGCACTCTTCTCATTCAAAATGGAAAAGTGGTCCAAGTTGGAAAATCAGTCAATATTCCCAAAAATGCCATTGTTGAAGATCTACAAGGAAAATTTATCTACCCTTCATTTATAGATATTTTTTCTGATTTTGGAGTGAAGAAGCCCGAAAAAGCAGATGCTAAAGGCAGATCTTCCCAATATGAACCCACCAGGGAAGGCTATTATTGGAACGACCATATTATGCCAGAAAATGATGCTATTGCCCGATTTTCCTATGATGCCAAGAAAGCCGAAGAGCTGAGAAAAGCTGGTTTTGGGGTAATGAATGCCCACATTCAAGATGGTATTGTCCGGGGAACTGGAGTTTTGGTCGCTCTAAATGATGAAGGCAGCGAAGCGCAACGTATCCTGGAGGATGAATCAGCCCAGTATTTTTCTTTTGATAAGAGCATTGCAAAAACGCAATCCTATCCCACTTCAATTATGGGGGCCATCGCCTTGATGCGTCAATTATATTACGATTTGGATTGGTACAGCAAGGGCAATGTGGACACCAAAGACCTTTCTTTGGAAGCCTTGATGGAAAACAAGGGACTTACCCAGATTTTTGCAGCAGGCGATAATGGAAATGTACTTCGCGCCGACAAAATCGGGGATCAATTTGGAATACAGTACGCTATTTTGGCGGGAGGCGATGAATACGAGCGTATTCAGGATATTAAAGCAACAAACGCCAAGTTGATTGTACCTTTAAACTTTCCAGATGCATATGATGTTTCCAATCCTTACGAAGCCCAATATGTTTCCCTAAAAGATATGAGGCATTGGAACTTGGCACCTTCCAACCCAAAAGCACTTGAAGACAATGGGGTTGAGTTTTCGTTTACATTGCACAATTTAAAATCGCCTTCCGACCTTAATTCCAAATTACAAAAAGCTATTTTGTATGGACTTTCTAAAACCAAGGCTTTGGAAGCACTCACAACAACTCCAGCTTTGATCTTGGGCAAGTCAAATGAAATTGGTTCCCTAAAGCCGGGTAGTCAGGCCAATTTTTTAGTTGCATCTGGAGACATTTTCGATAAAGGGACCACTCTTTATGAGAACTGGGTGCAAGGATCTAAAAATGTGATTCAATCCAAAGATCAAAAAGATATCCGTGGAGATTATAGCCTATCCGTTAATGGTCAAACCTTTTCAGTTTCCATAACTGGCGAAATAAGCAAACCAAAAGTTGAGGTCAAAAAAGGAACGGAAAAACTGGAATCTAAAATCGACTACAGTGGAGATTGGTTGAATGTGGCCTTTTCAGAAAATGAGACCACTTCCTATCGTCTTATTGCCCAAGTTATTTCAGCTTCAGACAATATTGCAGCTACAGTAGCACTTTCCAACGGAAGTGAAACCAACGTAAACCTGACCAAAACTGCTGGGTATAAAGTAGAACCCAAAGAAGCAACTTCCGGAAAACCAAATTTGATGTCGCTTTCCTATCCAAATGTGGGGTATGGCTACAAAACCAAGCCCAAGCCAGAAAATATCCTCTTCAAAAATGCCACTGTTTGGACAGGCACAAGCGTTTTGGAGAACACGGATGTTTTGGTGAAAAACGGAAAAATTTCCAAGGTTGGACAAGGACTCAGTGCTGGTGGTGCCACTACTGTGGATGCCACGGGCAAGCACCTTACCGCTGGAATCATAGATGAACACTCACATATCGCTGCGATAACCATAAATGAAGCGGGACATAACTCATCTGCTGAAGTTCGGATGAAAGATGCCATTGACCCAGAGGATATGGACATCTATAGAAACTTGGCCGGTGGGGTTACCACTATTCAGCTTTTACACGGTTCGGCCAATCCCATTGGTGGCCGTTCTGCCATTCTACGATTGAAGTGGGGTGAAAATTCGGATGGTTTAATCTTTCCAAATGCGCCCAAGTTTATAAAATTTGCGCTGGGTGAAAATGTAAAACAGTCCAATTGGGGCAGTGTTTCCCGTTTCCCGCAAACGCGAATGGGTGTGGAGCAGGTCTATGTGGATTATTTCCAGCGCGCCAAGGAGTATGATGCCAAAAAGAAAAGTGGTCAACCCTTAAGGTATGATGAAGAGATGGAGGTTCTCGCTGAAATCTTAAACGGTGAACGCTTCATAAGTTGTCATTCGTATGTACAGAGTGAAATAAACATGATGATGAAAGTGGCGGAAAAATTCGATTTTACCGTTAACACCTTCACCCATATTTTGGAAGGCTACAAAGTGGCCGATAAAATGGCCGAGCACGGAGTGGGCGGCTCCACTTTCAGTGATTGGTGGGCCTATAAGTTCGAGGTAAACGATGCCATTCCCTACAATGCAGCCATCATGGCCAGCCAAGGAGTTACCGTGGCCATCAACAGTGATGATGCCGAAATGTCCCGTAGATTGAATCAGGAGGCGGGAAAAACCGTAAAATACGGAGGCATGTCCGAATTGGAAGCTTGGAAGACCGTTACGCTGAATCCTGCGAAACTATTGCATATCGATGACCGCGTAGGAACGGTGGAAGAAGGCAAAGATGCCGATTTAGTCCTTTGGAGCGACCATCCCCTTTCGGTCTATGCCAAAGCCGAGAAAACGCTTATTGAAGGTGCAGTTTATTTCGATTTAGAAAAAGACAAAATGCTTCGTGAAACAGTTCAAAAAGAACGAAACCAACTCATTAACATGATGTTGAGCGAAAAGGAAAATGGGGCAAATACCCAAACTCCGGTCCAGAATAAAAAAGAACGATTTGAATGTGAAACCCTTTAAAAAACAAGTCATGAAAAAAATACTTTTAGTCATACTAGTCTTCTTAGGGGTTTCAGTAAACGCACAACAAACCCCTGCTCCACCTCAATCGGAACAAGTTGCCATTTTTGGAGCAACCGCGCACATTGGAAATGGAGAGGTCATTGAAAACTGTACCATCATTTTTGTGGATGGAAAAATCACGGCTATTGGGGCTGACCTTATGGCGCCAACCATAGGCACCATGATAAATGCCGAAGGAAAGCACGTCTATCCTGGATTCATTGCCCCAGCCAAATCATTGGGATTGGTAGAGGTTGATGCGGTACGGGCCAGTAAGGATGAGGATGAAATCGGTGATTTTATTCCCCATGTACGTAGTATTATTGCATATAATGCAGAATCAAAAGTGGTTGAAAGCATGCGTCCAAACGGTGTTTTATTGGGACAGGCAACACCACAGGGTGGTAGAATCTCTGGAACTTCATCCATTGTTCAATTTGATGCTTGGAACTGGGAAGATGCCGCTGTTAAAACCGATGATGGTATACATTTAAACTGGCCTTCACTTTATAGGAAAGGAAATACGTGGCAGGGTGAGCCCAATGCTTTTATTCCCAATAAGAAATATGAGGAGCAAGTAGTTGAGGTCAAAACCTTTATGGAGAATGCCAAAGCTTATGGAATGGCGGACTCAAAAGAGACCAATCTCCCATATCTGGCCATGCAAGGCCTATTTGATGGTTCGCAACGGCTGTATATTCATGCCGATGGTGAAAAGGAAATGATCGATGCTGTTTCCCTAGCTAAAAAATCAGGAATACAACATACAGTGATTGTGGGTGGATATCGTGCACATAAAATTGCCGCATTCCTTAAAGAGCGCAGAATTCCCGTTTTGGTCAGCGAAACCCATGCACTAACAAAATTCGATGACGACGATTACGACTTTCCATATAAATTACCCAAGTTGTTGGTGGAAGCAGGGCTGTTGGTAGGTTTGCAGAACGAATCCATGGCCAATTTCCAAACCCGAAATCTGGCTTTTTATGCCGGTCAGGTGGTTGGTCAAGGGATGGATAAAGAGACTGCCTTACAGCTAATAACAGGCAATACCGCTAAGATATTGGGCATTGATGCTGATTACGGCACTCTGGAAGTCGGTAAAAGTGCCACCCTTTTTATTTCGGAGGGTGATGCACTGGATATGCGTACCAACCAGCTCTCTAAGGCTTTTATTGATGGGAGGGATGTTTCGCTGGAAACCCATCAAACCAAACTATGGAAACGATATATGGGTAAATATGAAAGAGAAGTAAAAAGTGAATAAAAAGAAAGCGGCGTTTTAAAGAACGCCGCTCTTATAATAACTTCCTTTTTCAATTAATTCACTTTTGGTTCAATCACGGTTGCACCCTCTGGCTTAGCATAAAAATTATCCGGTTTTGATGTGGTACTAATGGTAGCTTCTTCAAAAGAAACCGTACTGCTTGGGTCTAAGATATCTCGCCCCTCATAGTTGTACCATGTAATGGATTTAGGCAACAAAACTCCATTTAGGTCTTGCCAGTCGTTATAGCGAATCCATTTCACATTATCCGATTTCTCTCCAGTTCTATAGGTGACTGTATAGCCCAACCATGCCATTTGGTAGGTTTCTGGATCAAAATGAATCACGTATTCATCCTTTGAGGAAATCCCAACTCCAGAATTATATCCTATATGGATGCCAGGATAACTTTTCCCTTCAAACACCAAGTCTTCCGTTTCACTGTACACAATGCCATCATCTGCTAGCAAAAATGGCATTCCGTAGAAATAGAACATTAGGTTATGGTAAAAAGCGGGGTCACCCTCGTATTTTTGATTGGGGTCCAAAAGCCAAATATCATTGCCGTCAAATCCCATTGAAAAATGTTCGAAATCTATTCGGTCCTTTCTAGACCAAAGGTCCACCGTATGGGTTTCAGGATTCTCCGGTTTGGGTAAAATGTACGTCAAAGTGTGCTGTTGTTTCCATTTTTTAATTCCTCCATGGGCATCAAAAACTTTAGACAAAGCCTCAGGATACTGTGGTTGAGTTTCCACTGTCTTTTCTTGGACCGTCTGTTGGGTTTCTTCTTTTTTAGGGGTAGGTTTACAGGCAGCAATGGCCAATAAGAGTAATAGGGTGGTTGTTCTTTTCATGGTTTATAGTTTGTCACTTGGTCGAAAAGCCCTTTGTTAAATTACAGGAATCTCTATTTTTGATTTGTATGGAAGCCAAAATCATTAGCAGTGTCCAGAATTCCTTGGTCAAGAAAATCCTGTTACTCAAGGACAAATCCAGAGAACGGCGGAAGACAGGACTTTTTGTTGCGGAAGGGCAACGCGAGTTGGAATTGGCCTCGAAAGGCGGATACAATTTTGAAACGCTACTTTATTGTCCTGAGATTTTACCCCAGTTGGATTCACATCTGATTTCCAAAAATGCCAATGCTGAAATAGTCCAGATTTCTAAACAGGTTTACGAAAAAGTAGCTTACCGGGAAACCACTGAAGGTATTTTGGCCATTGGTAAAGCAAAAAAGCATAGCTTGGAAGACATCCGTTTCACAACGAAAACCCCGTTGGTGTTGGTGGCTGAAGCCCCAGAAAAACCTGGTAATGTTGGCGCTTTACTGAGAACCGCCGATGCTGCCGGAGTAGATGCTGTTTTTATTGCCAATCCAAAATCGGACCCCTACAACCCTAATATCATCCGGTCCAGTGTGGGCTGCGTGTTTACCAATCAGATTGGAATAGGAAGTACTACAGAGATTATCGATTTTCTGAAAAAATATCACCTAAGAATCAATTGTGCAGCGCTAACGGCTTCCAAAAATTATGTGGAATGTGATTTTACCGGTGCCACCGCACTTGTCGTAGGTACAGAAGCTACTGGATTAAGCGAGGATTGGCTCCAAAATTCGGACCAGAACATCATTATACCCATGCAAGGGGAAATCGACTCAATGAACGTTTCGGTATCAGCCGCAATACTTATATTTGAGGCGAAGCGGCAACGCGGACTATAAGCTATGGAAAGAAACTACTTGTTCTATATCATTTTAATTATTTTGGTGGTACAATATCTGGTTCATCAAGTATTGGAATACCTTAATGCCCAAAAATTCAAATCTACTGTTCCCGCTGAGCTCTCCGATGTTTTTGATGATACCGAGTATCAGAAATCACAGGAATACAAGCAAACCAACTATCGCTTTGGTCTACTTTCAGATGGTTTTTCCTTAGTGCTTACAGTCTGCTTTTTATGGTTTGGAGGATTTGAGTGGGTTGATAAAATTGTCCGTTCCATCACTACAGATACCATTCCCATGGCTTTGTTATTTTTTGGAATAATTACAATGGGCAGTGGGGTGTTGGGACTTCCATTCTCCTACTACAAGACATTTGTTATCGAAGAGCATTACGGTTTCAACAAAACCACTAAGAAGCTATTCTTTTTGGATAAAATCAAATCGGGAATTTTGACTGCGGTTCTTGCCGGAGGCATTCTGTCCCTTTTCATTATTTTTTACCAATGGACAGGGGCTCATTTTTGGATATACACATGGATTTTAGTGGCGGTGGTCATTCTCTTTACCAATTTGTTTTATAGTCGATTGATTGTTCCCTTGTTCAATAAACAAACTCCTTTGGATGACGGAAGTCTAAAAAATGCTATTGAGAATTATGCCCAAAAAGTGGGGTTTGAGCTTAAAAATATTTTCGTTATCGACGGTTCCAAACGTTCCACAAAGGCCAATGCTTATTTTTCAGGTTTTGGAAAGGAAAAACGGATTACTTTGTATGATACTTTGATCCAAGATTTGAGCGAAGAGGAAATTGTGGCCGTTTTAGCCCACGAGGTTGGGCATTACAAACGGAAGCACATCATTTTTAATTTGACGGTTTCCCTCGCGTTGACCGGTTTTACGCTCTACATCCTCTCATTGTTCATCAATAATCCAGAGATTTCACTGGCCATTGGTGTTTCCACACCCAGTTTTCATGCAGGACTGGTGGGTTTTGCGCTCTTGTACAGCCCCATTTCAGAAATAACTGGGCTTGCCATGAACTATCTGTCCCGAAAATTTGAGTTTCAAGCAGACGATTTTGCCAAAAACACCTTTGCGGCCAAGCCATTGGTCACTTCGCTCAAAAAGCTTTCCAAAAACAATTTAAGCAACCTTACCCCTCACCCTGCTTATGTTTTTGTGCATTACTCACACCCTCCGCTTGTGGAACGCATCAAAAACTTAAAGGCATAATTTTTGTTGTTTACCAATAAAGATTGTGGTAATTTTAATATGCTATGACAGAGGCTGCCATTGAAAAAGAGAACAAGGAGATTGCTAAGCAGTACAAGGAATTGCTTCGCATCAGCTATCAAACCTTGACCGATGAGGACAAGAAGTTGATACGCTCTGCCTTTGATGTGGCCGTAGATGCGCACAAAGACCAAAGGCGAAAATCTGGAGAGGCTTATATTTTCCATCCCATTGCCGTGGCCAAGATTGTAGCTTCCAAAATTGGTTTGGACGCAGTTTCCATTGCCTCTGCCCTACTCCATGATGTTGTTGAGGATACGCCCTACACACTGGATGATATTGAACGCATGTTTGGGGAAACCGTAGCGCGAATTGTGGATGGTCTTACCAAGATAGCCCATTTAAAAAAAGATAAGGATATCAGTCAACAGGCGGAGAATTTCCGCAAGATGCTGCTGACGTTGCACGATGATGTTCGGGTAATCATCATCAAAATTGCCGACCGCTATCACAATATGCTCACTATGGATTCCATGCCAGAGCATAAGCAGGTGAAAATTGCTTCGGAAACACTATACATCTATGCGCCTCTAGCTCACAGAATTGGCCTCTACAACATAAAAACACATTTAGAGGATTTAGCTTTAAAATATACCGAGCCCGATGTCTATTACGACATTCAAGGTAAAATTGAGGATAACGAAGAGGAAAACATCGCCTACATTGAAGCCTTTTCCGATGTCATCCGAAATTCTTTGGATAAGGAAGGCCTCAATTACCAAATTAAGGGGCGGATGAAGTCCATTTTCTCTATCCGAAGGAAAATGAAGGCCCAAAATATTCCTTTCGATGAGGTGTATGACAAATTTGCGATCAGAATTATCTACAAATCGGATAGAAAGAATGAAAAGTTCCTTGCTTGGAAAATCTACTCCATTGTAACGGATCACTTTACCCCTAACCCTATTCGACTTCGGGATTGGATCACTTCTCCAAAGTCCACAGGATATGAAGCCCTGCATATTACCGTAATGGGGCCCAAGGGAAAATGGGTAGAAGTTCAAATACGAAGTGAGCGAATGCATGAAATCGCCGAAAAAGGCTATGCGGCCCACTTTAAATACAAACATGGCGACCAAAAAGAACAGGGTATTGAGGAATGGTTGAATCGATTGCAAGAAGCTCTGGAAGGTGCCAACGGTAATGCGGTTGATTTTGTGGAAGAGTTCAAACTTAACCTGTATTCCAAGGAAATCTTCGTCTTCACCCCTAAGGGTGAACTCAAATCCATGCCCAAAGGGGCAACAGCATTGGATTTTGCATTCCACATCCACACCGAAATTGGTATGAAGACCCGTGGCGCCAAGGTCAACGGAAAGCTGGTGCCTCTAGGTTCAGAACTTCAAAGTGGCGATCAAGTGGAAATCATCACTTCAGAAACGGCAAAACCCACACAAAGTTGGTTGGATTACGCACAGACCGCCAGAGCTCGATCAAAAATTAAATCTTCCCTAAAAGAAGAGAAAAAGAGTGTTGCCGAGGAGGGCAAGGAAATCCTTCGAAGAAAACTCAAATCACAAAAAATCAACCTCAACGAGGATACCGTCAACAAATTGGTCACCTATTTTAAACTAAAGACCAGTTTGGACCTGTTCTATCGAGTGGGAATAGGGGTTATCGACAATGAAAAACTCAAGGATTTTGCATCCTCGTACCATAATGCCTTCCTAAATTTCTTTAAAAATCGCATCCGAAGAACACCTGCGCCCAAGGATGTGGATAAGGATGAAATCACCACCAAATATGACATGCTCGTGTTTGGTAAAGAGGAAGAAAAGCTGAATTACAAACTTTCGCAGTGCTGCAATCCCATTCCCGGTGACGATGTTTTTGGTTTTGTGAGTGTGACCGACGGTATTAAGGTGCACAAAAAAAATTGCCCCAACGCCATTTCCCTTCAATCCAACTATGCCTACCGAATCATCAGTGCCAAATGGATAGATTCCACCCAGGAAGAGTTTTCGGTGGATATTCAACTTACAGGAATCGACAACCTAGGATTGGTCAATGATATAACCAATATCATTTCAGATAACATGCACGTGAACATGAGAAACCTAAATTTCACTGCGGACGGAGGGACCTTCAAAGGTAAAATTACCCTTATGGTTAAAAACAATATGATCATAAAAAAATTAATGGACAACTTAAAGCAGGTAGAGGGAATCGACAAAGTAACCAGAATTTAATTTTTAGCTGTACCTTTGTGCATTAGCATAGGTAAAAGCCATGGGAAACAACAAAAATCAGGAAATTGTAAAAAACGTGTTCACTACTTTTCTAGAGGAAAAAGGACACCGCAAGACCCCTGAACGCTACGCCATTTTACAGGAAATTTATGATAGTGACGATCATTTTGATGTGGAATCCCTCTACATTAAAATGAAAACCAAGAATTACCGTGTAAGTCGGGCCACGTTGTACAATACCATTGAACTTTTACTGGAATGCAAGCTGGTTCGCAAGCACCAATTCGGGAAAAACCAGGCCCAGTACGAAAAATCTTATTTTGATCGCCAGCACGACCATGTTATTTTAACAGATACCGGTGAAGTTGTTGAATTTTGCGATCCCCGTATCCAATCCATCAAAAAGACCATTGAAGAGGTTTTTGACATTAAGATCAATAACCATTCATTGTATTTTTACGGGACCAGAAACAAAGAAGAAAACCTAACTGAATAACCAATACATTTCATGGTAGATTTATTGCTTGGACTCCAATGGGGGGACGAAGGAAAAGGAAAAATTGTTGATGTATTAACCAAGGAATACGATATCATAGCCCGATTTCAAGGAGGTCCCAATGCAGGGCATACCTTGGAGTTTGATGGTATAAAACATGTTCTGCACACCATCCCATCTGGAATTTTCCACAAAAACGCCATGAACATTGTGGGAAATGGCGTGGTCATTGACCCTGTGATTTTTAAAAAGGAGTTGGACAATCTGAACAAATTCAACATTGATTTTGTTTCCAAGCTGCTCATTTCCAGAAAGGCGCACCTAATTCTTCCTACCCACCGATTGTTAGATGCTGCTTCCGAAGCATCAAAAGGAAAAGCCAAAATTGGTTCTACCCTAAAGGGTATAGGCCCAACCTATATGGACAAAACAGGTAGAAATGGAATGCGAGTAGGTGATCTGGAGTTTGACGATTGGAAGAAAAAATATAGAGCATTGGCCGATAAACACGAGGCCATGATTGATTTCTACAATGTAGAACTTGAGTACAATTTGGCTGAATTGGAGGCTGAATTTTGTGAAGGTGTGGAAACGCTTAAAAAACTCACTTTTATTGACAGCGAGGAATACATTTTTAAGGCACAGGCCGAGGGGAAAAAAATTCTTGCAGAAGGTGCCCAAGGTTCCTTGTTGGATATTGACTTTGGAACGTATCCCTTTGTGACTTCCTCAAATACTACCGCCGCTGGTGCGTGCACCGGATTAGGAGTTGCTCCCAATAAAATTGAAAAGGTATTGGGAATCTTCAAGGCGTACACCACTCGTGTAGGAAGCGGTCCCTTCCCTACTGAACTTTTTGACAAAGATGGCGAGACCATGGGTCGTGTAGGGAATGAATTTGGTGCAACTACGGGTAGACCCAGACGCTGCGGCTGGCTGGACTTGGTCGCACTAAAATATGCCGTACAAATCAATGGCGTTACCGAACTGATGATGATGAAAGCCGACGTCTTGAGCGGATTTAAAACCATCAAAGTTTGCACAGCTTATAAATACAAGGGTGAGGAAATACAACATCTTCCGTATAACATAGAGAGCAAAAACGTAACTCCCGTCTACACCGAAATGAAAGGGTGGGACAAAGACCTTACCCAAATGACCAAGGCTCAGGAACTGCCTCCCGAACTCAATGATTATATAGCTTTCTTGGAGCAACAATTGGATGTTCCGGTGAAAATTGTTTCCGTAGGGCCAGACCGATTGCAGACCATACACCGATAATTCCTCGGCATTGTTTCTTTTTTAGTATTTTTAAGAGGATAGAAGCCTCTCTCAACACTGTTGGTTATGCTTCTTTCTGCACAGACTAACTAACTAACAATGCTATCATGAACAAACTACTAGCACTCTTTGGTGTTGCAGGGCTTCTCGTTTCCTGTAACCAACAAGAAACCGTAACGCTTTCCGTAACATCGCCTGGCAAAATCAATACCATCGACTTTCAACTCTCCGCCAATGGAGAGCTTTTTTATCTCATCAGCCATAATGATAAGCAGATTATTGATGCTTCTTCCATGAGCTTTGATATTAAAAATCAAGAACCTCTAAAGGATAATCTCAAAATCTTAGGTTCAGAAAAAAAAGCAGTCCATAAAACCTGGGAAATGCCATGGGGCGAGCAACGGGAAGTTGTGAATGCTTACAACGAAATGCTAGTTGAGTTAGAAGAGGATAAAGCACCCCATCGTAAGATCAACCTATATTTTAGGGCATATGATGACGGTATTGGTTTTCGATATGAGTTTTTGCCCCAACAAGGTGTAGACAGTTTGGTAATCACAGATGAAAACACTGAATTTCAACTTACAGAGGATTATATGACATGGTGGATTCCCGGGGATTGGGATATTTATGAGCATTTGTACAACACCACAAAAATTTCTGAAATCGATGCCACCACAAAACGGAACAATCCAAATTTAGCACAGACCTATATCCCAGAAAATGCTGTGAACACACCCGTGACCATGCGGGGTAATGATGGTATCCACCTCAGCTTTCACGAGGCCAATCTTACTGACTATGCGGGTATGACCCTTAAAGTTGACAACAAAAACTTAAAACTGACCAGCGAATTGGTCGGTTCCGATAGATTAGGATATAAAGTGAAGAGGGCACTGCCTTTTAAAACACCCTGGCGCACAATACAAATAGCCGACAAGGCTACAGAACTCATTGATTCAAAACTGATTGTAAACCTAAACGAACCCAACAAAATTGGGGATGTCAGCTGGTTCAAACCTAAGAAATATGTAGGTATTTGGTGGGAAATGCACATCGGCAAATCCACTTGGGATTATGCCGGTTCCCAAGACATGAATACCTTCAGCAAAGATTTAAAGCCTACAGGAAAACATGGTGCCACAACGGAGAACACCAAAAAGTACATCGATTTTGCGGCCAAGAATGGCATAACCGGAGTTTTGGTGGAAGGCTGGAATACTGGTTGGGAACATTGGATTGGCTTTGAGGACCGCGAGGGCGTTTTCGATTTTGTAACCCCTTATCCCGATTACAATTTGGAAGAAATTAATCAATATGCAAAGGACCGCGGGGTAGAAATCATAATGCACCACGAAACCTCTGCGGCGCCTCGCACTTATGAGCAACAATTGGACACGGCATATCAACTGATGCACAAATTGGGTATCCACTCTGTGAAAACCGGTTATGTAGGCAAAATCATCCCCAAGGGCGAATACCACCATGGTCAATGGATGGTGAACCATTATCGGAAAGTTTTGGAGACTGGGGCCAAGTATCAAGTGGCGATCAATGCCCATGAGCCCATTAAGGACACTGGAATACGACGAACCTACCCTAATGCCATAGCTCGGGAAGGTCTTCGGGGACAGGAATTCAATGCTTGGTCCGCTGATGGCGGAAATCCTCCAGAACATTTACCCATTGTTGCATTCACCCGTATGTTGGCCGGCCCCATAGACTTTACCCCTGGGGTTTTCGAGATTGGTCTTCCCACTATGGAAGACAACCATATCAGTACAACCCTCGCACAGCAATTGGCCCTGTACGTAGTTGTTTACAGTCCTGTTCAAATGGCCTGTGACCTCCCCGAAAATTATGAAGGTCAACCCGCGTTTCAATTTATCCGGGATGTGGGCGTGGATTGGGACCAAACGGTGGTCTTGAATGGTGAAGTTGGTGACTTTGTCACAATCGCTCGAAAAGAACGGGAAACAGGGGATTGGTTTGTTGGAGGCATCACCGATGAAAATAAAAGAGAAATCAGTATTGATTTTAACTTCTTGGATGAAGGTGTTACCTATGAAGCCGTTGTCTATAAAGATGCTGAAGATGCCCATTACAGTACAAATCCAACAGCAATTTCCATTGAAAACATGGAAATAAACAGGGAAACATCGCTTTCTCTATCCTTGGCGGAGGGCGGCGGATTTGCCATCAGTTTAATTCAGAAAAAGTAAGGTATATCATCTACCACTGAGAACTTGCAACAGAATTTGGCTCCCTTTGGGAAAAGTGCGTAAAAGAATACGGGCAACCACCCAATTCCCAAACCTTTCTAAAGGGAGTATGTCACTTTGGTTAAAAACCCTACTTTTGGGCAAAATTCCATGGATTTGAAAAGGATTTCTTTTTTCCTTCTGTTCATCACTTTTTTTATGGCCACTGCCCAAGAAGAAACCCAAGGCAGACAAATCAATATTGTCTATGGGGCCAACTTCACCAAAGATGAGGCGCAATTTCCCGGGGCATCCATTTTTCAGAAAGATGATGAGCGGCAGGTGCAATTTGAACATCAAGGAGCTGACCTTTGGTGCGATATCGCTATTTTTTATACCAAAGAGAATCGACTCAAGGCCATAGGCAATATACGCTTGCAACAAGGAGACTCCATTGAGATGAACAGTGGCAAGATGGATTACGATGGAAACACAAAACTGGCAAAGGCTTGGGAAAAGGTATACTTGACTAACGGTCAGATGAGTTTAACAACGGACACTCTCTATTTTGATCGTGAAAAACAGGAATCCTATTACAATTCAGGCGGAAAAGTGGTGGATTCGGCCAATGTACTCACCAGCAAGGTAGGCACCTACTTTATGACCCCAAAAAAGTATCAGTTTCAGCGTAATGTCCATATCGATAATCCTGAGTACACAATAGATTCTGAACAGCTAGATTATTACACAACATCCAAAAATGCGTATATGTACGGTCCTTCCACCATAATTGGGGAAGAGTACAAGATTTATTGTGAGCGTGGCTTTTACGACACAAAAATTGAACAGGGGTACGGCATCAAGAATACCCGCATTGACTACGACAACAAAATCATAAAGGGTGACAGCCTTTATTTTGACAAGCTTACGGAATTTGCATCGGCAACCAACAATATAAAAATTACCGATACCATCAACAATGGTGTCATCAAGGCGCATTATGCCGAGGTTTTTAAGGCCAAAGATTCCGTTTTTGCCACAAAACGAGCAGTTTCCATCAGTTTGGTGGAGCAGGATTCTCTCTACATGCATGGCGACACCCTTATGGTCACTGGTAAAGAAGAGAGTAGAATTTTAAGGGCGTTCCGAAATGCCAAATTTTACAAGACCGATTTGAGCGGAAAGTGCGATTCCATCCACTTTAGTGAAAAAACAGGGATTACCCAATTGATATCGGACCCCATTCTCTGGAATGTCGACAACCAAATTACCGGGGATAGCATCCACCTAATTTCGGACATGGAGACTGAAAAATTGGATTCCCTTAAAGTGATAGAGAATGCCTTCATCATTTCGTTGGACACCATAAGTAACGAAGGATACAATCAGGCCAAAGGGAAGAACCTGCTCGGAAAATTCATTGAAAATGAACTGAAAATCATAGACCTGATTCAAAATACGGAGGTCATATACTACGTATACAACGATGATAATGAATTGGTGGGTATAGATAAGACCATTTGTAGCAAGATTAGGCTGCTCATGGCCAATAATGACATTGAGGACATCACCTTTTTTGTAAATCCCGATGGGGATATTTTCCCGGAAACCGAGCTGCCAGTGGATAGCAGAAAATTGAAGGGTTTTGTTTGGCGCGGAGAGGAGCGTATCATGAGCAAAGACGAAATTTTTGACGAGGACGATAACAATGTTGAACTAGTAACGATTCGGGGAATTGACAACCCCATCGACATTGATGCAGAAGAGAATGAGCGTCAAAATAATGAAAATGACCCCGTTAACACACCAAACACCAAGGCTGTACAGCCCAAAAAGACCCAAGTAAAGAAAGCACAGAGTCCCTAAATGAACAGAGACGACTTTTTCACATATCAAGCCCAGACCACCCCACATCCCTTAGGCTTGGAGATATCCCATGCCAATGGAAGTTATATATACGATACCGAGGGGAAGGCCCATTTAGATTTTGTGGCTGGTGTTTCTGCATGCGGACTGGGGCATAGTCATCCACGAGTGGTCAATGCCATTAAAGAGCAGGTGGACAAGTACATGCACGTTATGGTCTATGGTGAATACGTGCAGCAGCCTGCGGTGAAATTCACCAAGCTTTTGGCTGCACACCTTCCCATAAATTTGGAGACCACCTATCTGGTCAATTCGGGTACAGAAGCTATGGAAGGGGCCCTAAAATTAGCGAGGCGTTATACAGGTCGTTCTGAAATTATTTCCGCCAAAAAGGCCTATCATGGAAATACTATGGGCAGCCTTAGCCTAATGGGATTTGAAGAGCGGAAAAGTATTTTCAGACCTTTGATTCCCGATATTCGGTTTATATCCTTCAATAGGGAAGCGGATTTGCAAAGGATTACGACAAAAACTGCTGCGGTTGTCCTGGAAACCATTCAAGGTGGTGCCGGTTTTATCCTTCCAGAGAATGGATATCTGGAAAAAGTCCGAAAACGTTGTGATGAGGTTGGAGCACTACTTATTTTGGATGAAATTCAACCCGGATTTGGCCGTACTGGGAAACTTTTTGCTTTTGAACATTTCAATTGTGTGCCTGATATTTTGGTGATTGGAAAAGGCATGGCTTCCGGATTGCCCGTTGGAGCATTTGTAGCTTCCAAAGAAATGATGGCCACGCTTCAAAACAGTCCAAAACTGGGCCATATCACCACATTTGGCGGAAATCCAGTGATAGCGGCTGCCAGTCTGGCAACTTTACAGGAAATCACTGAATCACAGCTAATTACAGAGACTTTGGAAAAGGAAAAACTGTTCCGTAAGCTTTTGGTACATCCTTTGATTGATGAAGTACGAGGAAAAGGATTAATGTTGGCCTTATTAATGAAAAACAAAGAAATTGCGGACCATCTCATACTTACAGCGGCCAAGGAAGGCCTCATACTTTTCTGGTTGCTTTTTGAGCCAAAGGCCGTACGAATATCACCACCATTAACGCTTTCCGTGAAAGAAATTGAACAAGGTTGCGACCAAATCATTGCTATTTTAAATCGGTATAAACCTGCTACTGTTAACTAATTTGTTGATAACATACCCCAAAACGGGACTTAAACACCTAAGCAAAGGGTTAATTTTAAGTCCATAGTTAAACCAAACACGTTCCTATGGCGTTAGATTCTAACGAGTATCCTGACAAATCCATAAGTAAATTTGAGTCCATGCTGAAGACGGATGACGTCTACTTCTTTGATGCAGAGGACTTTGAGGAAATCATACACCATTACCTGAACAACGGCAAAATATCCTTGGGCAAAAAGGCCATTCAGATTGGTTTGGAACAACACCCCAATTCTCTGGAATTAAAGCTTTTACAGGTAGAGGTATTGACTTTTGAGGACAAATATGAAGCTGCAGAGCGATTATTGGATGAAATTCAGAACATAGACGCCCACAATGAGGAAATCTATATCCAAAGGGCCAATATCCAGTCCAAAAAAGACAATCACCAAGAGGCCGTAAATCTTCTTTTGGAGGCCTTGCACATCAGCGAGGATAGCTTTGACATCCATTCTCTTTTGGGTATGGAGTACCTTTTTATGGATGATTACGAAAGGGCAAAGCGTAGCTTTATGCGCTGTGTTGAGTTTGATGACAGCGACTATTCGTCCCTTTACAATGTGGTGTACTGCTTCGAGTTTTTGGAGGATTTTGATGGCGCCATTCTTTACTTAAATAATTACTTGGAACGGAATCCATACTGTGAGGTAGCATGGCATCAATTGGGGAAAATGTACTACGCCATGGATTTATTTCCGGAAGCGCTTACTGCTTTTGATTTTGCCATAATCTCAGATGATTCCTTTATTGGCGCCTACTTTGAAAAAGGAAAGGTGCTGGAGAAGTTAGGCCGATACAACGAGGCCATCGAAAATTATGAAACCACTATTTCCATAGAAGATCCCACGTCGCATGCCTTCCTTCGCATAGGAAAATGTCATGAGAAATTAGGTAACTATGACTTGGCCAAATATTATTATTACAACACCGTTCATGAAGATCCACTTTTGGACAAAGGCTGGTTGGCCATTACCAATTTCCATTACAAATTAAAGGACTACGTAAAAGCACTTTACTACATCAACAAAGCCATAAATATTGATGGGGAAAATCCCCTGTATTGGAAAAAGGCGGCCAAAATCTATTTGGCCATGGATAATTTGGATGAAGCGGATTTTGCCTTTAAACAAGCGGTAGATTTGGGAAACTATGAGCTGGACACTTGGCGAAATTGGGCCGAGGTCTTGAAGAGAATAGGAGATTTTGAATCCACCATCCAAGTCTTGATCCAAGGATTGGAGTTCTACCCAGACAATGCGGCACTCACCTATAAGTTGGCTGGAGTTTACCTTAAAAACAGGGACACCAAGCGGGCCAAGGAAAAATTAACGGAGGCCATGAAATTGGATATTGAAAAATTACAACTGTTCGATGAGGAATTCCCTGAGTTCAGCGAAGTAAAATGGTTACAGACATTGGTTTCCCATATTAAACGGACTTCTACGTAACTTTGCATTTCCATACGTACCCGAATCCATGAAAGCACGTCGATTAATTGACTATATTTTTATTACCCTAAAAGGAATGGCCATGGGAGCTGCTGATGTGGTTCCCGGTGTATCAGGAGGCACCATTGCTTTTATTTCGGGTATCTACGAAGAACTTATCACTTCCATCAACAACATTAACCTGTCACTTTTTAAAATCCTAAAAAAAGAAGGACTCAAAGTTGCTTGGGAAAAGGTCAATGGCAATTTCTTAGTGGCACTATTCCTCGGAATATTCATAAGTGTGTTATCCTTGGCTAAATTCCTGAGCTGGCTGCTCGAAAATAAACCCGTACTCCTCTGGTCCTTTTTCTTTGGACTGGTCTTGGCCAGTATTTTTTTCGTTGGAAAGGAGATTACCAAGTGGACCATTGGCACCGTAGTTGTCTTTATTCTAGGTGCCGCAGTGGCATTTTTCATCACGGAGTTACCACCCAACGAAAATGTAGGCAGTCTTCCCTATCTTTTTCTGTCAGGAGCTTTAGCTGTTTGCGCCATGATACTTCCCGGCATATCCGGTGCTTTTATCTTAGTACTTTTAGGGTCTTATAAAACCATTTTGGATGCTGTCCACGAGCGAGACATCAAGATTGTGCTCATCGTAGCGGCCGGAGCTATTTTTGGCCTTTTGAGCTTCGCCCGATTGCTCAAATGGATGTTCAATCACTACAAAAACATAACGTTGGCCTTGCTTACCGGATTCATCCTCGGTTCCTTGAACAAAATATGGCCTTGGAAAAAAGTCTTGGAAACCAAAACATTTGGGGAAAAAACCATAGTAGTGGATGATATGAATGTATGGCCAACTGCCTTTGAGGGGGACAATCAGTTAATCCTTGCCATAATCCTAGCCATGATAGGTTTTTCGCTTATTTTTATCCTGGAAAAAATTGCTTCCAAAAAATAAGAAACTCTATTGGCCACATGCATCAACCAAGATCATTTCTGGATAATTTCTTTTTGGTGATAAAGGGCCTTTGTATGGGTGCGGCCAATAAAGTTCCCGGTGTTTCGGGTGGTATTGTTGCCTTTGTGGGTGGTTTTTATGAAGAATTCATCTACTCCCTACAAAAACTCAATTCCAAAGCAATAAAACTGCTCTTCAATGGACGATTCAAGAGTTTTTACCAATATACCAATGCTCAATTTTTAATATTGCTCATCTTTGGCATGTTGGTGAGTTATTTCAGCGTTTCCCGAATCCTCGATTATTTTTTGGACCGCAATGAGCTATTTGTTTGGGCCACTTTCTTTGGAATGATTTTGGGCTCAATCTACTACATTGGCAAAGATTATGATTCGTGGAACAAGCGGACCATTCCCTTTGGGATTTTGGGATTGATTATTGGTGTATCCATCAGTTTTTTGAGTCCTGCCAGAGAAAATGACAATTTGTTCTTTATTTTTTTCTGTGGTATCATCAGTGTTTCTGGAATGACACTTCCGGGGCTTTCAGGTTCGTTTATTCTGATTTTGTTAGGGAATTATGTGCTGCTTTTGGTTGATTCCGTCAACGCTCTGTATGACACCTTTTCCGAAATCTTTTCGGGTGATTTTAGCTTTGTTGAAAATACTGAACGCGTACAAACTCTAAAAATCCTGGGTATTTTCACGTTGGGCTCCGCCACGGGACTTGTAACTTTCTCACATCTACTGAGCTATGTCCTCAAACACTATAAGGCCACGGCCACAGCGGTCATTTTAGGGTTTATTACAGGCTCATTGGGCGTATTATGGCCTTGGAAACGGACCATGTACAAAATGGACGAAATGGGCAACCCTATTTTGGATTCAAATGGAGATAAAATTGTTCGCAACTATGAGCGTTACTTTCCCGATTTTGGACATGCCGAAACTTGGTGGGCTGTTCTTTTTGTGATTTTGGGAATTTTGGTATTATTGCTACTGGATTGGTATGGGAAAAACAGAAAAGAAAGAAAACAGATACGGGCTGCTCGGTAAAAACATTTCATATTCCTTCTCTCAAGGATATTTTACCAAAAAATTTGAACAACTGGGATTGAACGACCACAGTTATGAAAACTTTGATATACCGGATATTTCTGAATTTAAATCGGTGTTGGCAGAGGCCAATCTCAAAGGTCTCAACGTTACCATTCCCTATAAGCAGGATGTCATCCCCTTCTTGGATGAACTGGATGCAAAGGCGTCCAAAATTGGTGCAGTGAATACCATAAAATTCGTTGACAATGGTCTCAAAGGCTTCAATACAGATGCCTATGGATTTAAGGAAGCTCTCCAGAAATTTCTGAAACCCCATCATAAAAAAGCATTGGTTTTGGGGACTGGGGGAGCCTCAAAAGCCATTTGTTTTGTGCTGGACGAATTGGGCATTGACCGTGCCTACGTCTCCCGAACTCCACAGAAGAATCAATTTACCTACGGAGATCTCACTAAAGAGATTATGGAAGAATACACCGTAATCATCAATTGTACGCCGCTTGGCACCCACCCTAATACTGACAATAAACCAGATGTACCTTATCAACATATTGGAAGTAAGCACCTTCTCTTCGATTTGATCTATAATCCTGAAAAAACTACATTTCTGGCTCTTGGCGAAGCCAATGGCGCCACCATTTCAAATGGATTGGAAATGCTGTTGGGGCAAGCTGAAAAGGCTTGGGAAATTTGGAACACCCCTTAAAAACGGCGACCAATATATCATTTTCACCTGTCTGTACATTAAAAATCCAGCACAAAAGAAGATTCAATACTTTTGTTATTAGGTAATTTAGTTGTTAAATTGGCTATAATTATCATCAATCCAAAGGAAAGGAGACTACTAATGCAGGAAAATGATCATAAACTTCAGCAAGCTGAAGGTGGTACTGAGCAAATATCGGACAACACCAAGACTCCATTGGAAGAAAGCCCCATTTCTGAACCAAACGAGTCCGATGCCGCTGTAGCCGAAAATACGGAAGAAACCAAAACAGAAAACAGCGCCCCGCCCGAATCCAAGGATGAAGCGGATAAAGCTTCCACCAAAGACGAGTCCAACGAAGCCATTGATGAAATAGATGAATCCAACGCAGAGGATGCAGAGGATGCCGATAATGAAAAGCGGCATTACATCCCCATGCTGGACTACCATGCTATGTCCATAGAGAATCTTGTGGGCGAACTACAACGGTTGGTCAAAAATGAAAAAGTACAGGCCATCCATAAGCATGTAAGCTCCATTAAATACGAGTTCGACCAAAAGTTTCAGGAGTTTTTGGAGCACAAAAAAGAAGAGTTTGTATCCAAAGGCGGAAACGAAATAGATTTCAGGTATAATTCGGTTGCCAAAAGACAGTTCAATGAAGTGTACAGTGATTATCGTGAAAAACGGGATCATTACTACAAGCAACTGGAACAAAACCTAAAAAGTAACCTTCAGAATCGACTTCATATCATTGAGCAATTGAAAGGGCTCATCGATGTTGAAGAGGATATCAATACTACATACAAGAATTTTAAGGAGCTTCAAGAAAACTGGAAAAATGCGGGTCCCGTTCCGAGGAGCAGCTATAATGATGTTTGGCGGACCTACCACCACCACATGGAAATCTTTTATGATTTTTTGCACTTGAACCGCGAGCTGCGCGATCTGGACTTTAAACATAATCTTGAAGAGAAACAAAAATTGGTGGAGCGTGCCGAAGCCTTGGCCGATGAGCCCGATTTAGGCAAAGCATTCCGAGAACTCCAGACCCTTCATAAAATCTGGAAGGAAGATATAGGCCCCGTGGCCAAAGAACAGCGGGAAGAAATTTGGGAGCGTTTCAGCAATGCTACCAAGGCCATGCACCAACGTAGACAAGAACATTTTCAAGAACTGGAAAAAGTCTACGAAAAGAATCTGGAGAAAAAACAGGAAATCATTGCCGATATTGCCAAAATTGCAGGGAGTGTTGCCGATAACCATAGAGGAATTCAACAGCAAATCAAGGAGGTAGAGGCTCTACGCGATTCCTTTTTTAAGGCAGGCAAGGTTCCTCAAAAAGTAAATGAAGAAACATGGGGTTCCTTTAAAGAAGTTGTCCGAAAATTTAATCGGAATAAGAATGCCTTCTATAAAAACCAAAAAAAGGAACAGCACAACAATCTTGAAAAGAAAAGAGAATTACTGGAGTTGGCCGTGTCCTTGAAAGATAGTGATGATTGGGCTACCGTTACGCCGCAGATGAAACGTATCCAAAGCGATTGGAAGAAAATAGGCCATGTGCCCCGAAAGTACTCTGATAAAATTTGGCATGAGTTCAAGAATGCATGTAACCACTATTTTGACCGTTTGCACGCTGAAAAGAACGACGCCCATAAAGAAGAGTACGAGAATTTTGAAAAAAAGAACAGTTGTCTGGAACGCTTAAAAGCCTTTCAATTAAGCGGCGATAAAAAGAAAGATTTAGCAGCCATCAAAGAATTTTTGGATGAGTGGAAGCAATACGGACGGATTCCGTACAACAAAAAACACATTAATGGCAAGTTCAACAAAATCATTGATGCCCTGTTCAAAAAAGTTGGTGTAAGCAAGCAAGAATCCGAATTGCTCAAATACGGCAACAAGGTTCAAGAACTTGCCAAAACAGAAGACAACCGCGCCATTGGGAACGAAAGGGTCTTTATTCGAAGGAAAATCAACGACAGTAAGTCGGAGATACGTCAATTGGAAAACAATTTGCAGTTCTTCTCGGATGACTCTGAGGACAATCCATTGGTCAAGGAGGTGATCAATAACATCAATAAACAGAAAGAGGCCCTTCAAACATGGAAGGAAAAACTCAAGAAACTGAATATCCTCGAAAACAAACTAAATAGAGAAGCTGAGGAGGATGGCAGCTCTGAAGAAGAATAAACCAACTTCCTTACCACTTGCGGATTTCCGTTTTCTGTTTCTCTTGAGCATTCAAATGTAAATGGATTCCAAAATGACAGCTACCGGAAAATATTATCGAATCGCCTTCGGACTAGCTGTTTTCACCATTATATACAACATTCTGGAAGGATTGATTTCCACCTACCTTGGATTTGAAGACGAAAGTTTGGCCCTGTTCGGGTTCGGTGCGGATAGTTTTATTGAGGTCATTTCTGGCCTCGGGATTGCCCATATGATTGTACGCATCCAAAGACGACCCGATAGCAATCGAGATAACTTTGAGCAAACCGCTTTAAGAATCACCGGCTTTGCATTTTACGCTTTGGTAGTTGCCTTGGTAGCTACAAGCCTTTACAATATATGGACAGGACACAAGCCACTGGCCACATTTTGGGGCGTGGTCATTTCCATAATTTCCATTTTGGTGATGTGGGCTTTAGTCATGGGAAAAAGAAAGATAGGTAAAGAACTGGACTCCGCCCCTATTCTTGCCGATGCCAATTGTACACTGGTCTGTGTATATATGTCCATAATTCTATTGGTAAGCAGCGGCATCTATGAACTTTGGGGCATTGGCTATATTGATAGTATTGGCACCCTAGCCCTTTCCTATTTTGCCTTTCATGAGGGAAAAGAGTGTTTTGAAAAAGCCAATAGCGAGAAATATTGCGGCTGTGAGTAAGAGCAAGAAGAATTTCACTACCAATACCAAATAGTAGAGTACAATGAACCATGTTGACCAAAAAATAGCAGAACATTATCACAAAGACGGCTTGTTTGAAGAAATTTTGACCCGTCTTGAAAAACAAAATCTGGATATAACCCAAATAAAGCGCGAAGATATAGCAGGTGTTGATGAATTTCATGTGCGAGGCGCTACAGTTTCCAAAGAACTGGCGAAAACCATTCCCATTGAAGGTAAAACGATACTTGACATGGGCAGTGGTATTGGAGGGCCATGCCGAATGCTCGCTGACGAATACAACTGTACGGCCACTGGAATTGATTTAAGCCCAGAATTTGTTCGTACGGCCAATGCACTTTCCAAACTGGTGGGATTAGAAGACAAAACCTTTTTTGTGCAGGGAAGTGCCATGGACCTTCCTTTTGAGGGCAATTCCTTTGATGTAGTCTGGACACAACATGTTCAAATGAACATTCCTGACAAGAATGCCTTTTATAGTGAAGCTCACAGGGTTTTAAAACCCGGAGGTCATTTTTTGTATTATGACATCTTTCGAAAAAATGATGGAAATGTTTTGTACCCCATGCCATGGGCCTCACAAGAACCCATGAGTTTTCTCATAAAAAATAATGAGATGGCCCAAATTGTTGAAGGCTTAGGGTTGAAATCCATCTCTAAACAAGATCAGACTACAGCAGGGATTGATTTTTTTAAATTATTATTGGCCAAAGTCAAAGCATCCGGACCACCCAAATTAGGGTTGAATGTGCTGATGGGCGACTCCACGATTCCAAAACTCACCAATTTATTGGCCCATTTAGAAAAAGGACTATTGATGCTGGAGAGTGGAGTTTACCAAAAGTAAATCCTACTTGGCCACGTTCACGGAACGGGTCTCACGAATTACAGTAACTTTTACTTGACCGGGGTAGGTCATATCAGTTTGTATTTTTTGTGAAATCTCAAAAGAAAGCTCCGCAGCTTTGTCGTCACTCACCTTTTCACTTTCCACAATCACACGAAGCTCTCTACCTGCCTGAATAGCATACGCTTTTTGAACCCCGTTGAACCCAAAGGCAATATCTTCCAAATCCTTCAGTCTTTGAATGTAGGAATCCAAGACTTGTCTTCTTGCTCCGGGACGTGCACCACTGATAGCATCACATACTTGAACAATGGGTGAAATCAAGGTGGTCATTTCTATTTCATCATGGTGGGCTCCAATGGCATTGCAGACCTCGGCCTTTTCACCATATTTTTGTGCCCATTGCATTCCTAAAATGGCGTGGGGGGTTTCAACCTCAACCTCGGCCATGGGTACTTTTCCAATGTCGTGCAGCAATCCGGCGCGCTTGGCCAATTTTGGATTCAGCCCTAATTCGGCGGCCATCACACCACAGAGTTTGGCCACTTCGCGAGAGTGTTGCAATAAGTTTTGTCCATAAGAGGAGCGATATTTCATTCGTCCCACAGCTTTGATCAATTCTGGATGCAATCCATGGATGCCCAAATCGATGACGGTACGTTTTCCGATTTCGGCAATCTCCTCATTGATTTGTTTTTCGGTCTTTTTTACAATTTCTTCAATTCGCGCAGGATGGATTCGCCCATCGGTCACCAAGCGGTGCAAGGAAAGTCGGGCCACTTCTCTTCGAACTGAATCAAAACAAGAAAGAATAATGGCTTCTGGGGTATCATCTACAATAATCTCAACACCAGTGGCAGATTCAAGGGCGCGAATGTTTCGTCCTTCGCGACCAATGATACGTCCTTTTACGTCGTCAGATTCCAAATTGAACACAGAAACGCAATTTTCAACGGCTTCTTCGGTTCCGATGCGCTGAATGGTATTGATCACAATCTTGCGTGCCTCCTGTTGAGCGGTAAGCTTTGCTTCCTCCAGCGTGCTCTGCATGTAGGCCATTGCATCTGTTTTTGCCGTTTCTTTCAAAGATTCAAGCAACTGACTCTTGGCATCTTCGGCGGACAGTCCAGATATAACCTCCAATTGTTGTACTTGACTTTTATGTAGTTTTTCAACTTCGGATTGTTTCTTGTCAAGGATTTCACTTTTGTAATTGACCTCCTTGATTTGCTGCTCCAACTGATCGTTAAGCTTTTTGTTTTTGGCCAGTTCGCTGCTCACTTGGGACTCTTTATCTCTAGTGCGTTTTTCGGCCTCGCCTATCTTTTTATCCTTATTGATGATAACCTTTTCATGTTCCGCCTTCAGCTCCAAGAATTTTTCCTTGGCTTGAAATATCTTGTCTTTCTTAATGCTCTCCCCTTCCTTCTTTGCTTCATTTATAATGCTCGCTGCTTCTTTTTTGGCATTTGCAATGGTCTTTGTAGCCTTTCCCTTCTCCATCATCTTGGCTATTGCAAATCCTATCGCTAATCCTACAACAGCTGCTACGACAATTACTATGATAGTATCCATGTTGAATTATATTTGGTTATAAAAAAAGCCCACATTGATTGAAGTTTTGTACAAACTCCTAATTACAGGTTTAGGGCTAACAAGCTGCTCAAGGATCCCTATACATGTAGGGCCTGCTTTTACAACTTAAACTCACCCTTTCTAATTGTTATAGTGTTGAGTTTGTCAAAAAATAATTACCAATGTGGGCAGTAACAATAATTTTATTTAAAAGAACTTATTCCCCGAGTTTGGAATGTACCAAATCGTCCAACGCCTTTAGGCGATCGAAAGCAGCTTTGGCACCTTCCGTGCGGTCTATACCGCCTTGCTCAATTTTAGAGGCAAACTGAAGGGCACACATGGCCAGAACATCCTGTTTGTCCCTAACCGCATAGTTTTGCTCAAATTTTTTGGCCAGATTTTCAATGTTCTTGGCCGCTTTACGCAATCCTTCTTCCTGCTTTGGGTCTATCGTCAACGGATACACCCTGTCAGCAATGGAAAGCTTTATTTTGAGCTTCTCATCCATAATTTCGGTCAGTCTAATCCGCTAATTTGGCTATACAAATATCCAATTCACGAATTAGTGTATTTATTTTGAGCTTAGCTTCTGTTTTGCTAGTATTACCACCCAGCATTGAGCTTGCCATTTTTAAGGAATTGTACTTTTCTTCCCATTCCAACACGGCGTTCTGCTGAACTTTGTTCTCCTCTTTGGCGAGGTTCAATTCTTCCTTTAACTTGGCATTGGCCTGATGCATCAATTCCATTTTGTGCAGCAGTTTGCTAACCTTGTTCTCCAGAGAATCAACAATCTCAACTAGTTCGCCCATAATTGCAAACATCAATGCGTATGATACAAAGTTAACCATCCTTGGGTAACCTCGCAATAGTTTTCGTATATATTCTTAAAGTCTTGGTTTAAGTTCTGTAACGTATCTTAAATCTCTTTTTACAAATAAAAACATTGGTTATTTTCGTAAACCATAACAGAATTGACTATGCGCCGTACTATTTTTGGAGTTATTTTTTTAATGGTTTTTAAGCTTTCTGCCCAAGAAAAATATCCCCAAGGCGTGTTTCAACCCCCATTGGATATTCCACTGGTACTGGCCGGTACTTTTGGTGAACTGCGTTCTAATCATTTTCATGCTGGAATGGACATAAAAACCCAGCAAAGGGAAGGGTTGCCCGTTTACGCCATTGCAGACGGGACCGTTACCCGGATAAAAATTTCTCACTGGGGCTATGGTAAGGCGTTGTACGTAGCGCACCCCAATGGCTACACTTCGGTGTATGCCCACCTTAGAAAGTTTGGTCCCGAAATAGAGGAGTACATCAAAAAAATACAATACACCAAACAGTCTTATGAAGTGGAGGCTTTTCCCGATTATGGAGAATTAAAAGTGGCAAAGGGCAGTATCATTGCATACACTGGAAATTCTGGCAGCTCAGCAGGCCCCCATCTCCATTTTGAAATCAGAAGCAGTGTGACCGAAAAACCTACCAACCCCCTGCTCTATGGCTATGATGTTAGGGATGCCACCAATCCAACCCTACTCGGGTTATATGGATATCCGTTGTCCGAAGATGCAGTGGTGAACCAAAGCGCTAAAATGATACAGCTCAACTTCACCCGTCAACCCGATGGTTCGTTTTTGGCTGATAAGGTCAATGCGGTAGGGACCATCGGATTCGGAATCAATAGTTTTGACCGTTTGGACATGGCCGCCAATAAAAATGGGGTGTATTCGGTGAAGCAAACGGTGAATGGCAGGGTATACACCGAATTTGATTTTGAAACATTCTCATTTGGGGAGACCCGCTACATCAATACCCTGATTGATTATGGTTATTTTGGAAAATATAGGGAGCGTATCCAAAAATGTTTTAAGGAGCCTTACAATTTCTTGGGCATCTATAAAGAACTCTATAATAATGGTAAAATAGATGTGGAAGAGGGTATGTCCTACTCCGTTGAGATTCTTATCTCGGACATCGCAGGAAACGAAACCAAATTGGTCATTCCCGTGGAGGGTAAGCGGGAAATTCCAAAAATCAAAAAAGAAGAAGCAACAACAGAAAATTTTATCATCGCCAGCAAACCCAATAATTTTGATTTAGGGGCTGCCAAAGTGTATTTTCCTGCCAATACGTTTTATGAAGATTTTTATATCAACCTAAAGAAAGGCAAGGACACGGTTACCATCCATGACAATAGCGTGCCAGCGCACCGAAACTTTACAATCAGTTTTGACCCCTCGCAATATCCCTTGGAAGAAAGAAAACAATTGTTCATCGCTAGGCTGGACGACCGCCTTAGGCCCTCCTATGCCACCACCTATAAAAGGGATGGGGCCTTTACCACCCGAACCCGGAACCTTGGGGTCTATACCTTGGCAAGGGACAGTGTTGCCCCTACCATAACCCCTAAAAACTTCAAAGAGAAGCAATGGCTGAGCAATTACAGCTATTTGAGCTTGGAGATATCAGACGATTTAAGTGGAATTGACACCTATAGAGCCACATTGAACGGAAAATGGATTCTAATGGAGTACGAGCCCAAGACCAATACCATCACTTATAATTTTGATGATAATATCGTAGATGAAGCACAATGCGAGCTTGAAGTCATCGTTACAGACAATGTAGGCAACAGTAGTACTTTTACCAGTACCTTTTTTAGAAAATAACCTATTGATCCAGTCAAAGCCCATAAACCTTTTCATTTTACTGCTATGGGCTACCGTTCTTCAGGGTCAGACCGCGACTGTTCTGGGGACCATTCTAGATGAAAACAACGAACCCATCGCCAACGTCAATATTTCTTCAGAGAATTTGGGAACGGTTTCGGATGAAAATGGCAATTATGTCCTGGAACTTGTGGCCGATGTTCCCAACACCATCAGCTTTTCCCATATTGGCCATGCCGATGTGGTCTTACAAAACTTGATATTGACCTCAAACGAAACCTTTGAGTTCAACCCGGTGATGAAAACGGATGCCATTCAAATTGCGGGGGTGGATGTTTCGGCAACTGGAAGAAAAAGCGTTGACGGGATTACTACGATCCCTCCAGAAATAGCCCGAAAAATCCCAGGGGCCAATGCAGGAGTGGAAAACATTTTAAAGTTGTTGCCGGGGGTTTCCTTCAACAATGAGTTGAGTACCCAATACAATGTCCGTGGTGGCAATTTTGATGAAAACTTGGTGTATGTCAATGGTATTGAAGTCTATCGCTCGTTTCTGATTCGGTCTGCCCAGCAGGAAGGGTTGAGTTTTGTGAACAGCGACTTGATTTCTGACTTACAATTCTCAGCAGGAGGGTTTCAAGCCAAATATGGTGACAAACTATCCTCGGTTTTGGACATTACCTACAAGACCCCTACCTCATTTGAGTTGCGGGCAGATGGAAGTTTGTTAGGTGCCAGTGGAAGCCTGGAAACCATTTCCAAGAACAAAAAATTCACCAGTATTTCCGGCGCACGATACCGAAATAATGGCCTTTTCTTAAACAGTTTGCAGACCCAGGGCAATTTCAACCCCAGATTTTTGGACATTCAAAGTCATCTCACCTACCGGTTTTCAGAAAAGTTCCATCTTAACTTTCTTCGGACATTCTCAATTAACGATTACACCAATGAGCCCTTGACGCGTCAAACTAATTTTGGCACCTTGAATGATCCTAGGGCACTTTTGGTCTTCTATCAAGGACGGGAACGAAACAAATACACCAACACATTGGGTGCATTAAAGGCCGATTTATTTCCCAACGACCATACAAAGCTTGAGTTCATTGCATCAACCTACCATACCCAAGAACAAGAATATTCTGATGTAATTGCCTCTTATGAGCTGGGAGAAGTAGATACCAATCTTGGCAGTGAAACCTTGGGCGAAGTGGTTAACCCACGGGGTATCGGTTCACAATTCAACCGCGCAAGAAACCAATTGGACGCTTTAATTTTCAATGTTTCCCATAGGGGCAAAGTTGCCAAAAAGGGAAAGGTATTGGAATGGGGGGCAAAATTCACCCATGAGGATATCAATGATCGCTTTCGCGAATCTGAATTCATCGACTCGGCCGGTTATATCATCCGTCCACCAAATTCAGAATTGGTAAACAATCAGCCGGAAGAACCCTTTACCGGGGATATTTTACCCTATGAAAGTGTTCAAGCCATCAACGATGCCCAAACCAATAGATTATCCGGTTTTTTGCAATATGCCAAGCACACCAAATGGGGCGAACACGATATCTATTTTAATTTGGGAATGAGGGCGCACCATTGGGTGTTAAAAGGAGATGGGTTTGAGAAAAATGCCCAAACCCTATTTAGTCCAAGGGGACAATTTTCCATTAAACCCAACTGGAAAAATGATATGCTGTTCCGTTTGGCCATTGGAAGTTACCAACAACCTCCATTTTATAGGGAGCTTCGTGACAGCAATGGCAACATCAACCCGAATGTAGAGGCGCAAAAATCAACCCATTATGTATTGGGAAGCGAATATAGTTTTACGCTTTGGGACAGGCCGTTTACGCTTATCAGCGAAGCGTATTACAAAGATATGACCAACGTGAATCCCTATACCGTTGAAGATGTCCGTATTCGGTATGCCGCCCAAAACAACGCCACGGCCTATGCGCTTGGCTTTGATTTTAGATTAACCGGGGCTTTTGTGCCCGGCACACAGTCATGGGTTAGCTTGGGCTACCTTAAAACAGAGGAAAACTGGGACAATCGCGGAAATATTTCAAGACCAACCGACCAACGCTTTAAGTTTGCCGTACTTTTTCAGGATTATGTGCCCAGCATACCCAACGTTAGGCTTTACCTAAACCTAGTATACAACACAGGGGTACCAGGCGGAAGTCCCAATTACGCAGACCCCTATAATTTTCAGAATAGATTAAGAGATTATAGAAGGGCCGATATGGGAATTTCCTATATTTTTGCAGACGAAAAAAATAAACACCCCAAGGGACATTGGCTCCACAGGTTCAAGGAATTCAGTGTTGGTTTTGAAATTTTTAATATGTTCAACAACCAGAATTCCATTACCAATACATGGGTGCGGGATGTAGATACCCAAACCCAGTTTGCCGTGCCCAACTTTTTAACAGGGCGTATTCTCAATGTAAAGTTTGGAGTGCGTTTTTAAATAAAATCCATGAAGAAAGTCGTTTCCATGATTGTGTTTTTGACCGTTGCCTTGGTATCGGCCCAGAAAAACATTTATGAGAACAGAAAGTTTGATGAGCTTACCGATGAGCATGAAGTGTTGGCCATTATGCCCTTTATTGCCCATTTGGAACTGAAAGAGGTGGTTGACCGTGATGAGTTGCGCGTGTTGGCCGAACGCGAAGGATACGCCGTTCAGAACGCATTGGAAACTTATTTTTCAAAGCGGAAGAAGCGCAAAAAGTTCAATGTGGACTTCCAGAACATTGTAAACACCAATGCCATTCTGGCCCAAAACAATATCACCTACGATAATATCGATATCCACACCACCCAAGAGTTGTGCAAGATTCTTGATGTTGACGGAATCATTAGTGGGAACCTCAACCTGAACATTCTACTTTCTGAAGGTGTTCCCACGGATTTCAACCTGCTCGATTATTTTAGTGGGGATGCCAACTACGGGCGAATTGGTGTGAAAATCAGTGATGGTGAAACGGGAAAATTGCTGTGGAAATACGAAAACGAAATCTCCAAAAAAACCGGCAAAAACACCAACGAACTCATCGATAAAATGATGAAAACGGCTTCCCGTAAATTTCCCTACGACAAGGAGAAAAAACGAAAGAACAAGGACGGATAATTTAGCTTTCGGCAAATTCCTTGAGCACCTGAACGGTATAGTCCAGTTCTTCCTTGGTATTGAACATGGAGAATGAAAAGCGCAAAGAAGGTTTTTCCAACTCCTCTTCTGGCAGTATTTCCGTAAGCACATGAGATCCCAAATTGCTTCCGGATTGACATGCACTTCCTTTGGAACAGGCAATGCCCTTCATATCCAAATGAAACAAGAGCATCAATCCTTTTTGCTTATCAAAAGGTAAGCGCACATTGACCAACGTATAGGTGCTTTTCTCTAAATCCGCAGAAAGTCCATTGAAAACCGCACCTGGAATTTCTTGCTTTACCTTTTCGATGAAATAGTGCTTCAATTCCTTAATAGTTTTAATCTCTTCATCTAGATGTTCATAAGCTTGCACAAAAGCTTCCTCCAATCCAACAATATTATGGAAAGGTTCCGTACCGGCCCTAAAACCACGCTCTTGAGAGCCTCCAAAAATCAAGGGTTTCAAACCAGAGTTTTTACGGATAAAAGCAAACCCAATACCTTTTGGACCATGGAATTTGTGTGCAGCCGCCGTCATAAAATCTACCGGTACGGTTTGTACATCCCAAGGGTAATGTCCAATGGATTGCACTGTATCTGAGTGAAAAAGTGCTCCATGTTCATGACATAGCTTTCCAATGGATTTAATATCGATGATATTCCCTATCTCATTGTTCACATGCATTAAACTGACCAGTTTTTTAGAATCATCTTTGGTCAACAAGGTTTGCAAATGATTCAAGTCAGGGTTTCCATCTGCATCCAGCCCCACAAACTTGAGCGAAATGCCATATTCCTTTTCCAATTCTTCTGCCGTATGCAGCACGGCATGGTGTTCAATTTTGGAAGTAATCAAGGTTTTCACACCCAAATCACGAACCGCACAACGTAAAATCATGTTGTCCGCCTCGGTTCCACCGGAGGTGAAAATAATTTCTGATGGTTGTGCATTCAAGGTTTTGGCAATGGTTTTTCTTGCTTTTTCCACTGCGGTCTTTGCTGACCTTCCAAAACTATGGGTAGAGGATGGATTTCCGTAGTACAAAGCCAGGGCCTCTTGCATTTTTGCAATGACTTCATCCCTTACCTGTGTGGTTGCCGCATTGTCCAGATACACTTTTTGCATGGGCTGCAGTTGTTTTTTGAGGGTTCAAAAATACGGGAAATAAAGTTAATTTCTTTTAAAGTATTCATCTGGATTGGGCTATTAAATTGGAATTGCTTTAAATTTGGCGCATGGGAAAATATTTCTTTTTGTCCCTCTTGGCAGGGATACTGTTTTCTTGCAGTGATGGCGACCTACAAATTGAGACTATTGATTTTGATAGCGTTGCCATTCAGTTTTGCACGGCACCACAAACGAGCGTGAAAAATATCATGTTCAAAATAAATGATGACGAGGCCTTAATTTTAGAGCTTCAAAGTGGTGTATTGAACAAGGGTGTCGTTGGGGAGACGATCATCACTGAAAGTTCAGTTCCCAGTCAATCGCAAGTTACGTACCGAATTTTTTCTGATGGTGTCACCAAAAATTACTTCTGTGATGCCATCCCTACTACCGAACCTACGGTGGTGGATGAAATTGAAGCCGAGGATGGCACTGTAATCATTCAAACTGTTGCCAACGAAGACAATACCGAGTTTGTGCATACCATTCAGTTGAGCGGGATTTCCTTTGTGACGGATACGGATGAACGGATTACTGACCTTACCATCAGTGAGTTTGGCGAGGTAAGCACCGCCATACCCGCACCAGCGGAATAGAACTACCCATTCTGAAAAATATAGACCTCCGTAGCACCCAATCCATATTTTTGGTACTCGGCATCATAAAACTTCAGGTTGTCATACTTTTTAAAAAGGTAATAGAGCTCTTCTTTTAGGATTCCTTCTCCCACACCATGAATAAAAACAACTTTTTGGATGCGTTTTTCAATGGCGAAGTCCAATTGCCGCTTGGCCGTTTCAAGTTGAATATTGAGCATATCAAAATTACTGAGGCCCTTGCTTGATTTCACCAATTGGTGAATGTGCAGGTCCACCTCCATTTTGGGAGCATTACGTTCTTTTGGCTTTATGGTCGGCGCTTTCCTTTTCTTGGGTTGTTCCTTTTCTTTTTTCACCTGAATCACTTCATAATTGGAGACTTTGATCCCTTTTTCCACCTTCACCAACTCTTTAATGGGATATTTCATGGGGAAACCTTCAGGAGTGACCAAAGTGACTATGATGCCATCTATGGATTCCACCCGGCCAGAAATGGCCTCGTCCAGTACTTCAACCTTATCCCCTACTGCAATCCCGCTCATACATCTCTACTAAAAAAATCTTGAAAAGTTAATCCCATAAACAAAAATAATAGTATTTTTCTTGACTGTTATAGTGATGATGTACTTACAACCAACCATTTTTTTTCTCAGTGCAAACGACTATATGCTGCCCTGTCTCAACAAAAAATTTTTTGGGGTAGAATGTCCGGGTTGTGGAATACAGCGTTCAGCGCATCTGTTATTGCAAGGTGAATTTTTGGAGGCGTTGAAAATGTACCCTGCCATATACCCCATAGTATCATTATTGTTTTTTTTGATTTTGAACATTTTTGTCAAATTCAAATTTGCCGACCAAATAAAATTGATTCTCATGCTTACCACGGCTGGAGCCATAATCGTAAGCTACTTAATAAAAATGAACATACTTTTTTAACCAAAAAAATAAATTATGGAACGACAAAAACTCCCTAATGCAACGCTCATACTAATCTTTGGTATTGTTTCCATTGTAACCTGTTGTTGTTATGGTATTCTTGGGTTGATTTTTGGCATCATCGCAATGGTTTTGGCCAATAGCGCTTTAAAACTACATGCCGCCAACCCAGAAATGTATGACGGTGTACAAAATGTAAAGACCGGTAGAATTTTGGCCATTATTGGAATAGTCCTTAATCTCCTGTTTATTGCATACATTGCTTGGATCTATACCACATTTGGATGGGATACCATGCAAGATCCTGAAGCACTGCGTGAGGCACTGGAAGACTTATTTGGACAATAAATTGCTTTACTGAATTTTGGAAAATTGAATATTTTCATCACATAACATCAATAACATATACAACCAATGGAAAACAACCAAAACATGCCGCCAAAGCCAAACAACTATATGGTGTTGGCCATTTTAAGCACCATTTTCTGCTGTATCGCTACGGGAATAGCCAGTATCATTTACGCTTCCAAAGTAAATGAACATTATGCAAGGGGTGAATATGCAGAAGCAGAAAGCGCATCAAAAAACGCGAAGATGTGGGCCCTAATCGGGTTAGGTGCTGCCGCGTTGATATGGATTGTCTATTTTGCCATCTTTGGCTTTGCACTCTTGGGCGGTCTAGCAAATGCCAACTATTAAAAAATCGGTATTGCTCATAGGATTGGGAGTATTGTCAGTTTTGGCAATACTCCTTTATTTTTCCTTTAATCCCGAAAAAGGGCTGTTCTTTCCGAAGTGTCCTTCCTATCAATATTTAGGGATTTATTGCTCTGGATGTGGAAGTCAAAGGGCCATCCATGACTTGCTCCATTTTCGTTTTGGGGAAGCCATTAGTCACAATTTACTTTTGATACCTGCGCTTTTTGTGATTGTACAACATGGGCTTGTAAAGGCCAAGGTACTCAAAACCAAAAGTTTCTTGAATTATAGATACGCACCCATTATCGTATTGATCATAGTGCTGCTCTTTATGTTCCTTCGGAACTTAAAAATGTATCCGTTTGAATATTTGGCCCCTTAATTGGCCACTTCGCTAATGAATTTTAGACGGTATAGTCTTAGTTCTTCATCTTCATAATCGCCCTCAAACTCTTCAACGGCATCTGAAATGGAATCGGTGTCTGCTTCCAAAAAATAGTCGTGGATTTCCTCTTGCTGATCCTCATCCAAAATCTCATCAATCCAATACCCAATATTGAGTTTTGTGCCACTGAATACAATCTGCTCCATTTCTTTGATAAGTTCGGGCAGCTCCAATCCCTTTGCCGAAGCAATATCGTCCAACGGCAGTTTTCTGTCCACGCTTTGGATCACATAGAGTTTTAAAGCCGAATTGGCCCCCGTGCTCTTTACCACAAGGTCATCAGGGCGGACGATGTCATTCTCATCCACATATTGCGCAATTAGACCAATGAAGGGTTTCCCATATTTTTTGGCCTTTCCTTCCCCAACACCTTGAATATTGAGGAGTTCATCCATGGTGATGGGATACTTGAGTGACATATCCTCCAAAGAAGGGTCCTGAAATACTACAAATGGTGGCATCCCCAATTTTTTAGCTTCCCTTTTGCGAAGGTCTTTGAGTAATTTGAGCAGGTTTTCGTCTGCAACAGCCCCACCAGACTTACCAGCAGTTACCACAGCATCTGTGCCTTCTTGAGTATACTCGTGGTCCTTCGTCATCTGGAAGGATTCTGGATTTTTGAGAAAGTCCTCTCCCGCTTTGGTCAGATGAAGGATGCCATAACGCTCAATCTCTTTTTTCAGCAGTCCAGCCACCAAAACCTGCCTGGTCAAGGCCATCCAATACATTTTATCCTTCCCGGCACCACTACCAAAAAATTCCTTTTCATCGGTTTTATGGGAAGATATCATGGCGTTGGTCTTACCTACCAAAATGCGGACAATTTCCTTGGTCTTGAATTTCTCATTGGTATCACGCACAACACTCAATAGTTTCACTACCTCATCCTTGGCCTCTTCTTTAGGCTTTGGATTTCGAGAATTATCATCCATATCGGCACCTTCACCATTGACTGCGTCAAAGTCTTCTCCAAAATAATGGAGAATGAACTTTCTACGGGAAATGGAAGTCTCGGCATAGGCCACAATTTCCTGCAATAATGCGTTACCAATTTCTTGCTCGGCCACAGGTTTACCGGACATGAACTTTTCCAGTTTTTCCACATCTTTATAGGCATAGAAGGCCAAACAATGTCCCTCGCCCCCATCTCTTCCGGCTCTACCTGTTTCTTGATAATAACTTTCAATGCTCTTGGGAATATCATGATGGATAACAAAACGAACATCTGGTTTATCAATACCCATACCAAAAGCAATGGTAGCCACAACAACGTCCACTTCTTCCATCAAGAACATATCCTGATACTTTGATCGGGTTTTCGCATCAAAACCAGCGTGGTAAGGCACGGCACTAATCCCATTGACTTGAAGTACTTGGGCCAATTCCTCCACCCGTTTTCGGCTTAAGCAATAAATAATGCCTGATTTCCCTTGATTCTGTTTTACAAAACGAATAATATCGGCATCCACATTCTGGGTCTTGGGTCTTACCTCGTAGAACAAATTAGGTCGATTAAAGGATGCCTTAAACACCTTGGCGTCCGTCATGCCCAAATTTTTAATGATGTCCTCCTGAACTTTTGGCGTAGCCGTTGCGGTGAGTCCAATAATGGGAATATCATCTCCCAACCTGTTAATGATGCCTTTAAGGTTTCGGTATTCCGGCCTAAAATCATGTCCCCATTCCGAGATACAGTGTGCTTCATCCACCGCCACAAAAGAAAGGGTCACATTTCGTAAAAACTCCACATTCTCCTCTTTGGTGAGGGATTCAGGGGCCACATACAAAAGTTTAGTAACACCGTTGGCCACGTCTTCCTTCACTTGCCTTACCTCGGTCTTGGTGAGGGAAGAATTCAACACATGGGCTATACCTGTCTGTTCGGAGATGCCCCGAATGGCATCCACCTGATTCTTCATTAAGGCAATCAAAGGAGAGACCACAATGGCCGTACCATCTTTCATAATGGCCGGGAGCTGGTAACAAAGGGATTTTCCACCTCCGGTGGGCATTATTACAAATGTATCTTTATTGTCAAGTATATTCTGAATTACTTTTTCCTGTAGCCCTTTAAACTTTGAGAAACCAAAATATTTTTTCAGGGAAGCATGTAAATCGGTATCCGTCAAACTCATTTCCGCATTTTTCAATTTATTGTAAGCCACCTCCAAAGGTAGTTGAAGCTCATATTTTTTACATCAATCAAAAGTAGGAAGTATTCTATCTTCCATAATAGTACATAAAAGATAGTTTGATTAGTTTTGTAATCTTAAATATAAGACATTCTTTTAGGAATACAATTAGATAATCTGTTTATTACCTTGAACGACGCCAAGTCTATTTTATCCATCGCCAAAAGAACCCTTGAGATTGAAAGCAAGGCCATCTTCAACTTGATTGACCAGCTTGACGACCAATTTGCCCATGCTGTACAATATATATTGGAATGCAAGGGAAGAGTTGTGGTTTCGGGTGTTGGGAAAAGTGCCATTGTGGCCTCAAAAATTGTAGCTACCCTAAACTCCACTGGAACACCCGCCTCTTTTATGCATGCTGCGGATGCAATTCACGGTGATTTGGGAACCATTCAGGAAAACGATGTGGTGGTGTGCCTTTCCAAAAGTGGCAATACCGCAGAGATAAAGGCATTGCTTCCGCTGATAAAAATTGCCAAAAACAAATTAATCGGGATTACCGGAAACATGGACTCCATTTTGGCCAAACAGGCCGATTTTGTCCTGAGCACCTTTGTGGAAAAGGAGGCATGCCCCAATGATCTTGCACCAACTACCAGTACTTCGGCACAGATGGCCATGGGTGATGCCCTTGCCATATGCCTGTTGGAATTGAGAGGTTTCAGCAGTGCTGATTTTGCCAAATACCACCCCGGCGGGGCATTGGGCAAAAAACTATATTTACGGGTGGCGGACATTGTGGTGAACAACCAAAAACCGCAGGTCGATGTCAATACAAGTGTTAAGGAGGTTATTGTAGAAATTTCTGAAAAAATGCTGGGGGTAACCGCCGTGATGAAAGAAGGAAAAGTGGTAGGTGTGGTCACCGATGGGGATATCCGTAGAATGCTCAGTAAATATGACAATATTAGTGGACTGACCGCGCAGGATATTATGACCTCCAATCCAAAAACAGTTGACGTGGATACCTTGGCCGTAAAAGCATTAAAAAAACTTCAGGAAAGTGGGATTTCACAGCTGTTGGCATTTGAGAATGGGAACTATGCCGGTGTGGTCCACATCCATAACCTTATAAATGAGGGAATCCTATAATGGCAAAAAAGAATAAGAAAAATCCAGATGAAATGTCCTTTTTGGACCATTTGGAAGAATTACGGTGGCATTTAATTCGGTCTACTTTGGCAATAGTCATAATTGCCTGCGTTGCATTTGTAATGAAAGACTTTGTCTTTGGGATTATTTTTGGCCCAAAGAGCATGGATTTCCCCACCTATCGCTTCTTTTGCAACATTGCAACTTCTTTTGGAATTGATTCCGAGTTTTGCGGCGATGAGCTTCCGTTTACCATACAGAGTAGGTTGATGGCCGGTCAGTTTTCGGCCCATATCTGGACCTCAATCTGGGCAGGTGTAATCATTGGTTTTCCTTACATTTTGTGGGAAATATGGCGATTTATAAGTCCAGGTCTTTACGAAAAGGAACGAAAATATTCCAGAGGATTTATTTTCACTGCTTCGATTTTGTTTTTCCTTGGAGTGCTCTTCGGATACTATGTGGTTGCCCCTCTATCCATCAACTTTTTGGGCACCTACCAAGTCAGTGATGTAGTAAACAATGAGATTGACCTAGCTTCTTATATTGGCACTGTGCGTGCGGCGGTTATTGCCTGCGGAATTATGTTTGAATTGCCCATTGTCATTTTCTTCCTGACCAAAGTGGGATTGGTCACCCCAGAAATTCTTAGAAAGTATCGGAAGATTGCATTGGTAATTGTTTTGATTCTCTCTGCAATCATTACCCCACCAGATATTACCAGTCAGATTGTGGTGGCCATTCCAGTACTGATTCTGTACCAAATAAGCATCTACATTTCCAAAATAGTGGTAAAACGAGAGGCTAAAAAAGAAAAAGAGAGAAAAAATGCCAAACCATAAAGTAGACGAATTCAATGCGTATCGTTCTAAAATGAACGAGAAGCTGTTAGCTGACAACAATAAGCTCATTAAACGCATTTTCAATTTGGACACCAACGCCTATATGGCAGGAGCCTTGGACGTAAAAACCAAGGAACTTTTAGGATTGGTAGCCTCAGCAGTACTCCGCTGTGACGACTGCGTAAAATACCATCTGGAAAGCTCCAAAAAAGCAGGCGCCAACAAAGAGGAGGTCATGGAAACTTTGGGCATCGCTACTTTGGTGGGCGGTACCATTGTGGTTCCCCATCTACGCCGAGCCTATGAATTTTGGGAAGCCTTGGAAGAAAACGAAGCTTAAAAAAATCCCAAAGACCCTTTTGTTGAAGGAGAATATGTTTAGTTTTGGCAAATTCCTATGAAGCTACGCGCAGAAAATATCATGAAGGCCTACCGCGGCCGAAAAGTTGTTAAGGGTATATCGCTTGAGGTTAATCAAGGGGAAATTGTAGGGCTTTTGGGTCCAAACGGAGCCGGAAAAACTACCTCATTTTATATGATCGTGGGGCTGATAAAGCCCAATGGGGGTAACATCTATTTGGACAAGATGGACATTACTTCTTTCCCCATGTACAAAAGAGCACAGAACGGTATTGGCTATTTAGCACAGGAGGCTTCCGTTTTTCGTAAGTTGAGTATTGAAAAAAACATTCTCAGTGTCCTCCAGTTGACCAATTTGAGTAAGAAAGAGCAACACATGAAAATGGAATCGCTCATTGACGAGTTTGGTCTGGGACATATTCGTAAGAACCGTGGTGACCTATTATCGGGAGGGGAACGACGGCGTACCGAAATCGCGCGTGCCCTTGCCACTGACCCTAAATTCATCTTATTGGATGAGCCTTTTGCTGGAGTTGACCCTGTTGCCGTGGAGGATATTCAGCGCATTGTGGCCCAATTGAAGAACAAAAACATCGGTATTTTGATTACCGACCACAATGTACAGGAAACCTTGGCCATTACCGAACGCTCCTATTTAATGTTTGAAGGTGGCATCCTAAAAGCAGGTGTTCCAGAGGAACTGGCGGTGGATGAAATGGTTCGTAAAGTATATTTGGGGCAAAACTTCGAGCTCCGCAAAAAGAAGTTGGATTTTTAATCCTTTCTCTTCTTCATTTTTACCACTATTGAAGGTGACAGCAATTTTAAATGTTCAATAAACCCCATCTTATCTTTTGGGGAGATGATAACACTTTTGTATTTTCCGTAAAGTACCTCTAAACGGTCCAATGATGCGGCTGGTGCTGATATCAAGGTATTCGTTTCCACTATTCCGGTAATGGAATCAACAGGTATTTCCTTTTTGAACCAAAAGAATGTTTTTACTACCAAATTCTTGTCATCGATTTTGTATGATATTGAATTGAAAAGAAGAACTACAACAAGTAAAATGCCTATTTGTATGGCGAAATCAATCCACTTCCCGGCTTCAAAAGTAAAATAGATACCTACTCCAAAGCTCACAAGCACGAGTACAAGTAACCCCCATCCTACTTTTGAAGGATATACCTTCATTTGTTTATTTTCCACCTTTTTTAGGAATAAGTACTGACGCAAGAATATAGAAAATAATAATCAAGGGAATAGCCAAAAACTTTAAGGTCAATAGCATCACCAAACTTCCAATCAAGAACAGATACTTAACCCCATTATCCTTAAAACTCCAATTCTTGAATTTTAAAGCGAAAAGTTCAATGGAAGAATTCAGTAAATAGGCACTAACCACCGTTAAGCCCATCAAAAACCATTGATTAAGAATTATATTGCTCAACACTTCATTGTTGTGGTACAGCAAAATCAAAGGAAGTGAAAGAATCAATAGTGCATTGGCCGGTGTAGGCAATCCCCTGAACGAAGAAACCTGATTTTCATCCACATTGAACTTGGCTAATCGGTATGCAGAAGCAAGTGTAATCAAGAATCCAAAAAACGGTAATACGGTCATTTCATCATCATGTCCAAAAAAGCCGAGGTTCCATCCGCCGCGTTCGGCCATATTCAACAATTGAAACATAACAATACCAGGCACCAATCCACTGGTAATCACATCGGCCAAAGAATCCAACTGCACCCCAACTTCACTCTGGACTTTAAGGGCTCTTGCGGCCAATCCATCAAAAAAATCAAAAAATATGCCGATGAACACAAAGAGCACTGCCAGTTCCAAATGGTTAAGCACGGCAAAAACAGTGGCCACACAACCACTAAAAACATTGAACAAGGTTAGCAAATTGGGAATATAGGACTTCATAAAGTTCGGTTTCCGTAAAAATAAGAGAAAAAACAAACTGTTGAATTTTGATATTCGGCTGCATTGTATTTATTCTGATATTTGCGAGACAACAATAAAAATGAGACAAAGGCTTTTCCTCATCATACTCTTGGTTGGATCTTGGGCATTTTCCCAAGCACCACAACTTTCAGAGAAATCCCAAATAAGTCTGCTCACGTGTGCAGCTGGTGATGAATTATATTACGCCTTTGGACACAGTGCGTTTCGCGTTCAGGATCCCGTTTTGGGTGTCGATGTTGTCTACAACTACGGAACCTTTGATTTTAACCAACCCAATTTCTACCTCAATTTTGTTAAAGGTCGAATGATCTATTCGCTCTCACGTAGAAGTTTTGATGATTTCCTTTTTGAGTATGAGTTGGAAAAAAGATGGGTCAAAGAACAAATTTTTGACCTAACCCTAGAAGAAAGAAACCAGATGCTCGCTTTCTTTGAAGAAAATTACCTGCCTCAAAATCGAGATTATCTATACGACCCGTTATTGAACAATTGCTCCAGCATTACAGGAACCATTTTAAAACAACAATATGGCGATACCATTGTTTTTGAAGATTCCCATTTGGAAGAACGCTATAGTTTTAGACAACTGGTAAGGCAGTTTCTTGATACCAATTCATGGTCCATGTTTGGTATTGATTTAGCCTTCGGGTCTAAAGTAGACAGAACCGCAACCGTGCAAGAACACATGTTCCTACCCTATTACGCCATGGTTCAAATACGGCATACCACAAAAGACGGAAAACCTTTGTTGAAACGAGAGCGGACCATCTTGGATTATGCTGAGCATACAAAACAGCATTTTTTCCCCCTTACACCACTGTTCTGGTTTATATTACTCTTGATTTTTACAGGTATTGTCACCTATTTCGATTACAAACACAAGGTAAGAAGTCGATGGTTGGACTTTTCGTTGTTTCTCATCACAGGTTTGATTGGAATATTTTTGCTGTTTCTCTGGTTGGCCACCGACCATACCTCTACCCCGAACAACTTTAATGTACTATGGGCCTTTCCGCTCAATGCCATTGTGGCTTTTATCTTCGTATTTGACGACAAGTTACCTGACTGGTCTCCGAAATACATGTACGCTATGTTGGGCCTTATAGGATTAATGGTGGTGCTGTGGATATTCCACGTACAGATTTTTTCACTCGTAGTGATTCCCTTACTTTTGACCTTGGCCGTCCGATACATTTATCTAATTCTATATTCCAAATTGTAGAATTGGCAATTAATTGATTACCCATGAACTTACTTACGGTAGAAAACATATCTAAATCTTATGGGGAACTGGTCCTGTTTTCCAATATTTCCTTCGGAATAAATAAAGACCAAAAAATTGCATTGATTGCCAAAAATGGAAGCGGTAAGACCTCCATTCTCAATATTATGTCGGGTAAGGACGCCTCGGAAACAGGTCAAGTAACCGTTAGAAAGGACACCAAAGTAGCTTTTTTGGAACAAGAACCCAACCTGAATCCCAACCTCACCATTGAAGAAACCATTTTCACAACGGACAACGAAATACTTAAGGTGATTGCTGCTTACGAAAAGGCCATGGAAAATCCTGAGGATACAAACCGTTACCAAAAAGCTTTCGAGGCGATGGAACGTCATAGTGCGTGGGATTTTGAAACCCAATACAAGCAAATCCTGTTCAAATTGCAACTGACCAAGCTAGATGCCAAGGTCAACACCCTTTCTGGGGGACAGAAAAAACGTTTGGCACTGGCCAATGTGCTCCTGAACAAACCAGATTTGCTCATTATGGACGAGCCCACCAACCATTTGGACTTGGAAATGATCGAATGGCTTGAAGCGTATTTTTCCAAGGAGAATATTACGCTCTTTATGGTGACGCACGATCGTTATTTTCTGGACCGGGTCTGTAATGAGATCATAGAGCTGGACAACAATCAGTTGTACACGTACAAAGGCAACTATTCGTATTATTTGCAAGAAAAAGATGCTCGACTGGAGCGCGAAGCTGTAGAACAACACAAATCCAAACAGCTATACAAAAAGGAACTGGATTGGATGCGCAGACAGCCCAAGGCACGTACCACAAAATCCAAATCCCGAATTGATGATTTCACTGAAATCAAGAAAAGGGCACACCAACGCCGAAAAGACCACAAAGTTGAATTGGAACTGAATATGGAGCGTTTGGGCAGTAAGATTTTGGAACTTCACAATGTGTCCAAATCCTACGATGACAAAGTCATTCTCAACAAATTTGATTACAATTTTAACAAAGGGGAGCGAGTAGGTATCATTGGAAAAAATGGTACGGGAAAATCCACTTTTTTGAATATACTTACCCAACGCGAAGCTGTGGACGGCGGAAAAGTGGTAGTGGGTGATACCCTAAAATTTGGATACTATACCCAAAAGGGTATTCCTGCAAAAGAAGGCCAAAAGGTCATTGATGTCATTCGCGAGTTTGGGGATTACATTCCACTAAAAAAAGGAAAGCAAATTTCAGCTCAGCAATTGTTGGAACGCTTTCTGTTTGACCGAAAAAAACAGTACGACTTTGTTGAAAAACTCAGTGGTGGAGAACGAAAACGACTTTACCTCTGCACCGTACTCATTCAAAATCCCAATTTTTTGATTCTGGATGAGCCCACCAACGATTTGGACATCGTTACCCTAAATGTACTGGAAAGTTTTCTGCTGGATTTCCCGGGTTGCCTGATCGTGGTCTCGCACGACCGGTATTTCATGGACAAAATTGTAGATCATTTATTTGTTTTTAAAGGCGATGGGGTGATAGAGGATTTCCCTGGAAATTATACCGATTACCGTGTCTACGAAAACAGTAAGGTCGTTGAAGAGCGAGAAAACAAAACCACTTCTTCGGAAAAAACAGAAAACAATTGGCGGGATACCAGCGGGGGTAAACTCTCCTATTCGGAACAAAAGGAGTACAAACAACTCGAAAAGGACATCCAAAAATTGGAAGAAAAGAAAGCAGAGCTCCAAAACAAGTTCATGGATCCCGATTTGGATGGTGATGCCATCAGCAATTTATCCATCGAACTCAAAGTAGTTGAAGATGGTATTGAAACAAAAACAGAACGCTGGTTTGAACTTTCTGCCATATTAGAGGGGTAAAAAATGTGGTTTAAAATTATTTCCTATCTCAAATTTCTCCTCAAATCCACCAATGAGCATGGGGTACACTCCCCTTTTGTGTTCAATTTTGTAACAAAATGTTTGTATTCAAAAAAGAAGCTTCATAGCAACAAAAGCATTGATGTATTATTGAAGAGCATTGGTTACTTTAATTGTGAAAATATCCAAATCAATACCTTTCCAGAGATTGAAACACTAGTTGGAAACACCTTTGAAAACATTTCTTTTGATGTAACCCTCTTGGACATGCTTTATACCGATTCTATGAGTGCATCAGATTTTCTTGAGCTTCTTACTAAAGAAAAACTTCATAACGACAGCATGATTTTAATCAACGGGATTCATCAAGACAGACAGAAAAAGCAAGCTTGGGAAAGTTTGGTTGCTTTGCCCAATATCACCGTTAGCATTGATATGTTCCATTGCGGAGCCCTATTCGTAAGGAGGGAACAGGTGAAAGAACATTTCACCATTCGGATTTAAAAAAGTATTTTTAAGTATGGAAAGTGCAACAACAGACAACACCATTTGGTATGTCCTCGTAGTTTTGGGGCTTATTTATTTGATCATTTTATTCCGAAATAAAAAAGCTACCCGTCGCAGGAAATCCCGCAGATTCATGGAAGGGAAACGTATGCATGACCGGGACAATCAACAATAAACAATTTACAATGGGCAGTGAACAATAATCAATTATCAATGGACAATAATCAATACCCCTAACTCCTTACACCTAAATGAAGATATACACCAAAACTGGAGATAAAGGCACCACGGCATTGTTCACAGGGACCCGCGTGCCCAAACATCACATCCGTATTGAAAGCTACGGCACCATTGATGAACTTAATTCGTTTTTGGGATTGCTTCGTGATCAAGAGATGGACACCCATACCAAAGAAATATTGATGTTGATTCAGGACAAACTGTTCACTGTGGGCTCCATTTTGGCCACAGAGCCCAAAAGAGATCATCGTCTCAAGATTCCTCGGATCAGTGAGGATGACATCGAACTTTTGGAAAAAGAAATGGACCAAATGAACGAAAGTCTTCCAGAAATGACACATTTTATCCTACCCGGGGGCCACACGACCGTGTCATACTGTCATATTGCCAGAACCGTTTGCCGCCGGGCAGAGCGAATGGTATCCTATTTACACGAAAATGAACCCGTCCCAGCCTCGTTGCTGTCCTACATCAACCGTCTTTCCGATTATTTGTTTGTATTGGCACGGAAGTTGTCAAACGACTTAAAAGCCCAAGAAGTCAAGTGGATTCCAAAGGAGAAGGACTAAAAAAATCGCTTTTTTAACGCAATTGTTTTGTCAACTCCAAAATAATTTTTAATTAATACTGTTTTTACTTGACTAATTGAGTTTAAAAATTATTTTTGCAAAAAATTTAAAATCAAACCGTTACTATGTACTGGACACTAGAACTAGCCTCATATTTAAGTGATGCGCCTTGGCCAGCCACCAAAGACGAACTGATAGATTACGCAATCCGTACCGGAGCACCATTGGAAGTTGTGGAAAACCTCCAATCCATGGAAGAAGAGGGCGGCGAGATATATGAGTCCATTGAGGAAATATGGCCCGACTATCCTACCGAAGAAGACTATCTTTGGAATGAGGATGAATATTAATTTCGGAAAACACAAAGCACGTTAAAAAGTCTCTTTTGAGGCTTTTTTTTATGTAATTTTGACAGCCCAGCAAAAGAATTCCACCTTATTCTCATCAATGGAACAGCTTTTGCCATTCTAACGAAAAGACATTTCATGAGTTTGATTAATTCCGTACTGAAGGTTTTTGTAGGAGATAAATCAGAAAAGGACGTTAAGGCCCTACAACCTTTGGTAAAAGAGATAAAATCCTTTGAGCAAGCACTCGAAGGATTGAGCCACGATGAACTAAGACAGAAAACCGTTTCCTTCAAAGCCCAGATTGCCGAAGATTGCAAAGAAATCAATGATAAGATTGCAGCACTGGAGCACGAAGTGGAAAACTCCAATGACATAGACCGCAATGAAGAAATCTATGCTGAAATAGACAAGCTCAACGAAGAAGCCTACCAAATTTCAGAAAAGACCCTCAACACCATACTTCCCGAAGCCTTTGCGGTGGTAAAAGAAACCGCCAAACGCTTTGCGGCCAATGAAACCCTTACGGTTACCGCCACGGAGTTCGACCGTGCCATTTCGGGAACCAAGGATTACGTCAACTTGGAAGACGACAAAGCCATTTGGAATAATTCCTGGGATGCCGCAGGGAAGGAAGTCACTTGGGATATGGTTCATTATGATGTGCAGTTGATCGGTGGTATATGTCTCCACCAAGGAAAAATTGCCGAGATGCAAACGGGTGAGGGTAAAACATTGGTGGCTACCCTCCCACTCTATTTGAACGCATTGGCCGGAAAAGGAGCCCATTTGGTGACCGTGAACGATTACTTGGCCAAAAGGGACAGTGCATGGATGGCTCCCATTTTTGAATTCCATGGACTATCCGTGGATTGCATTGACAAGCACCAACCCAATTCCGACGGAAGACGGGCCGCTTATAATGCCGATATTACCTACGGAACCAACAACGAGTTCGGTTTTGACTACCTGCGTGATAACATGGCACATACCCCAGGAGATTTGGTGCAGCGACCACATCATTATGCCATTGTGGATGAAGTGGATTCCGTATTGATCGATGATGCCCGTACCCCTTTGATCATATCCGGTCCCGTTCCAGAAGGTGACCGACATGAATTCAACGAGCTCAAACCAAAGGTTTCGGACATCGTTCAAAAGCAAAGACAGCATTTAACAGGCGTTTTGGCCGAGGCAAAAAAACTTATCGCCGCAGGAGATACCAAAGAAGGAGGGTTCCTCTTGCTTCGGGTACACCGTGGACTACCTAAAAACAAGGCACTCATTAAATTTTTGAGTGAAGAGGGGGTAAAACAGTTGTTGCAGAAAACGGAAAACTTCTACATGCAAGACAATAATCGGGAAATGCCCAAGGTAGATGCCGATTTGTTGTTTGTGATTGATGAGAAGAACAACCAGATAGAATTGACCGATAAAGGTGTTGATTATATTTCCGGGGATCAGGACAAGGATTTCTTTGTGATGCCGGATATTGGCAGTGAAATCGCCAAGATTGAAAATCAAGACCTTGAAATTGAAAAAGAAGCCGAACTCAAGGAAGAACTGTTCAAGGATTTTGCTGTAAAAAGTGAACGCATCCACACTATGACCCAATTGTTGAAAGCCTACACCCTCTTTGAAAAAGATGTGGAATATGTGGTCTTGGACAATAAGGTGATGATCGTAGACGAGCAGACTGGCCGTATCATGGACGGTAGACGCTATTCAGATGGATTGCATCAAGCCATTGAAGCGAAGGAAAACGTGAAGATTGAGGCCATGACCCAGACCTTTGCCACCATCACGCTGCAGAATTACTTTAGAATGTACAACAAGCTTGCGGGAATGACAGGTACAGCTGTTACCGAAGCAGGTGAGTTCTGGGAAATCTACAAGTTGGATGTGATGGAAATTCCTACCAACAGACCTATTGCCAGAGATGACCGACACGATTTGATCTATAAGACCAAACGTGAAAAATACAACGCCATCATAGATGAAGTTACCAAACTCTCCCAATCAGGTCGACCTGTATTGATCGGTACAACCTCGGTAGAGATTTCAGAGTTGCTATCCAAATTGTTGAGCGTTCGTAAGGTGCCCCATAATGTATTGAACGCCAAATTGCACAAAAAGGAAGCTGATATTGTTGCTGAAGCGGGTAAATCTGGTATTGTGACCATTGCCACCAACATGGCCGGTAGGGGTACCGACATTAAATTGAGTCCAGAAGTGAAAAAAGCTGGTGGTTTGGCCATTGTGGGCACAGAACGACATGATTCACGCCGTGTGGATAGACAGTTACGTGGTCGTTCTGGACGACAAGGTGACCCAGGAAGTTCGCAGTTCTATGTTTCCTTGGAAGACAACCTGATGCGGTTGTTCGGCTCGGACCGAGTGGCCAAAATGATGGACCGTATGGGCTTGGAAGAAGGCGAAGTCATTCAGCACTCCATGATGACCAAATCCATTGAGCGGGCCCAGAAAAAAGTTGAGGAGAACAACTTTGGTATCCGTAAACGTTTGTTGGAATACGATGATGTAATGAACGCCCAAAGGGAGGTCATCTATAAACGAAGAAAGCACGCTCTGCAAGGAGAACGACTTAAAGTAGACATCGCCAACATGATCTACGATACGTGTGAGGTCATTGCTGAGACCAACAAAATGGCAGATGACTTCAAGAATTTTGAGTTTGAACTTATTAAATACTTCTCCATTACCTCGCCCATCAGTGAAGAAGAGTTCAAAAAAATGAGCTTCCAACAAATCGCCAACAAAATCAATGATGAGGCCTACGATTACTACAAACAGAAAATGGAGCGTAGTGCCACTGTGGCGTTTCAGGTCATCAAAAAGGTATATGAGGATCAAACCAATAAGTTTGAACGTATTGTGGTGCCCTTTACTGATGGCATAAAGACCCTTAATGTAGTCACCAATCTGGAGAAAGCCTACAACACCAATGGCAAACAGTTGATAACGGACTTTGAAAAAAACATTACACTTGCCATCATTGATGATTCTTGGAAGACCCATTTGCGTAAAATGGATGAATTAAAGCAATCCGTCCAGTTAGCCGTCCATGAACAAAAGGACCCACTATTGATTTACAAGTTCGAGGCTTTTGAACTTTTCAAGGAGATGATTGACAAAGTGAACAAAGAAGTTATTTCGTTCCTGTTCAAGGGTGAATTGCCTTCAGAAAACACCAATCAAATCCAAGAGGCAAGAAGCGTTCGAAGACCCAAGGAAAATTTGAAGACATCCAAGGAGGAGATTCCAAATAGTGACGAGTTGGCCGCACAGAACAGAGCAGCAGGACAAACCCAGCGCCAACGGCCACAGGTTACGGAAACCATAGTTCGTGAAAAACCAAAAATTGGTAGAAACGATCGTGTTACCATCAAAAATGTCATGTCTGGGGAGAGCAAAACCTGCAAGTACAAACAAGCGGAACCCCTAATTGACAAAGGTGAATGGGTGCTTGTTGAGGACTAATTCCCTTGAATTCAAGAAATGCATGCGGCAGCTAATTATAGCTGCCGCTTTTGATTATATCAAAAAACATATTTAGATTTACATCCGAAACACCCCGTAATAAGCTACTTTTACTACTCCATTTTTCAACCTTTAGTGTAGTAGAGCAGAACAATCAAGCGCAGTATATGAAGGCTCCTGTCAAGGATAAACAACTTTTGCAAGACAAAATCGATTTGATACTAAAGGTTAACTATAGCTCTTCTTTATTTGCGTTCATTTTGGGCCTCATTTGCCTGTTTTTTTTAAACATTGAAGGTATTATTCCGTATGCCTGTTTTAGTTTTGCCTTCTTAAACCTAGTAAACACACTACTTTATAAGCAGCACGAGAATTTAATATTCACGTATAATCTCACCTCAATCCTCGCCATGATCGGGGCAACCATTGTTACCGTATATAGTGGTGGCATACAGAGTCCTTTCGTTTTTGTTCTGGCCATTGTGGTCTTTGCCGGGTACGTGACCACAAGGGTCTTTGGCCAACTCTATCTCATCGTTAACCTCTCTGTACTTGCCATTTTGTTTTTATACGATACTGGTGATTTTCGGATTTCTGAAAACACTATTCCTTTGGAATCCCAAAGTTGGTTTGCATTTTTGAGCGCTGTTTTTGCTGTGTATTTATTGGGAGGTGTCTTTGGAAAAAATCTATTGAGGGCGCATCATAAGTTGTACAAATCTAGAAATGAGATTCAGGAACGTATTGAGGAAAAGGAAATTCTTTTGAAAGAAGTACATCACAGGGTTAAAAATAATCTACAGACCGTTTCCAGCTTGTTGAGCCTGCAATCCAGGGCCATTGCTGATGAAAAAATCAGCAATATCATAAAAAGCAGTCAAAATAGGGTGGTTTCCATGGCTATGGTCCATGAAATGCTGTACAAACGGGATGATTACCTTTCCAAAGTAGAATTGCAGCCCTATGTAAAAGAATTGTGTGATTATTTGGTACGTTCAGTTAAAGGCAACACCAACAGTGTAAAGGTAGATTTGGATATTGACGACTACAAGCTCAGTATAGATACGGTAATTCCTTTGGGGCTTATTATCAATGAAACCATTACAAATGCCTTAAAATATGGTATTTCGGAAGGACAGGGTGGAGAAATACATGTTTCATTGCACAAATTGCCCAATAACCGATATGAAATGTATCTGGGTGATAATGGCGTTGGATATTCCGAGGATATCAACCCAAGAACCTCCAATTCCCTTGGTTTAAAATTGATTTATAACCTGGCCCGTCAACTACGCGGCACCATAACAAGGGACTACGAAAAAAAGGGTACCTATTACCGTATTGAATTCGAAGAAGTCATAGAAGAGTTCAATTCTGTAGATTAGTTCCACTTCCTTACTTGCTGGCTTGCCAAAAGCCGATTCAAAAACCTTGGGAAGAATTACATAAATTTTCTGGTGCGCATCGAAAAGATCAGCGACGCAACAACAAAAGCCAAACTTAGGAAAATTGCAAAAGGTAGTAACAGCCCCATTATCATGATTAAGCCAATTTTGCTTTGTTTCTTTTTGTAGTGAAAGAAAGTTCTTTTTTAACCCTAGAGTTTTTGAATTTGTACAATCTGGTCATTTTTCTGTCCTTCTTGATTTCCTTCTCAATTGCAATATTCAACTCCACATCAGCAGTATTGGTTTCAACCTTTACCTCTTTAGAAATATCTTGAGCCATGGCCATTGTTCCGAAAAATGTTACTGCGATGATGGTTAAAATTGTTTTCATGATTTGGGTTTTATTTACAATGTAAAGCTACCCTCAGATGCCCTCAGATTGGGAGATATATCGGCCAAATCCACTTTTCTGTCGGTGGAAATGCTCCGCTCAGGATTAAGTGCATTTTATCCTCGATGAACGTTTTTGGGTCCAAATACAGCATGGCGACGACATGTGCATTTCATCGATCATTGAAATGACCGTTCATCTGTAACTTACTGATATAAAGCTTGGTATTTGTAGGAAAAAGAGTACTTTAAGTAGGAATTAGCTGTAGTGATTCATTGCATATTATCCTTCAAAACACTTTTCGGATTACTGGCCAGCCTACTCTGTTTTCATTCCGATTAACAAAATTTAACAGCATTTCAAGTAATTGTTGCTAACTTCTTCCCACTAAACAAAAAACGCTAAAATGAAAATTGTGGGAATTCCATTTTTACTACTATTGCTTTTCACCTCTTACGGGTGTCAATCCAAAGACAAATCCAAAAATCAAGAGCTTGTACAACAAGAACACCTGGAAGTGCCAAAAAAAGAATCGCTCACCGCATCCCAACTGCAGGAATATGAAACCGCCTATTTTGCCAGTGGATGCTTTTGGTGCGTAGAGGCTATTTTTGAAAGCGTAAAGGGAGTAAAAGAAGTCTACTCCGGATATTCTGGCGGAACCGAAAAAAACCCAACATATGAGCAGGTTTCCTATGGCAGGACCACCCATGCCGAAGCTGTAGAAGTTTATTATGACCCTAAAGTGGTTTCATTCACCCAATTGGTACAGGTGTTCTTTGGTTCCCATGACCCAACCACCCTAAACCGACAAGGACCTGATAGAGGGCCACAATACCGTTCCATAGCATTTTATAAAAATGAGGACGAGAAAAAAATCATAACCAACTACATGGTCAAGTTAAAAGAAGAAATGGTTTATGACAGACCCATTGTTACGGAAGTAAAAAAATTTGATACATTTTATATGGCCGAAGAGTACCATCAGGATTACGAAAGAAACAATCCGAACAATTCCTATATCAGAAACGTTTCCATTCCCAGATTGAACCGGTTTAAAGCCAATTTTCAATCGTACCTTAAAGAGGACACGCATTAAGGATATCAGTAAGAAAAGGTGTTGTAATTATTTGCTGACCAAGGATTTGGTCATAGGAAAGAAGTAGGCGTTTAGTTTGGGACAAGAGTGCAAGGCCTATTACTCCTTTAAGACCACCTCACTGTACTTGGAATTGATGGTAATGGATTTACCATTCTTATCGGCCATATGATAGCCTTTGTGCACATTGGTGTTGAAATTTTTTGACGTTCCTATGGATATACTCTTGGGATAGGTAAATTCTGATGAGGTCTCATTGACATAGATTTTAAAGGGAACGTTGGGCACCTTGCAGTCCACTTCACCATTTTCTACCGTTATATCAATGTTGGAAAACCCTTCGGCTACGGAACCGATGTTCAGCGCCCCCAGACTACTGGTCACCAAAATATTATCTGCTAACCTTCCAATGACCACGTTTGAAGAGACCGAATTCAATTTCAATTCTTTTACTTCTTTAAGATTTACCTCCTCCGAATAATCCGTTTTTAACTGTCCGTAATTCCATTGTTGCACCACAACGGGCGAATATGAGGCCTGGATGCTGGTTTTATCGCCATCAATGGTAGAAGCATGCAAGCTTGCGTATGACAAGCTTGCATTGATGTTCTTTGTATTGGCAGCCAATTTTACCTCACCATGCCGTACATCCATTTTTAGTTTGACGCTCTTGGGCATTTTAATCTTGATGCGCTTTTTTACTTTGTATCTCTTTCCCTCACCACCATCCGATGAGAAATAAAACACATTGGGCTCACCATTATTAATACTGATTACGTGTCGTCTCACTTCCGCCTGCTGCTTCCTAACTTCCTCTCGTTGCTTTCGCATCTCTTCACGGGCTTCTTTACGAAGTTCCTTCTGCTCTTCAATCATCTCTTTGCGTTCTTCCATAAGTTCTTTCCGGTCCTCTTCAATATGCTTTCTATTTTCGGCATGTTCCTTGGTCACTTCCGCCATGGTTTCGCTCCACTCCTTAAAACGCTCTTTATACTCTTTGTCAAAATTTTTGTCGAAGTCCTTTTTCCATTCCTTCAAATATTTGTCGCCGTCCTTTTTGTATGCATCATAATCAAAATCCATGTGTGGCATAGGAGGCATGGGCGGCATTGGAGGCAAATTTGGCATCACAATGATTTCTGGAAGCTCTGGGATTTCAGGAATTTCTGGAATTACAAAATCAAAATCCGGCATATCAAAATCATAGACAAACGAAGCGTTACCCCCCCAAAAAGTCTCCCCTGCAGTGCGGATGGTAATTTCTTTGCTATTTCCTTTGATGGCCACCTGATCTTTCTCAAAATAGGATTTGATCTCCTCATCCGTAGCACCTTCCAACTCCACCACAGCGGTAACAACCACTTGGTCTTTGTCCCAAGTTTCAAACTCAATGTCCGCATAACTTGTATTAATGTCGATGACGGCATCTTTCTCCACATTGAAGGTTTCCGTGTAGGTTTTTGATTTCTCCTGCGCCTGACAGACCATTCCTGTCAGCACCAAGAGAAACCCACTAAATAATATTCGATGATTCCTGTTCATTTTTTGATGATTTTAATTGGTTCAACTTTGATTTCAATTTTTGTAGCAGTTGCAAGCGCAACTGTAGATTTTTAACCAGTGCCCCAATGGTTTGGTCATTGGGTCCCATTTCATTCAATTCTTTGTTCAATCGATGATATTCCCTATCCAATTCGGCCAAGCGTTCCATATAACTGTCCATAACCTCCTTATTATTGGCATCAATCTCCAAATCGGACAACTCAAGATTGATGTTGGTGAGGTAATAATTCTCTACCTTCTTTAAATCTGGCGAAAGGTCTCCCAAAGAAATGCCCTCGTATCCACCCTTGCCATTATTCGTTTCCACAACTTGGGAATCAGTGGTTTTTATATCACCCTCCTTGCTTGAAAAATAGTAGAAGGTTATCCCCAAAGCAACCACAACCGATGCTGCTATCTGCCACCAAACAGAATACCCTTCCTTCTCCTTAGTAGGTTCCTCCGATGGTATCTTCTCATCCAACTTGGATAGGAACCGGGCCTCATGCCCCTTTTTCATTGCGTAGGTCTTTTCCTCCCGTTCCTCCGCGAACAATTTTCTAAGATCCCGTGCCATACGTTTTCTCTTTTAATGATTCCTTTAATTGTAGCTTGCCCCGTAACAATCTCGTGCGCGAAGCCGCTTCCGTTATTTTCAATATTTGGGCTATCTCACCGTGGTCATACCCCTCCACCAGAAAAAGTTGAACCACATACCTATACTTATCAGGCAGCTCTTCAATGGTCTTTTTAACCTCTTCCAAGGAAATACCTTCATCAACATGCCAATCGGCCTCATCGGTAATGTGCAAATAGCTCTCGTTCAATTCCACCGTTCTTTGATTTTTTGATTTTAAAAAATCGATGCTCCCATTCACCACAATCCGTTTTAGCCAAGCTCCGAAAGTTACTTCGCCCTGGAACTGTTCAATTCGTTGAAATGCCTTAATAAATGACTCCTGAACCACATCCTCCGCATCGTTTGAATTTTTCAAAAACCGCATGGCAACACCAAACATACCATCACAATATTGACGATACAGTTTTAACTGCGCCTCTCGGTCGTTGCGCTTACATTTTTCTACCAGTTCAATTTGAAACACGGTCAGTTTGCTGTTTTGGTTCGTAGTGGTTCTCCTTAAAGACGACGAAAAAAATGGAACGTTTCAGAATTTTGGATTTTATATTGATTTTTAACAAAAAAATCCCGCTGATACATCAACGGGATTCTATTTTTCAAGGTGTTAACTGAATTTATTCGTCCATCAACAAATTTAAATGCACCGTAATATTATCCCGAGTAGCCTTGCTATACGGACATATTTCGTGCGCTGCATTGATTATTTTTTCCCCCATTTTTTTATCTACCGTGGGTAAATACGTGTCCAACGTGGCCTCTAAGAAAAACCCTTCTTCTTCCTTATTAAATGCTATGGTCGCTGTTACGTTAAAATCCCCAAGGTCATCCACTCCATGTTCCTTGGCCACAACCTCCAACGCACCCGCAAAGCAAGTGGAATAGGCAGCGGCAAAAAGCTCTTCTGGATTGGTGGATTTTGGGTCGGATTTTCCTTTGGAATTGGGCATGCTGATATCAAAATCGAGAATACCGTCCTCACTTTGCACATGTCCTGCCCTTCCTCCTGTATTTGTGGCTTTTGCTTCAAAAATTGTCTTCATCATCTAATGTTTATAAGGTTCAAAATGTACCGGTTGACCAAAATCAACCATACCTAAGATGTAAAATACCATTTTGATTCTGGAACACCACCAAATCTGCTATTAAATTTTTGTGAAATGAAAAAACGGGACAAGACTGCTTGAATCCTCCTGTACCATAACCCACAAAAACTTTATACCTTAGTGGTTAATCCGATGACCGTTACCCTTGGCAACCAAAAAAACGACACCACCTGATACTGTTTCCAAAATAAAGGCACTTCGTAAACAGGAAATTTCCGTTGAAGCCCTTACCAAAGGCATTTTTAACAATGACAAAGCCCTGTTGGCGAAGGCGATTACCCTATTGGAAAGTACCAAAGCCGAACATTATGAAAAGGCCAATGCTGTAATTGAAGAATGCCTATCCGTACCCAACAACAGTATTCGGTTGGGCATTACCGGGGTCCCTGGGGTGGGAAAAAGTTCCTTTATTGAAACCTTGGGCACCACATTGACTTCCATGGGTAAAAAGGTGGCTGTTTTGGCGGTGGACCCTACTAGCTCATTGAGCAAGGGCAGTATTTTGGGTGATAAAACCCGCATGCAGACCCTTTCCAAAGATCCCAATGCGTTTATTCGGCCTTCCCCTTCGGGGAATTCTTTGGGTGGTGTGGCCCAAAAGACACGGGAGAGTATTATGCTATGTGAAGCAGCGGGCTATGATGTGATTTTGGTGGAAACCGTGGGCGTGGGCCAGAGCGAAATTGCCGTGCATAGTATGGTGGATTTCTTTCTATTACTGAAGCTCTCCGGCGCAGGAGATGAGCTACAAGGCATTAAACGGGGCATTATGGAAATGGCCGATGCAATTGCTATCAATAAGGCTGATGGTACCAATCTGGAACGAGCCAAGCTGGCCGAAACTGAATTTTCAAGAGCACTCCATTTGTATCCACCCAAAAAAAATGGCTGGGTGCCGAAAGTAGTGCGCTGTTCGGCCACCGAGAATACAGGAATCAGGGAAATTTGGGAAATGGTGGAGGATTTCGTCGCACAAAATAAGGAAAACGGTCATTTTGAAAAAAACCGAAAGACCCAGAATAAAAACTGGTTCCTTCAGACGGTTGATGAGCATTTAAAGCAATTTTTCCACCAAAAGGAGTCCTTCAAAAAGGAACAGGCTAAGATGCTCTCCGCTATCGAAAAAAATGAAATCTCCCCTTTTTATGCCGCTAAACTCCTCTTGGACAAAATCACCAAGAAACTTTAAATAAAAGCAATAAATTTGCACAGATCAATATCCGAATGAGCACCGTTACCAATTCCCTCCTATCCATAGTGGTTCCTTTGTACAATGAAGAGGACAACGTGGTCCTGTTGACCCAAAAGATTCATGAAAGTCTTGATGGGTACAACTACCAAATTGTATATGTGGACGACTTTTCTACGGATAAAACACGTCAGCGGGTCAAGAAAATGGATGATGATAAGGTTCATTTGATTGAATTGAAAAAGAACTACGGCCAAAGTTTGGCTCTTGCCGCCGGACTTGATTATGCCGAGGGGGAATATATCATCACTATGGACGGCGATTTGCAAAATGATCCTTCGGATATTCCTCAGATGCTACAATACGCTGTAAGCGGAGAATATGATGTGGTCACAGGTATCCGTCAGAAGAGAAAGGATTCCTTGGTCAAAAAAATACCGTCCAAAATTGCCAATTTCTTGGTGCGAAGAGTGACCAAGTTGGACATTAAGGACAATGGTTGCGCCCTCAAGGTTTTCACCAAGGATATTGCCAAGGGCTTGAATCTTTATGGTGAAATGCACCGTTTCATTACACTTTTGGCGTATTTGGAAGGTGGACAAATCAAACAGGTGCCCGTAAAGCACCATGCTCGCCATGCAGGGGTTTCCAAATATGGTCTGGAACGGGTTTTTAAGGTAGTGGCCGATATGATGTTGCTGCTCTTTATCCGAAAGTATTTCCAGCGACCCATTCACTTATTTGGGATTTTCGGGGTGCTCTTGATCATTCTCGGCATCTTCATCAATATCTATTTGTTGATTGTGAAGCTTGGTTTTGGAGAAGATATTGGTAGTCGACCTTTGTTGATTTTTGGGATGATGTTCATTTTAGGGGGTATTCAGTTGTTCACAATTGGTATTGTAATGGAACTGCTTATCCGAACCTACTACGAATCTCAGCAGAAAAGGCCTTATCGCATCAAAAAAATTACTGTAGGTGACGGAAAAGATGCGTAAAAAGCTCATCACAGCACTGAAATTTATCATCAGTGCAGCTCTGATCTACTTTATCTTCACCAAAATAGATCTACAAGACGTTTTACAGACGTTGCGGAAAAGCGACCCCCTTTATCTGATTTTGGCCCTAGTTTTCTTTGTACTTTCCAAAGGCTTGGCCGCACTCCGCCTGAACCTGTATTTTCATCAAATTGGGGCGAAAATCACCCAAATGAGCAATCTAAAGTTGTATTTGCAGGGGATGTTCTACAACCTTTTTCTACCGGGAGGGATTGGTGGCGATGCGTACAAAGGGTACGTCATCCAAAAAGAATATAAGACCGGAACAAAAAAAGTGGTCTCCGTTTTGCTTTTGGACCGATTGAGTGGGATGTTGCTGCTTTTTCTTTACGCCTGTGTTTTGGCACTGATTTCAACTAATCCATTTTTCAATGGGATTATGGGATTAATTATTGCTGCTATTCCACTGAGTTTAGTGGTTTTTTGGTGGATGAACTGGAAGTTCTTTTCCTATACCCTTCCCATTTTTTTGAAATCCATTAGTTATTCGGCCTTGGTACAACTGGCACAATTGATATGCGTTCTCTGTATTCTCCAATCGCTTTCCATAACTTTAGACGTCATTGAATATCTCTTTGTGTTTTTAATTTCCTCCATTGTATCAGTAATTCCACTGACCATTGGCGGTATTGGAAGTAGGGAAGTGACCTTCTTATATGGTGCAAAATGGCTGGGGTTGGATGCGAGCACCTCCATCGGAATCAGTTTTACCTTCTTTTTGATTACCGCCTTAATTTCTCTTATGGGGATTGTCTATCATTTTAGAAAACCTGAACTAAAAACTATCTAATCCAGTTGTACCAAGTGTACCTGTTCCAATTTCTTTTGACGGGTATTGGGGTTTAAGAACTTGATCTGTAATCGGGTGATTCTAAATTGATCCACGGTGATTTGTTCGTGCCAGTGGTACCCATTGTTGACAAGTTGTTCTAATTCTTGATCGGTAGCATAAATCCAGATGCCACTCTGATTCTCCAAATCGGAAACAGGGAGAATTTCTATGGGTTTTTGGTTATAAAAGTCCAAGGCCCATGTATGCCGCTCCGAAATTTTAAAGATTTTATCCACTGGAATATCGTGTTCCACTACTTTTTCAGCCATGGTGGAGCCGCCTTGGTATTGTAGCAATCGGGGATAAAAATGGGTGTTCAACAGTCCGTTCAATAACAACGAACTGCAAACGGATATGGTTATAATCCGCAGATACAACGCTTCACGTTTCAAACAGAAATAGGTTATTACCCCAAGTATGGCAACCAACACAAAATAGCCATGGTAATATTTGAATTTGAAAACGTAAAAACACACTAAAACGGTAAAAACGAAGACCAGACTCAATATAAAATACTGAAAAACCAAAATTACCCTGGCCACACTCCGCTTTTGCTTTTCTTGTAAATGGTAGAGATAGGACGCTGAAAGAATGGCATACAACGGAATAAGAATATTCATGTAATGGGGTAACTTGAACTGGGCGAAGCTTATCAGTCCAAACAGAATGGTGATACCTCCCAAAGTCAAAAATTCCATTTTTTGATTGTATGCAAATTTCTGCTTCCAAAAAGTCCTCAATCGGGTCCAGTAAGCGATTAATGCCAAAACGGTCCATGGTAAAAACACCCATAAAAAGGTGTGGAAAAAGAAAAAGAAGTCACTACTGTTCTTTCCTACCCCTTCGCCGCTCATCCGTTCAAAACTTTGTTCCCAAAAAATAAAGAAGATCCCGCTTCGGTGGTCTTTACCTCGAATTACCTTCTCCGGATGTAAATCAAACTGAAGATAATAGGCATACAACATGGGCGCGATGGTGATTCCAAAGACCAACAGGGCAATAAGAACCTTCCAACTGAGCAATCGTTTCCATTTTCGAGTGTAGGCCAAATGGCAGAGCAATGAAACCCCAATGACCACCAAGGCTATCTGCCCTTTGGTAGAAAAGGCCATTCCCGCTCCAAATGCTCCCAAAACAAGATGCTTCAATGAATTTTTTTCAACATAAGCCGCCAATTGCCAAATGGCGAAAATGGCAAATCCGGTTAAAACAGCATCGGTTCGGACATCGATATTGGCCAAAACAATGGTCTGTGCTGTCATAAAAATCAACGAGGCAAAACGACCAACATCCTTGTTGTAGAGCAATTTTCCGAGACCAAAGCAGCTGTAAGCCCCCAACAAGGTGGCCAAAATACCGGGAATTCGGTAGGCCCAATCGTGAATACCAAAAATTTTATAAGAAAGCGCAGCCAGCCAATAATGCATGTGGGGTTTATCCAGATACTCTTCGGTTCCCTTAATCAATGTGAACCAATCATTCTCTTGGACCATACGCATGGCCATGACCGCAAATTGAGCAGAATCGTTTTCAAAAAGGGTGACAAACATTCCGGCGATGTACACCAGAACAATAAGGGCAAGTAAAAACCAGTATCTGGCCGTAGAGATCATGTACCCAATTTTTGGAATGCAAATATAGCCAACTTGGCAAACAACCATCCAAACAAAGCGCCCACTAGGGCGCCTGTGAGCACATCCAACGGATAATGAACCCCAATGTAAATCCGGCTATACGCCACCACGCAGGCCCAAAGTAGTAGGGCAATCCCAATAAACTTAACCTTTCCACGAAATAAAATCGAAAAAAAGACGGCAGGGCCGAATGAATTGGCAGCATGTGCCGAAAAATAACCGTACTGTCCCCCACAATAGCTTTTCACCAAACGCATCACACCACTAACCTCTGGGTCGTGGCAGGGGCGTAACCGCCCAAGTCCGTATTTAAAAAAGTTGGAAAGTTGATCTGTACATGTAATCAATAACGCGACTGAAACCAAAATAATCCCGGTACGTTTCCAACCATAAAATTTAATGGAGAGATACAGCAACAGTACATATAGCGGAAACGAACTTTTGGTATTGGTCATGAACATCCAAAAACCATCCCAAGTTGGGGTGCCGAGTCCGTTGAGGAATAAAAAGAGATCTTTATCGTGCTGTAGGAGTTGCTCAAGCATTACGCATCATATCTTGAAACCTCTCTATCATAAAATGCTGTTGCAGCTTCAATCAAACTCTCGGTTTCGTCCATTAAGTCCGCTTCATCTTCTTTGGAGAACTCTTCCATCCACTCCACCTCATCATTTTCCAGATTGATAATAAATCGGGGGTATTCGGTATGGACAATAAAAATGGCATCAGGAAAATCCGTATTATCGGCCAAAAGAAATTTGGGTAGTTCCATAAATTATGCATTGGGTCCCATTAGTTGGGAGTCATGTTCAGTTTTGATGAGTTTCTTGGTCAAATAGTGGAATCGAAGATACAACAATACCGCCGATGCTGTCAACCCCAGTAACAATCCTATCCAAATTCCCGTACTTGAAAAGCTGGTATGCAATCCGAGGTAGTAACATACTGGGAAGCCAATCAACCAATAGGCCACAAAAGTGATAAAAGTGGGTATTTTAACATCTTGCAACCCCCGCAATGCTCCTAGGACCACCACCTGCAATCCATCGGAAATTTGAAAAAATGCGGCTACCAACAACAACTTGGCGGCGATTATTATCACCTCGGTATTGTCTGCCTGGTTGGCAATGTCATCCACATCCAAATAAATGGTGGGGAACCAATGTCTTCCCAAAAGGAAGAGTATGGCGAAGGCCACTTCCAAAATGAATGTCAAAAAGAAGATGGACTCTGCAATCCGCCGAAGTTCCCTAAAATTTTGCAATCCTTTCTGATTCCCAACCCTAACCATAGCGGCAACACTGAGGCCCATGCCCACCATAAAGGTCATACTGCTCAGGTTTAAGGCAATTTGGTTCGCAGCTTGCGCATTTTTTCCGAGTACCCCGCTCAACCAAATGGCTGCCGTAAAAATGGCCACTTCAAAAAACATCTGCATAGCCGAAGGAAACCCTAAATTGATGATTTTATGCATGACTCTTTTCTCAATCACCTTAAAATTGAAGTTGGCTACGTAGGTCTTAAATTTCTCTTTGCGTTTCAACAAAAACCAGATATACCCCACCATGATAAAGCGCGAAGCCAAGGTACCAATGGCTGCTCCCACAATACCCAACTTTGGAAACCCGAAAGAACCGAAAATGAGAAGGTAATTAAGGGTTATATTGACCACATTGGCTAAAATAGTGGCGTACATGGGATATTTGGTTTGGGATAAGCCTTCGGAAAATTGTTTGAAAGCCTGAAATATGATCAGCGGCACCAAGGAAAAAGCGACCAGTTCCAAATAAGGGATGGCCAATTCCACCACTTCGGGGGGTTGTTCCATGTGATGCAACAAAGGTTTACACAACAAAATGATGATAAAAAGGGAAACGCCCAATAGGGTGCAAAGCACCAGTCCATGTTTTAGGGCCTTTTTGCCATCACCGGGCTTGCCTGCGCCATCCGCCTCGGCCACCAGAGGGGTAATTGCTGTGGAAAAGCCAATCCCCAAGGACATGGCGATAAATACAAAACTATTGCCCAAAGAGACCGCTGCTAATTCCGCGGTACCCAACTGCCCAACCATAATGTTGTCCGCAAAGGCCACAAACGTATGCCCCAACATCCCCAAAATTACGGGATAGGCAAGCCTAAGGTTGTATGCGAATTCTCTGGTATATTGTTGGAACAAAACGGTAACTTAAAGAGCACAAAGATAGCTGGATTGGCAAGATTTAAAATGTGTTTTTTTGATTTCTTTCTGAACGGGTTAACTTTATAAAAAACAAGATATGGTCACCTAAAAAGCTTTTTCTATGGGTTAATCAGGCAGGTGTATTCACCAATACCATCTGGATTTTTTGGTTTAAAAATCCTAACTTCACGTATCGGTCGATATAATTCACTTTGTACTGAGCGCAGTCGAAGTATTAAAAACGAATCATATCTTATCACGTTGGCAACAAGCTGAAAAAAAGCACTTAGAATTTAAATGAATAGAATAATTTTAATAGGAAATGGATTTGATTTAGCTCACGGAATGCAAACTAGTTATCAGCATTTTATTGATGATTATTGGAAAAATACTACTTCCGCAATTAAAAATGTTTACCACAATAGACCATTTGAAAATGAGGAATTTAAAATTCAACGTTCACCTGGAGGATTTTTAAGTGAAAATAATTATAAGTCACTTATGGAATCTCTACAAAATTTTAAGACTAACATTGATTATAAAAATAAATTTCTTAAAATAATAACAGAAAAAGCGTTTATTGATAAATGGGTTGACGTTGAGAACGAATACTATTCTTTATTAATTAAATCATTTGATAAGGCTAGGTTTCCTAGAAATGATTATGATGTAAAAGAACTAAATAATGACTTTGAAAAAATCAAAACAAAACTTGGTGAATATTTGAAATTTATAGAAAATGAATTTGATAAATCACTTGGGACAGATTATTTGAGAACTAAGAACATAATAGGTCATAAAATTTATCATCCTTTCAAATTAAAAGATTTTTCAGAAACTTCGTTAAATCAAAAAGCTGAATTGGAATACAATTTAATTAAAAAGGATATTGAGGCACTTGCGAATGACCAAATTACGATGGATGAACTAAATGAAACAAAAAAGAGGTTAATCCAGAGAATCGACACAAAGAATCCATTATCCGAAATTAAAAAATTACTACAATCAGATTCTGCTATAAACTACTTCGACCTAATACCTGACCAAATTTTATTTTTGAATTTTAATTATACTTTTACAGATAAAATCTACAGCAATTCAAGAGAGTTTGACCAATTTAACGATAGAAAATATTCTTCTGTCAAATCAATAAGAATTCACGGAACAGTTGAGGAACGAGACAACAATCCGATAATATTCGGATTTGGAGACGAATTAGATGATGATTACAAACGAATTGAGAAATTGAACAATAATGAATATCTAGAAAATATAAAGTCTATAAATTATCTTGAAACAGATAATTATAAAAAACTACTCGAGTACATAAATAGTGGTAATTATCAAATATTCATATTTGGTCATTCTTGTGGTGTTTCTGACAGAACATTATTAAATACAATGTTCGAACACGATAATTGTGCTTCTATCAAAGTGTTTTACCATCAAAAAAACGAAAAAGATGACAACTATAGTGATATAGTTCGGAACATCTCAAGAAACTTTAATGATAAAGCAAAAATGAGAGATAGAGTTGTAAATAAAAACTATTGTGAACCATTAAAATAAAGCCAGCTGGCAACAATGGCTATAAGTGCAATACCAAAATTTCACCCGATTTTCTACCCTTTTGTATAAAGATCTATACGCTTTACATCATCGCATTTTCGCCTCTTCCCAAAAAACATCCATTTCGGCCAAGGTCATTTCTTTTAGGGTTTTGCCAGATTCCTTGGCTTTCCCCTCCAAATATTGAAAGCGTTTGATGAACTTTTTGTTGGTGCGTTCCAAGGCATTTTCGGGGTTTATGTCCAAAAACCGGGCGTAGTTCACCATGGAAAAGAGCACATCGCCAAACTCGGATTCAATTTTATCAGCGTTGTTGGACTCCACCTCAACCTGCAGTTCCCCCAACTCTTCCTTTAATTTTTCAAAGACCTGCTCAGGATGTTCCCAATCGAATCCAACTCCTGCCACTTTTTCTTGGATTCGGTTGGCCTTGACCAAAGCGGGCAAGCTGTTGGGAACCCCTTCCAAAACACTTTTTTTCCCTTCTTTGAGCTTGATGTTCTCCCAATTTTGTTTGACTTCATTTTCGTCCTGAACCTTTACATCGCCGTAAATATGGGGGTGTCGGTTGATCAATTTCTCGCAGATTCCGTTGGCAACATCCGCAATATCAAAATCTTGGGTTTCCGAGCCAATCTTGGCGTAAAAAACGATATGTAAAAGCAAATCACCCAATTCCTTTTTTACTTCCTCCAAATCATTGTCCAGAATGGCATCACCAAGTTCATAGGTTTCTTCAATGGTCAAATGGCGAAGTGTTTGCATGGTCTGCTTTTTATCCCAGGGGCATTGTTCCCGCAATTCGTCCATGATGTTTAGAAGTCGTTCCACTGCCTTCAGCTGCTCAGATCTAGCGTTCATCTATAAAATTTTATTTAAAAGTACAAAGACCGTAAATAGCAGAGGCTGATTTTTTATCCATAGTTATAAAGACTGTGAATCATAGAAAATAACAAAGTAAGGGTAGCGGCATTAACAATAGTGCGGTGGTGAAAATTGTACATTTGAAGAAACACCAATAACATGAAAACACTTTCATTCTTAACATTAGTATGTTGTGGGCTTTTCTTGAATGCACAGGAAATTATAAAACTGCCCAACAGTGAAACACCCCCCGTAACTTGGGAAACCGCAGAAAACGAATACTTTTCAAACATCTGGAATACCCAAGTCGTCACCAATGTATCGGAACCCACCATGCAGGTTTTTCGACCCAAAGATGAAATCAATACCGGGACTTCAGTAATTGTAGCGCCTGGGGGTGGATTGTTTGCCCTAAGCATCAACAGTGAGGGTAATGACGTGGCCAAATGGTTGAATGAAAAAGGCATCACCGCTTTTGTATTGAAATATCGGTTGGTACCCACTGGACAAGATGCAGTGGCAGAAATCGAGAACGATGCTTCCAAAGAACCCGAAAAATTTATGGAACGGGTTACCACGGTGCTTCCCTATTCCATAAAAGATGGACTCAACGCCGTAAAACACGTTCGCGAAAATGCAGATACCTATGGAATCAATCCGAATAAAATAGGATTTATGGGTTTCTCAGCAGGCGGAGCTGTAACGGTTGGTGTGGGCTACAACTATACCGAGGAAAGTAAACCCAATTTTTTGGTGCCTGTGTACTATTGGTCCAGTGTGGTTCCTTTGGAAAAACCCAAGGAAGATGCCCCACCCATGTTCTTGGTCTGTGCTTCGGATGATCCTTTGGGATTGGCACCGGGAACCATAGCCCTGTATTCTTCATGGCTTGAAGCTGGAAAAACGGTGGCCCTGCACATGTACAGCAAGGGCGGACATGGGTTTGGAATGCGAAAACAAGGGTTACCGTCCGATTCGTGGATAGAGCGTTTTTATGACTGGAGCAAAACACAAGATTTGGTCAGTGACTATTAATCCCTATCACAAAAAACACGTCGGCATGAAAAAATTACTCATACTCCTCTTATTTCTACCTTATTTCGGAATTACCCAAGCTCCCAATCGTTTTGACGACGAGGTCTTGGAGATCCAAAAAAAGAACGATTCCGTTTGGGATGCTTCAAAGCCCACATTGGTGTTCACAGGCAGTTCCAGTATTCGAATGTGGAAAGATCTACAGGAAAGGTTTCCTGACCAACAGATATTAAATACTGGATTCGGTGGTTCCCAATTCTCGGACCTGGAATTGTATTTGGATGAATTAATCCTCAACTACAACCCAGTCAAAGTCTTTATTTATGAAGGGGACAATGATGTCAGTGCCAAAGTCAGGCTCAGGACCATTGTGGATACCTCGGAGCGCATATTGAGTGTTCTTCAACAAAAAAAACAGGGAATGGAGATTGTGCTGATTTCCCCCAAACCCAGCATTTCTAGATGGAAATTGAGAGGAAAGTACAGACGGTTAAACCGAAAACTGAGTCGACTTGCAAAAAAAACCGATGGGGTTGATTTTATTGATGTGTGGTACCCCATGCTCGACAAACGAAAAGTAAAACAGGACATTTTCATTGAAGATGGCCTACATATGAATACCAAAGGCTACGATATCTGGTACGAGGTATTGAAAAACCATGTCAATTAACTAATCAAGAAAACTGTGATCACAAGAACCTTACTGCTCCTTTCCGTTATTGTTTGCATAGCGGCTTGCCAACCCGAAAAAAAAGAAATCCTATTCCCCAAAACGGACCTAGCAACGGTTCCGCTGATTCCAAAACCCGTAAAAACCGTGGCCACCCACAGTGCCTTCGGATTGGATTCCAATACCGTCATTTACACCACAACACAGGACCCTGCGTTTGAGAAAGTGGGACAATTTCTTTCGGAAAAAATAAAAGGGAAACTAGGGTTGGACCTTGCAGTAAATGCTTCGGATTCCGAAAAATTGGAGCGGTTGATCTATATCAATCAATTGGATAGTACGGATTTGGAAACTCCAGAGTCCTATCAATTGTACATTAAAAAAGATTCCATTTTTGTCAATGCCAAAACCGCTGCCGGAGCGTTCCGTGGCATCCAAACGTTGCGACAGCTTATCCCGGAAAAAAGTAATGATACGCTTACGGACCACCCACTTTGGTTGATTCCAACCGGTAAAATTGTGGATGCTCCAAAATTTGAATATCGTGGTGCTATGCTGGATGTAGCTCGTCATTTTTTTACTGTTGAGGAGGTGAAAAAGTACATCGATATTCTGGCCTATTATAAGTACAACAGTATTCATTTGCACTTATCTGACGACCAAGGATGGCGTATTGAGATAAAGTCGTGGCCCAAGCTCACTGAGGTTGGTGCCAAAACCGAAGTTGGCGGTGGTGAAGGCGGATTTTATACCCAAGATGAGTATAAGGAATTAGTCCAATATGCTGCAGATAGGCACATGACCCTGATTCCTGAAATTGATATGCCCGGCCATACCAATGCCGCTTCCCTGAGCTATCCGTTTCTCAATGGAAATGGGAAACCACTAAAACCTTACACGGGAACTCGGGTTGGCTTTAGCACTTTTGACGCGAGAAAGGACACTGTCTATAGCTTTTTGGATGATGTTATTGGTGAAATCACAGCCATTACACCTGGTCCTTACTTTCATGCAGGTGGAGACGAAACCCATGCCACCAAAAAGAGCGATTACATCTATTTCGTAGAAAAAGTGGAAGAGCTTGTCCAAAAGCATGGTAAAAAAATGATTGGATGGAACGAGATTGCCCAAGCCAAATTGGATCCATCTTCTGTGGCACAACTTTGGAACGAATCGCATAGTGCCATAAAAGCCGCTGAAAATGGATTGAAAGTGATTCTTTCCCCATCCGAGCGGACTTATGTGGATATGAAATACGATTCCATTTCTGAATATGGACTCACATGGGCAGGGTTTATTCCAGTTGATGTGGCCTATAATTGGAATCCCGAAACTTATGTGGAAGGGTTACCGCGGGAAAGCATCTTAGGCGTTGAGGCTCCTTTGTGGTCAGAGACCATCAGCAATAGCTCGGAATTGGAATATCTGGCCTTTCCACGCGTCATCGGAATTGCAGAATTGGGTTGGTCCCCAGCTGAGCATTGCAATTGGGACGATTACAAGCAGCGCTTGGCCCAACAGGTTCCGTACTTAAATCAAATGGAAATAAACTATTATCCAAGTCCTTTGGTAGACTGGAAGGAAGAATAATTATTCTTCTTCTGCAGAGGCCACGGAAGTAGTTTCTTCCTCAGTATCCTCTTCTGTAACAAAGTCTGAAATATTGTTATCGATGAGGATGTTGTACCATTGGATGATTTTCTTAATATCGCTGCCATACACACGGTCTTCATCATAGTTGGGCAGAATTTCGAAGAAATATTCCTCCAATTCAATTTTTTCGGCCTTGTGGCTGATGCTGGTTTTTTTGCCGTCCTCTTTTTCCTTTATCTTTTGGAAAACTTCACGAAGGGGCACTTCTTCCTCCAAGGTGTAGATGGCTATTTCGGAAAGGACACTGACATTACTTCTCATCCCAACGGTAACTCGTTTTCCATCCAAAAGGGATTCCCCAACAAAACCACTTCTTGTCTGGGTCAATAATTTGTAAAGTCCGGGCTTACCGCCAATTGATAAAATTTTGTCCAATGCCATTCAAAATAATTTTATGGGCGCAAAAATATAGTATTCTCGGAAACGCCAATTTTTTTAACGTCCTTTTTTGATATTGGGGAACCGCATTTTGTAGTCCACTGCGATTTTCCCTTTTGAAATTTTCTCCAGCCTGCTCTTCAGTAAGCGTTTTTTTAAAGAAGAAAGTTTATCCGTGAACAAAACACCTTGAATGTGGTCATATTCATGTTGAATGACCCTTGCCAATAAGCCATCATAGGTTTCGGTATGGGGTTCAAAGTTTTCATCCAAGTAAGTAATGGTAATCTCTGGTTTTCTTTTCACATCCTCACGAATATCTGGAATACTCAAACAACCTTCGTTAAAATCCCATGCGGTTCCTACTTCCTCTTCAATTTTAGCATTGATGAAAACCTTTTTAAAACCCTTTAACGCTTCCTGGTCTTCCTTGCTCAACTCCTCATCATCCGAAAAAGGGGTGGTGTCCACCAAAAACAAACGAATGGGTAATCCCACTTGGGGAGCGGCCAATCCCACTCCATGGGCATTGTACATGGTCTCCCACATATTGGTGATCAATTCGTCCAATTTTGGATATTCTGAAGTAATATCCTTTGCCATTTTTCGTAAAACGGGGTCCCCGTATGCAATAATGGGTAAAATCATAAACTACATTCTGTTAAGATATGCCTGCAAAATGAGCGTGGCACTTATTTCATCTACCAAGCTTTTATCTCGGCGTTTTTTCTTTTTCACTCCACCGTCTAACATGGACTGGAATGCCATTTTGGAAGTGAACCTTTCGTCTTGGCGCTCCACAGGTATTTTGGGAAACCTCCCTGCCAGTTTTTTTAAAAAAGGTTGAATCAATGCTTCGGATTCCGAGGGTGTATTGTCCATTTGTTTGGGTAATCCCACCACAATTCGTTCCACGGATTCCTTTTCAAAATAATCTACAAGAAAGGGAATCAAGTTCTTGGTTTCAACCGTGGTCAATCCAGAAGCAATCAATTGCAGTTCATCAGTTACTGCAATTCCAGTTCTTACCTTTCCATAATCCAACGCCAAGATTCTAGCCAAACCAAAATTTTTGGCAAAAATAACCTTAAAAATGTTATGCCCTTAAAATAAGCCCCATTATTCTGACAAGGGGACTATCTTTGTCCAAATTTTAAGAAAAATGACAGATTTACGGGGACTTATTGAAAAAGCCTGGGACAACAGGGAATTGTTAAAAGAAGAAAAGACGCAAACAGCCATAAGAGAAGTAATTGATTTAATTGATAGGGGCGAATTGCGTTGCGCAGAACCCACTGCAGATGGATGGCAAATCAATGAGTGGGTGAAAAAGGGCGTGGTGCTGTATTTCCCCATACAGAAAATGGAAGTATTGGAAGCTGGCATTTTTGAGTATCACGATAAAATTCCGTTGAAAAAAGGATATCAAGAGAAAGGGGTTCGTGTAGTTCCACATGCCGTTGCCCGGCATGGTGCCTATATTTCCAAAGGAACCATTCTTATGCCCAGCTATGTGAATATTGGCGCTTATGTAGACGAGGGTTCCATGGTGGACACCTGGGCTACCGTAGGTAGTTGTGCCCAAATTGGCAAAAATGTCCACTTGAGCGGAGGTGTTGGTATAGGTGGTGTTCTAGAGCCCTTGCAAGCTGCACCAGTCATTATTGAAGATAATGCTTTCATTGGTTCACGTTGTATTGTGGTTGAAGGTGTACGGGTGGAGAAAGAAGCCGTTTTGGGTGCCAACGTGGTCTTGACGGCCTCTACCAAAATCATTGATGTCACCGGAGATAAGCCGGTAGAATTAAAAGGTAGAGTTCCGGCCAGGTCTGTGGTCATTCCTGGAAGCTATACCAAAAAGTTCGCCGCAGGGAAATATCAAGTGCCCTGTGCCTTGATCATTGGAAAACGCAAGGAAAGTACGGACAAGAAAACCTCTTTAAACAATGCTTTAAGGGAACATGATGTTGCCGTATAAGCCTATTGTTTAGAAGTTTACCAATAGTCTTTTTAAAATCCATTCGCATTTACTGGTTTTTGGTCGATTTTTTTCATCAAAAAAAGCAACCAATCTTAGTCATACTACTCTATTCAGTGGAACAACGTCCTTTATTTTTTCAATTTTAACATGAAAAAAGTAGGGATTTGACATTTTTGATTGTTGTAAGAAAAATAAGCGGCTAAACAATTTTTGCCCTGTTTTTTTGTTATAGTTTTGTAAAACCAAACCGCGTACCCAATAAATTATGGCTGGATTGAGCACCCCAAAGCAAAAAATATCAGCACTCATTATCACCTACAATGAAATGGGTTACATTGAAAAATGTATAGATTCTGTTTCATTTGCAGATGAGATCATCGTTGTTGACTCCTACAGTAAGGATGGCACTTATGAGTATTTAATGAATCATCCCAAGGTAAAAGTGATTCAAAATCCTTTTGAGAATTTTACGGCCCAAAAGTCCTTCACGTTAAAGCAAGCTTCAAACGATTGGATTCTATTTTTGGATGCTGATGAGGTGGTGAGCAAAGCGCTGCAAATGGAAATTGTGGAGACCATCAACAATCCAAATGCCTGCGAAGCCTATTGGTTCTACCGCAAATTCATGTTCAAAAATAGCACCTTGAATTTTAGTGGTTGGCAAACAGATAAGAACCACCGACTTTTTAGGAAAAGTAAAGCCCAATTTACAGATAGGAAGATTGTTCATGAAACTTTGGAAGTGGACGGTAAATCTTGCATTCTTAAAGAAAAGCTTACCCATTATTGCTATAAAAACTACGAGGATTATAAGGGTAAAATGCTCCGATATGGCCAACTCAAGGCCAAAGAAGATTTCTACAAGGAAAAGCATTTTAATTACGTATTGATGTTGATAAAGCCTTTGTGGAAATTTTTCAACCACTATATTTTAAGACTTGGCATTTTAGATGGCAAAAAAGGAGTTACCATTTGTTATTTGAATGCGTTGGGCGTTTTGGAACGATACAGAGAGCTGAAGCGCTTGGAAAAGAAAAATGAGCTTGCTTATTATTTGGTAATGCCATAGTGGGTCCAGACCACTTTACCAGACCTAGTCTCCTTTCTGATAGCCTGATTTTTTGCAATGGATTCTGGGGTTTTGTATCCTCTTTTATGGTCTAAATGCACACAGACAGCACTGTAGCGCAATTGTTTCGATTTAATTCCAAAATTGAACAAACGTTCACCCAACTCCCGATCCTGACCGCCATACTGCATCCGCTCATCAAAACCGTTTACATTTAAAATGTCCTTTTTCCAACCTGAGGAATTATGACCGTTCCAACTCGCATTGGTAGGGGTAAATGTGTTTAATAACTTGGATATAAACCCGCTGGCGGTAAGTTTGTTGTTCTTAAAGGTCTTTGGAACCCCTTTTTCCTTGAGCCAATGGATGTTAAAGCAATTCTGCTTTTCAATATCTTCCAAAGTGATCAATTTGGAAATATTCATAGGGAGCATGTAGTACCCGCCAGAAATAAAGTAGCCCTGTTCCTTATTGATATAGTGTACCTCCACAAAATCCTCCCGGGGAATACAATCCCCATCGGTCATGATAATGTACTCCGCATTGCAGGCTTCCACAGCCTTATTGAGAATTCTTGATTTTTGAAAACCGTCATCCTCCTGCCATACGTGAACTATAGGGTAAAACACCTCTTTGGACATTTTCTCCAACAGCTCCTTGGTCTTGGGTCCAGACCCGTCATCTGCGACTACAACCTCAAAATCCCTGAATATCTGACAATTAAATCCCCATAGCACCTTCTTCAACCATTCCTCGGCATTGTAGGTACTAATAATTACAGATATCTTGGGTGTTTCCCGTTCGTTCTGGTTCATCTTGGCAAAAATAGAAATATTAAATGTTATCGCATATCCTTATTTTAGCTTATCCAAAATTCTATAATGAAGGTCAAAGAAATTCCGGTTTCACTATTCAATCAAGCGCGACTTACTTGGCAATCACAAAAAAAACTGGAGAGCGGCAAAGAAGTCATCCCTGTTATCGTCTCTTTGGCCTCCATCCCATCTCGGCTAGGAATTGTTCATATTACCATACGGAGCGTCCTCGACCAAACTGTGCTGCCCGAAAAAATAATCCTATGGCTCCATCAGGATTTGGAGAAACGTATTCCCAAAAAACTCTCCGAATTGACAGGAGATCGGTTTTCCATCAAGTTTACCAGCTATTCCAGTTCACACAGAAAACTGGTGGAGCCTCTTCAAATATTCCCCAACATGGTAATCATTACCTGTGACGACGATATGATATATCGCAAAAATTGGCTGTCAAATTTGTACAGGGCCCATTTAGACACCCCTAATTGTATCATCGGAAATCAAACCCGATGTATCAGCTATGATGCTAAAAATAAATTGCTTCCCTACAAAAACTGGAGCTCTGGAACCAATTCATGTCCCAACCCCCACACCGTGCTTCCCATAGGCGCTGGAGGAACCCTTTACCCACCAAATGTGTTGGATAATAGAGTTTTGGACCAAGAACTTTTTCTAAAATTAACTCCAAAAGCAGACGACCTATGGTTTAAAGCTATGGGTTTATTGAAAGGAACGCTATCTATAAAATCCAAATACCACACAAAAGAACCAATTCCTATTTGGGGATCGCAAAAGGTCTCCTTGAAAAAATCCAATATTGAAGGAGACAAAAATAGAACCCAGTGGCAGGCCCTTACCGATTATTTTAAACTTAAATTTTAGCCCTTGACCGAAGAAATCAACCATTGCATTAAAGAATTAAAGGCCGGAAACCTAATCCTCTACCCTACCGATACGGTTTGGGGTATTGGCTGTGATGCCACCAACCCAGAGGCAGTTAAAAAAGTGTATGCCCTTAAAAAACGGGAAGATACCAAGGCACTCATCTGTTTGGTAGCGCACCAAGCCATGCTGGAGCGCCACGTAAAAGAAGTGCCCGAAATGGCTTACGACATCATGGATTTAGCCACCAAACCCACCACCATTGTTTTTGATGCACCTAAGGACGTGGCCCAAAATCTAATTGCTGAAGACAATACGCTGGCCATTCGGGTGGCATCGGACAAATTCTGTCAATACCTCATCAATAAATTTGGAAAACCCATTGTATCCACATCAGCGAACATTTCAGGAGAACCGACCCCAAAAAGGTTCAAGGATATCAGTCCCGAAATTTTAAAAGGAGTGGACTATGTGGTAAATTTGCAGGATGAAAAACAAGACCCTTCCCCATCTTCCATCATTAAATTGAGTAATGACGGACAGGTGAAGGTAATTCGGGAATAAATGACGGAGGAGTTCCACAAAAATGCCATTCAAGACCCTATTTTTCAGCTCATTGGCCAAACCGCCGATGAATTGGGGGTAGATGTCTATGTGATTGGTGGATTTGTTCGCGACTATTTCTTAAAAAGAGGAACCCCGAAAGATATTGATGTGGTAGCTGTAGGCAGCGGTATTCAATTGGCCAAAAAAGTAGCTTCCAAACTAAAAGGCAAACCAGAAGTTGCCATTTTCAAGAATTTTGGTACCGCCATGATCAAACACCAAGGTCTGGAACTTGAATTTGTGGGTGCTCGAAAGGAAAGCTACCATCGTGATAGCCGAAAACCTGTTGTGGAGGACGGTACGCTGGAAGACGACCAAAACCGGCGGGATTTTACCATCAATGCCATGGCTTTGTCTTTGAACAGTGCCAATTTCGGACAACTTTTGGACCCTTTCGGTGGTTTGGATGATTTGGACAAGAAAATAATACGCACGCCTTTAGAGCCCGGCATCACCTATTCCGATGACCCGCTGCGTATGATGCGAGCCATCCGTTTTGCTACGCAACTGCATTTTACCATTGAGCTGAAGTCGCTCCAAGCCATTACTGAAAACAAAAACCGCATCAAAATCATTTCCAAGGAGCGTATCGTGGATGAACTCCATAAAATTTTGATGAGTTCCAAACCCTCTATAGGTTTTAAGTTAATGCACCAAACCGGGTTGTTGCCCCTTATTCTTCCCGAATTGACTGCACTACAAGGCATTGAAGAGGTAGAAGGACAACGCCATAAAGACAATTTTTGGCATACGCTGGAAGTAGTCGACAATATTTCGGAAACCACGGACAACCTTTGGCTGCGTTGGGCGGCGTTGTTACACGATATCGGCAAGGCACCAACAAAAAAATTCCATAAAAAAATCGGTTGGACCTTTCATGGACATGAGTTCGTGGGATCAAAAATGGTATACAAACTTTTTAAACGCATGCGGATGCCACTGAATGACAAGATGAAGTTCGTTCAGAAAATGGTGTTGATGAGTTCCCGACCCATCATTTTGGCCGAAGAACATGTCACCGATTCCGCGGTACGGCGATTGGTCTTTGATGCCGGGGATTATGTCGATGACCTTATGACCTTATGCGAGGCCGACATCACTACCAAAAATCCAAGGAAACAGCGAAAATACAAGAATAACTTTCAGTTGGTACGTCAAAAAATAGTAGAGGTTGAAGAACGTGACCATATCCGAAATTTTCAACCCCCGGTTTCTGGTGAGGAAATCATGCAGACGTTCAATCTTCAGCCTTCCAAGGAAATCGGAATCATAAAAGATGCCATCAAGGAAGCTATTCTGGAAGGTGAAATCCCCAATGAATATGAAGCCGCCTATCAATTTATGTTGGAAAAAGGCAAACAACTGAATCTAAAAGTCCATTCAGAATGAAAAAGAACAAATATGTGGTGTACTGGTTATTGACCGGCTGTGTGCTTATTTTCATTATGGTTTTGGTAGGTGGAATCACGCGACTCACGCATTCGGGACTTTCTATTTCAGATTACAAACTGATTCAGGGCACCTTGCCCCCCATGAACGAACAAGCTTGGGAGGAAGCTTTTGAACTCTACAAGCAATATCCCGAATATCAAAAACTAAATTCCCATTTTGACTTAGAGGATTTTAAAGAGATTTATTTCTGGGAATGGTTACACCGGGTCATCGGACGATTTATTGGAATTGTCTTTATCCTGCCCTTCCTCTACTTTCTTTTTACCAAAAAATTGGACAGGCCTACCATCAAAAAATGTTTGGCGCTGCTTTTTTTAGGCGGATTTCAAGGTTTTTTGGGCTGGTACATGGTAAAAAGTGGACTGGTAGACCGCCCAGATGTATCCCACTTTCGGTTGGCGGCACATTTAACCACTGCATTTATCACGTTTGCATATAGTCTTTGGGTTGCGCTAGACCTTATCTATCCAACCCAAAAAGAAATTAAGAAGCCTATTCGAAACTTGATTCGCATCACCTATGCGCTTCTGCTGCTCCAAATTATCTGGGGTGCTTTTGTCGCTGGGCTGGATGCTGGCTTTATCCATAACCACTGGCCACTGATGAGCGAGGGAAAATTGATTCACGAAACGGTGTATATTGAGCAACAGCCCGTCATCAAGAACTTTTTTGAGGGAAAAAGTGGTGTACAGTTCGTTCATAGGTATATGGCCTATATCGTCGTAGGTTTCATCGCTCTAATTTGGGTACGATCACGAAAAATTCAGCGGACTCCCCTACAGGAAAAAGGATTGCAATCCTTGGTTTTTTTGGTATTTCTCCAATTTGTATTGGGTGTATTGACCATAATTTACGCCGTTCCACTATGGTTGGGTGTAGCCCATCAAATAGGGGCATTTTTCTTGTTGGCTGCTATGACGTTTACCCTTCATCGATTCTCCAAATAAGATTGAATTGTCGTAAATTTGTGCCCACTCTAAAATTTGATGGATGATTTACAAAATCAGGATTATTCTTGATGCTGAGGAAGATATCTTTAGGGATGTTGAAATTGAGGATAACAGTACCTTGGAAGAATTTCATAATGCCATAACCCAAGCCTTTGGCTTTGAAGGTTCTGAGATGGCGTCCTTCTATACGTGCGACGAAGAATGGAACCAAGATGAAGAAATTGCGTTGTTTGATATGAGCGACAATGGTTCTGATATCCGATTGATGAACGAAACCATTTTGGATGATGTATTGACCGAGGACAATCCCAAAATGATATATGTGTATGATTTTTTCAGCATGTGGACCTTTTTTGTGGAATTGGCCGATATTGTTGAAAAAGAGGATGGGCGACCCTATCCCAATGTGCTGTTCAGCTTTGGTGAATTGCCTGATTCTCCGCCGGAGAAAAACTTCGAATCCAAGCCGTCTACCGAATTTGATGATGATTATCTAGACAGTTATGACGACATGGATTTTGACGAAAACTGGAATTAAAAACCCTTTACCCATAACCATTTACCTTTTATCCATTACCGAAAACCATTCACCTTTTACCCTAAACCCTTTACCCTTATGCTGAATTTATACAACGCCCAAATAGAACGGATTTCACTTCACCGTGCAGGCAACAAGAGCAAGAACGAAGCAGCATTTATATCCGCGGAGCCTTTTACATTAAATGATGAAATGGCCGGATTGCTAAAGGAATATTTTTTTAAGCCTTTCCGAGAGAAAGAAGAGAACTATTATAAGTTTTACAATGATGTGGATTTGGAGTTCAATGAAATCTACAATGCCGTTTCGGAGATTTTTTTAGACAACTCAAAGACACATGAGATTTCCAAAAAAATAACCACCCACCTATTTGAACAATCCAACCACCCGCACATTAAAAGCGGAGAGGTGTACGTAGTGCATTTTTCGGATATGGTCATGGATAACCAAAAATTGGATGCCGTTGGGATTTTTAAGAGCGAGTTGAAACACGATTTTCTTCAATTCAAGGAAAAAGAACAAAATTTGGAGATTTTGATTCGACAAGGGATCAACATCAATAAATTGGATAAAGGTTGCATCGTTTTCAATACTCAAAAAGAGGAGGGCTACAAAGTGTTGTCGGTGGACAGCAATCGCTACGATGCCAAGTATTGGTTAGAGAATTTTTTAGGGTTGATTCCATTAACCGATGAGAACTTTTATACCAAAAACTATCTGAAGTTCTGTCAAAATTTTGCCAAGGACGTGGTGCTCCCAGCTGAGGACAAGCAACAAGAAGTACTCTTTATGAACCGGGCGGTTAACCACTTTGCCAAAAATGACAATTTTGAAGAAACCTCTTTTTTAAATGAGGTCATGGAAAACCCAGAATTGATTCCCGAGTTTAAACACTACAAAGTTGAAAAAGGGCCAAAATATAGCATTGAGGACGTTTCCAACTTTGACATTGCCAATAAAGCGGTTTCCGATGCTCGGAAGAAAATCAAGAATGTCATCAACCTTGATACCAACATCCAAATAAAATTGGATTTCATCAACCCCGATTCTGCTCAAAAATTTGTGGAAAAGGGTTGGGACGAGGAACGGCAGATGTATTACTATTTAGTGTATTTCAACAAGGAACAGAAGAGCTAGCTCAATTATCAATGGACAATACACAATTGTACTAGTCGACAACTTTGATCACTAAGAAATGTCATTGTTCATTACACATTGATAATTGAACATTGATTAAAACTTCTTTTCAATTATCTGCTTCATACTTACATCCTCGTAATTTCGTTTCACAAAATCGAGGGCCGTGGCCAACACTTGGCCCATGTTCTCGCATTTTTTGAATTCCATATCGTGGGTGAATTCCTGTAGTTCCGTTTTCAGGCGCTCTACATTTTCGTGGACCGATATTTCATCAACCTTAACGCTATTAATCAAGCGTTTTATTCGATTTCCCGAACTGATGATTCGCTTTGCCACAATGGAACGCTCTTCAATCTTATATTGATCCACCGAATATTCCTGAAGCTTATTGGTGACCAACTCCACCATTTTAATATTTTCCTTGAAGAACTGCGGCAAATATACCTTGAACTTGCCCTCATAGCATTGCTGGTCAAAGTCTATGGCCCTGATGCGGTATACAACGTGGTCAAAATCATGGACCGGAACAATCACGTAGTTGTACGAGCGCATATCCCCCAACAAACGAATCATGCAACGCTCGTTGAACTTTACAAACTCCTTGGCCAATTGTGCCTTTTCGGACTCTGAACACTTTGGCAAAACATCCTTGATGAACATATCCCCAGGGATTCCAGCAATGTGTTCTTCAATTAGCGTGTCCTTATAGACCAAAAAGTTAAGATTATAGGGAGACAGCATGTGCTCCAACTCTAAACCATAAATACGGGAGGCATCGGTTTTTTTTACATAGAAATAGGTGTAATTGTCATTCAAAATGTTCCTCACCTTAATGCGGAAGGGTTGGGAGTTCCCAAACGTGCAAAAATCAACGGCATCTACGTTAAGATATTCCACAATACGATTACTTCCATCAGAATGCAAAATGGAATAGACCTGTTTCAAGCTCATGTCGATTTCCTTTCGGTCAGAGTCCGAATAATACACCCTCACCCAAAGCGTATCCTCCCCATCATTGTCATAAACAACCACCGACCCGGCAAAACGTAGCAAGTCCTCGTAAAAAATAGGAATCTCTATTTTTCGGTTGTATCGCTCCAAGTACGCATCCAATTTTTTTTGGACCGGATAGGCCGGTTTTTTCTTGGACATCAATTTTTCCTCAGTCATTTTTCTTCAAGATTCAAGATATTGGACATAAGACGCTAGATAATGGAAACTGGACACCAGAAGGACTTCTGACTTCTGACTTCTGACTTCTGACTTCTGACTTCTGACTTCTGACTTCTGACTTCTGACTTCTGACTTTAAAATTTCCACATTTAACTTCTTCAGTCAATATTTTTGCTTTATTGTAACAAATTCCATAATACCTCGTCAAGTTACTATAAACAAATCAAAAAACGATTCCATCTTGGAAACTATACTGACCGTAAACCATCTTACCAAAAAGTTTGGATACCTCACTGCCGTAAAAGACCTTTCATTTACCATTGAAAAGGGAAATGTTTATGGCATTCTGGGGCCAAATGGGAGTGGTAAATCAACTACTTTGGGCATTATTTTAAATGTTGTCAACCGCACTTCTGGGGATTTTAGCTGGTTTGATGGCAATACATCCACCCACGAAGCTCTGAAAAAAGTTGGGGCCATTATAGAGCGCCCTAATTTCTACCCGTACATGACGGCCATTCAAAACCTGAAGCTGGTCTGTAAGATCAAGGAAGTTCCAGAGACGCGTATTCAGGAAAAATTGGAACTGGTCGGGTTGTGGGACCGAAGAAATAGTAAGTTCAAGACCTATTCTCTTGGAATGAAGCAACGTTTGGCCATTGCCTCTGCCCTACTCAACGACCCAGAAATCCTAATTCTTGATGAACCTACCAACGGGTTAGATCCCCAGGGCATCCACCAGATTCGGGAAATCATCAAAAAAATTGCGAATCAGGGCACCACTATACTTTTAGCATCCCATTTATTGGACGAGGTTGAAAAAGTATGTTCCCATGTTGTCATCCTTCGGAAAGGTGAAAAATTATATTCAGGCCCAGTGGATAGTATGATGGCCAGTCATGGTTTTTTTGAACTTCGCACAGCGGATATGGACCAACTAAAGGCCCTTTTGGAAAAAAGCGCCAGTTTCGGAAAAATAGAAAGCTTCAACGGAACAATCACCGCCTATTTAAAAGAAGAGATGGATGCCGAAGAACTGAACAAACTATTGTTTGAAAAAGGCATTGTCCTCTCCCATCTGGTCAAACGAAAAGAAAGTCTGGAAGAACAATTTTTAACTCTGACCAAAAACAACTAATCAAAAAAGCGAATGGTACGTCTACTTCAAATAGAATTCATAAAACTTTGGAACAACAGGGCCAGTAAGATTTTAATCACCTCTTATTTTGTACTGCTCACCTCAATTGCACTAATTGCGGCAATCAAGTTCGATATTGGACCAGTACAGTTCCACTTGGCCGATCAAGGTATTTTTAATTTTCCGTACATCTGGCATTTCAACACCTTTGTCACCGCAATTTTTAAATTGTTTTTGGCCATTGTCATCGTTTCCATGATGTCCAACGAATATAGCAACAAGACCATTAAACAAAACTTGATTGATGGATTGTCCAAGAAAGAATTTATACTATCCAAGGTACTGACCGTCATTTCGTTTGCATTGGTTTCCACTGTTTTTGTCTTTGTGGTCTCCATGATTTTAGGCTTGGTATATTCAGATTACAATGAACTGTCCATCATCTTTTCAGACCTTGAGTTTTTACTGGCCTTTTTTGTGAAATTGGTAGGTTTCTTCTCTTTCTGTCTCTTTTTGGGAATTTTTGTAAAGAGGTCCGCTTTTGCCCTAGGGTTTCTAATTCTTTGGACCATTTTGGAACAAGTTGTCTTTGGATTGTTGGGGTGGAAAGTAATGAGCTGGCCTGCCGCAAAAAGAGTGAAGGACTTCTTCCCATTGGAATCCATGATGAATTTGATTAAAGAACCTTTTACCCGACTTTCCGCTGTACAGAATATTGGAGACCAAATTGGGGAAAATATGCGTTTTGACTACCACACCTACTGGTACGAGTTTTTGATCGTCATCTTTTGGACGGCAGTTTTTATCTACTTGTCCTACGCATTATTGAAAAAGCGCGATTTGTAGTATATTGAAGGGATTTAATCATCCCAAGTGTTAAAAAAATTGCTCCTTTTTGTTGTAATCTCCATCTCCTTTTGGGGAAAAGCACAACAATGTCCAGATTTATTGGCTCCCACCAATGGCGCCACTAATGTAGCCGTCGATACCGCAATTTCATGGGAAGCCGTGGATGGAGTGCCTGCCTATATTATTGATTTAGGCACATACCCCGGGGGAGATGACATACTTTCAAATCAAAATGTGAGTAATCTAGCTACCTATCAACCTCCTAAAGGGCTACCTGAAAATACTGAGATTTTTGTTACAATAACATTATTTTTTTTTAATCAATCCGATATTGTCTGTAACAGTCAAAGCTTTATCACTGAGACATTGACAAGTGCACCCGCGTGCACCCAAATGACCTTTCCAACGGACATGGCAATTGATGTAAATCCAGCTTCAACAATTTCTTGGGAATATACCTATGGCGCAATAGGCTATTTTGTAAGTTTGGGTACAATGTCAGGCGGAACAGACATTGTTAACAATTTCGATGTTGGGAACAATCTCAGCTTCAACCCACCGGGAGACCTTCCATCAGAACAGACCATCCACGTTACCATAACCCCATATAACAATATTGGTGTGGCTTTAGGCTGTGCATCGGAAAGCTTTACAACGAGTGAAGTCTCGCCTTTACCCAGTTGCACCAATATGATCTATCCGCAAAATGGTGAAATCAATGTGCCTTTGTCCCCAGTGTTGGAATGGAATGCGGTTTCTGGGGCAACAGGGTATCGAATTACCATTGGATCAACACCCAACAGTTCAGATATATTGAACAATGCCACCTTTTTTACCAATTCCACGCCCGTACTTAATTTTGTCCCTAACCAGACATTTTTCATCACCATAGTTCCCTTCAATGATGCAGGTCCCGCACAGGTGTGCACTCAAGAAAGTTTTTCCACACTATTGGGTTGTGGCCCCTATTTAGATTTGGCTTCAGGGGAGTTTGTGACCTTAAATCCCGGAATTGATTTTCCCGAAACGCTGTCCTTTTGTGAAAACGAATCCCCCTTGATTATCACTTCTGATGATAGTGCCGATGGCTATCGATGGTACCAAATTGACCAATTCGATAATGAAACAGTTATTTCCCAAACGCAAGAAGTCTCCATTCAAGAGAACGGAAGGTATCGCTATGAAGCCTACAATCTGGTATCCCAATCGGGGAACATCATCGAATGCCCATCAACACAAGAGTTTACCGTTGTTTCGTCCGAAGCTCCCGTCATCACGCGATTAAGAGTAGCTGGCAACGGTATTGACCAATTGCAAATTACCGTAGAAGTTTCGGGCGATGGAGAATATGAATATGCTGTGGACAATCGGGATGGACCGTATTCTGACAACAACACCTTTAGCAATCTGGAGCCTGGCACCCACACCTTTTACGTTCGGGATAAAAGTGGTTGTGGCATTGTGGAAGAAAGATTTGTACAGGATTTGACGTTGGAAGGTTTTCCTAAATTTTTCACTCCAAATGGGGACAACATCAATGATTTTTGGCAATTCATACAGCCACCCAATGGAGAATTTGTAGTGCTGCAAAGCATTCGAATATTTAATCGGTATGGCCATTTCCTAAAGGAAATATCCCAAAATTCACAAGGCTGGGATGGCAATTTCCAAGGACGACCTCTTCCTGCAGGGGATTATTGGTTTCATGCTGTGGATGAATCAAACCGGGAAATCAAAGGTCATTTTTCGCTAAAGCGATAATCTTTTCCCCTTTGCTTTAATTTGGCACTTCCCTTTACTATTTTTATCAGATGAAATTTCAGGTAGTATCAAAGTTCCAACCTACTGGCGACCAGCCACAGGCCATCAAACAATTGGTGGAGGGCATTGAAGCAGGCGATCGGCACCAGACCCTTCTGGGCGTGACGGGTTCTGGAAAAACATTTACAGTGGCCAATGTGGTGGAATCCGTGCAACGACCAACCTTGGTTCTGGCGCACAACAAAACGTTGGCTGCCCAATTATATTCCGAGTTCAAACAGTTTTTTCCGAAAAACGCCGTGGAATACTTTGTATCCTACTACGATTACTACCAACCAGAAGCCTACATTCCCTCCAGCGGATTATATATTGAAAAAGACCTTTCCATCAATGAGGATATTGAAAAATTACGGTTGAGTGCTACCTCTTCCCTACTTTCTGGGCGAAGGGATGTGCTGGTGGTGGCCTCAGTTTCTTGCTTGTACGGTATTGGAAATCCGGTCGAGTTTCAAAAGAATGTGATTTCCATTCACAGAGATCAGGTTATTTCCCGAACAAAATTCCTGAAACAACTCGTACAAAGTCTGTATTCCAGAACCACTGCGGATTTTAGGAATGGAAACTTTAGGGTAAAGGGAGATGTTGTGGATGTGTTCCCAGGCTATGCCGATCACGCATTCCGAATTCATTTTTTTGGGGATGAAATTGAGGAAATTGAGGCGTTGGACCCTTTCAACAATAAAGTCATCGAAATTTATGACTCGTTGAACATCTACCCAGCGAATATGTTTGTGACCTCTCCTGATGTGCTTCAAAACGCCATTCGAGAGATTCAAGATGATTTGGTCAAGCAAATAGACTATTTTAAAGAGATAGGTCGACCACTGGAAGCCAAACGATTGGAAGAGCGCACCAATTTTGATTTGGAAATGATTCGCGAATTGGGTTACTGCTCTGGAATTGAAAACTATTCCCGCTATTTGGATGGTCGGGAACCCGGAACACGCCCGTTTTGTTTGCTGGATTATTTCCCAGATGATTATTTAATGGTGATTGATGAAAGTCACGTTACCATTCCGCAAGTGCATGCCATGTACGGTGGCGACCGTTCCCGAAAGGAAAATTTGGTGGAATATGGCTTCCGGTTACCGGCAGCCATGGACAACCGACCTTTAAAGTTTGAGGAATTTGAAGCCCTTCAAAACCAAGCCATTTATGTAAGTGCCACTCCGGCAGATTATGAATTGGAATTGAGTCAAGGCGTGTACGTGGAGCAGGTGATACGGCCTACTGGATTGTTGGACCCTGTAATTGAGGTACGTCCGAGTGCCAACCAGATTGATGATTTGGTAGAGGAAATTCAACAACGGGTTGAGCTGGATGAACGAACGCTCGTGACTACCTTGACGAAACGGATGGCGGAGGAACTCGCCAAGTATTTGGCCCGAATCGATGTTCGTTGCCGCTACATTCACAGTGATGTAGATACCTTGGAGCGTGTTGAAATTATGCAGGATTTACGTAAAGGTCTTTTTGATGTTTTAATCGGAGTCAATTTATTACGCGAAGGTTTGGATTTACCCGAAGTTTCCCTAGTTGCTATTTTGGATGCTGATAAAGAAGGCTTTTTACGAAGTAACCGCTCCTTGACCCAGACCGTGGGTAGAGCTGCACGTAACCTAAACGGTAAAGCCATCATGTATGCGGATACCATTACGGAAAGCATGCAAAAGACCATTGATGAGACGAACTACAGGAGGGAAAAACAGTTGGCCTACAATACAGAAAACAATATTACTCCAAAGGCACTGAATAAAAGTTTGGATAGTGCACTGGCAAAAAACTCCGTATCCACCTATCACTTTCAAAAAGAGGAATTGCGGGCCGCTGAACCTGATTTGGAATACCTGACCGAAGATCAACGCGAAAAATTGATTCGAGAAAAGCGCAAGGCAATGGAAAAAGCAGCCAAGGAACTTAACTTTATGGAAGCTGCCAAGCTACGTGATGAAATAAAACAACTTCAAGAACAGGATTAAAAAGAAAGCGCGCTCCTACATTGCTGAAGGAGCGCGCAAACAAACTAACCAACTAACTAATCAACCCTACCTGCCATCAGACAGGCATCATGAAACACCTAAAATGGTGTGCTCTTTAATTTTTTATCCGATTGAAATCAATCGTTTTGGTTTTGGCAATGCCTCTTGTTTTTTTGGCAAGGTCAATTTCAATATTCCATCCTCATATTTCGCATCGATTTTGGAACCGTCAACGGTTTCAGGCAATGTAAAAGCTCTTTTAAATGAAGAATACGAAAATTCCTTTCGGGTGTAATTCTCTTTGGTTTCTTCATTCTCAGATTTAATCTCACTGGAAATAGTCAATACATCGTTGTCAACTTCAACGGTGAAATCATCCTTCTTCATGCCAGGAACAGCAAGTTCCAATTCAAAACCTTTCTCATTGTCCTTAATGTTTACAGCGGGAACGGAGGTGTTCCACTTTTCGGTTCCACCGAACCAATCAGGTCCCATAAAATCATTCATTACTGATGGAAAAAACAGGCTATTTCTTTTTACTAAACTCATGGTATTATATGTTTTAAGATTAAACTTCTAAATCACCATACCATAGACAAATCATGTACCAACACAAAAATCATGTCGATATGTCATTGTTTTAACAGAAAATTATGTCAAAATGACATTAGTTGTAATGCGCCTTGAAGATATTGATGAGCACATCGGGCGGTATGACATTGTTCGGATACTTATGCATGACCTGTAAAACCTGACTTATGGCCGCGGGTGGCAGTCCCATTCTAAGTCCAATGTTGTAGAGCGTATCCACTTCCTTTTTGTGCTGTTCCCGGTCGACATTCATTAAGAGCAGTAATCGGTGAAACTGCACAATACGCTCGGCTTGGGATTTTAATACTACTTTGGGAGATTTTTCTTTTAAAAGACCTTCAAAAGTTTCCTTGTCCACTCCCAAGTTTGAAGCAACCTTAAGTAAAAAACCATATTCCGATTCCTTGAGGGAATGGTCCACCCTGGCAAAGGCTATCATTTCAGAAAGGATGCTCAATTTTTCCTCGTAGGTGCCCATGGGTTAGGTTTTGGTGTAACTTCTGTATAGATAACTCCAAAACACCTCTTTTTAGTACATCAGGAATGGTTGAATTTTGTTGCGTTGCCCGAACACGCTGTTTTTCCTGTTCGCAAATAAAAAAGGGCGACATATTTATGTCGCCCTTTATAAGTCTGTATATAAGTTTTATCAGTTCAATACTTCTTTTACTTTATCAGCCGCTTCTTGGAATTGAACGGCAGAATGTACCGCCAATCCAGAATTGTCTATGATTTCCTTGGCCAACTCGGCATTAGTACCTTGAAGTCGGACTATGATAGGCACCTTAATGGCATCACCCATGTTCTTGTAGGCATCTACAACACCTTGCGCCACACGGTCGCAACGCACGATACCTCCAAAAATGTTGATCAATATTGCTTTTACGTTAGGATCTTTCAGAATAATACGAAAGGCTTCCTCCACCCTTTTGGCGTCTGCAGTACCTCCAACGTCCAAGAAGTTGGCTGGTTCACCACCGGCCATTTTGATCAAATCCATGGTGGCCATGGCCAATCCGGCACCGTTAACCATACAACCTACATTTCCATCCAAATCCACATAGTTCAGTCCGACCTCACGTGCTTCAACCTCGATGGGGTTTTCTTCACGAAGGTCGCGCATTTCAGCGTAGGTCTTTCTACGGTAAAGCGCATTATCATCAATGGAAACTTTGGCATCCACGGCCATAATCTTATCGTCTGAAGTCTTTAAAACCGGATTGATTTCAAAAAGACTGGCATCACTTTCCTCATAAGCTTTGTATAGAGCAGAGACAAATTTCACCATTTCTTTAAATGCAGTTCCAGACAATCCCAAATTGAAAGCAATACGTCTCGCTTGGAAAGGCAAAAGCCCAGTCCCAGGGTCAATTTCTTCGGTAAAAATCAGATGAGGCGTCTTTTCCGCAACCTCCTCAATGTCCATCCCGCCTTCGGTGGAGTACATTACCATATTTCTTCCCGTAGCTCTATTCAGTAGTACGGACATATAAAATTCATTGGTTTCACTGTCGCCAGGATAATACACATCCTCAGCCACCAAAACTTGATGTACCTTTTTACCTTCCGCAGAGGTTTGAGGGGTAATTAGGTTCATCCCAATAATGTTCCCTGCCAACTCTTCAACTTCCTTCAAGTTTTTGGCCAACTTAACACCACCACCTTTACCACGGCCACCAGCATGTACCTGAGCCTTTATTACGTGCCAACCGGTTCCGGTTTCTTGTGTCAGTTGTTTTGCGGCATCAACCGCTTCTTTTGCATTTCGGGCTACGATTCCTCGTTGTATCCTAACCCCAAAGCTGGCCAAAATTTCTTTTCCTTGATATTCGTGAAGATTCATCTGTGAATTAACTTTTGTTTGCCGACAAAAATAGAAAACCCCATTGACAAATTCTAGGTGAAAGGGGATTAATTAGCTCTAAGGTATGCACTTGAAAGAAAGGTGGTATAATTTGTAACAAATCGGATGCTACATTTTAAAATCCTCAAAGTCCAGAGGATCAAAATTCTTGAAGTGGCCGTTCATTTCAATGACCGCCTTGGTCCGATTCACCTGACTCAACAGCGATGTTGTGGAGTCTAAATGCTCTTTTATGTACAACAAACGGTCTTTTTCGTGGGGAATTTGAAGCAATTCGTATTCCTGCTCAAAAGAAAGCCCCATTTTGTGGGCCAAGGAATAACTATTAAACTGCTTTGGAGAGGTTTTCGTGAAAGGAACATCCATCAAGTCGTACAATACCTCAACTTTCTGCAATACCTCTTCTCGGAGGTCTTCATCCGCATCATTCTCAACATCCAAGAACTCCACTTCTCCTCCAGAATACAATTTACCCTCCATTTGATGCTCAAAAGACAACACCTTAAATACCTGTCTTCCCACGCAGACCACATCCATCTCTCCATTTTTGTAGGTATTCACAACCTCCACCAACTGCACTTCGGTTCCATATGACATGGCATTGTTGATGAACACCGGAATCCCAAAAGTAAGGGCCTCTTTCCTACAATCAGAAATTAACTGCTTGTAACGCTCCTCAAAAATATGCAAGGGCACTGTTTCACCTGGATAAAAAACCGATTGCAAGGGAAATAAAGGTAATTTCATTGTTGAAGTTTGCCTAAATGTACAATCCCAAATGCAAAGCCGCAAGTACCTTTGTTTTTAATTGTTATTTCTGAAACAATTTGTTATAAATAAATGAATTTGTTTTTTATTCTTGTAGAACCCGCGTACATCCTTTAGATTTGCGCGAAAGACTAAACGCAATGAACTCCAAAGACCTGTTAAAACTAACGGAGCAATTTGAAGCTCCGCTTTACGTATATGATGCCGACAAAATTGCTTCACAATACCAAAGATTGACCAAAGCCTTTGAAGGGGTGCCCCAATTACGGTTGAATTATGCGGCCAAAGCACTCTCAAATATTAGCATTCTCAGGTTGATGAACCATCTGGGAAGTGGTTTGGACACGGTTTCCATTCAAGAAGTGAAACTGGGACTCATGGCAGGTTTTAAACCCGAATCCATTATTTACACGCCCAATGGAGTTTCTTTGGAAGAAATAGAGGAAGCTGCAGCCCTTGGTGTACAGGTGAATATTGACAACCTTTCCATTTTGGAGCAGTTTGGCAGCAAGCACCCTGATATTCCTGTTTGCATTCGCATTAATCCGCATGTGATGGCTGGAGGTAATTCCAAAATTTCGGTAGGACATATCGATTCCAAATTTGGAATCAGCATCCATCAAATTCCACATTTATTACGTATTGTGGAGTTGACCAATATGAACATCAATGGTATTCACATGCACACCGGAAGCGATATCTTGGACATTGATGTGTTCCTATACGCTTCTGAAATCTTGTTTGAAACCGCAAAAAACTTCAAGGATTTGGAATTCATTGACTTTGGAAGTGGATTCAAGGTTCCCTATAAAACAGGAGATATTGAGACCAACATAGAGGAATTGGGCAAAAAATTGACCACTCGTTTTAATCAGTTCTGCGAGGAATATGGGAAGAGTCTGACGTTGGCTTTTGAACCTGGTAAGTTTTTGGTCAGTGAAGCAGGACACTTTTTGGCCAAGGTAAATGTGGTAAAACAAACCACATCCACCGTGTTTGCGAGTATTGATTCCGGTTTCAACCATTTAATTCGGCCAATGCTTTACGGGGCCAGCCACGAGATTGTCAATATTTCAAACCCAGAGGGCAGGGAGCGCTATTATTCCGTGGTGGGGTATATCTGTGAGACCGATACTTTTGGCAGCAACCGTAGAATCAATGAAATTTCTGAAGGAGATATTCTTTGTTTTAGAAACGCTGGTGCGTATTGCTTTACCATGGCAAGTAATTATAACTCAAGATTTCGGCCTGCCGAGGTGCTTTGGTACAATGGCAAGGCCCATTTAATTAGAGAACGCGAAACTTTTGATGACATCCTAAGAAATCAGGTAGATGTAAAAGAGCTATTTGAAGCACCTAAAAAAGAAGCTGTGAAGTAGCATGGAAATCATTTCCCTTTTACTGTCCATAGTGTTTATTTTCCTGGCCGGACTTCATTTCTATTGGGCTGTTTTTGGGATCAAGGAACCGGAAGCGGTGTTGCCGACCAAAGTGGGCAGTTCCAAAGTAAAATCCCCAGGAAAACTAATGGCAGTCTTGGTGGGAATCATACTCTTATTTTTCGCCTTTGTCTTCATCAATAAAGTTCTTATCTATCTAGACAAGCCTTGGTTAAGCTATGTCCCAATGGTCATTGGAATCATTTTTATTTTACGGGCTTTTGGGGATTTTAAGTATATCGGCTTTTTCAAAACTGCGAAGAACAGCAAATTTTCAGCTTTGGACACGCGATATTACTCTCCACTCTGCCTACTATTGGGAACGCTTATCTTTATTTTGGAGTTTTTGGAGTAGATACTTTTCTGGCACAATTTTCGTTATTTTTGTATGGATAGGACGACCAATGTCCAAAAAAAGGAACTATGCGCGCTATTTTTACCCAAATCAGTTTATTTTTTTTATTGCTTGTAGGATTTCAATCCCAGGCCCAGGAGATTAATTGGATTTCTTGGGAAGAGGCCGTGGAACTAGCCCAAACCGATGCACAGCCCAAGAAAATGTTCATTGATGTCTACACCGATTGGTGTGGGTGGTGCAAAAAAATGGATAAGGATACCTTTCAAAACCCTGAAGTTTCCCAATACATGCAGGATAATTTCTATATGGTAAAGTTGGATGCCGAAGGTAAAGACCCCATTCAATACCAAGGAAAGACCTTTAAGTATGTTCCTTCTGGAAGACGAGGCTATCATGAATTGGCCGCTGCCCTGTTGCAAGGCAAATTGAGCTATCCCACTGTAGTCTTTTTGGATGAACAATTGAATATGCTCTCTCCTGTTCCTGGTTACCAAAAAGTGGAGCCATTTCTTCAGATTGCCCGTTATTTTGGCGACAACATTTACAAGGATAAGGACTGGCAGACGTATGCTGGGAAGTAATTAAGGGAAAATACTACAGTTGCCATTAATGATGTCTTGTTGGGTGGGATTGTTACGGTTATATTCAACCAAGTAATTTCCCGAATATCCGTTCAAAAGTAAAGGCTGCAATCCACAAAGGTTTTCTAAACCACCATTCCATGTAATTTCTATATCACCACTTAGATTATTTAGATTTTCAAAAGCATGAATTACGTAAAGACCTTGAAGAGAATTGAACTCTGAATTGTTAAAATTAATCATCAAATCCCCTCCTATTGAAGTTAATCCCCACGGTACATCTAAGTTAAAAGAGGTCGATTGATTTCGTATTATTTCCACATTCCCAACTACAGAAACCAAACTGGGCATCTCAACTCCGAATAACCATCCGTTATCACGTATAATCAATGAACCTCCTATTTGGTTTAAATTCTCAAAGCTCACATTAACGGACTGCGTGTCAATCAATACTAAGCTCCCTCCGACAGTCTCCAAATTGTTCAATTCGTTAATATTGGGCAGAAAGTACTCCGATTCAATATTTAAATTTCCCCCTATTGTTGTAAGATTGGAAATAAAGCCCAATTCCTGCAAATGATTGGAAGACAACCTTACATTCCCGCCAATGGAAGTAATCATCTGAAAAGCATCAATATTGGTTAGTAAAGAGTTTGCAAAGACATAAAGGTCTCCGTTAATTTGGGAAAGTGCATCAAAGTCATTTATTTCAGCAAGCAAGGGATTGTTATCTATCCGCATACTTTCTACATCATTGAGGTTAGAGAAACCCTGAATATTTAGTAAGGAGGCATTTCCATTAATTCTTAAATCACCGGATACAGAGGTAAGTTTGTCAAATCCATTTATCACCTCTAGATTAGCCAAAGTTTCAATACGAAGGTTCCCTTCCACGGTTTCAAGATTATTCAATGCAGTAAGATTATCCAGTGCTGATCCATTAATCCAAAAATCACCTTTTACGTTTCTAAGCGCTAGCAAACCATCAAGGTTGGTAAGTAAAGGATTTTGAAATAATTCCAAACTACCATTGACTTCTGTTAGATTTTGCAATCCAGCTATGCTTCCAAGAGAATCATTTCGTTGAAAGGATATTGATCCACCTATAAAAAGTACATTGGAAAGTCCATTTATATTTAATAGAGAGTCTTCTCCCTGTATTTCCAGCTTGCCACCAATTTCAGTTAAACCATTTAATCCATCTAGATTGTTAATAAAATTATTGAATCTTACAACCAAGTCCCCGCCAATAGTTGTCAAACCCAATAATCCATCTAAGCCTGTTATGTCTGGATTAAAATAAATGGTAAATGTAGAGCCAATGGTCTCCAAATTGGATAGCGGTGTTAAACTTGAAATATCCGATGCGTCAGATGGACCTGTAACAATTGCCTTCCCAATAAAAAGGGATCCCGTTATTTCGCTATACCCTTGATTACCAAAATCATCCACTTCTTGTTGAGATTCCAGTACAACATCCCCATCAAAAATCTTTGGTGCACCTTCTAGAGTTGTGAAAGTAACCTCATTTGCATAAACCGTTCCTTCAGAATTTGTAGCGTATGCTCGAACATAATATTCTGTATAGGGCAACAAACCACTTAAGGTGCTCTCAAATTCTCCATCTCCATCCCCATCTTCAGTTTTACTATCATCAACTGTAGGATTGGGAGCTGTACTCCAACAAACCCCACGAGCAATAATAGTAGTTCCTCCCGTATCCGTAATGGTACCACCACCCTTTGCTGTTGTCTCTCCAATTTCAATTATCTCCTTTGTTGACAACAGGATCATTCCGGGCTCAGTTGTAAAACTAATTTGATTACCGTAGTAAACATCTTCACCACTTATGACGTATGAACGAGCGTAATATGTTGTGTTTGGCGACAATCCATTTATTGTAGTTTGAAACTCATCAGCACTGTCTCCCTGTTCGGTTTTATCATTCTCTATTGTAGGATTGGGTTCTGTACTCCAACACAAACCTTTGATATTAATTGTAATTTCTCCATTTATGGTAATTGAACCTCCAGAAACTGCTGAGCTTTCACTAACTTCAGTAGCTTCAAGGGTTGTCAATACTATCGAAGAGGAACCCGTTTCAAAACTGACTTCATTCCCATAGGAAGTTCCCTCAGAATTCGTGGCATAGGCTCTCACAAAATATTCTGTACTCTCTTCAAGATTGGATATGGTGGTATTGAATACTCCTTCACCCGTCCCGTTGGTGGTTATATTATTGTCCATCGTAGGAGTTGAACTGGTATCCCACACAAATCCTCTAGAAGTTACTTGTCCGCCACCATCGTTGGTCACGTTCCCATTAATTTCAACTGAATTTATTGTAATGTTCGTGGCAGTTCCAGTAGTCACCGAAGGAAGTTCAATTACTATTACTTCCTCCTCTGGGCCATCCGAATCACTACTACAACTAAAAAGAATCAAAAAGAAAAAAACAAGTGAGGTTTGCCTTAGCATGGTCATTACATTTAAAAGCACAAGGATACCTTTTATCTACCAAACACAAAAGTATTTTTAGATAAAACAGTAAGTTTATTCTTTCAAATGAAATAGATTGTTACCTGCTATAGTTAGGGCTTTCCTTGGTGATGGTCACATCATGCGGATGACTTTCGTGGATACCGCTGGAGGTAATCTTTACAAAGCGACCATTTTCCTTTAAAGCGGCAATATCCTTGGCGCCACAATAGCCCATTCCAGCACGGAGTCCACCAATAAATTGGTGCATGCTTTCATATAGATCGCCTTTATACGGTACCCGACCTACAATGCCTTCGGGGACCAATTTTTTGATATCATCTTCCACATCTTGGAAATAACGGTCCTTGCTACCCTGTTTCATGGCTTCAACAGAACCCATACCGCGGTAGGATTTGAACTTTCTACCTTCATATATGATGGTCTCCCCGGGGGATTCTTTGGTCCCGGCCAACAATGAGCCTAACATCACGGTATCAGCCCCAGCAGCAATGGCTTTGGGGATATCCCCGGTATATCGGATTCCGCCATCAGCAATCACGGGAACACCAGAACCTTTAATGGCCGCCGCCACTTCCAATACTGCGGAAAACTGAGGAAAACCAACGCCTGCTACCACACGGGTAGTGCAAATGGAACCTGGGCCAATGCCCACCTTGACCGCATCTGCACCGGCTTCCACCAAATATTTGGCCGCTTCGGCTGTGGCAATATTACCGACAACCACTTCCAACTCAGGGTAATTCTTTTTGACTTCTTTTAAAATACTAATCACACCTTTGGTGTGACCGTGGGCGGTGTCAATGATTATGGCATCCACACCTGCCGCCACCAATGCTCCTGATCGTTCCACGGCATCTGCGGTCACCCCAACGGCTGCGGCTACCCGTAAACGTCCGTATTGATCTTTGTTGGCAATGGGTTTTTGTGTCAATTTAGTGATGTCCCTAAAAGTAATGAGTCCAATCAGCTCATCTTTTTCATTGACCACGGGAAGCTTTTCAATCTTATTTTCTTGAAGAATCACCTCGGCTTGTTGCAAAGAAGTTCCTTCACCCACAGTGACCAAGTTTTCTGAGGTCATAACTTCTGCGATGGGCCTATTGTCATTTTTCTCAAACCGAAGGTCACGGTTGGTCACGATTCCCAATAGTTTATTTTCCGAATCAACAATAGGTATCCCTCCTATGCTATGTTCCTTCATATTGGCCTTGGCATCACGCACCCGAGACTCCAACGGAAGGGTCACAGGGTCCATAATCATACCGCTTTCAGCTCGTTTCACTTTTCGAACCTTCATGGCCTGCTGCTCAATGCTCATGTTCTTATGCAGTACACCAATACCTCCTTCACGTGCCATGGCAATGGCCATACGCGACTCTGTAACGGTATCCATGGCCGCAGAAACAATGGGCACATTAATGGTAATGTTCCTCGTAAATTTGGATTGGATATTGACTTCTCTTGGGAGTACTTCGGAATACGCTGGCACAAGTAGGACGTCATCATAAGTAAGTCCTTCGCCAACAATTTTATTTAGGTGGGCTTCCATTGCAATTACGGATTAATTGCGTGCAAATATACCACTATTTTAATTGATTTATAGCCCTTCCTGTATTTGGTGTGAAACAGATTCAATTTATTTTAATTTAGACTTATTATAAATAATTAATATCTTTATACCAAATCAAAGTTTATGTGCAATTCCCTACGTATTTTGAGTCAATCCAAGAACGGTATACTGACCTTTTGCAATAAAACCAAACTTTTTCAACTGATATTCAATAATTTATGCTTTGAATTGTATGAATGGGAACTGGAAGCTTTTAAAGAGTATGTTAATGGGTTGGACATTCCCTATTGGGAGAACCAGCTTAAACATTGGACACAACAACGGAAAATCCCCATCTCAGTGGGAAAAAAGCACTTTATTATCCTCGTGAACAAAGAAGAAGTTCACGAAATACTGCACCTGTTATCCTTCCAAAAACCACACATCAAGTTTTTGGAGTATCAAGATATTGACTACCGTTTCATTGAAAATTGAGTTTTCTTCTATTTTCTAGCAAGACGTAAACATTGCCACAAAACCATTGTTGCCGACCCAGTAAATGTAAGCGTCATTAAAATACCAGAAAAGATGACGATATACTTAAACCATGAAATGCCCTTCCACATCAAATAAATCCCACCAAAAGTTAGAATAACGGACAGAAATGGCTCAATGGTCAAGAATAGCTTCCATTTTTTGGAGCAATCTGTCATCCAGACCAATCCACCCAACAAAAAGAAAATCATAGACATGGAAAGGATATGGGTATGCACAATGGTTAGCATTTCACGGTCTCCTTTTTTAAATTTCATCACTTCAGCTGTCTCATCGTCTTCATTCCCCATATAATTTTCCTCGATTCCTGCTGGTGTAGTGGATTCGGTTTCCCTAATAAAAAGAAGCCCTGTAAAAAAACCTACGGAGAGGATAATGACAAATGATACGATAAATACTCTGATTTCTTTTGGGAAAGTGGTCAATACCCCGTTGTAAGTCATCATGGAAGGTTTAAAATGCCGTCAAATATACCAATTTAGACTCAATCCAAATAAGGTTGGTAAAAATGAATCAGTGATATACTGAAAAAAGCTCTGTAGCCTTGTTATATGCAGCCTCAAAGACCATCCAGTTTACCCCGGTATCTGCCTTGGCTGCTGTAAAGTAGGAAAGCATTTTCTCTGTGGGCATGTTTCCTGTAAGCTCATCCTTGGCCATAGGGCACCCGCCAAATCCTTGTACAGCACCATCAAAACGTCGACACCCAGCCTTATAGGCGGCATCCACTTTTTCATGCCATTTGGTGGGCGTAGTGTGCAAATGGGCTCCAAATTCAATCTTGGGATACTTTGGAATAAGATTGGAAAACAGGTAATCTATCACCTCTGGCGTGGAACTTCCTATAGTATCAGAGAGGGATAAAATTCGGGTTCCCATGGCAGCCAATTTTTCAGTCCACTCCCCTACTATCTCCACATCCCAAGGGTCCCCATACGGATTCCCAAAACCCATGGAGATATAGGTGACAACCTCTTTGTTATGGGTATTGGCCAATTCCAATATGCCGTCCAAGGTTTCTACGGACTGCGCAATGGTCTTGTGCGTATTTCGCATTTGAAAATTCTCTGAAATGGAAAAGGGAAACCCTAAATAATCGATGGCTTTGTGTTGACATGCATCCTCAGCTCCTCTTAGGTTGGCCACAATGGCCAAAAGTTTACTCTGGGTTTTGGACAGGTCCAACAAATCCAAAACTTCTGCGGTGTCCTGCATTTGCGGAATGGCTTTGGGAGAGACAAAACTGCCAAAGTCAATGGTATCGAATCCGCAGCCTAATAAAGATTGAATATATCTTGCCTTTTCCGTTGAAGGAATAAAGGTCTTAATGCCTTGCATGGCATCCCTAGGACATTCTATGAGTTTTATCTTTGACATAGGCCGACCGTAAAATTACCATTATTTATCTGATGGCAATGGGGAAAATACTTCTGAATCGGTACAGCGATAAGGGTCAAGCTTTACCCTCCAATAAGGCTTTGTTGATTTTTTTGATAAGACCGGGGCCTTCATAAATAAATCCAGTGTAGAGTTGGACCAAATCAGCACCAGCTTCCAATTTCTCCAATGCATCTTCTGAAGAATGGATACCTCCCACCCCAATAATCGGGAATGCTTTATTGCTCTTTTCTGCCAAAAACCGAATAACCTCGGTACTTCTTTGTGTTAAGGGTTTTCCGCTTAATCCTCCTTTTTCCTCAGTAACGAAAAGAGGGGTTTTAAGTCCATTTCTGGCAATGGTTGTATTGGTGGCAATTACCCCATCAATATGGGTATCCTTTACAATGTCAATAATGTCCAACAATTGGGCATCCGTAAGGTCTGGAGCTATTTTTAAGAGGATAGGTTTTTCTTTCTTTTTAGACTTTTTTGCCTGTTTGCCATTCTGACTTTTTAATTTTTTCAACAATTTGGTCAAGGGCTCTTTATCTTGAAGCTCCCGAAGTCCAGGCGTGTTGGGCGAACTTACATTTACCACAAAATAATCCACGTAGTCAAACAATGCCTCAAAACAGATAAGATAATCCTTGATGGCCTCTGCGTTGGGAGTAACTTTGTTTTTCCCAATATTGCCCCCAATAATTACCCTGTGTTCCTTCTTCAGCTGCTCCACGGCTTCAAAAACGCCTTTATTGTTGAATCCCATACGGTTGATGATGGCCTTATCTTCCCGTAAACGAAACAAGCGCTTTTTAGGGTTTCCCGATTGCGGTTTTGGAGTCAAGGTTCCTATTTCAACAAAACCAAAACCAAAATTTGAAAATTCGTTGTACAACTTGGCATCTTTATCAAATCCGGCTGCAAGACCTACGGGATTTTTAAATTTCAGGCCAAAAACTTCTCGCTCCAATCTCTCGTCCTTAACATCAAAGGCAGCCCTGAACAGAGGTCCAAATCGCAGTTTTGAAAGTATCCCAATGGCCCAAAAAGAAAAATGGTGTGCGGCTTCAGCGTCTAATAAAAAGAGGACAGGCCGAATGAGAATTTTGTACATTCAATTGGTTTTGGACAAAAATAAAAACTCTTAAAACAGTATGTATGAAAAGATTCATTTTTCGTCAACTGACCTATTTATATAGATAGGACGCAAGGAAAGTTTAGTGCAGAGTTCGGTATAGAACTCATATTGTTTTGGATTGAGGATGGTCAGCAACCTTTTGTCCATCATCCGGACATTTTGTTTCATGCTGTCCAGAATTTTCTGGTACTCCTCTGATACTTTCAACAGTTCATCAACAGAGCTTTCCTCATGCTTTTTTAGTAGATATTCGGCCTTCTCCTTTAGCCACCCATTTCTTATTTTGAGCTCGGCGCTCCAATTTCTAAGTTGTTCCTGCTGTTCTTCATTGAGTTGAAAAACTTCAGCAATGACTTCATCATCTTTTCCACCAACACCAAGAAGACAATCCTCTTGGGCAAAAACCGAGAAATTCAATAGCAGTAAAAGAGAAAAAACAGCCGCTTTCAAAAGTATGGGGTTTGAAAAAACAACGAAAGATAACAGTAAATGTGGTTAGATTGTTAAAATCGCTCTTGAATATGCATTATTTTTGAGCAAACGCCCAATATGGAACAACTACTACCCCGATTTCTTGACTATGTGACTACGGATACGCAGAGTGACCCTTATTCAAAAACCACCCCCAGCACCGAAACGCAATGGACCTTGGCCAAAAAACTGGTGATGGAGTTACATCAAATTGGTTTGCACGAGGTTTCCATTGATGAGAATGCCTACATCATGGCCACATTACCCAGCAATACGGAAAAGAAAGTGCCCACCATCGGTTTTATCAGTCATATGGATACCTCCCCGGATTTTAGCGGGAAAAATGTGAAGCCACAAATCGTGGAAAATTATGATGGGAAAGATATTGTGCTCAATAAAGCGAAGAACATTGTGCTATCTCCTGATTATTTTGAAGACTTGCTGCACTACAAAGGGCAGACCTTGATTACTACGGATGGCAATACACTTTTGGGCGCTGATGACAAGGCCGGAGTCGCGGAAATTATCACGGCGATGGAGTATTTGGTGCAACATCCAGAGATTAAACACGGTAAAATTCGCATTGCCTTTACCCCGGATGAGGAAATTGGTCGGGGTGCCCATAAGTTTGATGTGAAGAAATTCGGTGCGGATTGGGCCTATACCATGGATGGAAGTCAAGTGGGCGAATTGGAATATGAAAATTTCAACGCCGCCAAGGCCAAAATTACCATTACGGGAAAGAGCGTCCACCCGGGATATGCCAAAAATAAAATGGTGAATGCCATTGGCATTGCCAATGAATTTTTAAGTCTGATGCCACCTAGGGAAGTTCCCGAGCATACCTCAGGGATGGAAGGCTTTTTTCATGTGCATAAAATAAAGGGCGAAATCGAAAAAGCAGAAATAGAGCTTATCATTCGTGATCATGATGCCATCCATTTTAAAGCCCGGAAAGAGCTGTTGGAAGACATCACCGAAAAACTCATCAAAAAACATGGTGACTATGTTGTGCTGGAAATCCAAGACCAATACCGCAACATGCGTGAAAAGGTAGAGCCGGTGTTTCATATTGTTGAGATTGCGGAAGAAGCGATGAAACAACTTGGTATAGAACCCATCATTAAACCCATACGTGGGGGAACGGATGGCTCCCAACTCAGTTTTATGGGATTGCCCTGCCCCAATATTTTTGCGGGCGGTCATAATTTTCATGGGAAATATGAATATGTTCCTTTGGAAAGTATGGAGAAAGCGGTGAAGGTAATCGTAAAAATTTGCGAACTTACGGCTAGTCAAATCAAGTAGTTATGGAAAAATCCGAAAAAATAGCGGCCTACTACCAAAAAGAGCACACCTTTAAAAAAGGCATTGCAAAACTCAGGGAAATTGCGCTAAAAACCGAGGCGAAGGAAGACTTTAAGTGGAGCATTCCCGTGTATACCCTCAATGGTAAAAATGTGTTTGGGATTTGTAAGTTCAAACAGCATTTTGGGGTATGGTTTTTTAATGGAGTCTTTTTAAAAGACCCCAAAAAAGTTTTGGAAAATGCGCAGGAAGGCAAAACCAAGGGCATGCGGCACTGGAAGTTTCAATCTTTGGAAGAAATTGATAAAAAAGAGGTGTTGGCCTATATGAACGAGGCCTTGGAAAACCAAAAAAAGGGACTGGAAGTGAAGGCTGAAAAGACTAAAAAAATTGCCATTCCCGAACAATTACAAGCCGAATTGGCAAAGAATACCACCCTAAAAACCGCTTTTGCAAACTTTACCCCCTACAAACAAAAAGAGTTCTGCGAGTACATTGCCGAAGCCAAACAAGAAGCCACCAAATTGCGTCGACTGGAAAAAATCCTGCCTCTAATTGAAAAAGGGGTTGGGCTGAATGATGGATATCGGTAAGTTTTGATGTCATACTGTTTTAGCCCAATATTTTCATTTATAGATTCCAACTTTAGTCAAACCCCGTCAATGGGCATATACAGGTCGCTATTATTCAATCAAACGAATGAGATCTTATCTCATTTGGAAACAAGCCTAAAATTGAATAAATCCATAAATTTCCCTAAATACTTTTATATATCTAGAATTATAGATATATTTGCCTTATGGATTTGAAAGCCGCAACCGAAATCGGGAAATGTTTGTCTAACCAAACCAGAGTGCAAATAATGGAATGGTTGAAAGAACCTGGCAAACATTTTCCTCCACACGAGACTTTAAAGCATTTTAATGATGGCGTCTGCGTGACCTATATTCAAGAAAAAGCAGGACTATCCCAATCAACAATTTCAACCTACTTGACCAATATGGAAAAGTGCGGACTTTTAATTTCCACAAGACATGGAAAATGGTCCTATTTAAAGAGAAATGAAGAATTGATTGAACAGTATTGTCATTTTCTTAAAATTTAACTTTCATTTAATTTAATACATCTACATATACCGAAATAAAGATATGAAAAACGTATGCGTTGAACTTATAGACCCTATAAAAAATCTTGAGAAAGTACTTTATCTTCTCAAGCTCCTAAATCCAGAAATGACAGATAGTCAAATAGAAAAGTTATTACGTCAGATGTCCCAACTATCAAATTACAGGTGCTTTGGTCTCTTTCAAGAGCAAAAACTAATAGGCATATCATCTGGTTGGACAACGGTAAGAATCTATTGCGGCAAGCAATTGGAACTGGACAATGTGATTATTGATTCAAGAATTCAATCTAAAGGTTTTGGCAAATATTTTATTGATGAGATAAAAAGATGGGCATTTACTAATGAATACCAATCCATTGGATTAAATACATATGTGCAAAATGAACGTTCCCATAAATTCTATTTTAACCAAAGCTTTAAAATCCTTGGATTTCATTTTGAACAAAAACTACATCAAGATAGAATATGAAAATAGTAATTATTGGAGGAAACGGAACTATAGGAAAAAAGATCGTTTCCCATTTTAAACAAGACAATGAAGTTTTAATAGCAGCAAGGACAAGTGGAGATGTAAGAGTTGATATCGCTGACATCAACTCTATTAAAGCAATGTTTGAAACCATTGGAAAACTTGATGCAATTATCTGTATTGCCGGAGAAGCAAAATGGGATGATTTCCATAAACTTTCGGAAGAGGATTATTTCATTGGTTTGAGGAGCAAACTAATGGGACAAGTAAATCTGGTTCGTATTGGTCAAAACTATCTAAATCCCAATGGTTCCATAACCTTATCCACAGGAATTTTAGCGGATGACCCAGTGGTAAAAACAACCAGTGCTTCAATGGTGAATGGGGGAATACACAGTTTTGTCAAGGCTGTTGCACTCGAAATTAAGAATGGCATACGAGTGAATGCTGTTTCGTCTGGAATGGTGGAAGACGCATATGAGAAGTATAAAGACTATTTCCCAGGGCATAATCCAATACCGATGAAAAAAGTAATTAACGGGTATGTTAGGAGCGTAAACGGAAAGGGAAATGGACAAATAATTAGAGTATATGATTAAAAAAAGGGTGGATTGAATGATGCATATCGGTAGGTTTTCGATATCCATGAATCTTCCACAGTAATCCGTCAATTCTAGCTGGATTTTTTCTTTTAAAAATCCTAACTTCACTTATCGGTCGATATAATTCATTTAAAAACGAATCATATCTTTTAACGTTGTAAACAAGCTAAACCAACATATGAAATTAATTAAAAAACTTTTCAGATTAAATAAAAAAGAGGAAGAAGAATACTCTGGGAATTTTATTGTCGCAACTCTAAATGATAAAGTAATGCCAATTGATAGAGGAGAAATTTATGAAGACCCGTTAAATGAATTTCTTCAAGCTAATGAAATTGGAGAAGTTACTGGTGGAGGAACTATGCAATTAGAATCTGGAGAATTAGAATACTGTGACGTAGAAATCCAACTAAATTCTGATGACATTAATGAAAATCACATTAAATCAATCATTGAGAAACTTGAAGAGCTTGGAGCACCAAAAGGTTCTAAACTGACAATTGAGAAAACGGAACAAAAAATTGAATTTGGAAAAAAGGAAGGTTTAGGAATTTATCTTGACGGGATAAATCTGTCTGATGAAGTTTATAAAAATTCTGACTCTGAAGCTTTAGCTATAGAGATTAGACGATTAGCGAATATAAAAGATAATGTTCTTCGATATTGGCAAGGAAATACAGAAACTGGATTATATTTTTATGGAGAATCATTTGAGAAAATCAATGAATCGATTGCTGACTTTGTAAAAACTCATCCTGAATGTGAAAATTGCCGAATTGAAAGAGTCGCATAAAAGCCAGTTTACAACACCGTATAACAACAATTGCGGCTTTGTGTCCTGCGGACACAACCGCGCAAGCATAAAAGTCGGTAATTTTAGCTATCTTAGTTTTCAACCAATCCGCAACTGATTGTTATACAAGACCGATAAGTGCAATCCCAAAAACCACTCTTTTATAACTCCCTACCCCACCTTCGGCAATTCCCACCCATTATGGTATTCATTTCGTAAATACGCATTGGCTGTGGCATTTGTAAATTGGTGTTCGTCAGCATTCCAGAACAAGCGTTCCCCGGTTTTATAGGCTATGTTCCCCATATGGCTTACCACAGCGGCATCATAGCCCACTTTTATAGGTGCATTGAGAATGGACTTGTCCCGAGATTTAACCGCATCCAAAAAATTGGTGGTATGCAAGTCCAATCCGTTGGCGTCCACTTGTTGTAGTGGCACCGGCTCTATTTTAGGGCCGTTATCCTGACTCCAATTGGGACGGTCTCTCTCGGGGATTACTTCCCATCCACCACGGTCCAACACCAAGGTTCCGTTGTTGCCAATAAAGGCGATACCGTGGTTTCGGCCGTAGTTGCCACCATCAATACCGGTGGCGTGTTCCCACAACAGGGAAAATCCATCAAATTCGTATACGGTCTGCAAAGTGTCTGGAGTTTCTGCGGCATCATCGGGGTAGGCAAACTTTCCACCCATGGCCATCACCGACTTGGGCGTGGAAGCTTTCATACCATAAAGCGCGTAGTCTATCAAGTGTACGCCCCAATCGGTCATCAATCCGCCGGCGTAGTCCCAAAACCACCTAAAATCAAAATGGAAACGGTTTTTGTTGAAGGGTCGGTCCTGAGCCGGGCCCAACCACATTTTATAATCCACTCCGGTAGGTACGGGACTATCGGGAACGGGAGGAATGGATTTCATCCATCCTTGATAGGCCCAGGTTTTGGCCAAACGTATCTGACCCAATTTCCCAGAATGTACATAATTGATGGCATCTACAAAATGGGGTTGACTGCGCTGCCATTGTCCAATCTGCACCATACGGTCGCTGGCATTGACTTTATTCAACATGACATCGCATTCCGTGATGGAATTGGCAATGGGTTTTTCGCAATAGACATCTTTTCCCGCATCAATGGCGTCTACCAACAACAAACAATGCCAATGGTCCGGTGTGCCAATGATGACAATATCGATATCCTTATCCTCTAATAATTTTCTGTAATCTGAATACCATTTGGGTTTCTTGATGCCTGCTTTTTCCAAATCGGCGGTACGTTGTTGGAGTACATTTTCATCCACATCACAAAGCGCGACCACTTCCACTTCGCTGTTCTTGAGCATGGAAGACAAATCTGAAAACCCCATTCCTTTACACCCTATAACTCCAACTTGGATTTTATCATTCGGGCTCACGGTTTTCCGTATAGCGCCCAATACTTCCATTGGAAGAACCATGGTAGCTCCCATTCCGGCCATAAACAAGGATCCCCTTTTTACAAACTGTCTTCTTGTACCCATATCTTTTTAAATTTGGGATAAGATACAAAAAAACGTCCCTCGCAATTTGAATTGCGAAGGACGCCTCTAAAAATTATATATCTATTTTACTTCTTTTCGTCGGGAGCATTCAGTTTTTTGCTCATCTCCATGGAAATGGCAGAGCGATCAAACTTGAGACGTCCGGCCATGGTCTCAATTACACAGGAAAAATCCTTGTCGTTCAATTCCACAATCTTGCCGTGAAGTCCACTTTTGGTGATGATCTTATCTCCTTTTTTTAACTCCGAAGTAAATTTTTTCTCATCCTTCTGACGCTTGATCTGTGGGCGAATCATAAAAAAATACGCCACGGCGAAAATCAATATCAGAGGTAAAAACTGTCCTAGGTTTTCCATTCAGGTTGTAAACTATTTAACAGGACCAGCTGGTGTCGCTTCCTTGGGGTTAACAAAAGCCTTAATACGAAGCATTTCTGTTCCTTTTTCCGTATTTGCGGTAACGGTGATGGTTTTGGTCACCTGATTTTGTCCAGATCCGTTGAACTTTACCAACAACTCACCAGATTCTCCGGGAGCAATTGGGGTGTTCTTTGGGTATTGAGGAACTGTACATCCGCAGCTACTTTTGGCATCGGTAATGATCAAAGGAGCATCTCCCGTATTGGTGAATTTAAAAGAAGTCTCTTGGGGGGTTCCTTGAGCAATAGTTCCAAAATCGTGCTCTGCCTTTTCAAAGGTCATCACCGGAAGTTGCTTTTGTGCTTCATCTCTGCTGGTAGCACTTTCAACATTGTCAGCAACTATTTTTTTTGAGGCTTTGTCCTTGCAGGAAACACTCACTAATCCCACTGCTAGGAATAAAGTTAAAATTGTTGTTATTCTTTTCATGATAAAAATTTGTTTTCCCAAAATTAAACAAATATTGTTTATTGCAGCCCCCTACCTATTTTTTGTAGTCTTCCGGTGGATTTATATTCCTTGGCCAACTTGTCCAAGACCCCATTGATAAAGATGCTGCTCTTAGGTGTGGAGTATTCTTTGGCAATCTCCAAATATTCATTTAAGGTTACTTTTTCTGGAATGGATGGAAAGTTGAGCAACTCGCAAATGGCCATTTTAAGAATGATGGAGTCGATCTCGGCGATACGATCATTGTCCCAATTTGGGGTCTTGCCCTCAATTTCCTTTTCCCATTTGGCATCGTTGAGCAAGGTTTTGGTGAGCAGGTCATTGGCATACTCCATATCTTGCTCATCCTTCAGCAAAGCTGGAAGAAAAAATTTATCATTGGAATTTTCATTCGCCTTTCGCAAACGTTTCATTAAATAGGTGTTTACGATGGGAATGTCATCTACCCAGGTGAGTTTGTCATCCTCAAAATATTCGTAGATCTTATCATTGGGGGCTATGATATTCTTGAAAAGTTGTAAGATCACTTCACGATCATCCTCATAATCATCCCTGCCATTGGTCATGTAGTCTTTGTAAATAGTACTGCTGACCACTTCCTTGTAGATAATTTTCACGTATTCTTCGTTCAGGTACCAATTGTTGAGCTTTCTTTTGGACAAAGCTGCCTTTAGCGATTCATTGTTGACAATTTGCAACAACAACCTGTTTTTTACGAATTTTTCTCGGTCGGGATAGTGGTCCTCCTCGGTAGCAAGATATTTTTTTGAGGTGCGGTTCACATGCCTGTTGGCCAATTGATGGAGTTCTGCCAAAAGGCTCAAAACAAGTAAATAGAGCACATACATGTTCTCTATACTCACTTTTAGGAACTTTTCCTGTTTTTCCAAGGAGTCGTCCTTGGATTGGATCAATGCGTAAATGCATTGCATCACTTTTACTCTGATATGCCTGCGGGTAAGCATGTTTTAAAGAACTTTAAAGTCGTTTATTGGCTTTCACCCCGCAAAAGTAATCTTATATTTCAATCTTACCTACCAAAGTTGTTTTCTTATCAGTTTTATAACATTTACTTTGTTTTCGATAGTATATATTTGCTGGATTGTCTGCTTAAAAATGACGTTCACAAACCACCTTTCCCTTTCATGAAGGAACTAAAACACCTAAATAAATACTTCAAAAAATACTGGTTTAAGCTGTTGATGGGAATTTTGATTACCATCATTGCCCGGGTTTTTTCACTTGTAATGCCGTCTTATGTAAAGAAATCCATCGATGTGCTGGAGGGCATTTATGCCAAGACCATATCTTTCACAGAGGCCAAGACCAACCTTTTTGAGTACATCCTGATTATTATCGGTGCAGCCCTGTTATCCGGGCTTTTTACTTTTTTAATGCGGCAGACCATCATCAACGTTTCCCGCTACATTGAGTATGACCTAAAAAATGAGGTGTTTGACCATTACCAACTGCTCAGCCTCAATTTTTACAAAAAAAATAGGATTGGTGACCTCATGAACCGAATCAGTGAGGATATCAACCAAGTACGGATGTATGGAGGACCTGCCATTATGTACGGGATTCAAACCTTGACTTTATTTGCCTGTCTAATTCCGTTGATGTTCATTAAAGCACCAACCTTAGCAGCTTATACATTGCTTCCTTTGCCGGTTTTATCTGTTTTGATTTATCAGATTAGCAAAATCATTCATAAAAGAAGTACCAAGGTACAGGAGTTCTTATCCACACTTTCCACCTTTACGCAAGAATCGTTCTCTGGGGTGGCCGTGATCAAGGCGTACAGTCTGGAACCCAAAATCAATTCGGAATTAAGGGATTTGGCGCAAGAGGGAAAAGACACCAGTATGGCGTTGGCCAAAGTGAACGCGTGGTTTTTCCCGCTGATGATTCTTTTGATAGGAATCAGTAACATTTTTGTGATCTACATTGGAGGTAGACAATACATCAATGGTCAGATTGAATCCATTGGTATTATCGCGGAGTTCATTCTTTATGTAAACATGCTTACCTGGCCCGTGGCCATTGTGGGATGGCTTACTTCCATCATTCAACGGGCGGAAGCTTCCCAAAAACGTATCAATGAGTTTTTAAAAGAAGTGCCTTCCATAAAAAACCATGTAAACCAAGAAACTCCGATTAATGGAAATATCGAATTCAAAAACGTTACGTTCACCTATGAGGATACCGAAATTACGGCGCTCCACAATGTGTCGTTTTCCATAAAAGCGGGCGAAACTGTGGCCTTTTTGGGAAAAACAGGTTCGGGTAAGTCCACGATTCTGGATTTGGTAGCCCGTCTCTATGATGTCACTTCTGGTGAAATATTGATTGATGGCACCCCGCTACAAAACTTGAACCTCAATAACCTACGGAGTTCCATTGGGGCCGTACCCCAAGACGCCTTCCTTTTTTCGGACACTATTGAGAACAATATTCGGTTTGGAAATGAAAATGCCACCCATGATGAAATCGTTGAAGTCGCAAAAAAAGCAGTTGTTCACAAAAACATTCAAGGATTTGCCAAAAAATACAACACCATTCTTGGTGAGCGTGGCATTACATTGAGTGGTGGACAAAAACAGCGGGTATCCATTGCGCGGGCATTGCTTAAAGACCCAAAGATTTATTTGTTTGATGACTGCCTCTCTGCTGTTGATACGGAAACCGAGGAAGAAATCCTGAACAATCTAAAACGCGAATCTCAAGATAAAACCACCTTGATTGTCAGCCACCGGGTATCTTCGGCCAAAAACGCTGATAAAATCATTGTATTGGAAAATGGCAGTATCATCCAAGAGGGTACCCATGAGCAATTGAACAACGTTGAAGGGTACTATAAAGAACTCTACATCAACCAACTCTCAGGTAAAGAATGATAAAAAAGTTGCTGGATTAGCTTTTTTTTTACATTTTTGGGAGAAGATACAACCAAAGTTTAAAACACACGAGACCAAATGGGCGAGAAAGATATAATGGATCAGGAAGAGATTTATTCGAAAGTCTTACGAGCAGGAAGAAGAACTTACTTTTTTGACGTAAGAAGCACCAAGGCCGGTGACTACTACCTAACCATCACAGAAAGCAAAAAGTTTACGCATGATGATGGCTCTTTCCACTACAAAAAGCACAAAATATATCTTTACAAAGAGGATTTTGAAGCTTTCAGGGAAATTATGGAGGAAATGATGGACTACATTATTGATGAAAAAGGACATGAAGTAATCTCTGAACGCCACCAAAAAGATTTTAAGAAAGAAGAAAACGACAAGTTCAGTGAAAATGGAAGTGCTCCAGATAGTTTCACTGATGTAGATTTTGATGACATTTAAACATCACTCTTAAAAATAATGAAAAACGACCTGTTCAATGCAGGTCGTTTTTTATTTTTAACACTACTAACTCAATGTTCACCTCATGAAAAAAAGCATCCTCCTTTTCTTAATGGTATTGGGCGGCTTCAACCTTACTGCCCAAGAAGTAACCTTAAACTATTATTTACCTGATGGCATTTCGTACGACCCAAACATTCCCAAACCTGCGGACATTATAGGACATGAGGTTGGGGAGTGGCATGTGACCCATGATAAATTGGTGCACTATATGTACCAACTTGCGGAATCCAGTGAAAGAATCACTATTGAGAACCGGGGAAGCACTTACGAGGGCAGGCCAGTACTCCTACTCACGGTAACCTCCCCCAAAAATCATCAAAATATAGAAACCATAAGGCAACAGCACATTGCTCTTTCCGAAGGAAACTCGGATACAAACACCGCTGATATGCCCATTGTGGTCTACCAAGGGTTTTCCATCCATGGAAATGAACCCAGCGGTGCCAATGCTGGATTGGCATATGCTTATTACTTAGCGGCGGCACAGGGTCCTGAAATTGATGCCATGCTCGATAATATGGTCATACTCATGGACCCCAGTTTCAATCCAGATGGTTTGCAGCGATTTGCCTATTGGGCCAATGTCCATAAAAGTCAAAATCTAAATCCAGACAATAACGAGCGTGAATACCATGAAGTGTGGCCAGGTGGACGAACCAATCACTACTGGTTCGACCTTAACCGTGATTGGTTACCGGCACAATTGCCTGCAAGTCGGGCGCGTGTGGAATCCTTTCACAAGTGGCTCCCCAATATTGTAACAGACCACCATGAGATGGGTACCAATTCCACTTTCTTTTTTCAACCTGGTGAGCCAACACGGGTACACCCTTTGACCCCCAAAATAACCCAAGAGCTTACTGCAGAAATTGGAACATATCATGCCAAAGCTTTGGATAAAATCGGTTCGCTGTATTTTTCCGAGGAGAACTATGACGATTACTATTATGGCAAGGGCTCTACCTTTCCCGATGTGAACGGAAGTATTGGTATTTTGTTTGAACAGGGCAGTTCTCGGGGCCATATCCAAGAAAGTGAAAATGGACTGTTGACCTTTCCCTTTACCATTCGAAACCAGTTTACCACAGCTTTATCAACCATTGAAGCAGGCCATAACATGCGGGTAAAACTGTTGGACTTCCAGAAAAAATTCTATGCAGATATGCGCAGCGAAAATTCGAGAAGTAAAACAAAAGCCCTGGTTTTTGGTGATAGCAAGGATGCCGCTAAAACATGGCATTTAGCGGAAATTTTAAACAGGCATAAAATCAAGTTCCATGAATTGGCCTCAGATGCCACAATTGGAGGAAAAGCTTACAAAAAAGGCTACAGCTACGTGGTGCCCATGGACCAAAAGAACCCTAGGCTCATCAAAGCAATGTTTGAGAAGCGAACCACCTTTACCGATAGCTTGTTTTACGATATCTCTGCTTGGACTTTTCCATTGGCGTTCAACGTGGATTATGCCGAACTTTCATCATTGTCCAATGCAGGGCCAGAGGTCGTGAATTTTCAGCGTCCGACTGGTAGGGTCAATCAAAAGAGCAATTATGCCTATGTATTTGAATGGCATGAATATTATACCCCTAAAGTTTTGAACGCTATCTTGGAGAAAGGCCTTCGAGCCAAAACAGCAAGAACACCATTTACGTTGGAAGGCACCCGTTACGACTATGGTTCCATAATGGTTCCGGTTCAAAATCAAGCGTTGGATGCCAATGAGCTCCACACTTTTTTAAGCGGGCTTGCCCAAGAAAGTGGTGTGACCATCCATGGGGTATCTACCGGCGTTGCCGAAGGCATAGATTTAGGGAGTGGGGACTTTGAACCCATCAAAAAGCAAAAAGTGGCCTTATTGGTTGGTGAGGGCACCCGCTCGTATGATGCTGGCGAAATTTGGCATTTGTTTGATACCCGCTATGACATTAAAATCACCAAAATCGGTACAGAATATTTCAACAACGTTGACTTGGATTCTTATACAGATTTGATATTGCCCGGTACAGGCTGGGGCGGTGGCACCATGCTCGACAAAAAAGGCGCCGAAAAAATAAAGGAATGGGTTAAAAATGGAGGGACGGTCATCGGTTACCGAACCACGGCCAATTGGTTCAACAGCAACGAATTCATGAGCCTGAATATGCGAAAAGATACTTTGGTAGCGAAAAATATTGCCTTTGACCAAAAAGAGGACTTTACAGGGGCACAGGTTACAGGTGGTGCTATTTTTGAAGCCAATTTGGACCGCTCCCACCCCATTAATTACGGTTATAAAAATGATAAACTGGCCCTTTTCCGAAATACCAATATTTACTTGGAGCCGGAAAAAAACAGTTACGACAATCCCATTCAGTATACCAATGATCCCTTGTTGAGCGGTTATATTTCTGAAGAAAATGCAGAGCTCATCAAAAATAGTGTACCTTTTAAGGTACAGCGTTTGGGCAAGGGAAGGGTAATTCTATTTACCGACAACACCAATTTCCGTGCATTTTGGTACGGTACCAACAAATTATTGATGAACGCTATTTTCTTTGGACAGATGATGTAAGGGATCAAACCCTGCTTCAACTAACTTTGTAAAGAATGCTATAATCATAAAAACAAAAACAATGGCCAGAACACCAAGCAACATGTTGCCCCTCGGCACCAAGGCGCCAGATTTTGAACTATTGGACACGGTTTCCGACCAAAAGCTTTCCTTAAATCAACTAAAGGGTGAAAAAGGGACCGTAGTTATGTTTATATGTAACCATTGCCCATTTGTAATCCATGTGAATCCAGAGATTTCTAAGCTGGGTAGGGAATATCAACCCAAAGGCATCAACTTTGTGGCCATTTCCAGCAACGATGTGGAAAATTACCCGCAGGACGCTCCGCACTTGATGAAGGAAAAAGCCCAAGAAATGGACTATACCTTCCCTTATTTGTACGATGAAACCCAAGAAGTGGCCAAAGCCTATGATGCGGCTTGCACCCCCGATTTCTATCTCTTTGATGGCAATTTAAAATTGGTGTATCGCGGTCAGTTGGATAATTCAAGACCGGGAAATGGGGTGCCGCTTACCGGGTCTGACCTCAGAAATGCCATGGATGCTCTCTTGGAGGGAAGTGCCATCAGTGCCGACCAAAAACCAAGCATTGGTTGTAACATCAAATGGATTGAGACCTAACTTACTGGGCTATGAAAATAAGTCCAAAAACAGCATTGGAGAAGCTTTCGGAGCAAGACTCCCCATTTTTGGCCCTCTTTGAACACGGTTCGCTATCCGTTGAAATTTACAAACCTGAAAAAGTGGACTTGCAACAACCTCATTCCCGAGATGAGATTTATGTAGTGGTTTCGGGTAGTGGTGAGTTTTTGAATGGGGACAAACGAACCTCTTTCTCTCCAGGTGATTTCCTATTTGTTCCGGCTGGAGTAGAGCATAGGTTTGAAAACTTTACAGATGATTTTGCCACTTGGGTATTTTTTTATGGCCCTGAAGGAGGAGAAAAGGACTCATGAACCAAGAAATACTATTGGAAGAAGTAACTGCATGGACTGTAGAAACGTATATTTCTGTTGGCAAAAAATCGTATCGGGAGCACTATCTCCATCTCTGGGAAAATGAAGATCCCACCCCGTATATTTCCAAAAGCTTTACACCGCAGGTCGTGAAACTTGAGTTGGCCGATCCCAATGTAATCAACTATTTGGTTAAGATGGGAGATGCTGTAGTGGGCATTGTTAAACTTATCAGGGATCAATCCTTGGATGAACTATCGCCAAAAGATTCCTTATTGGCACAAAAAATCTACCTTCTAAAAGCATATGCCGGGATGGGCATTGGAAAAAAAGTGTTACAGCTCATTGAAGACTATGCTCGAAAATTGAACAAAAAAGTAGTTTGGCTGGATACCATGCAAAAAAGAGGCCCGATTCAATTCTATCAAAAAAACGGATATGTAATCAAACGGGAGAGTGAACTCCGCCTTCCTGGTGCCAAACCATCTGAAAAAGCCATGTGGATATTGACCAAGCAACTCTAGGTTACCACCCTTCGCGTTGAATTAAATTCTTGATGTGTGCAAAATGATGGCTTCCATGCCATGCGTAGCGTCCCACATTTACGGCCAAGGTGGTTTCTGTGTTACCCTCTGGATGGGTGAATTTACGCTGCAATTCTTCCCTAGACAATCCACGAAGTAGATACACTAATTTGGCATGAACCACTTTTAAATGATCCAAAGAAATTTGAATGGGAGCTGTTTTGGCATCAAAAAGATCTGACCATGCCTTTTCATTGTAGGGTTTAATCACCGGATTACTTTCGGTCAAAGCCCATTTAAACCGAATATAACTATGGTGGTGACTATCCGAAATATGGTGCACCAATTGTCTAACCGTCCAACCCCCAGGGCGGTAAGGCGTTTCCAATTGTACCGCTGATAATGGGCTAACCATGGTTTCTAGTCGCTGGGGCAATGTCTCTAAAATGGTAATCCATTCCTCCAACTGCCCATCGGTAATTCTTTCTGGTACTTCAAATAGCCCAATGGGATATTTTAGTTGTTCCAAAGTTTCTTTTTCCATGCATTAAAGGTAGTGAACTTCAGCCTAAAATTAATTCCACCCAGGCCCATATTCCCTAAACCAATATGTAATTTTAATACAGTTTTAACTGTGTTAAAATCACTACATTGATTTATCTACTAACTTTGTAGGGTAATCATTCAACAATCTAAAAAAACAACATATATGGCAACATTAAGACTAGGGGATACCGCTCCAGATTTTACAGCGGAAACCTCAGAAGGAAAATTAAATTTTTATGACTATTTAGGGGATGGTTGGGGTATTCTCTTCTCCCATCCAGCGGATTTTACACCGGTTTGTACCACCGAATTGGGAACAGCGGCCAAATTCAAGGATGAATTTGCGAAGCGCAATGTAAAAATGATGGCCTTGAGTGTGGATGGCGCTGCATCGCACAAGGAATGGATTAAAGACATCAACGAGACCCAAGGAACCAATGTCAATTTTCCCATTATTGCGGATGAGGACAGAAAGGTCTCCGATCTTTATGATATGATCCACCCCAATGCGGATGACACCTTAACAGTACGTTCTGTATTCATTGTGGGTGCAGACAAAAAGATAAAATTGATATTGACCTACCCGGCTTCAACAGGACGTAATTTTTATGAATTGCTACGTGTTGTGGATTCCCTTCAATTGACAGCCAATCATAAGGTGGCCACCCCTGCCAACTGGAAAAATGGCGAAAAAGTTGTGGTTAGTCCGGCCATCCCAACAGACGAGGCAAAGAAAATCTTTACCAAAGGGGTTGAGGAGGTTAAGCCGTATTTGCGATTGACTCCAGACCCCACAGCATAATTTATTTTTCAAGAAAAAGTGTAAAAACCCTAATTCCCAATAAATTAAACGTACATTTGCGCTTTATTTAATTTTTTAATTTTTATTATGAGTAAAGGAACAGTAAAATTCTTCAACGATTCTAAAGGCTATGGCTTTATCACAGAAGAAGGTTCGCAAACAGATCACTTTGTACACGTTTCAGGTTTAATCGATGAAATTAGGGAAGGTGATGCCGTAGAATTTGAACTACAGCAAGGTAAAAAAGGATTGAACGCCGTAAATGTACAAGTTATAGATTAAGGTAACCGTATACTTTTTTATAGATCAGGCCCGGGCAAATCGCCCGGGTTTTTTGTTTGCATTTTTTTTACTTCTCAACGCAACCTCTTTTCATTTTCATATCTAGTCTATAAACAACTTGTTCCCCACAACCATTAAATGCAACCTAATGAACACATTCTTTGGAGTACTCCTGCTTCTTTTGATCATTAATGTACTATTGCTAATTTTAAGTGTGAACGGTTCCAAAGGCAGCTTTTTTGAAAAAGATTAGAACCTTTTCACAATAATAAGGGCAATATGGTAGGGTTTTTCTACGTTGAAGTGTTATCAACAAAAAGACCTATACCCAATGAATACGTTTTTCAGCATATTATTCTTTTTGCTTGCCCTTAACCTTTGTCTTCTTTTGGTAAGTGTGAATAGAACAAAATAAAAAAGCCTCCATTTCTGGAAGCTTTCTTTTTTCCTCCTATTTATTTAATGCTATTTTACATTCATCAGTTCCACATCAAAAATCAATGTGGCATTGGGAGGAATAACCCCTCCGGCACCAGCACTTCCGTAAGCCAAGTGCGATGGAATTACCAATCGGGCCTTATCACCAACCTGCAACATTCCTATTCCCTCGTCCCAACCAGGAATTACTTGCCCTACACCAATGGTAAAATCTATGGGTTGGTTCCGTTTATAAGATGAATCAAAAACCTGACCGTTAGCTAAGCAGCCTTCGTAATGCACCGAAACTGTTTTCCCTTTTTGGGCCTTGGCTCCACTTCCTTTTTGGATGATTTTATATCGTAATCCACTGTTGGTTTTTTCAAAACCTGCTGCCAGCTCTTCCATTTCTGCCTCTGCTTGGGCTTTAGCCTCAGCGATTCGTCTTTCACGGGCACCTTCAAATGTTCTGAAAGCCTCAATAGCGTTCCAATTTTCAGCATCTTTTCCCACACGAACAATTTCCAAACTTTCAATAGCATCACCTTGGGCTATGGCATCCACTACTTCCTGACCGTGCTCTACATGACCAAAAACGGTGTGCTTATTATCCAACCAAGGTGTAGCCACATGGGTAATAAAAAATTGGCTGCCGTTGGTACCTGGCCCTGCATTTGCCATGGAAAGTACTCCGGGGCCTTCATGGGTAAGGTCCGGATGAAACTCGTCATCGAACTTATAGCCGGGATCTCCGGTTCCGGTTCCCTGGGGACAACCACCCTGAATCATAAAATCTGGGATTACACGGTGGAACTTGAGTCCGTTGTAGTAAGGCTTGCCTTGAGGTTTGGCAGAGTTTTCCATATCCCCTTCGGCGAGGGCCACAAAGTTGCCCACGGTACCTGGGGTTTTATTGTGTGTAAGTTTTACTAGAATTTCTCCTTTTGAGGTATTGAATTTTGCGTAGATTCCGTCTTGCATCTTTTTTGTATTATGGGATAGACGATAGCTCGACATCCATTTTTAAGGCTGCAAAGATACGGCATTATGAGCAAGGGTAAAAAAAATGAGAAAACACCAAATTAATCGGCGAGGTGTATTCATATATTATTCAGGTTAGAACTGGCCAAAATCCGGATTCCAAAAGATTGAAATGTGTATCAGTAAAGAAGAATTGTTCACTATTCTTTAATGCAAAGGGTCTTTAACAAAACTTGAACACTTCTTTCACCGCTTTTTGTCGATCTTAGGCGCTTGTTACCTATTGACAGTTGAACCGAGCATGGGCAAAAGAAAGAAGCAGGCCAAAGTATTACGTATTTTTAGAAAGATTCACCGAACCACAGGAGCATTGTTGTTTATTTTTTTCTTTTTTATATCCATAACCGGATTGTTATTGGGGTGGAAAAAAAATACCAACGGGGCCATCTTGCCCGAATCCCAGAAAGGTACTTCTACAGAATTGGTGGAGTGGCTTTCCGTAGACAGTCTACATACCATTGCTTGTACCACTTTACACAACTCCGTTTCTCAAAATCTATCCCTGGAATTGGACCGAATTGATATCAGAAAGGACAAGGGTATGGTAAAATTTGTATTTGTGGACCAATATTACGAGGTGCAACTGGACGGAGCCACAGGAGATGTCCTTTCGGTAGGACAGAGAAAATCTGATTTTCTTGAAAATGTTCATGATGGTTCCATTCTTGACCGGTATTTGGGAACATCAGGAATCATAAAGCTGATATACACCTCAATAATGGGAATCTCCTTGTTAATGTTCACCATTACCGGGTTTTGGCTGTGGTACGGCCCAAAACGCATGAGGCAATCCGGCAGGAGTAGCCAAAATCCATCCCAAAAGAACACTATGGGTACAGTTTCTTAAATTTAACTACACTATGGTGAAATAGCATGTTTATGGAAACTCTTAAAGTAAGCACCAAACCTGAAGTAATAACTATTTTCAACAATTACCCGGATCATGTTCGGAAAAAATTGGACTTTTTAAGAAATCTAATTATTGAAACCGCCGAAGAAATCAAAGAAATCTCCCAATTGGGTGAAACCTTAAAGTGGGGAGAGCCGAGCTATATAACTCCTATTGGAAGTACCATTAGAATTGATTGGAAATCTAAAAACCCAAACCAATACGCCATGTATTTTCAATGTACCAGCAAATTGGTGCCCACGTTTAAAATGATCTATAACAACCTGTTCACTTTTGAAGGAAGCCGGGCTATTTTATTTGAAATGGATGGCACCGTTCCCGTCGATGAACTGAAAAGCTGTATCGGTGCAGCGCTTCGATACCATAAAGTAAAACATCTACCCACCTTGGGTATGTAGCTTTTCCAATTATCCTTTAATTTTTTGCGTAGACAGCGTTCCGTATTTATCAACAAGGTAGACCAAACTGGCCATGGTAGCCGCTCCCAATTCGAGTTCCCGTTTGTTTACATGCTCAAAAGTGTCATTTTCCGCATGGTGATGGTCAAAATACCGTTGCGAATCTGGCACCAACCCAGCAAGAACGATACTTTCGTTCTTCATGGGTCCAATATCGGCCCCACCATACCCCTTCTCAAAAAGGTGAATCAAGTAGGGTTCAAACAAGCCTTTCCAGCTTTGTATTTGTTCTAAATTCTCATCGGAACAATCAAAAGAAAAACCTCTGGGCGTAAATCCACCTGAATCGCTTTCCAGAGCAAATACATGGTTTTCACCTTTGTTTTGGGCCACCTCGGCATATTTGTTTCCTCCCCTAAGACCGTTTTCCTCATTCATAAACAATACCACACGTAGTGTACGCTTGGGTTTATAGCCTGTTTCCTTTAACAATCGTAATACATCCATACTTTGAACACAACCTGCGCCATCATCATGGGAACCATCGCCCAAATCCCAAGAATCCAAATGGCCGCCAACTACCATTATTTCGTTGGGATAGGTACTCCCTTTAATCTCACCAATAACATTATAGGACTCCACATCCTCTAATTGTTTGCAGTTTTGACGGAAATAAAATTTGATATCCGGATTTAACTTTAAGGTAGTGCTCAACAGTTCTGCTCCGTTGGTACTGATTGCCGCAGCAGGGATTCTATCCTTTACCGGGGTATCGCCATAGCCCATGGAACCTGTATGCGGATAATCATCCAAACGTAAGTTCATCGACCGCACTATTACGCCCAAAGCACCATACTTTGCAGCTTCAGCAGCACCCGAATAGCGTTGGTCCACACAATTGGAATATGCGGCAAAGGTGTTTACCAAAGTTGCTTCCATGGGCCGATTATAAAAAACAATCTTACCCGCTATTTTATTACGACCCAGTTTTTCCAAGTCTTCAATACCTTGTACTTCAACAATATTTGCTTTTAAACCGCCACTTGGCGTACCTACAGACCCGCCCAAAGCACAGATGGGCAAATTGGTGGTTAGTCCGGGTTTGGTTTCCATATAGGCAAATTCAGGGGTACCTCTCACCCATTTAGGGACCATAACGGGTTGCAGCCACACACGGTCCAATCCCAAAGACTCCAATTGTTCTTTAGTGTATTCCACAGCCTCTTGGGCCTGAACTGAACCTGAAAGCCTTCCCCCTATCTGATTGGAGAGATAGTTTAGCCATTCATAGGCCTTACTATCGATTAGGGCCATATCATAAATGGCCTTTATTTGCTTTTCATCATCGGATTGCGCTAAAAAGGGGGTAGTCGCCAACAAAAGGGCCAACAACAAAACTCTTCTCATTAGTTCTCTTTTTCCAGTTCTTGTTTAAAGGTTTCTAAATTAGCCTTTATTTCATCGTCAAGCTCAGGTTCCTCAATATCTTTGTACTTTTTTAACGCTTCATACAGGATAGAAGCCACTATTACACGTGCCGCATCTTTATTATCGGCCGGAATGACATACCAAGGAGCGTGCTCTTTTGATGTTTTCTTCAGAGCCTCTTCGTAACATTTCTCATAGGCTTCCCATAATTTTCTTTCTTTAAGGTCGCCAGGGGAGAATTTCCAGTTTTTTCGTTTCAGGTCTATTCTTCTCAGCAAACGCTGACGTTGTTCCTCTTTGGACAGATGAAGGAAAAATTTAAAGATAATGGTCCCGTTTTCAGCTACATGTTGTTCAAATGCATTGATCTGCTGATATCGTTTTTCCCAAAAAGATGCATCAATATCTGAAACCGACTCGATTCCCGGAATGTTTTCATTCAATATGTATTCTGGGTGCACTTTGGTGACCAAAACATTTTCATAATGTGTTCGATTAAAGACGGAAAACTTGCCACGTTCGGGTAAGGCAATGTAATGCCTCCACAAATAATCGTGTTTTAGTTCCAGGGAAGTGGGCACCTTAAAACTATGGACAACCACTCCCCGAACATTAAAATCCTTAAAGACCTCGCGAATTAGACTGTCCTTTCCCGCAGTATCCATGCCCTGAAGACAAAGCAGAACCCCATACTTTCCATGGGCATAGAGCGTATCTTGGAAATCCCCCAATTTTTTGCGGATATTCTTTAATTCTTTCTTGAGCTCCTTTTTTGAAGCCCCAAAATCTTCATAGGTGTTTCTTTTCGCTAGTTCAATCCCGTTCTCAACCTGATATGAACCAAGGTGTATTTTTTCCATAGGAATGAATATAATCCTTTTTGGCAACTCCTTCAACCCTAAATCTGAAAGTGCAGTTCATCGATATTTTTACCACTTATGGTTATTGTAGGTATTTTCATCGAATTTATTAATCCTTTGACGACTCCTCAATATAACTTAGTGATAATCAATGACGCACTGTCCCAAATCCATTAGCGTTATGAAAACTAGAAAAGTTATCCTACTTGCTGTCTTTGTTATAGGCATCATTTTCTTATGGTTCATGTCATCCTTCACCGCTCGCAATGCCTGTGAGTATGCCAATTCCAACCTACAGTATATTAAGAGTAAGATTCAAGAAGCCATAGTGGCCAAAGAATTGGAAATGGCAAAATACTATGCCTATAAGGCCTTGAACGGCATAGAAAAAACCCGAGCCAATTTTGAGGATTGTGGTTGTGAAGGCGCCATTGAAAGTTTGGAGGGCACTTCTTATGAATTAAAACAAGCAACGAAAGCCGAGAGCTTGGAAACGTCCAAAAAATCCTTGAATTTGGCGTTGGAAAACACCTTGATCGGAATAAAAGTACTGCGTATTTTTGAACAGGAAGTTTCCAGTAATTATGGAAATGACATTCTTGTCCTAAATACCCAAGATGCCCTCAATAACCAAGACAATATCTTCTTGACCCCGTCACACAGTGTACGTGAACAGGTACACAGTTGTCTTTTGGGGTTTGAATCTTCATTGGATAAAGTTGTCAAAGAAGTTGAATGTGATGAAGCCCAACGATTTGTAAAGAATATCTACGAAGAAGCCCGATTGGTACTGCTCAACACAGAACTTTCCGAGCACAAAAAGCAATACCACCAACGTGTTTTGGTCTTGGCCCAAGATGCCTTGGAGCGATTGGGAGATTGTTCTTCAAAGTAATTACTTACTGGCAAAAAGCTTTACATCTTCCTCTGAAACTTCCTTACCTCCAAGGATGATCAATCGTTCCACCACGTTGCGAAGTTCCCGAACATTTCCGGTCCAGTCATATCCTTTGAGCAATTCTATAGCCTTTTTGGAAAAGTTTTTTTGTGCAATTCCTTGTTCGGAAGAAACTTTGGCCGAAAAGTGTTCAATGAGCAATGGAATGTCATCCCGTCTTTCGTTTAACGCAGGTACTTTGATCAAGATAACGGCCAAGCGGTGATACAGGTCTTCCCTAAATTTGCCATCCTCAATTTCCTTTTTTAAATCTTTGTTGGTTGCAGCCAGTACTCGCACGTCAACTTTGATGTCCTTATCTGAACCAACGCGCGAAATTTTGTTTTCCTGAAGTGCCCTAAGCACCTTAGCTTGGGCCGATAGGCTCATATCCCCTATCTCATCCAAAAAAATGGTGCCCTTATTGGCGGTCTCAAATTTTCCCGCCCTATCCTTTACCGCTGAGGTAAAAGCACCTTTTACATGTCCAAATAACTCACTTTCAATTAATTCCGAAGGGATTGCAGCGCAGTTCACTTCAATAAAAGGAGCTGAGGAACGGTTGCTTTTTTGATGTAGCCAGTGGGCCACCAGCTCTTTCCCCGTACCATTGGAGCCAGTAATCAAAACCCGGGCATCCGTTGGGGCTACTTTTTCAATCATGTCTTTGATGACTCCAATCCCGTCACTTTCACCTATCATCTCATAGTTTTTGGACACCTTCTTTTTCAAGATTTTGTTTTCTACTACGAGTTCCTTTCGATCCAATGCATTACGAACCGTGGTCAACAATCGGTTTAAGTCTGGGGGTTTGGATATATAATCAAAAGCCCCCAACCGCATGGTATTTACGGCGGTATCCAAATCACCATGACCCGAAATCATGATAAAGGGAATTTCAGGCTTTATTTTTTTGGCAGCTTCCAAAACTTCCACGCCGTCCATTTTGGGCATTTTTATGTCGCAGAGCACCAAATCAAAGTCATCTTTTTTGATGGTTTCGATACCACTGAGTCCATCTTCTGCCTCCTGCACCTCATAGGTATCACTTTCTTCCACCAAAATTTTCACTAAAACCCGTCGTATAGCAGATTCGTCCTCAATAACCAATATTTTCGGCATACTCTTTACGTTTAAAAAATTCCTATTTTGAACCCAGTCCTAATATAAAGATTTGACTCGTCATTCAACAAAAAAACATCCCCTTGATCATCATTTCGTAGCTTTCCTTCCTGTTCAAGTGAGCGTCCGGCCATAAGAAACAGTGACATGTTCTTAGAAAGGTTATACTGATAGCCGACCGTGGCCACCAAAGCAGTGAATGATATTTTGGATGCAATCTGACTATCGGGCAAAACTATATTGTCCTGGATATTTATAAAATACCCATCCAAGAATAATGCCATTTCCAAAGCGTGCCTTTTATTGATATGGTGCTTAAAGGTACTACGCGGAATTCCAAGGGTATAGGACCATTTGGGATGGAACTTGCGGTAATAGCTGATCAATGGCAACGGGACTGGCAATCCTGTTGTACTGTTGTACGTTAAACCCAAAACAATTCTAAAAGGTCTATCTGCATTGGGTTGCTCCTTCCACAATGCCGCCGTGGCATTCATAAAAAAGTCATCGGTTATGGTTCCGCTGGTAAAGTTAGATGCCATTCGAGGGGTAAGTATAGTAACAAAGTTCCAATTTTCATTCCATCTGGTAATAAAACCCAAGTTCATATCTACCACATGAAAACGAATCAGTTCACTTTTATCAAACGAAAAGTCCCGGGAATATCCTACATCAAACCTATTGTATTCCATACCAGTGATGAGGTAATCCTTCTTCTCATTTAATTTGATGGGCAAGTTAAAAAGTAGCTTGTAGCGTTGTGTTTTTATTCCCGAATCATTTTCAGGGATATTCATGTAATCTATCCTGAAAATATCAGTGCTCTGCCCACTTACAAAATGGCTATAGAGTATTGCAAGGAAGACCAACAGTCCCCTGGTTGCAGTATGATATATTGAGGTTTTTATTTCTTATGATTTTTGCTGAAAAATATGTACGTCGCGTTGCGGGAACGGAATAGTAACGTTATTCTCTTTGAATTTGGTATTGATTTTATAGCGCATTTCACTTTTTATCTTTGGATCGCTAAAACTATCGTTCGTAAAAAAGTGAATGGAAAATACTAAGGCTGAATCCCCAAAGTCATCAAAAAGTACGAACGGTTTGGGGTTTTTAAGCACTTGCTTTTGTTCCGTGGCAACTTGCTGTAAAATTTGGGTCACCAGTTCCACATCACTGCCATAGGCCACCCCAACACTTACCTTTTCACGGGTTGTTTTATGGTTTTGGGTATAATTGTAGACAATGTCGCTTATAAATTTATGGTTCGGGAGAATCAATACTTTGTCATCTCGGGTAATGGCACGGGTGGTTCTAAGCTTTATCTCGAAAACCTTTCCAACTTTGCCATCTACCTCCACAATATCTCCCACTTGCAGGGACTTGTCGACAATAATAAAAATACCTCCCAAAATATCCTTGAAAAGCTCCTGCAAGGCCAGACCCAAACCCACAAAAAGGGCAGCAGAGGCGGTAATGATCAAAGTAATGTCAATACCCGCTGCACTAAGTGTCACCAAAACGGCCACCAAATAGACCACGTAATGGATAAACTTAAAAATGCTGACAAACTTCTGTTTGTCTTCCCGTTCCATTTTTCGGGTGAGTAAATACCTTAGCCATTTTAAAATGAAATTGGCTGCAAAAAGAGCCAAGGTCAGTAACAGCAACAATCCAACGGTCAAATGGATAGATTTTTCACCTGAACCAAGATGAAACCCCAAATCCAAGAATTCCTTAATGGTTCCCCAGATATCTTTTTCAATGATTTCCTTTATTTCTTTTCCATCTTGCTGCATATCCTTATTTGTATCTTAACCACTTGACCAGTTCTTTGTAGGTAGGTTTTTTGCCGTACATTAAAATTCCCACCTTATATATTCGTGAAGCCAGCGACACAATTCCCAAGAAAGTCAAAATGAGCAGTGCAATAGATGACAGAAACTGCCACAAAGGCACTCCCCCTTCCCCTATTCCCCCAGGTAGGCGCATGAGCATTACAATAGGTGAAGTTAAGGGAAATAACGAAAATCCAACAGCAATAGGACCATGTGGATTACTAAAAACTGAAAAGAAACCAACGTAGATGGCTAACATCAGTGGTAATATTATGGGAAAAATAAACTGTTGTGTATCGGTTTCATTGTCCACTGCCGCGCCTATGGCCGCATAAATGGAGCTATAAATCAAATAGCCCAAAATAAAGTAAATAAAAAATGAAATAATCAACAAAGCCCATGGAATGTCCAAAATTTCTTTGGCATACATTATCATATCACTATCCATTGCTGCATATTGAGTCATTCCTGGCATGGGAGTGGAGTTACCGGACAGTTCCCCCAAATCAATACCCAAAAACGTAACAGCCAATAACATGAGAACGGATGCCGAGATAAACCAAATGGTAAATTGTGTGATGCCTGCCAAGGAAGTCCCAATAATTTTCCCCAACATTAATTGAAAGGGTTTCACCGAAGAAATGATCACTTCAATAATCCTGCTCGTCTTTTCCTCGATGACGCTCCGCATTACAAAACCACCATAAATAATAATGAACATCATAATGGCATAGCCAAATCCTCCTCCAATGAAGGCCTTGATCTCATTAACGCCCTTCACACTTTTTTCGCCATCAAAAGTGGCCAATTGAAGATCAAACGGTTGCTCCACCTTGGAGAATTGGTCCGAGGAAACCCCAAGTCTTTGCAATCGGTCTTGCCGCAACTGTCTTTGGAATATTGATTCCAATTGTTGAATAATGGCCGTGTTTGGGTTGTCTTTTGTAAAGAGATAAGCCGATTTCGCCACCTGCTCCACATTTTTCTTATTGGGAAGGTGCAAAAGACCATAATACCCTAATGTATTGGTAGAATCTTTGGCTTCCTGTAAACTAATACCATCCAAATAGAGATAGGAAATTCCTTTGGCAGGCTTAAACTCATGTTGAAAGAAACTGCTTTCATTTAGCACTGAGACCACCCGAACCTCATCTGAATTTATTTTGGTGAGATAAGCAATAAGCACGATCATCCCAACGATGAGCAATGGACTCAAGATGGTCATAACAATAAAGGAACGGTTTCGAACCTTGGCCAAATACTCTCTTTTTATAATGAGACCGAGCTTATTTCCCATTGTCCTTATTATTTACGGTTTGGATAAATATATCGTTGGCCGATGGAATGGTCTCCTCAAATCGATTGACATTGGCTATTTTGGATAATTCAGCCAATACACCAGATGTCTCTTCAGTGGGCAATTGAATTTTAAAATCCAACTGATGTTCTGTATCAATATACTTTGGGGTCATTATCTGGAACCTTTCGGCCAAGGTTTTTGTGAGGGCTTCGCCATTTTGCTGAACCTGAAGTCCAACATTGAAAATATTGTTCTTGTACGCCTTTTTAATCTCGGACAACTTTCCGTCTAAAATTTTCTCAGATTTATGGATCAAGGCTATGTATTCACAAAGCTCTTCCACGGACTCCATTCTATGGGTTGAAAAAATAATGGAAGTACCTTGTTCCTTCAACTGAAGGATTTCATCTTTGATGATATTGGCATTTATGGGGTCAAATCCACTGAAAGGTTCATCAAAAATCAAGAGTTTAGGTTGATGCAGCACGGTGACGATAAACTGCACCTTTTGGGCCATTCCTTTAGAAAGTTCCTGGATTTTCTTGTTCCACCAATCACCAATGTCCAAACGATCAAACCAATATTTTAATTTGGTTTTGGCCTCAGCTTTGGATAACCCTTTTAAACGAGCAAGGTACAAAGCCTGCTCACCCACCTTCATGCTTTTGTAGAGACCGCGTTCTTCGGGCAGGTAGCCAATATGGGATATATGCTTTGGCGCCAAGGGTTCGCCATCGAACAAAATTTCACCGGAATCTTGATAAATGATTTGGTTGATAATCCGAATAAAAGAGGTTTTTCCGGCACCATTGGGACCTAAAAGGCCGTAAATGCAATTTTTGGGTATATTGAGTGAAATGTTGCTCAACGCAGTATAGTTTCCGTACGTTTTGGAAACATTTTTGGCAACAAGGATATGATCCATGTAAACTATTTTTTCAAAGATATGTAATTGGTCAAAAAAGGCAGTATCCTCTAAAAACAAAAACCCACCCTTAAAAATTTCAAGGATGGGAAAAAAATTGCTATGAAAAAGAAAATTAGATATTGGTTACCCAACATCAGTTTCAAATATACGTTTTTTATTTAAACAGAAATATTTTTATTGTTACGAGAACATGTCTTTTACCTTCTCAAAGAAGGATTTATCTGATTTTTCGGGCTTTGGAATAAAATTTTCATCGTTTTGCATCCGTTCAAAAAACTCTTTCTGCTCCTTATTTAGTTCTTTTGGAGTCCATACATTAACATGCACCAGCAAATCTCCACTACCATATCCGTTAATACTGGTGATTCCCTTACCTCGTAATCGCAATATTTTTCCTGACTGGATTCCCGGCTCCAATTTAATTCGGACCTTTCCTCCAACGGCATCTATTTCTTTGGAACAGCCCAAAACTGCTTCGGAAATGCTGACATACAAATCATAGTGAAGGTTGTCTCCTTCCCTTTTCAAGGTATCATGTTCAACGGTTTCAATGGCTACCAATAAATCTCCGGGGACTCCGTTCCCGGGAGCTCCATTACCTTTACCGGCCACCTTCAACTGCATTCCGTCCTCAACCCCTGGCGGAATTTTAATGGAAACGGTCTCTTCCTCCACTTTTAATCCTTGAGCATCGGCACCGGAAGGTCTATTATCTATGGTTTGACCCGAACCTCCACAGGTGGTACAGGTAGTTGCCGTCTGCATCCGTCCTAAAATGGTATTGGTAATTTTGGTGATTTGACCACTACCGTTGCAGGTTGGACACGTTTTATAGGTTACCCCTTCAGCCTGAACCTTTCTGCGGACCTTTACCTTCTTCTCGACTCCATTGGCTACTTCATCCAAAGTCAGTTTTACACGGATACGAAGGTTGCTTCCTTTTACCCGACGTTGTCCGCCACCGCCAAAGCCACCAAAACCGCTGAATCCGCCACCAAACGCACTGCCAAAAATATCCCCAAATTGACTGAAGATATCATCCATGTTCATTCCGCCGCCACCAAAACCACCACTACCGTCAAAAGCTGCATGGCCAAATTGATCATACTTGGCACGTTTGTCCGGGTTGCTCAATACTTCATAGGCTTCGGCCGACTTTTTGAACATCTCCTCTGCCTTGGCATCACCTGGGTTTTTATCAGGGTGGTATTCAATGGCTTTTTTCCGATAGGCCTTTTTTATTTCAGCTGCAGATGCTCCTTTTGAAACTCCCAGTATGTCGTAATAATCCTCTTTCATAAAATCTTAGTTACCAACAACTACCTTAGGGTGCCTAATGATACGGTCACCCAGTTTGAATCCTTTTTCCACCACATCGATAATCTTCCCCTTCAACTTTTTATTGGGTGCAGGTATCTGGGTGATGGCCTCATGGACTTCCGCATCAAAGGTATCGCCCTCTCCTACTTCAATTTGCTCCAATCCTTTGGCCTTTAGGGTCTCTTTAAATTTATTACTGATGAGCTCCACACCTTTGAACATTTCCTTGTCCTCGGATTTGGACAGCTCTTTCAATGCACGTTCAAAATCATCAAGAACAGGCAACAACGATACCATTACTTCCTGCCCCGCTGTTTTGAACAATTCCATTCGTTCTTTGGATGTTCTACGCTTAAAGTTTTCAAATTCAGCAAAAAGCCTCAAAAACTTATCCTTTTCTTTGGCCAAATCCTCACGCAACTGGTCTTCAACTGAAATTTCCTCCTTTTCGTCCGATGCGTTCTCTGCCTCTATATGTTCTTCGTTCAGCTCAGGATTTTCAACAGTTTGGGCATCTTGCGTTGCCTCATCCATTTCCTCAACCTTACTTTTCTTGCTCATATACGTTTTATTTTATTCTTTTTGAAGTGGCAAAAGTACTGCCAATTGTATAAAAATGTCAAAATGTCACCACAAAACATGAAAAAATCCGCCTAAGCGGATTTTATATCTATTCAACTGTACCAACAGTACTTAAACAAATTCCTTCTTTGTGGATTCCAATGCAGCAGTTTCCTTTCCTTCATTCTCAGTGTATAAGTCCTGAAACGTCACACAGATATTGGGGTATTGAAAAACAAAACCTTCGTTCTCTATTTTTTTACTACTTACCCGCTGACTGGAAAACAACAAATACGCCATTTCCCCCAGAAGCAATTTTAGGGCGAACTTAGGCACGTTGGGCATCCATAAGGGCCTATCCATAACTCTTGCCAGCTCTTTTGTCATTTTGGTATTGGTGACCGGGTTTGGAGCTACTGCATTGTAGGCACCTTTTAGATTGTTCTCCAGAATAAATACGAACATTTGGGCCAAATCTTCAATGTGTATCCAAGATTGCCATTGATCTCCACTACCCAACGGAGCCCCTATAAAATTCTTGATGGGTGCCGCCATTTGGGGTAAAGCTCCTCCTTCAGTGGATAAAACAATACCTATTCGAACTTTTGCCACATTGATATCAAACTTAGTAAAAGAATCGACTTCTGCCTCCCATTTTTTCGCCACTTCACCTACAAAGCTTTTGTCTACTTCGGTTTCGTCTTCATCATAAAACTTAGATAGAGAATTGGGGTAAATGCCTATGGCGGATGCTGAGACAAATGAGTCAACCAGTGAAATATCCACTTGCTGCATGCCCCTGTACAACGTCCGAAGACTGTTTATTCTACTGGAAAGTATTTTCTTTTTACGAAGAGGCGTCCATCGTTCGGCAATACTGGCTCCAGCCAAATTGATGATAGCACTTACATTCTTAAAACACTCCAAATCTATTTTACCCTTATTAGGGTTCCAGTAGTACCCTTGGTATGTTTCTGAATTGGATATTTTATCTTTCCGTGTAGTTAAGTAATTTACAGCAATACCTTGGTTATGTAAGACGCGCACAATTGCTTGTCCCACCAAACCAGTTGCCCCTGTTATCAACACCTTCATACAATCATTTTAATACAAAGTTACAAGTTTAAGTGGCTGTTTTTGAGGCGTTAATTTAGGTTTAACACAAATGTTTAAACTTTAGGTGATTTTAAGAGTGTGAGTGAATAAGCTATTAACACAACATTGGCAAACCCTCATTTTTTTATGGCCCGGAGCATCTCCCGCTTGCCCGGAGGTCCCGGAAGCCGTTCCACCGTAAAACCCACGGTCTGCAACGCCCTACGCACACTGCCTTTTGCCGCATAAGTCACCAAAACCCCTTCCTTTTTGAGCGCTTTGAACATTTTTTCAAAAAGTTCCTCTGTCCATAATTCAGGCTGAACACGGGCGCCAAAAGCATCAAAATAGATAAGGTTGAACAAATCGGCTTCATTTACCTCGTAAAAATCCTTCTTTTGCTTGAGCAACGAAAAGTCCTCGGAAATTAAAAGACGTTCTTCCCAAGGGGATTGATGCATTCTTGCAAATACCTTTTGATAGTCATCTGCATTGAGTTGTGTACAGTAGTCGAGTTCGTTTGCTTCATCCATAGAAACCGGAAAGGCCTCCACTCCAACATAATCTACCTTTAATTCTTTTTTTGGAGCCTCCAAAAATGTAATAAAAGCATTGAGTCCTGTTCCAAACCCAATTTCCAAAATGTGGACATGGTCCTTTTTGAATAACCTCAGTCCGCAATCAATAAAAACATGATAGGCTTCTTGAATAGCTCCGTGCTTAGAATGGTACTGCTCGTTCCAATCCTCTATGTGAATAGTTTTTGACCCGTCTCCGGTGGTAATTATCCTTCGTTTCAAACTTAATCTTTGATGAGTACGCCATCCGCTTGAAAACGAAGAATATGGGCAGGCTCCGTAATTTTTGCTATTTCTACCTCAGAAGCACCACTGTCTTTTGCATAATGCTTTTGGTCCTCAACCGACATTTCTTCTAAAAAGGCCAATCCGTTCATATAAACAGTTTTATCTGCAGCATCCTTGGGTACAAAAAAACCGTAATCTTTAAAACGCACAAAAACCTCATCGCCTGAATCCAAAGCAACGTTCATCCAACAACCTTTGGCTTGGCAGACTTCTTTAATTTTTCCAGTCATCTGCGTCATAACCGTATCGGTTATAGCAAGTTGGTCAAACACGAGTTCTTGTTTGTGAATTTCTTCTTCAATGGTGAACGTTTCACCAAAATAATTTCCTGTTATGACCTCTTGGGCCATTATCATATTTACCAAAAACAGTAAGAAAACGGTAGGAAATATGTTAAATGGTCTCATTTTTTTCAGCTTTTGAGAAATTCTTGACCAAGAATTGAAATTAGAATCATGAAATAACGAAAACTAGCGATAAATAGCTAATTTTAACCTTCCAAAAGTTTTTGATATGGAAGCAGTGATGAACAACGTAACGATCGAGAAAGCAAAAACATCTAAAATTAAAGATGTAGATTTTGACAACCTTTCCTTTGGAAGTATTTATACCGACCATATGCTCGTCTGTGATTACAAAAATGGGCAGTGGCAAGCTCCAAAAGTGGTTCCTTATCAACCCATTACCCTGGACCCGTCTTCGAAAATTTTTCATTATGGACAATCCATTTTTGAAGGCATGAAGGCGTACAAGGATGAAAGTGGCAGTGTTTGGCTGTTCAGACCCTTGGAAAATTTTAAACGCTTGAACAAATCGGCCAAAAGGATGGCCATGCCAGAACTTCCCGAATCCTATTTTATGGATGGGCTCACTACACTCTTGCAAGTAGATAGTGATTGGATTCCACAAAGTGCTGGTAGCTCCTTATATATTAGACCATTTATGTTTGCATCGGGCAATGGTTTTCATGCCTCCCCCGCTGATGAGTATAAATTCATTATCGCATTGGCTCCTTCAGGCTCCTATTTTTCCGGAAAGGTGAAGGTATTGATTGAGAAACAATATTCACGTGCAGCCAATGGAGGTGTTGGATTTGCCAAAACCGGCGGAAATTATGCAGGTCAGTTTTACCCAACACGTTTGGCAGCGGAAAAAGGGTACCAACAGGTAATTTGGACCGATGACAATAACCATGAGTATATTGAGGAGGCCGGTGCCATGAATGTCTTCGTCAGAATAAATGATATGTTGTTGACCGCTCCTACCAATGATAGAATTTTGGACGGTATCACCCGAAAAAGCATTTTGGACATTGCCAAAGATGAAGGTATAAAGACCGAGATTCGCAAAGTTTCAGTAAAAGAAGTGGTAGAAGCCGCCAAGAACGGTTCCCTAAAAGAAATGTTCGGTGCTGGTACCGCTGCGGTGGTATCTCCTATATCAGCTTTTGGTTATGAGGGGGTTGATTATGATCTTCCCGAATTGGAAGACAGTTATGCTTCGTTGTTGAAAAAACGCATTACCGATATTCAATATAATAGAGCAGAAGACAAATTTGGATGGCGACACGAAGTCGTCTAAATAAAAAAAGCACCTTATATATAAGGTGCTTTTTTTATTTATCCATTATGGTTTGAATATCTGGCTTAAAATAATTCGGTCCCTTTAAGACTTTCCCATCCTCACGATAGATAGGTTTTCCGTCAACTCCAAGCTTGCTCATGTTACTACGTTGGATTTCCTCGAAGACTTCTTCAATTTTATATTGCATTCCGTGTTCCAAGATGGTGCCGCAAAGAATGTACAGCATGTCTCCCAATGCATCGGCCACTTCAATTAAGTCACCTTCATTAGCGGCCTCCAGATACTCTTTGTTTTCTTCATCCATTAAATTGAAACGCAGTTGATTCTTTTCCGGACCTAAATCCGCAATAGGCTCTTGGGCAACACCAAGCCCAAAGGAATTGTGAAAGAGTTCTACCGCTTTTATTTTACTTTCCATTACACATATTTTGATTTAGCTTTGCGTAAAAATATAAAATATGTTCAGCACCGGGCAGTTAATTTTTGCAGCGCTTTTTGTCATAGTTTTTATTATAATCATCTCTTTATCATATAAAAAGGATAAAAAATTGCACAAAAAAAATTATAAAGGTGTGGCATGGGTGTTAATTTCTTTTGTGACTTTCATAATAATCTTGTTTTTGATCAAACACTTTCTCAAAAATTAACGCTGGCTTTGCATTCGCAACAAAAATGAAGCCTTTCACAACTAAAATGTTGCTTGAATACGTAAACTATAGGAAAAAACGTACTTTTGCTTAACATTAACCTAGCGCAACAAATGACAACATTTTTCAGCCTTCTTTTCATTTTGCTTGCAATTAATGCAATTCTGTTGATTTTTAGTGTCAATGGAGCTGGTGAAAGGTTTAAAAAACCAATTCAAAGAATTTCAGAGACCTCGATTACAAAACTTCTCCCCCGCGAAGCCTCTGAAACTGAATACAAGGAAGCAGTTTAGTTTGTACCTTTAGGGTATGAAACAGGCTTTTCTTGTTTTTTTGGGTGGGGGATTTGGCAGCGTTCTTCGCTTCTTAATTTCCAAACCCTTAAACATAGTATCCCCTAATTTCTTCTTTGGGACTTTTTTGGTAAATATTTTTGGTTGTTTACTTATTGGGCTCATTTTAGGTCTGTCCGCCCGAGGAAATGTCCTATCCACCAACAGCACTTTATTTTTGGCCACCGGCTTTTGCGGTGGGTTCACCACATTCTCTGCGTTTGCTTTTGAAAAACACTTTCTTTTAAGAAACAGCGAACTCCTACATTTCTCCATTTATATGATTTCCAGCATTGTCGTAGGTATTTTGGCAGTGGTTTTGGGATTATGGCTCTCTAAGCTGGGAGAATAGTTATAATTTTCATTTTCGTAGTTAATTTTTGTTAAAATCTAAACAAAAATCACCAAAATCATTGATTTTGGTGAGAAATCATAATGCGTATAACGTAAGTGCTAAGAAAAAATCAAAAAATTTTTAACAAACCATACTTTAAAATCAGATACCCCTAAAATATGAGGGGTATTTTTTTTATAACGATAAAAATCTAATCAATACCCTCCTATTTTATAAGGTCTTGATTGAATTAATCTATATTTGGGACATCAATTAACTACTTAATTATGAAAAAAGTCGAGGCAATTATTAGAAAATCCAAATTTGATGAGGTGAAAAAAGCCCTCCATCAAATTGAGGTTAATTTCTTCAGCTACTGGGATGTAACCGGAGTTGGGAATGAGAAACAAGGGCATGTGTATCGAGGTATTTCTTATAGTACTAGTGATATACAGCGAAGGTATTTGGTTATCGTGGTATCCGATGACTTTCTGGACAAAACTGTAAATGTATTATTGGACACAGCAAGCACAGGTAATGTGGGAGATGGAAAAATTTTCGTCTCAGATGTGATTCAAGCATACAGAATAAGGACCAAGGAAAGCGGAAGTGCTGGAATCAACTAAAGTATAACCAAAAACTTAAAAACTTAGATTATGATTGTACAAGAACAAGAAGCGATAGATAAAGCCGTTGAAGCAATCACCGGCGATATGGGTGCTTTGTGGATTACCATAGCAGCCGTTTTGGTATTCTTCATGCAAGCAGGGTTCACTCTATTGGAAATAGGATTTACCCGCAGTAAGAATACAGGTAACATTATTATGAAGAACGTAATGGACCTCGCCGTAGGTTCCGTAATGTTCTGGGCCGTTGGATATGCTATTATGTATGGCAGCGATTTAGTTGGTGGTGGATTTTTCCGCAGCAGTCCAAGTGATCAGGGCTACCTATTTTTTAGTGCCGATGATTGGTATAACCTATTCTTCCAAACGGTTTTCTGTGCTACAGCTGCAACCATTGTTTCTGGAGCCATCGCTGGAAGAACAAAATTTTCAACGTATTTAATTTTCTCAGCAGTATTGACTACTCTCATTTACCCAATCTCAGGTAGCTGGTACTGGCCTTTTGATGACGATGCTTGGTTAAATGTTGCCGGGTTCGTTGATTTTGCCGGTTCTTCCGTGGTACACGCCGTAGGTGGTGCTGCTGCTTTGGTAGCTGCCATATTGGTGGGCCCGCGAATTGGAAAATATGTGGATGGAAAAGCACAGGCTATTCCTGGTCACAATATGGCTTTTGGCGCCTTGGGTGTGTTCATCCTTTGGTTGGGATGGTTCGGATTTAACGGAGGATCTCAATTGGCTTGGGGTGGAAGTGATACCGTTGGCGCAACCAGCGTAATCATCAACACTAACCTAGCTGCTGCTATTGGTGCCATAGGAGCCCTATTCTTTACATGGGCAAAATATGGTAAGGCTGATATTTCCATGACCTTGAACGGAGCCCTGGCCGGGTTGGTAGGTATAACCGCCGGTTGTGGTGCTGTTAACGCATGGGGCGCGTTGGCCATAGGACTTCTATGTGGTATTGTAGTGGTATTGTCCATCGAGTTCATTGATAAGAAATTGAAAATCGATGATCCTGTGGGTGCCATTTCCGTACACGGTGTATGTGGTTTCCTAGGAACTGTATTGATCGGACTATTTGCTTTGGATGGTGGATTGTTCTACGGAGGAGGAGCAAAACTCCTTTGGGTACAGACTTACGGCTCCCTGTCCTACATTCTATGGGCAGCCGCTGCTTCATTCATTGTATTGTTCATCTTGAAGAAAACCATCGGACTTCGCGTTTCTGAAAAAGAAGAAGTTGAAGGATTGGATATTCATGAGCACGGAATTGAAGCTTATCCTGAGCACATTTCCCAAGACAAATAAAAATTCAAACACAACTCATTATAAAAGGAAACGGAGCGTTTGGCAGAACGCTCCGTTAAATAACCTTTTCAAACACAACTCACTAGTAAACATCACCGTCCTAAAACAAGGACAACTTAAAATGATTATGATATGAAAACGATTATAAAAACAAATTTCGTAAAAAATTTAGCTTTCGCCGCATTGGCATTGATTTCTGTTAGTGCTTTTGCACAGGAAGAGGAAGAAACTCCAAAATTTAGTTTCAGCGGTTCCGTTGATGCCTATTATAGAACTAATTTAACGGCCCCTAACGGAGAGGATGCCATAGCACCTGGGTCTTCTTTTGCCAATCTTGATGGTTTTGCCCTTGGTATGGCCAACATAATTGGAGCTTATGAAGGTGAAAAAGTAGGTTTTGTTGCTGATTTGGTCTTTGGCCCTAGAGGTACGGACGCTATTTTTGCTTCTCCCATGTATTCTGCAACCGGTGACATTGTTAACCAATTGTACGTGTACTGGAATGTAAGTGATGCTGTAACGTTGACATTTGGTAACTTCAATACGTTCTTGGGATACGAAGTTATTTCTCCCGTAGCCAACTTTAACTACAGCACCTCTTATCTATTCTCCTATGGTCCTTTTAGCCACACTGGTTTAAAAGCTGATTTTGATTTGGGAAGCGATTGGTCTGCTATGTTAGCCGTTATGAATCCAACTGATTTGACCGAATTGAACGGAACTGGCGATTATGCCGTAGGTGCTCAACTAGGGTACTCAGGACAATTCTTGAACTTCTTGTACAGCCAAGGTGGATTTGAAGTAGATTATACAGGTGGATTTGATGTTTCGGAAGATTTCTTCTTGGGAATCAATGCCGCCCACTTTAGCCAAGAAGATGATGGAGGAAGCTTTACAGGTGTTGCCCTTTACCCACAATTGGCCACTTCTGAAAATTTTACTATTGGTCTAAGAGGTGAATATTTTATGACCGGTGATTTCTTTGGTGATGCTGCTGGAATTGGTTCAGACGCTGATGGAGATGGAAGCGTTTTTGCCGTCACTCTAACAGGTAGTGCAACTATCGGAGATTTAATTCTTAAGCCAGAAATTCGTTTGGATAGCTCTGCTGAAGATGCATTCATTGACAATGACATGGACCCAACCGGAAGCTTGGCCTCTGTATTGTTTGCTGCAATCTACTCTTTCTAGGCCCAAGAAATTTAAATTTTAATGCTAATAGAAAGCCTTACTCCTTCGGGATTAAGGCTTTTTTAGTCTTTTAAAAAGTTTTTCACTCCTGCTCTCACATTAGTTCTCAAATAATTTTGCCTTGGCACTAGAGGGCAGGAGTACTTTTTATTATACACACAATACGGATTGTAGGCCTTATTAAAGTCAATGACCAAGGTATCGCCCTCGGGAATGGTCAAATCAATATAACGCCCACCACCATAGGTTTCATTTCCGTTGGTCTCATCCAAAAAGGGTAAAAACAGATAATCTTCATATTCGTCCTGATCCAACAAATCCAAACTTTGGTATACTTCCAATTGATGTTCGGCCCCATTCAACGTAAAATGGGCAATGCCGTAGACCACTTCCTCTGTTTTTCGTTCAGTTGTAGTGGGATTTAAAAAGGGTACCGCATCTGGAGTGCGCACAAATCTAGCCTTGACCACATAGGACGTATCCGGCTCAAAAAAATCCAGGCTCTCAAAATCCTTACGAAATCTATCCGGTAACGGAGAGGTTACAGGGTCTTTGAAACTTTCGTTTTGTTCATTCTGATACACTAAAATATCGGCAATCAATTCAGATTCCGGTTGCTCTGCTGCTGTTTCATCATGATACTTCTTCCCTCTTCCGCAGGAGAGCATTATCAAAACTAAAATCAAAAATGGATATTTCATGCGCGTGATTTTACAACAAAATTAGTAGAAATCATTCTTAATGCTACCTTAGCAACATGATGATGAAAAAAGCACTCCTATTTAGTTGCCTTGCACTCCTTTCTGCCTGTTCAGAAAAGAAAACAGCCGATGAGCCCACCAAAACTGTTGCGCGAACGTTGTCCAACATACAACCCAACCGTTACAACACGGCATTTTTGATAATGGATGGCGTCTTCAACACCGAATTCACTGCTCCTTTTGATATTTTTCAACACACCCAATACCGGGAAGGCATCAAGGCCATGAATACCTTTACCGTGGCCAATACATTGGAGCCTATCACCACTTTTGAAGGGGTTAGAATCCTCCCTGACTTTGATTACACCCAAGATTCCATCCCTGATATTGATATTTTGGTCGTCCCCAGTGCGGAGCATCATTTGGATTCAGATTTACAGGATACCCTTATGCTGAATTTTGTGAAAAAAGTGGCCAAAGACGCCCTTTTTGTCACTTCGCATTGCGATGGTGCCTTTGTTTTGGCCAAAGCTGGACTCTTGGACGAAGTAGCTTCCACTACGTTTCCAAGCGATATTTCAACTTACAGGAAGATGTTCCCCCAACTGAACGTTAAGGATAGTGTGCTATTTGTGCACGATGGCAAATACATCACTTCCGCAGGCGGAGCCAAAAGTTTTGAGGCTGCTCTTTATCTCTGCGAGTATTTATACGGTAAAGAAATTACAGAATCCATCGCTGGCGGATTGGTCATCGACTGGAATTTGAGCGATGTTCCTAAATTTATTGCTCAATAATTTCGTATCGGGAATCCTCAAGGTATTTTTCAACTACTTTATTGAACTCTGGCGTGATACGTAACAGGGCAGTGTCTTCCAAATTGTACAACTTGTCCTTATCCTTAAACCCCCGTTTGAGGGCCTCTTCCAAATAAAACAAGGCCGTTCCAAAGTCCTCGTTCTTGGCGCTCAGAGAAATCGTTTTCAGGTAAAACTCAAAATCATCAGGATCCAAGATGGTCTTGAGCATATATAAAAAGGCCAAAGCATCCTCATCAATCATCTGACCAGACTTCACTAGAGCAATATTGTCCTCCGCCAAAGCATTCAAGAAGCCCACTAGACGATGACCCATTTCCTGTTCATGGATATTGGAACCATTAATCAACTTATCCAACTCATCCATCTGGTAGTTCCACCACCCCAAATTCTTAAAGTTATGGGCAAACATATCTTCCTCCATGTCGTACTGATAATTCTCCTTCATCAATATTTCCTTGGAAAAAGCTGCATTCTCAGCACGGCGCATAGCTCTAAACTGTTTGTCCCTACGCAATTCTTTTTGTACTTCTCGAAGAGAATCCAGATTCTTGTGGGCGCCATACATGGACATCATTTCTCCCATGTATTGTTCGGCCCAAATCAACTCACCCGAATTTTTCAAGAGATTTACTTTGGCCAAATCTTCATTAAAGGCATTTTCCACATACATGGAATCTTTGGGAATCAATTTTCTGCCCATGGCGGCCAAGGTGAACAGTTGTAGTCCTTTTTGTAGATAGGCGACATCTGGCCAGGCACTATTTTGATCATGTAACAATACTTGATTGGGAAATTTATACCGATCCAACAATTTCTCGTCATCCAGCATGGTGGTATAGTTGTAATCCTTTTTACCGACCATACCAATGAAATGGAATGGACGTCTCACATTCAATAGGTCGGTATTGGTCAAGGATGCTCCCATGGAAATGACACCATTTATCCCTTTAATAAAAATCGGCACCAGACCTGCAAAACGCCCCCCAGCGGAAGCACCTGCAGTATACACCCGCCCCGCTTGAATTGGCAATATATTTACTATTTCTTCCAACACATTGTTGGTCATAATCATATTGGTGGTCAATGATACCGTGTCCTTCACCTTTGGTGCCGCCAAAATATAGCCCTCCTCCTCGGCAGGACCCACAAATATGGAAACTGCCTGTCTTTCTCTGCCCTCCATGTCGAAAATAAGAAGTAAAGGCCATTTTTTATCCGTAGTAAAATCACGGGGCAAGTACAAGGAATAAGCACTGGATAAGGAATCTTGAACAGCAATGGAGTCCATAATCTCTCCCTTTTTAAGTACCCTTTGTTGTGCCGAAGTCGAAGCCAAACAAACCAGGGAGAGAAAAAATAGTAGATGTGTTTTTTTCATAATTCTTTCATAGCAAAAATCTGGCCAAAACAATTCTTTGTTCCAGTCCCCTAAAGTTAATGGATTTTTACTTGCTTTTAATTCCACTCTTTATGGGCGCGTGGGCAACCACGTTTGATAATACAATGTGGGTTCTGCACTCGCCATAGACAATAAGCTCATCGATAAACTTTTCCAAGTGGGATTGATCCCGAAGCACCACCTCCATAATTATGTTCTCGTTCCCAGTAATTCGATAACAATTAACCACTTCTTCCAGTGATTTCACCTTATCCAAAAAGGGTTTCAGTTTCCCCATGAAGGCCCGCAACATGATAATCGCCTTAAACTGATGTCCTGCTTTCACATAAGAGATTTTGGCCCCATAACCTTCAATAATTCCAAGGTCCTCCATCTTCTTTACCCGTTCGGCTACAGCGGGCGGCGTAAGGCCCACTTCTCGGCCAATATGGGAAAAAGATTCCCTTGCATTCTTTTGCAAATGACCCAGTATTTGCCAATTCAGTGCATCTATCTTCATATTAAAAGAAATTACACATTAAAATTTTAATTTTAAAGGTATAATCTATTTTTCAATTTCAAAACAAAAGTTGAAATATTCAATTCATATGTAATTTTAGTATTCAAAATTGCTTTGAAAACATGGAGAGAAACTCTCTAAATTCTTTGGTCGTTTACCGCAAATCGTTGGCCCTTCGCGATATGAGCGAAGCTGTGGCCGCTTATTTCTCGCACAATCGGGAAAAATTGTCGTGGCGAAAAATTGATAGTTTTCGTGATGACATCACTGCATCCTTGATGAATGATGCTTCCCTAATCACAAAAGAGATAGAGCAAGCAGCGTTAAGCAATTCCTATTCTGTTCGGATGCGAAGCTTGACCTTCATCAATATAATGACCCGAAATATTTTGGCCTATTGCAATGGTTTGGAGCGTGATGGTGTCAAAGAAAAAGAGTATCTGAACCTACTCCGAAGGGAAATCAAAATCTTCAGAACTTCCTTTAAAAAATGGAGAAAGTCATTTCACAACAGAAACGATTAAGCTCTTTTTACATATTTCTTCTGTACTGTCCTCCAACTTCGAATAGGGCCTTTGTGATTTGCCCCAATGAACAATATTTGGTCACTTCCATCAACTTCTCAAAGATATTTTCATTGTTGATGGCCGTTTGCTGCAATTCTTTTAACTGCTTTTCGGCTCTTTCTTTTTCTCGCTGATGCAGATTTAGAAGGGTCTTGATTTGATTTTTCTTTTCTTCTTCTGTCGCCCGAATGACCTCCGCAGGTAAAATGGTCGGAGAACCTTTTGAGCTTAAAAAAGTATTCACCCCAATGATTGGATAATCCCCCGAATGCTTTAAAGTCTCATAATGTAAACTTTCTTCCTGTATTTTGGAGCGCTGGTACATGGTTTCCATGGCGCCTAACACACCACCGCGTTCCGTGATTCGGTCAAACTCCAACAAAACTGCTTCTTCCACCAAATCGGTAAGCTCCTCAATAATGAATGAACCTTGAATGGGGTTTTCATTTTTGGCCAACCCCAACTCCTTATTAATGATCAATTGAATGGCCATCGCCCTCCTCACCGATTCTTCTGTTGGTGTGGTTATAGCTTCATCATAAGCATTGGTGTGCAAGGAATTACAATTGTCATAGATGGCATACAGTGCCTGTAAAGTCGTTCGGATATCATTAAAATCAATTTCTTGGGCGTGCAAGCTTCTACCCGAAGTTTGAATATGATATTTCAACATTTGTGCCCTTGGGTCGGCCCCATACTTTTCTTTGAGAGCCTTGGACCAAATTCTTCGTGCCACCCTACCGATAACGGCATACTCAGGATCAACCCCATTGGAAAAAAAGAAGGACAGGTTCGGACCAAATTTATTAATGTCCATGCCCCGACTCAAATAGTACTCCACATACGTAAAACCATTGGAAAGGGTGAACGCCAATTGCGTAATGGGATTCGCCCCCGCCTCAGCGATGTGGTAACCCGATATGGAGACAGAGTAAAAATTCCGGACTTGCTGTTCAATGAAATATTCCTGCACATCTCCCATCAACTTCAAAGCAAATTCTGTTGAAAAAATACAGGTGTTTTGTGCTTGGTCCTCTTTTAAAATATCAGCTTGCACGGTACCTCGAACTTGATTTAGGGTTTCGGCCTTGATTTTGGTATAGGTCTCTTCAGATAATACCTGATCACCCGTAACACCCAGAAGCATAAGTCCCAATCCATTATTCCCTTCGGGAAGCTCTCCGTAATATACTGGTCGAGTTGTCTTTTTTTCTTTAAAAAGTGCTTTAATTTTTTCCTCGACTTTTTTCTCCAAGCCATTTTCTTGGATATACTTCTCGCAGTTTTGGTCAATGGCCGCATTCATAAAAAAGGCCAAAAGCATGGGCGCAGGACCATTGATAGTCATACTCACCGAAGTCATTGGGTTGCTCAAGTCAAACCCCGAATACAATTTTTTGGCGTCATCCAAACAACAAATGGACACCCCAGCATTTCCAATTTTGCCGTAAATATCCGGTCTATGGTCTGGGTCACTTCCATAAAGGGTAACCGAATCAAATGCGGTGGACAGTCTTTTGGCCGGCATATCCAAACTCACGTAGTGAAATCGTCGGTTGGTGCGTTCCGGACCTCCTTCACCGGCGAACATTCGGGTTGGGTCCTCCCCTTCCCTTTTGAACGGGTACAATCCAGCTGTGTATGGAAACTCCCCCGGGACATTTTCTTGTAAAATCCACTGGAGAATATCACCCCACGCCTTGTATTTGGGCAATGCCACTTTGGGTATCTGGCTATGGGACAACGATTCCGTGTGGGTTTTAATATTCACCTCTCTATCGCGTACTTTAAACGAGTACACATCAGATTTATACCGATTTACTTTTTCTTTCCATTTTAAAAGGGTGTCCCAATGCTGGGGCAGCAAATTGATTTTGATTTTATCAAATTCCTTAACCAATAGACTGATCAACTCTTTTTCTTCGGCATTTTTGGCTTTGGAAAAAACCGTATCCTCATTCAAACCGGACTTATCCAAGAGTTGTTCCTCAGCCTTCCCTGAATCCAGTTGTAAAATTGAAGAAATGGTCAAGAAAATACCATACAACTGTTGTGCAATTTTGGATTGTTCTTTAGCCTTGTCATCATAAGACCTGTTGTTTTCAGCTATTTCGGATAAATATCGTGTTCGCGAAGGTGGAATGACAAAGATTTTCTCCGCCATTTCCTCACTAACTTCAAAAGTGGAGACCAATTTGGAGTTTGCTTTTTCCACCAGCGTATCCATCACTTTTCGGTATAGGTTGTTCATCCCCGGGTCATTGAATTGCGAAGCAATCGTACCATAAATAGGCAACTCATCCTCATTTGCGTGCCACAATCCATGGTTCCGTGCGTACTGTTTTTTTACATCTCTAAGCGCATCCAAAGCTCCCCTTTTATCAAACTTGTTGATGGCCACCAAATCCGCAAAATCCAGCATATCAATTTTCTCCAATTGGGTTGCCGCGCCAAACTCGGGTGTCATTACATACAGTGAAACATCGCTATGTTCCAGGATTTCGGTATCGGATTGCCCTATTCCCGAAGTCTCCAAAATAATTAGGTCATAATTAGCCGATTTGAGCACTTGAACAGCTTCGGAAACATGTTTGGACAAGGCCAAATTGGATTGTCGGGTTGCCAACGAGCGCATGTACACCCTTTCATTGTTAATGGAATTCATACGGATGCGGTCTCCTAACAATGCACCTCCCGTTTTTCGTTTAGAGGGGTCTACGGATATAATGCCCACATGCTTTTTGGGAAAATCAATCAAAAAACGGCGTACGAGTTCATCCACCAAACTGGATTTTCCAGCACCGCCGGTACCTGTAATTCCAAGCACGGGAACCTCTTTTTCCAAGCTGCTTATCGCATCTACATACTTTTCGAATTCCTCGTGTCGGTTTTCAGCAAGGGAAATCAAACGGGCAACAGTATTGGAGTCTTTTTCAGGCAGCAAACCTTCCAACCTTTCGTCTTTAGGTATTTGCAAATTGGGAACGGCAGTATCGCATCGTTCCACCAAATCATTGATCATCCCCTGCAACCCCATTTCACGGCCATCATCTGGAGAATAAATCCGTTCGATGCCATACTCCATCAGCTCCCTTATCTCCTCAGGAAGGATAACCCCGCCACCACCACCAAAAATTTTGATGTGGCCTGCACCTCTCTCCTTCAGCAAATCGAACATATACCTGAAATATTCGTTGTGCCCCCCTTGGTAAGAGGTCATGGCAATGGCGTTGGCGTCTTCTTGAATGGCACAATCCACCACCTCCGCTACGCTCCTATCGTGCCCCAAATGAATCACCTCAACCCCAGTGGCTTGGATAATACGTCTCATAATATTAATGGCAGCGTCATGACCATCAAAGAGTGAGGCAGCTGTCACTATCCTTATTTTATGTTTGGGCTTGTAAGGCTTCTGTTGTTCCATTTGCAATAAAAGGTCTGTTTTCGCCATGCAATTTACAGAAAATGCAAGTCAAATTCGATTTTGTTCAGGATATTACAAAAAATTCAAAAACCTTGGCCTTCCTTTTTTGAATGCCCTAATTTTACGCGGCCAAAAATATAGTATGAAGCTTACCATTCTCATCCATTGTCCTGACCAATCCGGTATTATACGATCTGTAACCACTTTTGTGCATCAGCAAGAGGGCAATGTGGTTTATTTAGATCAACATGTAGACAAGCAGGTGGGTGTATTTTTCATGCGATTGGAGAGTGAGTTTGAAAAAAAAGTTTCTTTGGAGGCTTTTAAAAAAGGATTTGAACAAGAATTGGCGCAACAGTTTCAGATGGAGTGGGATATTTATTTGGGTGCCTACCGACCCAAAATGGCCATCTTTGTATCGAAATATAACCATTGCCTATATGATTTGTTGAGTCGATACAATTCTGAGGAACTTTCTGTGGACATTCCTTTTATTTTGAGCAATCATAGAGATTTGGAATATGTCGCGGAACAGTTTCAGATTCCATTCTATCATGTACCCGTTACCAAAGATACCCGAGAAGAAGCAGAGGAGAAACAACTGGAATTGCTCAAAAAACACGAGGTGGACTTCATTGTATTGGCCCGATACATGCAGATTGTGTCCCCTAAGCTGATTGACGTGTATCCGCAGAAAATCATCAATATCCACCATTCTTTCCTTCCGGCTTTTGTGGGTGCCAAACCTTACCATGCTGCCTTTGAGCGTGGTGTGAAAATTATTGGGGCCACTAGTCATTATGTGACCTCAGAACTGGATGCCGGACCCATTATTGAACAGGACGTGACGGCAGTTTCGCATTCACACTCCATTAAAGACTTCATAGCCAAAGGAAGGGATTTAGAGCGGATTGTACTTTCGCGGGCCGTGCAGCTCCATGTGGCCCGTAAAACCATGGTCTATAATAACAAGACCGTTATTTTCTCTTAATTATATCGAATAAAAAAGCAATTTTTTACCGTTTCTACCTAAATTTCAGTCGAACTATAAAAAATTCACCATGAAACGAACACTGCTATTGGTATTGGTTTTTCAACTGGTTGCTTGTACAGAACTGCAACAAGTAGTGAACCAATTGCCCCAAGGCCCCACTGGAATTGGTAATGCTGAAATTGCCCAAGGACTGAGAGAAGCATTGAATATGGGCATTGAAAAACAAGTGAACAAACTGGCCTTGGAAAATGGCTTCTTTAGAAATGAATTGGTTAAAATTCTCCTTCCGGAGGAACTTCAGAAAGTAGACAAAACCCTACGTGATGTGGGCCTTGGCAATTTGGCCGATGAAGGTCTCCGAATCATCAACCGAGCGGCGGAAGATGCTGTTGGCGAGGCCACTCCCATTTTTGTCGATGCCGTAAAGGGAATCACTTTTAATGACGCGCGCCAAATTCTTTTGGGAAGCAATAATGCGGCAACTCAATATTTGGAGAATTCAACAAAGACCCAACTGTACAACAAGTTCAATCCTATCATTAAAAATTCATTTCAAAAAGTTGGTGCCGACCAAATCTGGAGCAACATCATTACCCGGTACAACAACCTTCCACTTACCAATGATGTCAACCCTGATTTAACGGACTATACCACCAATCAAGCGCTTGAAGGCGTCTATACCATGATAGCCGTGGAAGAGCAAGAAATCCGCACAAAAATTTCTTCACGAACAACAGATTTGTTAAAAAAAGTGTTTGCTCTTCAAGATTAATCATAATTTTTTCAGAATAGTGCAATAAGTTGAAAATCTTATCGTTATAAAATCAATTAATCGAGACAATTATAACAAATTCCTAAAGTTAAATTAACCTTGACCTGAAGGTTAAACAGGAATTTTGTCACAGAAATTATCTGAGTTAGCATTTTTTTGAGTTAGTTAGTTTAAACCGGTGTTCGCACCGGTTTTTTTGTTGTAGAAAATGCTATTGTGGCTTGTAAAGTCCATCAAATGCAGTAGTGGCTTCTTCGCCTTGGAGCACTTCCCAATGTTGCCTCACGGTTCCATCGTCATTTTTGGTCCAAGTAATACGGTTTCTGTAGGTTTTGCCATCATCTCTTGTAAATTCATCTGAAGTTAAAATCATCTGGTTACCCTCCCGATTTCCTTTGAGCTTTAGATGTGCCCCTGTATTATCTACCCATAACTGTTCCCATTGGTTCGTTTGTGAATTGTAGAAGTTCAAGCTGGTTCCAGTATACCCTGGAGTTGCACTGGTCCAGTTTTCGCGAATAACACAACCATCTTCTTCCCTGCTTATCTTACTCGTCCCGGCTGCAGCCCCATTGGTTAAACTGGTTACTTCCCAATCCCCTATCCAAAAGTCGAAAGCTTTCTGATTCTCTGAACAGCAATTACAGCTTGAACTATCTTGACCATTCACCAACGCAAAGGCGAACAAAGCAGACATCAATAAAAGTTTTTTCATCTCATACCATTTGCGCCTTGCCAAGCACAAGGCCATTCTTTTAAAAGTACGTTAATTTTTCATATGCAAATAGTAAGGTTGCGGTGAAAAAGGCAGCGATACTGTTAATTTTTAGATAAATAACCTGATTTCTAGACGTATACCCCACTATCGCATAATCCATCGCTCACTTTTCAACGTATCTTTGGTATAACAAATCTTGAGTTATGAACAATCAATATTGTAGAGTAGGAACAGTAACTCCAATCACTAGCGGAAGCCAAGCGATTACCATTTTGGAGTTCAGATATAAAAATTTTATTGAGAAAGCGGCCAACGTATCCAATGCCGATACGCACTTGGTTGAATTTTTCAAGCGAAAGGCACAGAGCATCAAAAAAGTATTGGAAAGCTTGGGATAGATCAGTTGTGGATTTTTTCCAATTGAATCTCCATTTCAGCTTGAATTTTTTGGGCCTCTTTCGTAGCAGCTTCTGCAAAGTCATCGCCGGTTGAAGCGTACAGTATTCCGCGGGATGAATTGACCAACAGACCTACATTTTTGGTCATTCCGTAGGCACAGACTTCCTGCAAGCTGCCACCTTGTGCACCTACCCCCGGAACCAATAGAAAACTTTCCGGAACTATTTCCCGTATTTCTTTTAGATACGTTGCTTTTGTAGCGCCTACAACATACATTAATCGTTCGGCATTTTTGTAGGTTTTGGAAACCTTTAGTACTTCTTTGTAGAGCTCAACCCCTTCTATTTCTTTTGTTTGAAAGTCGAAAGCTCCTTCATTGGAGGTCAATGCCAATAAGATGGTGTGCTTGCCCTCAAATTCCAAAAAAGGTTCTACAGAATCCTTGCCCATATATGGAGCAATTGTAATTGAATCAAAACTGAGCGCTTCAAAAAAAGCCTTTGCATACCGTGTGGAAGTGTTACCAATATCGCCTCGTTTTGCGTCTGCAATCGTGAAGATTTCTGGGTACTTTTCATTTAAATAAGCCATTGTACGTTCCAAAGAGTTCCAACCTTGCAAACCATAGGCCTCATAAAACGCAATGTTTGGTTTGTAGGCCACACAAAAGGGATGGGTAGCATCAATAATCGCCTTGTTAAAAGCGAAAATAGGGTCTTCTTCCTGTAAAAGGTGTTTTGGAATTTTCTCTAAATCGGTATCCAAACCGACACAGAGAAAGGACTTTTTCTGACTAATTTGCTCAATGAGTTTTGTTATCTCCATTGATTGATTTTAAGGCCAGTCTAATTTAAGGGTTATTAATTGATCCTGTATCTTTTTTGGCAATGTCCAACATCAATAGCGTACCAGCTGTAATTAAGACTGCTGCCCCTGCCATCTTTAATATAGAAACCTTATGCCTTTCTGCACTATCAATGTTGGTTTTGGGAAATTCCACAACATTCTCATTCACACGTAAAGCCACTTGATTTCCATCCACACTCTCACATATCCCCTGTATGTCCTGTCCATTGTTTAAATGAATTCTATAGGTTTTATTTTTTTTAATCTCGGATAACTCTACATTCCGATATACTTGACAACTTTGTGCCAGCATTACAATACTTAACCATATTGCAATTCTTTTCATAAAGTGGGGTTTATTTTTGCTTTGATTTTTTAAAATATCTCCGAAGCTTCCTTCAACTTCTCTGTGTTATCCACCATCATCAGTTCGTCTATGATTTTTTGGATGTCGCCGTTAATTATATTTTGTAAATCGTAGAGCGTAAGGCCAATTCTGTGGTCCGTTACCCTTCCTTGTGGATAGTTGTAGGTTCTGATCTTTGCGGAACGGTCACCGCTGCTCACCTGGGAATTTCGTTTTGCTGCATCTTCAGCCTGTTTTTTGGCCAATTCCATATCGTATAAACGTGAACGTAAAACCTTAAAGGCTTTATCTTTGTTCTTGTGCTGTGATTTTTCATCTTGACATTGCGCTACAATCCCTGTAGGAACGTGCGTCAACCGAACTGCGGAATAGGTAGTGTTCACGGACTGTCCCCCTGGGCCTGACGAGCAGAAATAGTCAATCCGGACATCCTTTGGGTCTATCTGAACATCAAAATCCTCAGCTTCTGGAATCACCATGACCGTGGCGGCGCTAGTGTGCACCCTTCCTTGCGTTTCAGTTTGTGGCACACGCTGTACACGGTGGACGCCAGCTTCAAACTTCAAGGTACCATACACATCCTCCCCAGAAACTTCAAAGTGAATTTCTTTATAGCCCCCGCTGGTTCCCTCGTTCAAATCGATGATGTTGGTTTTCCAACCTTTTGATTCGCAATACTTGGTGTACATCCGAAACAAATCCCCAGCAAAAATACTGGCTTCATCGCCTCCGGTCCCTGCCCTGATTTCCATCACTACATCCTTTTCATCCTCGGGATCTTTGGGAATCAAAAGAAACTTGATTTCTTCCTCCAATTTAGGCATGGCTCCTTTGGCTTCGTCCAACTGCATTTTGGCCATTTCCACCATTTCAGCATCACTGCCATCGGCAATGATTTCCTCTGCCTCATTGATATTATTGGTAAGTTCTATGTAGTGGTCCCGTTTATCGACCAATACTTTAAGATCTTTGTATTCCTTGTTCAGCTTAACATATCTTTTTTGGTCCGATATGATATCTGGTTGAATGATAAGGTCCGCAACCTCATCAAAACGTTGCTTTACAATATTAAGTTTATCGAGCATATCTCCATCCGCTAAGACTGCGAATTTACAATATTTGATTGGATTTTTTTTTCTATTGAATGGGTCAGTTACTTATAAAAGTTGTTCCCAGAGTAATAATGAATGCATTCAGTCCATCACTCCTATCATATTGACTGAAGCGCAAATCGATGGTCTTTAAACCGAAGTTAAAAATTGTGGCCCTTGTAAAAATATCCTTGTACTGGATGCCGAAACCATATTGATGAGCATCATATTCAGACAAATCGTAATCTGAAGTATAAAAATCATAGCTGGAAAAGGCCGTTTCCTTGGGATAAAAATAATCTGCGGCAGTTTGGGTATAATAGCGATAGGATGGGTACAGCGTAAACCTATCCGTCAACTTAAAAGGTGTTTCCAAACTGGCCGTATGCGAAATGATTCCCCAATCATCCCAATAAAAACGGTAATAGGAACGTAGCACCAACAAGTCGTTCACATAATAATTCAACCGACCACCCACAGGCACTTTCAATCGGCTATCTGGTAATTGTTCCACGTTATCGGCCAATTGAAAATCATCAATAAAAAAGTCATTGGCATCGGCTAAATACACCCGTTGAAACGGAGTGCTCAACAATCCGGTTTGCGTCACAAGGTCCACAAAAAGTGCTCCTTGTAACTTCTGACTCAAAATTTGCGAAAAACTCAAGGATACGGTGTACGAGTTTCTATTCTCCTTACCAAACTCCGAAAAATTGGGATTATAGGTCCCGGTTCCCGTAATTCGGTCATCAAAAAACCCAGCACGAAGTTCAATGGGATAAATCGCGTTCCATTTGTCCAGAAAAACACGCCCACTAAGGGTAAGTTCGGTATTCTTTTCATTGAACAATCTTGTATAACTCCCTCCAAAGCCAAAGGAAAAATAGTCATATTCGGAAGAAAAATAAATGTTGGCACTCCAAATGGAATTTCGATCATCTGAACTATGCTGGTAGCTGGGGTTGATATAGGCCAACAAATCTTTTCGAGATTCGCCCGATGAAGCATCAAATGGTGTTACATTGATTCCACCATCCAATGGATTTACATTACTGGAAGAGGCAGATGTATAAGCTGATAATCCCACATCCACCGTGAGGATATCATCTGCATTCATTGGCATCCGTAAAACGATTGATGACGTGGCGTCGGTTAATTCCTCAGTACCTTCGCCACCTGTAACAGCAGCGTTTTGCCCATCTTGATTGTAAAAACTGAACAGCATGTCAACTTCACTGGTTTCCAAGGCTCTTTTTTTATAGGAAGTATCCGTCTGTTGTGCCCTTCCAGAAACCATTGCAAACAGACAAAGAGTACATGTTATTAATTTTTGTAGTGTTTTGCGCGGTGACGAGGTTTGGTTTTTTGTGGTCATGGGAACTCGTCGCTTTAATTACATCCGCAGCCGCCGCCCGTTTTACCACCATTGGCCCCTGATGAAGCCTCTCTATAAATCTGGAAATTGGTTTCAAAACGCTCAGATGGTCTCGCACCGAGTTGCATTTCAACATCATTGACATACACTTTTTCATATTCCCGGACCGCTACGCATGAACTGGAGAACAGTACTAAAAAGAGAAGAAAAAAAACAGCTTTTCCCATGCAGTAAATTTACTGATTCGTATCGAAAATGATTCCCGAACTCTTATGAATTTTATTGTCGGAGTCCACAACCACTACCTCCACCCCATCCATCTGGTTGATCATGTGAATACCCGTATCCCTGCCCATAATAAAGACTGCTGTGGCCAGAGCATCACACAATTCCGCTTGCTTTGCAAAGACAGATACACTATTCATCCCCCTTGTGGGATAGCCTGTTCGCGGGTCAATGATGTGTGAGTATTTTTTTCCATTTAGGGTGATGTATTTTTCATAATTGCCCGAGGTGGCCACTGAAGATTCCACTATGGGCAACCAACTGAACACTTTATCCTTACTCAAGGGATTGGCAATGCCTACCAACCATTTTTCTCCGGTTGCTTTTGTACCCCAAGTGGTGAGGTCGCCGGAAGCATTGATGATACCCCCTTTGACCTGTTTGGAGGTCAAGAGTTCTTTAGCCTTGTCAGCTGCATAGCCTTTACCAATGGCTCCAAATCCAATCCGCATACCCGGTTCACTTAAAAAAACGGTTTGTGCATCGGGGTCCAATATTATTTTCTTGTAGCCTATTTTTGAAATGGATTTTTGAATGTCTTCTTCAGATGGCATACGGTCCATACTGCCATCGAATTTCCAGATGTTATCCATGGAAGCATAGGTAATATCAAAAGCCCCATCGGTAATCTCAGAGATTTTTATGGAGCGTTCAATCAACCTAAAAAACTCGGGGCTTACTTTTACGGGTTTTATTCCCGCATTTTTGATGACTTTGGAGGTTTCCGAGTTTTCATCCCATGAGGAGATCATCTTTTCAATTCGCTCAATTTCGGAGACCGCCTCATCAATATCCAAATACCCAATTTCCTCATTTGGAGCTACCACGGTAATCTCAAACCGGGTCCCCATGAGTTTTAGGGTCTTTTTTACCGTAATATCCCTATGCATCAACTGTCCTTGCGACAGCATACACAATAAGCTGCAAAAAAGGACCGTTAACATTCTCATCTTACAAATCCGTTGAGGGTAGCAATATATTTTTTGGGAGATGTTTTTACATGGAAACCGGTTTTCCCCAAAACGGTCTCGTTTTTATCCAAAACTACAACCAATGGAAAGTATCCTTTTGGATTGTACTTTTCGGCTAGGGTCTTGTTGACCGATAATTTTTCTTCGGGAAGTTGATTCTTCTTTTTTTTGGGGAAATCGGCATTATAAAGCACATAATTGGAAAAAGCATAGCTTTTAAATTCGTCAGAATCCAAAATGCTTCGTTTTAACCGGATGCACGGTGCACACCAATCAGACCCAGAAAAAACCAAGATAATAGGCTTATTTTCTTTATTGGCCAAATCCACAGCTTCATCGAAACTATTCTGCCATTTTTGGGCATGAATGGTTCCAATTAGGGATAAAAATGCTATGGTCAAGACCTTTTTCATATGATTTGGGCCGGTCTGATTACTCAAAAACCCGCAAAATGGAGCCATTGAGTTCGGTATTGTAAACTTTTAATTGTCTTGCCGGATTACTGTCAACTTGGTTCAAGGGAGTACCATCTTGATCAAAACGGGAACCATGGACATCACAGTAGAAAATCCCACCGTTTTGATTCACAAAACGGACTTGATCGTACGATTCATGACTACAAACCTGACTTGCAGCTACATATTCCCCATCCAAGTTTTTCGCGATGACAACTAAATTCTTTAGAATAAAACCTCCATTGGGAACCAAGGCTTGGGCTTCCTGAGATGTCAAGTCCACAGTAAAGTCCACTCCAGTGGGTTCTTCAACAATGTTACCGTCAATTTCATCTTTAGAGCAGCCGTGCAGGCAAGGAAAAGTAAGGGCAAAAGCAGCGCCTGCACCCAAACTTCTTAGAAATTCTTTTCTTTCCATAGCGAGAGGTTTATAGAAAGAACGTTAAAATACACTGATTCGTATGCTAATATTCAAACTTACCATACGTACTTTGTATGGTCAATCTCTTATTTGGCGAGGCTTCTGCGCGCCCAATAACCTGCGCATCAACATTAAAACTCTCGGAAATAGTAATAATGTCTTCAGCAACTTGCTCATTCACATAAAGTTCCATGCGATGACCACAATTAAAGACTTGGTACATTTCTTTCCAATCGGTACCAGATTGCTCCTGTATGAGCTTAAAAAGTGGAGGAATCTCAAATAAGTTATCCTTTATGATGTGTAGGTTATCTACAAAATGAAGAATCTTGGTCTGAGCCCCACCACTGCAATGCACCATACCATGGATTTGCTCTGAATTGTGTTGCTCCAATATTTTTTTGATGATGGGTGCATAGGTACGGGTTGGCGATAGCACCAATTTCCCGGCATCCAATGGAGAGCCTGGAACTTCATCGGTCAATTTTGATTTTCCGGAATAGACCAATTCTGCTGGAACAGAGGCATCATAGCTTTCCGGATATTTTTTGGCCAGATATTTTCCGAAGACATCATGTCGGGCCGAAGTCAATCCATTGCTGCCCATTCCCCCGTTGTATTCAGTTTCATAAGTTGCCTTTCCGAAGGAAGCCAATCCTACAATAACATCACCAGCCTTTATGTTTGCGTTATCAATGACTTGGGAACGTTCCATACGCGCCGTTACCGTGGAATCCACGATAATCGTTCGTACCACATCGCCAACATCCGCTGTTTCACCTCCTGTTGAGCGAATGGTAATGCCATGTTTTTCCAAATCGGAAATCAGTTCCTCCGTACCATTGATGATGGCAGAAATCACCTCCCCTGGAATCAGGTTTTTGTTCCGACCTATAGTGGATGACAGCATAATATTGTCAGTAGCGCCCACGCAAATAAGGTCGTCCACATTCATGATCAGCGCATCTTGGGCAATGCCTTTCCAAACTGAAGTATCGCCGGTTTCCTTCCAATACATGTACGCCAAGGAAGACTTGGTGCCTGCACCATCAGCGTGCATTACCAAACAATGGTCCTCACTCCCTGTTAAATAATCTGGGACTATTTTGCAAAACGCTTTTGGAAAAAGGCCTTTATCAATGTTTTTGATAGCATTGTGCACATCTTCCTTTGAGGCAGAGACCCCTCGTTGTGCATATCTTTTACTGGTGTCCGACGACATAATCTTGGTTTGGGCAAAAATAGCGGAAAACCATCAATTCATTGATAGGTTGTTACGCTCTTTTAAAAACTACCTTGGATTTGAAACCTTTACTTTGTAAACAATATTTCCCGGTATTTTGTGAAGGGCCATAAGTCATCCGCAATCAATTTTTCCAATTTATCGGATTGCTCCCGAATGGTATCAAAATAGGGTTTTACATTATTGCAATAGGCCTGGGCTTTCTTGTTTATGGTAGAAAGGCCATTGGCCCTTTTACGGGCATCCGTCATTTCATCTGTCAGTTTCTTGATTTCAAGGATATGTTCGCCCACTTGTTCCAAGAGGTTCAATTGACTTTCGGCCACTTTCTTGTGAGCTGCCCCATAGACTTCCTTTAATCCACCGATATTCTCCAACAAAAGATTCTGGTAACGTATGGCGGCAGGAACAATGTGGTTATACACCATTTCGCCCAATACTCTACCTTCAATCTGAATATGGAAAATATAGGCCCCCAGTTCCACTTCTTGCCGTGCTTTGAGCTCAACATCGCTCATCACATCCATCTCCTTAAAAAGTTCAACACTTTCTTTGGCCGTGATTACTTGTAAGGCCTCTGGTGTATTTGTATTGAAGCTAAGCTTACGTCTTCTAGCCTCTTCTTGCCATTCCATGCCATAGCCATCACCCTCGAACCGGATTCTTTTAGAGGTTTTGATATACTCTCGCAACACATTAAAGACGGCTTCGTCCTTTTTTAGATTTTTCTTGTCAATCAAAGCGTCTACCTCCTTTTTAAAGTCGGTGAGCTGTTTGGCCATTATGGTATTGAGCACGGTCATGGGCTTGGCACAGTTCATTCTGGACCCAACGCCCCTCATTTCAAACTTATTACCCGTGAATGCAAAGGGAGATGTTCGGTTTCTATCCGTGTTGTCCAATAAAATCTCGGGAATCTTCCCGACCACATTCAGTTTGAGTTCTGTTTTTTCCTCTGGAGAAAGCTTTCCTTTGGAAACACCTTCCAATTCATCGAGAACATCACTCAATTGTTTGCCAATGAAAATAGAAAGAATTGGCGGGGGTGCCTCATTGGCTCCCAACCTGTGGTCGTTGCTGGCTGATGCGATGGAAGACCGCAACAATTCCTCATAAGTGTCCACCGCTTTGATGGTATTGACAAAGAAGGTTAAAAATTGGAGATTCTTCATGGGAGTGGTGCCCGGGCTCAGCAAGTTCACCCCAGTATCGGTTGCCAAAGACCAGTTATTGTGCTTCCCTGATCCATTTATTCCAGCAAACGGTTTTTCATGGAACAATACCTTAAAATGGTGTCGACTTGCCACTTCTTCCATCACATCCATCAACAAGAGGTTATGGTCCACGGAGAGATTGGCTTCTTCAAAGACCGGGGCCAGCTCAAACTGGTTTGGGGCCACTTCGTTATGTCTGGTTTTTACAGGAATACCAAGTTGGGTACATTGTTTTTCCAAATCACTCATAAAGCTCAAAACCCGTGGTGGAATGACTCCAAAATAGTGGTCGTCCAACTGCTGGCCTTTTGCCGAGAAATTTCCAACCAGCGTCCTGCCGGTCATGGTCAAATCCAATCGGGATTGTGCCAATGCCTTATCTACCAAAAAGTATTCTTGCTCCCATCCAAGGGTTGCATATACCTTCCGTACGTTCTTATCGAAATATTGAGCCACACCCGTAGCCGCCTGATCTACGGCGTGCAAAGCCCTCAGCAGGGGCGCCTTGTTATCCAAAGCTTCCCCGGTGTATGCTACAAAAATTGTGGGTATGCAAAGGGTAGTTTTATATAGAAACGCAGGTGACGTTGGGTCCCATGCAGTGTAGCCACGAGCCTCAAATGTATTTCGAATACCTCCACTCGGAAAGCTGGATGCGTCTGGTTCTTGTTGAACCAACTGGGCGCCACCAAACTTTTCCATGGCCCGGCCCTCGGGGAGTACATCAAAAAAGGCATCATGTTTTTCTGCCGTGGCCCCAGTTAAAGGTTGAAACCAGTGGGTGTAATGGGTTGCTCCCATAGATAAGGCCCAGGCCTTCATTCCCTCAGCCACTTGGTCAGCTATTTTCCTATCGATTTTGTTTCCTTGAAAAATAGCTGATTTAACATTGTCAAAAGCCTCCTTGGTCAGGAATTGAAGCATCTTTTCTTCATTGAACACCTGTCTCCCGAACAGTTCAGATCGTCTACCGGATTCATCTATATTCTTGTATTCTCTTTTTTGGCTTGCTGCCAAGGCTTGAAATCTTGTTTTTGGCATGTTCGTTTGTATTGATTCCGCAAAGCTACAATTAACAATTTAATAATAAATCCTCTAAAAAATACTTTTTTTTCATTCAACCCTACCTAAAATATGGGGTTCTATAAATAATATGGTGTACTTTGTGATTTTAACCCTGTAAAATGCATATTATTCAATGAAAAAACTATTTTTGTCAATCGTGAATTTGAGAACAAATAACTACCAGAATTATGAGCAAATCTAAATTAGAGTATCTATGGTTGGATGGTTATGAGCCAACAGCCAACATTAGAAGCAAGACAAGGATTGAGGAAGATTTCAGCGGGAAATTGGAAGATTGCCCACTTTGGTCTTTTGATGGTTCATCCACAAAACAGGCCGAGGGTGGTTCTTCTGACTGTTTGCTAAAACCTGTTGCCATTTACCCGGACCCTGCACGAAAAAATGGATATTTGGTAATGACGGAGGTTTTAAATCCAGATGGAACTCCTCACGAAAGTAACTCAAGAGCTACGATCGATGATGAAAATGATGATTTCTGGTTTGGTTTTGAGCAAGAATACTTCATTATGGATACTGCCACATTGTTGCCGCTTGGTTTCCCTGTTGGTGGTTACCCTGGACCTCAAGGTCTATACTATTGTTCGGTAGGTGGAAGAAATACTTGGGGAAGAGACCTCGTTGAAGAGCATGCTGATCTTTGTTTGGAAGCTGGTCTTCAGTTTGAGGGAATCAACCAAGAAGTTGCTGCTGGACAGTGGGAATTCCAACTGTTTGCTAAAGGTGCCAAAAAGGCTGGTGATGAAATTTGGGTAGCCCGTTACTTACTTCAAAGATTGACAGAAAGCTACGGATACTATATTGAGTACCACCCAAAACCTATTAAGGGAGATTGGAACGGATCGGGAATGCACGCAAATTTCTCCAATACTCTGTTGAGAACTTGCGGATCTAAGGAAACTTACGAAAAAGTATGTGAGGCTTTCCGTCCTGTAACTAAAGAGCATATTGCTGTATATGGGGAATTTAATGATGAGCGTTTGACCGGTAAGCACGAAACGGCTTCAATTAGAGATTTTAGCTATGGTGTTTCCGACAGAGGTGCATCTATTCGTATTCCAATTTTAACTGTTGAAAAAGGTTGGAAAGGTTGGTTGGAAGACAGAAGACCTGCCTCCAATGCAGACCCATACAAAGTAGCGGCAAGAATCATCAAGACCGTGAAGTCAGCTGATGTATAAAATGTATATAAATTAGTTGTTGATTATAGATGAAACCGTCCCTGTTTTAGGGGCGGTTTTTTATTTTATGGTCATGTAAACAAAACTCACATAAAAAAGAAGCAACACCAGACCGTCCCGCCATCCCAAACGCAATCCTTTAGGAAAAAACACTAGGGGCAATATCAAGAAGGAGATGCCCAGCATCCAAAAAATATCACTGGAAAGCAAACCTTGATCCATTACGGTGATAGGGGTTATGATGGAGGTAATCCCAAGTACCGCCAACAAATTAAAGATGTTTGAACCAATCAGGTTCCCTAGGGATATCGCTTTTTCCTTTTTCAACACCGCAATCACCGAAGCAGCCAATTCTGGGACGCTTGTCCCAACGGACACCACCGTTATACCAATGACCCTATCACTCACACCAAGTGTTGAGGCCATGCCCACTGCGCCATTGATCAGCAATTCCGAACCACCCCAAAGGGCCGTGCCCCCTATACCTAAAAAGAATACAATTTTATATAAGGGAAGCGGCACATCGTCCTCTGGCATTTCATCCACAACAGCAGGTTTCTGAAAACGTAGCAGATATACCAAAAACAGAAACAGCAAGGAAACAAGAACAATCCCTTCATACTGCTGTAGCTGCCCATCAAAATAAATAAAGCCACAAAAAAGCAATGATGCGGCCATCATAACAGGCCAATCCGTGGTGTAAAAACTTTTGCGAACATCAATACTGCCCATAATTACAGTGATTGCCAATACCAATCCAAGATTGGCTATATTGGACCCCACTACATTCCCTAAGGCCAGGTCTGGAAATCCATCCAAAGCAGCTTTAACGCTCACTATAAGCTCTGGAGCTGAAGTGGCAAAAGAGACCACCGTCATTCCTATTACAATTTTGGGAATCGCCAATCGTAACGATAAGGCAACCGCAGATTTTAACAACCAATTTCCTCCAGCTATAAGCAGCACCAATCCAAGAACAATAAAAAGTAGGTTTTCCAAAGAAGCTCAATTTATGGCAAATATAGAGGAAGATTACGTAAACGAAGTATCTTGAAAAACCACTTTTGGTCAAAATAATCTGACCCAAAACATATCGCTTTTACAAGATCTGCTGCCCATCATAAATAAACGAGATCGCCCAAAAAGGCCCATTTTTAAACGAAAGCTCCCTTGGTTTTCAAAAACAGCTCCAAAAACCCCCTACAAATATTACATTATGTAATATATATTTCAATTTAACATTACATATTATAACTTCACTCAAGATGATAGTAAAATAGTATAGCAGTATCTCATTTAAAAAGCTACAATCTTGTATGCAAATGCATAGATTTTGATGTAAATCCTTGGAGACATGAGTTTTATCATTTTATCTTCAAAAAACAATATCGATTTAACCCGATTATTAACAACCATTTAAATCAAACATTCCATGCTTTCCATTGTAAAATTTCTTGTCTTTTTGCTATTACATTTGATAGAAACCATTCTTTTGTAGTACATGAAGATTCTGTCCTCTTTGTTATCTTCCGTATCATCCGTGGGAACTGTATTTTTCATTTTATTAAAACTTTAGCACTCAAATTATGACTTGTGGGTTCGATTTAGTTATTTTACATATGTAACATTACAAACCAAAAAACGTGAAAAAAATAACAATTTTGCTCATAGTCCTAACGGCTATGATGTCATGTAAACCGGAACCTAAAAAAGAGGAAGCACCCGCCCTTAATGCAGAGTTTGAAGCCGTATTAAACGGATATTACGAAGAGGGCTTGAAATTAAATCCCATCAATGCCACCATGGCGGGCGATCATAGGTACGACGATTCATTTCCTAATTTGCTTTCCGATACCTATAAAGCCGAGAAGAAGGCTTATTATGAAAGTTATAAAGGCAAACTATCAGATTTTCCAGATGCGGAGCTTACCGATAGCCAGCAAATGAGCAAAGCAATCCTGGAATGGGAATGCAACATCAATTTGGCAGAGTTTGACTACAACGCTGACCTTACACCGGTTGATCAAATGTGGTCCCAAAATCTTTTCATTGGGCAATTGGCCAGTGGTGCCAGTGCGCAACCCTTTGAAACTGTTGAGGATTACCAAGAATGGATGCAACGCGTGGATGAATACCTGGAATGGCTTGCCAGTACCGAGGACAAGATGCGCGAAGGCATTGAAAAAGGGCATGTTCTACCCAAGTCCTTAATCGTAAAAGTATTACCTCAGTTGGAATCCCAAATGGAAGAAGATGTAGAGAAACATCTGTTTTACCAGCCTATTCAAAATATGCCCGCTGATTTTTCAGAGGAAGAAAAGACAATGCTCGCTGAGGCATATTCAAACATGATCACAAACAAGATTGTTCCTGAGTATGCCAAATTGCACAATTTTATGAGCACTGAATATCTTGATGCAGGAAGGGAATCCAGTGGTATTCAAGGAGAGCCAAATGGCGATGCCTATTATGCGCATCAAATAAAAAAATACACTACAACCAATATGACCGCCGAAGAAATTCATGAATTGGGATTGAGCGAGGTGGCCCGCATCCGTTCCGAAATGGAGAAAATAAAGGAAGAGGTTGGTTTTGAAGGTGACTTAAAAGCATTCTTTGACTATGTACGGAGCAATGAAGAACTCATGCCGTTTACCGAGCCAGAGCAAGTTATCGCACATTTTAATGAAATCCATGAGCGCATGAAACCACAATTGGAAAAGTTGTTCGATACTAAGCCAAAAACTCCTTTTGTGGTTCGAAGGACAGAAGCGTTCCGTGAAAAATCAGCCAGTGCGGAATACAATCCCGGCTCCTTGGATGGTACCCGTCCAGGAGTATTTTATGTACCCATTCCTGATGCCTCAGAATACAACATCTATTCCGATGAATCCCTGTTTTTGCATGAGGCTATTCCAGGTCATCATTATCAAATTTCATTGATGCAGGAAAATGAGGAATTGCCAAAATTTAGAAAAACCCTTTGGTACAGTGGTTATGGTGAGGGTTGGGCCCTTTACACCGAATCTTTGGGGAAAGAATTGGGACTATATACCGATCCCTATCAGTATTTTGGGATGTTGGGGGCAGAAATGCACCGGGCCGTCCGCTTGGTAGTGGATACCGGATTGCATTCCAAAGGATGGACCCGCGAGCAGGCCATCCAATATTCTTTAGACAATGAAGCCGAATCTGAAGCCAGCATCATCTCTGAAATTGAGCGTTATATGGCCAATCCGGGACAGGCTTTATCCTATAAAATTGGTCAGTTGAAGATTCAGGAGTTACGCAAAAAAGCGGAAGATATGCTTGGGGACAAGTTTGATATTGGCCAATTTCACAACCAAGTCTTGGAACCCGGGTGCGTACCATTGGCGTTGCTGGAAGATAAAATCAACAGCTGGATTGAGGCCAGTAAATAACACCAGTACAGAGAAGCTATCTAGAAAGCTTGATTAAAACGGTGTCACATCGAGCGCAGTCGAGATGTATTTCTAACCTAGCACTCCACAAAGGTTCTCGACTGCGCTCGAACTGACATTTTATGCTTTTCTGGACGGCTTCTTTTATTAAGTTAAGCTAGACAGATAGCAACATCTTGGCTATATTTGTAATGACCAACACAGTGGACCATGTTCTATAAGATTCTTGCCAAAATCAATAAAGCCATTCTTCCCTCCTACACCAAACGGGGATTGGATTTAGCAAAAGCATCAAAATTACAATTGGCGATAATTGGATGGCGGTACTATATCACCACAAGGGCGCTGGACAGTTAGTATTGCAGCAAAGACTCAATTTGATATCCATTTAGCTTTTCGGCCCCGTTCAAAAAAGTAAGCTCTATCAAAAAATTACACTGAACCACTTCTCCTCCTAATTTTTCAACCAGCTTGCAAACCGCACTGGCTGTTCCTCCCGTTGCCAAAACATCATCATGAATCAATATCTTCTCCCCTTTTTCAATGGCATCAGTATGGATTTCCAAAATTTCAGACCCGTACTCCAACTCATAGGCCTCTGAAACTGTGTTATAAGGTAGTTTTCCTTTTTTCCTCACGGGAACAAAACCTGCTTGTAGCCGTGCTGCCAACATGGGTGCAAAAATAAAACCCCTACTGTCCACCCCAACCACCTTATCAATCTTTAAGTTTGTAGTGAAGTTGTACAACGCATCACACGCTTTCTTTAGTGTCTGAGGATTTTTTAAGAGCGGCGTAATATCCTTGAAGGTCACACCAGGCTTTGGAAAGTCTTCGATATCGCGGACGTAAGCAGCAAAATCCATAAATAATTTTAGATGAGGTGGTTTTGTAGTAAAGTTAAAAAGAAATATATTTGCAGCCCTGTTAAAAGGCCGCGTGGCGCAACTGAATAGCGCATCTGATTACGGCTCAGAAGGTTGCAGGTTTGAATCCTGCCGCGGTCACGAATAAATTGTTCAACTAGAAAAAACGCCAAGCTTGCTTGAGCGTTTTTTTATTTGGGCTATTTTCAAAACAGAGCATTTTCAGGAAGAGCAAAGGCAATATTTATTACAAAAAAACTCGGATTTCAGTATGGAAATCGCAAGATAAATTTTATTTACCACTTTTATTTGCAACATTTTTATATAAAAATGAAACACCTCTGGATATTTATTGTTAGTTAAAAACTGATTATAATTGTAGCCCAGATTAAGAACTTTGTGTTTTTTATTTGGAAGCAAATCCTATATATGAAGTTTAATTTGAACGGCAAGTTGGCTATTGTTACAGGAGGTGGCAGTGGCATTGGGAAAGCAATCTCCCAGACGTTTGCCGCGCAAGGTGCAAAGGTCTTTATTTTAGACGCAAACTTAGAATCCTCTCAAAAGACCGCTGAAGAAATCGCAGCATTGAAACAAGACGCTATAGGGTATATGTGCGATGTTTCAAATCTTGAAAATGTAAAAGAAGTCCTTGCCAAAATTACAGAATATGGGGTGCCTGACATTCTGGTAAACAATGCAGGCATTGCCCATGTAGGAAATATAGAGGCAGTTATGGAACAAGACCTAGATCGCTTATATCAGGTCAACATTAAAGGCATCTATAATTGCACCAAGTCCATTCTCCCCCACATGAAAATAAAGAAAAATGGCACTATTTTAAACATTGCATCTGTAGCAGCTTCGGTAGGGATTACGGACCGGTTTGCCTATTCAATGACCAAAGGTGCCGTGCTTACCATGACCTATTCCATTGCCAATGATTATATCAACTATGGAATACGTTGCAATTGTATTTCTCCCGGGAGGGTATATACACCTTTCGTAGAGGGTTTCATCAAAAAGAACTACCCTGGTCAGGAAGAAGAAATATTGGATAAACTTTCTAAGAGTCAGCCACTAGGACGCATGGGAAATCCTCAAGAAGTTGCTGACTTGGCCCTCTTTCTTTGTTCAGATGAGGCAAAATTTATTACTGGAACAGATTACCCCATCGATGGTGGGTTCATAAAATTAAAAGGTTAAACACGGCATATGAAATTAATTCGATTTGGAGCTTTCGGAAAAGAAAAACCGGGTGTGCAACTGGAAGACGGAACAAGACTTGACGTATCTGCATTTGGAATGGACTACAATGAGGAATTTTTTGGCTCCCAAGGCATAGAAAAACTAAGAAAGTGGTTGAATGATAATGAATCTGACTGTCCAAAAGTAGGAAGTGAAATTCGGTTGGGACCACCTTTGGCAAGACCTTCTAAACTTGTTTGCGTGGGGTTAAACTATGCAATGCATGCCAAAGAAGCTGGTATGACCATCCCAAAAGAACCTGTACTTTTCTTTAAATCCACAACGGCTATTTGTGGCCCTTATGATGAGGTGATAATTCCGAAAAATTCCCAAAAGACAGATTGGGAGGTGGAACTCGCCATTGTAATTGGCAAGAAAGCCTCATACATTGAAGAAACCGAGGCCATGGAGCACATTGCAGGTTATGTTCTTCATAACGACATTAGTGAAAGGGCATTCCAAATAGAGAAAGAAGGACAATGGTGCAAAGGCAAGGGCTGTGATACATTTGCTCCATTAGGCCCGTTCATTGCCACATCAGATGAAATAAAAAATCCCAACAATTTAGATTTATGGTTGGATGTTAATGGTGAACGCCTACAACATTCATCTACATCAGATTTTATATTTAATGTGCAAGAAGTGGTTTCCTACATTAGCCAATTTATGACACTTTTGCCCGGGGATGTCATCTCAACAGGGACGCCTTTCGGGGTTGGCCTTGGTTTTAACCCACCCAGATACCTCTCCCCCGGCGATACTATGGAACTTGGCATTGAAGGGTTAGGATCTTCCAAACAAACCTGTGTCGCCTACAAAAAATAGAGAGTACCTCTAAATCTTTTGATTACTGAAAGCACTTCGATTACAATAAATTGATGGATTGGGCTTTTTAGAACTGCTCATAAAATCAAGTGCCAAATACCTATTTACCAAGGCAGAAATCATCTATTTAAATAATCGTCAAACGGTTGATCGCACATGTGCCATACCCATTCAGATAAAGACTAAAAGTCCAAAAATTTGAATGCTGGCCGACCTATTCACAGAACCAATCCTATTTACTGCTGAAGATTAAAGTCAGGTAGGTGCAGGATACTATTATAGGGCTTTCCGATTATCATTGAGATAAATAACACTATTGAACTACAAGAGGCAATAGAAATCCGGATGACGGATATAAGAGCCAACTTTCAATTTCGTGTGATGATTTAAGATGCATACAAGTGTAATTGAAAGTTCTTAGACCAAGTTTACTTTGAAAACCAGTTTCATTGCATTTCAAAGTTCGGATTTCCTGTAAGTTTCACTTACCAAACCATTGCCGGTTTGTGGTTTCATAGGACTGAGTTATACAAAAGTACTGGTGAACAGCCTAACCGAAATAAAATTCTGATAAGCCAATCAAAAGCAATTAATTATGTCGTTCTCTATAGGGGTTATACTTGTTACATTGGGAGGAATCCTGGAAGGATTGTTTTCCATACCAGTGACTAAAGTAAAATCTTGGCAGTTTGAGAATATATGGGGGATTGGTTCTCTTTTTGCGCTCCTTTTACTGCCTTGGCCGTTAGCCTCTCTATATGTTGAAGACCTATCCCAATTATATTCCTCAATCCCGAGCACAGTCTTAATAGGGGTTATTTTAAGTGGTGTTGCATGGGGAATCGGCGGAATATACTGGGGAAGGGCCATAGCTGCAATGGGCATGGCTCTGGGAGTTTCAATTCTAATGGGGCTCATCAATATTTTTGGTTCCATTGTACCATTGTCCGTCTTTGAGCCTTCGCAACTCGCTACCAAGGGAGGTTATATTCTAATTATCGCGGTCACAACTATGATTCTTGGGGTAGTCATCATGTCGGTGGCGGCTAAGCAAAAAGAGACTGTCCTACTATCCAAAGACAAAAGCACAACTAGATCTCATGTTAAAGGGAGTTTTAAGTCAGGCATCCTTTTTTGTATTATATCCGGTATCCTTTCTGCCGGTGTCAACTTTGCCTTTATTTTTGGTGCACCCATCACCGATGAGGCCATAGCGATGCACGTACCCGAATATGCAACAAGTTTTGCCCTATGGAGTTTGGTCTTTACAGCCAACTTTTTCATTAATACCGTCTATGGTTTTTATATGATGGTTAAAAAAGGGACACTCAAGAATTTGAAAAAAGGAAGTCTTACCATAGAATGGCTTGGTGCCCTTTTTATGGGATTGGCTTGGCCAGGAGGAATAATCATTTATGGAATAGGCGCAAACGCAATGGGAGATTATGGCGCTTATGCAGGCTTTCCCATGATGATACTCGCTTCAATTTTAACGGGTAATTTAGCAGGGGCTCTAGGGGGAGAATGGAAAAACTCAGGATCAAAACCTCGTCGCATAATGCTTTATGGTGTTTTCACCCTATGCATCGCTTTCATCCTATTAGGCTACTCCACTTATGTTATGAATGGCTAGTTGTTTTATATGGAAAATTTATCAGTTGTTGATGCACATATTCACCTTTGGGATTTACAAAAGCTGAACTATCCATGGTTAATGAATTTCCCGAAAATAAACCGAAGCTTTTCCTTGTCTGATTATTATGAGGCATCAAGTGAAGTTAATGTTGAAAAAATGGTTTTTGTGCAAGCTGAGTGCAAGCCCTCGCAATTTATGGATGAAATAGAATGGGTGCAGACACTTGCTGATGAAGACAAAAAACTATCCGGTATTGTTCCATGGGCTCCACTGCACACCGGAAGCATTGTGGCGAAGACGTTGGAAGCATTTAAAAAAGATAAACGAATAAAAGGGGTTAGACAGTTAATTGAACCAGAGAAAGACATCAATTTTTGTATTCAACCCAAATTTGTGGAAGCTGTACAACTTTTGGGGACTTACGGTCTTCACTTTGAACTTACCATTGGACCAGAACATTTCCCTGCTGTGTTAAAGCTTGTTGAAAAGTGCCCTGACACACGATTTATTCTAGACCATATTGGCAATCCCAACATTTTGGAAAAACAAATGGAGCCCTGGAAAAGCCATCTTAAGAGCTTTGCCAATTCCGGACCTCATTATTGTAAATTCTCAAATCTGGTATGCAATGCCGATTTGGAAAATTGGAACATCGAAGACCTAAGGCCCTATGCAGAAGCCGTAATGGATGCTTTTGGTCCCGAATGGCTTATTTGGGGAAGCGACTGGCCGCATGCCCTTCGTGCTTCGTCTTGGTCAAAATGGTTCAAAACGGCAACTGCCCTAACCAATGGGCTCTCCCAAGAAGATCGTATAGCCATTTTTAAAAATAATGCGATTCATTTTTATAATTTATAATCCTCTTAGAAATGGAGAACACATCCAATATAGATAAACATAGTTTTTATTCAAATCGGTTTAAAGATAAGGTAGCTATCATCACAGGTGGAGCATCTGGACTTGGACGTGCAATTACAGAAGAGTTTTGTAAGGAAGGTGGCAAAGTCTTATTTACAGACATCGATGCTGCCGGTAAGAACGTACAGGAAGAAAATCAAAAAAAGGGATATCAGACAACTTTCCTAAAAGGTGATATGGGAGATGAAAAATTTTGCGAGGAAGCTGTGCTGGAAACCTTCAAAAGATACGGAAGCATAAATTATTTGGTCAATAATGCCTTTTCGTTTACCGCTACAGGGGTAAATGCAACAACCGAAGATTGGATGCGAAGTTTTACAGTTGGTCCCTTGGCCTATGCCCGCATGGCAAAAGCAGTACATCCATTTATGAAAAAGTCCGGTGGCGGGGCAATTGTAAACATCTCCAGTATTTCTGCCCATATCGCACAAAAGGATAGATGGACGTACAATACGTCAAAGGGAGCGGTGAACCAACTTACTAAATGCCAAGCATTGGATTTGGCAAATGATAATATTCGAGTGAACAGTGTAGACCCTGGTTGGATATGGACCAAAGAAACCGATAAAGCAGCCGACTTAGATGGCGGTGGGCGTAAAAAATGGGATCCCATCTGGGGACGATTTCATATGCTAAAACGAATGGGATTGGCCATTGAAGTGGCAAGACCCGTTCTCTTCCTATTAAGCAACGATGCCTCTTTTATAACCGGAACCAATATAATGGTAGATGGAGGATACCTTTCTATGGGGCCAGAAGGTCTTGGCGAATATACGATCAATGCCGGCTCTCAGTGAATACATATTTGAACAAACAGCATGAAAGATAGATTTATAGAAGAAATCACAAAAAAAATTGGTGCTGAAAAAGTACTTGTTGGGTCTGAATTAAAGGATAGATTCTGTCACATTTGGGAAATGGAAAAACCTTTAATGGCCAAAGCGGTCTTCTTTCCAACCACTACAAAAGATGTATCAGATATTCTATCCATTTGCCATAAATACCATCAGCCTACGGTAGTTCATGGTGGTCTAACCAATCTGGTAGGTAGTACGGAGGTATCAAAAGACGAGGTAGTAATTGCCATGGAGCGAATGAACCAAATTGAGGAATTAGATCCGTCAGGTAGAACCATTAGCGTTCAAGCTGGAGTGATCTTGGAAAATATCCACCTTGCAGTTGAAAAGGAAAATTTACTCTTTCCAATGACTTTTGGAGCAAAAGGGTCTGCCCAAATAGGAGGTGTAATCTCAACAAATGCGGGTGGACTTCGGGTTTTTAAGTACGGAATGACGAGAAACTTGATTTTGGGCCTTGAAGCGGTCTTGGCAGATGGTACTATCATTTCTTCCATGAAAAAAATCATCAAGGACAACTCAGGTTATGATCTTAAACAATTGTTCATCGGCTCAGAAGGCACTTTAGGGGTTGTGACTAAGGCTGTTTTAAGATTACAAGAAAAACCCAGAAGCAGAAATAGTGCCTTTGTGGGCATTAACGACTATGGGAATGTAGTTGCTTTTTTAAAATTTATGGATATGGAGCTTGGTGGAATCCTAAGTGGTTATGAGCTTTTGTGGGAAGTTAATTTTAAGGAGATGACCTCATCCAGCACAAACATTCCCAAGCCCTTGCCCTATGGCTATACATATTATGTTCTTTTGGAAACTTTAGGGAGTGACCATTCCAAAGATCAGCAGCTATTGGAAGAACTCTTGGGAGAAGCACTATCCCAAGAATTGATTGATGATGCCACATTGGCCCAGTCCGCACAACACCTTGACTTTTTTTGGAGAATACGTGAAGATGTGGATGTTCTCGTTGAGAAATGCAACCATGTACAGAATTTTGACGTAAGCCTTCCCATTAAAGACATCGGAAATTACGTGGATCAGGTCTTTGACGCATTTGAAAATCTGCCCGAAGTGGAAATCTACTTTGCACATGGGCATGTCGCCGATGGCAATATTCATTTCCTTGTCGGAAAATCCAATGGAACTACCGAACTAACCAAAAAGGTCAATGATATTGTATATGGTCCTTTAAAACATCTTGAAGGTTCCGTTTCAGCTGAGCATGGTATAGGAGTGCACAAAAAAGAGTATTTGCAACTCAGTAGGTCTACCGAAGAAATTGAATTGATGCGGTTATTAAAGGTTTCCCTAGATCCTAGAGGTATATTGAACTGCGGGAAAATTATTGATGCTTAGCCTATCTAAAGTAAACAAGTAGGACTACTTACTCACTTTTTACAGATAAGACAGTTCTAAACCCTAAATGTTCCATGCCCGAATCTGGACTCGTGGCCATTCTAGCAGATATTCTATAACTGGCACAATACGACGCACTACATAGAAAGGACCCTCCCTTTATGACCTTTTCTTGAAGGTATGGATTATTGGGATTATAAGCTTTGGAAGCTCCTACAGGATTTCTGGCAACACTGTTTCCGTTCGCCAATTCCTTGTAATAATCTATGTTAAACCAGTCGCTGGTCCATTCCCAAACATTTCCTGCCATATCATAAAGTCCAAATCCGTTTTTTGGATAGCTCATCACAGGAGCTGTTCTTTCAAAGCCATCATTCAGTGAATTGTTCACCGGAAACTCACCCTCCCAAGTATTGGCATAGTTGCTCAACACGCCTATTTCATCTCCCCAGAAAAATTGGGCATCTTTGTTGTTTCCTCGCGCAGCATACTCCCATTCCGCTTCGGTAGGCAACCTTTTTCCCGCCCATTTGCAATAGGCTTGGGCATCCTCCAAAGCAATATGCACCACTGGATGGTTCTCCCTCCCCTCTATGGTACTGTTGGGCCCGTAAGGATGTTTCCAATTGGCTCCAATTTTCCATTCCCACCATTGGGAATAATCATAAAGATTGGGTACGCTCGACTTTGTTTTCTTGAAAACCAACGAACCAGGCTGTAAAATGGAATCATGGGGCTTGGGTGTCCCTTGGGGAAGTTGCTTTTTCATTTCCTCCCAATCAATTTGCCTTTCAGCTACGGTAACATACCCCGTTTCTTCCACAAACTGGGAAAATTGGGCATTGGTAACCTCATGGGCATCCATAAAAAACCCATCAACAGCAACCTTGTGCCTTGGTTTTTCGTGTGCCATGGCAAATTTATCAACATCGACCGCACCCTGATCAAAGCTACCACCGGGTATCCATACCATACCTTCTGGTATTGACTCAATATGATTTGGTACATCCACAATAATCTTATCCTCTACAACCTTTTGAGGAGCTTCGTTCTGTTTTTTATCTTTTTTTATATTGAAGCAACCCAGAACAAAAACCGAAACAAAGAGCAATACAAAGGTAGCCTTGGCCCGATAGGATCTTAATTTCTGAAGATTATTGTTTTCCATACTTTGAATCAAACAATTATATGCTTGTTGGACGAGTTTGTCGTTCTATGCTCTTTTTAAAACTCAACATCCGCCCGGAAATTTGTCGATGAAGTTTTCCACACGGTTCACAAGCTTTTTTGAACCACAAATCAATGGTGAGCGCTGGTGCAGTTCTTTTGGAAGGATTTCCAAAATCCTGTTCTTGCCATCAACTGCCTTGCCCCCGGCCTGTTCTGTGATAAATGCGATGGGATTGGCTTCATAAAGCAACCGCAATTTTCCGTTAGGTGATAATGAGCCTTGGGGATATAAATAAATACCCCCCAAGAGCATATTTCTATGGATGTCCGCCACCAAAGAACCTGTATATCGTGCAGTTAAGGGCGTATTTTGTGAAACATCGGTTCGTTGCGCCCACTTGATAAACTTTTTTATTCCCTTAGGAAAATGTTCATAATTGCCCTCATTTACAGAATATATCTCAGCAGTATCAGGAAATTTTATATTGGGATGTGAAAGAAAAAATGACCCCACGCCCGGATTAAAAGTGAATCCATTTACTCCATTACCAACAGTGTACACCAATATTGTGGATGAACCATAAATAAGATATCCTGCCGCAATCTGGTTAATCCCTGGCTGTAAAAAGTCCTCAAGGGTCACAGGGCTTCCAACAGGCGATATTCTTCGGTATATGCTAAAAATGGTTCCAACCGTAACGTTTACATCGATATTGGAAGACCCGTCCAAAGGATCTATCAGCACCACGTATTTGGAATCCAGATTTATGGTTTCATCAAAAGAGATAAAACTTTCCATCTCTTCAGAGGCCAAACCACAGATCTCGCCTCGATTTCTTAATGTGTCTATAAAAACATCGTTGGCAATAATATCAAGTTTCGCCTGAATCTCACCTTGAACATTTTCTTTATCTAATTTGCCAATGATATTGGCCAGTCCAGCCTTATTTATTTTCTCATTGACAACTTTTCCTGCCAGTTTAATGGAACTTAACAGCGCAGTGAGTTCTCCCTTGGCATAGGCAAAATCTTTTTGGTTCTCAACAATGTACTCTCCAAGTGTAATTGGCCTTTCCATCTAAGAACCATTTGCAACAGTATACCCTCTTTGGAGCCACTTACTGAACACTAAAAACAGTATACCACACAAAATCCATGCAGGAAGGGTTACAAATGAAAGGAATACATCAAAATACAGGGAAATAAAATAGAAGACACCAAAACTTACGGCCCAAGACCAAAATACGGCTTTATTGAACCCAATACGTTCTTTGGCCGCATAATCCTCAACAAGAGCAAAACGCTTGGCAAAGAAATGTTCAAATACAATGATGGCTCCAAACGGGGCCAAAATGAATCCATATAACGCCACAAAGCCCAATAATTTCATAGCAAAGGCAGGAAATAAGCCGGCTACTGTCGCAATCATCCCAGCGATGAAAGTCACCTTGGCCGTGCTCAATTTTGGCATTATGGCCTGAAATGCAAGTCCAGCACGGTAGATTGTGGGATTGGCCGTGGTCCATCCTGCAAGGATGACCACTATGATTCCAAAAATACCGATTGCGTTATGGGCCAAGGGTCCGGGAGCCACTGGTGGTGCTTCCCCATTGCCCAAAAAGGCCTGTGCCTCTGGAGATTTCAGGTAAACGGCATACAACAAAGCTGCTGCTATCCACGCCATATAGTGTCCTACATACATCCCCGCAGCCGTGGTCCAACCGCTGGACTCATGCTTGGCATATCGAAAAACCGATAAATCTGACATGCCCACGTGCATGGCCGCATTGGCAAACCATGACCAAATCACCACATGCCAGAATCCAAACTTAAGCTGACCAGGAAAGGGATCGGTTCCCTCTCCCCAAATGTTCCAAAAATCTTCAAGGCTGCCAACGTTCAATTGTGAAAGGGCCACTATGCCACAGGCAATAAAACCTGTTACGATGATGGGCGACATCCAATTGGCCGCTTTTGACACTGTTTCATACCCCCTTGCCGCAATAATGGAAATTACCAATCCTATCAGCAACACAATAATTACCCAGGTTAAACTATTGGGCACGGTATCGGTCAGCTTTGGCATTTCCATATCAAAAGGAACACCCACTGCTGTGGCCGAAACAGTAACCATGGCACCTGCTAAAAAGCAAAACAAGAATCCATTGGCCAGATTGTAAAACGTTACCAACTTTTTACCAGCTATTCTTTCCAACTGATAGTAGAGCGTCAATCTTCTTTTCACAGCAATGTGGGCCGTAAGAAAACGCCAGCTCAGCACGGCTAAAAGATTTCCCAATAACAGCCCTATGATCAAATCGAAAGCACTTACGCCCGCCGTTAAGAACAATGGGCCTATCATGAATTCTGTGCCAGCGGCATGCTCCCCGGCATACATGCCCAAAAAGCTTTTCCAGCTTTTTAATTTTGATTTTGGTACCGGTTCTCTCTCAAATTCGCCTGAAGCGGAATTCTCCTGCTCATTTTCAATATTGTGCTTGGTCATTTTAAATTGGTTATTTAATTAGGTGATTTGGCAAGTCTTCGATTTTTTTGCAACATAGCTGATCCATGACTTGACCCAACTGTCTTTTGAACATGGCAATGGCATGGTTGCCGCCCTTATTACCTAAAGCACCGACACTGTACATAAAGGACCTGCCCATAAAGGTAAAATCAGCGCCACTTGCCAAACTTCTGGCAATATCTGGTCCAGATTGTATACCGCTATCCATCATTATGGTCAACTGGTCTTTATATTTTTCAGCAATTCGGCTCAAGGGCGCAATGGTGGATTCCGCCGCATCCAATTGTCTGCCTCCATGGTTTGATACAATAATCCCATCAAACCCCATATCTATGGCATCTTTTGTGTCTTCTTCCGAAGCTACGCCCTTCAACACCAGCTTTCCCTTCCATTTGTCCCTTATCGGCATAATCTTCTCACGGTTCAATTTTCCTGAAAAAGTCTTGTCCATGAACAATCCCAACTGTTTTAAGTTCAATCCCTCTGGTGTGTAGGGTTTGAGTGTTTCAAACGTAGGCTGGCCATAGCGCAACGTTTTAATGGCCCACTCGGGCTTGCCCAGAATCTGTAAAATATTTTTAACCGACATTTTTGGAGGAAGCGCAAGACCATTCTTAATGTCTCGAGGGCGATATCCAAAGGTGGGCACATCGCACAATAGCACCAAAACGGGGCACCCCGCACTTTCGGCCCTACCAATAATATCATTTCTTACATGATCATCCACAGGGTTGTATAACTGAAACCAAGCTTTACCCTCCGTCAATTCACTTGCCCTTTCTATGCTCATAGTGGTGACCGTGCTCAAAATAAAGGGAATGTTGTGCTCAAAGGCTGCCTTGGCCAAAATTTCAGGCGAATTGGGCCACATCAACCCTTGAAGGCCGACTGGTGATATACCGAAGGGAGCATCATATTCAATTCCAAAAAGTGAGGTTTTCAACGAACTTTCACCATAATTCCTAAGGTATCTGGGTTGAAGTTTTACGTCCCTTATCTCCTTTGTGTTCCTTACGATATTGATGTCTTCATTGCATCCTCCATCAAGATACTCAAATGCAAAGCCGGGCACCTTCTTCTTGGAACGCAGCCGTAGGTCTTGTGTGGATGGGTATCTACTATCTATTTGTGCTACAAGGTTCATTTTATAACGAATGGAACGTGTTTTTTAAGTGCGTAATTCTTGCTTAGAAATTTTGAGTTCAGCTTCTGATCAGAAATGGCTATCGCAGCTCCTATTGATGACCCCAATGCCGAATCAGTTGTCATTACCTGTGTATTTTTCAAGTAGTGGGCCAACAACTTCACATAAATATCATTATCAGTGAAACCACCATCAATATAAAGATTGTCGATAATCTTATCATCCATAACCCTTTTAATGATTTTTACCTGTATCATGGTAAGCTCGATCATTAAATGATGGTAAGCGTGCTCAAACGTATTATATGGAATCTCTGTTTTATCGGGCATGTTCTCGTCCGAAAAGCTTTGCCACCTAAAAAGATGCACAAAATCTTTGTTGATTTCAAAAAAAGTGTCAAAATCGAATTTCACCTTTTTGTGTCTATCTTTTTCTACTCCAAAATGTTTGTTCAGAAAATCAATCTGTAGCTTATATTCATTGCCCAGAAATATTCTTGAGGCCTTCACAGGCTTACCATTGATTCGCATATAATTAATGCAATCATTTTTGATGTCCTGTTCGGATAGGTTTCCATCAACAAATGGATTGAAAGCGATGCTCCAGGTACCCGTTGACACCAACACGAACTTTTCTTTTGCTCCCCTAATGTACGGCAGAAGTGCTGCGGAACTATCGTGTATGCCCACCCCTACTTTTATTCGGTTACCGTTGTAGTTCATGTTTATACTGGTTTCCGAAGGTACCAATGGTGCCAATATTTTGTGGAAACCTTCTTTATAAACCCAATCGTGATAGTCCTTCTTTTGGTAATTCCATAGTAAAGTATGAGAACCCAAACTAGTATATTCTGAAACTGGAACACCTGTAAATACATAACTAATGTATTGGGGTAGGTGTAATGATACCTTAATTTTTTTGAAGATTTCAGGCTTATAGTGTTTTAGCCAATACAACTGCATTCCCGAGTTCAATAAACCTGCATCGTCTGAACCTGTCAAGGCCAACAATTGCTCCTTGGGGCCGTACTTGGCAAAAAAACCTTTGGTGACCTCCTCTGGTATGGGCTTGGTATAGTTGTACATGGGCAGTAAAGGGTCGCCATGTTCATCTAAATGCACAAAGCTGGCACCATACGTAGAAAAATTAAGGGCTTGCACATCATAATTGTTCAAGTTGATGGTATTTTCAAAAACACTTTTTAGCCAAACTTGAAGCTCCTCTATATCTTCGCAAGGGTGGTTTTCTTCGTCAACCTTATTTTTAAACTGGCGGTATTCCCGATGCACTTCCTCATAATTCTCATCAAAAAGGAAGAATTTTTTATTTGTTTTACCAATATCAAAGACCGCGGTTACTTTTTTCTTGCCCATTCAATCATAATCCTGTTGCAACCGTGTGTTTTCCACGCTCTGCGATTAATTTATTTCTTACTTCCATTGCCCTGTAGGTCTTCAAGGGGTTTACAGCTCCACCTAAGTCGACCCGCGCTTTTGCAAGCAAGGGCCTCACATCCGTCCTGAAGGCATCCTGCAGAATTTCTTGGCACTGGACCACATCGCCTTTGGACTGCGCTTCGGAAAGACTTTCTTGATCAATTAGCATTGCTTTGGCATAGGATTCCTGTATGGCCTCCAGTGACTGTAGCAAATCTTCCAAGGGATCCTTTATGTTATGGCTTGCATCGATCATCCACGCCAATTCCGGGTTTTGTTTGTTTCTTTCCATTCCATTGACCAATTCGTTGAAAATCAAAAACAAGCTGTAGGGTTTTATGCTTCCTACGGTAAGGTCGTCATCCCCATATTTGCTATCATTGAAATGGAATCCGCCCAGTTTGCCCTTGAGCATCAAGGTGGCCACAATTTGCTCAATGTTCGTGTTTGGCAAATGATGCCCCAAGTCCACAAGGGTATAGGCCCTATCACCGCAGGCATTGGCCAACATAAATGAGGTGCCCCAGTCCTGTATAACGGTACTGTAGAAATTGGGTTCGTAGGGTTTGTATTCTATAAACAGCTTCCAATCATCCGGCATGTGACCATAGATCTTCTTTAAACTGTCCTCAGTGTTGAGAAGGGAGCTCTGAAAATCTCTCTGCCCCGGAAAGTTGGTTCCGTCCGCCAACCAAACAGTCAAGCTTTTAGATCCCAATTTTTCACCTATATCAACAACATCGTTGTTATGCTGAACCGCCATTTGCCTCACTTCTTTATCCATACTGCTGAGTGAACCGTGGCGATAACTCAATTGGGCATTGGATTGATCTTGAAAGGTGTTTGAATTTACCGCATCAAAGATTATCCCGTGGTCTTTGGCTTTCTCTTTTATTGCAGCATAGTCGTTAGGTATGTCCCAAGGTATGTGCAACGAAACAGCTCCTGCCGTCTTTGTGAGAGTGTGCAGAATTCCAATATCATCAATCTTTTCTTCCAAACTGGTAGGTTCTCCGTAGAACCCAAATCTACCAAAACGGGTACCTCCTGCGCCTAAGGCCCAACTTGGAATGGCCACTTGAAAGTCTTGTAGCCTTTGAAGTAACCCTTGTATATTGACTCCTTTTTTTGTGAGTTTTTCCGCTACTCTGGAAAAATCATCCTCAAGGTCTTGAATTTGCTTCTTATTTTGTTCTTGGAGTATGTCTTTTCTAATTTCCATATGTCATCATCAAATAGGTTAGGAAATCCATGGGCCGCTGTTAAACGGCCTCATAGACTTCACAAACTAACTCAAACCAACTTAAATTAACTAAAACTTAATTTTTGCTATCGAACAAAGGCGTTGGCCATACCTCCATCAACATTGATAATATTACCGGTGGACTTATCTAGCAAACCTACAAGCGCAAATACGCCATTTGCTATATCCTCCGGATAAATAATCTCGTTCAATAAATTTCTTTTGGCATAATGGGCCGGAAGTTCTTCAACAGTAATACCATAGGCTTTTGCCCTACCTTCTGCCCAATCACCTTCCCAGATTTTACTGCCCACGATCACGCCGTCAGGATTAACCGTATTGACTCTAATTTTGTCTGAGGCGAGTTCGGATGCCAATAGGCGCACCATATGCTGTTGGGCTGCCTTGGCGGTACCATAACCCACATTATTTGGGCCAGCTACCAATCCATTTTTACTGGCAATCGATATAAAATCCCCACCTTGTCCTTGTTTTCTCATAATTTCCACACCTTGCTTTGCCAGTTCAAATTGACCTTTCACCAAAACATCTTGTAAAATATCCCAATCCGACTCGGATGTCTCCGCCAAAGGTTTAGATATGGCAAGACCTGCGCTATGAATCACAATATCCACACCTCCAAACTCAAGACATGCTTTTTTGTACGCATTTTGTATTGACTCTATTTTGGTGACATCACAAACCTCATAGGCGGCTGTATCTTTTTTATAGGACTGAACAGCTTCTTGCAATCTATTCTCGGCCACATCCGTCAAGACAACATTTGCCCCTTCTTCAACCAATTTATCAGCAATGGCTTTTCCAATACCGCCCCCTGCTCCCGTGACCAAGGCAACTTTCCTTGACAATGGTTTTTCTTTCGGCATTCGTTGCAGTTTTGCTTCCTCCAACAACCAGTACTCAATATCAAAAGCTTCCTGTCTTGGAAGTGAGGTATATGCCGAGATTGCTTCGGCACCTCGCATTACATTGATGGCGTTGATATAGAATTCACTTGCCACCCGCGTTGTCTGCTTATTTTTGGCAAAGCTGAACATACCAACCCCAGGATACAAAATGATCACTGGGTTTGGATCCCGCATTGCGGGACTATTGTCCCTTTTGCACGTATTGTAATACGCTTCATACTCTTTCCTGTATTGCTCAAAAGCAGGTTTTAGCTTGTTCAATGTCTTTTCCGCATCGGTAATATCTTCATTGGGGCTCAAGTCCAAAACCAAGGGCTGAATCTTTGTTCTAAGAAAATGATCAGGACATGAGGTGCCCATAGGTGCAAGGCGCTCTAAATCATGACTGTTGATATATTCCAAGACTGTATCCGAGTCATTAAAATGACCTATCATTCTGTTTTCTGATGAACAAAGCCCCCTTAACAAAGGCATCAATTGTGCTGCTTTTTCTTTACGCTCATCACCTTGCAGCGATTTTACTTTTGCGCCGCCAAACACACTCCCCTTCTCTTTTACCTTTTTAGCAATGTATTCCGAGGCCATCTCGATTACTTCAAGGCTATTGATATAACATTCGTAGGAAGTGTCACCCCAAGTGAAAAGCCCATGGCTACCCAAGACAATCCCTCGAATTCCAGGGTTTTCTTCCAAGCACTTTTCCAATTGCAGACCTAAATCAAACCCTGGTCGTTGCCACGGTACCCAGCCCATGGTATCACCCCAGATTTCTTTGGTAACCTTCTCGCTGTCTTTTGCGGCAGCTACAGCAATCAGTGCATCTGGGTGCAAATGGTCAATATGCTTGAACGGTAACAGACCGTGTAATGGTGTATCTATTGAAGGGGCCCGACTGTCTAGATCATATATGCAATGATTGAAGAGGCCGACCATTCGATCTTCATCATCAAGTCCTTGGTAAACATTCTTTAAACTTCTAAGTCTTGCTGTGTAGAGACCTGCTATTCCACTCTTGTCCAAAGTCCCTATATCACCTCCGGAACCCTTGATCCACATCACCTCAACTTCTTCATTGGTCAACGGGTCTTTTTCTATCGTTTTACAGCTTGTGTTACCACCGCCATAATTGGTAATTCTCAGGTCAGATCCCAATATGTTAGATCTGTATAAAAAAAGTGAAACTTGGTCATCACCAAATTCATTTGCCTTTTTATCGTCCCAAAGGTAGTTTACGTACTTAAAAGCCTTAGGTTTAGTGCTCATCTTACAGTTTTTGTTATTTATTCAGCTAACATAATTAAAGATATAGTAGGCGGTATCCTGTACTGTACCGTGGGACTTTATTATTTTTCTATTTTTGCTGTATTTCAACTAAGAAATGCTTTTACTTCCGTAAAAAATTAACCCATGCTCAATCAAATAAAGATAAATCCTAAATCACGTAAACCAAAATACTTGCAGATAGTTGACAGTATAATTGAGAATATAGCTTCTGACAATTTTAAAATTGATGAAAAGCTTCCTTCAATTAACAACTTGAGCGAGGAATTTTATTTGTCCAGGGATACCGTGGAAAAAGCTTATAATCTTTTGAAAGAGCAAAAGGTAATTGTATCCATCAAGGGAAAGGGATATTTTGTGAACCGAACGCCTCTGATTGCAAAAACCAATATCCTGTTCTTAATAAATAAGTTGAGCAACTACAAAATGAAGGTTTACAATTCATTCGTAGCACATGCCGGTGCCAAAGCTTATGTTGATCTTCAGGTTTACCATTGCGACGAAGGGCTCTTTCTGAACCTTTTGAATAAAAATTTTGGTGCCTACGACTATTATGTAGTAATGCCCCATTTTAAAACTGATAGCCTAAACCACGTCAGTACAACCCCAGATGTTGAAAAAGCGTTAGCCAAGATATCTAAAGATAAATTAGTGCTCCTTGATAATAATAAAGGACCTTCAGAGGACATTTTTTTGCAGATTTACCAAGACTTTCAAGAAGATATCTACAATGCTTTGAACGAGGGCATTGAAAAAATATTGGGATACAACAAATTGGTATTGGTATATCCAGAAAAATCAGTATATCCTTATCCAAAGCGAATCTTACATGGCTTTAGAAAGTTTTGTGTCCAGCATCATCTCGATTTTGAAATTTACGACGAGATATACGATGAAATGATATTAAAAAAAGGGGACCTTTTTATTGTTATTGAAGAAAACGATTTGGTTAACCTTCTCAAAAGAATCCGAGAAAAGGACTTGGTTTTAGGCAAAGAAATTGGTGTAATATCCTATAATGAAACACCGCTAAAGGAATTATTGGGCATCACCGTAATATCGACCAATTTTGTTAAAATGGGGCAACATGCGGCAGAAAGGATTCTAAATAAAAAAGGAGGGAATTTTAAAAATGAATTCAATTTCATAGATAGGAATTCCATATAATCCCTAATCTTTTAAAAATTTCGCCCTTAAGTCCTTGATCTCATTTTCTTTAATTGGGTTGACAACGCCAAGTGCCTTACTGTCAATAATAGACTTTGCACTGAATTCTGCCACTTCCAAGCGGTCAAAAGCTTCCAAAAGACTTGATCCTGTAACTAGAATGGAATTGTTTTGAAAAAGACCTATTGGGGTGTGCTTGCCCAGAACCTTAACAGCGTCACCTCCTCTTTTTAATGGATCACCATAAGGAAGCAAGGGTATATCTTCCAACAGAACATACGATTCAGGAATGGTTCTCGTGTCCATTTTTGAATGTGTAATGGCAAATGCCATTGCGTTGGGTGATTGTGTAGAAATTATACAATTGATGTTTTTATGATTTTTGTAGATTTCCTGATGCATGGGTGTTGCCCTACTGGGCTCTTTTTGAGCCTCTTTTGTTTCCTTATCTATAAACACCAAATCTCCAGGGGTTATTTCCCTTCTGTTGGAATTTGTAGGATTAATCAAAAAAGCTGTTTCGGTCAACCTGTGGGAAATTGTGCCAAATGAACTGACCATAAGCCCTTGCCTACATGCCCGCTGTATGATGTTTGCCATTTCATGCCGAAGGAGCAGTTCTTCTTCCGAAGGATTGTGTTCTGGAATGGCTCCAAAACCATTCTTTAAAGCTTCAAATGCGCCCAATTGCGTATTACTAAGAGATTTACTCTTACCGAGCATCTTAGAACGTATCAATGTTTTTGCACAAAACTCCAGTGTCTCAAAGCGCATGAATGCCTCTGAAAGGGTGCTTCCTCCGATTACGATACCATGGTTTTCCATGATGACCGAATTGAAACCTTTTTGAAATTCTTCAGCTATACTCTGGCCCAAAGCTTCACTACCTGGCAAGCGGTAAGGTGCAAAACCTACCGAACCACAAAGTTGTTTTGCTTGCGGAATGATTGTGGTGTCTGGAATTTGCCCTACTATGCTAAAAGCAACACATGCAGGAGGATGTGCATGTATAATTGCCTTAATGTCAGGTCTTTTGTTGTATATCGCCGCGTGAAATGGAAATTCAGATGAAGGTTTGTGCCTACCTTCATAATCGCCATTAGTCTTTACTTTAACGATGTCCTTTCTGGATAGTGAACCCTTGTCCACTCCAGCAGGAGTGATCCAAACAACATTGTCTTCTCCTTTGATGGAAATATTGCCGCCTGATGTGGTGGTCAGTCTTGATTTATAGATTTGCTCCAATGCATTTGCAATTAAAATGCTTGGATGTGTACCGGAAACTCCCATATGAATCGTCTGTTAAAGTTTAAAAGGACTCTAAGTCAACCTTGATAAATCTATTTTTACTCATTTCCGGAATTAGCAAAGTGCCTCTTTCTGGATCAATGCCCAAATCGGCCATTTGTACAAACCCGGTCAGAACTTCGTTAACGTTTCCGGTTTCGGATATTTTTAGAAGTCTTCCACCAACCCAATCTGTTGCATAATAAAAACCTTTGTACTTGACAACACCATCAAAATTGGCAATGGGCAAACCTTTTCCAACTGCCACAATCTCTTTTGTTTTTAAATTTACCGTCTTCAGAGTACCCTTTCGACTCGTTTCAAAAGTAGCCTCATTGGTCATTGGGCCCCAAGTGGCCACAATGAGGTCATCACCATCCACCCACAAGCCATTGGGACATTCCAATTCCTCATTTTGTAGAAAAATTTCCACATTCCCTTTATTGTCTATTCTATAAATACTGTTTTCATAGGTATCAGATACATAGATATTTCCTTCAGGTGTGGCTGCGACATCATTGGCAAAACGCGATCCAGGAAGTGGTATTTTTTTTTCAATTTTACCGTCTTCAATGCGTATTTTCACCAATACCCCTCTATCTGCAACATACAAGTGTCCATCATGTGAAGACATGCCAGTGGGCGCATCCAAACCTTCTACCCATCTATTTTTTAAAACATTTCCATTTTCATCGAGACGGGTAATCCAACCATAGCCATCTTTTTCAATAGTAACCTTTTCACCACCCAAGTTTGATATAAACCAGGATTTTGACCCCGTATCCCAGTAGGCATTTTCTGGAGTATCCAAAATCTGATCAAGGTTGTTGCTAAAATTGGTATATGTTGCTTCTACCATATCTTTCCACTTGAGCATGGAACGTGACAAATGGTTTTTTGGCTCTTCCTCAATCCCAAAAGTATGTAGTATGGTCTTACCCTTAAATCCGATTTTCTGAAGTACGGAAACAAATTTCTCCACCTCAAAATCCCCTTTATCCAATGGCTGTATGGCATCGGACCAGTCTGCCTTGTCATTTTCCCTCATGGTCACATCTGTTCCTGAGATTGAAGCAAACTTTACGTACGGAGCTGTTTTAATGGCCACATCCAACAATCTATTTCCATTGCCCGCACGCATTTCATGGCACAAATGGAGCGTTGTATACAGATTATTGGTATTCAATGCATCAATATATGTTAGAGATTCTTCGGCAGATTCAATAAAGGTGTTATCATGAGGATAGAGCACAATATCCTTCCCAAGTTTTTCAGCCTCAGCGGTCATCTCCTTTAATAGTGCTATCACTTTTTGTTCGGTGGCATTTGGCTCAAGGATAATGACCCACAATGAAGCGTTTTTGGGCAAGGCATTCAATGTCTTTTTCCATAACTCCCTTTCGCTTGCGTAATCTTGGCTAAAGTCAAAAGGAAAATAGACTATTGGGATTGACAATTTACCCGATGAAAATTCAGGTGAACCAAGATATTCCAGCAGCTTTTGTCTTTGACCATCATTTTTAACAGCGAAGGTAACACCCTTGTAGCCCAATTCAGCGAACAATCTTGACCGTTCAGGCACTGACATCCCATCCATTTTAAAATCAAATGCGTACAACGATTTCTCTATTCCTTGCGCATTGGACAATACTACCGACAGGGTAGCTAATGCAACTAATATGCTTTTTCCTTTTATCACTTTTATTTAGTTTTTAAAATAATGCTCATACCATTCATTCTCATTACCAATTTCACCGAATGGACTTACAGGGTTCTTAAGTTCACTATCCCAATCCATCAAGGATTTTCTCATGGTTTTGGCCATTTCGGGATATTCCTGTATTAGGTTTTTGTTTTCATGTTCTGAAGTAGAGACATCAAACAGATACTCCGTATCTCCAGCCTTTAAGAATTTATAGTTCCCCATTCTAACAGCCTGCTGGCCCCAAAAACGCCAATAAATTGCCTCATGCGGATCTTCTTTTTTTTCTCCATTTAAATACGGTATCAGGTTAACGCCATCAAGTTCATCCACTGTTCCCAACCCTGCAAGGGCAACACAGGTCGCTGCTACATCAAGGGAGATAACTGGCTTATCATAAACTTGCCCCCCTGGTATGCCCTTGGGCCAATTGATGATGAAAGGTACTCGGATACCTCCTTCGGATAGCATTCCCTTTTCACCTACCCATGGCGTGTTTAGAGAACCATCCCAAGCTCCTCCCTTAAAAGAGATGGGCTTGTCTTCCATGGTTATTTTTAAAGGAGCACCGTTATCGCTGATAAAAAATATGATTGTATTCTCTTCCACTCCCATTTCTCGAAGGGTTTGTTTTATTTTGCCGACACCATCATCAATTGCCGACATCATGGCCAAGCAGTAACGACGGCGTACCGGCATATCTTCAGGAAACCGGTCCAAATATTTTTTGGTAGCTTCCAACGGTACATGGGGAGCAAAATAGGAGAGGTAATAGAAAAAGGGTTTATCACTGTTCTTTTTTATGAATTCAACAGTGGCATCAGTCTGTACATCCAAGCGATAACCTTCTTGTTTTATCCATTGCGCCTCTATTTCATCACCATCTAAAGTATAGGTAGCCCAAAAATTAGTCCCGTAGCCTTGAAACGTTTTGTCAAAACCCCGATTGGAACTCATATACGGTATTTTCTTTTCAAAAGGAATGTCTTCTGGCAGGTATTTTTTCTTATGATTGAGTTCCGGTAAATTCTCAACAATCCACTCATTTGATTGGTGGTTGGGGTCTAAATGCCATTTGCCCGTCATACCTGTTACATAACCTGCTTTCTGCATGCGTTCTGCAATCAGGGTTTCACTTAAAGGAAGCGGAATAAGTCCATTATGATCAAGACCGAATCGTTGTTGGTAACGACCTGTCAACAATCCAGCTCTTGAAGGAATACATTGGGGCGCGGTCACATAACCTGAAGTCATTCTTGCTCCGTTTTTGGCAAGCAAATCAAGATTCGGGGTTTTAATGTCACTTACTTGGCCATTGGCCCCCACATCGGCGTACCCTTGGTCATCAGTGAATATTAGGATGATATTTGGCCTATCCTGACCAAAAGACAATGAAGTCATCCATAGAAGTAATACTAAAATGGGATACCTTGATTTCATGGTTTATAGATTAAATGATGGTAAATGTATTCTTGCTGAACATAACCGTCATCATGCACTATCCTGATGTAAAAAAGTAACCAGCATCATAGAGCAGGATAGTTTACCTAAAATCTCAAGGTAGTTTTAGAGTATTTTGATAACAAAATATACAATGCAAAAATTTCTATTCTTTCTTTTGATTTCTCCTTGGACCATCCTTTCACAAAACTTAAAAACGCCCTTGTCCTTGAATACCCAAAAAGTCAATGATATTACTGTTGAAACTTTGGAAAACGCAACGTTTAGCCTTGAAACAACAGGAAAAGACCCCCATATATTCACCAATGCCCTTTCATCTAATGTAAACATATCACATAACAGATTGGCTTTTGAATACTTCTGCCCAACGGGAGTAGATTTTATCGAATTGCGGTTTTATCCGGAACGCGAAGGACTAAAACCCAAAATTGTGAGGGACGTAGGTTCAACAGAGGGCTGGGTGGAATTTAAAATCGATTTAAGTACAGAATTAAAGGAATGGGGCAAAAAAGGGGATTACCTCCGTTTGGATTTTGGCGCTGCCCCAGCATTGAACATTCAGATCAGAGATTTGGTGCTGAGACCGCAGACTGCTCGCGAAAAGGAGTTGGAAGCCAAAAAGGAAATTCAAAAGAAACAGGAAGCCCTTCTCGAAAAAAATTTGATATCCTATCTAAACAAGGAGTATCCAAACTCCATTTCAAATGTTTTGGTAACCGATGATAACGTGCAAATAGAGGGAAAGGTTGCCAATACTGGAAATTTATTCTTGGCTGAAATCAGCCCTTATGAACACGCCACGGAATTAGACAATTTTGAATTCATGGTACCTGTGGAATCCGAAAAAGAAAAATTCAAAATTTCTGTTGACCGGACCATACAGCGCCATGGATTTGATCAAGACCGAGTACTTTCAAAATGGATGATTGTACAGAAAAAAGGAGAAGATTACCTATCGGTTTCGCATGCGCGTTACGCGGATTCCATCGCTCCAAAATATACCTATTCCTTTGTAAAACCTTCCACCAAGAAAGGGCTTGGTGGGTATAGCGCCAACAGAGAGGCACCCATCTCCGATCTCGACGATTTGGGAATCACCAGTGCTACGGTGAATATTTGGGTCACCCATTTTTTCCGCTCTGGACCATCTCCTGAAAACATGCCTTTTGAATATATGGGCAAGACATATTATGTTGATAAAAAACAGGTGGAGAATTACGACAAGACCCTGCTTACCACTGCGGAAAGGGATATAGAGGTCTCTGCCATACTTTTGGTGGATAAGGCTTCAAAAGCAAAAGATCCCGAGATAGGCCGTATTCTTCAGCATCCAGACTGTGATCCCGCCGGAATCTACAGCATGCCTAACCTAACTACCCCTGAAGGGGTGCAGTATTATGCAGCCGTTCTGGATTTCTTAGCGGACAGATACAGCAGACCTGATAAAAAATATGGGAGAATACACCATTACATTATCCACAATGAAGTAGATGCAGGCTGGGTTTGGACAAACGCCGGAGAGAAGACCCCTTTGGTGTTCATGGACCTCTACCATAAATCCATGCGCATGTCCCATAACATAGCTCGTAAATACAACCCAAATTCAAAAGTATTTATTTCCTTGACCCATTATTGGAACTGGACTTCCAATCCAAAATTCTACCATTCCAAAGAACTCTTGGAACAACTTCTCCAGTTTTCAAAAAAGGAAGGTGACTTTGAGTGGGCCATTGCCCATCACCCCTATCCAGAATCACTGCGCGAGCCAAAGACTTGGTTGGACAAAAAAGTCAGTTTTGATTTTGACACACAACTTATCACCTTTAAAAACACGGAGGTTTTGGATGCATGGGTAAAACAGCCCGAAGTACTTTTTAAAGGAAAGACGAAACGCCTCGTTTACCTTTCGGAGAATGGTACCAACTCACCTACCTATAGTGAACAAGACTTAAAAGAACAGGCAGCTGGTATGGCCTATGCCATGAAAAAAATAAAATATCTGGACGGTATCGATGGTTTCCAATATCACAATTGGCAAGATAACCGAAAAGAAGGCGGGCTGCGCATTGGATTAAGGCGCTTTCCAGATGACAAGGAAGACCCCAGCGGCATAAAACCCGTTTGGAAGGTCTATCAAGCCTTCGGAACGGAACAAGAAGATGAAGTGTACGACCAATACAAATCAATGATCGGGATAGACAGTTGGGATGAAATCCGATACAAGGGTAAAATCGAAAAAAAAAACTAAAATCCTCATCGAACATTAGTAACCCTAACTGGACCGCCACGGATGCCTTGGGCCGAATATTGCCCGATTTCGAAGAAGTCGGTGCCCCTAAAGAAAATCGGTATGTGGGCATGTTCTATTTTATGACGCACAACAATACCGATGCTCCGGGTCCCTTCAACGTAACCGAAATTTTAAAAAAGAACCCAAAAAACCCACAATGGGGCAATGGCAGCCACTACTGGGGAGAGCCAGAGATTGGATATTATCTAAACCACGAGGCGTGGGCCATTCGTAAACATGCGTATCAATTGGTAGATGCAGGTATAGATGTCATCATTATGGATGTGACAAATAACAAAACCTATCCAGAGACCTATCTTAAAATATGCGAGGTTTTTGCTTCAATGCGAAAAGAAGGGGAGCAAACGCCTTACATTGCTTTTTTGGGCAGCGAAATATCGGTCAATACCCTGTGGAATGAATTCTATTCCAAAGGCTTGTACCAAGACCTCTGGTTTTATTGGAAGGGAAAACCGCTCCTATTATATGGACAGCATGAAATGCCCGGCAGGAATAAAGTGAACGATATAACTTTTTCAGAAGAAATACGGTCTTTTTTCAATTTAAAACAAAGCTGGGCATGGACATCTTTGCCCTGGTATGATCAAAAAGGTAAGGATGAATGGCCATGGGTCGATCATTTTCCACAAGCCATAGCCTGGCACAATGACCCCAAAGAGAAAGAAATGGTCCCTGTTGCCGCTGCACAACATCCTTTATCCAATATTGGTCGTAGCTTTCATCATTTCCATCAGCCAGAAATCAATATGCTTGATGTTACTCCAGATACTGACAAAGGATTGTTCTTTCAAGAACAATGGGATAGAGCCTTGGAGGTTGACCCAGAATTTGTTTTTGTGACTGGATGGAATGAGTGGTCGGCGGGCAGGCAACAAATGGGAAAGGATATTAGCAAGGATCTTCAGAAGTGGAGTTTTTATCCGGGTGCACATTTAGGTAAAGTAGGAAAAAAACTGAAGGAAGGGGATATATACTTTATTGATCAATATAATCAGGAATACAGCAGGGATATAGAACCCATGAAAGGTGGACATTCCGATAATTATTATTATCAATTGATGGCAAATGTTCGAAGGTATAAAGGGATGCCCAAACCAATAGCACCAGAGGAAAAAAGGAGCATTGATATAGCTGGCGATTTTGATCAATGGAATACAGTGGAAATGACTTTTTACGATCACATTGGCGACACCGCTCACAGGAATAGTCAAAAACAGGGTGCCGCCGGGCCCTATATCAATACTAAAGGAAGGAACGATATTGTGCAAACCAAAGTGGCAAGGGATGAAAACCAAGTTTATTTCTATGCGAAGACCCTAAATCCCATTACCAGTCCAGAAGATGGAAACTGGATGTTGTTGTTCATTGACACTGACCGTGACAAGTCCACCGGTTGGGAAGGGTATGATTTTTTGATAAATCATGAGTTGATGGCAGATGGAAAAACCACCATCAAAAAATTCCATCCCAAAAAGGGGTGGAAAAAAAGTGGTGAAGCAGCATATACAGTTAAAGAAAACCAATTGATGTTTTCAATACCAAGAGTCCATTTTTCCAAGGATAACCATTTAAATTTTGAATTCCACTGGATAGACAATCCACCAAAACTGGAAAGTATTTACGATTTTTTTACTGCAGGCGACAATGCGCCAAACAGGAGGGCGAATTACATTTATACTGAATGATCTTCAATCATATTTTAAATCAACCAATGAAACCTTTATACGTTATTAGTTTTTGCATATTAATTCTTCTGCTTGGCTGCAAATCAGAAGACCGTAACAACAATTCAAAAAAGAGTGCAAGTACCAAGCCAAACATTTTGGTCATTGTTGCTGATCAGCTCCGGTCACAAGATTTAAGTTGCTATGGAGGGGTCAATATTCAAACCCCCAATTTTGATCGTCTGGCCATGGAAGGCCTTAAAGCCACTAATGCCTATAGCACTTATCCCATCTGTTCACCGTTTAGGGGAATGTTGATGACAGGACTTTATCCTTTGAAATCTGGCATTTCATGTAACGACCATCCTTTAAACCCAGATTTACCCTCATTTGCCAAAGCCTCTAAAAAACAAGGTTACGAAACGGCATTTATTGGAAAATGGCACATCAATGGAATTGGAAGGGAGGCTTATATCCCTCCTGGGCGCAGGTTGGGTTTTGAGTTTTGGCAAGCCTTGGAGTGTACACACGATTATTTTAAATCGCTCTACTATGACAACGATTCCAAAGAGCCTAAATATTGGGAAGGTTATGATGCGGATGCACAAACCAGATCTGCCATCAACTTTATTCAAGACAGAAATACTGAAAATCCTTTTTTTCTCACGCTTTCATGGGGACCTCCCCACGGACCCTACATTGCCCCACAGGAATACATGGACCAAATTAATCCGGAAGAGTTGGTGTTGAGAGAAAATTGTGCTGAGCATGAGATTCTTGATGAGTTAAAAAACAATCCTCGTTTTACCATTCCCGAAGCATATATTGACACTTACAATAACCCCCGAAAATTTGCCAAGGAAGTACAACACATTAGACAAAACTATGCTGGGTACCTGTCGGCCATATTGGCTTTGGATGATTATTTGGGTAGCTTGATCAAAACCCTTGAGAATGAAAAAATCCTTGATAACACCATAATTGTTGTCACCTCAGATCATGGCGATCATTTAGGGTCACATCAATTTGTGGACAAGAATACTCCTTTTTTAGAATCAACTTCAATTCCTTTTCTATTGAGGTATCCTCAGGAAATTGAACCTAAAACCGTTTCTGATGCTTTACTTTCTCCCATCGATTTTCTGCCTACCGTATTCGGTTTGGCAGAACTTGAACACGCCAAAATAGATGGAATCGATTTGAGCGAGATAATCAAAAAAGAAAAAGAGGATACTCGTGATGCCATTTTACTTATGAACTTGACCCATTTGAACAACACCAGTTTAGCGAATGGTTTGGATACCTATCGAGGGGTACAAACCAAAAAATATACGTATGTACGATATGAAGATAAAAGTCCTTGGTTGTTATATGACAATGTAAGTGATCCGTACCAAATGAAAAATCTAGTGAATGATCCCAACTATTCTAAATTAATCGCAGAGTTGGATGTCAAACTTGATAAATTACTTCATGAAGCCGGAGATAGTGAGAATACCAAGTTGATATACGACCGAATCATCAAAGAAAATCCTGATAGACAACTATTACTCGATCTCAGGGAAGCAAACCCTGGTAAACTATAAGGAAATCTTTAACCTAAAATCACCCAAATGGACAACAATATCAATACACTTATACTTATTTCATTTTTATTCCTTGCCGCATGTAAGAGCAAAACTGAAACAAGTGTATCTCTTGAAACCGAAGAACAAAGGCCCAATATCATATTTATCCTTGCCGATGACTATGGCATTATGGACTCGCAAGCGTATGCCCAAAAATTTACCGGCATTGAATCATCCAAAATGTTTTATGAGACACCCAATATTGATCGCTTAATCAATGAAGGCACCGCTTTCTCCCAAGCTTATGCCAATCAATTGTGCTCCCCTACCCGGGCAAGCATCATGACAGGAAAATATGCCGGGAGACTGGGTTTTACTACTGCAATGCCACCTCGAGAAACATATTACAATCAAAATCTCGCCACACCAGAAGGCTATTATGCCCATGATGTATTGGAACATAAGGACAATATTTTAATTGAGCAGGCTTTGACCAATGGGACTTCAAATTCTGCTGTGCCAACAGGAACTGAGCATGATGCTGGCAGAGATGAACTTTCCTTGGCGGAGGCGCTCCGGGATTACCATTCTGCGTTCATAGGCAAGTGGCATATCGGGGGTTTTGGAGCCAAGGGCTACCAACCCAAAGACCAAGGTTTTGAGCCTTTAGCCTGGTTTGATGCAGGTGGTTCGGTATATTACAATTGGAAGGAGCACTGGGACAATAAAGTCAAGAACCGGTTTCCAAAAATGCCACAGGCTGAATCGGAAATGGGAAATTCTGGAGCGGAAACAAATGAGGAATATCTTACGGATGACTTAACTGCACAGGCCCTTAATTTTATAGCGAAAAGAGCCACCATAAAAAACGAACCCTTCTTTTTATATTTTTCCCACTTCGCAGTGCATTCCCCGTACCAAGGAAAAGAAAATGAAGTGGAATATTTTGATGGCAAAGCCTCTAAAGGATGGAACGGCCACAAAGACCCAGTTTACGCATCAATGATCAAAAGCATGGACCGCTCAGTTGGACAGATCATGGAAAAACTCAAGCAAACAGGATTGGAAGAAAACACTTTGATTGTTTTCATGTCAGACAATGGCGGTATAGATTCGAAGATAACCCCAAAGGGAGATGGCACAGACAATACTCCATTTTTAGGAGGAAAGGCCTGTTTAACAGAAGGTGGAATCAGGGTGCCATTGATATTTCGTTGGAAAGGAAAAATCAAAGCCGGGCAATGGGTTGATGTTCCTGTAGATTGTACGGACATCTACCCTACCCTCTTGGATGCTGCAAACTATGACACCAATACACTTATCAAAGAAAATTCCCTAGACGGTCAAAGTGTTTTGCCGCTTTTATCCGATGTGAAAAATATTGACAAAAGCTACACCAAAACAACCCATTACTGGCATTATCCGTTCAATGTCATTTACAACAGTCCTTATGAGCCGTATGCCCTTACCCCCCATTCTGCCGTTAGAAAGGGAGATTATAAATTAATCTTTGATTGGTACGGAAGACTTCGTCTCTTTGACATACAGAAAGATCCCTATGAAAAAAACGACTTAGCTTCCCAAATGCCCGATTTGAAGAATGAATTGTTTGAAAACTTAATGGAATGGCTTAAAAACAATATTGAAAAAAGATATTGGCCCACTTTCAATGAGAACTATAAGGCTGATGAAGAAGTTAGGGACGTACCATTTAAGGACATGTTCTCCGAATATTTGGTGGTAAAAAATTAAATGTAAAAAAAATGATACGAGTAAAAACCACATCGATTGTAGTTTATATTTCATTACTGGTTGGATTGATTGCATGTAAAAACAATAATCCAACAAATACCAAATCTGAAGAGTCATTACCTAAAAATGATGGGTTCATTTCCATTTTTGATGGTGAAACCTTAAATGATTGGAAAGGTAACCCTACTTACTGGAGTGTGGAAAATGGCAACCTCACTGGCATAATAACGCCGGAAACACTGCTAAGCAAAAATACGTTCATTATTTGGCAGGGTGGCGAACCCAGTAACTTTGAGCTAAAATTGGAATACCGCATCAGTGAAGACGGTAATAGTGGAATAAATTATCGGAGTGAGTCCATAGATTCAATTCCATATGCATTAAGGGGGTACCAAGCTGATATTGACGGAAAAAACAACTATACCGGGCAAAATTACGAAGAGAGAAAAAGGACCACTTTAGCGTATCAAGGTGAAAAAGTAAATGTGAATCCACTAGGCAATTCCGAAACAAAAAGTTCTTTGGCAGCCAATATTGAAAAAAATTGTTGGCAAAATAGGGAAGTCACCAAATCGTTGGGCAGTAAAGAATCATTGCTCGCGCACATAAAAAAAGATGATTGGAATCAAGTTCATTTAATAGTCAATGGCAATAGGATGAAACATTATGTCAATGGCGTTTTAATGAGCGATGTAACTGATAATGATACAACAAATAGGACCATGTCTGGTAAGATAGGTGTTCAGGTACATGTTGGGCCACCTATGAAGGTTGAGTTCAGGGACATTAGATTAAAGGAAATAGCAGATTAAGTAATCGCATTGTTATAAATAACAAAGGGCGATTTAAAAAATCGCCCTCCAACTAAAAAACTCAAACAAAATCCACTTGTCTCTGGATAAAATTAATGTAACCCGAACCACCACCTATCCTGTACTAGCCTGCTTAAAGATTAATCTTAGCCGAACGATAGGATACTAAAACAGTATACAACAGTTTTGATCACAAAGATTATGTATGCCCTGTAAATAAGAACAATCCCTATACTGACAGACATGGGTGGGTTGACAGGCAAGAGCCCAAATTTTGAAAACAAGCAACAGTAGAAAACGGCCAATAAAAATCAAATTGTATGAAACGCAGAAAATTTTTAAAAAAGACCTCAAATTCTGCTTTGGCGACCGCTCTAGCACCTTACACCCATGCCATGGAATTATTAAATCTGGAAAAAGATTTGAATATACCAATCATTGACACCCATCAGCACCTTTGGGATATTAATCGTTTCAAACTAAGATGGCCTGTTCCACCAATCACCAATCAAAGTTTCTTGATTCCAGAATATAAAAAAGCTGTCGAAGGTCTGAACTTTGTAAAGTCCATCTACATGGAGGTTGATGTTCCGTCCCATCAGAGGATGGAAGAAGCCCTTTTTGCGCAAGAAATATGTAAAGACCCCAACAATAATACACTGAAGGCCGTAATCTGCGCAGATCCCTCAGAAGCAAATTTTAGGGCTTTTTTGGAAGAATTTATTGGCAATAGGTATATTCAGGGCGTACGGTGCAGGTTCTCATCAGTTGACGCCATGGTTTCACCAACAACCATAGCAAACTTACAATGGTTGGGAGATCAGGGCCTGTCCTTTGATTTGGGTATTTTGCCTGCCTGGTTAGGAGAAGCTGAAAATTTAGTAAAATCCTGTCCAGAAACCACATTTATTCTAAACCATTGTGGAAATGCGGACCCTGTCGCTTTCTTTCCGAACAACGTAAAACGACCCAGACCCCCAAGATGTGATGCCGAGGCATGGAAAAGGAATATGTTAAACCTTGGTTCTTACAGCAATATCTATTGCAAAATATCTGGTATTATTTCTCATGTTCGTGAATTTGAACTTTCAGCAGAATTACTTAGAACTCCTATTGAACACTGCCTTGATTCCTTTGATGATGACAAAGTCATTTTTGCCAGCGATTGGCCCGTTTGCCTATATAATATGAGTCTAGAAAAATGGGTAAATACCCTGAAGACCATTGTAAAATCCAGAACTCTTGCCGAACAAAGAAAACTTTTTCATGACAATGCAGCTTATCTTTATAAAGTCTGAGTTTTGGTTTTTTATTTTCCTGCTGCCATATCTACAATGACATGCAATCCCTAAACCTTGCTTTTGTCGAAATATGTTTAAAAGCGGTACAGTGCAGGATATGGTTTGCTTTGATTATTCTTTAATTGTCATGATAAAACGTAAGATGAACAAAACGCATTTTTTAGCCAAGGCACTTCTATTAATGGTGTTTATGGGATGTCTGTCCCATTGTTCCCGAACATACCCTAAAACATTGGTTACGATTGAAGATGGCCAATTTTATATCAATGGAGAACTAACATACAAAGACCGGTATTGGGAAGGCAATAAAATTGAGGGGCTTCTGATGAACTCTAGAATGGTTCAAGGGATATTTGATGACCTAAATCCTGAAACGGTCAAAAACTTTGGTTATCCCGATACACAAAAATGGGATGCAGACCGCAACACCGATGAGTTTGTTTCCGCAATGGAGGATTGGAAAAAACATGGCCTTTTGGCCTTTTCTTTAAATCTCCAAGGAGGCAGCCCTTTGGGGTATGGGAACCACGGATGGATCAATTCAACTTTTGACGAAAAAGGAAATCTTCGTCCTGCTTACATCAAACGGTTAACACAAATTTTAGACCGGGCCAATGAGTTGGGCATGGTTGTGATACTGGGGTACTTTTATTTTGGACAAGATCAATATTTGGAAGATGAAAAAGCAATATTGAATGCAACGGATAACATCACCCGCTGGATTCTCGAAAAGGGCTACCAAAATATTCTCATTGAAATAAACAATGAATGCAATGGCCCCTATGATCATGAGATCCTTACCTGTTCAAGAGTTCACGAACTAGTTCAAAGAGCAAAGAAATTAGGAGGTGAAAATCTGTTGGTCGGAACAAGTTACGGAGGTGGTGTAATTCCCCAACAAAATGTATTGCAAGTTTCAGATTTAGTTCTCATTCATGGAAATGGTGTTGATGAACCTTCGGGGATTACCAAAATGGTGAGAAAAACTAAAAACGTAACCGGGTATAGTGGTCAGCCTATCTTGTTTAATGAAGATGACCATTTCAATTTTGATGCGGATGATTACAACTTTAAATCAGCCATTGAATCCTATACATCATGGGGCTATTTTGACTATAGAATGAGTGGCGAAGGGTTTGAGGACGGTTTTCAGAGTATTCCCGTTGACTGGGGCATCAATTCAACCAGAAAAAAGGCCTTTTTCAAAAAACTCAAAGAAATTACAGGCTATTAGTCACCAGTAAACCAATTTTAAGAGATAACGAGAACAAATAGTACTATACAATGACCGCGAAAACAGAACTTATACTGCTGCTAGTGCTTCTAGGCATATTCGGTGGGTGCAACCCTAACAAAAAGACGAAAGAACAACACACCCCCAGCAAACCGAATGTACTTTTTATTGCAGTGGATGACCTTAACGATTGGATAGGTGCACTCGGGGGACATCCACAAGCCAAAACCCCTAATATAGACAAGCTTGCACGTCGTGGTGTGCTATTTACCAATGCCCAGTGTCAAGCTCCGGTCTGTAATCCATCAAGGGTCAGCATAATGACATCACTCTATCCCAGCACTACAGGAATTTATTTTCTGAATCCTGATATTTCGGAATCACCCATGGCCGACAAGACAGTAGTGATGCCGAAACGATTTCAACAGGAAGGGTATCATGTTTCCGGAGCGGGTAAGCTTTTCCATAATGCTGAAGGAATCAATGAGAGACATATTCCAAATTATGCAGGCCAATTTGGGGGATTTGGCCCAATGCCTAAAGAAAAAATAAGCACATTTCCCGGACATCCGCTCTGGGATTGGGGTGTTTATCCGGAAAGCGATGACCAAATGCCCGATTATAAAATTGCAGGTTGGGCCGAGGAACAACTGACTGGGAAACGCGAACAACCGTTCTGGATGGGCGTTGGTTTTTACCGCCCACACGTGCCGCAATTTGTCCCTCAAAAATGGTTTGATATGTACCCCTTGGAATCACTTGAGCTTCCAAAAACAATATCTGGAGATTTGAAGGATATATCATCCTATGGTTCAGATATTACTCGGTTAGAGCATGTATCCCCCACCCACGAATGGGTTTTGAACAATGATGAATGGAAGCCTCTAGTGCAATCTTATCTAGCTTGCGTAAGCTTTGTGGATGAACAGGTAGGGCGCGTTCTTACTGCATTGGATGAAGGGGCTTATGGAGAAAATACGTATGTAGTTCTGTTCAGCGACCATGGGTTCCATATCGGTGAAAAAGAACGTCACGCCAAACGTAGCCTGTGGGAAGACGGCACACGGGTTCCCTTGATTATCATGGGGCCAGGCATTCCCGAAGGGAAAGTATGCAAGAAACCCGTTCAGTTATTGGATATTTATCCCACATTACTGGAGTTGTGCAGCCTTGAACCAGATTCAAGCCATGAAGGAAATTCACTGATTCCCTTACTACAAAATACTGAAATTGACTGGCCGCATTATTCAAGAACCAGTTTTGGTCCCGGTAATTACGCCATTGTATCGGAAAACTATCGCTTTATTCAATATAATGATGGTTCCGAAGAATTTTATGACCACACCAAAGATGCAGAAGAGTGGCATAATGAAATCAACAATCAAGTCTACAGCGAAATAATTGAAATGCATAGGGCAGAAATCCCCAAAGTGCGCCATGAAATCCTTGGAAAGGAGTCAACTGGCCACCTATCCTATATGGCATCCGAAAAGAACAAAAAGACTAGAAAATAGTACAACACCCATTAGAATTTGATTTATGAAAAAAGGAATGATCAAACTGAGTGCCCTATACCCAAAAAAAGAAGGCAGCTATTTTAATATGGAATACTATTGCAATACCCATACGCCCATGGTGGTAAGACTATTGGGAGACGCTATGAAACACTCTGCCGTGGAAAAAGGGGTAAGTGCTTTTGAAAGAGACTCAGAGAGTCCTTTTATGGCCATGGGACACCTATATTTTGACTCCGTGGATGAGATGCACAAGGCATTTGAACCCTATTTAAACGAAATTATGGGCGATATACAGAATTACACCAACGTACAACCTTATTTTCAAATAAGTGAAGTTATGATCTAAGGAAGGTCACCTTCTTTGCGATTTTCCCGAAACAATTCAAACGGGCTTTTAACCCGATTTTGAGCCCAGCCGTCTTTGGGTTCTACCCTTTTGAAATCGCTCGCTGTGTAAAAGGCGTCTTCATACTCCTTCATCCATTTCTGGGTTAGCAGTTTTAGGCTGTCCTTGACCTGAGCGTAATTTGTATCCCAGAAAAGATTGTTGCTTTGGTACGGATCATTCTTTCTATCAAAAAGCACGTTGGATAACGAAGACATATCCGGCTCATCCGTACCACCATATGCAAAAGAGAAATCTTTGGTGACCACGCCTCGCCAATCCTCATTTGTGTTAACCCCCGTCCTATATACCCAAGTGGGTATAAACTGCTGTGCATGCTCGTCCCCATTTAGAATAGCGGTTGCAAGGTTTACACCGTCATAGTCTTGTTGGGTCTCAATGTCCATTAAACCTAGAATGGTAGGCATAAAATCCAAGGTGCCTATCAGCAAACTGGTTGTAGCCCCTTTTTTAAGTTTTTGGGGATATCGCATCATCAATGGTATGCGGGCAGAATAATCATGAGGGTATTGTTTGGGAAGGCGCGCTCCGAAAGATTCCAACATATCGCCATGGTCCGCGGAAAATATAGTCAGTGTATTCTCTGTCGCTCCAATTTTATCGAGCTTGTCCATAAGTTGGCCAAACGCCCTATCAACACCTGAAATCATTGCCATATGACCATGGTACATGCGCCTTCTATCTGGTGAGGACTTCAAATCTGGCCTAACTTGAATCGAATCCCTTTCATAGAGCTCCATGAGTTCTTCTAAAGTATCATACCGGTAATGCATTTTCCCGTCATCCCCTTTGAACTTTCCCCAATCATGGGGTGGATGCCAAGAGACAATTAGGGCAAAGGGTTTATCCTTATCAAAATTATCCAACAATTGCATTGCCTGATCCGTTTGTCCATAAACCTCCCATTTGTCAAAATATTCCTTGCTTCCCTCAGCATTCCAAAAAAATGCTTTTCCGGGCCTAAAATCCACATGGCAATTATTGGTAAGTACAGTATCAAAACCATAGCGCATTTCGCTGGGTATGGGCCTATCGCGATTTCCACCTAGCAGGTGCCACTTTCCAACATAGGCAGTCTGGTATCCATTGGCTTTCAACACTTCGGCAAGTAATTCAGTCTTATTGGGCAGTAAAGGTTTGTCGTTAACAAAAGCACCATTCTTCAAAGGGTGCATGCCACTGAGCAACATCCCTCTAAAGGGTGTACAAACAGGCTGGTTGGAAAAGGCCATGTCAAAACGGATACCTTCCGAGGCAAAATGGTCCAGATTTGGTGTAATCACTTGGTTGTTTCCATAAGCCCCAAGCATATCATAACTATGTTGATCGGAAAGTACAATCAAGAGATTGGGTTTGTTCTCTTGTTGGGTGATTTTACTTGATTGGTTTTTACATGAAATTTGAGCAATAATAGTTGCCAAAACAAACAAAAACAATCCTTTTTTCATGTCTATATTTTTAATTGTAATAAACGAGATGAGTTATCCTGAAACCCTATTCCTTACGACAATGGTATAAGTGCCAGAACCAAAATCTCCGATATATGAAAAACCATTTTCATTTTTTATGTGATCAACTGACTTTCCATTGTTGGTAATGGAAACGGTTTCACCGTAATTTGGCACGTAAATGCTCCCATTACAATTATTTGGGATTGTGACGTTCCATATGAAGGAATCTTCTTGATGAGTCCATCTACTTTCTATGGTTCCAAACGCAGATTTATAGGAAATATCGGAATTTTCAATGTATTGGGTCAAATATGGTTTGAATACAATGCTTTTGAAACCGGGGTCCTCGATTGTCGGATTGATACCTCCGATTCCTGAGAAAAACCAAGCATCAAAACCTCCTTGCATAGGATGACTATGACTTCTTTTGGCTAGTGTTTCAAAAATATCAGAGCCTGTTTCGCCAATGGTTGTTGGAAGTATCTCCCAAAGGGTCGTTGCGTTGTAGTAATCCCACATGGGTTCAAAGCTATTGTTCCCCTTTTTCACCAGTAGGTCATACGCCTCTTTCTCGAAACCATTTTCAGAGAGTACCTTAAAAATTCTTGCAATCCCAAAAATACCCGTATTAATAAAGCCATTAAAATTTTCATGACTATCCAAAACAATGCTAGCGGCGACATCTTTACGGTATGGTTTTGGTACTATACCGATGTCCAGCGCTAAACAGTTAGCCGTCTGGCTACCATAGGACCGAGAGCCTTTGTCTAGAAAAGCAGTATTGAAAGCTTCGGTAAGTTCATTTTTCATTTGGGTGTACTTGATTTCATCCGAAGAGAATCCCAAAACTTTGGCCGTTTTACTTAGAATATCCACATCCAAAATGTGAAACGCCGTAGAGCTTATGGGAACAGGACAATCAATATTGACATTACCTCCGGGTGGACACCAATCTCCAAGTCCATGAACAATAATGCCGTCTTCCTTTTTGGAGTGGACAAAATCCACCCAAGTTTTCATATCGTTGTAAAACTCTTTTAAAACACTATCATCGCCATGGTGCACATACAAATACCATGGAATCTGAACTACGGCGGTGCCCCAGTCCGGGCTTGCTGTTCCACTGGTCCTTCTTCCAGGGGCTATCATGGTTGTAATACCTTTTGGTTTAGTAACAATGCTCCTATCGTGAAAGTCAGTTCCAAAGTAAAGTTCCTGTTTTTCTTCACGGCCAGAAGAACGCATATCAAACAAATATTTGGTCAAGAATTTCTTGGCATTGTAATTATACATCAAGGTTTTTGCGATGGCATGTGCGTCTCCCGTCCAACCACATTTTTCACGATGGGGACAATCCGTTGGGATACCCTGTAGATTGCCCCTTAGCGTATGTACCGTTAATTCATGTAATTTATTGATATTCGGTTCTGAGGTGTTCAGTTTACCCGTATTCTCCATAGCTGAATAAATCACCATCCCGGTCAACAAATCTTTTGTTGGAGTTTTATCCAGTCCTACGACTTCAGCATACCTGAAACCATGATATGTAAAACGGGGTTCCCAAATTTCTATGGAATCACCACCCTTGCAGATGTATTTTTCAGTTTGAATTACCTTGGTAGCACTTACCCCAGTGGATCTAAAATCCATTTGTCCATCTTCACTCAATTCTTCTGCCATCCGTATGGTTATCTCCTGTCCCGGCTCCCCGTCAATTTTTAATCGGTTCCATCCAGTAAAATTTTGACCAAAATCAAAAATATAGGTGTCATCACGTTGCGAGATTATTGCTTTCGGATAGATGGAATCCATAACTTTTATGGGTTCCGCAAATTGTTCAATCAGCTTGGCAGGATGCTCTTTACCAACAAGGGCATTTTCCCACGATGTATTGGCAGTGTACTCAAACCAATCGTCCGCTTCTTTGCGGGCATCGTAAAATTCTCCAGCGTAAATGTTTGAAAAAGTAATAGGCCCCGGTTTCCATTTCCATGAATTATCCGAAATAATCGTTTTTTTTGAACCATCTTTAAAATAAATTTCAAGCTCTGCTGAAAACACAGGTTGCCCATAAATCATGGAGTCGTTCCAGACAACATTCTGATTGTACCACCCATTGCCCAACATAATCCCCAAAACGTTCAGTTGTTTTAGTTGTTCCTTGGCAATATTCAGACTCGTGTAAAAGGTGTAATCTTCATAGTTTGTCTGTGCTGGGTCCAATACATGATCTCCAATTTTTTCCCCATTTAAATACGCCTCATAAAAACTAGGGGCAGCCACATAAAGTCTTGCGAAGTCTATTTCTTTTTCAACATCCAATTGAAACTCTTTTCGAAAAAGAGGCAGAGCCGAATCTTTTGCATAATTATAAGTAATCCATTTTGCCTTCCAATCTTTGGAATGGTTGAGCGGTGCTATTATCACTCTTTCCTTGCTCCAATCTGAAACGCTATTGGTTTTGTCCCATATCCGGACCTTGGAGTAATACTTTAGACCTCCTTTCATAGAATTTCCAGAATAGGGTATATGAAGCTGCTGCGCACTCTCTACCTTCCCAGAATCAAAAATAGCTTTTGACATATTTTCCGGTTCAGAATACACAACAATTTGATATGCCTTTTGTTCATTTTTAGTAGGCGATTGTATATTCCAACTAAATGAAAATGGAACATCACAAAGACTGCATAGATCAACAGTGTGCAAGACCGATACATCCGGTTGTTTTTCGCAACTCGAAGCACATAGTTGAATTAAAAGTGCAACCAACAAAAGCCTACCGAACATAGCTATAACATTAGGGTGCATACGTAAAGCTAAAAGAATACGTTCCAGATCCAATTTCCAAAACAGCTTCTTTTTCAGTGGACGCTACAACTTTAATTGAAGGTACTTTGGCTATTTTTTTATTCCCCTCCCTTAAATCGGAAACTTTCTCAATAGGAATATGGACTTTTGCTTTCGTATTCACTGGAATCTTTACGGTCATGAGAACCTTATTCCCTTGCCATTTCCAAGAGGAGGCTATGGTGCCGTTGATGCTCTTGTAGCTTCCATTTATAAAATCGACTTGCTTGCTTATGACAGGTTTTATCCTAATGTTTCGATACCCGCCATCTTCCGTATCAATACCCGCGGCATGCAGGAACATCCACTCAGCTACGGAGCCAAATGCATAATGGCTGAATGAATTCATCTTTGCATTTAGATCGGAGTTTTCTGCGTCATTTTTGGTGTAGCTGTTCCAGCGTTCCCAAATGGAAGTACTACCATTTTCCACTGAATACCCCCAACTGGGATACTCCGTTTGTTTGAACAGTTTATAGGTCAAATCGTGATACCCGTACTTGGATAGAGCCAACATCACATGTTTTGTGCCTAGGAAACCCGTGGAAAATTTGAAATTATTTTTCTCGATTTTTTCTGCCAATCTTGCCGCTCCTTTCTCTGCCAAATTTTCCGGGAACAGGTCAAAATACAGGGCAAGGGCATAGGTGGTCTGTGTATCTTCGGTAGTTCTGCCGTTTGGCAAAATGTATTTTTCAGAAAATGCTTTTTTAATATTGTCAAACAGAGTCCGGTATTTTTGGGCATCTTGGGTACGACCCAATACTTCTGCAATTTCTGCCATCAACTTGGCATCATACCCATAGAAGGACGCGCCTATGTACCCTTTACTGGTCTCTTCATCCACGGCAAGCCAATCGCCCCAGTTGTTTCCTCCACCAGGTCGTATAAAGTCCGTACTTGCATCGGCTTGAAACTCCATGAACTTTTCCATGCCCTTGTACATAAATTCCAATATACGCTTGTCATTATAGACCTTGTACATGTTATAGGGTATAATGATACCCGCATCCATCCATGCAGGGGAATACTGATTGGGTCTTGAGTAGGGAAAAGGCGCAAAATTTGGATAGGCTCCATACCAGCGCTGTGCATCGTCAAGGTCAACCAAGAATTTGGTCATAAAAGCTGAAACATCGGCATTGTAGGTAGCGGAACGCATATAGGTTTGTGCATCGCCGGTCCAGCCCAAACGTTCATCACGTTGGGGGCAATCCGTAGGAATGTCAAAGAAATTAGCCGCCTGTGTTGTCTTTATGTTCTCATATAGCGTATTGTTCATTTCATTGGAGGTTTTGAACGCACTGGCATCCGTTTTTATAGAACTCAAAACTATACCTGTGATAGCGTCTAAGCTAGGCTTTCCAGGATATCCGGTAACCTCCACATATTGAAAACCATGATAGGTGAACTTGGGCTGCCAAACCTCTACCCCTTCCCCTTTTAAAATATAGGTGTCGGTAGCTCTGGCCAGCCGAAGGTTCTCCGTTTGTATGTTCCCGTCTCGTTTTAAAATTTCTCCAAAACGCAAACGAACTTCGGTCCCAGCTGGGCCCTCCACTTTTAATTCTGCGATACCGGCAAAATTCTTTCCTAAATCAAAAACATAAGTTCCAGGTTCTGGTTCGGTCATTTTAACTGGTTTCAATCGCTCAATATTCTTTATTAAGCTACCTGGATGTGCCTCAAGTTTTCCATCTGGATAGGTATACACCTTGGGGGTTTTCCAATCTTGGTCATCATAACCGGGAGTATCCCAACCGGAATGCTCTAATCTGGCATCGTACTTTTCCCCCATCAAAATATCCGCCTCGCGAATGGGCCCTTCATTGGATTTCCATGTTGAATCTGTTGCCAATACTTCTTCAGTACCGTCTTCATATTGAATATGCAATTGTCCCATAAACGAGGGGTTCACGCCATAAAATTCCCGCACCTTATCCAATCGTACCAATAAGGCATAGCCTAAATAACCGGCATACCAACCATCCGCGATTACGGCACCAATGGCATTATCGCCTTGCTTTATGGAATTTGTTATATCATGGGTTTGATAGTACAGACGTTCGTTATAATCGGTCCAGCCGGGTGCAAAGTAATCATCACCTACTTTTTCTCCATTGAGTCTTAGCTCATAAAGTCCCAGGGCAGTGGAATATACAGTCGCTCTTTTTACTTTCTTTGTTATTTGAAATGACTTTCTCAGATATCTGGCTGGAGGAAGGTAAAGGCTATCGTATTTATCTGTAGTATCATACCCTACATCATGACTGATGAACTGTCCATGCCAATCGGAAAAATTCAGAAGGCCCATAGACCAGTGAGCAGGTTCGCTCCATTCGGATTCTTGGTTGGATTCATCCCAAATCTTCACCTTCCAGAAGTAATCCGTATTTGAAATAAGGTCATCTCCCGCAAAGACAACTTGATTTGTATCATGCGAACTTACTTTTCCACTATCCCAAATATTCCCTTGGTCCTCTTCCAACTTTTTCTTTGAAGATGAAACAAGAATTTGATATGCCAATTGGGACCTATTCCTTCCATTTCCCTCAATAAGCCAACTGAACCGGGGGTTTGTGACTGTAATACCTTTTGGGTTGGTCAAATATTCAGTCCTTAAATGATGAGCTTTTAAGGGTGCATGGTCCAGGCTCTGGGCAAATGAAAAGTAAATCGCAAAAAAGCCAATAACTGCAAGAATCAGTTTTGATTTCATAAAGTTTAGATTAAAAAAAGCTACTTGTAGTAGCTTTTTTATTTAGTTATTATTAGTGTTTCTACTTACCACCCTGGGTTCTGTTCCAAATTAGGATTCGCGTTAATTTCACTTATTGGTAAAGGCGATAGGTCAAAATTTGGATTATAGGGTGTGTTGGCTGGTTGCCAGGTAATGTTTTCAGGATGCATCGCCAAAACTTCTTCCACTTTGCCCAAACGCCTTATATCAAATAATTCCTGGAACTCTAGAGACAGTTCTTTGAAGCGCTCTTCATAGATATATTCGGCAAACTCTGCTTGCGACATCCCTGCGGGTGCTTCACTGGCATTGGCTCTTAATCTTACTCGATTTAAATGATTATAAGCCACAGTGGTTGGACCATTTAGGGTATTCTCTATTTCGGCGGCCATTAACAGGGCATCTGAATACCTATAAATAATCATATCGGGGTCACCGTCACAACAGGCCTGATCAAAATCAACATATTTGTTTTGAAAAAGACCATGGCGGGCATCCCAAGGTGATCCATCACCCTCTTCAGCTGTACCAAAATAATCTTTAAAAACCCCAGCGTTGTTGACATAGGACGACAACATGGTAACATCCCTACGCTCATCAGTATCCTCAAACTCAAAATAAAAATCTTCTGTGAATCCAAAATGAAATTGCCCCAAGCCTGGTGTAAATCTGTTTTGAGCACCCCAAACATGGGAAAATGCAGTACCTTGGTCAGGCACAGCTTGCGTTTGCTGTACGGCAAAGATTCGCTCAGCATTGTTGTCAACTCGGATAGCATCCTCATAACTTGCCACTAACTCATAACCTTGATTAGTGCCTTCCAAATTAATAATCTCCTGAATTTTAGCTTGTGCCAAAGGCATCTTAGAGGCATCTTGAAGAGGTAGTCCAGCCATGGTCATATACACTTTGCCTAACAAAAAGGTAGCTGTTGCCCGTATGGGTCGGCCTATTTCAGATTCAGGACGTTTATCCACTGGCAAATTGGACTCTGCAGCTTCCAAATCCGCTATGATTTGCGCATAAACATCAGCTATGGCTGTTCTTGGCAATTGCGCATCTTCAATAGTTACAGCTGGGGCCAAAGGAAGTGGTACTGCTCCGAACAATTGTACCAAATTAAAATATGACCAAGCACGCAACCATTTGGCCTCCGCAATATATTCAACACGCTTATCATCATCTTCTTCAAAAGTACGTCCCTCTAATTCAGAAATTACGGTATTGGCCCTAAATATGCCCTGATAAAATGAATTCCAAACTCGTGGTAAAGACAATGCATCATTACTAGATGTGGTATAGTTGGCCCAAATTCTTCTCCATGGCACTCGGCCCTGAAGTTTTGGAGACGGGCACGATACCATGGAAGACATGCCAAAATCGTATAAGCCAACGGCTCTATTAAAAGAGTTGTAGATTGATGTTACGGCCACATTGGCGTCAGCCGAATTACCATAAAAATTGGATGGGCTGATTTCTGAGAATACTTCCTCTTCCAAATCTGAACAGGCCATGATTCCAAAAAGAAAGAATATATATTTTAAATTTTTCATTTGTTTTCTTTTAAATTTTACAATTCTTTATAAACCAATTTGCACTCCCAAGGTTAAGGTCTGTGCTCTTGGATAAGCAGCAAAATCAACACCTTGGGCAAGATTGTTCCCACCTCGAATATTAACTTCTGGATCAAAACCACTATAATCAGTTATGGTAAAAAGATTTGTGGCTGTAACATAAACCCTGGCAGAATTAATGCCTTTTACATTTTGCAAGGGAAGATTATAGCCTAGGCTCACATTCTTTAATCGTATGTAGGAACCATCTTCCACAATGGCTGAATTGGGTTGTAAAAATTGGTTGGTTTCACTACCGTAACTGATGTTGACGTATCTAGGGTCGTTAGTAGGATTACTAGGGGTCCATCTATTGTCAAACCAATCTTGGAAAGCATTGTTGATAAATCTTCCTGAAGCAAGAAACAACCTGTTGATATTCATCAGATCATTACCAACCGATCCTTGAATGAATACGCTCAGCGTAAAGTTCTTATATTGAAAATCATTGTTCCATCCAAAGATATAATCAGGATTGGGGTTGCCAATGATAGTCCGGTCCTCTCCATTTATGGTACCATCACCGTTAACATCTTCATATTTATAGGCGCCGGGTGACGAAACTCCCAATACAGGAACCAAGGCGTTGCCACTAGTGTCAAAATCGCTTTCCTGCAAAACTCCAGTTACCTTATAGCCATATAATGATGAAAATTGTTCACCTACACGCATAATATTGGAAGGTTCGGTAACAATGTTTGTTGCCGGGCCTGGCCCAAAAATATCAGCATCACCCTCACCTAGACTCAACACTGTTGTTTTATTATTACTCCAGTTAAAATTGGTGTTCCACTTAAAATTTTGGGAATCTACAATGTAACCGCCAAGTACAACTTCAAAACCTTTATTTTCAATGCTTCCAGCATTGGCTGTTATTGAGCCAAGACCAGCGGAGGTTGGAAGTGGGAAATTCAACAGAAGGTCATCCGTTGTCTTTTTGTAGTAATCCACTGAGGCAAAAAAGCGGTCCCTTAAAAAACCAACATCCAAACCTACGTTAAATTGCGAAGTTTTTTCCCATTCTAAATTTGGATTTCCGAGTCTAGTAGGAGCTAAGCCAGAGTACAGGATATCCCCATATACAGCATTGGCCGTGCCTAAAAGGGTCAAGGATTGCAATGGTTGTATGGATTGGGACCCTGTAATACCATAACTTGCCCTTAATTTTAAGTTTGATAATGTTGGTGATTCCTTTAAGAAGGATTCATTAGAAATGGTCCAACCAACCCCAACAGATGGGAAATAGCCCCATTTTTTGTTTTCAGCAAATACGCTGGACCCATCAGCCCGGCCAGTTAATGAAAGGTAGTATCGCTGGTCATAATTATAGTTAAATCGTAAATAATAAGAGGATAAATCTCTTTTAATTTTGGAACTGCTAGGTATAAATGGATTCAATCCCAAACCAACATTATCAGTCTCCAAAATATCCACTGGAAATTCGGTTACCAAAGTGTTTAATCGCTTTTGAACATCGGTTTGCCATGAATAACCTCCAGTGGCATTGATGTTGTGGGAGTTAAATTCCTTGGCGTATGTTAAATACGATTCAATCAAGTAATTTCTAGAATTAAAAGTATTGTAAACTGCTCGGCTATTGAATAACTGACCCAATCTGGTGGTCTTTGGAAAAAATACTTCACGCTCACTATCCAAAGTGGTAGTACCAGTAGTTAAATTAAAGTCTAGACCATCCGCAATGTTATATCTTGATTGAATACTTAAAATAAGGTTCTGGTTGCTCGTCTCATCTTTTCTGTCCCTCAACTCCGTTAAAGGATCAACAAAGAAATTGGTCGTTCCATCTCCTTCATCAATGGGATCTCCAGGAGTAGCGGTAGGTGCGTTTTTGTAAGCTGAAAAAACCGCTCCAGAGTTTATGATAGTTCCTGTACCTTCATTACCACGGCTATTTAAAGACCTTACATAGTTCAAGGATGTGCTAACATTAAGACGGTCTGTTAAATTGTTGTCTATGTTCAATCTTATATTACCTCTTTTAAAATCGGTAAATTTTAAAATACCGCCGTTTTCCAAATAGTTGGCCGATAAATAATATTTGGATTTATCTCCACCTCCCGAGACTGTCAACTGATATCTCTGAGTCAATCCCGTTCTTACAACCCGATCTAACCAATCCGTAGTTGGGGCATCTTCTGGGAGAGGCCTCTCGTTCCCGTCAAAAAGGGGATCACCACCCTGTCTTATTGCTATTTCGTTTCTCCAAGCGGCATACGTTGGACCATCCAAAACTGGTGGAAAATCCGATATTTCGCTAAATCCTGCCTCGGTTGTAAAATTAATTTGGGTGGCTTGCTGGTAGTTTCCTTTTTTGGTGGTCACCATTATTACCCCATTGGCACCCCGAGACCCATAAATGGCCGTTGCAGAAGCATCCTTTAGAATCTCTACGGACTCAATTTCAGTAGGGTTCAAATAGCTCAAAAAGTTAGAAGATGTCAAATTCCCCTGTCCTGCATTTGATGCCGATGCTTCCGCGCCTTCTGGCATTGGGTAACCATCGATCACGACCAAGGGTTGGTTGTCCCCTAAGACAGAATTATTACCTCTAATTCTAATAGTTACGTCTCCACCTGGTTCAGCTGAAGTATTGGTGATTTGAAGTCCAGCTGTTCTACCTTGCAGCGCAAGGTCAAACGTTGGTACCGGTGTAACCGCAATATCTTCGCTTTTTATAGATCCTACGGAACCTACCAGATCAGACCGTTTTTGGGTTCCGTAACCCACAACAACAACTTCATCTAAGTTTTGTGAGTCTTCTTGGAGCACTATGTTGATTTGGTTTCTGGCACCAACAGTCTCTTCTTTGGCCTTAAACCCTATATAGGAAAACACCAAAATGTCCGATCCGGAAACCAATCGAATTTGATAGTTTCCATCAAAATCGGACTGTACTCCGTTCTGTGTCCCTTTTTGGATGATTGTTGCCCCTGGAAGTGGTGCCCCATCTTCAGCGGTAATGGTTCCGGTCACTGTTTTTCCGTTTTGGGAAAAACCCATTAAGCAGAAAAGCATAAAGATAGGAACCCATAATTTGTTCGATTTTTCTTTAATAAAGGTTCTCATAAAATCTGTAGTTAGGTTACTTTAGTTTTTTTTGTACGTTAAGCCAATATTAATCAGCCCCGTGTATAAACCCATCCTGTACCATGCTGATATTATAAATTTCCCCTTAAAATTTTAACGATTTGACAATTTCCATATATGGAATTTTACAAATACTACGCTTTAAGTGAATACTCCGAACAACCCCTACTGCATAAGACAAAAAATTCTTTTGATCAATTTTTATTTCCAATGTTAACAAACAAAAAAGGGCGGTATAAGAATACCGCCCTTTTACATTATCCAACCAAGGTTTAATAGCCTGGGTTCTGTGTTAAATTCTCATTGGCATCCAATTGATTCTGCGGAATAGGGAACAATTCCAGTTTTGGGTCATAGACCGTACCAAAAAACTGGGCATCCTCATTGTTCTGCAACGATTGTTCGATATCACCCCAACGTTGCAAATCAGGATATTCAGTAAACTCACCTGCCAATTCCCATTTTCTTTCTTGCTTGATGATGTCCCTTAGCTCGGATTGATTCGTTGTAACAACATCATCCAAACCTGCTCGATCTCTTATTTGGTTTAGAAAGGGCAAAGCCTCAGATGAACTTCCACTTTCGTTCAGAGCCTCTGCAAGCATTAATAAAACATCGCCATAGCGCATAAAAATAAAATCACTTCTATGTTGAAATGGACTTGCCGGTGCGCCACCAACATCCAACAACTTACCAAATCCGATTCCCTTTGGGTCATTGTAGCCCCCAAATGGCAGGTTTCCTGGATTGTTGGGGTCATTATAAGTTACCGTATCACCATTACTGTTAACATAGGAGTATAAAAGCGTAACATCCCGTCTTAGGTCCGTTTCGGCAAAGGAGTCATAAAAAGATTCTGCAAACCCTACTTGATATTGCCCACCATTAAATGCGTGTGGTGAAAGTGGAGCTCCAACGAAAAAATTTAGAACACTACCCGCGCCATTTTGAGCAACATTTGGACGAGCAAAAATAATTTCTGAATTGAACTCGTTGTCCACCGAAAATATATCTGCAAAATTTAATTGAAGACCATGGGGTCCGTTGTTTACAACTTCTTGCAATTTTGTTGCGGCCAAACCATACATTTCAGTTTGCTCCAAAGGTTTTCCCGCCATGTGCAGATATACCTTTCCTAAATAAGCTTTCGCCGCCCATGAGGTGGCCCTGCCCAAATTGGCATTATCCCAACTTTCAGGAAGCCTGGTCTCCGCAAATTGAAAGTCTTCGATAATTACATTATATACTTCTTCAATAGGGCTTCTTGGTTTTTTAACCGATTCATCTGAAAAATCGGAGGTGGCTTCAAGATGCAAGGGCACATCACCAAACCATTTCACCAAATTAAAATAGTTCCAAGCTCGCAAAAACCTGGCTTCCGCTATTTTTTGCTCTTCCACACTTGGCTCCAAACCTACATTTGAAACCTCTTCAATTACAACATTGGCCCGGTTGATACCTCTATAAAAATTATTCCACCAAACGCCATGGGCTGTTGTTGGCTGAAAATTCAAACCGGATAATTGGCCTTGGTTACCATCGCCTTTGAGACGTACAACAACACCTTCACCGGGGCCTGATGTGGCCAAAAAATACCAAAGCTCATCAATACCTTGATTCATAGAAGAATACACGCCGTACAAGGCTTTGTCAACATCTCCTTCGTTTTGATACAGGTTTTCTACCGATAAAAACGAGAACGGAACTTCCTCCAATGGTTCACATCCCAAAAAGACTGAAACTGTAATTATTGCTATTATAAATTTTCTCATGATATCTATCTTTTCAAATTTAAAATGATAAGTTTACTCCAAAAGTGATGGTCTTGGGCCTAGGATAAGCTCCCAAATCCACACCAGGGGCCAAACCACTGTTATTGGGTCTAATGGTATCTGCATCCAAAGAACTCACCTCAGGATCAAAACCACTATAATCGGTTATGGTAATCAGATTGGTTCCAGTAGCAAAAACTTGAAGGCTGGTCAACCCAATTCTATCAGGCAATGGTACATTATACCTTAGGGAAATATTTCTAAATCGTATATAACTACCGTCTTCCACCATGTAATTTGCAACTGCAGGTGCTACAGAATTTATTGATGGGAACCTAATATCATTGGTTGGGTTTTGAGGTGTCCATCGGTTCTCATACCATTCAACCGTTTGATTTTTGTAGGCTTCATTGTTAAAGAACCCTGAGCTTAGTGTTGTTCTAAGGGGGTTGTACAGGTCATTACCTATTGAGCCTTGAATGAAAACATTTAAGGTTAAGTTTTTGTACGTGAAATCATTATTCCATCCAAAGAGAAAATCTGGGTTGGGATTACCTATGACCTTTCTATCGTCATTGGTGATTACCCCGTCTCCATTTACATCTTCAAATTTCCAGTGTCCCAATTGTGTGTCATTTCTGAACACGGGAAAAGTTGGATTTCCTCCTGTATCGAAATCACTTTCTTGTATTAGGCCAATCGCATTCAACCCAAAGAATTGTCCAAATTCTTCACCTGGTCTATAAATGTGTCCATTGCCAAAAACATTGATACTAAAACCGGGGCCGAAAATTTCTTCAGCTCCACCTAATTCCAATACTTCAGTTTTATAGGAAGTATAGTTCAATGAAGAGTTCCATTGGAAATCTTTAACATTGACCACCAAAGCATCCAGGTTCAGTTCGATACCTTTGTTTTCGATACTGCCAAAATTTACCAAAGCACCCCCAAAACCAGATTGAGAAGGGATTTGAACGCTCTGTAGTAAATCTTTCGTGGTTTTCACAAAATAATCGAAAGTAAAGTTTAATCGATTTCTAAAAAGCCCCAAATCGAGCCCTAGGTTTTTCTGTTCCGTTGTTTCCCATTTAAGGTTGGGGTTTGCAACACTTTGGGGTGTAAAAGCCAGAGTAGGCGCGTTTCCTATGGAGTACGTAGTTGTACCATATCTAGATAAGGATTGATAAGGTGCTATTGCCTGACTACCCGTTTCTCCCCATGAACCACGCAATTTTAAATTGGAAATAGTGTTGCTCTCCTTTAAGAAATCTTCTTCCGATATTCTCCAGCCCACAGCTGCCGAAGGAAAATAGCCCCACTTTTCATTTTCTGCAAAGCGCGATGATCCATCCGCTCTTACCGTGGCCGTTAATAGATATTTATTCTTAAAGGAATAATTGAATCTTGTAAATCCGGATTGCAGAATACTTTGGGAACGATTGGAACCTACAACCGGTATCCCTGTAGCAACTCCAAAATTATCAAACCCTAGCAATTGGATGTCAAAATCATTGACGCTCAGAGAGGCACCGTAGTTGTTAAATTCACTGTACTCTGCCCCTAAAGTTGCTGAGAACTCATGGTTTTCTCCAAACTCGTCAGCAAATGTCAGGTAATTACTAACAATATAATCATAGGCCCTGCTATTAGAAGAAGAACCGACCGCATTTGGAAGAATACCGCTACCCACATTCGATGGAGTAAAAATATCCCTTGTTCTTAACCTATAATTCAAACCTCCATTGAAGGTATAGGATAGATTATCGGTTATTTTAAAAGTAGCTTCCACGTTCCCCAATAAATTCGTGATAAAATCCCTATCATCCTGTTCGGTTACTTCTAGATATGGATTTATGAACTGTTGATTTTCTCCTGTGAAGCCAGAAAAATCCAAAGAAGGAACTATTGGTTCTGAAAAAAGCGCATTGAAAATAGGCCCCCCTCCAGATGGGAATGCCCTATTATCCGTTACCGATCTAAAGTTCTGTGTATGGGTTCCATTCAAACTAAACTTCAAGTTCAGCTTGTCATTAAGAGCATCCATATCCAGGTTTACCCTAACACTACCTCTTTTGAATTTAGAGCCTTTTATAACACCCTTATCATCCAAAAGGTTTCCTGAAACAAAAAATCGTGTCTTCTCACTACCTCCGGAAATATTTAGTCCATATTCCTGTCGAAGACCAGTTCTCACTATTTCATCAAACCAATCAAATCCCTGTCCTTCATACTGTTCTGGATTGGGAAAAGGTAATGCATTGCCAAGAGCTGCATTTGCTTCATTTCTGTATTCCGCATAATCCTGTCCACTTAGAACCTCATAGGGAGTATCAATGGTCGAGTAACTTATGTTCGTATAAAAATCAAAAGATGTCTCTCCCGTTTCACCTCTTTTTGTGGTAATCAATATAACTCCATTAGCTCCTCTAGATCCATAGATAGCTGTTGCAGATGCATCTTTCAGCACTTCTAAATTCTCTATTTCTTGAGGGTTGAAGTTTGGTGTTCCACTAATTGGGATACCATCCACCACATACAGAGGAGAATTGTCACCCGATATTGAATTGTTTCCCCTAATCCTAATAGAGGCTGGGGCTCCAGGTTCACCAGAGGCCGAGGTAACCAAAACACCACTACTTCGTCCCTGTAGCACTTGATCTACGGAGTTGAAAACGGCTTTTTCAAGGTCTTCGCTTCCAACAGAAGCAACCGACCCGGTAATATCCGATTTCTTTTGACTACCGTATCCAATTACTACCACTTCATCAAGGTTTTGTGCATCTTCTTCCAGTACTACATCGATTGAGTTTCTATTTCCAACAATCTCTTCCTTAGTAGTAAATCCTACATAAGAAAATACCAAAACACCAGATCCTGATGCCAATTGTATTTGATAATTGCCATCAAAATCAGATTGGACTCCATTGTTTGTACCCTTTTGAACTATACTTGCCCCAGGTAAGGGTTGTCCGTCTGCGGAAGTGACTGTTCCCGTAACAGTTTTTCCCGTTTGGGAAAAAGCAGAGAAACAGAAAAACAAAAAGATAGGAACCCATAATTTGTTTAGAACTCTTTTCAAATAGGTTTTCATAAATTTTGTAGTTAGTTAATAATAAAGTTTCTTTTTATGTTACCTCAATATTAATTTATGGGTAAAAGAACACCATCCTGCACCACCATGCTGACACTCTATATTTTTTTTGATTGACAAATAAATCTTATTCAGTATTTACGGAACTATTCTATAAATTTTGCCATCCGCCTTGGTCATCATGTAGATTTTACCATCGCAGTCTTGGCCAAACCTAAGGTCAATCCGATGTTTTTTTGTAAGTGTTGCAAAATTGGTCTTTTGACCTTGGTGTGTCAGATTCAACTTTTCAATGTTGCCGTGAGCTTTTGAAAAATCTGATATAAACACTGTGCCTTCTGGGATGTCACCAAAAATATATTTCCCTTGAAAGGGAGGCTCTCTAGAAAAGAATCCGCCGCTGATAGCGGCACCATCATCATGATCATACTGTATTACTGGATAGGTTACGCCAAAATCGTCATCATCTTCGGGAAGCTTCAGTGCCAAGCTTTGATTTTCAAACGGGTCGAGCATAAAGGTACCTTCGCGAATGGGCCAACCGTAAAATTTACCCGGTTCAATCTTGTTGACCTCTTCCACTATTTTATGCCCAATATCACTAGCGTACATCTTGCCATCAACATTCCAAGTTATCCTATTTGGGTTGCGGAGACCATAGGCCCATATTTCTTCCTGCTTATCCGTAAATTTCACAAAAGGATTATCGCTCGGAATCCCATACTGGCCATTCTTACTATTCTTTCCCATGGGATCAATCCGTAAAATTGTCCCCCAAACCATGTCGCCATCATGCAAAGCAACTTGGGGATAACCCTCAACCACACTCCCTCCATCGCCAACACCAATATAGAGCATACCATAATCCATATCGTTTTTATTTGAGGTGGGATTGAATGCAATTTCCTGTACTCCGTGCATGCCGCTGACAAAATCAATTCGCAAAAGCTCTCTAACCGCACCTACGAAATGTTCTTCTTCAGGATATTTTGTTTTCCATTCCGAAATGACCCATTGTAATGTCGTTGGAATACTGTCAGGAAGCGAAAAATCGGCCTTGTGGCTGTCTTTTTTCTCAGAATGGGCTGTATAGATCAATCCGTTCTCTTCAAAACCGGGGTGAAATGCAAAGCTACCTAAACCTGTACCGAGCCCAGGCTCATGAATAAAGTCTCTGCTATGGTCAGAAATGGTTAAATATGGTAACAAAGTATCTTGTTGAAGTTCATAAAGGACTCCCCTCAAATCATTGATGAAGATACGTTTTGAGCTTCCTGTACATTCCAGCTTATTTATCCGGGCCAAGGGTGGTTTTTCAGACGAGGGCGGAACTTGAGCCACAAATTCCAAGTTGGCCGTTAAATTAGAAAAACGCAGAGTGTCCGGTATCGGATTCTTTATACTATTCTGAATTGAGCTTTCATCAGGTAACTTCTTTTTGGTGTGAGTATGCATGTAACTCAGCAAGGCGTCCACTTCATTTTTGGAAAAATCATCAAAGCCAGGCATGTATATCTTGTATTCCTTATGAAGTGCAATTGAGCGGGCATCGTTTTCAGCTACCATTTTAAATGGATTTCTGATAAACCGCCTTATCCAATCCGTTTCAACACTCTTGGTAAGTCCACCAAGATTAGGCCCAATGGCATCTTGCTTGAAGTTGTGACAATGGGCACATTTTTGCTCAAAAATTCTTCTACCTATTTCTATCGTATCCGTATCGGTACTAATGGCAGCACCAAACTCATTTCTGGTTTCTGACCAACATCCACTGAACTGGAATACAATAAGAAAAAGGTAAAATGTCCTTATTAAAAGAAAAGTTCCTGATTTTTCAAACACTATATTTTGGATTCAAAAGAGTAACTTCCAGACCCTATTTCGTAAACCTTGTATCCGTCTTTCTCTTCAACAAATTTTATAGATTCCAAGTCAATATTTTCTCCGTTTTCCATGACGGGTGTATCTACTACGGAGGGTACATAAATGGTTGCATTTGTATTTACAGGTACTTCAACCTTCATCAAAAAGGACGCTCCCTCTATTGACCATGAAGAAACGATTTTACCATTTATAGACCCATATTCCCCCTTAACATGGGATAACGAACCATTTCCCAAATCGGGTTTTATAATGATATTATTGAAACCTGCACCTTTGGTTTTGATACCGGCCATTTGAGCAAAAAGAAACTGGGAAAACGCTCCAAAAGCATAGTGGTTAAAAGAATTCATTTCAGCGTTCATTTCTCCATTAAAACCAGCTTCTGGCGTGTAGCTGTTCCAGCGTTCCCAAATGGTTGTGGCCCCATTCTTGACCTGAAAGCCCCAACTTGGATAATCCTTTTTCAACAAAATCTGATATGCTAGATCTCCACGTCCCACAGAAGATAACGCGGGCAATAATTGCCGAATGCCCAAAATACCGGATGAGGGTAGGTTGTCGTTTTCTTCGAGAAGGTCCACCAAGTGTTTTTCAGCTTTTTCTTTTAGGGTATCTGGTAGTATATCAAAATAAATTACAGTTGCATAAGCTGATTGGGTATGGCCGGTAAACCCTTTTTCACCTTCAAAATAACCCTTTCCATCACCATAAGCATCTTCAGTTATGACAAATTTTCCATCCTCGTCAATGTAATGGTTTATAAAAGCTGATACGGATTTGTCATACACTTCTTTGTAGTATGCTGCCTTCTCATCCTTTCCAATAGCAGTACTCATCTCGGCCATAATTTTTAGTGCATATTGATAATACATCGAGGCCATGATGTCATGCGCCAGATTTTTATCGGTCATGGATAACCAGTCTCCAAATCCGCCTTTAGGATTTACTTCTGTCCAAGAATTTTCTGGATAGAAGTAGTCTGTTTTGCCACTCTTTTCGATGTGGTAATCCATAAACTGGGTCATAGACGCATAATGATCTTCAACAATTTTAGTGTCGTTATAAAACTTAAAGGTGTTGTAGGGCACCATTACACCTGCTTCCATCCACCCAGGGGAAAACCAGACCAATTCTGGATAAGGTCTCGGTGCAAATGTGGAATACGCCCCAAAATCGTACTGAGCATCTCGAACATCTGCAAACCACTTGGCATTGAATGCTCCAAGGGTTGCATTGTAAAGGGCCGATTTTGAAAATATCTGTACGTCACCCAACCAACCCAAACGTTCGTCTCGCTGTGGACTATCGGTAGGCACTTCCATAAAGTTGGAGCGCTGCGTCCATATCACATTCTCAAACATACGGTTCAATGTTTCGTCTGAAGAAGTGAATTCACTAACCATGGGGATGGATGAACCAAAAGCAATTCCAGTAATAGTATTTTTATCTGGTTTACTCTTTAATCCGGTGACCTCAATATACTGAAATCCATGATAGGTAAATTTAGGTTCCCATTCTTCCGTACCCTCTCCTTTGAGAATATATGTATCCGTTGCCCTGGCAAAACGGAGATTTTCCGTCATCAAGTTTCCATCATCGTGAAGCCGTTCACCATAACGGATTACAATGGTATCGTTTTTATTTCCAGACACCTTTAATTTGGCATGCCCAGCAAAATTCTGTCCCAAATTAAAAACATAGACACCTTCATTTGGCTCCGTAATTTCTATGGGCTCCAGTTGGTCATACACTTGGATGCTATTTCCTGGATAGGCTTCCAATGCAGCTTCGGTACCTTCATGTAAATATACATTGGCCCAACTTTGGTCATCATAACCGGCAGTATCCCATCCATCAAATTCCAAATTGGCATTGTACCCGGTCCCCATCAAAAGATCTGCATAACGCAAAGGGCCTTCACTTGCTTTCCAACTTTCGTCCGAAACTATTGTTTCTTTTTTCCCATCTTCATATTCGACTTCTAATTGACAGAATAATGCTGGATGCAGACCATACAACTCACGGTTTCTAGGATTGGACAATACTTTGGGGCCAACATACCCTGCATACCAGCCATCACCTAAAATAGCGCCCATTGCATTGGTGCCTTGGTCTAAATCTTCACTGATATCATAAGTCTTATAGTAGATTCTTTTGTCATAATCTGACCATCCGGGGGCCAGTAGGTCATTGCCGATTTTTTCACCATTCAAGGACATTTCAAAAACACCTAGAGAGGTTACATATAGCGTGGCCCTTTTGACCTCTCCTTCTACCGAAAATGATTTTCGCAAATAAGGTGGAGCAGGTAGATGAAGTGGGTCTTTTGGGTCGTTGTCCTTGGTTTTAAACCCAATCCATTTGGCATTCCAATCTTCCTTGTTCAGTAGCCCCATTGTCCAAAATCCTACTTCACTCCAATCAGATACCGAATCATCTTCATCCCAAACCCTAATTTTAAAATAACAAATTTGGCCCGATTGCAGTGGTCTTCCGGCGTATGGGATATGTGTATTTTGACTTGAAATTGTTTTATCTGAATCCCACAAAAGGTTACCCTCTTCGTCCAAGCCTTCTTTTGAATCCGCCACCTTTATTTGATACGCCGATTGCTTTCTGTTTCTGCCCTCAGAATACATGACCCAACTTATTCTGGGCGTCAAATCATCGATTCCCAAAGGATTATTAAAGTAGTTAACGGACACCTTTTCTATCTGTATCCTTGTCCTGTCTGTATCTTTATTTTTACAAGAAACAAGGAGTATAAGAGTGAAAATAAAAAGTATTGTGTTCTTCATAAAACGGTGATTTGGCATTTTTGACAACTTTGATGCGGGTTATTTTACTAAAAATATCCTACGTCAAACAAATCAAATCCAATAGAAATTAATAAGACTTGATATATTTCAACGTAGATAAGTTCTTTTTTAATTTGATCTCAAGGATAAGGCCGCAGCTGTTTAAATGTATCCTGTACTTCCATGTACGCTAATTTTAATCAAAACTTTACAATACCAGTATTGTGCAGGATGAAGAAAGTTGGATTTATCCTTTTATTACCACCATAATTAGGCGCGACAGTGCTGTTGGCCACTAACTCAGACATAGAAATGTACAAGAAAAGTGAACCCCTTCTTTTATTGCTAGTGATCCTATTTTGTTGGTCCTCCGTAGGTCAAGAATCCACGAGACCCAACATTATACTAATTGTAGCAGATGATCTGGGTTACAGTGACCTTGGCTGTTACGGTAGTGAAATAAAAACACCTCACCTTGATAATTTGGCCGCAAATGGCGTACGGCTGGCCAACATGAACAATGCCGGCATGTGTGTTATTTCTAGAAGTTCAATGCTAACAGGAAAATGGTGGCCGGAAACGGGTTATGGCATTAAAAAGGGAGAAAATTTAGCCGAAATGCTCAAAAAAAGGAATTATCACACCGGAATTATTGGCAAATGGCATTTGGCAGGAAATCCAATGGAGAAGGGTTTTGACTATTTTTTTGGTTTTCTTGGAGGTTATTCAAGCTATTTTGAGGGAAGCCCAGATTATAGATTGAATCATGAGCCTTTTAGCGATTTTGGGGAGAATTTTTACAGCACAGATGCATTTTCAGAGCATGCGGCCAGCTTTATAAAGCAGAGTTCTAAACTAAAGGACAAACCTTTTTTCCTTTATTTAAGTTATCAGGCACCGCACAACCCCCTTCAGGCTCCAAAAGAAGAAATAATGAAGTACAGGGGACAGTATCTTCAGGGTTGGGAGAACATCCGTGACGCACGAATCAGAAAACAAAAACATTTGGGCATTGTTGAAAAGCAAGTTCCACTTCCAGCTTACCCAAAAAACCTACCGCTTTGGGAAACATTGTCACCCAGCCAAAAAGAATTGGAGGATCTAAGAATGTCTGTGTTTGCCGCCATGGTGGAACATATGGATTCAGGTATCGGGAAAGTCATCACTGCCCTGGAAGAAACTGACGTTCTCAACAATACATTAATACTATTTTTAAGCGATAATGGCACCGACTCTTTCTCAGTCATGGATGATGAAATGCTCAAAAAAAACCTTTTGCCAGGCGATGTTGGTTCCAATTACCAACCTGGTACTGGATGGGCGTACGCAAGTGTAGCCCCAAACCGTCTCTATAAAATCAGCCAGCACAATGGAGGTATAAAAACCGGTGCCATTGCCTTTTGGCCCAAAGGCATTTTAAAAACCAACAGGACCAATCAACAACCTCTTCATGTGGTCGATATAGCCCCTACCCTCCTTGAATTAGCAACGCAAGAAGAACCAAAAAGAGATAAGGAGAACATGGGTTTTTCCGGTCAATCTTTTATTAAAATCCTAGAAAACAAGTCTTGGCAAAGAAATGAACCTATGTTCTTTCAATTTATGGATAACCGCGCCATACGAACCAACAACTGGGGGCTGGTAGAAGTTGATGGGAATGGATGGGAGTTATACGACTTAAAAAAAGACCCTTTGGAAACCCATGACCTTGCCAGTAAACATCCTGACATGGTCAACAAATTGGAGAAAAAGTGGATGTCCTGGTGGAAACTAACGAGCAATAACAATGATTATACGCCAGAAAGTACACATGAAAGTCCCCATTACAAACCACAGGGAGATCGGGGTTCTGGTGAAACTTATGTGCCATCTGCCATGCCCCATTCTTTAAAGCAAAAATATCCAATCAATAAAAATTAATTGTCGACTGTGCAGGTTTAACCAAAAACTTCCCGAATAAATTAGAGAGAAACATGCCCGAAAAACCCAACCATAAAAAACTTTATTATTCAGCAATTGTACTGAGCACATTACTATTATCATTTTCGTGCAAAAAGGGGCCTAATCCCATTAAAAATCAAAAACCAAATATAATATTCCTTCTTACTGATGATCAACGTTGGGATGCTTTGGGAGCAAGTGGAAACCCCATCATCCAAACCCCAAACATAGACGCTTTGGCCCGAAGTGGAGTGCACATGGAAAATGCTTATGTGACCACATCAATTTGCGCTGTAAGCAGAGCAAGTATTTTGAGCGGCCAATACTCTTTGATGCATGGCATACAGGATTTTTATACCAGTTTTTCGCAAGAGGCCCTAAATCAAACCTATCCGTTGCTGCTGAAACAAAATGGATACAAGATTGGGTTTATTGGCAAGTACGGTGTAGGAAATCCTAAAGACCAACCTAAAAAGTCTTTTGATTTTTGGGCAGTTGAAGAGAAGCATCAACCCAACTACGAGAACAAAGACGAAAAAGGCAATTATCTGCACCACACCCAAATGGTGGCCAATCATATAGACCGTTTTTTAAATTCAACAAAGGGTGATGAACCGTTTTGTTTGTCGGTAAGCTTTAAAGCACCACATGCTGAAGATGGAGATCCAAGGCAATTTATTCCGGATCCTAAGTTTGATAGCCTATACAATGATATAACCATTAAAAAACCGGAAACGGCCCAAAGCCAGTATTGGGACTCTTTTCCAGATTTTTTTAGAACTGAAAAAAACATTGCCCGAATACGTTGGAAATTGAGATTTGAAACTGAAGAAAAGTATCAAGAAAGTGTAAAAAACTATTATCGCTTAATCAGCGGGGTGGACCAAGTAATTGGAGATTTGAGGGCGAAACTTGAGCAAATGGGAATTGCAGATAACACAATATTGATTTTCACAAGCGACAATGGCATGTATTTGGGCGAGCATGGACTTGCCGGAAAATGGTATGGTCATCAGGAATCAATACGAGTCCCCATGATTTTTCATGACCCAAGAAACAACATGGAAAATCTTAGAAAGCATAGTAAAGATATTGTTCTCAACATTGACATAGCACCAACCATTCTTGGTTTTGCAGGCGTTCAGGCCCCTAAGCAAATGCAAGGTTTAGACCTTAACAGTGATAAATTTAATTCGTCTGAAAGAACTACTTTTTTTTATGAACATAGTGTGTTTCAGAGCCCTGAACTACCCAATGTTGAAGGCGTTGTCAGTAAGGATTTTTCATATATGAATTTTACTGAGCATAACTATGAGACCTTGTATGATTTAAAACTTGATCCGTTCGAGACAAAAAATCTGACCGAGGATTCAAACTACAAAACCATTTTAACAGAACAGCGTAGAATTTATAACAGATTAAAAAACGAGGCCAAACAAACAACCCCTTGATTATGAAAACAAATAGAAGCACTTATCAATTAGCATTACCCATACTTTATGTACTGTTACTGTTATTCACTTCATGCGAAGTTAAAAACGAACAACCTGCTTTAAATTTCACAAAGCTTCAAGAAGATTTTTCACAACCAACAGATGACAACACCCTATGGTGCTATTGGTATTGGATAGGTGATGATATTTCAAAAGAAGGCATCACAAAAGACTTGGAAGCTATGAAAAAAGCGGGTATTGGGGCTGCATTGATTGGAAATATCAATCCAGATGAAGTGGACGGTAAAGTACCCATGCTGAGTGAGGACTGGTGGGATCATATGGTCCATGCAGTAAACGAGGGTAAACGTCTTGGTGTTGACATCGGTGCATTTAACTGCCCAGGGTGGAGTCAATCAGGCGGGCCGTGGGTAAAACCCGAAATGGCCATGCGCTATATGACCTATTCTGAAGCCAAAGTGAAAGGAGGTCAAGAAGTGAAGATAAAACTGACCAAACCTACCTCAGAGTTCCAAGACACCTATGTACTCGCATTTCCTTCAATTGCATCCGAAGAGAAAACGCTTTCCAGCAGTAATGCAAAAATCAATGTTAGTCCAGTCATCAAAAATGTAGACCAACTCATAGACAGGGATACCACAACGGTAGCCGGATTTTTAAAATCGGTTGAAAACTATCAAGTCGATATTACTGCCAACGAAGCTTTTGTTGCAAGAAGTCTGCGACTTATCCCCTCAACTGATGAGTTTAAGGCAACATGTGAGGTATATGCAAATACAGACGGAACTTATACCAAAATCAGGTCTTTTGATATAGACCGAAGCAAATTGAGTCCTAACGTGGGGCCAGATAGATATGCTCCAATATTGGTTGCATTACCCGAAACGCAAGCCAAGCAATTTCGAATAAAATTTAAAGCCGAGGGCAACGTATTCCAATCCAATACCTACCCCAACGCCAAAATAGAAGCTTGGAACCTATCCGAAATAGTGTTTTCAGAGGCAGTGGGACTTGAGGACTATTCGGAGAAAAGTTTGGGCAAAATGCATCCAACGCCATTTCCATCATGGAATAGTTATTTGTGGGAACAGCAAGAAGCCATAGAAAAAAGCTCCTTAAAAATAGCTAAAGACCAAGTTATCGATGTCAGTGATAAAATGGAGGCTGATGGAACACTTTCTTGGAATGCACCTGAAGGGGAATGGACCATTCAACGCTTTGGAATGACACCGACCGGAACCAAGAATGCTCCTTCTGCACCACAAGGAAAAGGTTATGAAATTGATAAAATGAGCGAAGAACTTGTGCGCTTTCATTTTGAACAATTCATAGGCAAGTTCATTGACAAGATTCCTGAAGAAAACAAAAGTGCCTTTAAATATGTCATTGCAGATAGTTATGAAATGGGTTCACAGAACTGGACCGATAATTTCAAGGAAACCTTTGAGACTACGTATGGTTATGATCCAGTACCCTTTTTACCCGTTTACTCAGGCAAAATTGTTCAAAGTCTTGAAGCCTCTGAGCGTTTTCTTTGGGATGTAAGACGACTGGTTGCGGATAAAGTAGCCTATGAATATGTTGGAGGTCTAAGAAAGATAAGTGAAGAAAACGATTTAAAACTATGGCTTGAAAACTACGGGCATTGGGGCTTCCCTTCAGAATTTTTAATGTACGGCGGGCAATCCAGCTTGGTTTCCGGCGAGTTTTGGAATGAGGGCACATTAGGAAATATCGAGTGCAAGGCGGCTTCTTCGGCCGCTCATATTTACGGCAAGCCAATGGTATCGGCAGAAGCTTTTACAGCTGCACATAGAAGCTATGTAAGACATCCGGCACTATTGAAGAAAAGGGGGGATTGGTCCTATACCGAAGGGATTAATCATTTTGTATTGCATCTTTACATACATCAACCCGATGATGCAAGGGTTCCCGGCGTCAATGCTTGGTTCAGCACCGAATTCAACAGGCACAATACGTGGTTCGAAAAATCCAAGGCATATTTTGATTACCTGCGCAGATGCCAGCATTTGCTACAACAAGGAAACTATGCCGCAGACATCTGTTACTTCATTGGAGAGAATACCCCTTTGATGACAGGCCCCACAAACCCGGAAATTCCTAAAGGATATTCCCATGATTTTATAAATGCCGAAGTCATTTTAAATGATATGAAAGTGGAAAATGGAGACTTGGTATTGTCCAGTGGGATGCGATATAAAATGATGGTTTTGCCCTCACTTAATACTATGCGGCCCGAACTGCTCGAAAAAATAGAATCACTTATTAGTGAAGGTGGCAAAGTCTACGGAAGTCAACCGGAAAAATCCCCTAGTTTGCAGAATTATCCAGAATCGGATAACAAGGTTGAAGAGTTAGCGCAAAAAATGTGGCAAGATGCCTCAAGTAAAATACAAACCTACGGTGATGGCACCGTTTTGCAGAACATGACTTTAGATTCTGCCCTGACTCACCTAAAAATTCCAAAAGATGTGGATTTAAATGCGGATGTACCTGCGCTATGGACGCATAGAAGCCTTCCTGGAATGGATATTTACTTTTTGACCAATCAGGGTGATGAAAAACTGGAATTTGCGCCTTCTTTTAGGGTTAAAGGATTAAAACCACAGTTGTGGAATGCCATGACAGGTAAAATAAGGCATCTAAGTGAATACACTCAAACAGAAAACCATACCAAAGTGCCATTGGTCATGCAGCCTGGACAAAGTTGGTTTGTTGTTTTCACCAACAAAGAAAATAACGCTGTAGCCAATGCTCATCAAATCAACTTTCCCAAAAACAAAGTTATTCAGGAGCTCAATACCAATTGGGAACTGAACTTTTCAGATAAAACCATTGGCCCAGAAGAAACAATTCAATTGGATAACCTTATGGATTGGACCCAAAGCGAAAATCCTAAGGTAAAATATTACTCAGGCACCGCTACCTATTCTACTTCGTTTGAGATAAAAAAGGAAGAAAAAACCGAATATGTATTGGATTTGGGTCACCTTGGCGTTATGGCTTCAGTAAAACTGAATGGAACGGAAATAGGCACCTCTTGGATGCCTCCACATGTCTTAAAACTTGGCGATTTACTCCAAGAAGGAGAAAATCAACTAGAAGTTGAAGTTGTAAATGTCTGGCGCAATCGTTTAACAGGAGATAAGACGCTGCCAGAATCGGACCGCACTACTTGGGTATTGGTAGATAGCACGGAACCTGAGGAAGAGCTAATACCGTCAGGATTATTAGGTCCGGTTACCATAAAAAGTCTGGTAGAGTAGAAAAGTTAACATCCAAAATTTTAATCACAGCATGGGACAGGATGGATCAATTCTGTCCCACCAGTATTTTTAAAGGAAAGTAAAACTATATGAAACAAAACACCCTATTCATAATCGCTGTTCTTGTATGTACCTTAGGTTTAAACGCTCAACTTCCGCCATCATTCGGTAAGGATGTGTCTCAAAGAGCACGACCTTCAGAAATGACCAAAGTATATCTAACCCCTTCAAAAGTTATCTGGAAGTCTGACAATACCGGTCAATTTCTCATCAATCCAGAACAGCTTTTAAAAAAGGGAAATGGTCAACTTGCCGTCAACGAGAATAATCTCTTTCAACTCAAGAGCACCCAGGAACATAAGCCAGGAATCCTTTTGGATTATGGAAAAGAGATACATGGCGGTGTTAAAATAGCCATGGGTATCAAAAAGGATAAATCGCCAGTAAAATTGCGTTTGCGCTTTGGTGAATCTGTTGGGGAAGCCATGTCGGAAATTGGTGGGGAAACCAACGCCACCAACGAACATTCCATGCGTGATTTTATTGTTGAAGTACCATGGTTGGGCACTATAGAGGTAGGTGAAACAGGGTTTCGCTTTCTGCGTATTGATGTGATCGAGGCCAATCAGGAAGTTCCTCTTAAATCTGTAGAAGCCGCTTTTGTTTATCGTGACATTCCCTATTTGGGATCCTTCAACAGTAGCGACGAAAGACTCAATGACATATGGCTCACCGGTGCTTACACTGTCCATTTGAACATGCAAGACTATCTCTGGGACGGCATTAAAAGAGACCGTCTGGTTTGGGTCGGCGACATGCATCCTGAGGTAATGACGATAAATACCGTTTTTGGCAATCATGATATCGTTCGCAAAAGTTTGGACCTGGCACGGGACCAACATCCGCTGCCTCAATGGATGAACGGTATCAGCTCATACTCCATGTGGTGGCTATTGATCCATAAAAACATTTATGACTATCACGGTGATCTTGAATATCTAAAGGAGCAAGAAAGTTATATGATTGCACTTTTAGACCAACTTGCATCTTTTATAGACAAGGACAATAAGGAAATCCTTGATGGAGGCCGGTTTATGGATTGGCCCACAAGTGAAATTCCAGAGGCAGTCCACGCAGGGCTTCAGGCTATGATGGTAATGACCTTTGAGGCTGGAAGTGAAATCATGGAGATTTACGAAAAACCAGAACTCAAGAAAAAGTATGGCAAAGTAGCTGAAAGACTTCGCAAGCACAAGCCCAAGGACAACACTACCAAACAAGCTGCCGCATTGATGGCATTGGCTGATTTGGAAGATGCCCAAAAAATCAATACCAACATTTTAAAGAAAGATGGTGTAGAGCGAATGTCAACGTTTTACGGCTACTACATTTTAGAAGCCATGGCCAAAGCCGGGGACTATGATGGAGCTCTTAATGTAATTCGCGAGTATTGGGGCGGCATGCTCGATTTGGGAGCCACAACCTTTTGGGAAGACTTTGATATCCTCGATACCAAAAACACAGGACGTATTGATGAGTTGAGTCCTGCCAACAAATTCGACATCCATGGTGACTTTGGTGAGTATTGTTATGTAGGCTACAGGCACAGCCTATGTCATGGTTGGGCGAGCGGACCAACAGCATGGCTCAGTCAACATGTACTAGGAATCAATGTAATGGATGCTGGTGAAAAGATTGAAATCAAACCCAATCTTGGAAATTTAAAATGGGCCAAAGGAAGTTTCCCAACAAAATATGGCGTGTTAAAAGTAAGCCATACAAGAAATGCTGATGGTACTATAAAAACAGAATATGAAGCGCCTGATGGATTAACCGTAATCCAATAAAACTGAAAATTCACAATGAAGAAATCAAAGCCAAATTGTATTAGAACATTCTATTTACTGGTCATTCTCATCTTAGTGAGTCACACTATGATTGCAAAGACTATTATTTTGACCAGCGATCAACAATTGACCGATTTAACCGATCCCGACAAAAAAATAGATATGTCCACGGGATATACAAAACGGTATGCCAGTCTTAGGGATGTCTGCGAAGAGGCGAAACGAAACGGTGACCATATCCTGACCATTGCTTTTGATGAATTCTTCAGGCAATATCGAGATCAAGAGGCTACGGAGCGTAAACTTACCCCAGATATGGATGCCTATGTGGACAAAATCAAAATTATCGCTGATTTTGCGGCTAAATACGGCTTGGGAATGGGGCTAAGTCTTTTAAGCCCGCTAGAATTAGGACCCGCCTTTAAAAATAAAACAGGAAAAAATGGCCTTTGGTTACATTACAAGGTGGGGCTACGCGACCCGCTGACCGGTAAGTTCAATGTACCGCTGTGGCAACAAACAACTTGGTCCAACAACAAAGGGAATTTTGCCATTAAGCTTAAATCCCACAAGGCCTACGCATTTAAAGAAAAAATGTTGCCAAACAGTCCGTATAAAGTGGTTGATCGCGAGAATATATTGCCTTTGACCAATGTAAAAATGGATGTTTGGGAAGAGCAACCAGACGCTGATAATGATCGAGATATGGATACCGATTTGTGGAGCAACCCCTCTACACCAAATCCAAATCGAAGTAAACGAGTCAGTGTTTATGCCGATGAAACTGACGAATTTAAGGGCTATGACCGGGTCTTGGTACTATTGGAATATGAAGTTCCTGAAATGGAGTATTTCAGCCCTGAAGCATTGCCTTTTTTGAAGGATTTATTAAAAAAGTATGACGATAAAGGCATCAAAATAGAGCATTTTTATTCTGACGAGATGCACATCCAGCAAGACTGGAAATATTTTCAACATCACGACAATGGTCAATTAGCATTGCGCTATTATGCACCAACCATGGGACAGCTTTTTGAAGAAAAATTTGGAACTCCCTTTGAAGAAAAGGACATACTGTTCTTTGCGTATGGACCAAACATTTATAGTAACAATGCCACTGCAACACAAAATGTGCAATATGTATTTGGAGAATCTGATGAGGATATTCAGCGTACGTTCTTATTTCGGGACCGCTATTATAAATTGCTCAACACCCATGTTGTTGACCTATTCAAAGAAGCAAAAGAATATGCCAGTGGGCTATTTGGAGTCGATGATTTTGGAACAAGCGGGCATTCCTCATGGGCAGAAAGTCCCACGGTTGACCTATGGAATACTGAAGATCTGGAGCGCCACGCCTATAAATATGAGTACACCTCAAATTTTATCTGGGGTAATACGGTGCAACAGGCAGCGGCCGCCTGTTACGATTATTTTAAATGGGGCGAATATCTTGAGCCAACAAGAAACGATTTTGCCGAATTAGGCTGGAATGATCGAAATTATTACGGAGCTGCCATGTCTGCCTCTCTAGGGGTTTTGAACCGTATTCCTGCCTCCTACCCTGCATTTTGGGGAATGCCCGAAGAGGTTAAGGAAAGAAAAGGTGCCATAAACGATGCCTACGGAGGGCGTACACGCTCAAAGGCAATGGACCTGCTTACCGAAAAAGTGCATCGCAATGTGGATGTCCTCATTCTTTATCCCATGAACCTCGTTGCCGTAGAGGAACGTTTTGGCAGCTGGATGACCCAATATGGCTACGCCAATTTTATCACCGCAGAGAAATTAGTGGAGCTCGGTAAAATAAATCCCAATGGAAAACTACAAGTAAAGGAAAAAGAGTACAGCACTCTTGTTACCCTGTTCGAACCATTACCACAAGCTGGTCTTCTGGACATTATGGCTAATTTAAAAAACAAAGGAGGAAAGGTCTTTTGGTTCGGACCGCCACCCATCTTAAACGGGAATGGAGAAAATTGTCTTGAAAAATGGGAAAATCTCTTTGGCGTGGATTATGAATCCGAAAAACTACAAGGCCAAATTGCAGTGGGTAAGAGAATCGATTTTCACAATCAATTGAAAGAAGTTTCACCACAATATATCCTTACTGACTTTTTAGTAGACCGTATTTACCCCGTAAAAGCCAAAAATGGCACTTCAAAACTATCGTTTTGCGATAACACTTTGCTGGTTGGAACCGGAAATGACAACGCGTATTATTTTGGATTCAGACCCAGAGATGATCAATCTTCTAGTTTGGGCTATGAAACACGTACTCTGTTTGAACTATTGGATGGGTTGGGCGCGTATCCCACAACAGATACTTTCCCTAAGGTCAATGACAACACAGAACATATTTCAAGAACAACAGATTATTTGGCAACCCGTTTCCCGAACGGGGCAACGGCTATTGTTCGTCATTATAACAAACATAGGGAAACTTGGGCAGGTGGATTCTCAAGAGATATTGAAGAAGACCGAGAAGCTTTGGAACTAAATCCATTGCCACCAGCCGACCTCCAACTTTCAAATTTCAAGGTCAATGGTCATAACGTGGACTTTCAAGGAAGATTGACCATGGGTTTCCGACTCAATGAAGAAAAAGAACTTATCGCCTTTCAGGGGCAGCAGTGCAACTCAGTGACCATTGATGGAAAAACCTATACATTCTCTCAGAGTCCATTGAAGAAAATTGCATTTGCCCCGTCTTTGAACAAAAGTGAAAACACCACGCTGATATGGGTGGAAGGTAGTGGGCAAGTATCCATTCCATTATCTGAATCTTATGGCCGCCATCCTAAATTAAAAAACGAAAAAGGAAGAAGCATTAAACATAAGGTTGTCGATGGCTCAATTCAATTTCAACTAGATGGGAAATCCAATGGCAATTGGCTCAGCTTAAACTAAAAAATATTCAAAATAAAATGATGAATCCAATATGATACGATCTTTAAAAATATTCTTGACCGGAACTCTAGTATTATCAATGGCTCATGTTCTCACTGCCCAAAGCAGCGAACCGATGAACGTAGTCTTTATTTTGGCTGATGATTTGGGTTGGAGCGACACTTCACTATATGGCACTACCGACTTTTATCAAACCCCCAACTTAGAACGTTTGGCCGCTCGTGGAATGACTTTTACCAGAGCCTATTCTGCCAGTCCACTCTGCTCACCCACACGGGCCAGCATACTAACAGGGCAAACCGTGGCGAGACATGGTTTTACAGCACCGGTAGGCCATCTACCCGAAGTTAAACTTTCAGCAACGCAATCAGATAAAGCTCCCTCAAAGGAGAAGGCCATCATCACGGAATCGGCCACCAGATTGAATACTACCTACCCCACTTTAAGCAAATTATTGAAAAAAGAAGGATACAGTACCGCACATTTTGGAAAGTGGCACTTAGGCTCTCCCCCCTACAGCCCACTGGAACACGGTTTTGATGTGGATATTCCCCATTGGCCAGGACCAGGGCCTGCCGGAAGCTTTGTGGCCCCATGGAAATATCCCGATTTCAAGGAGAAATACCCCCAAGAGCACATAGAGGACCGTATGGCCGATGAGGCTGTTGCTTGGTTGAGGAAACAAGATAAAAATGTTCCTTTTTATATGAACTACTGGCAATTCTCTGTCCATGCACCTTTTGATGCCAAGGAAAGTCTCATCAAACATTACAGAACCAAGGTCGATTTCAACAATCCACAGCACTCCCCCACGTATGGAGCCATGGTTCATTCCCTGGACGATGCAGTGGGAACCTTACTCGACGAAATAGATCGCATGGGAGCCGCAGACAATACCATCATCATCTTTTTCAGTGATAATGGAGGCAATATGTACGACGGCATTGTTGAAACTCTTCCCGATGGGGAAAAATTCTTGACGGAACCGACCAGCAACAGGCCACTCAGGGGAGGCAAGGCCACTATGTTTGAAGGTGGAATTAGAGTGCCCTGCGTTGTGGTTTGGCCGGGAGTGACACAACCAGGGTCGGTCTCAAACGAAATCATACAAGCTACGGATTTCTATCCGACCCTGCTAGAGCAGATGAACATTCAAAAACCGAAGAATCACAAAGTAGATGGTGTCAGCATACAAAAAGCGTTGGCAGGTGGTACTTTGGAACGCAATCCTATCATTACGTATTTTCCGCATCAACCGCCCGTTCCCGATTGGTTACCCGCCTCTGTGTCGGCCCATGAAGGGGATTGGAAATTGATTCGCCTGTTTCATCAGGGTGAAAACGGAAACCACGATTATCGCCTGTACAACCTAAAATGGGATATTGGTGAAACACACGATATGTCTGCGGTATATCCCGAAAAAGTTGCGGAATTGGATGCATATATCGAAATGCATTTAAAAGATGCAAATGCAGTCATTCCAAGAATCAATCCAAATTTTAACCAACAAGAATATCACCCAGAAGTTATCGGTATTCAGCCTAATGGTCCAAGAAACAAAACCAGAATAGAAATCGATTGACATAAGGGATTACCTAAACAAATTTTAAATATGAAACAGGCAATTTTTCCTAAAATCGTCATGGCCTTGTTTATACTTGGTTCTGTGATAGAAACCGTAGGTCAAAACAATCCTAATAATAAACGCACTAGTTATTCAGGGGAGACCTTCTCGATGGAAAACGAATATATTAAACTGAACTTTTATAAAAGAGTTTTAGGATGGGGATGGGGCGAAGTGCTTACACCTTCAGGCAAAATGATGGCCGTATTGGAACACTTAGGGGAAATAAAGCTCCAAGACCAAGACATTCCCGTTCGTTTTGTTGCAGAAACTTATTCCAAAAAAAAGACCGAAAATGGTGAAGAGGTGGTTTTTGATGTTGCCTCGGTAGTTGTCAGGGAAGTACTTGAAGGCACTTCATTTGAAAATTGGATGGCGTATCCGTATACAGAACCTGCCATAACGGGAACCGTGACCTTTACGGTTGATAACGACTCACGGTTCGTAAAACTTAAATATCGATTAAAATCCACTGGCAATTATAACGCCCAATATATACGTGGACCATGGCTCAAAATCGGTGAAACTTCATTTGAGACCCAAAAAACAGATGCCTTGCTGCCTGGTGTCGATTGGGCCATAGAAAAGGAATGGACCAGTGGAACTGATTTCTTCAAAGATCCTTGGGCCATGCGATTTGTACCGCATCCCAACAAAGTATCCGTTCCGGTAATGGCGATAAGTCATAACGGTACAGGTGTGGGCCTTTCCTGGAACCCTAAACAAACCGCTTCAAGATGGTTCAATTATCGTGCCCATGGACCACAGCCTGTTTTTGCCTCCCCAAATTTCATAGACCGAAAGAACAATCATCTTATGGGGCTGATGGTGCCCGATGCCTCTATTGAAGGGCATGAAAATGAGGTGGTCGCCGAGATACCTTTGGAGCTTAAAATTGACCAAACCATAAATTTTGATGCCGAATTATGGCTTAGCGATGGCAATAGCGTAGCTGTTTTAACCGACTGGGTGAAACAACATGGCCTTCCAGAACCCTCTGAGCCACGTTGGCCACATAAAGAAACGTTAGATCGAATTGCGGCGGCATACAACACCAATTTTTGGCATGAAGGAAAAGGTTTTGGGTTGATTCAGCGACCAGAAAAATCCATCAAACCCAATGTACCGGACTTCTTATTGCGTTATATCAAGGAGAACAAGAGGAGTAAAACCGCTAGGGAGCTACAGACAAAGATAGATTGGAGCCTTTCACAAATGAGCAATGGTTCAAAAACTCAAAATGAACTCATTAGAGAAGGAAATAAGCTATTGGCCGAACAAAAATCCGATGGTTCCTTTGTTTTCAATCCAGATGTTATCGACAAAGACGATTTTAAGGTGGCGACCACGTTTATAGAACCTATGGGCCTTAGAGGTGAAACCGCCTTGGATATTACCATAAGACCGGCTACACGATTATTGGAAATAGGAATAGAAACAAAAGACCAACGCTTTTTAGACGCTGCCCAAAAGGCCTTCGACTTTTGTATGGACTACCAAAGACCGGAAGCAGGTGATTTCTGGGAAACTCCTTTACACGCAGCAAACCTTTTGGCCGCAGGCCATGCAGCCGTGGGAAATTACCTTGCCTACAAGGAATTCAAAGATGAAAAATACAGGAAAAAGGCCATCTATTGGATGCGTACATTGCTCGCTTTTACCCATTTATGGGAACCCGACAACCTATCTATGATGTATTACACAAAACCTGTGCTAAGCTCAAGCGATTGGTATTTTGCCAACTGGGTACGTGATCATGTACAGTGGGAAGTACTGGCAGTATTCGCCGATGTGGCCCAAAACAACCTTAAATGGGATGAAATAGACCCTGACATTGACTGGCTGCGGTACCAAGAAGGGATTACCAACGCAGCGATTCGATGGATGGCCGCACAGACCATCGATAGAAATTGGTTGCCCCATAATTTGCCAGAAACACAAGATAGGTACCACAGAGGAGAATACGATTATGCATTTCCGGATACACATAATAGTGTAAGTGGCAACTACGGCGGAATGATGATCATGCCCTCTTCTATTGCCGAAAACATTTACTACCTATTAGATAGAAAAGCGGGGAAAAAATGAGGACGGAGTTCAAAAAATTGAGATTCAAAATTTTATGTGGGCTATTGCTGTTATTCTTGATACCCATTTTTGCAGGTTCCTTTCCAGACCCCGGAAAGGAATATCATATTTTTCAGTTTCCAAAGGACCAAATTCCCCGAATTGATGGTGAGTTTTCAGACTGGGATATGGTACCAGAATCCTTTACCATAGGTCTAGACCAGCTTATGGACACCCGCTTTGGAAATGGTACAAATCTAGACCCAAAGGATTTTGATATCTCCGTAAAGGTAGGTTGGGTTAAAGGACTCAATAGGCTGTATTTCTATTTAGAAATGTATGATGATTATTGGGATTATAACGACCCAGCACTGGGCCAGGATATTTTTGAGTTGGTAGTGGATGGAAACCTATCCGCTGGCCCGTTCATCAAACAACACAATGGCAACAAAGACAAAGTTTCTGTAGAAGAACTGCATTTTAAAGGTCATGGTGCCCATGCTCAAAACTACCATATTTTCACTCCTGTTCAAAACAAGGATGCTGTCATGATTTGGGGCAATACACCGTGGATAAAGGAGTTTCCACATTTTAATGTGGCCTACGATTATGCTTTTGAACATTCGGAAAGTGGAAAATTAAAAATGGAGTTCTGGATGACTCCGTTTGACCATGCGGCCGTTGAAGGCTTCCAAGAATCAACCGTGACCCAGTTGAAGGAAAACAATCGTATTGGACTTTCTTGGTGCTTCCTTGATTTTGATGGTGAAGCTTGCGAATCGTTTATGAACTTGGCACATGACACCAAAATGATTTATGACGCTTCGTACCTCAACATTTTTCGGTTGATGCCCTTAGAAAAACAGTTCATAAAACCCATCGAAGCGAATTGGGACTTTGTTGAACTGGACCGTGACCAACGGTGGTTTCAATTTAAGGATGAATCAAAAGGAAACATTACAAGCTGGCATTGGGATTTTGGTGATGGAAATTCATCGAATAATCAACATCCATCGCACCGGTATAACGAGGCCGGCGAATGGACCGTAATACTAACGGTAGAAGGTCCAGAAGGTAAGTCGGTACGTTCCAAAGTTTGGGATGTTGTAACAAAATAAACTATACCCATGAAATTAGGATTATTGCATAAAAATCGTCTCGTAGTCATTAGCTTATTGGTTCTTAGCTTAGGCAGTATTAAAGCTCAAAAATCATCACCTCCTCTTATCTCCCAACAATTTGCAGATACCTGGAGTGCCACCGATGATCTTCAGCGCAGTTTGCCTTTGAACAAAGAAACCGGGAATCTTGAAAAAGATAAGTTCGTGGGTATCTTTTATTTTACATGGCTCGGTGCGCATGGACATGACGAACACACTCAGACCCTTCCTGATGAAGGGGTACATCCCAAAACGGCTGCTGATACTCTTAGTCCTTATGATATTACTGAAATCATAAAGGAGAACCCAAAAAACCCAAAATATGGTCCGGTCAAGGCATTTCATCATTGGGGTGAACCTTATTTTGGTTATTATTTAACCGATGACGAATGGGTTATTCTAAAACATGCCCAATTATTGTCCGATGCAGGCATTGATGTCATCGTTTTTGACGTAACCAATTCCTTGGCCTATCTTCCACAAGTCAAAAAAATATGCAGGGTTTTCACAGAGCTTGAGAAAAAGGGTTGGGCAGTGCCCAAAATTGCCTTCTTGACCAACACCAAGCATGTTGAGACCACGGAGAAAATATACAATGGCTTTTATAAGAAAGGGCTTTACAAAAATCTTTGGTTTTATTGGAAAGGCAAGCCACTTTTGATGGGCAATAACGAAGGGTTGAATGCCGAACTGACCGATTATTTCAACTTTAGAAGGTCCTGGGCCTGGACGGATGGCCAAGAATGGTTTGGAGACGGAAAGGACAAATGGCCCTGGATCGATCATTATCCTCAGAACTTTGGTTGGCACGATTCTCCCGATATACCGGAACAAATTGTGGTTTCAACTGCGCAACATCCTATTTCCAATATCGGACGTAGTTTCCATAATGGGAAACAGCCGTCACCAGATAGTATTCAATCTGGGAAGGGGCTATTTTTTGATGAGCAATGGAAAAGGGCGCTAGAGGTAGATCCCGAATTTGTATTCATTACGGGGTGGAACGAATGGGTAGCCATGCGGTTTGATGATGGAAAGGCCAAAAACATGATGGGCCAGCCTATAAAAAAAGGGGAAACCTATTTTGTTGACCAATATAATGCCGAATTCAGTAGGGACATTGAACCCATGAAAGGTGGCTTTAAGGATAATTATTATTATCAAATGGTGGCCAATATCAGAAAATTCAAGGGCACTAGACCGTTTTCTCAAGATACAGGCTTCCACAAAATAAGCATTGATGGTACCTTTTCTGATTGGGAAAAAGTTTCTACCATCTATTATGACCATCAGGGAGATATTCTTCATCGATCACATCCGGGATGGGGCCGAATTAAAACATACCAAAACACTTCGGGAAGAAATGATCTGGTAGAGGCGAAGGTTGCTGAAAATTCTCAGAACCTTTATTTCCTCCTTAAGATTTCAGAAAAATTTGAAACCAAGGAATGGCCTACAGGGCTGGTTCTCTTTATCAAGGACGACGAATCCAATAAACCTGCCTGGGAAGGCTTTCATTACATGATTAAAATCGGGGCGAACGGTTTACAACTTCAAGAATCCGAAGGGGGATGGAATTGGAAGGAAAAAGCTAAAATTGACGCAAAGTTATCGGGCAATGCATTAGAACTTGCCATTCCAAAATCGGTTTTGAACTTAAAAGGAAAAAATCTGGAATTCAAATGGGCCGATAACACTTCCACCGATGGGGATATCATGAAATTCTATGATCAAGGCGATGTTGCCCCAAATGCCAGATTCACCTATCGGTATAAAATCATAATTCCGTAAAGTAAAGAACATGATCAGAAAAGCCTTTAAAATGAAATTGTTTCCCAATAAGGTGCAGGAATACACCCAAAGGCATAATCCCATTTGGCCAGAACTTGAGGATACACTCAAAAAGCTTGGTGTAAAAAACTACAGTATTTTTTTGGATTCAGATACGGATACACTCTTTGGCTATGCCGAAATTGAATCCGAAGAAAAATGGAATGCCATTGCCGAAACTACCATCTGTAAAAAATGGTGGGCCTACATGGCCGATATAATGGAGACCCATGATGACAATAGCCCTGTATCAAAAGAACTGAACTCTGTATTTTATATGTCTTAGCTTATGAAAACATTGATATACTTTACTTTACTTTCATTTTTAGCAATAACGTTTGCTTGCAAAGAGAAAACTCAAGAGGAGCCCAAAACTAAACAACCACTCAATATTGTACTGGTCCTTACCGACGATCAGGGTGCACATCTGTCTGCTCTTGGAACCAAAGGAATTGTAACACCGAACATTGATGCATTGGCAAAAAATGGAATGATGTTCACCAATTCTTTTGCTGTTGTCCCTTCATGCTCTCCTAGCAGAAGTTCCATAATGACGGGCATGTACCCTCATGCCAATGGGCATTGGCGGAATACAATAACACCCAAACTATCTGACGGGGACACAGAATTTACTAGGGCATCTTCCACTGTGGACAAAGTGGGCATCCATGAGTATATTGAAACACTTCCTGAGATACTTAAAGAAAATGGCTACTTCACCGCTATCACGCAAAAGTTCCACATGAGTCCGCCATGGAAGTTTCCATATAACGCAAGAAACGCCGTTCAAAATAGTCCAGAAGAATTCAAGAAGGTCATCTCTGATTTTATCACTGAGGCGGATGATAAACCTTTCTTTTTTCAGGCCAATATTGCCCCTCCCCATCGAAATCTGGATAAGCACATGGAAGATTTTCCGGAATTCCTTCCCCATAAAGACAGTATTGAAGTTCCCGAATATTTGGCTGATACTCCTGCTATGCGAGAAGATTTGGCCAAATATTATGGTTCCGTGCAATTGGCAGATGCCTGTGCGGGAAGTATTATGGATGTTTTAAAGGAAAAAGGACTCTTGGAAAATACTTTGATCATCTATACCGGCGACCAAGGTGAGCCTTACCATCGGGCGAAAGCATCACCGTATTACGCTGGACTCCACGTACCCTTTGTAGCGAGTGGCCCAATGGTGGAGAAAGATAAGGTTTCCGAGGCGTTGATATCACATATCGATATTATGCCTACTATTTTGGATTATTTGGAAATCGATATTCCCGAAACCGTTCAAGGTAAATCATTAAGGCCTGTTTTTTCTGGAGAATCCGAAAAAGTACAAGGACGTAATTATGTCTTCGGAGAACATAACTCTCACGGGCCAATACGAGCAGAACACTATCCAAGCAGGGTAATCTTTGATGGAAGATTTTACTATATCCAAAATTTGATGCATCAAAAAACATACGAACTACCCGCAGATTTGATGGTAGAAGAAGGATGGGGCAATGGAAGCTACCAAGCTACCTTGGATGCCGAGATAACATACCCTATTCAATACAAACTTTTAAAACAGTTGGAGTCGGGTCGCCCATTCGAGGAATTGTACGACATGCAAAACGATCCTGGACAATTAATAAATCTAGCAGGAAAAGAAGCCTATCATGAAAAACAGGAAGAACTCAAAAATGCACTTTTAAAGTGGCGTGAAGAATCGTATGATTTATCGGACGACCCGCAAGACATCAAAACCAGGCTCTTAGAAAAACAAACCATATGAGATATACCTTGTTCTTTCCGCTATTTGCTGTAGTTTTTTGCGCTTGCAAGCAAAACCCAAAAAACGCTGAGGAATCCATTCCAAAAAAGAAACCCAATGTTTTGATTCTACTTACTGATCAATGGCGAGCCCAAGCCACAAGTTATGCAGGGGATCCCAATGTATCAACCCCTTACTTGGATAGTTTGGCCGCTTCAAGCATTAATTTCCAAAATGCGGTTTCGGGCATGCCTGTTTGTTCACCCTTTAGGGCATCATTATTAACCGGACAAAGGCCACTTACCCATGGGGTATTTATGAACGATGTACAATTGGATACCAATGCCGTGACCATGGGCAAAATTTTTTCTAAAGCAGGATATGATACCGGATATATTGGGAAATGGCATTTGGATGGACACGGTCGTTTACAGTACATTCCCCCAGGGCCAAGAAGGCAAGGTTTTACATTTTGGAGGGGTAACGAATGTACCCACGACTATAATGAATCGGTGTATTATGAAAACGGGGACCCCAACCGAAAAATTTGGGCGGGATACGATACTTTTAATCAAACGGATGAAGCGATTGGTTATATGAATGACAGAAAAGATTCCAATAACCCCTTCTTGATGGTCGTTTCCTATGGCACCCCCCATGCCCCTTACCACACAGCACCGCAGGAATACAGGAATCGCTTTGATACTGATAAGATCATCCTCCGTGAAAACGTACCGGATAGTTTAAAGGCAAGAGCAAAGAAAGATTTGGCTGGGTATTATGCCCATATTGTAGCTTTAGACGATATGGTGGGAAAGGTTACCAATCATTTAAAAGCAACAGGACAAATGGATAATACCATAATAGTCTTTACCTCCGATCATGGAGATCTTTTAGGGTCACATGGAGCTTACAAAAAGCAACAACCCTATGAAGAATCCGCACGGGTACCCATGCTATTTTACGTTCCAAAAAAACTGAACATCAGGGCTGAAGAAAAAGATGCTTTGATAAATTCAGAGGATATATTGCCCACTATTTTAGGTTTGTGCGATATTCCAATTCCTGACACGGTAGAAGGTATAAACTATAGACCTTATCTGGAAGGCAAAGAACAAGTGGGCGAAACCACTTTGTTAACTTGTGTTCAACCTTTTGGTCAATGGAACAAGCCACAACATGGGGCAAGGGAGTATAGAGCCTTAAAAACCAAACGCTATACGTATGCACGAGATTTGGAAGGACCTTGGTTGCTGTTTGATAATGTAGAAGACCCCTACCAAATGAACAATCTGGTCGGAAAGGATTCCTACGTAGAACTTCAAAAAGAGTTAGATCAAAAACTAACCCAGAGATTGAAAGAAACAGGTGATGCATTTTTACCGGGCATGGAGTACATAAAGAAATGGGGATATCCTGTTGATGAAACCGGAACTGTACCTTATACACAATAAAAAATTGTAGTCGCAAAGTAAACTCATTGATGATTTGCTACATCAAGTAAATTGTATCAGGACATTAAATTGGTTCTCAAATCAGCAATGTAGAGGTAAAGGCTAAAACACTCAAAATGACTATTAAAAATTAAATAGATGGGATTTTATTTCCGATTACTTGTTCTTGCTTGTTTCATAAGCCCCTTTCTAGGTTGTAAGAACACTACACCAAAAGATGATGGTTCAACGAAAGCTGATATCACTTCAGACCGTCCAAATATTATATTCATTATGGATGACCAACACCGTTGGGATGCCCTAGGGAAGATAAATAGTCAGGTAATCACCCCTACCTTGGATAGTCTTGCTACGCATGGTATTTATTTCAGCCAAGCGGTTTGCCAAGCACCCATGTGTGTTCCGAGCAGAAACTCAATTATGTTTGGACTATATCCAAACCAAACCGGTGTTTTTCGTAATAATGGAGGTGTTCCCGATTCATTAATACCGGGTAAGACAATGGCACAGTATTTTAAGGATGCTGGCTATGAGACTGCAGGCTTTGGTAAAACACACTGGGGCAAATACAAAACGAATACTAGAGGATTTGAAACGCGCTATGTTTCAGAAATTCCTGAAGACGGTGCTATTAGCATGGCAGAAATGAATCCTGATGCCAAGGCAAGATATGATGTCGAAATAGCGCCCATGGGTGCTGGTGAGGAAAACAATCTTGGCTATCTTGGATTTACCAGTAAACTTCCCGAATCGGACCACCGTGATGGATGGATCACCAAGCAGGCCATTGACTACATCAAAAAGCGAAATGATGAAAGGCCACTATTCTTTTATCTATCTTACATGAAACCACATGCAGGCCATAATGTTCCCGAAGGTTACGAAGACCTGTATGCTGCAGATACCATCCAATATGCCCAGCAACCTCCTTGGGAAGCGGATTATTCGCCACATAGCGAAGGAGTGAATAGGCGTGATATGTACGAAGACTATTGGAAAAATGCTTCTGAAGAGGAATGGAAACTAATGACAATGCGTTACTATGCAAACGTTACTTGGATAGACAACATGATGGGCAGAACCTTAAAAGCGCTAAAGGATAAGGGAATCTTGGACAATGCCATTGTCATTTATACTTCGGATCATGGGGAAATGCTGGGCGAACGTTACTATCGCTTCAACAAATACAATTTGTACGAAGCTAGCGTGCGGGTTCCCATGATTCTTTCAGGAAGTGCGTTGCCAAATACCGTTCAAAAAAATACAGTGAACAATCGGCCTGTAGAAAATATTGATGTTCTGCCCACTTTACTCAGCGCAGCAAATATTGATTTGGATAAAGAACTGCCTGGCCAAGACCTATTGGGCCCTATAAAAAGAAGTGGCAGCTTCTCGGCCCTACATGAGCATGACGGAGAGGCTGCATTTATGTGGCGGACTCAAGAATACAAGTTGATTTTGGTCTTTGAACGGCAGAAAATGGTCGAAGACTACAAAGAAGAACATATTCTTACAGGTGAGTTCTACAACCTCAGCAAAGACCCCAACGAATGGGATGATCTTTATGGAAATGAGAGCGTCCAAGAGATTCAAAATAAATTTACCAAAGCACTTGTTGCTCATTTGCAAAAACAGTAAAAAGGCCTTCTTGAATGTATTACCGAAGAAATATTATGGTTTATTTAAAAAGAACTTTCTACTACTAGTTTTTTCATCTAACGGAAAGTCCTTTGGAGGTTGTTAAGTAATTTTACTTGTTGCGGTACATTCTGTTCCTTGAGTAAATGAACTTATGAAACCAACATTTTCAAATGATTCAACATCATGTTCCAAAGTGGTGTAAAATGCTAAGCAATAATCATAGTTTAGCACCATTGGTACTGGTTCATTACGGCTCGAAGGGCTTATTGGCTCACATGCACAAATCGAAGGAGATGTCTTCACTATTTTTAGTACTTCCTATGTCTTCTTTTTCTCATTTTGTTAGCCACTGCATCTCCCTTAAACCTTTCCTTTACTGGATCCCACTGCAAAGGTCGACCCAATTCATAAGCAATATTGGCCACATTACAGATGGTTGCCGAGCGATGACCCGTTTCTACATCGCATATAGGTTGGTTCCGGGTCTTTATGGCGTCTAGCCAATTTTGATAATGATTTCCCCTGTCGTTGAAGAGCGTACTTGGGTCACCACCATTGGGCATCAATATTTTTTCGGGTCTGGTTTCCAAAAAAGAACGGCTTACATCCAATTCTCCTTCGGTACCTATAAATCGCACCGCCCAGCTTCTCCCAAAGTCTTCATGCACCATTTCAATACCGTTTTCATAAAACATGCGTAACCCCCGCACAGCTTTGGGGTCTTTTGGCGGAATATATTCAACAGGGCCTGTTCTGTCCATTCCCAAGCACCATTGGGCAATATCGAACATGTGTGTGCCCCAATCTGCAAGTATACCGCCTCCGGTCTCTTTGAAATCGCGCCATGCGGGATAGCCTTCCACTACTTTTGGGGCAATGGTATGATGGTAGGTCAATAAGGGCGCTGGGCCACACCAAAGATTCCAATCTACTCCCTCTGGAGTCGGCTCGGCAGGAAGATCATATACTCGGTAAGGGTCTCCCACATTGACCAATACTTTTTTGATTTCCCCCAGTTTTCCTGAACTGACCATTTCTTGCGCCTTTCTGAATTTTTCCCAGGAACGCTGCATACTACCAACTTGAAGTACTCTTTTATTCTTTTTCACTGCATCAACCATGTCCCTTCCGTCTTTAATGGTGTTGGTCATGGGTTTTTCACAATACACATCCTTTCCTGATTTCAAAGCGTCTATGGATTGTATGGCATGCCAATGATCGGGGGTAGCTATGACAACTGCATCAATATCATTACGTTCCAATAGCTCTTTGTAATTTACATAGGTGGATACTCCATTGTACTTTGTAACGTTTCTTTTTTCGGCATAATATCCTTCGACAACATTCTTGAACCAATCTTGTTTTGGGGTCCAAACATCGCTTCCGGCCACAATTTGAGCAGAATTAGTGTATGATAAGAATTGATTTGCCAATATGCCCCCTTGTTTCCCCAAGCCTATATATCCTAAATTAATTTTATCGCTGGGTGCAACAAAACCTTGGCCCAAAACATGCCTGGGAATAATAGTAATGGAGCCTACAGCCAGTGCCGAGGTTTTTAGAAAATTCCTTCGCGAATTGATTGTGGTTTCATTCACTACCCCCTCCTTTTTTTTCATTGTATCTATTTTAAATTATCGTTTATGCTTCATATTACTCTCTCTTAGAAGTACCTATATCTTGTAAGCCCACATGTTGAACTTAGGAAGAAAAAACTAACTATCCATCTTTTTTGCACCGCAATTATTTACAGTGCCACATTCAAAATTCAGATAAGCGCCCTAACGTAAATTGATTTTTATGTTTGCTCGAATTTGTCTCTGGATTTTTAATGTCCTCTTGAACCAATCGTTTTGGCATTACGTAATCTTCTATCAAGAGATTTTTATTCAAAAAAAGGTATCCCAGGTGTGGCATATTTTCGCATAGCTTCCTCATTGATCTCCACACCAAGTCCAGGTTTGTTTGGTACGGGTATGTAACCGTCCTTGGTTAAAAAATCACCCTCAAAATTGACAATTTCCTTGAACATCTCATTTTCATGGAAGTAAATCTGCCATTCAAGAATAAGAAAGTTGGGTACTGCCGCACAGACATGGGCCGACGATATTGCTCCAAGATATGAGGCAACCATATGCGGTGCAAAAGGCGTATTATAGGTATTGGCCAAATTGGCTATACGCAATCCTTCACCCAAACCTCCGCATTTTTGAAGGTCCGGCATAATAACGTCCACTGCACCAATTTCAAAGGGATGTCTAAAGCCATAGGTCAAGTACCAATTCTCACCCCCGCAAATAGGAGTTGTAGTTGATTCACGAATACGTGCATACGACTCTGGAACCTCAGCAGGCACTGGTTCTTCCAACCACATAAGATTATAAGGTTCCAAAGCCTTGGCTATTTTCATGCCCGAAGCTTCATCAAACCTACCATGGCAGTCCACACAAATATCTATGTTAGGTCCCACAGCTTCACGCACCGCAGCAATTTGATCTTCCATACGCCTTAGCTCAGGAATACTTACGCTCCAGTTGTACAAATCCAATTTATTGGGGTCCTGACGGTCATCGATATCAAATTTCACCGCAGTGAATCCGTATTTGTCTACATCTTCCTTTGCTCTTCTGCCCATTTCCTGTGGCTCAAGCCGACTTCCGGCCGTATCGCAATAAACTCTGATCTTATCCCGAAATTTACCACCCATTAATTGGTAAACGGGCAATCCCAGTGCCTTGCCCACCAAGTCCCACAATGCTGTTTCCAAGGCTGTCATTACACAGACATACATACCTGCTTGAGCTCCTTTAAACAGACCTCCCCTGCGCATTTCTTCTTGGAGTCGATTAATGTTCAATGGATTTTTGCCAATCAAGTGGTTTTTTGCCAAGTGATGCACAACGTGATATGTTCCGTAAACCCCATCAACACCCTGTCCATGCCCAACGATATCCTGATTGGTATAGATTTTTACAAAAAGGCTGTGTTCATTTCGGATAAACCCGCATTTCACCGCCGTGATTTTAAGATCGGAAGGTGCCGATGATTTTGGTGTTTTTTCAATGGAGGATGCCAATCCATTATAGGAAGTGGCCAACAGTGCACCGCTAATACCCAAAGTGGTCCTGGACAAAAAAGAACGGCGCGACGTCTTTTTGCCAACGGACGAAGAAAATAGTTTCATTGATTTTGATTTTGATTTCGATTTGTCAACAACTAAATATACTAAAAATGAAAATAGATTTTCAATAGAGGACCAGCACACTTATACCTACTAAAACCATACATCTCTTGCAACGTCCAGTGATACACAACAAATAGGCGATGATCAATATATAGTTCAACAAAAAAACGTCTAGGTTTCGACGTTCTTTGTTTGGGCTTTTTTCAAAGCGGAGCTTTTAAATAAATTTTGAGAAGTCATGGGAACTCATCTTTAAAGGATGTCTTTTTCAAGAACATAATCATCCATTACATAGCCATTGCCTATATCCTGTATAATGGAGTCCACGTTGACGAATCCCATTTTTTCATAGGCTTTGATTGAGTTGGAATTGTACTTGTTGACGGTCAGTCTTATTTTAGGAATTCCACGTTCGCGTGAATACGATTCCATAAAAGTGATTGCTGTTTTAGCAATTCCATTTCCCCGAGCTGATTTTAGAACGTAGAGCTTACTTAAAAAGAGAAAATCTTCATCGATGTCAAAAGAAAAATAACCCACAAATTCCTCTTTAAATTGGAGCAGGTAATAAGCAATCTCCTTTTCCAATTGGTCTTGAATTGCTTTGGCCGACTGAAACCGGTTCAACATATAATTCACCTGCCCCAATCCAATTATAGGCGTATAATGTTCGGTCCAAATGGTTCGGGCCAAGCTTGCCACTGTCTTTATATCAGACTTTGAACGTACCGGTACTGTGCTTATCATTGCTTAAAATAACCTGCTTACCCTTGGTGTAAGCCTAAATAAAAGAACCCTTGGTAAAGTATTTTAACTTAGAGAAATCTTTTTCACCTCCTGTTTCATAAGTCTTGACAAGGTTTCTGGTCGCATTGCCAAAAATGAGGCCAAATGCTTTCTAGGAATTCGCTTGACAATTTCTGGTTTGCTATGTTCCAAAAAAAACTCCAATCGTTTTCTACCATTGGGTATGCGGGCCAAATACACCCTATGTTCGGCCATGACATAATATTGTTCCAACATAATCCGATATATCTGCCTTATTTCAGGGAAATTATCAAGACAATACTTATAATCTTCATATTCTAAATAATCACAATGGGTGTCTTCCATAGCCTGTATATACTCCCTAGTCTTTTCATGCTTAAAAAAACCAGTAATAGAGGTAAAAATCTCATTCTCGGAATCTATCCACGTTGTTATATCCGTCCCCTCACTTACAAAATAACCTCGAACCAAACCTTTTTTAATCAGATACAGTTTATCACAGATTTCTCCTTCCCTGCTTATTAGTTCGTTTTTTCTGAAAGAAATATTCTTGATTTTTTCCACCAAAAAAGATTTAAGGCTTGGGCTTAGTGGATAAATGGCATTAAGATAGAGTAAAATGAAGAGGTTCTTCTCAATTTTTTGGTTGGATGACATTCTACTATGGTTTGTTTCTATTACAAATGTCTTATTCTGAATATCACAAGACATTTGATTATTAGCACTGGTCTGGTTATTTTTTGCCTAAATGGTGTATGCTAATCAAAAATATCCACTCAATACATTGGTAGCAAGCAATCTTTGAAATTTTATGCTAAACGACTCATTCAATGGGTTAAAATACATTCTAGCTAGGGTTGAACACCCAAGATAGAATCCAAAAGTTTTTTAGAATTGATCAACTCTGTTTCCAACCGTTGGTTTTCCTCCAAATATTGTAAATGCAACTGTTCAATTCTTCGTTCAAACTCATCTGCTGGGACATAATCTGGCTCCAAGAACGAGCTGTTTAAAATACTGATTAGGGTGAACAGAAAACTAATGCCGATTGCTGAAATGAGAACAATAAGCAAGGTTTTTTCCCTTTTCAACCTGGGTGAGCTTTTCTTCAGAAGTTGCTTTTCGTCCTTGCTCAATTTTCGGGCACTGGACAACTGCTCAACGAATACATCCCACTTCTCCTCTTCCTTTACATACATATCCTTAAATCCGCCTTCTTCCAAAAAATCTTCGGTGCTAGGGGTAGAGGCCAGCATAAAAATATCCATTCCATTCCCGCTCATCACATCCAAAAGTTCCATATCATACTCTTGGATTTCCTTGATCAGCTTTTCCACAAATTGCAGGCTATAGTTTGGGCGTAAAAATTCATCATACAATGTCTGTATTTCAAAATAATCCGTGCGCTCAAGAGCATATTCCAAAAAACGGTCTTTTAATTCAGCCTTAAAGAATTCGCTCATTCCTATAAAAGAAGATTAGATATTGGTTTTTTGATTGTATTGCTGTCCCCGCAAATTTAGTCTATATAATGCCTGTTACCTGTAATTTCAATGTAAAGAATTTATCACCTCAAAATTTGTGGCAGTAAAGTGCTGGTAAAATGCTTTTACGAATTTCAAAACCGTTCCGGAAAATTAGACAATCTCGGCACTTAACCCAGCTTGCAACAATTTGGAGCATTTTGGTTTTAAATAGGAATATTCCCCGGTTTTTACGGTACATTTACCGTTGTAGTGCACAATAAGGGAGCATTGTTCTGCCTGTTCCGGAGTATGTTCGCAGACATCGATCAATGTTTCAATGACGTGATCAAACGTGTTTACATCATCATTAAAAAGTACTATTTCATTTTGCTTAACCGTCTCCTCTTCCAGAAGAAGGTCTTCCAAGCCTTTTTCTTTTGTGCCCATAATCGTGGAGTTAATGCCTTTCTAATTTACATATTTTACTGAAATCCAGCGGTTCTTCTCCAGCTTTTTTTCAAATTCTAAACCATTGGCCTTACATTTTGAAGAAATGGCATCTAAATCCTCCAAATAAAATCCACTTAGAAAAAGTTGGCCACCTGCATTGAGGCATTGGGCATAAATGGGGATGTCTTCCAGCAGTATATTTCGGTTGATATTGGCCAGGATTACATCGTATTTTTTTCCCTTTAGTAAACCCCTGTCTCCTTGAAAAGCTTGAATATCAGAACAATCGTTACGTTCCACATTTTCTTGGGTATTCAAATAGCACCATTCATCAATATCGATGGCATCCACAGGCCCAGCTCCCCTTTTTTTGGCCAATATTGCCAATACCCCGGTGCCACAACCCATATCCAAGACGGATTTACCTTTAAAATTGTTTTCAAGGATATGCTCCAACATCATATGGGTGGTCTCATGGTGACCCGTTCCGAAGCTCATTTTGGGTTCAATGACAATGTCATATTCCACATCGGCCGCCGCATGAAAAGGTGCCCGAACCATGCACCTATCCCCTACTTTTATAGGATGGAAGTTTTTTTCCCACTCCGCATTCCAGTTTTGTTGCTCAATTTCTTTACGGGTCCAAGTGATGTCAAAATCGGAATGCTCTAGAACGAATAAATCATCTAGAATACCTTCCTTCCATTCCGATTTTAAGATATAGGCCAACACCCCCGAATCGTTCTCTACAAAACTTTCGAAGCCGGCTTCACCTAATTCCGCAATAAGAATGTCCGCCGCGGGCTGCAGCGGATTTATTTTAAAATCGTATTCCAGATACACCAATGCCATATGGCGCTAAAGATTAAATCGCTTCAATAATGGCGACAAAATCATCTGATTTAAGGGATGCGCCGCCAATCAATCCGCCGTCCACATCGGGTTTGGAGAAAATATCAGAAGCATTGTCCGGCTTTACACTACCTCCATACAAAATGGAAACTTCGTCGGATACGGAACTGTCGTAGGCTTCGGAAATAGTCTTTCTGATAAAAGCGTGCATCTCCTGGGCTTGCTCAGGTGAAGCAGTTTCGCCTGTGCCAATGGCCCAAACCGGTTCGTAGGCCAAAATGATGCTTTTCCAAGCTTCGGCGTCCAAATCGAACAGGGCATTTTTCAATTGACTTTCCACTACCGAAAAATGATTGTCAGACTTTCGGTCTTCCAATTCCTCACCAAAACAGAAAATGGTCTTCAATCCTTTTTCTACTGCTGTTTTCACCTTTTTGGCCAAAAGTTCATCGGTTTCACCAAAATAGGCACGACGCTCGGAGTGACCAAGAATAACAATGTCCACATCGATGTTCAGAAGCATATCCGCCGAAATCTCACCGGTATAGGCACCACTCTCTGCGAAATGCATGTTCTGGGCAGCCACTTGGATTGTAGATGCTTGAAGGCTTCTTTTAGCTGCGGCCAAATTCACGAATGTTGGTGAAACAATAACTTGCGCTTTGGTGTCGGGCAGTTTTGCAGAAAGCTCAGCTAATAAAGCCTCTGTCTCTTCCAAGTTCTTGTTCATTTTCCAGTTTCCTGCCACTATTTTTGTTCTCATGTTGTTGGTTTTTCTTGTGTTCTATTATTAAAAAGAAAGTTTGTCAATATCGTTGTAATGTACTTTTTGTTGAATGGTTCCGTTCTTCAATACCAATACTGCTGGATTGGAACGGACGATAGTTTTTAAGGCCGTCTCATCGGTAAAATAAAAATCAAAAGGTAATTTGTATTGCTTTTCAATCTTGTTGGACAATTCATCGTTGGAGGCCGACATACCAATCACTTTATATCCATTTTGCTTGGCTTTTTCGGTCACTTGGGCCACTTCTGAAAAAGCGTCATAGTTGCTTTTAGCCAAATCATAAGCGATGACCATGACCAATTTATCTTCGTTCAAAAATTCAGAGGCGAAATTTTGTCCATCCTTTTCAATGGTGAAATCATGAATAGGCGGTTCATAGCCTTCCTGTATTTGTGTAGTTTCAACATCCACAAATTCCCCGTCCACGGAGGGATATTCCCCATTGGTTACAATTATTTGGTCCTCTCCGTTTACTTTGAATCGCCATGCATATTCGTATATGGGTTCTGGAGCACCCTCTGGAACCGTCATACCCTCCTCAATATTGGCTCCTATTTTGTAAGGCCTAAAATCCACTGACGGTAAATGGTTCAGCACATGATTGGCAAACAAAATACAGGCCAATAGGGCCACTCCACCCACAATCCAGTTGGTTTTTGTGTTGAAAAGTGGTGTGATGTATTTCTGTCCAAAAAATAAAATCAATATCAATACCAAAAGAATCACATCCTTTGTAAAGGATTCCCATGGCGTCAATTTTATGGCGTCACCAAAACAACCACAATCGGTTACTTTGTTGAAATAGGCGGAATAAAACGTGAGGAAAGTGAAGAAAACAATCATCGCCAAGAGGCTCCAGACGGTAATCTTGGGTTTAAACCCTATCAATAAAAGGACGCCCAATAGTACCTCAACAATAACCACAAAAATGGAAATTCCCAAAGCGATGGGTTCCAAAAAAGGTAAATCCAGAACAGCAGGGCTAAAATATTCCTCCAATTTAAATGAAAACCCAACGGGGTCGTTCAATTTTATGAGTCCACTAAAAATGAACAACACCCCAACGATAACTCTTGAAATCCAAACCAAATAGTTCATATTTTTTCAAAATAAAATTTCAACTTCCAACAACTTAAACAACAATACCGACTTGGTTTGACACGAATCCCACTAATTTTCACAAATGTATTCATCTCCATAGGTAGTGGCATTCTACGGTTTGGGATTTGCTGATAGATGTATTAACGCAAACACTGCATAATTGACCATATCTTGATAATTGGCATCCACGCCTTCGCTTACCAAAGTGGCTCCTTGATTATCCTCAATTTGTTTTACCCGAAGGACTTTCTGTAAAATAAGGTCGGTCAAAGAACTCACCCGCATATCGCGCCAAGCCTCTCCATAATCATGATTTTTATCCTCCATCAACTTTTTAGTGAGGGCCACTTCTTCATCATACAGGGCAATGGCCTCTTCAGCGGTTAAATCGGGTTGCTCCACAATTCCTTTTTTAATTTGTATGAGCGCCATAATGGAATAATTGATGATTCCAATAAACTCGGATTGTTCCCCTTCGTCCACTTTTCGAACCGCATTCTGTTGCAGGCTGCGGATGCGCTGTGCCTTTATAAAAATCTGGTCGGTAAGGGAAGGAAGCCGCAAAATACGCCATGCGGTACCATAGTCTTGCGCTTTTTTTAAAAACAATTCCCGGGAGGTTTGGATCACCGCATCATATTGTTGGGAAGTCTGCTGCATGTATTGTTGCTAATTTGCGTAAATTTCGTCCAAATGAGCGTGCTAAAAAAGCACTTCGTCAAAGATAATGAAACACAAACGAAGCAGGTATTCTTTATGACCATAAACTGCAAAGGTGAACTTATAGATGTATCAACCCCAAAAGTAATGGGCATCCTGAACCTGACCCCGGATTCATTTTACGATGGTGGAAAATATAAGGACGAAGTCGCTATTCTGAAACAAGTTGAGAAAATGCTCGAAGATGGTGCTACCTTCATCGACATGGGTGCTTACAGTTCCCGGCCTGGGGCTGAACATGTTGATGAAGATGACGAGCTCAAACGCATGCTTCCCATTGTAGAATTGATTTTGAAGCATTTTCCGGACACTTTGATTTCGGTGGACACCTTCCGGAGCAAGGTCGCTGCAAAAAGTCTGGAACGCGGTGCGGCTATCATCAACGATATTTCTGCAGGAAATTTAGATGCCGAAATGTTCAACACAGTGGCCAAATATCAGGTTCCTTATATTATGATGCATTTGAAAGGAACTCCGCAGTCCATGCAAAAAGAGGCTGTTTATGAAGACTTGATCAAAGACCTTCGATTTTATTTTTCGAAGAAAATGAAGGATGCCACATCCAAAAAAATAAGCGACATCATTATTGACCCTGGCTTTGGATTTGCAAAAACCACTGAGCAGAACTATACCCTTTTGAAACATTTGGACCTTTTCAAGACTTTTGAAGTTCCTTTGTTGATTGGGTTAAGCAGAAAATCCATGATCTATAAAATCTTGAACTCAAATCCAAAAGAGGCCTTGAACGGGACCACCGCCTTACATACCATTGCACTTTTAAAAGGAGCCCATATTTTACGCGTACATGATGTAAAAGAAGCTGTGGAATGCATTAAACTTGTGGAAGTGCTAAAAGCGAACGCACTATAATTTTTGGTTCTTCTATTTTTGCTAATTTTACAAAAACACCGCGGTTGGAATTTTTAAATTTTCTCGAGTTTAAAATCACAGACATCATCGACATTGTGCTCGTGGCCGCGCTGCTCTACTACATCTACAAGCTGGTCAAAGGCACGGTGGCCATCAATATTTTTATTGGTATCGTTATTGTTTGGGCACTCTGGAAGCTCACGGAACTACTTCAAATGAGAATGATCAGCAGCATGGTCGGTGGGTTTATGAACATCGGGCTTATTGCTCTGATTATTGTGTTTCAGCAAGAGATACGGAAATTCTTACTGATGATCGGTTCCACCAATTTTGCCTCCAAACGGAATTTCATTCGTCATTTTAAATTTTTAAAGCAAGAAGCTGTCCCTACCGTTACCGACGTGGAGGCAATTGTTGGAGCTTGTGAACGAATGGGAAGTACCAAGACCGGAGCCATCATTGTTATAGAGCGCAATAACTCCCTGGACTTTATAAAATCCACTGGGGATGCCATGAACATTGAAATCACACAACCCATTTTGGAAAGTATATTTTTTAAAAACAGTCCATTACATGATGGGGCTGCGGTGATTCAGGATAATTTTATTACCGCTACGCGGGTGATTTTGCCTGTTTCCAATGACCGAAACATTCCCCTCCGATTTGGTTTGCGTCATAGAGCAGCTGTGGGTATCACCGAAAAAACGGATGCTATTTGCCTTGTGGTCAGTGAAGAGACGGGGTCTATTTCATATATCAAGAATGGGGAATTTGTTCCCTTTAAGACCTTTGAGGAACTCTCACAGCAAATTAAGAAAGATTTGGAGTAATGGATTGTAAGAACTGCCATACCAGCCTAAGGTCAGACTTCAGTTTTTGTCCCACCTGTGGCGGTAAGGTCATTCGCAAAAGGCTTACTTTAAAAAATGTCTGGGAAGATTTAAGTGTTCAAGTCTTTAATCTTGATAATACCTTACTTAAAACCTTTAGGCATCTCTTCACCAAACCAGAATCCGTCATTAACGGTTACATTTTGGGAACCCGAAAAAAATACATGAATCCCATTAGCTATTTTGCCATTGCCATAACGCTGGTCGGAGTTCTGTTTTATGTGCTTCGAAAGGTGTACCATGTTGACCTTTTGAGGGGTACCATTTCAAATAATTCAGAAACACCAAATCTGGATTTTGTATTCGACTATCAAGGTCTTATCACTTATTTGATCGTTCCTGCATATGCCTTAATGACCTGGTTTCTCTTTTTTGACAAAAAAAAATTGAATTATACCGAGCATGTAGTTGCCAATGCCTATATCACTGGGCAGGTTTCTTTTGTTCAGGTGATTATTTCCCTACCTCTATTTGGATTGACAGACATTAGATATGACCTTTTCACTTGGTCCTTCTTGCTTCTAACCATATCCTACCAATTCTATGTGTTCAAAAAAATATACAAAATCGGTTTTTGGAGTACTTTTCTCCGTGGTTTCGTATACCTTTTTCTCTTTGTTCTGCTCATGATGGTCATTGGAACCTTGATCATTGTAGTTTCTTTGACCACCGGACGGCTGTCCCTTGAGGATTTTAGACCATGAGAATCAGGCTACTTCCTCTTCCAAAAACTGGGCCGTGTACAAGTCGTTGTAGTACCCGCCTTTTTTCAGCAATTCTTTATGGGTTCCAATTTCTACAATCTGCCCTTCATCCATAACAATAATTTTACTGGCTTTTTTAATGGTGGCCAAACGGTGGGCAATAATGATGGACGTTCTACCTTCGGTAATCTTGTCGGTAGCCTGCTGAATCAATTGTTCTGAATAAGTGTCCACTGAAGATGTGGCCTCATCCAATATTAAAATACTGGGGTTGCTCACATAGGCGCGCAAAAAGGCAATTAATTGACGCTGTCCGCTGGACAACATGGTTCCCCTTTCCTTTACATTATATTGATAGCCGCCCGGTAGGCTTGAGATGAAATCGTGCACCCCAATTTGTTTGGCTGCCCCTTCAATCTCTTCTATGGAGATGTTTTTGTCACGGAGTGATATGTTATTGGCAATGGTATCGGCAAAAAGAAAGACATCTTGCAGTACAATCGCAATATGTGATCGAAGGGATTGCAGGGTGAAATCATGAATACTGACCCCATCAATCAAAATTTGGCCTGAATTGATTTCATAAAAACGGTTGAGCAGGTTGATGATGGTCGATTTTCCGGCTCCAGTGGCCCCCACAATAGCGACAGTCTCGCCGGCTTCCACCTTAAAGGAAATGCCATGCAGTACTTCCTCGTCCTTAATATATCCAAAGCGCACATCCTTGAATTCAATATCGCCCTTCACATCATCTCTTACCAAGGAACCCTCATCCGCAATGTGGCTATCGGTATCCAAAATCTTGAAAACCCGGTTGGCCGCCACCATTCCCATTTGCAAGGTGTTGAACTTATCCGCTATCTGACGAAGTGGACGGAACAAAAGGTCCATCAAAAAGAAAAAGGCTACGATGGCTCCTTTATTCTCCAGACCTATATTTTCAATGTTTTGGATGACCCCAAAATAAACCACTAACCCTATTCCAATGGAATTGGAAATCTCGGCAATGGGGAAAAATATGGAGTTGTACCAGACTGTTTTCAACCAGGCATTTTGATGCTTTTCGTTGATTACACGAAACTTTTCCTTCTCTATCTCCTCTCGGTTGAATAGTTGAACTATTTTCATTCCCGCTATACGTTCTTGTACAAAGGAATTGAGGTTGGACACTTGTGCCCTAACTTCGACAAAAGCTACCTTCATGGCCTGTTGGAACAATCTAGTCGCGACCAAGATCACTGGAAGAATGGCAAATACGATCAATGCCAATTTCCAATTCATGATAGTCATAATGATAGCGGCTGAAATCATCTTGAGGACATCGGCCACAATCATAAAAAAGCCTTGACTAAAAATCTCTCCGATGCGCTGCATATCAGCTACGGCGCGCGTTACCAAAACACCAATGGATGAATTATCGAAATAGGTCATTTTAAAGCTCATCATTTTTTGGAAGAGCCTTACTCTAATATCCTTAATTACTGATTCCCCCAAAAGGTTTGCATAGTAGTTAAAAGCCAACTGCATGGTCACTTGCCCGATAAGCAGACCCAACATCAACATTACAGCTGAAAACAGGGCTTGTGAGTTCTTGCTGTCCAAGGCTTCATTGATAATGTCCTGCACCAAAATAGGGATTCCCACAGCAAAGCCAGCGGATAATATGGCAGCAATGGCCACCACCCAAAAAATAAGCCTGTAGGGCTTTGTATGTGCAAAGACCCGTTTGAACAACCGATAATCAAACGCTTTGCCTATTTCGTCACTTTTGCTCATCAAATATTTCGTTTGGATACAAAACCTTGGTCAAATATAATCCTTTTGCGGGGACAGATACCCCGGCTTCACTTCTGTTCTTGCTTGCGATGATGGTATGGATTTCTTCTGGAGCCATTTTGCCCACACCTACGTCCAATAACGTTCCCACCACGGCCCGTACCATATTCCGAAGAAAGCGGTCCGCGGTTATAGTAAAAACCAATCTATCTTCCTTTTCCTCCCATTTGGCATGCCGAACATCACAGATATAGGTTTTCACATCTGTATTGGATTTGGAAAAACATTCAAAATCTGAATGTTCAAGTAAAAGGGATGCTGCTTGATTCATGGCTTTTAAATCCAATGGATATTTCACAAAATGGGCAGAATCTGCGTAAAAAGGATTCTTTTTCTGAAACACCCAATATTCATAGGTACGTTCATGCGCGTCAAACCGGGCATGGACCTCTTGAGACATCCTGCAAATCTGTTGAACTGCAATATCTTCGGGCAAAAATGCATTTAAGCGGTAGACCAATTCCTCTAGATCTTCAATTTCATTAAAATCAAAATGAGCAAACATTTCCTTGGCGTGCACACCGGTATCGGTCCTGCCGGCACCAACGACTTCCACTTTTTGTCGCAATAGCGTGGACAGGGCTTTCTCCAATACCTCTTGCACGGTTAAGGCGTTGGGTTGGTTCTGCCATCCGTGGTATGCTTTCCCGAAATAGGAAAATTGGATAAAATATCTCAATGGGATTCCTTATTTTTAAGTCGTTAAAGATAATTCAATCCCTCCCAACAGGAATCCAACCTTTATTTTTTAGCATATTTTTAGCGTTATGACCAAAATTCTATTGCTTTCAGACACCCATGGCCATATAGATTCCACCATTTTAAAATACGCAGCCCTGGCCGATGAAATCTGGCATGCAGGTGATATTGGCAACCTTTCAGTCACCGATAAATTAAAGGTTTTGAGGCCGGTCAGAGGGGTGTTTGGGAACATTGACGACCATGTTATCCAAAAAGAGTTTCCGGAACACAATCGGTTTATGTGCGAAGGGGTCGATGTTTGGATTACCCATATTGGCGGATACCCGGGCAGTTACAATGTTAGGGTGAGAGACGACATCAGAATGAATCCACCGAAACTTTTTATTTCTGGGCACTCACATATCCTGAAGGTGATGAACGACAAAAAACTGGGCTTGCTCCATATGAATCCAGGCGCATGCGGAAAGCACGGATTTCATCAGGTGCGAACCATGCTACGGTTTGTGATTGATGGAAAAAACATATCCGATTTGGAAGTAGTGGAGCTCGGAAAACGGTAAAAACATAAAAACCCCGGCCAAAGCCAGGGTTTTTTCGCACTAATACTACTAAGATGTTAGGTTCAACGTAAGCGATCAACAGATTTTACAAGATCTTCATCCTTTTTGATAGCCCTGTTGGCCAGGACCAGAAAAACGATAGAAAATACAGGAATCAGCATCCCAATACCCTTCTCAGAAACAACAGCTTCTCCGGATAAGCTTAGCGATCGATAAACGAAAAATCCTAGTAAAAAAAGATTCAATATCATATTCAACCTGTTTACCACAAATTGATTTTGTCGCTTCTTGTACATAAAAATAGAAAACACCGCCAAAACTGCGGATGCGTAAAATGCAATACTGATCCAAAGTTCGTTTTCGGCGTAGATTTCTTTTCCGTCCACATCAATCCATAAATTCAGAAAAAAAGGCAGCACACCTGTTAAAAGGGCAACAACCACTAAAAAAAACGTCTGAATTCGTTGAATCATTGTGCAAATTGATTTCAAAACGCAAAAATAGGCGTCTTTTTGAGAAATGAGGCGTAATTCTTGAAAAATAATTTGTATACTTGTGACGTTATTATCGAAGCACTTACCTAGGAAATCTTTCCTCCAGTAGCACTCAAATAACTTTACTTCAATATTTTCAGATTAAGACACGTTTAATTTATTCATTATTTAATGTTCGAGATTTCAGATCTAAAAGCTAAAAAGCTTCCTGAGTTGCAAGAAATTGCCAAGGATCTTAATGTTCCCAAATTCAAATCTTTGAAAAAGCTGGACCTTGTATACCAAATACTGGACGTCCAAGCTTCCAACCCAAAAGCCGTGGCAGAAAGTGCCGCAGCTCCACAGAACAACGGAACCCCTGCACCAAAACCAAAACGACAAAGGACCCCAAGACCCAAGAGTGAGCCAAAAAATAAGGCTCCTGAAACGGCAGACACACAAGCTAAGGGAGATTCCAACGAGAAAAAAGAAGATTCTAGGGCACAACAGCCCCAGAAAAAGGAGAGCAAATCCAATACCTCCCAAAAGAATCAGAACCAAAACAACACCAAAAGAAACAACCAGCACCAAAAAGGTGGTGGCCACGACAAAAAGAATAGCAATTTTGACAAGGACTTGAGGAACCGATATAAGGAGCCCGAGTTTGAGTTTGACAGCATTATTGAGAGTGAAGGTGTATTGGATATCATGCAGGATGGCTATGGATTCCTGCGTTCTTCTGATTACAATTACCTTTCTTCACCAGATGATATTTATGTATCGCAGTCGCAGATCAGATTGTTTGGATTGAAGACAGGTGATACGGTTTTAGGCAACATTAGACCTCCAAAAGAGGGTGAAAAGTATTTCCCACTGATCAAAGTGAACAAAATTAATGGCCTGGACCCTCAAGTGGTTCGTGACCGTGTATCCTTTGAGCACCTTACGCCTTTGTTTCCAAAGGAAAAATTTAAATTGGCGGAACGGCAGAGTACCATTTCCACACGGATTATGGATCTCTTCTCCCCTATCGGTAAAGGACAGCGTGGCATGATCGTATCCCAGCCAAAAACGGGTAAGACGATGTTGTTGAAAGATATCGCAAATGCCATTGCAGCCAACCACCCAGAGGTGTACCAAATCATTCTTTTGATTGATGAACGCCCTGAAGAAGTTACCGATATGCAACGTAATGTGCGTGGTGAGGTCGTTGCCTCTACGTTTGACAAGGAAGCTACGGAACACGTTCGTGTGGCCAATATCGTTTTGGAAAAAGCAAAACGTTTGGTGGAATGTGGCCATGATGTGGTCATCCTTTTGGATTCCATAACTCGTTTGGCTCGTGCTTACAACACTGTACAACCTGCTTCCGGTAAGGTATTGAGTGGTGGTGTGGATGCCAATGCATTGCACAAACCAAAACGTTTCTTTGGTGCGGCCCGTAATATTGAAAATGGAGGGTCTCTTTCCATTATTGCCACGGCTTTGACAGAAACAGGCTCAAAAATGGACGAGGTAATCTTTGAAGAATTTAAGGGTACGGGCAACATGGAGCTTCAGTTGGATAGACGAATTTCCAACCGACGGATTTTCCCTGCCATCGACCTTATTTCTTCTTCTACGCGAAGGGACGACCTATTGTTGGATGAAAATACCATTCAACGCATGTGGATTATGCGCAAGTATTTGGCAGATATGAATCCTGTTGAAGCCATGGAATTTATGGAGCAGCGCATCAAACAGACCAAAAACAACGAAGAGTTTTTACTTACAATGAATGAATAAATCAATTAATTGATTTACAGTTAATTATAAGCCCTTTGGAATTTTTCAAAGGGTTTTTTCTTGAATAGTATTAAAGAAAAAACCTATCTTTAAATCAGTTTCCTCAAAACCGAACTTTAAAACACTTCAACTATGAAAAACCTAAAAAAAGTTGCCGCCATCTTGCTTGGTGCTTTTTTATTTACGCTTGGCGCATGCCAACAAGGTCCTAAAAAAGAAGAACCCGTTGAATCCAAAGCTGCTGTAGAACAAGAAAGGGTATCACCCCCGGAGGGCATTATTTCTTTGGAAGAGTCAAAGTCCCTTTATGACAATTACACCAAAAACCGTTTAGAGATTATCCAGCAGTATGAGGCTGAGCGGAGCCCAGAAAAGAAGTTTGAAGCTGCGCGTTTCACTTCGTTTACCTACGCTGACATGAAACACTATATGGCCTACATTGAACAAGAGGCCAAGGAGGCGCAAGTGGATATTTCTTCCTTACGTTTTTATTTTGCCAACTATCCAGATAAAACCGATTTCCCAGATGGAAACAAAATTGTACACCCTAGGCAAAACTCCATATTTATTGTGCCCACCATGAAGGTTGACGGCAAGGATTATGGGTTTTATATTGGAGGGGACGGTAAGGCAAAACTCATTAAAGATGCCGTTGGCCAAACTGCAGTGGGTAGTACAGCAAAAAATCAGGAGAAATCCTATGCAAGTTTTGTACCCAATATTACAACGTCTGCAATGTTACAAGATGGCAAAAGTCTCAATAAGAATCACGGTTCCTCAGGACCCCCACCTGATGGAGATTTTTAAAAAGTGATGCCTAAAGAGCTAGTCAGACTCTTAACAGAGCATTTTTACATACCACTATATCTAATCACTTGGATAATTGCGGTTTTTAGGTACAAGAGGTTTTTTGATACACCCCTTAAGTACCTTCCCATGCTTATCATTTACACTTTTTTTACTGAGCTGCTGGGCTATTTTATCAAGTACAATGATGATTTTTTGTTTTTTTCTGATGATCGATATGCTTGGCACAATGTAATCATATACAATGTGTACCAATTGATTTTCTTTCTATTTTTCTATCGTGTCTACCGTAGAACTCTTAAAAAAGCATCTCATAGAACATGGGTGAAGTATGGAGGTTATCTTTGTGTTTTGGCCTATGTAATTAATTCTTTTATAACCAATCCATTGCACAACCGGTTAAGTTATGCCCATGTAGTTGGATCACTCATTTTAATCGGTATTCTTCTTTTTTATTTTTTGGAGAAAAAATCAGAAGAAAGTATGTTCTCCCAAATGAAAAATTTAATGTATTGGGTAAGTATTGGTCTGTTTGCCTTTTATAGTATCTTCCCTTTATTTCTGATTTTTGGAAATATAAGCATTGAGGTACAATTCTATTTTAGACGAATTTTGCTCTCCATGATCGGTGTAATGTACGGCTGTTTTATTATTGGTCTTTTGGTTGGAAAGAGACAAGCCTTTCGGTAAAACGCTGAACCCTTAAAAATTAACGCCCCAAACATTGGGGCTTTTTTTATATATTCAACCTAAATACCATTTTCTTAGTTCCAAACCACCAAAGTGTAGATGATAGAGGAAATCTTAGAAACTTTAAATACGGATTTTATAATTCTCCCCTTTTATCTTATCACGTGGCTGATTGCGGTTATCCAGTACCGCACCTATTATGATACTATTTTAAAATACCACCCCATTTACCTTATGTATACCCTGCTTACCGAGTTGTTGGGGTATTTGGTGAAGTACACAGATAGCTTTCAATTGGTATCTGATGATAGGTACCACTGGTACAACGTAATCATTTACAATATCTATTCCGTGGTCACATATATGTACTTCTTTTACATCTACTGGAATGTTTTAAGCTCTGAAAAACACAAAAAATGGGTAACGTATGGAGGATGTATGAGTATGGCAAGTTTCCTCATCAGTTTGTTCTTTCAGAATCCCAACTACTCCCATTTGTACATTGCAGAGCTCATTTCCGCGTTGATTCTGTTGTCGGTGATAGCTTTATATTTTAAGGAAAAATTTGAGTGGCACAGTTTCAAATCGCTGAGATACAATTTAATGTTTTGGACGAGTGTGGGGTTGGGCATATTCTACGCTTATTTTCCATTCACTTTATTGTTCCTGTATTTGGGGCCGGACTTATATACGAAACTGCATTTACATGACTGGCTAATTGCCCTCATCTTTGTACTATACGGAACTTTCTTGGTAGGGGTGCTGTTCCACAGAAGGAGGGATTTTCAGTAGGTTCATCAACTTCGCACCAACAAAAAAAGCTCCAAAAATGGAGCTTTTCATATTTTAAAAGGAACAAAGGGATTACATTGCTGCAACCTTGCTCATCAATTTACTTTTTAAGTTGGCGGCTTTATTGGTGTGAATGATATTCTTTTTCGCCAGTTTATCAATCATCCCAACCACAGTGGGCAACAAGGCTTCAGCAGCTTTCTTGTCCTCCTCGGTGCGCAATTTTTTGATGGCATTACGCACGGTCTTGTGCTGATATCTGTTACGCAAACGAACCGCTTCGTTTCTTCTGATTCTCTTTAATGCTGACTTATGATTTGCCATTGTCTTAATTTATACTTTCAAATTTCTTTTTTGTAGCCCGTAGGGGAATCGAACCCCTGTTACCAGGATGAAAACCTGGCGTCCTAACCCCTAGACGAACGGGCCTTAATTTAAGTACGAAGTTAAAACGACAAAGGACGAATTCAATACTTCAAACTTCGTATTTTAACCTTCACACTTTCTTCGTAGCCCGTAGGGGAATCGAACCCCTGTTACCAGGATGAAAACCTGGCGTCCTAACCCCTAGACGAACGGGCCATTAAGGTTGCACAATTGCGGATGCAAAAATACAACTATTTTTAAGTCTTGCAACAGTAATTTTTATTTTTTGGCACACTGTTTAATAGGCCTTTGCAAACAACACCCTCTGGGTGGATGGCTTTCCGGTCACCATGCATTTTCCATCTTCCTGTTTTGCGTCCAAAGGAATGCAGCGAATGGTTGCTTTGGTCTCCTCTTTTATCTTATCCTCGGTTTCCGATGTACCATCCCAATGTGCGGATACAAATCCGCCTTTTTCTTCAATCACCTGCTTAAAATCCTCGTAGGAGTCAACTTCGGTAACATGCTGTTCCCTATACGCCAAGGCTTTGTTGAAAATATTTTCCTGAATCTCATCCATGAGGGAGACCACTTTGTCCACAACCTCATCTGCCTTGACCGATTCTTTTTGAAGCGTATCCCTTCGGGCCACCTCATAGGTTCCGTTCTCCAAATCGCGCTGCCCAATGGCCAAACGCACCGGAACCCCTTTTAATTCGTATTCATTGAATTTGAAACCTGGCTTATGGGTATCCCTTTTGTCATATTTTACGGAAAGACCCTTAGCACGAAGTTCCTTTACCAAGGGTTCCACTTTCTCAGAAATGGCATCCAATTGGTCCAATCCTTTGTATATGGGCACAATCACCACCTGAATCGGTGCCAAATTAGGAGGGAGCACCAATCCATTATCATCACTATGTGTCATCACCAAAGCTCCCATCAGTCTAGTGGAAACTCCCCACGAGGTTGCCCAAACATATTCCTGTTGCCCTTCCTTGTTCGCGAATTTCACATCAAACGCCTTGGCAAAATTTTGGCCCAAAAAGTGCGATGTACCAGCCTGAAGCGCCTTTCCATCTTGCATTAAGGCCTCAATGCAATACGTCTCTTCTGCTCCGGCAAAACGTTCGCTCTCCGTTTTGGTTCCTTTGATCACAGGAACCCCCATGTGTTTTTCGGCAAACTCCGCGTACAAGTTCATAATAAGCTCAGCTTCTTCGACTGCCTCCTGTTTTGTAGCGTGGGCGGTGTGGCCTTCTTGCCATAAAAATTCTGCAGTACGCAAGAAAAGTCGTGTACGCATTTCCCATCGGACCACATTGGCCCATTGATTTACTAAAATGGGCAAATCACGGTAAGATTGCACCCATCTTCTATACGTATCCCAAATAATGGTTTCTGATGTAGGGCGAACGATCAGCTCCTCCTCCAGTTTGGCATCTTCATCCACTACAATACCACTTCCATCCTCGGCATTCTTTAGACGGTAGTGCGTTACAACGGCACATTCCTTGGCAAAACCTTCCACATGGCTGGCTTCCTTGCTCAAGTACGATTTTGGAATAAAAAGTGGAAAATAGGCATTCTCATGACCTGTTTCCTTGAACATCTTATCCAACTGGCCCTGCATTTTTTCCCATATGGCGTATCCATAGGGTTTTATGACCATGCAACCTCTAACTCCTGAATTTTCAGCTAAATCCGATTTTACGACAAGTTCATTATACCATTTGGAATAATCTTCGGCTCGACTTGTTAAATTTTTACCCATCTACTGTAGTTTGGCACAAAACTTGTGTTTTTATTAGCAAGAATAATTCGGTAAAACTAATTATTTTTAGTATGTTCAACAATAAAAATTGCACAATGATAAAGTCTACACCCCTTCCAAAATTTAAGGTTTTTGCCATACTCCTTGTGGCCGCTTTCCTTGCGGCTTCATGTGGATCGTACCAGCAAGCCTCTTATTATGATGATGGCATCTATGCCAGCGGCAATAGAGTGGTCCATGTGGAAAAAAAATCTGTAGAGGCCGTTCGAATTGAAGAACGAGAAAGCAACATCTATGGTGATTATTTCGGCGCAAAGGCCGATGAATATGCAGAAATTCTAGATGATGAGATTTTTACCGATGTTGACAGCTATTCAAGTCAATCACAAAATGACACCATTCCTTACGGTGAACAAACCGATTATTTTGCCTACAACAACAATTACAACGGTAATCCCGGTTGGGGAGACAATCCTACCAATGTTTCCATTAATGTATATGACAACCGTTGGGCCTGGGGTGGCTTAGGTTGGGGGTGGAACGACCCATGGCTTTGGAACGCTGGTTGGGGATGGAATGCCGGTTGGGGCTGGGGAGGTCTCGGCTGGGGATGGAACAACCCTTGGAGATGGAACCGTTGGGGCTGGGGTGGCTTCTACGGCGGCTGGAACAATCCCTATTGGGGTTGGGGCTATGCTGGCAATTGGGGCTGGGGAGGTCTCGGTTGGGGCTGGAACAATTGGGGTTGGAATCCCTATTATTACAACAACTATTACGGAAGAAACTACGCCGTTACACGTGGTCGCAGAGGATACAGCGATTCCAGAATTCCTGGCACTTCACTTAGAGGAAGGTCTAACTTAGCCTCTAGAAATAGCGGTTATACCTCCAGATATAGGGCGGATAGCGGACGTTCCAATAGATCGGTGGCTAGGTCTTCATCAAGAACATCAAGGTCATATAGCAATGGAACTACAGCAAGAAGAGCTGTTAGTGCAGATGCTGTCGCCAGAAATCAAAATTATAGATCAAGTAGAAGTACACGTACCTCACCTAACTATAACAGCAATTCCAGGTCATATCGTTCGTACGGTACATCGCCTTCGTCCAGAAGCAATAGCTCTTATAGCAGAAGTAGGAGTGGCAGTGTGAACAGAAGTTCTTCTTCACCCACATACAGAAGTTCGGGCAGAAGCACACGAAGCTATCAATCTTCACCTAGGTCAACACCCAGTAGAAGCAACTATAGTCGCTCTTCCAGTGGTTCAAGCTCTAGAAGCTACAGAAGCAGTGGGTCAAGTTCCAGAAGCTCAGGCGGAAGTTACAGAAGCTCTGGTGGTGGCTCCAGAAGTTCTGGTGCCAGTAGATCTGGAGGCTCCTCAAGGGGTGGAAGAGGTAACGGAAGAAACTAAGATTCCTCTAATTTTAACGTTAAACTAAATCTCGGGAAATGAAACGAATTTCAACTCTCATCATGACATTGGTATGCGTATATGCAAGCGCCCAGAACATTGATGACGTACTAAGATATAGCACGGATAATACAATAGGAACCGCACGGTTCCAAGCCATGGGCGGTGCATTTGGAGCATTGGGGGGCGATCTGTCCTCTCTCAACGTCAACCCTGCGGGTTCTGCGGTTTTCAATTATAGTGAACTAAGTGTCACAGGGTCTAATTATCATAGGAACAATGATGCCCTTTTTGGAAACAGCGTCAGCAACACAACGCTCAACTCATTAGAGCTGAATCAGGTGGGAGGAGTTCTTGTTTTTAAATCCAACAATAGCCCTTGGAAGAAAATCGCACTTGCCTTTAACTATGACATGGTACAAAACTTTGACAACGAGTTTTTCGCTGCAGGGAATACAGCACTGGGTATTGACAATTACTTTTTGAACTTTGCCCAAGGAGAACCCTTGGGTCCACTACGCGTGCAGCAAGGTGAGTTTATAGAAGAAGCTTATTTGGATATCGGATCAAGCCTTGGCTTTGGAGCACAGCAGGCGTTTCTTGGTTTTCAGGCAGGTATTATTGAACCTACAGAGGACGATGATACCAATACCTCTTATTTTTCAAATGCCGATTACAATAGTGTCAATCAAGAGTACTTACAGAGAACCTCGGGGTACAACAGTAAGTTTACCCTGAACTTTGCCAGTCAATACGAAGAAAATCTCTATTTAGGGGCTTCTTTGAATTTCCATAGTGTTGTCTATGAGCGTATAAGCTTTTTGGATGAAAGCGGATATAACCAAGATTCACCTGTTCAATTTACTTCTTTTGACAATCTATTGTACACTGAAGGATATGGGTTCTCATTTAGTTTAGGAGCCATAGCAAAATTGAATGAAAGTGTCCGTGTGGGGGGTAGCTATCAGTCGCCCACTTGGTATGAACTTACCGACGATTTTTCACAACGTATCAACTCTACCCTTGCGGTTTCTGACATCAACTTCATAGATTTTGGCATTGTGAACCTTTATGAGGAATACCGAATCAAAACTCCGGGAAAACTGACCGGAAGTGTTGCCGTGGTTTTTGGTGAAGATGGCCTTTTGAGCTTTGATTATGGCTATCAAGATATGTCGCAAGCGGAGCTTAGGCCTGCTTCGGACCCTAATTTTTCTGCTGAAAATGATTTTATCGCCAGCACGTTGGGTGTGGTGAACACGTATCGTTTGGGTGGGGAAATTCGATTTGATGAAATAAGCTTACGAGGAGGATATCGCTTTGAGAGCAGTCCTTATGAAGATGGCGACCTGGTAGGTGACCTTAACGGGTTCTCTGGAGGTGTTGGATATAGTTTTGGCGGAAGCCGACTGGATTTGGCTTTCAGCAGAACAGAGCAGGATGTAAATGCTTTCTTTTTTGACTCAGGCATCGACAATGCCGCTATGGTCAACCGAATCAATACCAACATCTCATTGGGGTACACCTTTAAATTTTAATCGAAAAAAGAATACTAAAAATAGGGTCGGAAGAAATTCTGGCCTTTTTTGTTTACTATCGCACCAAAGAAAAATGCCTACGTACCGAACGCGCCACAATTACCCCGCTATTATCTCGGTCGTAGTCCAACCGGAACCAATAATCTGAAGAAGGCAGGTCCCTGCCATTATAGGTGCCGTCCCACCCAAGACTGGGATCTAATTCCTTTAATAATTTTCCATAGCGGTCAAAAATATACACCACAGGATTGTTCAATTCCTCAATGCCAAAAACATTCCATGTATCGTAAAATGAATCTCCATTGGGCGTAAAAAACTTAGGGTAACCCACTACTAAAAACTCAAAGGGTTCACTGGTGCCGCAACCATTTTTATCATTAATGATAACTGTATTGAGCCCAGGAGGCACATCCATGAAAATAGGGTCATCTTGAAACTCCCCACCATTGATGGCATATTCATAGTCGCCATCACCCACAGGAACAATTTCAATATTATAGGGGTCCGTCTGATCACTATTGACCAAATCATCCAAGACCCGTACCTCATCCAGTTCTGGAATTCCATAAAAAGTAATGAGGATATCATCTTGAATGGTATTTCCAAAGGTGGATTCAATAGTCACTCTATACCTTCCAGAGTTTGGACTGGAAACCGTCCATTCGGTCTGCCCCGCCCCAGTAGCAAGAACCGTTTCGTAGGTTCCGTCATCATCTGCATCCAATTCCCAAGTGATATCAGCAATATTTGGGCCGGCTGGAGAATTTAGGGCACTGAGGACAATATCAGGATCACCCTCACAGGCTACAATATCCAATCCTAAAAATTGATCTCGAAGCGTACAATCCAAGGCATTGTCCTGATCGGCATCAACGGAACTTCCGGTAAAGGTCAACTCAAAAGATTCTGGGTCGTCATCAAAATTGGTATTGTAATTATTGATGTAGAGGTAATATATTTCACCGGCGGTAACGTCCAACCATTCATCATAAGTGTTCTGGCTCTGCTTTACAAAAGGAGCCCCCACTCTTCCATCCACCGGATTTACGCCCATTCCAGTAAAGTTGGTGTCATTGGTTTCGTAGTTACATCGAATCGGTTGGGCGCTTCCATCCCCAATAATGGTGCAAAACGTCTGCCCAGAGGTTTCATCAAAGGGTCCATACAAGGCAAAATCCCATTCTGCAGTCACCACTCCGGTTGGTCCGGGAAGCGCTTCGATATCAAATCCTATCTGTCCATCGGTTCCGGCCCTAAAGACATACCATGCTGTATTGTTCTCTATATTGGCAGAACTATTGCTCCCTTTTTCCAAACAACCGGTCTGGGTAATCACCTCAGGGTCAAAATCGTCGATATCACCCCCTCCATCAGTGGTTCCTAAGATAGGAGCATCGGCACAAACAGGAATGGCAGTTCTACAATCTGGGGAGTTTTGAGCGCTCGCTACAATGGTAAACAGAAGTAAACAGATAGCACTTAATAGAGCTCTCATAGAATTTTGGGGCTATAAGGTTATTCTATATTCTAACCTGTATAACTCCCTACGCCATGGTTTTAGTATACGCTGGACGAAAAAATATGCAGTTAATCGATAAACTGCATGCCATCTTATCGAACCAAGGAGAAATGGCTCTGTAGGTATTTGGCATTTACGCGAACACCATCGTCATCTATATAGGACAGTTTAAACCAATAGTCTGTAGACGGAAGCGGTTTTCCGTTGAAGCTACCATCCCACCCTGAATCAAATTCGGTCATCTGCTTGATCAATTTTCCATAGCGGTCATAAATGGTAACAATGGGAGAATTGAGTTCAGAAAGCCCTTCAATTTGCCAGCTTTCATTAAGGACATCGCCGTTGGGTGAAAAAGAGGTCAAAAAACCAACCACCACTATGTCATCCTCCACTTCGCCGCAACCATAAATATCGCGCAAGTATACCCTGTGGTTTCCCGGGGTAACGCCTTCAAACACATTGCTGGATTGATAGGCTCCATCATCCATTCGGTATTCCAAATTTGCAGAATTCCCTTCTGTGATGATGGTAACCATATTATTGGTTCGTAAATCTTGTATGTCTATGGCCACATCAGCAATGCTAGGTAGAGTGGACATGCTTACTGCAATTGTACTGGTGACCTCGCAAGATGAGTTGCTTGACGTATTGGTTATGGTAAGGGTATATTCACCTTCCTCAGAAACCATAATGCTGGGCGATTGTTCCCCGGTACTCCACAAATAGGTAAATGCAGGATTGGGCATGGTCTCACCAATTTCAACAAATCCCAAGCTTTCACATATAACCGCTTCCTCATCAAAGGTAATTTCAGGGGTTTCAATGGAATCCAAAACAAAATTTTGTGAAGCATCGTAACAATCTGGATTCGCCAAAGAAGTGGTCCGTACATAAATGGTTTCCGGTCCAGGACTTTTTTCATATTGTTTTTGAAGTGGATTGATTCCCAAATTGGCATCCGCTTGAGAACTATGGTAGCTGACCATAAAATCATTGGAATCTTGGGAACCCAATGCCTCTGCATCCTTAGTGCCAAGGTCAAAAACTATATTGGGGACATGGCAATAAACCGTATCGGCCATAGTAGCTGTAGTGGGCGTGGGCGTAAATCCAACTTGAACATCACTGATGATTGTTTCCATCCCCGTTGTGACCACAACACGATATTGTGCCGAATATGGAACAGAATATGTTGAAGAAGTGGCTCCAGATATAAGTTGGAACCCGCTTCCTGTATCACTATACCATTCATAGCTCATAGCTCCAGAGGTGGCGGCATCCAACACTACAGGATCATTTTCACAAGCGGCTATGGGTGGCCCCAAAAGGTTATTGATAATGGAGCAATCCAAGGCATCATTAGGGTTGGTAATCCATATGTTTCCGGTAAATTGAATGGAAAAACCGGAGTTCACATTACTAAAGTTGTTGATAAGGAGATAATAATCCTCACCAGCATTTACCTGAAGCCAATCTTCATAATGTACGGAATCTTCATCTCCGGTAGGGTCCACCCCCACTCCAATAAAGCTTTTGTTTTCACTGTTATCGAAAAAGTTACAACGAATGGGCTCACCTAACATGTTACAATCAGAAGCGCGATAAAGTGCAAAATCCCAGTCTTCGTTACTATTGTGCCCAATATTAAAACCCAACTGCCCCGAAGCTGCGGTCCTGAATCGGTACCAGGCCGAATTGGATTCTATGGATCCAGATAACGTCTGCTCCAAACACCCACTGGAACTAGCACCATTAAAATCGTCAACCCCATAACCATTGGTACCCCCATTGATTGGCGTGTTGCTACAAATAGGTATAGCATTGGCACATTCTTGGGAAACCTGGGCATGTGAAAATTGCCAAAAAAGGCATAAGATTAAAGTTCTTGTCACCAATTTTACCATAAAAGACTGTAGGTTTGGGCATTATAAAAATAGTGAGGCCCTTGCCTTAACAATAATTTATGTTGTCAAACTCACCATACCAGATGTTAAATCGTTCATTAATGTTATCTTTGCTGTCTTGAAGAAACAGCTATGAAATTAGAGCAGGCTTTGGAAGAACAGTATGAGGAAAGGGGCAACGATCATGTTGGCTCTTCAACAGAGACCCCTATAAGGGAAGATGCTTTTGTGTTGAGCGACGAGGAAAAAATTGAACGGATACAGAAAAATGTCCGTGAAATTATGTTGACCCTCGGTCTTGATTTGGACGATGACAGTCTTGCAGGAACCCCAAAAAGGGTCGCCAAAATGTATGTGAAAGAGGTTTTTGGCGGATTGCACCCCAAGCGCAAACCAGAATCATCCACCTTTGAAAACAAATACAAGTACGGTGAAATGCTGGTGGAAAAGAACATTGTACTCTACTCCACTTGCGAACATCACCTGTTGCCTATCATTGGAAGAGCCCATATTGCCTATATCTCCAATGGTACTGTGGTTGGTCTTTCCAAAATGAACCGTGTGGTTGACTATTACGCCAAACGTCCTCAGGTACAAGAACGGTTGAACATACAAATTGTAAAAGAACTCCAACAGGTCCTGGGAACCGAGGATGTGGCCTGTGTCATTGACGCAAAACATTTATGTGTAAATTCCCGCGGTATCCGTGATATTGAAAGCAGCACTGTTACCGCAGAATACGGAGGGAAATTTAAGGATGAAGCCATACGGAGGGAGTTTTTGGACTACATCAATCTGGATACCGACTTTTAACGCCACATTTTTCAATGCAACTTTACAAGGACCAAAACCTTAGAGTACACAATTCACTTACCGGAAAAAAAGAGGATTTTCAACCCATAAATGAAGGCCATGTTGGGATGTATGTATGCGGCCCAACCGTGTATAGCAATGTACATTTGGGCAACTGCCGCACATTCATGTCCTTCGATATGATTTTTAGGTACTTTAAACATTTGGGGTTCAAAGTGCGCTATGTCCGCAACATTACCGATGCCGGGCATTTGGAAAATGACGCGGATGATGGCGAGGACAAAATCGCCAAAAAAGCAAAATTGGAACAGATTGAACCCATGGAAGTGGTGCAACGCTACACCGTGGATTTTCACAATACACTACAGCAGTTTAATTTATTGCCTCCAAGCATTGAACCCACTGCCACAGGTCATATCATTGAACAGATAGAAATCATTAAGGAGATTCTTGAAAAAGGATACGCTTATGAAGCCAATGGTTCTGTTTATTTTGATGTGATCAAGTTCAACAAGGACCATGAATACGGTAAACTCAGCGGACGAAAGTTGGAAGATATGATCGCCAACACCCGTGAGCTTACCGCACAAGATGAAAAACGCAATCCACAGGATTTTGCACTTTGGAAAAAGGCAGAACCCCAGCACATTATGCGTTGGCCGTCCCCTTGGGGCGATGGTTTTCCCGGATGGCATTTGGAGTGCACAGCCATGAGCACCAAATATTTGGGAGAAACGTTTGACATCCACGGAGGAGGAATGGACCTTAAATTTCCGCATCACGAGTGCGAAATTGCACAGGCCGAAGCCAGTACCGGACATTCACCGGTGAAGTATTGGTTGCACGCCAACATGCTGACACTCAATGGAAAAAAGATGTCCAAATCCACAGGAAACAACATCTATCCATCAGAAATTATCAGTGGCAACAACGATATTCTGAGCAAAGCCTACTCACCGGCAGTGGTTCGCTTTTTTATGATGCAGGCCCACTACACCAGTATTTTGGATTTGAGCGATGAAGCCTTACAAGCCTCCGAAAAAGGGTATAACCGATTGATGGATGCCATGGGAAGTCTCGACACCCTCAAAACTGGGTCAAAATCTGAATTTGAGATTGCAGTATGGAAGCAGAAATGCTATGATGCCATGAACGATGATTTCAACACACCAATCCTTATTGCCCATCTTTTTGATGCCGTTAAACACATCAATTTGATAAAGGAAGGAAAGGAAAATATCACACAAGAGGACAAAACTGAGCTGGAAAACACCCTACAAGCATTTGTTTATGATGTTTTGGGTATTGAAAGCCAATCCATGGCCAAAGACGACTCCAATGCGTTAAAAGGGGTCATGGAACTTCTCATTCAATTGCGAAATGAAGCACGCGCCAATAAGGACTTTGCCACTTCAGATAAGATTCGGGATGAATTGACCGCGCTTGGAATACAATTAAAGGATGGAAAGGACGGAACTACCTTCAGTATAAATTAAACAGAATAATGGGGGAACAATGTCACTAAAAAAGATTCTTATCGCCCCTTTTGTTTTTATGGTCCGTGGCTACCAGCTCCTTATTTCACCCTATCTCCCGGCTACCTGCAGATACTCTCCAACCTGTTCTACCTACACCTTGGAAGCACTTAGAAAACACGGTCTTTTTAAAGGAGGTTGGCTTTCTATAAAAAGAATTGCCAGTTGCAATCCCTGGGGCGGAAGTGGTTATGATCCTGTGCCTTGACAAATGCAAGTGCAAAAAACAAGTGCAAGTTCAAAAAACAAGTTCAAACACACGTTTCAAGTGCAAGTGCAAAATGGTTTCAGAAAGGTTAAGAGTAACCAAAAATGCAAAAATGCAACAATCCAACGGCCCAACCATTCAAAGTAGTTATATTAGTCCAAAAATTTACATAGATGTATTTCCTAGGCTTTAACTGGAACCCCGAAGGCACCCTTTTTAAATTGGGTTTTATTCAGATAAAATATTACAATCTTCTTTGGATTGCCGCCTTTGTGGTCGGTTGGTTCATCATGAAGAAAATCTTCCAAAATGAAAAAAAGTCCATGGAAAAATTGGACTCCCTATTCATTTACACCGTGGTCTCCATTATGCTCGGTGCACGTTTAGGTCATGTTTTCTTCTATGATTGGGCGTATTATCAAAACCATTTGGTGGAAATTCTGTTGCCCATCCGAGAAAATGCAAACGAATCCCTTTTTGGAATCATCAATGGGTATGAATTCACCGGTTTTACCGGGTTGGCCAGTCACGGAGCTACCATCGCTGCCATAATTGGCGTGTGGTTATACTGTAGAAAATGGGAAGACATCAACATGCTTTGGTTGTTGGACCGATTGGTGATTCCATCTGCTATTGGAGCCTGTTTTGTACGTTTGGGGAACTTTTTCAACTCCGAAATCAATGGAAAAACCGTTGACGAGTCCTTTTTTATGGCCACTCGATTTATTCGGGATTCTGACGACATGCCGGCCTACAAAGCCATGGCTTTGACCAAGCAACAAACTGAAAACGCGGCGTACAAGGCCATAGAACATAATCCTGATTTCACCTCTATTTTGGAGTCGATTCCGTTTCGCCATCCAGCACAATTGTACGAGGCCATTTGTTATGTTTTTGTCTTTATCACCCTATATCTTTTGTATTGGAAAACCGATAAAAAGGATAAAACAGGTTATCTTTTTGGGTTGTTCATGGTGCTCCTTTTTGCAGTTCGATTTGTAGTGGAATTCTTCAAGAAAAGTCAAGGTGGCTTCGAAGAATCCTTGGGCCTTCTCTCCACTGGACAGTGGTTGAGTATCCCCATGGTCATCATTGGGCTGTACTTTATGTTCCGGCCAATAAAGTCAAAAGCATAACATCATGCGAAACATTTTCATCCTTGTTTGCATTTCATTTTTTATGTTTTTGGCATGCAAAACGGAATCCAAACGTGAAATCAAGACCGAAACCATTGCATTTAAAAAAGAAGGTGACCTGTCCATATTTAAACAGGATACGGATTCCATTGTTTCAAACTTTGATATTGAAATTGCGGATACCGAGTATGAAACCCAAACAGGCCTTATGTACCGGTCTTCCATGGAAAAAAATCAGGGGATGTTGTTCATTTTTCCTGAGGAAGCCATGCATTCCTTTTATATGAAAAACACGGAGTTTCCTTTGGATATCATTTACATTGATGCCAATCAGAAAATCGCAAGCTTCCAAAAAAATGCGGAACCCTTTAATGAAAACAGTCTACCTTCAAATGCCCCGGTAAAATATGTGTTGGAAATCAATGCCGGACTGTCTGACCAAATGGGATTACAGGTGGGCGATAGTATTTCCTTTACCCGAAATTAGATGTCAAAATATCTGCTGGAAAATGAAAGCTCGGAACGTTTACTGTTCCGAAAGATAGCACCTTCGGATTTTGATGATTGGTTACCCTTTTACCGCAACCCGAAATCCACTCAATTCTGGGAAGGACTCCCCTCCGACCCTACTGAAGCATGCCATACCCAATTCAACCGAATTTTTGAGCGTTACGAAAATGATTTGGGTGGCATGAACGCGCTGATCTTAAAAGAAACCGGTGAACTGGTAGGGATTTGTGGGCTCTTGGTGCAAGTGGTTGATGATGTGGAAGAATTGGAAATTGGCTATTCGGTATTGCCCAAATTTTGGTTGCAAGGCTATGCGTTTGAGGCTGCCCAAAAATGTAAGGAGTATGCTTTCGCAAATAAGTTTTCAGGTTCTTTGATTTCCATCATCCATGTAGACAATATACCCTCCCAAAAAGTTGCGCTAAAAAATGGGATGTATTTGGACAAAACCACCGATTACAAGGATAATCCTGTCCATATTTTTAGAGTTACTAAAGGATAATTGTAATTTTAGGGGATATTTTCCTTCGCATGGACCAGCCCAAAAACTACGCGATTCTTACCAACAACACATCGCAGACCCAAGAATTTGTTGCCAAACTTTTGGGCAACATCAGTATAGATGAACTAAAGCTTCTACAAAATAAGAGAGGACTTCTGTTTTCAAGGTCGGAGATTGAGCGGTTTATGGATGAAGAAGACCGACATGACCTAAAAATCCTGACAAAGGACACTCCCCAATCCTTAAAAACGATGAGCAGCGGCGAGCAAAAGAAAGCGCTGCTCAATTATTTGTTAAACCAAGAGCCTGATTTTTTGGTGCTCATCAATCCGTTTGACAATTTGGATGTGGCCACCCAAGAAAGTTTGAAAGAGCAATTAACTGAAATTTCAAAGTCGAGGTCTTTGGTACATTTTACAAGTCGATTGGGTGATATACTCCCTGTGACCACCGATTTCTTCAAACTGAACGGAAATGAATTGGAAAAATATGCATCCCCGGAAGCATTTTGGGAAGCCAACCGTCATGATGACCCACAATTTAAAGGCACCATCCCCGCCCCCATCAATCCCATAAAAGAAGAAAGTACCGAATTGGTCAATTTCACCAATATATCGGTAAGTTTTAATGGTCGGCAAGTTTTAAAGGATATTAATTGGTCTGTAAAACAAGGCGAGTTTTGGCAATTGATAGGCCCCAACGGCAGTGGAAAAACCACCATGTTGTCCATGATCACGGGAGACAGCCATAAAGGATATGGACAGGACCTTACCTTATTCGGGCAAAAGAAAGGCAGCGGTGAAAGTGTCTGGGACCTCAAGCAAAGGATAGGCTATTTTACGCCCTCGGTAACCGATAAGTTTAGAGGTTACCACAGTTTGGAAAATATGATTATTTCGGGACTTCACGACTCCATTGGTTTATATGTATTACCAACCCAGGCTGAAAGACGCCTTGCTGGACAATGGTTAAAATTGCTAGGGATGCATGATAAAAAAGACACCCATTTCCGTGAACTTACTTCTGGCGAAAAGCGATTGGTAATGACAGCGCGGGCCATGGTGAAGCACCCCCCTCTCCTTATATTGGACGAACCTACCGCTGGTCTGGATGATAAAAGTGCGGCTTTGTTTGTGGCTTTGGTGAACAAAATCGCAAAAGAAAGTGATTCGGCCATCCTTTTTGTTTCGCATAGGGATGAACCTAAGCTTAATCCCCAATTTATTTTTGAATTAATTCCTTCGGAAAACGGCTCTATAGGTATTATACACAATGAAAAATAAAAGGCCGCTCCAAGAGAAAATGAAACGGCCTTTTAAGGTGTAATCTAAAACTATTGTTATGCTTTATCAGCAGGAACAATTTTCTCTTTTAAAGAATCGAACATGACCGGTGTTGCAATGAATACCGAAGAATAGGTACCCACAATAACACCAACAATCATGGCGAACATAAATCCTCTAAGGCTTTCTCCTCCAAAAACGAATATGGCCAACAATACAATCAAAGTAGTTAATGATGTATTCAAGGTTCTACTCAAGGTACTATTTAGAGCTTCGTTGATATTTTCTCCAGCCTTCCAACCTTTTAGCCCAACAATCTCACGAATACGGTCAAATACTACTACGGTATCGTTCAAGGAATAACCAATTACCGTTAGGATAGCCGCAATAAAAGCTTGGTCAATTTCCATGTTAAAGGGCATAATGCTTCCAGTAAGGGAGAAGATTCCCAACACAACCATCACATCATGGAAAACAGCGACAACAGCTCCCAAAGAGAACTGCCATTTTCTAAATCGCAATAAGATATAGAGGAACACAACAGCCAAAGAGCCCAAAATGGCCAAAAAGGCGTTCTTTTTTATATCATCCGCAATGGTTGGTCCCACTTTTACGGATTGTAATATTCCTATTGATTTTTCAGAAGCACCCACAGTGAAATCATCGAAGGAAGTACCATCTGGCAAATATTTTTGTAGCGATGTGTACAGTTTATTTTGAATTTCGGTATCGACTTCAATACCTTCTTCATCCACTTTATACGGAGTGGTGACTTTTATCTGATTGGCATCACCAAAGGTCTTTACATTGGTTCCGCTTCCAAATACTTCATTCAATTCTGATGCAATCTCAGAAGGGCTCACGGCTTTCTCAAAACGAATTTGGTACGAACGACCACCAATGAAATCAACACCTTGGTTAAGGCCGTTGGTAAACAAAGAAAAAATACTTACTGCCACCAAAATCCCAGAGACTACATAAGCAATCTTACGTTTCACCAAGAAGTCAATGTTCATTTTGCTGAACAAATTCTTGGTAATACTCGTAGAGAAATCCAATCGTCTGCCTTTTTTAGCCGTGTATGCTTCAATCATTAAACGGGTTACAAAAATGGCCGTAAACAATGAGGTGACAATACCGATCAAAAGTGTGGTTGCAAATCCTTTAATGGGCCCTGACCCAAATATGAATAGGATAATTGCCGTTAAACCAGTGGTAATGTTGGCATCCAGAATAGAGGACAACGCGTTACCAAAACCATCTGCAATGGCTTGCGCCTTACCTTTACCACGGGCCAATTCCTCTTTTACCCTTTCAAAAATAAGTACGTTGGCATCTACCGACATACCTATGGTCAAAACGATACCGGCAATACCAGGAAGTGTTAAAACAGCTCCCAAGCTGGTCAATACGCCGAAAATCAACAGAATGTTGAACACCAAGGCGATGTCCGCAAAAATACCGGCCTTACCGTAGTAGAAAATCATCCATATCAATACAAAGAGCATGGCTATCACAAAGGACATAAATCCACTGTCAATGGCCTCTTGTCCCAAAGATGGACCTACTACTTCAGATTGAATGATCTCTGCGGATGCAGGTAGCTTACCAGCACGCAATACGTTGGCAATATCTTTGGTTTCATTTACCGTGAAAGTTCCTGTAATCTCGGAACGTCCACCAGAAATTGGTCCTGAAGAAACACCAGGGGCCGTATATACCTTATTATCCAATACAATGGCAATACCCGTTTGATTGTTATACGCATCACCAGTCAATTCTTCCCACTCCTTGGCACCACGAGTGTTCATGGTCATACTCACGGCGGGTTTATTGAACTGGTCAAAGGTATCTTGTGCATCGGACACCACATCCCCACTGATTCTTGGAGTACCATCCCTATTGGATTTTAGGGCGTATAATTCAACCACCTCAGCATCTTGTGAGGGTCTCTCCCATAAAAATTTGGTGAACTGCACATCATTGGGCAGCAATCTTTTGATTTCAGGCATTCTTAGATACCCTCCTATTTCCGCTGTGTCAGTCACCAAAGCACGGGCAATGGCATGGCTGCCTGGATCAGCAGGAATTAATTTTCCCAACAATGGATTGGTCTGAGGGGCCATATCCAAAGAATCTTGGGAGACATCAGACAATAGAGAGTCAATTTCTGATTCTGGCTTGGAAAGCTCATCCTCTCCAGATTCAGTAGGCTCCAAAATCTCTTGAAGTCTTTGGTTGGCACTTACAAAGAATGCGCCTAAGCTTTGATTGCTCTGCGGATAGGTTTCCCAAAACTCCAACTGGGCGGTACTGGACAACAGTTCCTGGGCACGGGCAATATCGCGCGCTCCCGGAAGTTCCACTAAGATTCGTCCTGAATTTCCTTCTCGTTGAATATTGGGTTGGGTCACCCCAAAACCATCAATACGCTCACGGAGTACTTCAAATGCAGAAACAATGGATTCATCAATTTTTCTGCGAATAACAGGTTTTACCTGATCATCCGTCATCTGAAAATTAACATCATCACTTAACCCCTTGTTGGCAAAAATATCGGGAGAGGCCAATTTGGTATCTCCTTTAATATTATCAAACGCTTCAAAGAACAGTTCCAAATACGTATTATCGCTACTTTTGGATGCCTCATCGGCATCGGCCAATGCTTTGTTGAAAACAGGATTTTTGGTATTGTTGGCCAACCCTTTTAAGATATCTTTTACAGAAATCTGAAGGGTAACGTTGATACCCCCCTTAAGGTCAAGACCTTTATTCAACTCTTTTGTCTTGGCATCTTCATAGCTGGTAAATCCTAGAACGGAGTTATCGCTGATGGAATCTAGATACGATGCCTCTAAAGCTTCACGCTTAGCCACATAATCCTCCTCTGCCTCTGAAATTTGGCTAACGGCGTAAGCTTCAGCATCTTTTTCCAACTTACTTGTTATGAAAGTAAAGGATAGCTGATAGATACTCACCAAGCCAAAAAGGATGGCGAAAAGCCTTATTAGTCCTTTATTTTGCATTGATTGTTAAATTTTTAGAAGTTTTCTTAAACAGCGTGCAAATATATCATTTCCCATAAGATTTGCCAATAGAAATTGATGGAATTGTATTTACAGCTAACGGATGGATGTTGAATCTAGAGTCGGGAGGTTATAAAATAGAGACAAGACGAAAGAGCCAAGAAACAAGAGTCTAGAGTCTAGAGTCTAGAGAAAAGACAAAAACTCAGTAACTGAATAACCCAATAACTTAATCAACGAATAACCAAATCAACAAATTCCAAAAAACAAGTTCAAGTATCAAGACGAAAGAGGATAGAGGATAGAGAAAAGAATCAAAAGCCAAGAGCAAAGAGCCTACACTGAAGACAATAACCGAATAACTAAATATCCAAACCCAAACCACTGCCCACTGACTACTGACTTCCGACTTCCGACTTCTGACTTCTGACCTCAGACTCCTTGACCAAAATCCATCAACCCAAACCACCCATCCGTCAATCCATAGTCCAAAAACTGACCTGTAAACTGGATATTGCCACGTTAAACATTTAAAAATCAATACGATGATACAAAAAAAATTGCTTTATGCAACGCTCTTCGCATTAGCCTTGGTGATTTCGTGTAGTAAGGACGATGGTCCTTCCACCCCACCAACACCACCTGCACCACCTACCCCAGAGAATACCGCACCGCAGATCACCAACACCTCTAAAACATTCACAGTACCGGAGAACATCAGCGATACCCATATCATTGGTACGGTAACCGCAACAGATGCCGATGAGGACACCCTTACCTTTAAAATAGACACCAACAGCGACAATTTATTCGAAATTTCTGGAGCTGGCACCATCAGTCTAGCCGCTGGAAAGACCTTAAACTTCGCCACAAAAGATAGCCATGTCTTGGGCATCAGCGTGAATGATGGTACCGCCAATGCCACGGCCGACTTCACTATTAAAGTGACCGAAGTGGTGGCCAACAACGAGATCCCAGTCATTGAAGCACAAAGCTTTGAGGTGGCCGAAAACATTTTGGACGTGGATGTAATAGGCACTGTGACCGCCACCGACCCAGAGAATGATGACATTACCTTTTCTATTGCCGAGGACACTGCCGGACTTTTCGAAATTACCATAGGTGGTGAACTGAGCCTTTTGGAAGGACAGAACCTTGATTTCGAAGTGGCCACGGAACACACGCTAACTATAGAGGTGAGCGATGGCAACACCGCTGCACAGGCTACCATCACCATAAACGTTACAGAAGTAGTGGTCGCAGTCAATGAAGCGCCTTCTATCGAAAATCAAATCTTTGAGGTTTCAGAGGATATTGCCGACGATGTATTAATTGGAACTATTACAGCTAACGACTCAGAAGACGATGCCCTCACCTTTTCCATCGTTGAGGATACTTCTGAACTCTTTGAGATTACTACAGATGGTGAACTGAGCTTGGCCGCTGGAAAAAGTCTGGATTATGAGACAGCCACCGAGCATACCATCACTGTAGAAGTTACGGATGAAAACAACGAGCCTGTTTCTGCGGAAATTACGATAACCGTTACTGATGAATACGAAAGCCTTTTTGATGATCCTGAATCATTTATTACGATTTGGCAAACAACCTCTCCAAGCGAAGCCATTACCATTGGGGTAAACGCAGGCATAATGTTTCCGTATAACTATACGATAGATTGGGGAGATGGAACCGTTGAAAACATTGCCCATAGTAATAACCCATCTCATGTGTATGAAGGCCCTGGTGCGCATCAAGTAGCCATAAAAGGACAATTTCCTTCTATTCGAATGAGTCAAGTATCTCAAACAGATCGTAATAAGTTGACTAGAATAGCCCAATGGGGAAATAATCCCTGGAAAACAATGTTCGAAGCATTCTATTATTGCCAAAATCTGAATTCCATTGCTACCGACATTCCCAACCTCTCTGCATTGAACAGTACAAAATCCATGTTCGAAGGGGCAGAAAATTTCAATGCTGAAATTAATGATTGGGATGTGAGCAATATAACCAATATGTCACGCATGTTCTATTTGGCCACGAGCTTCAACCAAGATTTAACTGGTTGGAATTCGAACACACACAACGTTACTGATATGTCATATATGTTTGCTACGGACATTAACAGCCAAACTGAGTTTAATGGCGACATCAGTGGATGGGATGTAAGTAGCGTAACCAATATGCAATATATGTTTGCCTATAATACTTCCTTTAACCAAAATTTAAGTGGATGGAACGTGAGCAATGTCGATACAATGTATGCCATGTTCAACAATGCAACAACATTTAACAATGCGAGTATAGGAACTTGGCAACTGAATAGTGAAGGCGTTAACATGGGCTTTATGTTGAGTAATTCTGGACTAAATTCTATAAACTATAGCCTTATACTTAGGGGTTGGGCCGTGAACAATCCTCCCTCGGACTTATCATTAAGTGCTGCTGGACTTACTTATTGCAATGACCAACAAACCATTGGTTCACGTGCATTTCTCACCTCAACGAAAAACTGGACAATTAATGATGCTGGGCCTACGCAATGTCAAGGCTTTTAGAATTACTCTTAACTTTAATCTAAAATTTTAATTCAAGGCACCGAGGGGAATTTTTCTTCTCGGTGTTTTTTTGTGTCCTGACACGAGATGTGAGATGTGAGTGTTGAGATTGACTGATTCCAAAAAACAAGCTCAAGTGCAAGTGCAAGAATCAAGAGCAAGTCTCAAGTTCAGAGTTCAGAGTTCAGAGTTCAGAGTTCAGAGTTCAGAGTTTAGCAACAAATAACAGAGTAACCGAATCAACAAATTACCGAATCAACAAATTCCAAGCACCAAAAAACAAAAATAGATTTCTCGACTGCGCTCGAAATGACATTAACGGCTAAACGGTCATTTCGACATGAGATGCAAAGCATCGATTGAGAAATCTGATTCCTAAATCCAAGCTCAAGTTCAAGAAACAAGACAAAAGAACCAAGACGCAAGACAGTAGCTCAGTAACCAATCAATCAAACACAACCCTGATTTCGCCATACCGAAATCCTCCCTTCTCAAGAAGGGATTTTCAACTCCCCTCTAAAGAGGGGCTGGGAGTGTGTTATTTCAATTAACAATTTCCAATAATCCAAAAAACAAGCCCAAGTTCAACAAACAAGAATCAAGAGTCTAGAACCAAGACGAAAGACGAAAGACAAGATAAAATAACTCAATAACCGAGTAACTGAATAACCCAATAACTGAGTGCCCTAAAAAAATGTCATTTCGAAATCAGGTGAAATCCCGGCTTTGTGTAGCCATGAATTTTGCAACCTAAATCCCGAAATGACAATTCTAAATTTGATTCAATCGAAATTAAATGTCCAGCAGGCCATTGGTCTTTTTGACGCCTTCTGCACTTTCCTGCATTTTCGCCTTTTCGGCTTCGGTCAGTTCAATTTCAACGATTTCTTCAATACCGTTTTTACCTAAAATCACGGGTACACCTATACAGATATCATTAAGGTCATATTCTCCTTCCAAGAATGTGGAACAAGGGAACATTTTCTTTTGGTCGCACGCAATGGCCTGAACCAATCCAGAAACGGCAGCTCCGGGAGCATACCATGCACTGGTCCCCAGCAATTTGGTTAATGTAGCGCCACCAACTTTGGTTTCTTCCACCACCCACTGCATTTTTTCATCCGAAAGAAATTCGGAAACTTTAATGCTGTTTCGAGTAGCGTGGGCAATCAAGGGAACCATACCGGTATCGCTATGTCCACCGATTACCATTCCGTCCACATCAGAAATGGGTGCACCCAAGGCTTCTGCCAATCTGTATTTAAAACGGGCGCTATCTAATGCACCACCCATTCCTATAATTTTATTTTTGGGCAAACCTGTGGCCTTGTGTACCAAATAGGTCATGGTGTCCATAGGGTTGCTAACTACAATAATGATAGCATTGGGAGAATGTTTCAATAAGTTACCGGAAACATCTTTTACAATTCCCGCATTAATCCCTATAAGTTCTTCACGAGTCATTCCCGGTTTACGTGGAATCCCTGAAGTGATTACCGCAATATCGCTATTGGCTGTTTTGGAATAATCGCTGGTGCTTCCAGTGATTTTGGTATCAAAACCATTCAAGGAAGCAGTTTGCATTAAATCCATGGCTTTTCCTTCCGCGTATCCTTCCTTAATATCCAATAACACAACTTCTGCCGCAAAATCCTTTATGGCAATATATTCTGCACAGCTTGCTCCCACTGCGCCTGCTCCAACTACGGTAACTTTCATTTTTAAGGGTTTAAATTTTAATCGTTCAAAAATAAGGCATTTAGCTTAGAAAAGTGCTGACTTCCGCTAGTTTTAAGGAAGGATTTTTACCCTTAACATAATTCGGTAAAATCCTTGGACCTGTTAACAAAATGTGTCGTTCATCGAAGAATTTAATTTCCATGAAATCTTTTGCGATGTTTTTGCAATAATTTCTTACAAACCTACGTTCTATTAGTCCCAAATTTAACCTACTTGACCTATGAAAAAGCTCTTTTCATTGTTGTCCATTATTGGCATTATAGCCATAAGCAACTGCAGCCGCATCCCAGAGAACAACGATCCCATTTTGGGCATCTGGGCCAAAACTGAATCTTCAACATTAAATGGCAAAAGTACCGAGTCAACGCGGGAAGAGTGGATTTTCAACGATGTTTATCTGGGCAGATACCAAAGTTATTCAAACTCCAAACTGGTTTTTTACACTGATTTTAAATGGTCCCAAGAAAATGGGGTCTATACCATTATCTATGGTGACCCTCAAGTGGAGGACATCACGGTCAGTTTAGAACAAAGCAATGACCCTGAAATTTTAGCCCTGGAGAATGGTTCGGTCTTCGCCACCAGGGAATAGACAGGAAGACTACTTATATGAAAATAGAAGGCCCCAACGTAATTGTTGGGGCCTTTTTAATGGTTGGTCAGTTGGTTTGGTCATTATCTAAATCCGAAGTTGACACCAAAGGTGAAGGTACTGAACTCAGAAATATTGTAATCTGCATTGAGCCTAAAGAAGCCCAATTTTATTTTGGTACCCAGCGTGGCGGCAACCCCACTGGTTTTTTTCGATACTGTAAAAGGGTCTTCTATGGTTTCCGTAAAGAAAGGTCCGTTGGCCTCATAAGTTCCCAATAAATCTATGTCTGATTTTCCCGTGATATATCCCAATCCTCCGTAAAAATTGATTACAGGTATTTTTCGGGTAGATACCACAGCACTAAAGTTCCAGGTTTTAACAGAGGCATCAATACGTTGGTCTTCACCATTGATGACTCCAGTATCTGTAAAATCGTACTCTCCTGTAAGTCCTGTATATCCAATTACTGCGGAAATGGCCACAGGCAATAATTTATCGGCTGGAAGCATTTTGGTGAAATCATACTGGATACCCGCACCGAAAAGTCCAATTTTGGCATCATCATCAAACTTGATTTTTGGTAAAAAACGGGCTTTTACCTCAAGGCCTTTTACCAACCCCACGCTTCCCTGAATGTATCCAGAAGGGATAAAGTTGAAATTTTCGGCAGCCAATCCGGAAGGCAATTCAAACTCTTCTCGGAACAATCCGCTTTCATCTTCCACAAAAACTGTAACACCTTCAATATCGCCCAGTGCGGTTGAAATAGGCCTGGCCTGCCCAGGATTGTCTACAAAATCTAGGTTTTCATAGTCGTTGGGATCCAGAATGAAAGCTTTTTTATCATCCTTGTTTTTAAAACCGGTCAGGTTTCCAACTATGGATATTTCAAAGCCACCCAATGGCTTGGAGTCGGCTGTATTGTACCATCCATTGGAAATACTATAGATGGTTGCTTCGGAAACGGGAGCCAAATAAGCATTGGCAAAACGTTCAGCGTCTTCGACACCGGAAACGAAGAGGTCGTTTAAATCTTGCGCTTTGGAAACGGTCACCATGGTGAGGGCAACCAACAAAAGGATTTTTTTCATTTTGTAAATTTTTCCTAAAACTAAAAAACTCGCCCTGTAAGAGCGAGTTTTTGTTGTGAAATAACGGTTATCTATACATCTATGTTGGCATAGACGGCATTTTTCTCAATAAATTCACGTCTTGGAGGCACCTCATCGCCCATCAACATGGAGAAGATTCGGTCTGATTCCGTAGCATTGTCGATACTTACTTGGCGCAACGTTCTAAATTCCGGGTTCATGGTTGTGTCCCACAATTGTTCCGCATTCATCTCACCGAGACCTTTGTAGCGTTGAATACTGGCCCCGCCATTCATTTCTGCCATGATGGCATCACGTTCCTTATCGTTCCAAGCATATCTTTTCTTGGCTCCTTTTTTAACAAGATATAGGGGCGGTGTAGCAATATAAACATGGCCTCCCTCTATCAATTCACGCATGTAGCGGAAGAAGAAGGTCAAAATCAAGGTTTCAATGTGGCTACCATCCACATCAGCATCACACATGATCACTACTTTATGATATCGTAGTTTATCCAAATTCAAGGCCTTGCTATCTTCTTCGGTTCCAATGGTAACACCCAATGCCGTATAAATGTTCTTGATTTCCTCGTTTTCAAAAACCTTGTGCTGCATGGCCTTCTCCACATTCAAAATCTTACCACGAAGTGGCAAAATAGCTTGGAAGTTTCTATCCCGGCCTTGTTTGGCCGTACCGCCTGCGGAATCTCCCTCAACCAAGAAAACTTCGCATTTGGTAGGGTCTTGCTCCGAGCAATCCGATAATTTTCCAGGTAATCCCCCAACACTCATTGGGTTTTTACGCTGTACCATTTCACGTGCCTTGGCGGCTGCGTGTCTGGCTTGGGCTGCCAATTTTACTTTTTCAACGATTTGTTTGGCGTCATCTGGATGCTCTTCCAAATAATCGGTCAACATTTCGGATACAGCTTGACTAACGGCACTGGTCACCTCTCGGTTTCCAAGTTTGGTTTTGGTCTGGCCCTCAAACTGGGGCTCGGCTACTTTTACGGATACGATGGCCGTAAGTCCTTCCCTAAAATCGTCTCCCGAAATCTCAAATTTCAACTTGTCCAACATCCCAGAGTTGTCCGCATACTTTTTCAAGGTAGTTGTCAATCCTCTTCTAAAGCCGGAAAGGTGTGTACCCCCTTCATGGGTGTTGATGTTGTTCACATAAGAGTGAAGATTTTCCGTATATCCGGTATTGTAGACCATGGCCACTTCAACAGGAATGCCATTTTTCTCACCTTCCATGGAAATAACGCTTTGTATAAGCGGCTCCCGGTTTCCATCCAAAAATTTGATGAATTCCTTTAGACCTTCATCAGAATGAAACGTTTCAGAAATAAATTCCCCTTTATCGTCCTTATGACGTTTATCGGTAAGCGTAATGGTAACACCTTTGTTCAAAAAGGAAAGCTCACGCATCCTATTGGCCAAGGTTTCATAGCTATATTCAATGGTTTGGGTAAATATAGTGTCGTCCGGCATAAAAGTGACCACTGTACCGGTTTCCTTACTTTCACCAACGCTTTTTACAGGATAAAGGGTCTTTCCCCGTTCATATTCCTGTTCCCATATTTTTCCATCCCGATAAACAGTGGCTTTTAGATGACTTGAAAGGGCGTTCACACAAGAAACCCCAACACCGTGAAGTCCACCGGAGACTTTATACGAATCTTTGTCAAACTTACCCCCTGCCCCAATTTTGGTCATAACCACTTCAAGAGCAGAAACACCTTCTTTTTTGTGAAGGTCAACGGGAATTCCTCGCCCGTTATCTTTTGTGGTAATGGAGTTGTCCTCATTAATGATAACCTGGATGGAATCACAGTACCCTCCCATGGCTTCATCAATGGAGTTATCCACTACTTCATATACCAAATGGTGAAGTCCACGCACCCCAACATCCCCAATGTACATGGAAGGCCTCATGCGCACGTGCTCCATGCCTTCAAGGGCCTGGATACTGTCCGCTGAGTACATTTTCTTATTCGCTTCTTCGCTCATATATTCTTCGTATTTGCCTTGAATTTTTCAAATCTTACAAATATAAAGAATACCCCTCTAAATTAGGGCCATGAAGCCTCTCGGACACCCTAAGTTATCAACAAAAACCTGTGGAAAACAACGTGTTTTGAGCCTAGTGCACCCAGCCGCCGACCAAAAACAAAAAGCCCCTTGCACAAGGGGCTTTTCCGACTAATTGAAAATGAAACAAAACAGCATCTTCCCGCTACATTCTCGTATGATAGGTTGGTTATTTATTTTACGTATGCATCAGAATGCACCTTGGCTACAGCCCTTCCTGAAGGGTCGTTCATGTTTTTAAAGGCCTCATCCCACTCCAAAGCAATCTTGGTACTGCATGCTACGGAAGGTTCCTGTGGAACGCTTAAAGCTGCCGCATCTGATGGAAAATGACTTTCAAAAATGGAACGGTAGTAGTATTCTTCCTTTGATGTCGGTGTCTGAATGGGAAACTTAAAGTGTGCATTGGCCAATTGCTCATCGCTAACCTCTTCATTGACCAATTCCTTAAGCGTGTCTATCCAACTGTATCCCACTCCATCGGAAAACTGTTCTTTCTGTCTCCAAGCTACACTTTCTGGCAAATAGGATTCAAAAGCTTTGCGCACCACCCACTTTTCCATACGTTCTCCGTTGATCATCTTATCTTTTGGGTTGATGCTCATGGCGACATCCATAAACTCCTTATCCAAGAAGGGAACTCTACCTTCAATACCCCATGCTGCCAAGGATTTGTTGGCACGAAGACAATCGTACATATGCAACTTGCTCAGTTTTCGTACGGTTTCTTCATGAAAATCTTTCGGACTTGGGGCTTTGTGGAAATACAGATATCCACCAAACAGCTCATCAGCTCCTTCCCCGGACAACACCATTTTAATCCCCATGGATTTAATGACTCTTGCCATCAAGTACATGGGCGTGGACGCTCTTACGGTTGTAATATCATAGGTTTCCAAGTTGTAGATTACATCTTTGATGGCATCCAGACCTTCTTGGATGGTAAATTTTATCTCATGGTGAACAGTACCAATATGATCCGCTACTTTTTGGGCTGCGGCCAAATCAGGAGAGCCTTCAAGCCCTACTGAAAAGGAGTGCAACTGAGGCCACCATGCATCCACAGTATCACCAGACTCAATTCGCTTTTGGGAATATCTTTTTGCTATCGCGGAGGTTACCGAGGAATCCAATCCTCCGGACAACAACACCCCATACGGCACGTCGGACATCAATTGGCGGTGCACTGCGGCTTCTAAAGCATCTTTTATAGCTTCAATACTGGTTTCGTTCTCTTTTACGGCATCGTACTCCATCCAATCCCTTTCGTACCATCTTACAAACTCACCCGTTGAGCTATGCAGGTAATGTCCCGGAGGGAAAAGCTCTATTTTGGAACAGGTGCCTTCCAATGCTTTCAATTCGGAAGCAACGTAGAACGTTCCGTTTTTATCCCACCCGATATACAAGGGAATGATTCCCATGTGATCGCGAGCGATAAAATATTCATCTTTTTCACTATCGTAGATGGCGAAACCAAAAATTCCGTTCATTTCATCAATAAACCCAGGTCCCTTTTCTTGATAAAGGGCCAATATCACCTCACAGTCAGACTGTGTCTTGAATTCGTATTTCCCTTCAAACTGTTTTCTGAGTTCCTGATGGTTATATATTTCGCCATTGGCCGCCAATACCAGTTTACCGTCAGCACTTAGCAAGGGCTGTTTTCCCGATGCAGGGTCTACAATCGCTAATCTTTCATGAGCCAAAATGGCCTTATTGTCCGCATAAATTCCGCTCCAATCCGGACCTCTGTGCCTTACCTTTTTAGACATTTCCAATAATTGGGGGCGTAACACTTCCGTGCTTTCCTTCACATCAAACGCGCATACAATTCCACACATATCAATAATACTTTAATAACAATTTTGATGCAAATATTGACCTTATACTTTTTAAATAAAAGTTTAAAATAAATATATGTTACAAATTGAAATAATTAAATGTATTTACATGTTACATTGTAATCGTACAATAGAACTTCTACGCAAAATTATTCGTTTTGTAAGGTTCTTAAATTTTAACGTCTCTTTATAAAAACACCAAGTAATTACATCCTAGTTTTGAGAACAACTAAAATCACAATCATGAAAAATGTATTTTTATTCACTTTTTTAACCTTTGCTTTGGTTTTCACCACTGAGGCCACAGCACAGAAATTCAGTGGTTTGGACAAAAGTCCGGCCGATATTGCCTATTACCCATCCAGTTCACGGGAAATGGACAAAGCTGCCCGAGTTATTTATAGCCGTCCGCAATTAAAAGGACGTAGTTTGGATGAACTGGCTCCCAAGGGAAAAGTTTGGAGAACTGGCGCTAATGAGGCTACCGAAATCACTTTTTACAAAGATGCTACCGTAGGAGGGCAAGCTGTTAAGGCGGGCACCTATTCTTTGTTCACCATTCCTGGTGATGACGAATGGACCGTTATCTTGAACAACAATTTGCATCAATGGGGTGCTTATTCCTATGATAGTGCTGCTGATGTGGCACGTGTTACCGCTGAGGCCAGTACCGATGACGAGGAATTGGAAGCGTTTTCAATTGCTTTTGATGACAACGGCGATTTGGTCATGGGATGGGGTACTACCAGAGCTACCTTGCCGATGAGTTTCTAGAAACAATTTGTCACATCGAGCGCAGTCGAGTGTCTTGTTATGCAAGCCAAACTGTTAAAAGTTCTCGACTCCGCTCGAACTGACATTACTTCATCTTCTCGCCCCCCACAAAAACCTGCTCTGCTTTTAGGTTGGGAACACTGTCGATGGGCATGGTCATGATGTCATCGCTCAAAATGACAAAATCCGCAAATTTACCAGACTCTATACTTCCTTTTTCGTTCTCTTCGAAATTGGAATAGGCTGCCCAAATGGTCATTCCTTTTAAAGTTTCTTCGCGAGAAAGTGCATTTTCCATTTGATATCCCCCTTCAGGATAGTTTTCCAAATCTTGACGTGCCACCGCAGCATAAAAGGTCAAAAATGGACTCACCTGTTCTACCGGAAAATCAGTTCCCAAAGCTACGAGACCCGCCTTTTCCAATAGCTGCTTATAGGCATATGCCCCTTTCACCCGGTCAGGTCCCAATCGGTCTTCGGCCCAGTACATATCACTAGTGGCATGGGTTGGCTGTACTGATGGGATAATTCCTTTTTCAAAATATTCAAAGTCTGGTTGTGAAATAACTTGGGCATGCTCCACTTTCCATCGGCGGTCTTGTTTTCCTTCCAAGGCCTTTTGATAGGCTCTCAACACCACAATATTGGCAGAATCTCCAATGGCATGGGTATTCATTTGGTATTCTGAAGCAGCAATCCGTTCAGCCAAGGCCCCAATTTGGTCCACTGGAGTGACCATGGCCCCAAAATGCCCGTGTTGGTCCGAATACGGTGCTCGCAAAGCGGCCCCTCTAGAACCGAGTGCACCATCACCATACACCTTTACGGAGCGCACGTTGAGTTCATCTGTTTTTATGATTCCTTTATTGAGGAAATAATCCAAATTATCGGGTGAATTGCTTACCATGGCGTACACACGAATGGATAGTTCACCAGCTTGTTGTAGACTATCAATCAGTTCGATGGTGTGCCTATCTAACCCGGCATCATTCACTGTGGTCAATCCATAATCCAAACAAATTTCCTCCGCATCTTTTAACGCTTGAATCTGGCTTTCCTTACTGGGCTGGGGCATCACTGCATAAATCATTCCCATGGGATTATCCACTAAAACACCTGTGATTTTTCCGTCCTTTTTAACAATCTCTCCACCTGAAACCTCTGTTTCCTCTGTAATTCCTGCCAAATCCAAGGCTTTTTGGTTTACCACTAGGGCATGGCCATCAATACGTTCCAAGGCGACTGGGGTATCTGGAAAAAGCTCATCCAGCTGTGCCTTGGTAGGAAATTCCTTGACTTCCCAATCATTTTGGTCCCAACCTCGGCCCATAATAAAATTGGAAGGGCGCTCCTTTTGAAAAGCAACTACTTTCTCCAGAATTTCCTCAAAACTGCTGGTTCCGACCAAGTCAACCACCTGTTGATTCAAGCCTAAACCATAAAAATGGCAATGGGCATCTATCAAGCCAGGTACAATGGTTTTGCCTTCAGCATCCAATTCTTCTTTGGCTGTGTATTTTTTGAAAATGTCCGCGGTTTCGGCCACTGCCACAAATTTTCCGCCTTTTATCGCCACACAGCATGCCTTGGAAAAGTCTTTATCGACTGTGTAGATATTGGCATTATACACGATAAGGTCTACTTCTTCCTTGGAATTACAAGCCAAAAAGAGAACAACGGAACAGAACAGAAAAAACTTTTTCATGGAGAGTTGGTTTCTCCAAAAATAGAAAATGCTACCGAATGGGCAATCTACTCATCCTCAAACTTGGTCATCACAAACTCTATTCTGCCATCTTCAAAGTCATTTGCCCTTGGTGTGCGGCTTTTTAGGGGCTTTGTATCCCCTACACCTTCCCAAACAATTCGGTCATCAGCAATACCCAGTTTTTTTAAATGGAGTGCAACCGCCCTTGCCCTAAGAGAAGATATAAACTTGTTGTATTCCGTAGTGCCGATATTATCGGAATGTCCGGTAATTTTCATTTGCACTTCGGCATTTTCCTTAAGGAACTTAAAGATTTTTTGAATGTCGGCCACTGCCTTGGCATCCAACTCATACCCTTTGGGTTCAAATGGATTTTGCTCTAAAACGTAGATTTTATCCTTTTCATAGTTCACCCTAGGCAATTCCTCCAGCATAAAATTATCGACAAAGTAGTACGAAAAATCACTGGACAAGGGACGTTTATCTGGTTGTAAAAGTGGTGTATCTTCATTGGTCTGGAAATTTCCAAATATAATTTGGGTTTCAAACCCCTTGGCATCGAATTCTGCCGACAGCGTAACCCAACCTTCCTTTTCTGAGATGGAGTTATCTGCCCTCAATTTCACCTCATGAAATTCAACATTTTCCTCTAGATCCAATCTAGAATGTGTAAGAACCGTGCTATTGGGAACCTTTATTTTTTTGTTCATTAATAGAATCGACATATTTTTCATGGCCAGCGTAGAAGTCTCGGCCAAACTCACCTGCAACGATATTTTATACGGATGCTTTTCGCGAAGCTTTTTGGACGTATTCAACTGAACATATTCCCGGTAATTGTTAAGGGCATAGAAATACAATCCTATGTAACCGGAACCTTCCGATGCTTTTTGAGTGCCCTTAAAATTGGAGGGAACACTAAAATCCTCTGAGCCACATTCATGAAAATAGTCCCCAGAGCTGGATGTTGGTAATGAAATTTCCTCAAGAAGCATATCCATGCTTGTTATGCTGTACGGACAGCTACTATAATTTTCAAATCCTGGATTTAAAATCAAGTTTTGCGAAGAAAGTGTCATGGACACAAACAAACTGATGCTGAATAAAAATAATGTACGGTACCCCATGTTAATCTTTGTTTAGATAGGTTCCCGTTCATGCATAAAAACGTACATTTTTAATTTATATTGCTGTTCCTCTGATTTTTACAACCCTTTCATTGGGCTCTTCATACAAGCTTTTCCATACTAAAAGTGAATAGAAAACGTTACTATAGTCCAAATCTTACTGTAATGCGAATAGTAATCTTTATGCTGGTACTATTCTCATTCCCTTGTCTTGGAATGGGTCAAAATGTAGTTACCGGAAAAATTATCGATGAATTGGGCCTCCCCATTTATTTCGCCGCTGTGGAAATCAATGAAACCAATACAGTCGCTTACACAGATTTTGATGGCAACTTTTCCATTGAGAATGAAAAAGATTTTCACTGGAAGATAAATATCAGCTCCAAAGGTTATAAAACTGAATCTTTCTTTGTTTTAAGTGGTGGCAGTGCAGGAGAAATTGTACTGCGGTATGATGAGGAACTAAAAAAGCTTTTGGAAGGACAGTAATTACGACTCAGCGTGCTACTTACTCATTATCATCTTCAAACTCGGTCATCACAAACTCCACCCTTCGGTTTTTTCTTCGGGCTTGGTCCGTTTGAGCACTGTCTAAAGGCACTTTGTCCCCATATCCTTTTGAAGTGATACGGTTTTTATCCAGTCCCAATCCCATGAGATACTTGGCCACGGAACTGGCCCTTTCCCTAGAAAGCACATCATTGTACTCATCTGAACCCAAATCGTCCGTATGCCCACTAATGGATACTTTTAAATTGGGATTTTTCTTGAGGTAATCAAAAACATCCTTTAGACTTTGTTTGGCCTTGGGCTGTAAATCGAATCGGTCAAAATTAAAATTCACATGATCTAAGACATACACCTCATTGGGTTTGTACTCTGGCCCTAAATACGTTAGGGAAATGTCATCAATATAGTAATAGGAATAGCCTTCTGCCCTAGGTGAAGAATTTTTAAAATCAATATAGTGGGTGGCGGCGTTGCTCATAAAGTTGCCGAGAATCAAATAGTTTTCAAAGCCTTTGGCCACAATATCCAAATTCAACTGCATCCACTTTTCCTTGTCGTCATAAAAACCTTCCGCGGAAAATTGTTTCAAAGGGGTGGTCTGTATGCTTTGCGAGGTTAATGCGGCGTGGGACAATTGTCTTTTGGTTTGGATTGATAATGGTTTTTCTGCAAAAACACTTCCCAAATCCATTACTGCACCGTCCGATTTTTCAGCAAGGCTAATGGACAACCCCAATCGATACCTGTGTCCCCTTTCCAAAGTCTCTTTCAACGGTATTTGGATATATTCCCTATAGTTATCTGGGGCGAATAGATACAGTCCGGCATAGGCGGCTCCTTCAAACGGTTCTTGTTTCCCCTTAAAGTTCATGGGGATTCCCAACTTGGTTTTGCTACATTCGTTAAAGTAGTCAGTAGTTCCTAAACTTGGGGCACTCCAGTGCTTTGCATCTTTGTTGAGATTGCTCATTTTAATGGGACAATCCAAGTAATCTTCGAACCCTCCATTTTTTACCATATTTTGGGATTGAAGGTCAGCACACAACAATGCAACCACGAGATTAGGCAGTATGTAAAAGAATCGCAACAACATGATTTCCAATTGATTTGGAACCGCCAGAATGAATCAAAAAGAAACATACGGCAGGGGGTTTAAAACGTCCCTTTTAACATTTTATTGCGTAATCTCCTACAAGATTTAGAAGTCAAACTTATAGGAAACCCCGGCCAGCGCCTGAAAGCCTTGCACTCTAAAATTGGCCCATCGCTGATAATCGCTGTTGGCGATGTTGCTTGCTTTTACAAAAATGGAAAGTTGTTCATTAAAATGATATCCCACATGGGCATTGGCATCAAAAAAGCCGTCTAAAGTAACAATGGAGGCTGGAAATTCAGATGGTGTTGCGCCTACTTCAGCAACTGCCAATAAATCATCACGTTCGCCCACGTAAAACAGGTTGGCGCCTATATACCATTGGTCATTTATCTGGTAATCCATAAATACCGAACCCTTTATAGAAGGCAAATTCCAAGCTGGATTATCGGTTTCGGTGTCATAGTCATAGAATTCGGCGTTTATGCCCAAGGTGAAATAGCGATTGATATCCACATTGAGTTCGCCAAAAATGCCAAGGGTTTTTACATCATCATAAAAAACCTGAAAGGAATTGCCATAATAGTAGCTGCTTTCATCATCTCGAAAGAGATTTTCAGGATTTAACAGAAACAAAGGCTTTCTATTCTCTGCTGTATAGGAACCTTTAATGTTATATCCCACATTGGATAGCAATTGTCCCTTCAACCCCATATAACCAATATATTGTTGGTCAGTTGGCAAAATTGTTAAGGTTGGTGAGACATATGGGTTTTCATCCACAAAATCGTGATAGGAATTTTGCTTCAAATCCCCTTCAATGCCGCCGTAGGCGATGACATTTTCATCCAACAATCGATAAGATGCTGTTACTGCCGGGTAGATATAAAAGTTGTTGTCGCTGTTTTCAGTGTCCATGCCAAAGACAAAATTGGCACCAAGATTTATGGTGAGGTCATCCCGAAGAATCAATAAACTGGGATTCACCCCCGCTTGAAAAAGACTGTAATTGATTTCCTCATTATTAACCGTATTGTTGAGCGAAGCATTTTTAAAGTTTCCACCCAAATAATCCAGTTTTAAACCGATGGTAATTAATTCCTCAGTGATGGGCAGTTCAATGGTTGGGTTCACCACTACCCTATTCTCTGCGGATTCCGTAGCATCCCAAAAACGACGTAACAAAATATTGCCTTTTTTAAAGAAGGAATCCTCCATGTTTAAATAGGCCTTTGCTTCAGCATTGAAATAATTCTGCTGTTCATCCATATCGGCGACCGTTGTTTCGGCAAATTCGCCATTTTCAATCCCATACCAATTGTAGAGTTGGTGTTGCAGCCCAAGACTTGCTCCCCAGTCCATATAACGATCCTTTTTGGCATAGGAAGCATCGAGTTTGGTGTTATAAAATTCGGTATCCAATGGAGTGGAATCCATATCACCTCTAGATGAATGATGAGTCAACCCAAAATCCAATAAATCCTCTCCCCTGTTAAATTCGCGACTGGTATAAAAATCAACCAACGCATTGTTGTAGTTGCCCAATCCCACCGAAGCATACGAATTATACAAGGTAGGCGGTGGTGTCTTTTCCACTCCAGAAGCTTTTCCTTTGGCTGGGGTGAAAGTGGACGCCACTGGAACGGAAAATATGCTGTAATTGATATCCTTTTTTTGAAGCACAATGGAGTCATTGAGATTGGGTGCCGATTTTATCTTAAAGGCATCCGAAACGGTAGGGGAATACGGTTTTACCACCGTTACCGTTTCAGTACCAATATTGTCGGTTTCCTGTGCCACAAGGGCTCCGAAAAGGCTCAAAAATAGTGTGGAAAATATATAGGTTCTCTTTTGCATGCTGTGTCTCGATTTAGTTTCCATCAGGGTTGACCGATGAATTGCTTTCCGCTTCCTTGGCTTTTATTCGTGCCAGTTCCTCTTTCGCTTCCGTAACAATCTCATCAAACTCCGCGAAATTGGAAATCACGCTCTCCAAAATGTAGGTAGCTTGGAAGGCATCCCCCAAATTGTGGAAGTTCTTGGCCATGATCACCAAGCCTTTTCCGCCCCATTTCTTGTAGGCCGAATAATCCTTCGCCAATTTTTGAACGGATTCGTTGGAGGCTTCATAATTGCCATCCTGATTTTTAAAGTAGGCATCATAGTACCACGCCTCCGCGGCAAGTTCCCCGGAAGCAATCTGCTTTACATCCTGATAAGCGGTTTTTGCCAAAGCTTCATTGTCCGTGGCGATGGCCGAACGCGCAATCATAATCTGTGCGTCACTCTTGATGCGGTCATCAATTTTGGTAGCCTTCAAGACTTTCTCAGCATAGGCAATGGTTTGGCTATAGTCTTTTTGACCATAATAACCTTTCATAAGATTGGATTGCGCAAACGTCCGGTTCTCGGAAATATCTGCCGTGCTTTCCAATTTCTTCAAATAGGGAATGGCACTCTGGTAATCCTGTTTTTCCACATAAATTTCGCATACTCGGGTCAACGCCTGTTCGGTGTATTCTCCAGTACCGCCATTAGCCACTGCTTGGTATTTGGGCAAAGCCTTGTCTTTCTGTCCTTTTGAAAAATAAAGTTGCGCCAATGAAAAATTGGCTTTCTGCGCATGCAGTCCATTGGGGAATTCCCTTAAATAATCTTCATACCCCTTGATGGCCGCATCGGTTTTTCCTTCTACATATTTACGGTCTGCGGATTCAAAACTGGCATTGTCCAGTTCGGTATCGGTGACCTCAACAAAATCCAAATTGCGGGCCCAAGCGGCATACTCGCTTACCCTACCTTCATCTACATAGACCAGTTTGGCCGTTGCCACTGCTTGTTTGGCCTCTGGCGTGTTGGGATATTTTTGTACTACCAGCTTTAATTTATCCAATGCTTGGCTATTTCTACTGGCGTTATAATGCACCAATCCTTGGCGCAGCATCCCCCGCGGAGCAAATTTACTGGTGGAATATTCCTCAATCAAACGATCATAGGTTTGCAGTCCGCGAGCTTCTTGGTTAGCCGTTATGTATGAATTTCCCAGCTCAAATAGGGCGTCATCACGTAGTGATGAGGTAGGATACATGGTCAAAAATTCGTTCAAACCATCAATTTTAGCGGAACTATTCCCCAAAAAACCGTTACACAATGTTTTTTGAAAGGCAGCATAATCCCGCTCCGGGCCATTCATTTTAGATGACTCGTCATACGCCCTCATGGCCAATTGGTACTTGCTCGTCACAAAATAACTGTCACCCAATCGAAGATAGCCATCGTTCTTCCGTTGATCATCCAAAGTACTGGAATTGACCACATTTTTGAAATAGGCAATGGCGTTGTTATAATCCTTCAACTTAAAATAGCAATAGCCCAAATTGTAATCCAGTTCTTCATATTCAGTCATTGCACGGGCCGCGGGGAGCTGTTGAAATTTCACGAAATCCACCAAGGCTTCTTCAAATCGGTTCAACCGATACTCTGCCTCCCCTTTCCAATAAAGCGTCCGCGCTTCAAAAGCCTTGTTTTCCGCACTTTTCAATGATTTGGAAAAACGTTCAATGGCTACCTCATAATCACCATCAATAAACAACTCAATGCCTCTATAATAGGCCACTTTTTGATAGGTCTCCTTGCTGGCATAGTTTTTATTCTCCTCCAAAAGCTTCATGGCACCCTCAAAATTTTTCGAGGTGATGTAGGAATCCACCAAAAGTTCTTGGATTTCCAGTTGGTGCTCATCCTTCGGGTATTTTTCAAGATAGGAAGTCAATACCTGGGGAACAGGTTCATAGGCATTCCCGATTTCGTAGCTCAAACGGGCATAATTTAACCAAGCATCCTTTTGTATTTCGGGACTGAAATCCATCTGCGAAGCATTTCGGAAGGCATTGAGTGCCTCTGATTTTTTATCCAATTTTAAATAGCACTCCGCCAAATGATAATAAGCGTTTTGAGCAACACTGTTGGTCTCCCCAATAATTTTATTGAATTGCTGAATGGCCGCTTGGTAATCCCCTTGCTTGTAATGGCTGTATCCCAACAGGTAGTAATCCGTATTGTTCATTCTACCGCGCTTGCCCCGGTATTGCTCCAAATAGGGTATGGCTTTATCGTACTGTTCTAGGTTGAAGTAGCTCTCGCCAATAATTTTGTTGAGTTCGGATTGTTCGTTGCGGTCCGATTTTGCCATTTGTTTTTCCGCCATGGCGATGGCTTCCTCAAAATTGCCCAGTTTAAAATTTAAATCTGCTTGATAATAAGAAAGCTTTTCATTTAGCAGGTTAGGATCCGTGATTTGGTCGAAACGGGCACTGGCCTGATCGTAATCATCCTGCTCATAAGCAATGTAGCCCAAATAATATTTTGCCTGAGAGCCATATTTTTGGGATGTGCTGACCTTGTTCAGGTATCGCTCCGCCTCCTTGGGCTGTTTGGATGCATAGAGCGCATATCCATTGTTAAAATTAAAGCGTTGCTGATCAGAGTACGACATGGCGGACTCATCCACCTTTTTGTACCATTTTAGGGCATACGGATATTTTCCCGTCTCAAAATAGTAATCGGCCACATCCAAAAAAGCGGAATTGCGCTTGGTGGAGGTGGGATATCGATCCACAAAATCCTCCATCATTTTATCGGCACCGCGTTGGTTCAACCGAATGGCGGCATTGGCGGCATAATAAGCACTATTGGCCTCGGTCTCATAATCATCTGTAGATGACTTTACCTTTTCAAAAATGGTCTGTGCTGCCTGGTACTGCTCGTTGTTGTACAGCGCCAATGCATTTTGATAGGCTTTATTTTTGTGTGTGTAGATTTTGGTTTCCTGTGCGGAAAGCACAAAAAAAGTTCCCAAAACAATGGGAAACAATAGGAGGTTTTTTCGATTCATAGTGTTCTACGCTGTTCTCGACTGACTTTTACCATAACGTCAAAATTAAGCTGAAAGTATATTCACGTGGTGTTATATCGAATTTTTAGTGGTCTGTTCTGCCAGTATTTCCAATAATTGTTACATTTAGCACTAAAGCTCAATGACCTCTAGAGCTTTATCACCATCAAAAATAGCAATGTCGTTGAGATGATACCCTCATTTAAGGAATCATTGGCATTTTTTTGATGGCTTATTCCACAACCTCACAGCACCATTTTTGGGTAATGACCTCCTCTTCCTTGAATCAGGTGCACTATTTTGTATTGAATCATTAATCCCAAATTAATAATCATGACCTACGCATTTATCATTTTTGGAAGCTTTGTGCTTCTGATCATTTTTCTTTTCAACAATCTGATCGCCAAAAAGAACAAGACCGAGGAGGCGTATAGCAGCATTGATGTAATGCTGAAAAAAAGAACGGATTTGGTTCCCCGTCTCATCAGCACGGTTAAGGGGTACATGGCCCATGAAAGGGAAACCTTGATGGAAATCACCCAACTAAGGGAAAAAATCATCAATGAAAATCCAATGGCCAATGACCGCTTTCATTTGGAAAGCCAATTGGGCATGATGCTGGGGAAACTTCAGGTAAGGGCCGAAGCCTACCCAGATTTAAAGGCCAGTGAAAACTTTCTGCAATTACAGGCCGCCCTCAATGAGGTGGAAGAACAACTTTCCGCGGCAAGAAGGGCCTATAATGCGGCCGTTAATTCTTTCAACAATGCCTTGGAAATGTTCCCCTCTAATATAATGGCCAAAATGATGGGCTATTCCCGCAAAACATTGTTTGTAATTGCGGAGGAGGAAAAAAATGCCCCGGAAGTTTCCTTTTAACAACATTTTCTTATGGACGATTTCAAAAAAATTAAGGAAGAGCTGTTGCCACAATTAGAGGAAGCGGAAAAGTTACGAAAGCCATATCGTTTTTTTAAATTGATTTTTTATTTATTCTTCCAGATTTTCCTTTTAGGTGCTGTTTTAACCCCATTTTTTCTGTATACGTTCAATTTGGAATTTACCAAATGGATTGCCGAAATATCCCAAAGTCAGTTTTTTGAATATTTAACCTTTACGCAGCACTTACTATTCTGGCTTGTATGCTTTATATGTGGGATTCTATTTCTGAGAGCACGTGTAAGGTATCAAAAAGTTGAAAAGTCAATTATAAAAAAGCTAACCCATAAGATTGCGCCAAATTTTCAATTCGATGAACGAAAGCAAGTGTCGATGAAAGAAATCAAAAAGAGTGAACTTGTAGTCATCCCAAGAAAAAAGAAGAAAAAATACCAATCAATGGTTTATAATTTGAATCATGGATTATTGATTGGTAAGATTGATGATACTAGCATTCAAATTGGAAATATCAAAATCATTAACCAAAAACCCATCTACAACTACCTTCTAGCAATTCCAATATTTAATTTCATGGTCATGGCTTACATTTATTTACGACCGTGGTTCACTAAAAAAACGGTGGATCATATAGGCAGTAGTTTTCTGGGCATGTTTGCCATAGCAGACTTCAATAAAAAATTCAGTGGTACCACCGTGGTCCTTCCCGATCAGTTTGAAAAAAGAATGGGATACTTGGCCAAGACCCTCCAATCGCTCAACTTTAAGCGAGATCAATTGGTGAACCTTGAAAGCCCAGAATTTGAAAACGAGTTTGTAGTCTACAGCACCGATCAGGTTGAGGTGCGTTATATATTATCCACGACTTTTATGGAACGCATATTGGCCTTAAAGCAAAAAATCAATAGGCCCATAATGCTTTCATTCCAAAACAACAAACTGTACATGGCGGTACAGCACCCCTATGGTTTTTTTAGCCTACCAGAAAACAAAAATCTGGTTACATCAAATGCGCTTGAAGAACTCTTTGCAGACATTACCACAGCCATAGGTATTGTAGAGGATTTAAACCTGAACACCAAAATTTGGGGATGATCATCCACTGTATTTCAATGAAAAATAGACTTCTTACAGAATTTCAGCTGGGATTCGGTATTTTCAAATACTTTTGTAATCATATCAGAACACTATGCCCGAGACCATTGTAAAATTACAGGATGTTGCCGTATTTCAAAATGAAAACCTTGTACTGAAGGATGTAAATCTGGAAGTAAAGAAAGGGGAGTTCGTCTATGTTATTGGAAAGACCGGTAGCGGGAAGAGTAGTTTTATGAAAACGCTTTATGCGGATATCCCATTAAAACAAGGTGAGGCCAGTGTTGTTGATTTCGACCTGAAAAAACTCCAAGAAAAAGACATTCCCTTTTTACGACGAAAACTGGGAATTGTCTTTCAGGATTTTAAGTTGCTACCAGACCGAAACGTTAACAACAATCTCCGCTTTGTGCTCAAAGCCACGGGATGGACGGATGATTCTAAAATGGATTCTAAAATTGAGGAGGTATTGACCAAAGTAGGTATGAAAACCAAGGGGTTTAAATTTCCCCACGAACTTTCAGGAGGGGAACAACAACGTATTGCCATTGCAAGGGCACTATTGAACGACCCGGAACTCATTCTCGCCGATGAGCCCACTGGAAACTTAGATCCCCAGACCAGTGTGGAGGTCATGAAAGTACTTCAAGACATTAACCAAAATGGGCGAACCATTGTTATGGCCACCCACGACTACGCCCTAATTTTAAAATATCCACATAAAACCTTAAAGTGTGACGATAGCAAAGTCTTTGAGGTCATTCAAAAAGCAATGTGATATCAGAGGGTAACTGGCAATTTCAATATACAATTGTCATTTCGAAATGAGCAGCGTGATTGAGAAATCTCTTATCAAAGGCAAGTTCAAAATCAAACCCAAGTTCAAGTTCAAGAACCAAGAGCACTCCCATGGCCAGATTACCCATGCAACCTCTGTCCTTTACCCATCAATTTGAATGATTTGCTTCGTAACTCTGTGATCCGCAAAACTTTTTGTTTCTTTGCCTAAATAAATTTTCTTTCCTATATGGATATTCTTGGAATTGACATTGGCGGATCGGGCATTAAAGGTGCCTTGGTCAACGCTGAGACTGGCGAAATGTTGACGGAACGCTATCGAATCCCTACCCCAAAATCCAGAAAGCCTGATGAAATGGCTCAAGTTGTGGCCCAAATTGTTGATCACTTTAATTACAAAGGGCCAGTTGGCTGTGGTTTTCCTTCCATTGTAAAAAACGGAGTTTGTCTTTCTCCCGGAAACCTTCACCCCAGTTGGGTTGGTGTTAATGTTGATGAACTATTTACCGAAATAACAGGTCAAGAGTTCACTGTGCTAAATGATGCGGATGCCGCTGGCTATGCCTCCATGAATTATGGCGCTGGAAAGGGTAAGGATGGCCTTGTAATCATGATTACTATTGGTACTGGATTGGGAAGTGGTGCTTTTTTCAATGGGAAACTCATTCCTAATTTTGAGTTGGGTCAAATTCCCTACAAGAAGTATAAAAAAATTGAGAAATGGGCTGCTGCCTCTGCCAAGGAACGCGAAAACCTTAGTTTTAAAAAGTGGGGCAAACGCTTCAATAAGTTTTTAGCTCTTGTTGAGCTCATCGTTTCCCCAGATTTAATTATCGTTGGAGGGGGTACTTCCAAGAATTGGGAAGAGTTTAGCCATCACATCGATATTGAAACCCATGTGATCAAAGCTGAATTGATGAATCATGCGGGAATCATCGGTGCAGCCGTGGCCTGTCTTCGTGAACAACACCACGGGCACTTGAGTTCTTAGTGATAAAGAACAACTTCAAGTATCAAGAACAAGTTCAAAAGTCAGGATACATGAAACAAGACTGGTCATTTCGACATGAGCGTAGCGATTGAGAAATCTTTTTCAAGTTCAAGATCAAACCTCATATCCAAGTTCAAAGTTTGAGGGGCGAAGTACGAAATTTGCTTCTATCAAAATTTGGGGACATTCGTTGAATTGATGTCCACTTCAAGTATCAAGAGCAAGTTCAAGAGTCAGGAGACAAGAAACAAGACCGGTCATTTCGACATGAGCGTAGCGATTGAGAAATCTCTCTTAAATAGATTTCTCACATCCGTTCGAAATGACAACAAGCCTAATCTATCTTGTTCCGCTTACGATCCACTTCCTTCAAATAAATTTTACGAAGTCGAATATGGTTGGGTGTTACCTCAACGTACTCATCCTTTTGGATGTATTCCAGGGCTTCTTCCAACGAAAACTTGATAGCTGGCACAATTTTAGCCTTTTCATCAGCACCAGAAGAGCGAACGTTCGAAAGTTTTTTGGTTTTGGTCACATTCACCGCCATATCATCTCCTCTCGAGTTTTCACCAATCACCTGTCCTTCGTAAATATCCTCTCCCGGATCAATAAAAAACTTGCCACGTTCCTGTAATTTATCAATGGAATAGGGAATTGCAGTTCCATTTTCCATGGAAACCAAAGAACCGTTTTGCCGTTGTGCGATTTCGCCTTTTAAGGGTTGGTATTCCTTAAATCGGTGTGACATAATCGCCTCACCAGCAGTTGCGGTCAATAATTGGTTTCGCAATCCTATAATTCCCCGGGATGGAATGATGAATTCGCAAATCATGCGAGAGCCTTTGGCCTCCATACTGGTCATCTCCCCTTTTCGGATAGACACCATTTCCACGGCTTTCCCAGAAACTTCTTCGGGCAAATCAATAGTAAGGTGTTCCACAGGCTCGCATTTAACCCCATCAATCTCTTTAATAATTACCTGGGGCTGACCAATCTGGAGTTCGTAACCTTCACGGCGCATGGTCTCAATCAATACAGAAAGGTGCAAAACTCCACGGCCAAAAACCATGAATTTATCAGCACTGTCTGTGGGTTGTACCCGAAGTGCCAAGTTCTTTTCCAATTCCTTCTCCAAACGCTCTTTGATGTGCCTTGAGGTGACAAATTTTCCATCTTTTCCAAAAAATGGACTGTCATTAATCGTAAACAACATGCTCATGGTCGGCTCATCTATGGCGATGGTCTTCAGTTTTTCAGGATTTTCGAAATCGGCAACAGTATCTCCAATTTCAAAACCTTCAACACCTACAATGGCGCAAATATCTCCGGTTCTAACTTCCTGAACTTTGATTCGGCCTAACCCTTCAAAAGTATACAGCTCCTTGATTCTTGATTTTACAACTCTTCCGTCTCTTTTAACCAAAGAAATCTGTTGGCCTTCCTTCAACGTTCCTCGTTGTAAACGACCAATAGCGATTCGACCTGTAAAAGACGAAAAGTCCAAGGAAGTGATCAACATTTGGGTAGAACCTTGCTCAGGTTTAAATTCCGGAACATGCTCCAAAACCATATCCAAAAGAGGCTCAATATTGCTGGTAGGTTTTTGCCAATCCTCGCTCATCCAATTCTGTTTGGCTGAGCCATAAACGGTAGGGAAGTCCAACTGCCATTCTTCTGCACCCAACTCAAACATTAAATCGAACACTTTTTCGTGCACTTCCTCTGGGGTACAGTTTTCCTTGTCCACTTTATTGATGACCACGCAGGGTTTTAATCCCAAATCGATGGCTTTTTGCAATACGAAACGGGTCTGAGGCATAGGCCCTTCAAAAGCATCCACCAACAACAAAACACCATCGGCCATATTGAGCACACGCTCTACCTCCCCACCAAAATCGGCGTGCCCAGGAGTATCAATAATATTGATTTTGGTGTCTTTGTACACCACAGAAACGTTCTTGGAAACAATAGTGATTCCGCGCTCCCGTTCCAGGTCGTTGTTGTCCAAAATTAAATCGCCTTTGTTCTCGTTATCGCGGAACAACTGGCAGTGGTACATAATTTTATCAACCAAGGTGGTCTTCCCGTGGTCAACGTGGGCAATGATAGCAATGTTTTTAATCTTGGACATAACCTGATTTTTAAGCCCGCAAAGATACTGCTATTTTCTTCTCGCACACACAAGGAAATGTTATTTTTATCTTATTGATTTTGAGGGGTTTCAAAACTTACAGACCCACACACCATCGTTTTTCGCTGATGATCCAGCCCAAACTAATGTTCACTACAGGAAGTATGGCCCCTTTGAAAGGTCCTACGTAGTATCCAGCACCCGCATCAATGGAAAAGCTCAATCCCGAATTATAGCTCCGCTGAATACCATAGACCAGACCGCCATAGCCGTGAACGCCCTCCACCAAATTTCCGTCGACAACACGATCTCCAGGCGAAAATAAGGCTACAGCTGGAGCAATGTAGTTCCCCGAATTGCCATAGATGGAACGTCTACGATGGTATCGACCATTAAAATTGTGGTAATAGCGATATTGGGCGGTAATAGCTGGAAAGAAATCTAAATTATCATAGGGTTCTGAACTAGCGGGTTCCAGAGCGGCTTGCCATGCTACCCGAACATCCAAAGTACTGTTCACACCCACCCCCATTTCATACTCTAATCCTGGGTTGAATAGGTTGAGCTTCATTTGCCGAATTTCACAATTTTTGCCGTACTGGGCATAACTGCCAAGATAAAACAGCAACATGCCGATGAAAAGTGAACGATGCATTGTAGGCTAATTAGGTATAGGTATAACCTAAACTTGGCCAAAATAGTATGTTTTAATGGTATTATTCAATCCAGATACGGATCCTTTTTCTTGCGTTTCGTTGCCACCCATCCGAATGTAAAACTAATCAAAGGTCCATATCCACTGGGAGCACCATCTCCTCGATAATATCCAGCACCTAGCTCTAGATTAAAATTAAAGCCTTTATTATAGGTACGCTGAACTCCATATACCATCCCAAAAAATCCAAGGTTAAAATTCTTCGGTGCCTCAACATTGGTGGCTATGCGGAGCTGCGAAAAGAAAATAGCCTGGGCAGCAGCAATATAGTTCCCTGAATTCCCAGATGTATTTTTATCCAGCCTTTCCCTCCTAGTAAAATTATGGTAATATCGGTACCGGTTGTTCAATGCCAATCCAAACACGTAACCCTCTTGATAAGTAGCGGTCGCCAAGCCCAGATTTGTAGAGACACTTTGGTTTTTAAACAACCCTAACTCATAAGTAAAACCAGGGCTCAATAAATTCAATTTAAATTGATGACGCTCCAAATGCGCCAAATCAAAAGTCCCACCTCTTTCTTGCCATTGGGCATTGGAGATCATTGGTAATAAACTAATAACGAGTAAAATAAATCTATGCATCATGGTTAGCGGTATATCTTGATAAATCTAAAAAGTATACCATGGTTTAATCCTATATTTGTGCAAACTTTAAGAAATGGACATCACCAAAATTCCTCAGATAAAATATTCCGAAGTCGACAACTTTTTTCTACTGGCAGGACCCTGTGCCATTGAAGGCGAGGAAATGGCTCTGCGAATTGCCGAAAAAGTGGTGTCTATTACGGATAAACTCCAGATTCCTTATGTGTTTAAAGGAAGTTTTAAAAAAGCAAACCGTAGTCGTATCGACTCCTTTACGGGGATTGGTGATGAAAAAGCACTGAAAATATTGCGAAAGGTTTCCGAAACCTTCAAAGTTCCGACCATTACGGATATCCATGAGATTTCTGATGCAAATATGGCCGCTGAATATGTAGATGTGCTTCAAATTCCTGCATTTTTGGTAAGACAAACCGATTTAGTCGTAGCAGCCGCCGAAACAGGCAAGGTCGTCAACTTAAAAAAAGGACAGTTCATGAGTCCGGAAAGCATGAAACATGCAGTCACGAAAGTGACCGAAACCGGAAACGAGCAAGCCATCATCACTGATCGTGGAACCATGTTTGGTTACCAAGATATGATTGTGGACTTTAGAGGTATCCCCACCATGAAACAATATGCACCTGTAGTTCTGGATGTTACCCACTCCCTGCAACAGCCCAATCAATCTTCTGGGGTTACCGGTGGGCGACCTGCATTAATTGGAACCATGGCACGGGCCGGAATCGCTGCTGGTGTTGACGGACTTTTTATGGAAACCCATTTTGACCCGGCCAATGCTAAAAGTGATGGCGCCAACATGTTGGATTTAAGTTTGTTGGAAAAATTGTTGACCGATTTAACAGCCATCCGAAAGACGGTAAATTCTCTATAAATCCATATTTTCAAAATTCTTGATTCTGTAATTCATTCAATTACAGAAGATTAAAAAATATTTTAAACTTTATTTTTAATTAGTCTAAATATTGTTTGGAAGAACAAGTGTTGAAATATACATTTGCAATCAAAATTTATTTAGACCAATTATAAATAATCAAATGAGAACTACAATACTTATTCTAAGCTTGGCCATTTGCTTCACTACCCAAGCTCAAGCCCAAACCGGAAACGTAAAGGGAAAAGTGATCGACCAGTGGAACAACCCACTAAACAATGTAAATATTGCCATTTCCCATACCAGCCTCGGTACATCTACAAACGCTTCGGGAAATTTTACAATTCAAGATTTAGCCCCTGGCACCTATACCCTTACATTTTCTATGATCGGCTATGAGACCCAAACCGTTTCAACCCAGGTATCGACCAACCAGACCTCAACAGTTGCTACGGTTGTTCTTTTTGAACATCAAGAGCAATTGAGCGAAGTGGTTGTGGAAGGACATCAAAATAAATATGTGGAGAACCAACCTTCAACCTCATTACGATTGAAGACCGAGTTGGTGAAATTGCCCCAAAACGTGCAGGTCATCAGTAGTGAACTCCTGCAAGACCAGCAAGTAACCACTATTATGGACGGATTGACACGCAACGTAAGTGGTGTGACCATGTTGGAGCATTGGGGACAGTTTGCCCGTATCAACATGCGCGGTTTTCGTTTGCCCGCGTTCCGGAATGGTGTGAATGTACAAGATAGCTGGGGCCCTCTGGCCGAGGACATGAATACTGTGGAACGTGTTGAATTCGTTAAAGGTCCCGCAGGATTTATGATGTCTGCCGGAGAACCCGGTGGTTTCTACAATGTGGTGACCAAAAAACCTACGGAACAATTCATTGCCAATGCTTCTTTCCTTGCTGGAAGCTTCGACTTTTATCGTGGTACCGTAGACGTTGGTGGGAAAGCCTCAAGCAATGGAAAATTGCTGTATCGCTTCAATGCCATGTACCAAACTACGGACACGCACCGTGGCAATGAGCAGACCGACCGATTTGGTATTGCCCCTGCCCTTACCTACAAGTTTTCAGATAAAACATCGGTAACGGCAGAAATGAACCTTCAGGACGCAGAATCCTTTTTAGGATCGGCCTACATCTTTGCCCCAGTAGCGGATGGATATGCAAGTTTGCCCCGCGATTTCAATTTTGTGGACAGCAACTATCCCAAAACCGATATCCAAGAAGTTACCTTTTTCCTGAATGCCCAACACCAGTTTTCGGACAACTGGAGTGTTGAAGGTCAATTGGCCTATTTACGATATGATCAGGAAGGGAATTCAGCATGGATTGGAGGATTGGATAGTGATACCGGCGATGTGGTCAGAACCATTACCCAATGGGATGCCCTTTCTGCCGGAAAATATGCCCAGTTATATATCAATGGAGCCTTCCGCACAGGCGGTATATCACATAAAATTCTTGCGGGGTTGGACTTCAGTGAAAAAAACTATTGGGCAGATTTCTATAATACCTTTACCGTGGACACCCAAGTGCCTTTCAACATTTACAACCCAGTATATGGGGAGGTGGCCATGCCAGAGTTTGACCGTTCCACAAAAGTACAATATAGAAGAGGTGGACAACCCTATAGTGCCAACACCCTTAGAGGCTATTATTTTCAGGATGAGATTGGCTTCTTGGAGGACAAGATCCGAATTACCTTGGCCGGAAGATATACAAATCTGTATACGCAAGGTAAAGAAGAAAATGACGATGTGGTTACCCCTAGAATTGGTCTTAGCATTGATTTATTACCCGATTTGGCCGTTTATGGACTTTACGACCAATCCTTTTTGCCACAAGCGGGTATCAGTGCCGATCTTGAGCCATTGAACGACCCGGTGGATGCCAATGACATTGAAGGTGGAATCAAGAAAACATTTTTTGACGGCCGTCTTCGGACTTCTTTGGGGGCTTTCCAAATTACCAAAGAGAACATTTTGACCACCGACCCAGAAAACCCAAACTACTCCATCTATTTGGGCGAAGTACAGTCAAAAGGTATTGAATTTGACCTTCAAGGGCAGATTACCCCAGAATTCAATGTGGTTCTCAACTATGCCAATACCAAAGTGGAAGTGACCGAAGACCCCAACCCAGATAGAGTAGGTACACGGGTGGCGGGTCACGCCAAGCACGTGACCAACAGCTGGTTCAACTATAACTTTTCTGAATTTTCCAGTTTGAAGGGATTTGGCGTATCACTGGGGTATCAATATCAGGTAGATCGCTCTACTTGGGCCTGGGCCGCCGACAATCAATCGGACCTGCCGGATTATTTTAGATTGGATGGTGCCCTATCGTGGAAGAACAGCAACTTTAGGGTTCAATTCAACATCAACAACATTCTGGACGAATACCTGTATTCCGGTGCCAACTATGGATCGTATCTGTATTGGCAGTCAGAGCCGGGAATCAATGGTAGACTTGCAGTAGCATATACTTTTTAATCAGAAAAATTTAACAAGGCCCGTGTTTCCCATGGGCCTTAAAACTTAGACCTATGAAAAACACATTTTTACCTGTATTGCTTTTCTTTTTTGGAATGATTTCCGCCAATGCCCATTACCTGTGGTTGGAAACCAACGGTTCTGGCAAATCCGGACAAGAACACGAAGTTCGTGTGCACTATGGAGAATACACCTACGGTGTTATTGAAAAGGTAGACGGTGAAGCATTTCCGGCTGTGGCCAAATTCACACTGTGGGTCATTGCCCCTGAAGGCACCAAGACCGAGTTAAAAACCACTGCCAAGGAAGACCATTACCTGGCCCGTTTCACCCCTTCGCAAAATGGCGTGTATACTATCGCCCTAAACAACAATGATATTGATGTAATTGATTACACCCAGTATGATTTTGGCATCTTCAAGACCCATTACCACTCCACAGCCAAGATACAAGTAGGCGACACGGATGCCGATACCCAAGCCATCAACCCTGAAGGTATTGTGGTAAAACAGTTAGCCCATAATAGCGACGAAATAAAACTCCAAGTCCTTTACAAAGGCAAGCCATTGGCCAAAAACGAGCTACAGGTGTATGTGGCCGATCTTTGGTCCAAAACCCTGCACACCAATGATAATGGTGAGGTCTCCTTTGCGTTGCCCTGGAAGACCAAATATATTGTGGAGACTACCATCAAGGAAGAAGTTCCCGGTACTTATAACGGGGAGGCCTATGAATTTATCTGGCATTGCGCCACTTATTGTATTAAATAATACGGAAAAACTATGGTCACTCTTATCTCACTTTTGGTTTTCATCGCTTTTTACCTCTTGTACAGCACTTCAAAAAAGATGGCTGGCGTTGGGGTCTTGGGTGTTGAAAAATGGATGGTTGACCATCGCTCCACCTTTCAATATTTCAGCTTGGCCCTTTTGATCATAGCATTGGGGCTAAGCATTTGGTTCTGGGGATTTGGTTCTGGGGTATTTACTTTTTGTATCCTCCTAATGACCTTGGCCAGCTTGGTAGTCTTACTAACCCCTTTGCGGTTGGTATCCTACACGTCCATTGCAATAACACTTGTCTTTTTTCTCATTTGTGAACTTATTCTGTTTTAGTACCATGCCAGCCAATAAAAAATATTTGACCTCGTCTCCTTGGCAACGTTTTGCCAAAATAAGCGCCGCTATTTTGGGGGGAATGATTGTTTCCGTATTGTTTCATATGGCCTTGGCAAGTTGGTTCGACCATGTGGTTGTGATCATCACGAGTACATTTTCTGTCTTTATTCTTTGGGCCATTTTGATGGTGCTTGCCTTTTTGGGCAAAAACGGATGGAAAATTTGGGGGTTTTATCTATTGGCATCAATAGTATTTGGGGCAATCTTCTATTTCGGTAACCAAACCCATCCAATCGTCTAGTGCTATGGGAAATCGTATCTACAACATTCTGTTCCATACCCACACCGTTAGTGGCATCGTCATCAGCGTAGCCCTATATGTGATATTCTTTACTGGTTCATTCTCCTTTTTTCGGGATGAAATTGCCAATTGGCAACGAGGTCACCAAACCTCAGAACAAGATGCCATAGTGGGAAGCATGGATGAGTATCTCAATGATATCTCCAAAGACCACAACTTGTTTGGCAGAGATGTAGAGATCAGTCATTATTTCAATGAACGGAGGGTCAATGTGAGCCTTGGGGCTTCTAAGGATTCCTTGGCCGCTGATGAGGACAAAGCCAGAACTTTTTTTTATTTGGATACTGAGGATAAATCAACAGGTACCTACGTAGAATCCTATCATTTGGGGGAATTCTTGTACCGATTGCATTTTTTGGACCAAATCCCCTACCCTTACGGACGCTATTTATCCGGATTCGTGGCCTTCTTTTTCCTTTTTGCCATCATTACCGGAATCTTGGTGCATTGGAACAAGATTATATCCAATTTTTACGTTTTTCGGCCATGGGCCAAGATCAAAACCCTTTGGACCGATGCCCACACCGCTTTGGGCGTTATTGGGTTCCCCTTTCAATTTGTATATGCCGTTACCGGGGCCTTCTTTTTACTAAAGGGCATTCTGGTGGCTCCTTTGGTGTTGGGACTGTATGACGGCGACCAGAACAAACTCTACGAGGATTTGGAATACAATCATCCTGTTTATGCTTATCACCATGAAAAATTGGACAAGGACATTGCCATTGACCACTTGATTGCCAAAACCAAGGAAGATTGGCCGGATTTCAGGCTCAAGGAAGCCCATATTTTCAATTATGGTGATACCAATATGCATGTGGCCATTAGTGGTTATTTGGGATATACCTCCAAACTGAACGGATTGGGGCACCGCATCTACAAAGTAGCGGATGGTTCCATTATTGAAGAAAAAGTACCCATGACCAACAATTCCTATTTGGATGGGGTGAAGAACATGATGTTCCGTCTACATTTTGGCGATTATGCCGGATATGGCCTTCGGGTTATTTCCTTTGTCCTTGGATTGGTCTCTTGTTTTGTGATACTATCAGGGATCATGATTTGGCTGGTGGCACGGGACAAGAAGAACATTCCAGAAAAACGGCGCATATTCAATTATCAAGTGGCCAATTGGTATATGGCCATTTGCCTTAGCTTACTCCCCGTTACTGCCTTGGCGTTTATCATCGTTCAATTTGCGGAAGAGGTGAACAGGCCATTTCTGTACCGCACCTATTTTCCTATTTGGTTAGTGGTCTCGCTCTTTTTCATCACTAAAAAGAATATTGGTTTTACCAACAAATGGACACTTATTTCCGGTGGGATTCTAGGTCTTTTGGTTCCAGTTGCCAATGGTATTGCCTCCGGAAATTGGATGTGGGCAACTTATGCCAATGGACAACAACAGATTTTCTTGGTGGATGTACTCTGGTTGATTTTGGGCATTGTCTCACTCTGGATAGCTTTCTTCAAACTAAATGCATCTAGGAGTGAGCTGGCACCAGCGAAAGACTAATGCTTATAGAACCCTTTATCGCGAAGGGAATAGGCTTCCTTCAAAACCTCAACAAGAACAGCATCATCAATTTCTTCCAAAGTGCGGTAGCGTAGTGATTTAACCACTTTTCTATTCTCTGTGGTCATTTTGTCCAAATGAAGGGTCAAATGGGCCGAACTCCAAAAGGCGATATCCACATATTTCTTCTTTTGGGATACATTTAAATAGCAGAGAGGTTGTTTTCCTTCATAAAAACAGGGAATTCCCCATTTGAACTTCATGTCCACATTGGGAACAACCGATTCAATCACCGCTTTTAGATGCAACAAAATGCTCCTAAAAGGTTCTTTTTGATTTAAAATATACTCTTCGGCCGGGTTCATAATTTGAAAGTACCCATTATTTGCTTTTAAAAATACGTTTTATCATTTTCATTACAAGCACAGCCACAAAACCCACGACCAATCCCACCAGAAAATCCTTCAACAATGAGGGGAATGCGGGAAACAGGTGATGTAGATAGTCTATGTTGTGGTTGAATATCCCACCAGAAACCAATAACAAAGCCAAAGTACCTACAATGGACAGTCCCTTGATGATTTTGGGAAGCGCATTGACCAATACCAAGCCAACCTTATCCGAAAAACTATCCGTTTCCTCATTTAGGTTGATAAGTTTATACCCATAATCATCCATTCGAACAATCAAGGCCACGATACCATAAACCCCCACAGTGGCCAAAAGTGCCACCACGGATACGGTTGCAATTTGTATGGTCAGGGATTCATTCACCACTGTACTCAAAGCGATAATGACAATTTCCACGGAGAGGATAAAATCTGTGACTATAGCCTGTTTGATTTTTTTCTTTTCCAGTTCGGGCAGTTCTTCTTCCGGGACTTCGGTAGGGTCATCATAGTGCTCTTCATGATTTCGATGGAATAAGTACTCGTATATTTTTTCTGCACCTTCATACGACAGATATATTCCTCCAAGAATGAGAATTATGGTAATGGCAGTGGGCAAATAGGCACTCAGCAAAAAAGCAATGGGCAGAATAATCACTTTGTTCAGGAAAGAACCCTTGGTAATGGCCCAAAGCACCGGAATTTCCCTACTGGCCAAAAATCCTGTTGCTTTCTCAGCATTTACGGCCAAGTCGTCCCCTAAAATACCGGCGGTTTTCTTGGTTGCTATCTTGCTCATGGAAGCTACATCATCCATAAGTGCTGAAATATCATCCAGTACTGCAAAAAATCCTGAAGCCATATCTTTTTAAGGTTTAGAATTGTTGTTGGCCACAAAATAAATAAGTCTGGGCATACCAACGTTCAAAAAATAAAAAAACAAAGGCATTTTGTAACTAGATTCCTTCCAAGGACATCCATGTGGTAAGCCAAACAATAAGCGATGAAAAGAAAATGCCAATGGTATTTGCCGCAAAAGCCTGACTCTTCTTCATTTTAAAAAGATAAGCAGCAATGCTACCAGCATACACCCCAGTGCCAGGCAAGGGTATCATCACAAATAGTACAATGCCCAAAAAGCCATATTTCCTAATCTTTTCACCTGACCCTTTTTTGGCTCTTTGCCCTACATAGACTGCAGATTTTTTATAGAAACGCCATTTGGTCAAATGCCTATTGATGTTTTCCAAAAAGAGCATCATAATCGGGAACACAAGTACGTTGGCCAAAAAGCATACGATGAATACCATATACTCGTTCAGCCCTTGGTACATACCGTAGGGAATACCAACTTTGGCCTCTCCGAACGGTGAAAGGCTCCAAAGCATTGCTATGATTAAATCTTTGTGCAAAAACTCCTTTTTTTGAACCGACAAACCTAGTCAGGAATTTGTACATGCACACGCTTAAAATCCTTAAATATTTATTAATTATCAAGGAGAAAGTTAGGCAACAGAGAAAAGCGTTGACCCACCGTTGATCTCGCGGTCAAAATCAGATTTTATTTTTTCGATGAATCGTTGTGGAGTCTTGTTTGAAATCCAAACCCAACGGTTTTGCACATCAACATCAAAATGAAAAATAGAAAAATCGCCTGAAAAATCACCATCCAATTTTTTTAAAAGAAACTTGGTGATTTTGGGTCGTAATCTGTATTCCATATCAATACAGGCCTTTTTTACAGCCTGATCGGTTTCTCCAGAAATCACCCAATTGAATTTCACGCGCAACAAGAATAGGATGGTCAATATACTAAAAATAACCTATTGGTAACATTTAAGTTATCCACATCGATCAAACATGTTATTCATCGCCATTTGCATAGGCCTGTAAATAGGCAAAACGTTGGGTCAACTTGCCATTTTGTGTCATTCGGGCCCGTTCCAAAATACCATCGGCATCGTTGTTAAAAAAGGCAGGAATCACATATTTGGTAAAGGCTTCACCGAATCCAACACTAGCGTCCCTGGGCAATTCGCAGGGTAGGTTGTCCACAGCCATGACGGCAATAGCGTTGTCTTTTTTATAGTCTATTTCTTTTTCAGTAGCTGGGTCATAGCCATATATTGGGTCTGCTATGGTTGAGGGCCTTATGGTGGAGGCCACCGGTCCATCAATATCACAGCTTATATCTGCCACGACCTTTATTTTGAAATCTGATTGTTTGGCATCTTCACGAGTGTACAAATAAGGAGCACCATCGCCATAAAAGTGACCGGCAATGTAAAAATCCGTCACTTCCGCAAAACGGAAAAAATTGGACTTGTATTCGTGGGGATTCTTAAAAAAATCTGCCTTGTTCCCCCGTACCCCATCTTTACGTTTGTTGTATTCGGAGGCATCAATCTGGCAATAGACCGGTTCGGAGAATTCCTCTTTTAAATAATCCGCCACATTGACCTTTTTAAGTCCCATGGCATCCAACATTTCTTTGGCTCCGTTGCCCACCCTACCCTTTCCGGTAAGAAGAATTTTAATGTTGGGCAGTTTTATCTTTCGGAGTTCGGTAATTAAGGCTTGTTGGTCTTTGAGTGTTTCAGCTTTAGGCAGTTGGAACAGGTCATATTTTAGCCCATAGGTTCTAATTCCGTTGTACGCCCCCACGATTCCAGCATAACGGCCGAAGGCCACCAAGCGCTGTCCGTTTGGGGCAGTAATGACTTCATGGTCGTACAACTCAATGTTCTTGGCCAAAATAGCTCGAAGTAAATCGCGGTTGTAGGGCTGTTTTTTGATGGTATGTGAGAAAAAGAAATACTTTTTATTGGAAATGAGTGCATTGATAGGCACTTCTTTTACGCCAAGAAGCACATCACAATTTTCAACATTTTCCACCACAGGAATGTTTTTATCGACGTACTCTTTATCTGAAAACACGCGAATGGGTGAAGTTTCTACTAAAATTTCAGCCTTTGGAAATGTGGAGAGGACATTTTGGCATTCTGCTGGGGACAGGACCACTCTGCGGTCTGGCGGATTTTTACGCTCCCTGATGATTCCGAATTTCATAAAACCGATTTGGTATAATTGTTGACCAAAATAAGGGTATTGGGTAGATGGCGCAAACTTTTTATCTTTTGATGGATATAGTTACCTTTGCCGACCGCGTTAGGGATAGAGGCGACATCCTTTTTTTGTCATTTCGAGCGGAGTCGAGAAACAGAAAAAGATACAGCCGAAAGCCTGACCGAAATGTTGCAAAGCAATATTTTGGTAACGCCCTAGAAAGCGTTCTTTGATAAAAAAGTGAATAGGATGAGGTCCCGAAACAAGTTCGGGATGTAATTCGATTACGCAAATTAGAAATTTGCTATCTCATTACGGGGCCGACCGGTTTTGACAGCAAGACCAATGGCGATGTAAGCATGCCGAGCGCTGGGATACAGCTCGTTAATCTCATGTTTCACACTTTTAATTGGCGATAATAATTACGCTCTTGCCGCATAATCTGAATTATAGTAAGATTAGCCTCGTCCCTACAAGGTAGGGAAGCGAGATGTCCCTTGGTAGCCCTTGTTGACGGCGACCTTTTTAGGGGCACCAAAAAAGTCAACACAAGGGTGTCCGCTTGCTTTGGCGGCACCTCTAAAATCTTAAGAAGCTAAGTGTATATTGGGCCGTATCTGGTCAGGTATGCATCGAAAATTAAGCAGATACTAAGCATGTAGAAAGCATGGTTGTTGCTTGTTTGGACGAGGGTTCGAATCCCTCCGGCTCCACTATAAACCCTCGTAAGTACAGTATTTACGGGGGTTTTTAATTATGGTTGACTATTTGGTTGACGTTTTTTGGATTTATGCAGCCCTAACCCTTACCTCCCTCCTTCTTTCTATCTCTTTTTGCATCCCCCTGTATATTTCATAGGACAAGTCACATAATTTTTTCTCCGGCACTTTTGTTTTAAAATCATGTGATTTGACAAATTCTTCTGTCTTAAGATAGAATATTTCCATCATTTCGTCTCTTTCGATGGTGTCTGGCACATTATCAAACAACACATATAGTATATCGGAGTAAGAGACACTATAATTGTCAACGCTCATACCTATGTCAGAAAGCTTCATCCATAACGCATAGCCCATTATGTTAGTCCCTATCAGCTTTAGCGCATCGTCGATGTAAAGTTTTGGAATCCAATATGATTCTTTGTGTCTTTGGTCCAATTTGGTCATAAACTCCAAAGTTTCATCATAGATTTGTTCGGCAACGGATTTAAAATCTTTTGAATCCAATTTAATCTTTCCGAAAAAGATGTTCCAAATAACATCGTAGTCTTCCTGATTGATTTGGGAGGGATCATAGTTGAAGATAGCGTCCAACACGGAAATACTTCCATTGAAATCGTCCCCTCCGCCATTCATTAGCTTCTCCAATGATTGCAATAGGGTTTCTTGTTTTAAAGCATTTTCAATGATAATTACTGCATTTGTCTTTGTGATCTTTGTTTTCATGGTCATTATATTTAATTATGGTTTAAGAAGCTTTTTTAAGGTTATGAGCCACTATTGCGGACAACCATTCAGAATAAATTTTTTCAGGCAATTCAGCGACCTTGTGTTTTTCATCAAAGCAATACCCGTCAAATATGTCATGGAGTTCCTCTGTAAGATTTTGATTGTCCTCGATGCCAAGGAGTATAAATGCGTTCTTAATACCTTTGAACTCATCCATTGGCTCAAACCTTCGGTCCATTCCAATTGGGTTCATTACATTACATATATTGTAAAGATGTTGGTGCATCCTGTCAACTATCAATGCATCCCTAATGATGCCGGTTATTACAAGGTTGATTTTCTGTTTTTCCATTTGATTTCGGTTTTAGTTTAATATTTAAATAAATTGATCTTGTTGCGAAGTAGTTGGGTTTCTTTATCCAAACTTATGGATGTTTCAATGGTCGGGTTTTTGAAATGGGCATATGCAGAATCCCATACGGAATCGAATAAATCACCAATTTGGTTCTGTTGAGTTTTCATGGCTAAATGTTTGTATTATTTTGATTTATATCTCAAATGTAAGTAATACCTCTATAAAATACAATCATTAGTTACATTTTAACATTTTTTAGAAGTATTATTTGTATTATCTTTGTGATATGTTACGAATAGAAGAGATTTTAAAGGAGAAGAACATTTCAAATCTTGAGTTTGCAGAAATTATGGGTGTGTCACCGACCTCGGCCAGCGCATTCAAGAGCGGTAGGACCAAGCCAAAATTTGACACTTTGGTAAAAATGGCAGAAGTATTGGATGTCGATATAAGGGAATTGTTCTACCCGACCAAGGGTGGGGAAATATTGAATGGCTTTGTACAATATAAAGAGAAGGTGTACACTATCAACAACAAAAAGGACTTGGATAAGTTAATTGAAGCTATTGACAATTCTTAACCTTCCATTCACCTTGAGAGTATGTCCATGATTTTCCATTGATCTCCAAATTCTGGTATCGACTTACCAATCTTTTGAAAATATCCAGAACCTGTGATTTTGTTTTCTTAGGGTATTTACTACCAAACCTATCATCTACCCTGTATATCCCATCTTCCACAATGGCCCATTTTCCACCATAGTTGGTCACCTTGGCATAACCAATTCCATACACCACTACTTCATATAAAAGCTTTTCCAGTTCTTCGGACATATTCCAAAAATATGGATATATTCCATTGTTTTCATATCTTGTTTGTGTTAAAAGTTATAACTAACTTGATACCAACAACCTCCAGATTATGTGTTATGATGTTTCCGCACAATTAGAATCACAATTGAAGCGTGCAATGCGTGATGGTGATGAACACGCTATACGTGAAATAAAGGAAAAACTTGTAAGGGAGACCGACCTACCCCTGTTCCATGTATCGGGATTCCAACATCCGAAAATGTTCATATATACCAACGAAAGCCCATATTATCCCGTTGTCTCGCAATGGGGACTGGTTCCGAGTTGGGCAAGGGACAAAAAGGATATTTGGAACAAGACACTCAATGCAAGGGGTGAGACCATTTTTGAAAAGAACTCATTCAAAAAATCCGCAAAGGATAAAAGGTGCATCATTCAGATAGATGGGTTCTACGAACACCACCACCATGGAAAGGAAACAGTCCCCTATTACATTTCAAGAAAGGATAAAAAGCCCATATCATTGGCGGGGCTTTGGAACGAATGGACAGACCCGGAAACAGAGGAAGTCTTAAACACCTTTACCATTGTGACCACCGAGGGCAATCCCATGATGGCAGAGATACACAACAACCCAAAGTTGGAAGGGCCACGTATGCCTGTAATGTTGCCGGAGGAACTTGAGGACAAATGGTTGATTGAGGTCAAGGATGAACTTGACATTAAGGACCTGGAGGAGCTTCTGAAGCCCTATCCCGAATCCGAGATGAAAGCGCACAGCGTTGGGAAACTGAGGGGCAAACATGCCATTGGAAACCAACCGGAGGCCACTGATTATTTTGAATACGAGGGAGTAAAAGAAGAATACTGATGGGCATTTACGATTACTTGGCTTTGGATAATGAGGAACAATGGGACGTGCTTTGGGATAAGGGCATTTTTGTGGATGCTTATAAATCCATTGACTGCTCATTTCAATTGTTCGCCATTGATAAGTTCTTTGTGGAGATAGAACTGGATGTCACCACAGAATCAATTGTTGGGAAAAGCGTTTTTAAAGAAGGGAAGCGATTGGATAAATATTCAGGTGATATAGGCGTAAAACCAGCACCGTGGGATTAAAATGATTGAACCGTACAAATTAGTCCAACAAATTCAGGAATCCGAGGATTTCAAAGAAGTGATACTTGCTAATTACATAGAGCATAGTGATGGCAAGACCATGCCTGAATATGCGGATGAAGAAAGGAAGTTGTTATCGATGGGCACCTATGGAGTGGAAGACTACTATAAAAAGGTCAATGAATACATCAAGTTCTTAGAATGGTTTACCGAATAGTGGTTAGCCATGGAATTATTTTTTTTCCAACCAATCATATAAGTATTCAAAGGTTTTGTTAAGTGTTTTCAAAGAAGTATGAAGATGAAGAATAGGTACTTCTTTTTCTGCTTCCCTAACAACCACCGGTCTTTTAGCTCCTTTACATTGATAACAGGTGTGTGATCCTTTTGTTCTCTTGCTTTCGCAATCATGGGCATTTAGAAATCGAATCCAATCTTTAGTCTTTATTGGCCTTCGATTTCCCATTAAGCAAATTCCATTGCTTCTAAAGATACATTGTCCAAATTCTGAAGAATCCCATCTTTATCAATGTAAGCTTTAGAATATTGTTTATTGAAAAACTTTGATTTTTTCCAACCTAGTTCAAATAAGAACCTCTGTTGTTCTTTTCTAGACATAGCGAATAGAGAATCCATGAACCCTTCCATGTCCAACTCAAAAGTTTCCATTGCCTCCTCTTTACTTGACCCATAACCTGAAACTTCAAGACTTGGTGAATAAACTACCCAAGAATCATCCTTTTGCCCAATCATTCTATTTACACGAACAAAAATATTTTGCTTAGATATTTTTAGTTGTTCTGTAATAAATGGGACTTGAGAACTGCTAGTTATTTTCTTTGTGTCAGATGCCATATAATCTTATGTCGAACAAATCTATAAAACTTAACCTACTAAATATACAAATTATTGTCCTTTTAACACATACCAGACTTAAATACAGTCTTTTAATAAAAGTAGTATCAATACTAGGTGTGTAAATTTTATATCCATATCATCCCGATAAGTCTACCTAAATGTCAACCTACAGTTTAACATATTGTAAATCAAACAAATGAATGTAGAGTATTGGAGCCGTATGGTATTGAACTTTAATCTGTGCTATATTCTATGGGACCAGATTGGGAAACCGCTAAATTTCCCTCTGTTCAATTAAGAGCCATGCAATGTGCTTAATTTCATTCATAATCAAATTGAGTATCGTGAATCAAGAAATATTTTTCTTGTTCAGAATCCTCGTTTAATACTACTTCCGTAAAAGTACCGTCAGCATATGCGCATAATATTTGCTCTCCCTCTTGCATAAATATCTCGACCAACTCATGCTTTAAGCATTATAGATCAAAAGTTAGACCCGCCGCATAAACGGCCTTACCATATAATACTGAGTCGCCAAATTCATAGCACATATACCAAAAATCCTCTCCAGTAGCATTATGGATACCTAATAACAGTGATAACTCCTGTTTTTCATCTTTGTCCAACAAGTCAAGCAACTTATTATAAAATTCCGTAGTGGTGTAGGCGAACTCCATGAGTTCTGAAACATCGCCCGGTCTTAGAAACATGGCTAGGTCTGGATCCGTGATACAATCTTCAGCATATTGATATAGGTCATCAAGATTGTACACTAAGTACGCCCTGTCCTTGTACTGGGAAATCATGGGACCCGCTGATGACTTCTCATTGAATGGTTTTATTTTAAAATCATACATTGTACAGTTCAAGGCAATGGTAAAGGCTTCAGTATAATCTTTTAAATCCTTCAAGACCGTTCATTTTGAGATGTTTAAATCTACAAAATAAATTGAATCGTCAATGGCTAATAAATGATTCAAAATTTACAATACGGAAATTTACTTGTCGATATTAAAGTCTTTCCCTACTTTTAAGTGATTCCCCTTAACTTTTTTAAACAATATAACCATTCAAAATGATTATAAAGAAAGTAGTGGTTTTCAATACCTCTATAAAACATATTCAAAGGAATAATTAATGAACAAACTTTATGGGTTGGATAATTGTCATATTTCTTTTCATAGGATTACCAATGCTGGGTTACTTCCTTTTTACGGGTGTGTTTGATATGATATTCGGAAAGAACGAAGAAGCCCCATATTATCAATCAAATCCGACCAAAATCATTGATAAATCAGTTCACCACCACTACCACGATAACAGGAAAATCAATGTTGATGGAAAAGAATTTAAATCAATGATAGGTGATGAAGATGGGCAGGAAAACTACCAAAAAGAGGGCTAAAATCAACTAAATCGTCACCCAAAATATTATAATTTTGATTATCAGTCGTTTATAATGCTATTTTTGGAGCAGGGAGGTATTGATTTAGCAATTTTGTTTTTTTTTGATTACAAACCTTAAAATATGTCCTCAAAAATATCCGACAACATCAAGGAACATCTTCTTGGAGCAACTAGAATCTACTTTGTTGCCATTGAAAACTTTCAATATTCACATTATTTTTCATCAGGTAAAAATAAATCGGAAGAAGATTATATTGCTAATTCCTCACATCTGAAATTTATATCCCACTCTCTATGGAGAATTTCCGTTATCGAAACAAGTAAACTTGTTACGGATTCTAGAAACCAAGAATTTAATCTTCATAAACTAATTAGAAAAGTAAAACAATCAAGACATGTCTTTAAAGACAAAGATTTCCTGATTGCTAAATGGGAATACGATATTGGACTAATTGATTTAGAAATTAAGACCATTAAAGATTTAAGGGACCAGATTTATGCACACACAGATAAAGTTTACAAACAAAATTTTCGGATTGACTTTGGCGATTTGCAACGAGTTTTAGGAAATTGTTGGAGAATACTTTTCGATTTGCATTATTATCTCTTGGAATCTACTTATGACAGTACACTCCCATATTTTGAGGGTAAGGAATTGGATATTTTAAAGGTACTGTCAATTGAAAGAGACAAAAGATTAAATCAACTCTATAATGATGGAAATAAATGAATCTACCAAATTAACATCCCCCAGCCCTTAAACAAACCTTGAACATCTTCTTTCTTGAACATAAGACTCCCCTCTTCTCTTGGCTTAAGATGTTTTAATGCTATCTCTTCCGACTTAGCTGTCAATTTTCCGTATCTACCCTCCTCTTCAATCCAATGGAAGGGTGTATAAAGCTCCTCTGAGGCCTGTAGTTCCTCTAAAAATCTAAGTTCAAAATTTTCTTTCATAATAAGTGATTTAAGCAAAGCCCCCAAAAGAGGGGGCCTCACTAGCAACAAACAATCTTAATTTAAACTTTTGGAGGCACTGGTCTATATTTGGTCTGACCATCCTTATTTGAAGCAACAATGAACTCATTGAATATTGCCCAAGAGTTTCGGTCACCAGCACCTTGTCCCGGAAAAATATTGCAATACTTCTGTATCTCAGCATTGTTCTGATTCAAAAATTCGCACAATTTGTTGGCGAAATCATACTTTTGGTTCTCCTCGTCGTTTCTGGTCCAGTATGAGCAATTTTCTTTCATCTGCTCTTTGGATTTGTCAGTTACCGCAACCTTTATACCATCTAGGTGTAGGAAATGCTCACTTGACTTGATTCCCAAACCCTTAAGGGTTTCCTTCAATGGTGTTGGGTCAATCCCCAAAGCATTAAAATTGAACTCATCCGTTGCCTTTGGAAATGGGAACTTTTCCCTTAGCTCATCCATAACATAGCTATATCCATTTTCCAGAAGTTGCTGCCTTTTTTCCTTGGTGGGCTTTATCTCCAATAAAGAGTCCACCTGCTCAAACACTTCATTGATTTTTTCCGCTGCAATATTCGCATTGCTAAGCATTGTTGCATTTTTGGATTCATCATAGTAAATCAACTTACTTTTAAATTCCATTCTCAATTAAATTATTAACCTATTAAAACTTCCTTAAACACTTTCTTTATTTCCGATTTCTTGAAGTATTTCTTACCATTTTCTTCTCGGTAATCGCAAATTTTTACTGCTTCTTCTGTTGCTTTTGGGTCAAAGAAAAAACCCTCAGATTTTCCAAAAGACATAAACCAAGTAGGCCAAGTTGCCAATGTGTCATCCTCTAAGGTCTCTAAAAACCTCAATTCCTGATTTTCCTTCATTGTATTGCCAAATAAGGGGTCTGCTTTATATAACTTTTCAACTCCAACTCGTTAACCATTAAAACTCCACCCACCTCAAAAGAATCTAAACTAGAAATGATCTCTTTCTCAATTGTAGGTATCATCCATTCTGTACCTGGAGTATTACTACCCCATTTAAGAGGGATATACCCTTCCTCAACCTTGTTTAAATCTTCCAAGAATTGAAGTTCATTTTGAATCTCCATGATCAATTAACATTTAATTTTTCCCTTAATTCTTTGATTCGCTCCCGTCTTTCGTCAGGTGTAAGGGTCAAAAGCTCCTCTACCGTTGAAATCTCGGATATTTCAGTCCTGTTCAACTTGGGCAAGGCATACTCTAAAAGTTTAAGGATAGCATCCACCCTGCCTTTGGAATCAAGTCTTTTTAAATCTCCCTGTAGGGATTCCCAATTCTCATCAATGAGCTTGTCCACCCTTTCTCTCAAAGCCTCGGTTTTTCTGTTCGGAATACCTTTTGGCCTACCTGCTCCCTTTCTTTTTCCTCCTTGCATAATCTTGATTTTTAATGATTGTTTTTCAAGTTGAACAGGACTTACTATCTACAGCTTTTTCTTCTTGCTGCTCACAAATTGGCTGTCCACCACTTTGTCACCAAAGATGACCTGTACCGTGTCGGGGCCATATCTTTTGCTCCCAGCTTTCTTAGCTGCTGAATCCAATGTTTTTTTCATGTTTTCCATTTTTCCTGTTTTTAAAAATTAATACTCGATTTAATCAAAGAAGTCCTCAACTTCGGCTGAAAACCCCTTTAGTTTTTGTTTTGCCTCCAAACTTCCAGGGCTTAACCCTTCCTGTTGGCAGAACTCAACAAATTCTTCATAGTTCTTGGGTTGGAATATCTTTTCTTCTTTACAGAACCTTTTCTCCAAACCCTCCTTAATTCTTTGTAATGCCTCGATACGGTTTTCCCAATCGCTCTTGGGTATTGTGATGCCGTCCAACATCTTATCACCTTCAAAAGCTTCTATGTAAATATCATTCTCGTTTACTGCCGGATAGGGGCGTAAATCAATTTGTCTCTTGGATTTTCCTAAATGGATTTTCATATTCTAAATTTTTAAGGGTTCAATACATCCCGACTATTACCTTATGTATTTATGTTATTCATTTTCAATAACTTATATTCTTAGTTGACGTTTAGGTAGATTTCCTGCCCATTTTCATGGACCAAATCAAATTCTTCAACCAACAATCCCAATGTTTGATTCCTTTTATACAGTTCATTGGCCACCAAATCTTGCTTACTTAGAATCTGCTGAACGGCATTATCTTCTTTCCTTGGAAATAGGAAAATGTCCGCTAAGTCCGTATTGGCATCCACATCCATCCCTTCCATGCAGTCATCGACCCTTATATTAAAACCGAACTTGTTCAGTTGCCGACTTTTGTCTTTCCATTCTTGGATAGCATCCTTATCCGGAAAAGCGACTACACCAAACTCCTTTATCGGTTTTAGCGTCTCATACTTGAAATTTTGTTTTCCTCCAGTGGCCATCCAGATAAAATCATCATAGATAAGGCTCATTATCACCGCTGTCTTTTCCGATTCAACAATGGCTATATTCTTGATTCCTTCGGTGTTCTTTAAATGCAGTCCAAAGAGACATTGCTTCAACTCAGTTCCGTTAAGGGGAATCTCCAAAAGGTTCCTAAAAGTGTTGAAGTTTCTCTTACTTCTCTTACCTGTTTCTCTATCATAAAGCATTATTTTTCCATGCCTTACTTTCTCCTTGTCATCAATCTGCCAAAATACGTTTGCGCCTTGCCAGGCATCAGAAGTGCCTATCAAGTATCTCAATACAGCTTCCTTGACTTTTTCTTTTGGGAAGTGCTTGTTCAAGAATTGTACAAAGTTGTTTTCCTTGAACCTTCTTCCCGACTGTGAGACCAATTTTCGGTCATGATAAAAGGTTGGCAATTCAATTGGTTCGTGCTTCTCGACCAAAGTTCCTGAATTGGGCAAAAAAGACTCACCACAACTATGGCAATACCCATGCGCTTCATGCGCTATGAACGGGACAAACTTTCCATCCCTATTGCTTTTGTTGCAAGGGCAATATTTTACCCTTCTTCGTCCTTTACTGTCCAATTTCAAATCGTCCATTTCGTTGCTATACTACTCGTACCACGGGTACGATTTTGCTTCTATTCGTACCAAAGTACGAGGATTTTTATTATTTAACTTAATGTATTTCAACTACTTATATTTATTTATTATATCAATTCGTACTTTCTACAGGAGTACGAATCAGTCATTTGACTTCTTCAATATCTTCCTAACCGCCCCTTCTGAAAGACCTACCTCTTTGGCAATCTTCACGTTTGTCCACTCCTCTTTTTTCAAATCAAATATTCTTTGGTTCCGCTCCTCTTTTTCTTGGTATGTCTGGGTGACCAAATGATTATACTCATCGGAGTTATCCACAAAATGGAAATGGACAAAGTTTGAGGGCTTTTGGACCTCGTACACAAGCACGTTATCACTTCCATATATATGGTCACAGTTTCTTGATTTTATTTGCTTGACATACCTATACGACTTATCCCTGTTGCTCTCACCAATGGCAAAAGAACTGTCACAAAAATTCATCAGCATTGCGCTACCTCCAAGGTCATTCCTGTTGATGGGCCTACTCTGGTCACGTTTTGGGCTATGAGCCAATGCTAGAATAGAAAGCCCATATTTTGATTTCAATTTTTTAAGGTGCTTCATCAAAGGGATAGCGTCCTTGCTCTTTTCGGTTTCGTTCTTCAGGTAGGTAATATTGTCCACAATCAAGACCTTGCTGCCTGTTCTTCTTATCTCCGCTTCAATTGAATCATTGATTACTTTATTGAAGTCAGAACTTTGCGGCATTTCGGCCTCATGGTCAATCTCTACCCTGTAGAACCTTTCATCAAAAAAGTGATGGTCTGTATAATTGTTAGAGTACCTATTTTCAAACTGCTTCGCAGAAAGTTCAAAATCGAAATACAGAACTGATTGGGGCTGTGATTCCATCTTCAACGGAAAAACACTCCGGCCACTGCTTATGCTATCTGCAATTTGAACGGCCAATATTGACTTCCCTACGTTGCTGCTGGCGTAAAGAATACATACTTCACCTTCAAACCATAGCTGTCCAAATAGCATATTCGGTATCGGTTTGCTTTTGGCTTCATTGATCCATTCATTGGCCGATTTGGTAATTAGTAAAGATGAAGATGACGAAAGCACCTTAACATTATTCATTAGCATTGGAATCCTTTGCTCTAAAACCTTCTTTGCCTCATGTCCGCTAATCATTCCAAATGATATTTTTGTTCGGGTTGTTCCTGAGCAATTCCATCATTGCTTTGACCGACCTGGCACCTTTTCTAGCCGAAACAAGAGATTTTTTGATTACATATTGCAATCTTATTTCTTGTTTTCGGTTTTTATTTGTTATATTTGACATGATTATTATTGAATTTATTAATTTCTTTACGGGACCTCTCGTATAGACTTTATAGGCACAAAAAGACTGTTACGGCAGTCTTTTTTTATGCGCTACGTTTATACTTTAGGGATTTGGCTTCTTTGCAAACTCTATTGAACTCTTCGGCTGTGATAAAGTATTTCCTTCCGAATTGTTTAGCGTTGATCACACCGTCTTTAATTTTCTTCCGAATGGTTTGTACACCCATTGGTGTATTGTCGGCCAAATCCTGCGGTGAATAATGTTTGATTTCCTGTACTTGGGGCAACCTATCCACTATCATCTGGATGGAAGATTTTAGTCCCCGGATTTCTTGAAGTAGTTCTAAATGTGGATTATATTCCATTTCCTCGAATTTTTAATTCCTATTCGAGGTCTAAGGTATAATGAGGAGTGTGGTGTAATCGGTTATAATTAGTTACAAATATCTTTCTTGAAAAAGACAAAATTCTTTTTCTGCTTTTTCAAGGCCCTTTGTATTGCCAATCAATTTAAGTTTATTAATCACATTAACGTATCTCCCTTCGTGATCTGAAATAGCTTTTGGAGAATCATCCTTTGGGTGGTGAACCCTATTAAATTCATCCTTAAACGTATTGTTGAAATAGGTTGCTATATTACCGTATGAATTTTGACCGTCAACATTTCTCAACAAATTTTCAATTTGGACCTTGTTTAGTTTTTTATCTTCCTCATATAAATACCTAAGCAACATTGCAATTTCCTTAGCAGAAAGACCTTCGAGATAAATTTTACCTTCCTTGTATTTTTCATCAGGAGCAGCATCTAAATTTTCTAAATAATCCTTCCACAAAATATATTTGGCATATATCTTAGATACCTCCTTTGGGGTATACCAGGCTCCTTCTTTTAGGTAATAACCTGTTAAAAGGTTTATATATATAATCTCATCTCTGTTTTTATGACTATCTGGGAAATTGTGGTCTTTATTCGAAAACGAACCAACCATACCTTTCGCCTTCTCAATAAAGTTTTTCAATGATTCAAGTTCATTGTTAATGAATGCCTTATTAAGCTCAGAGTCCAAAATGCTATGATTTGGCTCGTCATCCTTAAGGATCGATAAATGAACTTCATAAGCCTCCTTCTTCATCAAGGCAAATTGAACTTCTGGGGTAATCTGATTTTCTTCAAAATATTCACTATATTTTTCGGCGGTCAAACCATTGGTCTTCTTTAAATAATCTGAAATCAACAGTTCTTCATTTTCAGTAAGCACTTTCATCAATCAACTTTCTTTAAAGGTTCGAAATCCACTTTAAAAACATCCTTTACCGCTTCTGATTTGGCTACATCGTCAACTTGGTAGTACTGGTTTAGTGTCTTCATGTCGCTGTGGCCACTTATAGAGGCTATAAGCTTATCGCTAAAGCCCTTTTTCTTCATCATGGTTATAAACGTCCTCCGTGCTGTATGGCTTGAAATACGCTTATAAAATGGCATTACTTCCCTTATACTTTCCTTACCTTTTGTGACAACCTTTTCTACGTCATGGGTGTACCCGGCTGCTTCAAAAACATCCTTAATATATTCATTGTGCTTTTGGTTCGCAATCAGTGGAAGGTCAAAATCATATTTCCTTAAAATGAACATCGCCAGATCGTTCAAAGGAATCCTTCTGACCTCCTTTTCCGAGTTCTTTTCTTCTTTTAGATGAAGTTCACCATCAATGACATTTTCAGGTGATATAAGCTTTAGTTCACCAAATCGCATGCCGGTAACGCAAGCAAATACAAAAACATCCCTTATTCTTTCAAGGCTTTTGTTCTTAAACTCATGTTTCATTAGAACATCCAAATCTTTTAGGTCCAGAGCGATTTGATTTGTTACCACCACCTTCTTCTTCTTGAATTTTCTAAAATCATCCCTGTATGTGTACCCGTTTTCCAAGGCCCAACCCATAAAGGTCTTGAACAGGCCTACATTACGGGAAAAAGTATTGTTGACATGTCCTTTATAGTTCATACAATAGTCCGTGAACTCAGCATGAAATCTGTTATCTATAGTATTGAAAGAAAGCTTGTACTTTCTATCCCCCTCAAAATCCTCAAGAATGTTCTTGATATTGTCATACCTTTTTACGGTGCTGGGGGACCAATCACCTATCTTTTTTTTGAAGTCCATAAACTCATCATAAGCCTCAAAGAATAGGTTTTTGGCATTCGGTAGGCGTTTAAACTCCTTATCAAATTCATCCTTCAATACCTTGGATGTAAAATCCCTGTCCATCGATTTACAAATGGCCTGTAGCTCCTCAAATTTATCCTTGTAGCGGTTTATTTGCATTCTTATGGAAGATGCAAGATTGGAGCGGTTGGGACCATGCAACATAGGTTGGCGGTTCTTAAAGTCCCAGCTTTTTGGGGCAATCCTTTCTCCAGTGGAATAGATGAAACGCTTTCCTTCATTTTTAAAATTACACCGGAAGAGAATGAGTGTTTCTTTGTTTGATTCCTTGCCCTTACCCTGAGGTTCCTTTAAAACAAATGTTGATCTAAGCGTAGACATACCAGTTGACTTTTTAGTTGACTTATTTTACAAGGTTTAAATAAAAAGTCAACCATATTAAATATACTAAAGCCACTGTTTTTAAGGGCATTATAATGCTTATTATTTGTCAATGTGTTATCAACATGTAAAAGTTACAATACCCTCCGGCTCCACAATCACTTACAACTGCCACATGGCAGAAACATAAAAACCCATCAAGTTTTCTTGGATGGGTTTTGTTGTTTTTTGACATCAATTTTCAAAAAATTGGCTGTTGTATTTGCAACATGGGAGGTTGGGGGATGTGGAGAAGCAAATTCCTCCGGCTCCACTCTAAAAAGTGCCTTATCAGTTTATGATATAAACTTCATCTTTCGATACTCAAAAAGCAGACAAGGGTTTCTTATTGACCTGTTTAAAAAATATTCCCCTCAATATGCGTGTGCTTCTGGCGTCATGTACCACGATTGATCAATGCCTTTCCGTCCTGGATTTTCCTATAACCACAGAAGCATTGAAGTGTTTTCGCTAGAACACAAGGTTGTAAAAACGCTTAAAAAACCTCGATTCTTACATATGAAAGTGCAAGTGATTGGATAGAGGCATGCAAATTCCGTCTTGAACTTTTTGGGATTCAGGTTCAAAATCCAACAGTTCGGTCATTCTTTTTATGGCTTGTCGAAGGGTTAAAGGACTTTTGGGGCATCAACCAATAACGAACAGTCATGAAATTTTTATCCTTTCTCCTATTTTTAGCCCTTACATGGACATCTTTAGCCCAAGAAATTATAAATGGGACTGTCACTGACACCAAGGGCAATCCCATAATGGGTGCCAATGTCTATTTAGAAGGTACTTATGATGGCACTTCAACCGATGTGGAGGGTCATTTCCGTTTTGAAACCACTGAAACTGGAACCCAGACCTTGGTCATTTCCATAATGGCCTACGAGCCCCATTATGAAATGGGCGAGGTATCCTATTTCAAAAATCTAAAGATTCAATTAGCAGAAGCCATCAACCAACTAAACGGGGTCACTCTTTCAGCAGGAACATTTGAAGCTGGTGACAATTCCAAGGTGTCCGTGCTAAAACCTTTGGATATTGTCACAACAGCCGGGGCAGCAGGGGACTTTGTGGCCGCCTTACAGACCTTGCCGGGTACCACAACCGTAAATGAGGATGGCCGTTTGTTTGTTCGGGGCGGTAGTGCGGAAGAGACCCAAGTGTTTATTGACGGGCTCCGGGTCTTCCAACCATTCAACGCCACAACAAACAGTGTTCCCACACGGGGGCGTTTCTCTCCTTTTTTGTTCAAGGGGATCACCTTTAGCACCGGGGGTTATTCCGCAGAGTACGGCCAGGCGCTCTCCAGCGTCCTCCTATTGAACACCACAGATGTGCCAGAGGAGGAAAAAACGGATATCCAAGTAATGTCTGTTGGAGGTGGGATAGGACATACCGAGATTTGGGGCAATACTTCACTGAGTGTAAATACCAGCTATATCAACCTTTCGCCCTATGAAGCTTTGCTTCCATCCACTCAGGGAATGCAGTGGAACGACCCCTATGAATCCATTTCGGGGGAGGGTGTATTTCGAGTGAAGGGGGACCGAAGTATGTTTAAGTTTTACACTGGATTCAACCGAGCGACCCTAGATATTTCCCAGGAGGATATAAATTTTCAGGATTTGGTCCGATTCCGGTTGAAGAATCAAAATCTCTACTTCAATTCATCATACAAACACTTTTTTGAAAACAATTGGAGCATCTTTTCAGGGGCCAGTATGGCCAGTGATGTAAATGATATTACAGTGGTTGAAGATGCCATAACTACCAAAGAAATCAATTCACATCTAAAAATAAAGCTCAAAAAAGGGTTTTCCAACCAGTTTGAGTTGAACATGGGGGGCGAACTGTTCAGCACAAACTATGATGACACCTATCAAGATAGTGATGGATTTACATTTGATGGCGGATTCGATGACCTATTGGTTGCAGGTTTTTTGGAAGGAGATATATTTTTCAGTAAAAATTTGGCCCTAAAATTGGGTGCCAGGGCAGAACATTCCAATATATTGGACCAATTTACCATTTCACCTAGGCTTTCCTTGGCATATAAGTCTGGAGAAAATGGTCAATTTTCTTTGGCCTATGGTGATTTCTATCAAAAACCATTGACCGAATCCATAAAATTTGACCAAAGTCTTGATCTGGAAAAAACCTCACACTATATTCTAAATTACCAATACCTCAACAATGGAAAAACCTTTAGGGCCGAAGCGTACTACAAGGATTATGATGATTTGGTAAAGTTCAATACGCAGGTACCGGAATTCAACTCCATTTACTCCAACTTAGGAGAAGGCTACGCCACCGGTATCGACCTATTTTGGAGAGACAACAAGAGTATAGATAATCTGGACTACTGGGCATCTTACAGTTACTTGAACACCGAGCGCGATTATAGAAACTTTGCAGAAGCTGCTACCCCAAATTTTGCGCCCGAACATAATTTTTCACTTGTCACAAAATACTGGGTAGAAAAATGGCGTAGTCAAGTGGGTATCTCATATTCGTTTAGTTCTGGTAGGCCTTATCACAATCCAAATACTCCTGAATTTATGGGAGAGAAAACCAAACCCTATAACAATTTGAGTTTTAATATGGCGTATTTGATTGACCAGCAGAAAATACTCTACTTTTCAGTTAACAATGTGCTGAGCTTTAACAACATAAGCAATTACCAGTACGCCAATGCCCCAGACAACAATGGGTTTTATAACCGAAGGGCGATTACACCTCCTGCTGACAGTTTCTTCTTTGTGGGCTTTTTCTGGACCATCAGCAAAAACCAAAAAAGCAACCAATTGGACAATCTTTAACAGTTCATCCACAAAACTGTACAACTCGGTAAGCTAACATTTTTAAACAGGGTTTAGTACTGCATCTTTGAATCATCAATAATCACTCATAAAACGATAACTAAAAATCTTAAAAAATGAAAAAACTAGTAGCTATTATTTGCATCGTTGTATCATTTACAAGTTCTGCCCAAGACCGTTACACGGAAGGAATGTCAAAAGCCATGCAACTCTGGGGGGAACAAAAGACAATGGAAGCTTCCCATCTTTTTGAACGCATTGCCATGGCCGAAACAGACAATTGGTTGCCTTATTACTATGTGGCCCTTGTGAATACCACTGCTTCATTTGGTGAGAGGGACGAAACAAAATTGTCCCAACAATTGGAAAAAGCCAAGGAATTTGTTGATGTCGCCAAAAACATTTCCCCAGAGAATCCCGAACTATTGATTATGGAGGCCATGATAAACACTGCGTGGATTGCTTTTGATGGTGCCACCTATGGAATGGAACTATCGGGCAAGAACACCAAACTGTACAATGAGGCCATGGCGCTGGCACCCAATAATCCAAGGGTAATATTCTCAAAAGCGGAATGGGACATGGGCTCGGCTCGCTACTTTGGGAAGGATACCACACCGTATTGCGAGGACGTTGCAAGGGCAATAGAACTTTTTGCCTCCACCGATACCAATAAAGTCCCTTTCTATCCCAATTGGGGAGAAGATAGGGCCAAACAAGTATTATCCCAATGCAAGTCCTAAGTTAGGACCTACTTCATGTCGCATTGGATGATGCGTAAGATATGGTGGCCTGAATTGATTTAGGGCCACCTATATTCCCAATAGTATTTTTTACTGAATCAAAGGGCTCGGCCCTGGTTTTTAAGTTGTTGGCCCTATAAACATACTTTCCGTCTCATAAAACCTTTCTATCTAAAAATTTACAATTCAATATGTTCCAAAAGTTTACGAATACATAAAAAACAAATTGGTTCGCGTAAAAACCAAATTTCTCGTTCCAAATGTTTTCATCTTGAAGGTTCAATAGAAACGTCTTTTCATGAACTTCAAGTTAGTGCCCATTGTGTTGTTGCTTTTATCACTGCACTTAAATGCGCAACGTCAGTTAAACCTAAAGAAAATCGACTCTAAGATTACAATCGATGGCATTTTGGATGAAGCTGTTTGGCTACGCTCGGAAAAAACCGCGCCCTTTCTAAATCAATGGCCAAAGGACACCGGTGAAGCTGACTCCCAAACCGAGGTTCGCATGGCCTATGATGATGCATTTTTATATGTAGCCATAAGCTGTCATGAAAAGAACAACCAACATGTAATTCGTACGCTGAAACGGGACCAAGATGATGAACATTTTGGCAGTGACGGCATCGCCCTTGTTTTAGACCCCTTCAACCAAAAGACCAACGGTTTTTTCTTTGGTGTAAATGCTGGTGGGGCTCAATTTGAAGGATTGATCAGTGTGGAAGGCAATGAATCATATATCAATGAGAATTGGGACAATAAATGGTTTTCTGAGATTTCTTTGGGCGATAATGTTTGGTATGTTGAAATGGCAATACCCTTCAGAACATTGCGGTATGATTCTTCCATCACAGTTTGGGGGTTAAACTTTGTGAGAAATGACATGAAGAACAACTATTTCTCCTCATGGAACCGGGTACCCCTCAACTTAAACACCATTAATCTGGGATATACGGGAGAACTTTTATGGGATTCCAATCCTCCAAAGGCTAAAAAGGGAAACATTAATCTTTTGCCCTATTTAGCTGGGGGAGTTTCCAAAGACCATGAGTTGCAAAGCGCAGAGGACTACAGCTTTGATGTGGGCCTGGACGCCAAATTGGCCGTTTCTTCATCCTTGAATTTAGACTTGACCCTTAATCCTGATTTTTCTACCGTGGATGTAGACCAACAGATTACCAACCTTACTCGATTTGCGCTTTTTTTTCCAGAAAGAAGAGGCTTTTTTCTAGAAAACAGCGACCTGTTCACCTCATTTGGAAAGGAAGACATCAACCCTTTCTTTTCCAGACGAATCGGGCTTGCCAATGGGCAGCCTATTCCCATTCAATATGGAGCCCGAATATCAGGGAATTTGTCCAATAAATTACGGGTTGGAGTAATGGATGTACAAACAGCAAAAACCGACAATGTAAACGCGCAAAATTATTTTGTTTCTTCCTTCTCACAGCGTTTTGGCAAAAGATCTACCATGGATGCGCTGTTCGTCAATCGGCAGCGTACCACCCAAACCTCAGATTCTACCCAAGCTGCCTACAACAGAGTTATGGCATTGGAATACAATTTTTTGGATGTAACGGGCAAATGGAGCGCAAATTTGGGCATGCACAAATCTATTAATCCCGGTGAGCTTGATGAAGAATCCTATTATACCGCTACTGTTCGGTTCAATAATAAAAACATATTGACCCGATTGTCTGGCGACAGAGTAGGTGAAAATTACATCACCGATGTAGGTTTTGTGCCAAGGTTGGACAATTTTGATGCTGAGAATGAAGTTTTTGTGAAGCTGGGATACTATCAATTGTCCCATCTTTTTGTGTATAATTTCCTTCCTGATAATGAGACCTCAAAATACAACCTCCATGGCCCACGGGTTTCCACACGGGTCTTTTTGAACATGGATGGATCATTGAACTCTTCATTTGCGGGCCTTTTTTACTTTTTTGATTTTAAGAATCAGAATGCGCTGGAGTTGAGCTATGTCAACGAAAAAAACGATTTGCCTTTTGATTCTTTTATAGTGGGAAACGTTCCCTTTCCAAAGGGGTACTATTCATACGATCGCGTCGGGTTTTGGTATCGCCTTGATCCAAGAAAACTATTCTCGGGAAGCTTGGGCGCAGAGTATGGCAGTTTTTACAGTGGTAACAGATTGTACATTGAAGCGGAAACCAATATTCGTTTTCAGCCGTGGGGCAATTTTATGCTACGCTATAATTTTAATGATGTACAGTTGCCTTCAAATTTGGACAGTGATCAATTGCATCTTTTTGGATTTACCTCCGAAATATCGTTTTCAAATACCATGTTTTGGACCACATTCTTACAATATAACACCCAACAGGACAACATTAATATCAACAGTCGGTTTCAGTGGCGCTTTTTGCCCATGTCCGATTTTTTTGTTGTCTATACCGAAAACTATTACCCCGAAAACTTGGCCATCAAAAACCGGGGAATTTTAGTGAAATTGACCTATTGGCTTTAAGAGGAAGAACTTTCTACGGATGTGGTCTTGTTTTTAGACAGAAATCTTGGATAATTGAAGCCTAACCAAACCCCTGCTATCAATGAACCCCCAGCCAAAATATCGAACCAGATGGGATCTCCGGTTTTGTCCGTTATAATAAGATAGGTCATTTCTAAGGTAATAAGCACTGAAATGCCCAATGGTACCAAATTAATCTTACCATGAATGATCAATCTAGCAACAACGCCAGCCAAAATCGCTGCAATGAATGTGGCCAATCCACCAAATACAATCTCGCTAAAGGATGAGGTGGTATAGCTTATTCCATTAAAAAGCACCTCTTGAGCTATGGTGGCGAAAATGATCAGGGCAATTTCACCCCCAATGATTGCCGATACAATCCGAAAAATTTTCTTTGAGTCCATATTTTCTAAATTTTTGTAGCCGTAATCGTTGCGTCCGGGGAGCGAAGTGTCAAAGAAGTAATAGTGTTGTTTTGAGTTTCAAAACTTACGGTAACAGAGGGAGCACCATTATAAATATATAAATTGTCCTCTACTTTGAACAAGGCACCACCAAAGCCCCCAATTGGCCCCAAAGCCATTTTTTGGGCCATGTTCAGCGCAATGGTAAAACCCTCTTTTTCACCTTCACCATATTTGTAGTCCCCTAAATACCTTTCTTGTTCCTCTGCGGTTTCTTCCATATAAGTTTCTCCACCGGCATCACCCAAAGATTCCAAATAGTCTATGGTTTTTTTGAGATTATCAATTTCGGTATGCGTCATCTTATCTTTCATACGCTCCCCATAGTAGGCATGATCTAGCAAGCTTATGCCATGTGGGCCCATGGTCTTTTGCAAACCAGGTGAGTATTCTATCATAGATTTTACCACATCATGTGCACCCATCATGGCGAAGGTGAAAATGGTAGGCCTGGCCCCTTTACCCATGAGGTATTGCACAATATCCCTTCGTCCTACATGGGAAGCCGCGCCGATGGCCGACTCAAAATCTCCAAAACGCCATTCCCAAACCGATCGGGCAAGTTCAGGTCTTTTATCCACAAGTTCCTTTACACGTTCCAGATTGGAATGTGATTTCCCCACTACCTCCAATACAATTTCAGGGTCTATGTTAGGAAAGTGATCGGGAATGGTGTTATATGCAGTGCCTAAAGGCTTATTATGCACTTTCTCATTCGTCATGGCCAACGAGGGCAGCGATAACGCTACCAAACCCATTGCCGAGGTTTTTAAGGCTGCCCTCCTACCTTTTGACATGCGTTCTGAAGCTTTCATAATTGTTATTTTTTTATAGTGTGATTAAATGTCCAGGTAGCATCAGGCTGCTTGATCCATTTCTGGGACTTGTCATCAAAAATCTGGCTCTTGGTAAGGAGAGTGGAATCATTCAAGAAAATATGGGTATCCTTATGCATTCTCGTTGCTCCATTGGAGTAGGTCATTTTAAAATGTGATTCCCGCTTTAGTGCATCGGGGAAAAAGGAAAATCCACTTGCACTACCATATCCCCCCTTCTGTTCAAAAAAGATAGAGTCTTTTTTTGCATCATGATATTCTCTTACAGTCCAAAAGAGAATGGTGTCCCCGCTTTTTGAAGAACCTAAAATTTCTCCACTTAAAGTGTCGCCTTCCATTAATTCAAACTTCATGATGAATGCATCAAATGCTACAGTTGTATCATTTGGAAAATGTACCCATGAGCCCCCATTTTTTTCAAGCTTTTTAAAAAACTGACGGGCGTTTTCCATGGGTTCGTTCTTCATCGGCCTTGCACATGACAATATTAGGATCAAAACCATTCCCACAATTGAATATCTAATACTCATAGTCCAACCGTACTTTTAAAATGACTGGTTCGTATAATTTATGCATGGGGAGCAATCCATTTTCATCGAATTTTCCGAATTGGGCATTTGCGATATAATAAAATTCATCCTTTACGATTTCACCTGTTGTTGGGGTATCCATCATGGGGTGTTTTATTTCCAGCGGCTGTGACCTTATGATTTTGCTTCCGTTCTCGTCGAGGAACAACCGATTCACCGTATTGATGTCAGATTGTATTCCAACAAGCGAGTTTTTATAAAAATATAGGCCATCAATGCTTTCTCTTCTCGATATTTTTAAACCATCTGGAATTTCCAGTGGACTTATTTCACCAGAGCTTATATTGATCAAAGCAATACCATCTGAATGGGCCACGTACAGTTTTTCACCATTTTCTGAAAAAGCAATGCCATTTGGGTATTGTATCACATCCGATGTGTACACTTTCTCCAACGTTTCACTGCCATTTTTGATTCTATATATGGCATGATCCTGAAACATATGGGTCACAAAGACATCACCGTTGGGGGCAATGGCAATATCATTGAAAAAATGGACTTCTCCTGGGGCATTGTAGATAAATTTTCCAAGAAGCTTTCCGCTATCCAAATCATATTTAAAAATTCCGGCGGGGCGGCCTTCTTGATCATCTTTTAAGCTGTAATCTTCCAAGTTATCACCTCCGGAGCTGCATGCCCACAAAATTCGTCGGTCTATATCAATCTTTAACCCAATGACCATCCACATGCCATGCTGCTTAGCAGCCCCAAAATCCATGATGTTTCCATTACGGTCCCGCCTTATAATTTTACCCTTTCGGGTACTGCCCATAAAAAAACTTCCAGTTGCGGGGTCGTACGCAATACTTTCAGGAATCAAATCCTTTTCTGGAATGGTAAATGCTATGTTGCTATTATTGTACGGCTCAATAGTATCTTGGGCAAAGCTAGGTGCCATTGCCAATATGGAAATACCAAATACAAATGCATACTTTTTCATGGGATAAAACGATCTTATTGATTTTCATAAATGTACTTGTATCAAGGAGGCCAGTTTTGTGAATTATATATGTGGATTGGTATTTTATGCATAGGGCACACTTTCTTATGCAAAGAAATTTGGATAATTTACATTGGCATTCACATAAAAAGTAATAAGGGTGGTTCCAAAAAGGCTTAAGTTTAAATTCTTATACGTTGGGAGTGAGCTTTAAACATATTTTATACCATATCCTATTTTGGGTGGTCATCATGTTGGCTTTTGCGGTTTCCGAGTGGGGGTACCGACAATCCATGCAGGATGCCATTATTTTTGAATTGCTGTTCCTACCCTCAAGATTAGTCGCCGTCTATGTAAACTGGTTTGTTCTAATTCCAAGGATTCTTTATAACAATAAAATCTTGGCCTATTTTGGAGTTTTGATATTGGTTATAACCATTTTGGCCATTGCCCATCGCTACTTTGTATTGTATTGGGGGTATCCAAACTATTTTCCCCAGTGGGTGGATGTCTCACGAGATCGGGTCTATGATTTGCCCAGATTGGCTCAAAGTGCACTGATAATTATATCTCCTGTTGCATTTACCACTGGTTTTAAACTATTTGCAGATTGGTTCAAACAACGTAAGGAGACAGAAATGCTCAGGGAGGAAAAAAGGGATGCGGAGCTTAAGTTTTTAAAGTCTCAGATAAATCCCCATTTTTTGTTCAATACCTTGAACAGTATTTATGGCTTGGCCCTTGAGAGTTCAAAAAAAACACCGGGTTTAATTTTGAAGCTGTCAGATATTCTGAGCTATACGCTATATGAGTCTGGAATGGGCAAGGTTCCCCTTGACAAAGAGATACAACTTATAAAAGACATCATTTCTTTGGAAAAGGAGCGTTTTGGGAAACGATTGGATATTTCCTTCAATGTTGAAGGGGATACCAAGAACATACAAATCCCACCTTTACTCTTGATTCCCCTAGTAGAAAACGCCTTTAAACATGGTATACAAAACGAAGTAAAAAAAGGATGGATAAACATTAAATTATTCTCCCACGTGGATAAACTAAGGTTTTCCATTTCCAATAGTGTGCCATCTGGTATGGAAAAGAAGAAGAACATGGACGGGTTAGGCCTTAAAAACATTAGTAGGCGGTTAGAACTGTTGTTTGAAAACAGACATCTGCTTAAAATAGAGGAAAACCAAGATACATTTTCCGTGCATATGGAGATTAACTTTAACTCTAAAACAGATGCTTAAGTGTTTGATCATTGATGATGAGCCCATTGCGCAGAAAATTATTAAAGGGTACTTGGAGGATACACCTGGGCTTGTTCTATTTGGCGTTTGCGATAATGCCATAGAAGCCATCGAGGTTTTGGAGAACCATGATTTGGATATTATTTTTCTGGATATTGAAATGCCCAAACTTTCTGGGCTGAGTTTTTTGAAAACATTGGAGAAGGCCCCCGAGACAATTATTACAACTGCCTATCGGGAATTTGCGGTAGAGGGTTTTGAATTGAGTGTTGCAGATTATTTGTTGAAGCCTTATTCATTTGAAAGATTCTTAAAAGCCGTCAATAAGGTCAAAAAAAGGATTGAAGCAGAAAATAGAATGGATAAAGGCAGCGGTGCGGACAGACCATCTTACACCTATTTTAAATCTGGCAGAAAGAATGTGAAGGTGAATTACAATGAGATTGTAATGATAGAAGGGCTAAGCAATTATGTGAAGATTCACTTAAATGATAATAGAATTTTAGTGGTGTATGAAAGACTTTCGCATCTGCAAAAGGTATTGCCTTACGAGAAGTTTGCCCGAATTCATAAGTCCTATATCGTTTCGTTGGAAAAGATAATAAAATATGGTGTCGATTCTGTGGAAGTTGGTGAAAAGGAATTTACTATTGGTAAAAGCTACAAAGAAAAGTTTTTGGCAAAAATCAAAAAGTTGAACCCTTGATTCATTGAAATTAACCGAATGCTACTGGAATACGATAATCAGATATATCGTTCAAAAGTCGCAAGGTACCCCAAACATATATCAAACTTTTCGCCAAGAAAATGAACAGTTGTGGCTTGGATAACTATTTGTAGAGAGACCGCTTTTTGATTGACTTCCATAGATTCCATTCTACTTTTTCGGTGATATCAACTAAAGGAGCACTAATTTTCAACTCTAATTCTTAAAGCAGTACTGAACTTATTAGTTGTAGAATAACACTGATTGTTCTACGCAACAAAAACCATATATCTTCATCTATCCTAAAAAAATGGACAGCCATGAAAAAAACAGTTTTTCTCTCTATTCTGATTTTGGGCCTCCTCTCTTGTGGGTCAGACGATAGGACTATGGAAACTTCGGGCTTGGTAGGTCAATGGAAATTAACCGAAGCCTTTATTAGTGCTGGTGGGCCTCAATATTGGGTGGATGTTGAAAATGGAGAAGAATTTACATTCTTTGAAAACGGCACATTCAGTTCCAATAAATTTTCTGAATGTACCACTGGAATATTTTCAACGGATCAAAATGGCTTGTCTCTTCAATATGATTGTGATGGTTTTGACCCTAAATCGGAAAATATAGACGGGTTCATAACATTTGATTTGGAACTTGAAACCAATTATTTCATCGTCACTCCCACAAGTGGTCCCATTTGCATTGAAGGGTGCAGCTATAAATATACAAGACGATAGTATGAATTGACATAATACCTAATACCATCAGGTAGCTTTCGCCACATCATTGCATTTCTTAAAATCCAAGCTAGATTCATCTGCAAAAAATGAAATTGAACATTGGGTCAATACGATTCCTAAGGAAAATGGGATGCTAGTGATTTTATCAATACCTTTTCAAGAATCCTGAACAGTTTTGAAGCGTTTTCCAAAAGTTTTAAAATTAAAATCTATCGATACTTTATAAAGGCTTATTGACTATCTTATGTAGTTTTAAGCTAGAAACAAGCACTATGAAGTCTAAATTTCCCTTGATTTCCCTTTTCCAATTGCTATTTTTAACTGCTTTTGCCCAAACCGATCCCACTATCTTTGATGACTTGGAGTTCCGATTTATCGGTCCAGAAGGCAACCGGGCCATTGCTATCGCCGGTGTGCCTGGAGACCCCATGGTCAATTATATTGGTGCTGCTTCTGGAGGTCTTTGGAAAACCACTGACGGTGGCATCAACTGGAAACCTATTTTTGATAACCAAGAGGTTTCTTCCATCGGGTCATTGGCCATTGCCCCCTCAAATCCAGATATTGTCTGGGTGGGAACAGGAGAAACTTTCCTCATAAGACCTGCACATGCCATGGGAGATGGCATCTACAAATCTGAAGATGCTGGGAAAACCTGGAAAAAAATGGGATTGGAAAAAACAGGCCGTATCGGCCGAATAATTGTGCACCCATCCAACCCTAATATTGTATATGCAGCTGCATTGGGCCATACGTATGGACCTCAGCAAGACCGTGGAGTTTACAAAACCGCCGATGGTGGCAAAACATGGAAAAAAATCTTCTTTGTCGACGAAAACACCGGTGCTGCCGAGTTGGCTATCGACCCAAAAAACCCAGACCGCCTTTTGGTAGGGATGTGGTCTATAAACATCAATACGTGGGGATTGAACAGCGGTGGCCCCGGAGGGGGAGTGTATCGTACCACAGATGCTGGTAAAACATGGGAACCCCTTTCTAAATACGGCTTGCCCGGAGGCAAGAACAACCCAGTTGGAAAAACGGCGGTGGCAATTGCCCCTTCCCAACCCAACGTTGTGTATGCCCTTTTTGAAATTGATAGTCCTGCCCTATACCGTTCCGAAGATTTTGGAAATACATGGACGCTCAAGACCCGCAATCATGATATTGCAGAACGGGCACCTTATTATACACGAATGGCTGTTTCTCCAACCAATCCCGACGAACTTTATTTTGCCAGTGTAAAATTCAGCACGTCCAAGGATGGTGGAAAAACCATATCCGGAGGGTATGCCGCTGGTGGTGACAATCATGATATTTGGTTGGACCCCACCAATGCAGACCGAATGATGGTAGCGCATGATGGGGGTGCCAGTATAACCTTGAACCATGGAGAAAGTTTTCAACGAGTGGTTCTTCCCATAGCCCAAATGTACCATGCGGCAGTGGACGACCAAATTCCGTACAATGTGTATGGAAACCGCCAAGACGGGTACTCCTACAAAGGGCCCAGTAATAGTTTACAAGGGTATATCCCTCTAGGTTTATGGGAAGGCGTGGGCGGTTGCGAGAGCGGATTCGCCCAACCTGACCCTTTCGATAATGACATTGTCTGGTCTGGCTGTTACGATGGTGGATTGCAACGGTACAATGCCCGTACCGGTCATGCCCAAGATGTTCGCGTGTGGCCCGAAGCAGGATATGGTTGGGAACCTGGAAAATTGAAATATCGCTGGCACTGGAATTTTCCTTTGGCTTTCTCGCCCCATACCCAGCATCGAGTGTATGTAGGGAGCCAGTTTGTGCACAAAAGTGATGACAATGGGCAAAGCTGGCAGGTAATCAGTCTAGATTTAACCTTAAACGACAAAACGCATCAACAGAATTCAGGAGGTATCGCCATTGATAATCTTATGACCTTTGATGGCGCTACGCTGTTCAGTATTGTGGAATCTAAGTTGGAGCCCGGGCTTATCTGGACCGGAAGCAATGACGGTCAAGTTAATTTGACAAGGGATGGTGGTGAAACTTGGACCAATATTACCAAAAACATCACTGGTCTACCCAAATGGGGAACCATTGCCAATATTGAAGTATCCCGTTTTAAAAAGGGGACCGTTTACATTACTGTAGACCTTCACCAAATGGGCGATTTTGACCCTTATGTTTACAAAACTTCGGATTATGGCCAGAGCTGGAAATTAGTCAGTAAAAGTGTTCCAAAATCAGTGCACAGTTTTGCCCATGTGATTAAAGAAGATCCAAAAAGGGAAGGTATGTTGTACCTAGGGGTTGACAACGGAATCTATATCAGTACCAATGATGGTGAAAGTTGGATGCGTTTGCGAAACAACCTCCCCCCCGCCCCCGTATATTGGTTGGAAATTCAAGAACGTTTTGATGATTTGGTAGTGGGCACTTACGGAAGAGGGTATTACATTTTGGACAATATTGCGCCTCTGCGGGAATACGATATGGATGCCGCAGGTACAAATGCCCATTTGTTCAGCCTACGCCAAGCGTATCGATTTCAAGATAGGCAAAGTATAAAAACTGATGGGCCAAGTTTAAATGCTGGAGAAAACCCAGCGTATGGTGCTGATATCAACTACTATTTAGCCAATGGCGATTATGAAAAGGTTCAAATTCAAATTCTATCAGAAGATGACGAGCTTATAAGAACCCTTGAAGGGAAAAAAGAAAAAGGAATTAATCGGGTCATGTGGAATCTTCGATATGAGCCTACTTATAAACCAAAACTGCGGTCAACACCTCCAGGAAGACCATGGGTACAACTCAACGGAGAAGGCTGGAGACCTTTAGTAACCTGGGATTTGGATTTGATGCGCGGTCAATATGGACCAAAAACAGTGCCTGGTGTTTACAAGGTTAAATTGATTGTAGATGACAAGGAATATGTTCGAGAAGTGGAGGTCTTAAAAGATCCTTCTACCGAAGGTAGTTTAGAGGATATTGAAAAACAAGTGGCCTTTTCGTTGGAACTGCGCGATGCTATGAATCTGGCCGTGACCATGATCAATGATATTGAAATGATACGTGCTGAGTTGAATGAGGTCATTCCCCAACTTAAAAATAAGAATGATACAAAAAAAGCAGAAGAACTCCGAGTTTTAGCTGAGTCGATTGCGGGCTCATTGTATGACATTCATTTGACAGGTGCCCGGGAAGATGCTTTTAGGTCACCCATGAAACTTTATGGCCGATTGAGCGCCCTTGCCAGTGACATTACTGCATTTGGTGTAGATTTTAAACCAACGGACCAACAAGAAGAGGTGTACTCCATCTTCAATAAGCGATTGAAGGATGTTGACGCCAAATTCAAGAGGTTCATGAATGTGGAAATCAAGACGTTTAATGACCAGCTTAAGAAAAGTGAGCTTCAAATCCTCTTGGACAAGAAGATCAAATCCTAGATACTCGGGTAAATCCCTAAACAAAAAGAGGGTGTTTAAAAAGTTTTAAACACGTCATTCTGAATTTATTTCAGAATCTCATCATACGGATAAACAAATCATTATGTGAACCTGAAACAAGTTCAGGTTGACGAAAACTCACTTTTTAGTCACCCTCTTTACTTTTTCTAAAGAGAACCTTACTTTCCGTTGAACCAGACCATCACATAGATCACAATGGCCACGATTACAATAGAAATGGCTATATCTTTCCAGTTGTAACTGTTTTTGTTTTCTTTCTTTTCTTCTTCGGAAATAGTGGCATAGGTTAAATTCTTCACTTTTTCCGCTGAAGGAGGTGCAGTTGCGTAGCTCACCACCAGGATCAAAATAATACAGAAAAGGAAGAACCATGAGGCAAAGCTCAAAAAGTTCATATCTCCCAACATAAACCAGAAGCTGTCAGGGTCAAGGGAGCCTTTTACCAATTCCAATACAATTCTAAGGGCACCTACAATGAAACCAACAACCAAGGTTACAAATGCTCCTTGTGCATTGATTCGCTTGTGAAAAATACCCAACAAGAATACCGCCGTAATCGGTGGCGCAATGTACGATTGCACACTTTGGAGGTACTCATAGAGCACACCGGAAATATTGGCCATAATGGGAATCCAGATAATACCAATAATCACAACAATCACGGTTGCTATTTGACCCGTCCGTACCAATTTCTTCTCTGGAGTATTGGGACGTAATTTTTTATAAATATCAACCGTGAACAAGGTGGAACACGAGTTGAATACTGAGGCCAAGGAACTCATCAAAGCTGCCAAAAGACCCGCAGCTACTAATCCCCGTAATCCCGATGGCAATAAATTACTCATCAAAACTGGGAAGGCTTGGTCTGGAGTATCCCATTCCAACTGACCCCTCATCTTCAAGGTCAAGGCAATAACCCCCGGAATCAAAAACAAGAAAACTGGCATTAATTTCAACAAAGCCCCAAAAATGGTCCCACGTCTTCCTTCCTTAATATTTTTCGCTGTAAGTGCACGTTGCACAATATATTGGTCCGTACACCAATACCAAATTCCTGTAATGGTACTTGCTATCAAGAGCGGCGGCCATGGAAAATCAGGGTCCGAAGCGGAACGCCACATGTTCAGATATTCGGGTGTAACCGTTTGTTTCATACTTTCCCAGCCTCCTACTTCATCCAGTCCAATGATGGTAAGTGCGGCAGCTCCAATAATCAAAATAATAGCTTGCAGCGTTTCGGTATACACCACGGCACGCATTCCGCCCAAAATGGTATAGACACCTGTCAACACAACTGTAGCAATGGCACCGGTCCAAAAATCGATTCCCAACAAAGCAGAAACCACAACACCTCCTGCATAAATGGTCACAGAAATTTTGGTGAGCACATAAGCTACAATTGAAAACACAGAAAGAATCCATCGGGAACGGGCATCAAAACGTTTTTCGAGGAATTCAGGCATGGTAAACACACCTGCCCTGGCATAGAAGGGTAAAAACACCCAGCCCAAAATCAATACAACCCAGGCTTGAATTTCATATATCAACATGGGCAAACGGTCGCCGGCACCTGCACCAGCCAATCCAACAACGTGTTCCGAGCCAATGTTTGATGCAAAAATAGAGGCTCCCACTACGAACCATCCTACATTTCTTCCTGCGAGGAAATAGTCTTCGGTGTTCTCTTTCTTTTTTCCGATAACCCAAACCGCTATCCCCAAAAGCACTACAAAATAAATGGATATGGTAATCCAATCAATAGAATCCAATGTCTGCATAATGGTGACCTATTTGGTTGAGAATTTAAAACTGGTATGGGAGCTATACGTTTCTCCAGGGTTCAACCGTGTGGTTGGAAATGCTTCCTGATTCGGAGAATCTGGATAATGTTGCGTTTCCAGACAAAGTCCTGAACGTTTGCCATAGGTTCCTCCCGTCTTGGAAGCCAAAGCACCATTTAAAAAGTTTCCAGTATAGAATTGTATTCCGGGTTCATCGGTATAAACTTCCAATACTCTACCTGTTTCTGGATGATAAGCCGAGGCTGCAAAACCAAAATCATCCTCGGTTTCATTCAATACCCAGCAGTGGTCGTAACCCCCACCTCTTTGAATCTGCTGATTATCGGCTTCAATTTCCTTTCCTACAGCTTTTGGTTGGGTGAAGTCGAACGGTGTGCCTTCCACAGGACGAAGTTCCCCAGTGGGAATCAACCCTGCATCCACAGGCAGATAGGCCGAAGCATTTAAGGTAACCTCATGATCCAAAATATCATTGGAAAAATCTCCTGAAAGATTAAAATAAGTATGCTGGGTAAGATTCACCACGGTTGGTTTGTCCGTTACCGCTTCATACTGGATGTCCAGTTCGTTATCGCCAGTCAAGGTATAGGTTACTTTTACATCAAGCTTACCGGGATACCCTTCTTCACCATCCGCACTGGTATAAGTGAGCACAAGAATAGCGCCATCACCTGTGCTTTCCGGTTCAGCTTTCCAGACCTTTTTATCAAACCCCGTGATTCCTCCATGCAAATGGTTTGGTCCATTGTTTTTGGCCAAGGTGTAAGTTTCACCATCCAAAGAGAACTGCCCATTGGCAATTCGGTTGCCGTAACGTCCAATTAATGCTCCGAAATAGGGAACATCACCAAAATAAGAGTCCAAATCGTTAAAGCCGAGCACTACATCTTCATAATTTCCATCTTTATCGGGTGCAGTCCATCGGGTAATGATACCACCGTAGGTGATGACATCTATTTCCATTCCATTATCATTGGTCAATGTATACTTATCTACTTGTTGACCATCGGGCATTTCACCAAAGGCGCTTTTCTCGATATGGTTTTTTACTGATTCTGTATTCACTGTTTCCTGTTCAGATTGGTTTTCCTTTTTATTTTCCTTACATCCCGAATTAAAGAGGGCTGCAAAAAAAACAAAAAATAGCAAAGAAGCTTTAATTGTCTTCATCCTTTTTAGTTAGTTCAGTTAATTTTTAATTTTTGTGCTACATATTATGTTGAAACAAATGGTAATAGGCTTCATTGGCATGAATTTGATCTTTGAAACTTCTAATTCGCGTTTCAGCATCAATTACCAAAAGTTCTATGCCAAAAATATCGGCAAAATCCTCCATGTACTCTGTGGTCAACGCTTGTGTATAGACCGTATGATGCGCTCCTCCTGCCAATATCCAAGCTGTAGCCGCGATATCCAAATTAGGTTTGGCATCCCAAAGCACCCTGGCAACCGGCAATTTAGGTAAATCTGCCATAGGTTCCACAGCTTCAACCTCATTTACAATCAAACGGAAACGATTCCCCATATCCACTAGAGATGCATTGAGTGCATCACCAGCAGGTGAATTGAACACCAATCGCACAGGATCTTCTTTGCCTCCAATACCCAATGGATGTACTTCACATGATGGTTTTCCACTGGCGATGGATGGGCAAATCTCCAACATGTGGGATCCCAACACATAATCTTTTTCTGGGGTGAAGTGGTAGGTATAATCTTCCATGAATGATGTACCACCTTCCAATCCTTTGGCCATTACTTTCATGGCACTGACCATTGCGGCAGTCTTCCAATCACCTTCTCCGCCAAAGCCATAACCATCAGCCATTAAACGCTGAACGGCCAGGCCAGGTAATTGGCGTAAAGCCCCAAGGTTTTCAAAAGTATCGGTAAAAGCCATGAAACCTCCATCTTCCAAAAATGTACGTAGTGCCAGTTCAATCTTGGCAGACTCTACCAAAGATTCCCGTTGGGCTCCTCCTTTTTTAAGGGCATCGGTCAATGTATAGCTTGATTCATATTCTTCAAGCAGCTGGCCAATAGACTTCTGATCTAATGTATCTACGATTTTAGTGATATCGGAAGAGTCGTATGCATTTACGGCAACTCCAAAACGCATTTGTGCAGCTACCTTGTCACCTTCGGTAACGGCCACTTCACGCATGTTGTCCCCAATACGCGCCACTTTCATATTCTGAAGCTCATGACTGCCCAAAGCCACTCTGAACCACACGGCCAATTTTTGCTGCACGCGTACATCTTTCCAATGTCCTACCACAACCTTGCGTTTTTTACGCATACGGGTCATCATAAAACCAAATTCCCTATCTCCGTGGGCAGATTGATTCAAGTTCATGAAATCCATATCAATGGTATCCCATGGAATTTCTGCATTGAATTGGGTATGAAGATGGCACAATGGCTTGCTCAATACCGTAAGTCCGGCTATCCACATTTTAGATGGGGAGAAGGTGTGCATCCAAGCCACAACGCCAATACAATTGACATCATTACTGGCTTCCCTACACACAGCGGTAATTTCGTCTGGAGTGGTCACCACAGGTTTAAAGACTAGCGAAATGGGCAAATTACCCGATCCATTTAATCCATCTACAATATTCTTTGAGTTGGCGGCCACTTGTTTCAGTGTTTCAGGGCCATATAAATGTTGGCTTCCTGTTACAAACCAAATCTCCTTTTCAGTTATTTTCATTTATCTAGGTATTGATTGGTCATTGACCGTAATAGGCATTTTTGCCATGCTTACGTTCGTAATGTTTTTTTATTAAAGAGTCTTTTAATCTTGGGGCATTGGGATTTATCTGAAGTGTTAAATAGGCCATCTGGGCCACGGTCTCCAACACTTTAGTGTTGTACACGGCCTTGGCCGCGTTTTTGCCCCAGGCAAAAGGACCGTGGTTGCCAATGAGAACCATCTCCACTTCATTGTAATCCAAGTTTCGGGATGAAAAACAATCCAAAATCTGGATTCCGGTATTGTGCTCGTAATTCCCTTCTATTAAATCATCAGCCATAGGTGCCGCACATGGGATATCTTGAGTGAGGTGATCCGCATGTGTGGTTCCAAAAATCGGAATATCCCTTTGGGCCTGGGCCCAAGAAACCGAATACATGGCATGGGTATGGGCAACTCCGCCTATTTTCTCCCAATTTTTATAGAGGTAACTATGAGTTTTGGTATCGGACGAGGGGCGCAAATCACCCTCAACAATAGTGTTGTCATAGTCCAAAATCACCATGTCCGATGGTTTCAATTTCTCGTAGGGCACACCGCTGGGCTTAATGGCAAAAACACCATTGTCCCGGTCGACTGCGCTTACATTGCCAAACGTGTAAATGACCAGACCTAGGGCATTGAGCTCCATATTGGCCTCGTAACATTCTTCTTTAAGCGATTTATATTTTGACATTTTAAGCTTTTTTGTTTGTTTGTTCTTCTACAAATTGACCGAGCTCTTTGTAGGATTCCATCAATTTGGCATAGGTTTCCACTTGGGAAGACTGCGGGAAATATTCCGCTTCAAATTCACTGCCCATAACCTTGCTTGCTTCAATTACGGATTCATAGATACCGGCAGCAGTGGCAGCATAAATCGCAGCCCCCAAGGCAGGTGCTTGGTCAGATTCGGCCACTTTAATGGGCATATTCAAAACGTTGGCCAAGGTTTGCATAATGAATGGTGACTTCCGGGCCACCCCGCCAATACCGATTACAGATTCAATCTTAACACCTTCTTCTTCAAACCGGTCTACAATCATTTTGGAACCAAAACAAATGGCATTGACCAGCGCTTTGAAGATATGGGGTGCTTTGGTTCCCAATGAAATTCCAGTAATGGCACTTTTCAGTTCTTGGTTGGCATCTGGAGTTCTTCTTCCATTTACCCAATCCAGAGCCATGGGCACCACTTCTGAAAGTGGAATGGCTTCCGCCTGTTCCGCCAGGGTTCTGATAAACTTGGCTTCCACTTCTTCTTGTAACTGTTTCTTTTGTTCATCGGACAAAACGGATGATTTCATCACCAAATTATCCAATGGCCAAGCCAACACATTCTTGAACCATGCCAACACATCTCCAAAAGCAGACTGACCTGCTTCCAATCCCATTAAACCGGGGATTACGGAGCCATCAACTTGACCGCAGATCCCTTTTACAGTCTTATCGCCCACGGCTTCGTGGTTAGATACCATGATGTCACAAGTGGAGGTTCCCATCACCCGAACAAGGGCATGGTGGTCGACTTTAGCTCCAACTGCACCGGCATGGGCATCAAAGGTTCCTACGGCCAAAATGGTATTGGTGGTCAGTCCCAATTTGCTGGCCCATTCCTCATTTAAATGGCCTGCTATCTCGTTGGAGGTATAGGTTTCATCATACAATTTATCCCGAAGCGATGCCAAGTAAGGGTCCAACTTAGAGAGAAACTCTTGGGATGGCAATCCACCCCAGCTTTCGTGCCACATAGCTTTGTGGCCGGCAGCACATCTGCTTCGCTTGAATGTTTCCAAATCCTTATGGTCAGCCAATAGATACGTTATGAAATCACAATGTTCCATCCACGTGTGGGTCGCCTCAACGACACTTTTATCTTCCCGGGCCACATGAAGAATCTTGGCCCAAAACCATTCGGATGAATAAATACCTCCTTCGTATTTGGTGTAATCCTCACCGCCCCAGCTTCTGGCCAGTTCATTGATTTCATTGGCTTCTTTTACTGCCGTGTGGTCTTTCCACAATACCATCATGGCATTGGGATTTTCCTCAAATCCTTCGACCAAGGCCAAAGGAGTTCCATCTTTTGTCAAAGGCATGGGCGATGAACCAGTGGTATCAATGCAAATCCCCAAAACGGTTTCTGGGTTTACACCACTTTGCGACACCACAGCTTTAATGGTATGTTCCAAACCTTCGATATGATCTAAAGGATGCTGCCTAAACTGGTTGATTCCAGGCTTGCAATATTTTTGTTCTTTCCAACGGGGATACCAAAAGACCTCTGAGGCCAGCTCCGCTCCATTTTCCGTATCAATCAAAACCGCTCTAACCGAGTCGGAACCATAATCCAATCCTATTACGTACTTTTTCATTTTATTATTTTGGTGAATTTGATATGCATTACACCTAAAAACACCACTTTATCTTTTTGGTTTTATATGTGATAAGAATTGATTGCCTTTATTCTTCACCAATGGGCAGCCATACCTTCATTTTTCCAACTCCTCTGTTGGACCAAGCGTAATATGGTATAGCGGTTAAATTATCATTGGTAATGGTACTTACACCCCCTAATAAATTGGGCTGTATCTCCACATTGAATTGATCGTTTGAGGTTAATTTGATATTATCAAAACCTCCCTTGTTATCAATTTCTTCAACAGCGTAGACAATGGGTCCATATTCCAAGGACATTTTGCCTTGATTTTCTTCCACCATTGGGTTGGCGATAACTTTTCGCACTTCCATTGGGAATTCCAAATTCACAACATCACCAGCCTTCCACTCTCGGGAAAGGGTATAATAACCGTTCTCTGCAACAGCATCAATGGTTTCTCCATTTACTGTAATGGTGCTGCTTTTATCCACTTGGCTCTCATAATGGTACAAGTCACTGGGTAAAACTTCATTTCTTGCCCATCCGGGAACCCTAAACTTCATGGTAAACTCACCGGCCTCAGCAGGGTCAACAGTTAGTTTCACTTTTCCATCCCATGGATAAGAAGTCTCTTGTGACACTTGAACGGTTTGGTCCTTTAGGTCGACCGTAGCGTCATTGGCAGCGTATAGATTTACGAATATGGTATCATCGGTTTTGGAATAGATTAAACCGGGCATGGCGGGAATAAAACGAATTACATTGGTTGGGCAGCAAGAACAATCGAACCAATCCTTACGGGTACACGCCCCTTGGTTGAACTTATAAACCCCGTCAGATTCCAATGCGTTGGGATAGAAAAATTTCTCCCCATCCAAGGAAAGTCCAGAAATAAGTCCATTATAAAGCGTTCTTTCGATGACATCAAAATACTTAACATCACCGGTAAGGTTATGTAATCTGTGGTTCCAATATACATCTCCGATGGAAGCACAGGTCTCATTATACGCGGTTAAATTGGGGAGCTCATAGTTTTCACCAAAAGCCTCTCCTTCGTGCAAAGCACCGATACCTCCGGTAATGTACATTTTCTTGGTCACCATATTGTCCCAAAGAGCATTTACAGCTTTCAGATAGGCTGTATCCTTTTCAATGGCAGCGATATCCGTCATACCGGCATACATATATACCGCACGCACAGCATGGCCCACCACCTCGTCCTGTTCAATAACAGGCAAATGATCTTGTGAATAAGGTCCAAAAAGCTCGTGATTTTCTGGATCACCTCTGTGATCCAAAAAGTATTTGGCCAAATCAAAGTATTCTTTCTTGCCGGTTACCTCATATAATTTGATGAGGCCGGTTTCAATGATCTGGTGTCCTGGAACGGCGGCTATTTTTCCCTCTCCATCACCAAAGGTTTCCACCATAAGATCGGCATTCTTAAGTGCGATATCCAAGAAATTTTTCTTTCCAGTGGCTTTGTAGTGTACTGCTGCCGCCTCAAACAAATGGCCTGCATTGTAAAGTTCGTGGCTCATAGCAAGATATTCCCATCGTTTTCCTTCTTCTACCTTAACCCATTCTGCTGGTGGTTTGGCAGGATTGATGGTTCTCCAGGTCGTTAGATAACCATCCTCTTCTTGTCCTATTTTTATGATGGACACCAAGGAATCCAACAGAGTCTCCAATTGTGGGTTTGGCGCACTGATCAGGGAATTGGATGCTCCCTCAATGATTTTGTATACATCGGTATCATCAAAAGGCATGGCTCCTTTTACAGTTCCTTCCATTTGGCCTCCAGCAATCAAAAAATTATCGAATCGGCCCTCTTCATTACATTTCTCAATGGCAAATTCAATGGTTTTTTCCTGAACCCTTTCAATAATGGGCAACCAAAATTCGTCCTTCAGTTTTACATTTCTAATGTTTATAGCTTCAATGGGGTAGCCTTCCTTAACCTCTGCTTCGGGTGTATCCTCTTGTTTTTGAGTATCCGTCTTGCACGATACCAAAAGGGCCAAAAGGCCTGCTCCTAGAATTAATCCTCTTTTCATCTTTCTACTATTTTCCTTCCAATACAATCAGTGAGTGCGCTGGTATATCGATGGAGAGCACTCCTTTTCTTAACTTAAAATCTTTGAATTCACCGGGCACCACTTTTTCTGGGTCGTTGAATGAATTGTGGTCCTGAAGTTTTTCTGATGTAAGTATCTGCGCCGTAAGATTCTTGATATCCAAATCAGCCACATTCACTTCCACTGTTCTTTGTTCTTTGGAATCTATATTGACCAAAGAAATATGAACTGTATCATCCACACCTTTTGAAGCTGATACCGATATGGCTGGAAGCCCACGGAATTGGGAATTGTTCTCAATTTTTGATGGAAGCAACATCGCATCTTGGTGCACTTTGTACATATTCATTACATGATAGGTAGGCGTCTTTATCATTTTTTCCTCGTCGGTTAGGATCACCGCCTGAAGCACATTTACCATCTGGGCCAAATTGGCCATTTTTACACGTTTCGCATGGTTGTTAAAGGTGTTCAGAACCGTACCTGCAATCATAACATCGCGGATGGTATTTTGCTGGTAAAGCACACCGTTCTGGACTTCTGGCTCAGCATCGTACCAGCCACCCCACTCGTCTACAAAGAGATCTACCCTTCCTTCAGGGTCGTACTTATCCATGATGGCAACATGCTTAGTTACATATTCTTCCATTCTAAGGGCCTGCTCCATGCTTTTAAAGTAGATTTCCTCATCAAAATTGACGGATGGGCCTTTGGCATTCCAGTCAAAAACCGCGTAATCGTGTAACGCAACAGCGTCCATTAAGCTGTGGGGAACATTTTTCATTAAAGTTTCGGTCCAATGGTAATCATCTTCGGAAGCACCGGAAGCAATCCTGTACACTCCACCAGTATTGTTCCAATCTGACATGAAGGTTGCATATTTTCTGTAGATGTCAACATAATACTCCGCGGTCATGTTTCCACCACAACCCCAAGTTTCATTACCTACGCCCCAGTATTTTACATCCCAAGGTTCTTCCCTTCCATTTTCACGTCTCCAATCGGCCATTGGGCTTACCCCGTCATGGTTGGTATATTGCATCCAGTCAATCAATTCCTGTACGGTTCCACTCCCCACATTGGCAGATAGATAGGGTTCTGCTCCCAATTCTTCGCAGAGATTTAAAAAGTTATGGGTGCCAAAGCTATTGTCTTCGGTAGTTCCTCCCCACCAACGGTTTACAATGGTAGGACGGTCTTCTTGTGGTCCGACTCCATCTTTCCAGTGATACGTATCTGCAAAACACCCTCCGGGCCAACGCAAATTGGGAATATTGAGCTCTTTCAAGGCTGCTATGATATCATTCCGAACACCTTCGGTATTGGGAATGGTTTTATTGTCTTCACCCACATAAAGACCATCATAAATACATCGACCCAGGTGTTCTGCAAAATGACCATAAATGTGTTTGCTGATTTGGACCGAATCGGTGCTTTTGCCGATCTGGATGGTGACTGGTTGCTGTGCCAAAAGCACTGAAGGTAATACAATGGCCAAAACGACCTTTGCATATTTTAAAACATACGTACTAATTCTCATAACGGAAGGTTTAAAAAGGCATGATAAGAACATTGGCCTTGCTAATATTGTTAAGCTAAAAACTAATTCTAAATGGGTTTCGCAACGCGAAATATCCATCTATTGAATTTAAAGTGTATCTTACACACTAGTAAAGAACGTAAAGAATCTTCGAATTTGCAAGCATTAGCGTTAAAAAAGTGTTATTATGGCACCAAGATTATTTTTTGTCTTTACCTTACAAACATTTGTTAAACACCTAAATATTTAGGATTTTAGTCCTCATGAAAGTAATCAACGACCTAGAAAAAGCCGAAGACTTAAACATGCAACTCAATTATTATGACAAAGAAGATCAGGTGCTTTTGGCCGTTGACTGCATCATTTTTGGTTTTGACAAGGAAAATCTGAAAATACTGCTGATCAAGCGGAATTTTGAACCCGAAAAGGGTAGATGGTCCTTAATTGGTGGTTTCTTGAAAAAGAATGAAAATTTGGACCAAGCAGCGGTTCGAGTGCTCAATGCCCTAACCGGACTTACCGACATTTACATGGAGCAACTGTATACGCACAGTAAAATAGACCGGGACCCTGGCCAACGCACCATTTCCGTTTCGTATTATGCGCTCATCGATGTTGAATCCCATAAATTTGATGGTATCCAAATTGATTCCGCCCGCTGGTTTGAACTTAATGAAGCACCCAACTTAATTTTTGACCACAACGAAATGATCCAGAGGGCCATTGCCCGGCTTCGCAGAAGGGCATTGACCAATCCAATCGGTTTTGAGCTGCTGCCCGAAAAATTCACTATGCGTCAGCTCCAGAATCTTTACGAATCCATTTTGGATAAAAAGCTCGATAAGAGAAATTTTATCAACAAAATCAATTCCTTGGATGTATTGATTAAATTGGATGAAAAGGATATGACCGTTTCAAGAAAAGGTGCTTACCTCTACGTTTTTGATAAGGATAAATACCAAAAGAAAGTAGAGGAAGATGGGTTCATCTTCAAGATTTAGAACTGCATCTTCCCCTTTAGCTTATTTATTGTTTGGCCACTTCTGTACCAGTGAGCTTAAATTCATAAGGCCATTCCTCATCTGGAGTTTGTTCGGTATTCTCACTGTTTCTTCGTCGCATAGGCCTAGACCAGTGCTCGGTCGGCGCCCCGCTTACTACCAACCACAAATATTCGGTATTGGCTGGCACCTCAAAACTTGCCTTTCCAATACTGTCACTGAACATGTCACTGTACACACGTTCACCATTTTTCAAATAGGCCACAAAACCGTAGCGCCATCCTGCTTTGTCAACCTGTACTTTTTCGTAGGCATCATCTCCAGCTATGCCTTTAAAATCCAATTCCACCTTAGTTCCGGCTAAAGGCACTTCCAATTTTATTCCATTGTAACCATAATTTTGCGGAACATTTAAAGTATCAATTTGATACCAGTCATTTTGCAACTGGTTCACCTTGGTATAGTGCATGTTGGCATATTGGTTTGCTACGGATTCCACACGGTCCAAATCCCAGGTCATGAATCTTCGCGAAGCATCAAAAATCTCATCATTGAACTCTTTTTGGGATAGATTGTTCAATCGCTTATACGTCATCACGGGGTCCTCACCTTCTTGTGTATTTCTCATAAGTTCCCCAAAAAATTTCTTTCCGTGTTTCTGGGACCAATATTCAATCACATAGGGTGAATGGTACATGTTGGTAGGGTGCATGAATCCGTAATGGGTTCCTTTAAGATAATCCACCAAGTGATAGTTTTCAAATGTCATCCATTCTGGATAAACTTGCCAAAGCATGTATTGGGCAGACATTTCCATAATAGGGCCTCGGGGGCCAGTACCAGAGTCGGCTCTACTTAAATATTGAAAACTGTGGCCCAGTTCATGTGCCAAAACGCCGTAAGGTTCTTTGTTCACCCTAACCGCAGGTGTCCAGAAAATCCCGATTTTATCTTCGTCCCCTCCTCCAAAAGCAGTTTGCGTTTCAGCTTTGATAACATATACCAAGACTTTGTAGGTATCAGTATATGAACTGTCTTTTTTTACCAAGCCCAACTCGTTTACAAAAACCTCATAGGTTCGCTCCGACTCCAACAACATTCGTTCAGGGTTGAAACGCATTGTGGAATCTTGGTTGGCCATGGGATCCTCGCCATAATCCTTGTGCCAAAAAATGGCAATGTTGTCCCCTTCAACCATTCGGGCAAAACTGAAATCGCTATTGGGGTCATCATAATCGTTGCCCTTGGGAACTCTATGCACTTCCTTTGGAATATAAAGTTCTTTAGGACTACTTGGCTCCCTCTCACTTTCTCCATTCCTTTTCTTGGTATTGCAAGATGTGGTAACTACCAAAAACAGCAGTACAAAAAGTTGAAGTAGGTTCTGATGGTTTTTCATGAATCCAAGTACTTGACTGACTACAAATTAAAGTGTTATAGTCAATCCTTTTTTGGGCAACTCAATTTGATAGGCACCACGAACTTTCTCATAAGGGAGACTGACATTTTCAGCTTCAACTCGTAAAAAAGCATTGGGCGTATAGTCGTCTTTGCCACCCAAAGTAATTTCAACCTTATTGGTTTTGGTGTTGTAGCTCACCTTATCAAAAGTTCCAGCATCCAACGTCAACCACATTTTCTTGGGGGCAATATAAATTCTTGATTTTGCAGCAGTGGTAATATCCACTTCGACGATATCTCCATTTTGGGTCAGGTTTCCACCAAAGGCCAACCATCCTAAGTCTTCCTCTTGGATAATGTATGCAGCCTCGTTCATTGCATAACCATAAAAACCAGGGCCATTGTCACCAGATAAATGATCTATGCGCAATGTAGATGGATAAGAATGGAATGCAGCTGGCATAAATCCGTCCTGAGTAATATTTGAAATTGCCCCTAATGCACCACCATAACCTACTTTCAACAAATGAAAGTCGGGATTTTTTCGGTAAGCCTCCAAAACTGGAATGGCATTCATACCACTACCATAATGATGAATTTGACGCTCCACACGAGATGTTTCACCTGCTTTGCCTCCGTATAAAAAGTCCCAGTACCTTCTTGCATTGCCATTGTAAGCCCAGTGGGGCATTGTTGGCATATAGGCTAAAATAGCATTTAGAGTAACTTGGGCTTTATGTTCAAATCCAAAGTAAGAGCACCACGTGTAAACTTCCTCTTGACCTGTTGAATCCCAAGGCATTTCACTACCAAATGGGTAATCCAAGGCTTTCCACTGGTTAGCCCGTTGCTTCATGGTACCTTCCAACTTGTCAGCCATTTCTGTAAGTTCCTCACGTTTAAGGTCTTTCAAGATTTCCAAAAACACAGAGCCTTCCATGTTCCCAAATTGGGCATAGTAAGGTGCCAAATCTACCATGGCCATTGATGTATGGTATGCACGTTCCAAGTACCATTTCCAATCATGGTTTTCTACCAGACCTTTACGGTACCTTGCCAATCGGTACATTACCCAATACGCAGCAGCGACATGTGGGTAATTGAAAGACCTTCCGGTATCGTTGGCGTGTTTGTTGTCCCAAGCCGCCCAAGTATTATAGTTTAAAGTATCAGAGTAGGTTCCTTTGGGCATTTTATCGGGTTCATAGTAAAACATGCTTTTCTTAACACCATATTTTTCGTCGCCTGTGCTATACTGCAATCCTCCCCAAAGAGTACTATCAATAAACATTTCAAACTTTTCAATTTCAGATTTTTTAGGTTGAAGGTATTGTTTCATAATTGCGGTAAGCCAACTACCCGCTCCCCCTTCATCGCTCAATCCTGCAATCCATACCCTGCCATCTTGAGTAACTTGCCTCTTGTTCCCGTAATCATAAGAAATAACTGAATACGTTCTGTTAAATGGATCGTTCTTATCATCAAACCATTGTTCATTGAACAGGAATTCGCCCAAATTAGCAATAACCTCTTGCCTTGCCTCAATAACTTTATAGTTTATACTCTGTTTCAATCCATTGGAGTATGTAATGACGGCTCTAGCCCTGCCCCATTTCTTTCCTTCTACATAATATTCTTTATAGTTTGATGCAGTATTACCCACCAATTTAAACTCTAAAGCTCCTTGAGGCTCCACTTGAATTGATTCGACTTCCTTGGAATAACTTAAAAATAGTTGTGCCTTGTCTCCTATTGGCAACACATACCCGGGAACACCGACTGCAACTGGATGTTCTTCCTTGATCAAGGTCTCTTGAACATTTTTTATCCCTTCCGTTAGAACAAACTTCAACGCAAAATTCTTGGTTTCGTTGGGTTGTAGCGTCAGAGACGTTGGTGTGTTCCATTGCTCCACACCTTTCCATTCGTTCTCCGCATAGGCCTTGCTGTGCACCATCCATTCGTGGAATCCTTCAAAAACAATGCTTCGTGGTGTGGGGTCGTCCAATAAAGGTCTGTAGGCTTCAAATGACATATTTTCCTTTGGAAGCACCAATAAAGCTGGTCCTCTTCCACTGAGACGCTTCACTTCTAAATAGCCCGCATCCTTTCCAATATATGGGTCAAAAAATACATTTTGGGCATGGGTTTCTGTCAAGGATTTCCCTTCCAAAATATTGTTGAAAATCATAGGAATCCCCAAAGCTCCAATTTCAACCGGCGTTGTCTGAGTATTTTTTATTTCAAAACGCATGACCAGTTGATTATTGTCCAATTCGTAATACCGCTTAATGGATACCGGAATATCCTTAGGTAGGGTATTGGCCAAATCAGCAGCGGCCAAAACATTTCCACCGACTTCCAATGGGGTTACTTCTGCCCTAGTGGTCGCGGTGGAAAAATCCATCCAATTACCGTTGGTATCCTTTATTCTGAGGTTGATATCACCTAAATGGTATAAACTATCCTTGTCCCTAAGCTCCAATCGGTCCCCAGGGGTAAAGTCAAAGTTGGTTGCCCTGCCACTACTGGGGCTAAGTGCTGCAACGGTCTGCGAAGCCTTTACCAATTTTAATTTAAAGTCGGGGGTCTCATATTTTTGATAGACCTCGGCAATGCCCAACGTTGGTTCTCGCTGCTCTATCCTTCCCCAATACCCTTGGGCTTCCATTCTTAAGATGGTACCGAAAAACAATACCAATCCTATCCATACTATTCTATTCTTCATCTCAAGTTGTTTTTATTTTAGTTTAAATGTGTAGATGTTGGCACTTTCCTTAGGAACTATAAGGGAATGTCCATCCCATGCTATGTTTTCTTCTTGAATTGTAATTCGATTTTTATCAGACTCGTCATTGAAAACCATATCGTCAGCCCCGGAAATAAAATATCGCCTACCGCTTTCTGGGAGCTCAATGTCCTCAAAATTCAATACCAATGGATATTCTTGATGCGTAGCATTAATTACAGAAACCGTCACTAAAGCGCCTTCCTCATCAGTGGTTACAGCAACATCCAAAGGCTCTGGCGCACCTTCAATGGCTACTGGTTGTGTTCCAAACTCCTTTCGGTAGAGCTTTAGAACAAGTCCGGTTCCTTCCAACCATGAATCCGTTTTGGTGGTTTTAATAGCCCCAATTACATTCACTGTTTGGGCGTAGTTGGCCATGTAGAACATATCCGATTGTCTGGAAAACTCATTGATTCCTGCCGCAATGCCCAACGCATCACGCAAAAAATAGCGTGTTCCCAGTAGGCCATATACATGTGGCCCATACCAGTAGTTCCATTCATCCAAAGCGATTTTCACTTTCTTTTCACCCACTTTTGGCATTTCTTCACGACATCTTCTGTGCTCATCGGCTATTTCACGAATGGCACCTGGAATCTGTTTTACGTGTGTAAGCAATCCCCCTGCATGCCAGTCCTGTCGGTAAAAGTGCTCGCTGATATAGGTCATGTTATCCAAGGTATGCTCATACATCATATCATTCCATTCACCCGGAAAACCAACCGCAATCAAATCAATGCTCGGGTCTACGGCCCACATGGCCTCGGCCACTTTGTTGTGCTTTACCACATAATCTTCAACAGGCATGTGGCCCAATTGCCAATCGCCGAACATTTCATTACCTACGGCCCACAGCTTTACACCATAGGGTTCGGGGTGTCCGTTTTCTGCTCTCCACTTGCCCATTTTGGTGGATCTATCACCATTAAAATATTCCACTTCATCCGCCGCCAACTCTGCGGTACCCAATCCGGTGTTTACGGCTACATTGGCCTCGGCACCCAACAATCGGCACAAATCCATAAATTCATGAACGCCAACATCGTTATATTCCAATCCGTTCCAGGCCCTTTCATATTTTGTGGGACGACGGTCTGGGTCACCAATCCCATCTTTCCAATCGTATCCCGAAACAAAGTTTCCGCCAGGCCAACGATATATGGGAGAGTTCAGTTCTTTTAGAAGTGCCAGCACATCAGGACGGAATCCTTCCACGTTGTCTTCTGGCATTAAGGAAACTGCGGCAATTGTAACTGTTCCGCTTCCCACTATTTTAATTTCTAAACGGGCGTTGGATGAGTTTTCTTCGGAATCCAACACAAATGGTATTTTTTGATATCCACTTCCGGAAATATCAAGTGATTGCTCTGATGACCCATTTTCGGTAATCAGTCCAACGGAAGCGCTCGAAATGCTTCCTGAATGGCTCAACACCACTCTACCTTCATATTTTTTCCCTTTAATGGTGGCCAGGCTGTCTTGGAAAAGAAGAATACCATCAGAATTCAAGGAAAATCTCGGTAAATCCAATTCGGCAAACGAATGGCTGGTATCTTTCTGAATGTCCAACGTATCAACATTGGCTTTCCATGGTGATTTTTTTGTTCCCGGATGATAGTAAAATTTACGGTCTTGGAGCATTTCGGCCCAAATACCACCATAAATTCCTTTGCCCATGTGTTCAATGAACTGCCCGTAGATATAAGGCGACATAGGTTCCTTTTTCTTAGAAAGGTCAATAGTAACCATGGGGTTTAGTTCCTTAGAATCCAATTCCTCGAGTTGAAAATTGTCAAAATAGACTTTTCCCTTGGCCAGTCCACGCTTTCCTAAGAGACCTTCCAGCATAAAACTGTCTTCACCTTTAGAATTGAAAACCAACTCTACCAATGTCCAGTCATTATCTCCAACAAAAATAGTGTCCTGTCCAACTTCCATTCGCTCCAACCCAATGCCAGCACCGGCTCCATCACGGTCGCCCTCCACACCCTCCGTTTTAACATAACCTGTAACCTTATAGGTGGTGTAGGGTTTTATGTTGACTTTTTTGTACCATCTACTTCTTGAAAGCGTATCGGCTTCCAATACCAAGACTTCAGTGTTGTTATTTTCGGATGGAACAGTTGCATAATTTTCTTGTCTGCTCCAGTGTTCCTTTTCCCAACCATTGTCCAATACGGAAGCTCCCTTTTCTGCAGATAAGAGGCGTAAATTGTCTTTATCTTTACAACTCAGTGTTATAGAAATCAGTACTACTAAAATGGGAGCTAAATACCGCATTGGCTTCGATTAGATTGGTTAATTAAATAATACATGGTTCATATACATTCCCCTACTCTAAGGTTACATCCAAGTATACAGAATGACGCCCGTAGGTTTCATAAAAAGGCTTAAACTCAACACCGTTTATGGTGAATTCCAATTTTTTTGGATCTCCTTGAATGTTTTTCCCGATGTCCTCAGCATCGAATGTGACTTTTCTCCAATCATCTCTTGGCTCCGGCTCTTGAGCCACCAACAACACAGGTCCGTAGAAGAGGCTGGCAATATTTTGCTGATCCATTACAGGGTCTAAATGAAATTCAAATGGCATTTGGATGTCTACCGTGTCACCATCTTTCCATTTGCGAGACAACGTAAGGTAGGTTCCCGGAGTAGCATTTACTTTTTGGGCTTTTCCATTGATTTTTACAAAGAAGCCTTTGGTTGCCCATTGTGGTACACGCACATTCAGGTCAAACTTTCCTTTGCCCCTAATAATCAATTGGGTATTGTCTTCTTTTGGAAATGCCGTTTTTTGCTCGACAGTAATATCTTTTTCGGTCCATTTCAATGTAGAAGGAATAAAAAGGTTTACATACAAAGCCTTTTCATCGTTACTTTTAAAATAGATTGAATTCTGAAGCTTGGTGCTACTTTCCAAAGCAGTTCCGTTACAGCAGGTAAATCCCGTCATATTTGAATTGCCGAAACGTTTCACAGAGCCGGGACGCAATGGAACGTGATAGGTGTTCGCCGGACTATCCTCAGCAACAGATGCCAGAATGTGGTTGTACAATCCACGCTCATAATAATCCATCAACTCCGTGCGCTGATCGAACATGAAAAGGTTTCTGGTCAATTTCAGCATGTTATAGGTAGCACAGGTCTCATTCTGTCCACCTGCTGAGAATCCGTTTTCGTACAAAGTGGCAGGCTGACCGATGAAACATTCTGCGTTTGTAGGGTTACGGGCCCCTGCAACTCCTCCAATGCTATACATGTAATCGTTCTTGGCCTTGTACCAAAAGTTATCAGCCACATGATAGTATTCAGGTGCGTTGGAATCACGATAAATCTCTAAAGCCCCCATGATTTGCGGAATATGCTGGTTGGCATGAAGACCGCGGAAAGTATCCACGTTTTTTGCCAATCCATGGGAATGCCCAGCATCTCCAAAGAACATTTTAATATTATCAAACAATTGGGCCACTTCAAGATATTGGCGGTCGTTCGTCATTCTGTACAAACGGGCCATTGCCTCATTCATTCCGCCAAATTCGCCGGCAATGTATGTATTCCACATGCTAATCAGGGTATCAGTAGGTACTTGGCTCAATCGGGCATGCACCCAAGTTCCCATTCCTTTGGCAATATCCAGAGCTTTTTCGTTACCGCTTACGTCATAAATATCCATTAACCCGGCCAAAATTTTGTGCAAGGTGTAGTAGGGTGCCCATACTTGTGTAGGTTGTCCTCCGTAGGAGGCACCGTTTTCCAACATGATGAATTGATCGGGAGGATAAGCACTTATAAACCCTTCACCCCAGTTCCAGTAATCGGTTCGAATACCATCCTCACTCAGATTAGAATCATATCCCTCTTTACCAGGCCCGGGAGGAACAGCGGTTGGGTCGGACACATAGGGTCCACCAACTTCTCTTGGCTTTCCGGCCATTTGGGATAAATCATATAGCACATCTACCATATAATCCATTTTCTCCGCAAAATTGGACTGCAAATTTCTGTCATAATCTGTACTAGCATAAGCTTGGGCTATAGCTGTCAGATAATGTCCCGTTGCATGGCCACGCAATTTGGTTTCTTGACTGTCCCAACCACGAAGTGGTTCTGCACCGGCTGGTTGTTCTTGCCCAAATGCATTGCGGAACATATACAAAAACGAATCTGGGTCAGTTTTTGCTAGGGTATTGATGAACTTATCCCTGTTTTCAATAAATTTTGTTTGATGTCCATGACCGTCAGTGTTCAGGGAAACTTGATTAAGTTCAAAACCTTCCAAAGTTCGGCTTGGGGTTGAAACTGTTGAAGCAGCTTTAACGATCACCGTTGCTTTCGGTTTTAGGTCTGATCCAGATATACTGCCAACAACGGTGTATTTGCCCGGCCGAAGTACTTGGGAGTTGTCAGTTGGGGCTGGCCAAAGTACACGTACATCCTTTGGACCTTTTACACCACTGCCATAAGTTCCCTTCACAAAACGGGGCAATCTTGGTAAAAATCCAACCACGGTTTCCACTTGAACATCCGAAACTCCAGTAAGATAATCGGCATAAAGCTGAGGAGTATTGGCATCAAATTGAGGAAGATTGACTTCTTCCTTGCTTTCATCGTCACCACCGTTCCCTCTAAACGACCCCCTAAGAATTCGGGTGACCTGTCCTTCACTCAATGGGATTCTATAAATTCTAAAATCATGCAGTTTGGCTGAAAGGTAGGGATCATTGGCAACCAACGATTTTCCAATGTAGAGTTTATTGTTTTCTCCTTTTTCAAAATCAAAAACCTGTTCCAAAATCAGTTCCACATCTTTGACTTCACCTGCCAACCTTCCATTGACATAGGTACTTACCATCTTTGAAGGAATATTAATAACCACCGCCAAATGGTTCCACCTACCGGTCTCCAAAGCCGAAGAACTTGTGTTATATGCATCTCCTCTGGCTGAAGAAAGCTCAACTTGAACACCTTTCTTGTCTTGGGTTCCAGTAGGGGCAATGGTAAAGTGGGAGTTGGCAGTTGTTCCAAAATCAAAAAGTCGTGCACCAGGTTGAGCCGATTCAATATGCACCCATCCTGTAATACTTATGGATTCTTCATTGGTCACCGCTTCACCGGGAATTGTAATGAACGCTTCTTTACCCTTCGGCAGGGAAAGTACTTTTCTAAAGTATTCGTCATCCACAAAAATGGGTTCTGAACCTTCCAGGGTAGCGTGCAAATTATTTCTTGACCAATCCTTTGTGTCACCATCAAAAACATATCTGGCAATCAATCCTGTTTCACCAATACCGTCCAATATCTGATCACCTTCCTGTGCCAACACGTTGGTTGTACCCAAAGTACAAAACGCCATTACAACACCAACGCACACCTTATTTAATCTCATACTCATTTCCTTTTTCTAAAATGCTTACAATAACTGACAACCAGTCACTTATATTTATATTTAGTTTAGTTAATCACTCTATTCGTAAACCTCTTCCCAAGCAGGTGGTTCAACACCCATTAAGTGCTTTACAAAAAAGTCTTTACGTTTACGTTCTCCAAAATCGCCACCAGATGAATGCCCCATGCCAGGGATGGTAACCAGTTCAAAGTTCTTATTGGCTTTTATAAGGGCATTGGCAAATTGCATGGTTGTGGAGGGATCCACATTGTCATCAACTTCACCTAAGATAAGCATTAAGTTACCCTGCATTTTGGCAGCATTCTCAATATTGGAGGAGGCAGCATAGTGAGGACCAATGGGGTAGCCCATAAATTGTTCATTCCACCAAATTTTATCCATTCGGTTATCGTGACATCCGCAGGAAGAAACCGCTACGTCATAAAAATCTGAATTGAACACCAGTGCAGCAGCGGAGTTCTGACCTCCAGCTGATGTACCATAGATGCCAACTTTATCAGCATTCATGTATGGATATTTCTTAGCAGCAGTCTTGATCCAAAGTTTTCTATCCGGAAATCCGCCATCTTTCAGGTTCTGCCAACATACATCATGAAAGGCTTTTGACCTATTGGACGTTCCCATTCCATCAATTTGAACCACAATAAAGCCCAACTCGGCTATGGAAGACATGGACCAATAGTACGATCTAAAATCTTTGGGAACAAAAGAACTGTGGGGGCCTGCATAAATGTACTCAATGACCGGATATGTTTTAGTGGGGTCGAAAGACGTTGGCCGAACAATGACTCCCCAAATATCGGTAACACCATCTCGACCTTTGGCCGTAAAAACTTCAGGGGCAATCCAACCTTCTTTTAAAAGCTCAGAGTGGTCCGCCTGTTGCAAGTCCATAACTTTTTTACTGTTCTTAGCCGATTTCAATACCGTAACAGGAGGCGTATCCACCTTAGAGTATTGGTCCACATAATAGGTATAGTCCTCTGAAAAGGTTACACTGTGGTTTCCATCCTCTTTGGTGAAACGGGTAAAGTTTTTTCCCTCAAAATCTACCTTGCAATAATGTAGGAAATAGGGGTCTTGGTCCTTGTCCATGCCACTCGCGGTAAAATACACTTCACGGTTGCCCTCATCCACATGAATAACCTCTCGAACGACCCAATCGCCTTTGGTCAATTGCTTTTTTACCTGACCATTTCCATCATACAAATAGATGTGGTTCCAACCATCGCGTTCAGAGGTCCAGATTATTTCTTTACCATCTTCTACATCGTAACGGTATTTTTTGCTGCTATAGTCGATAAAGGTGTCGCTGGTTTCGTTCACCAAGACCTTCACCTTCCCTGTTGAAGCATTCACCTCAATAATTTTATAGGCTTGATGTCCCCTTTGATTGTATTCAAACGTAAAAGCACGACTATCTTCCCGCCAATCGATGCGGTTTAGGCCAAATTGATGGCTAAACTCACCTGTGGGTACTTGAATATGCTTTTTGGAATCAACCAAAAACAATTGTGGACTTTTGAAGGGTAACTCATCACCTGGCTTTAAATAGTCCCTTGATTGTAATTTGGGCTGAAACTGATCTTCGGGGCTGGACTCCACGAAATATATCTTGCGATCATCCCCTGGACGCACTTTATACGCCATGATCTTTTTACTATCGGGTGACCATTTTATATAGGTTGAATAGAAAAAACCGGGAGCACCATCGTAGCTCAATCTAGTTTCCTCCTCTGTGGCTTTATCTTTAATATAAAGATTGTCATTTTTAATAAAGGCCGTCATGGTGGAATCGGGAGAAACTACCGGCGGGTTACTTTTCTCATCAAATCTATTGCCCCAATACCTTCTATCTGAATCTCTTTTACCTCCTTCGGGGTCAATTAATGTTAAGGTATTGGCTTGTAGGTTATGGGAAACCTTGGCTTCACCATATATAAAAGTAAGTTCAGAAAGGTCTTGATTGAACTCCAGTCTACTGATATCGATATCCTTTGAGTCAACCTCTTCATTGAATTCTTTGGAAAGTAAAGAGGCCAAGGTATCATGATCAAAACATTCTTTTTGGGTTTTTTGTACGGGGTCAACCAGTAGATATTTTTTTCCATCAGTGGAATTGTTCACATACCACATCAAATTGGTATCCAACCAATGAAAAGAAGATGGGGAGTTGTGCACTTTATTCCTAAAAAGGGAATCGATTATTATGGCCTTTTTATACTCCTTTAAAGTGCCTTGCGCGAACAAGGCTCCTGAAGTTATAAGTATAAAAAATACACTTATTTTTTGAAAAAAAAATCCCATGATTTAATTTTTGCTTAAAACTATAGATAATCTTTTATCCCCTCTCAGTCATTATTAACTAATCCTGATACTATATTGCCCTTAACACCTCGCTCAAGTCAAAAAAGAGTGTGTAAATTAGGAATTGGCCTGAAAGTTGGCGCCAAAACGATTTATCTATTGCACTAAAATTAACTTGGTGTAAAATCTATGAAAACCGTTCTGGGGACAGTGGTTTTAAATCCAATGATGGACGGATTTTGGAGATGCACTCCGTCACTAATTTTCCTGTAATTGGACCTAAACTCCAACCCATCATGGCATGACCCGCTGCAATGGTGAGATTATTATATTTTGAGGTCTTACCAATGTATGGAAGTCCATCCGGCGAAACCGGCCTTAATCCAGATGTAGCGCTATCTTTTTCCTCCTGATTGATTTCAAAATCTGAATAATAGTTTTTGACGGCATCAGCTAGTGCTTCAACCCGTTCTTTTCGCACAATATAGTTGTTTCCGGAAAATTCCATGGTCCCAGCAAAACGGGTAAAATCCTCCATTGGTGTTACAGCTACTTTAGCATCCACTAGAATTGCAGGCATGGTTATTCCGGTATTTCTTCGGACATCCATACTATATCCTTTTCCTCCCTGCACTGGAACGTACAGATTGAGGGATTTAGCCAATGCGTAAGTCCATGTACCACTCGCCAACACAAAATCGTCGGCGCCAAAGACGGCATCCTTGGTTTTTAGTGCAGTTATCTTTTTATCCTTTACCATAAATTCCTCCACAGCTTGATTGAATTCAAAGACGACACCTTGGGATTTTAACCAGGTTTTCATCTGTTCCATAAAGTAATTGGGAGTCATGTGGGCATCACATTTATAGTGGATCGCACCAATAACCTCATCAGAAAAAGCGGGTTGTATTTTACGGACTTCATCTTTGGATAGTGCCACAGCATCCAACCCCTCCTTGACCGCCATTTCAGCTACTTCCAGTTCTTCCTCTTCACTTTTTGCGGTTCTGTAGGCCATCAAGAGTCCTTTTTTCTCGTATTGAAACGGAAAATCAACTTCAGAAAGCATTTCTTCATACAAATCGCTACTCTTTAAATTGAGCTCCTTGATGATAGGAATAGCACTTTTTACATGTGATTTTTTGGCTGATTTTTTGAACAACAACGTCCATTTAAAAAAATCAACGTCCCATCTGGGTTTTATGTAGAATGGACTGGAACTATCCATCATCCACTTGATTCCTTGTGTAATAATGCCGGGAGCCGCCAGTGGGATAAAATGGCTCGGGGTAATGTATCCTGCATTTATAAACGAAGCCCCGGTGGATACATCAGATTTATCCAAAATGGTAACCTGATATCCTTCTTGCACCAAATAAAAGGCACTGCAGAGTCCTGAAATACCTCCACCAACTATTACTACTCTTTTCATTTAAAACAACTGATTTTACAACACTTGAAACCCGTGGGCGTAAGGGTCATCGTCGTCAATAATGATGTTATTGTAGCCTGTGACCTGTGCCCAACCTTGAATACTGGGAATAATCGCCTTTTTCTCACCCAAGGTAGTTTCTTCCACCACTCTACCAATGAATTTACTTCCGATAAAGCTCTCGTGGATGAAATCCTCACCCATTTTCAGTTTTCCTTTGGCATTCAGTTGCGCCATTCGGGCCGATGTACCCGTTCCACATGGGGAACGGTCTATGGCCTTATCGCCATAAAAAACCGCATTTCTTCCAGATGATGTTGGATCCAAAGGGTCTCCCGTCCATAACATATGGCTTACATCTCTAATTGTGGGGTCCTCTGGGTGAATGAATATATCAGGATATTTTTCATTGATACGTTCTCTTACCACCTTAGAATATTGGACAATTTTGGCCGCTGTAAAATTGTGGACACCACTAAAATTCTTTTGCGGATCTACAATGGCATAGTAGTTGCCTCCGTAGGAGACATCGAAAGTAAGCTCTCCCAACTCTGGGCAATCCACAGTTAGGTTTTCTGCTGCGAGGTACGATTTTACATTGACCAACCGCACCCAATCCACCTTCTTGCCAGATTGTTGATACTCTATTTCTACCAATCCTGCTGGGGCTTCCATTCTAATTTTCCCCGGTGTCTTGGGTACGATCAATCCTTCTTCAATGGCAATGGTAATTGTGCCGATGGTCCCATGCCCACACATGGGCAAACAACCAGAAGTTTCAATGAACAGAATGGCAAAATCGTTTTCGGGCTGATGGGGTGGAAATAGGATGCTTCCGCTCATCATATCATGACCCCTAGGCTCAAACATCAAGCCCTTACGAATCCAATCATATTCTTTGAGAAAGTGTTGTCTTTTCTCACTCATGTTCTTGCCCAAAAGGTTGGGACCACCACCTGCCACAACACGAACGGGATTACCGCAGGTGTGGGCATCAACACAAAAAAAAGTCTTTCTTGCCACGTGTTGTTTGTTAAAACCGTATTATGATTATATACGCAAAGTAAGTTAAAATGCCTATCCTTTTAAAGAATCTGGTAATAGTTCATTGGGAAACGATTGATAACTTATAGGACGCACCCACCTTTTGATGGCATGGGTGCCCACAGCGGTGAACCTTGAGTCCGAAGAAGCTGGATACGGGCCTCCATGATGCATGGAAGGACAAACTTCAACTCCCGTAGGCACTCCGTTGTACAAAATTCGACCTACTCTGTGCTGTAAGGCTTCCACGATTTCTGGTAAGTCCAAACTATCATTCTTTTCAGCAATCAACGTTCCTGTAAGCTGACCTTCCAAACCTTCAATCACCGCAAGCAATTCGTTCTCATCTTGGCATTGCACCACCAAAGAAAAAGGTCCGAAAACCTCATGGTGTAGTTTAGGGTTGGCCAAAAACTCGGTTCCCGAAACTGTTGCTATGACAGATGCAGCACAATTATCTTTCAAATCACCTTCTATCTGAGCCACAACTTCCACTCCAGGCTGTGCCAAAATACCGGCCCCATTTTTATCGAATCCACTTTTAATATTGGGATGCAACATACATTGCGGCTCAATAGCGACAACTTGTTTACCCAACTCCTCTACAAATGCTTTGGTATTTTCGTCCTTGATGGTCAACAATAAACCAGGGTTTGTGCAAAATTGTCCAGTTCCCAAAGTGATTGAACCTGCGTAGGTCTTGGCAATCTCATCAGACCTTTGGGCAATTGCGCTTGGCGTAATGACCACAGGGTTGATGCTTCCCATCTCTGCAAAAACAGGGATTGGTTCTTCGCGCTTCGCGGCCAAATTGAACAATGCTCTACCGCCATTGATACTTCCTGTGAAACCAACCGCTTTTGTTTTTGGGTGCTCCACAAGGGCCACACCTACATCGATTCCACCATTAACACAAGAAAACACCCCATTGGGCATACCTGTTTTCTCAGCGGCTTTGATAACGGCCGAGGCTACAAGTTCTGAGGTTCCGGCATGCATGGGGTGCGCTTTAACAATTACCGGGCATCCCGCTGCAAGTGCACTGGCCGTATCGCCTCCTGCGGTTGAGAATGCCAACGGAAAGTTACTGGCGCCAAATACGGCCACAGGTCCAAGGGGAATCAAGGTTTTTCTTAAATCTTCCTTTGGAAGCGGCTTTCGGTCTGGTTCTGCCTTGTCAAATGTATTTTCCCTCCAATCTTCATTGCTTACCAATTCAGCGAATGAGCGCAGTTGAAAAACGGTCCTGCCCCTTTCACCTACCGCCCTACCTTCAGGAAGACCGGATTCCATAGTGTAAGTGTCCACCAATTCTTGGTCCAAGGCAAGGATTTCATCGGCAATGGCATTTAAAAAAGCTGCTCTTTGCGTACCAGAAACTTTTCGGTACACACGAAACGCCTTCCACGCCAATTCTACTGCCTTTTCAACCTCCCCGATTGTGGCTTCTACAAAAGTTGTTGGGTTTTCAATATTCAAATGGGGGTTTATGGTTTTGAACCCATTACCCCCATTTCCGCTAATTATATTTCCTATATAGTTTTTCCCAGTAATCATTTAGGCTACGCTGCTGAGATTTTTATACTCTGGAAGTGCAGGTCTGCATTCCATTGCTTTATTTATTACTTCCAATACACGTGCTCTTTCAGCACCTTGCAAAGGCAATCTGGGAGCACGTACGTTTTCTGTACCGATTCCAGTGGCAACTTCTGCCAATTTTATGTTCTGGACCAATTGGGGGCTGATATCCAACTCCAACAAGGGCATGAACCATTTGTAAATTTCGAGCGCATCGTTGATTTTTCCAGCTTTCACCAATTCGTAGATAGCAACTGTTTCCGCAGGAAAAGCACACACCAAACCGGCCACCCATCCATCGGCTCCAATGACCAAGCTTTCCAAACCAAGGGTGTCTACCCCAGTAAATACTTTTACGCGGTCGCCAAATCTACTTTTAATACGAAGGACATTGGTAATATCTCTTGTGGATTCCTTAACTGCTTCAATATTCTCACATTCCAATAAATCCTCCAACATGTCCAAGGTCACTTCAATCTTATAATCAATTGGATTGTTATAGATCATAATGGGCAAAGAGGTACTGTTGGCTATACTTTTAAAGTAGGTAACCGTCTCATAATCCGTTGCTTTGTATCGCATTGGGGGAAGAATCATCAAGCCCTGCGCTCCTACTTTTTCAGCATGTTGTGCCACGGCGATAGCTTCCTTGGTACTTTGCTCAGCAATATTGATGATAACAGGTATTTTTCCTTCCACTAGAGACAAAGAGGTTTTAATAAGGATTTCTTTTTCCTCCTGCTCGAGTGTACTGGCCTCACCCAATGTTCCTCCTAAAATGATCCCATGGACCCCAGCATCAATTTGTGCTTTAATATTTTTCTCAAACATTGCAAGGTCCAATTTATCCTCGCTGGTAAACTTTGTGGTTACAGCTGGCATTACGCCTTCCCAATTTATCATAATACTAAAATATTTTACTACAAAAGTAAATGACATGGCTCCAACAATTTGTTTGATTATTAGCCTCTTATAATACTATGTTGACCCATAAATCGATTTAGCGTATATTTATTAATAATTTTTGCATAAAACCTTGAGAGTTCTCCCGTTTAAAATCCCAAAACCCAAGGATGAGGCCCTGGTTTACCAAATAGACAGGGAGAAGGTTTTTTATAGTCAACTCCACCAACATGGAGAAATTCAAATAAGTTATATTGAAAAAGGTTCAGGGTCCCTGATTGTGGGCGATTCCATCAATGAATATAAGCATGGTGATATTTTGGTGGTTGGAGGTTACATTCCCCACGTTTTCCGAAGTGATGCCAATGCATCTGATGAGTCCGTTATGTACACTCTTTTTTTTGATTATAATTCTTTTGGGAAGGAGTTTTTTCATTTAACTGATCTTGCCCTTACCCATGATTTTTTCAAAAAGTCGGAACACGGGATGAAAGTGCTCTCGAACAAGGAGAAAATCATTGCGCTTTTCAATCAATTGCCGGATCAGAACAAAGTGGAGAGGATTGCGTCGCTCTTATTGGTCATCAATGAAATTGCAAAGTCTGAAACGCAGCCCTTGGCTTCTTTCGTGTATCGGAAAATTTATTCTGATGATGAAGGGAAACGCATGAGCAGTGTTTTTAAGTTTGCCATGGAGCATTATCATGAACAAATTACCTTGGAACAAATTTCGGAAAAGGCCAATATGAGCAAGAATGCTTTTTGTAGGTACTTTAAAAAAAGGACAAACAAGACTTTTTTCCAATTTTTGATAGAGATACGAATAGAGAATGTCTGTAAGCTTATTGTAAGCCAGCCCGAACTCTCCATTTCAATGATTTCTGAACAATGTGGTTTTACCAATATTGCCAATTTTAACCGGAAGTTTAAGGAGTTGAAGGGTTGCACTCCATCCAAGTACCGATCTCAATTCTACACCACTGACAAATCAGAATAGAAGTGTTTTTAGGAACTAAAATAAAACCAATCAGCACAAAAAAAGGGCAGCTCAAATGAGCGGCCCTTTACAATGCAAGACAACGTCTGAAAAAATGTATCTACATCCTTAAGTATTACGAAATGTTATCGCCTTGCACATACTTAATATACACAACCCTACCTTACCAAATTGTTATGATCTCGTTACGCCGCATTTTACTCCCTTTTGGAATATTAAATGCTTTGTGAAATTCTTCAAAGTTGGATAGAGCTCCATTGGCTCTATAATATCCTGGCGAGTGTGGATCTGTCTTAACTTGGTTCTCCAACGTTTTATCCCTAAACTTGATCCGCCACATTTTGGCATATGCCAAGAAGAAACGTTGTTCATCGGTCAACCCATCAACAGTTTTATTTCCTTTTTCCTCCTGATTTATTTTCATGGCCTCAAAAGCAATGGCCATACCTCCCAAATCTCCAATATTTTCACCTAAGGTGAGTTTCCCGTTTAGATGAATGGAATCCAATACAATATATTCGTCATATTGCTCCTCTATCTTTTTGGCTCTAGCTTCAAACTTTCCCCGATCTTCTGGAGTCCACCAGGATTTTAAATTTCCATCGGCATCATACAGACTTCCATTGTCATCAAAACCATGGGTGATTTCATGACCAATAATAACACCTGCAGAACCATAATTGGTGGCATCATCTGCGTCATAGTCAAAAAATGGAGGGTTTAAAATTCCTGCCGGGAAAACTATTTCATTTCGTGTAGCTGAATAGTATGCATTCACCGTTGGAGGAGTCATACCCCAATCATTGGGATCTATGGGCTCGCCCACTCGGTTTAAATCACGCAAATAATCAAATTCTGTTACTCGAATTACGTTTCCAAAATAATCATCAGCAGCAATGTTTACAGAGGTATAATCCAACCACTCATCAGGGTATCCCATTTTCACCCCCATTTTGTTCAATTTATGATGGGCCTGCTTCTTGGTTTCTTCAGACATCCAAGTGTAGCCATCAATCCTTTTATGAAATGCTTGCTTTAGATTATCAATTAAGCCAATCATCTTGTCCTTGTTCCGCTTCGGAAAATACTTTTCAACGTACAATTTGCCCAAAGGCTGACCCATATTGGAATTGACAGTATTCTGGGCTGTTCGCCATCTGGGCAATTGCTCTTCTGTGCCTTGCAATGTGGTTCCATAAAACTCAAAACTGCGATTCCTAACTTCTTTGTTGAGCAAAGATGTGGTACCTACAATCACTTTCCATTGCATATAGGTTTTCCAATCATCTATTGAGAAATCTTCGAGCATCCGATCAAACATTGCCAAAAACTCAGGTTGATTTACAATGGCGTACTCCACATCCTTTTTCAATCCTAAATCCTTAAAATATTTGGCCCAATCAACGGTAAATGTAAGCTGGTTCAGTTCTGCGATGGTCTTCTTATTATAATTCCTTTCAGAATCCCGAAGCTGAACAGGGGTCCTATGAATGCGAGCCATAACAGTCTCCATTTCAAAAACTTTTTCAGCTGCTTCCCGTTCTTTGGACTGTTGAAGTCCAACTATTGTAAAAAGGTCTGTGATCAAGTCTTGGTATTTATCCCTAAACTCTTGGTATTGAGGGTTATCCTCCAAATAATAGGCCCTATTTCCCAAACTCAATCCAGATTGATTTAAGTGCAAGGCATAAACCGTACTGTTTTTGGCATCAACACTTTCATAAACGCTAATGGGGGCTGGAATACCTTTGGCATACAACTTGGCAGTCAGGGATAGGTACTCTTCCACAGACTTAATTTGGTCCACTTCCTCCAAAATGGATTTTAGAGGGTTCAAACCCTTTTCCTCCAACGTAACTGTATCCATGCAGCTGATATAAAAATCTGCTACCAATTGTTCGGTTGACCCTTTGGGATAGGATTTACCGGAGTCTACAAGCTCTTGGAAAATTCCCTTAATCCGGTCTTGGTTTTCAAAGTACACTTCATGGAAACTTCCCCATGAACCATACGCTGCCGGAATTTCAATGCTATCCATCCATTGATGGTTTACGTAGGAATAAAAATCATTGTAGAGCCGTTGTTTGTCTTGCCCCTGCACCACAAACATTGCTGCAAGGACCAGAATCAATACAATTTTGTTTTTCATATTTGTTATTTTGAGTTAGTCTTTTGACTTCTTCATTCCAAAATCAATCCCATACGAATTTCCAAGACCCGTCTTCTTGACGTTTCCAAACAGTATGGAACACGCCATTGGCTTCTGCTGGGTTGCCCTCCTGGTCCTCGTAGCTAAAGGTGTAATAGCCGTATGTGTAGCCCAAATCTCCCGACTTGGCCACATCCACGAACTCAGGCGACCATGCCAACCCTTTCGACTTTTGGTCTTTCATATATTCGGCTATCCCGGTTTTCTTAATAATGAGTTGATTACCCCGCATGAGGACTGCATCGTCTGCCGCAAAAGCCAAAAATGCCTTATTCATCCCTTCTTCTTTAGCCATTTGGGCAAAGGCAGCTTCGGCATCCAAAACCTCCTGTTTCCAAGCGGTCATAATCTCATTTGAGGGTTCTTTTTCTTCTTTGGTACATGCCGAAAACAGAATTAAAAAGAATAGGATGCAGGTGATTTTTGACGTGCTCATTGGTAATTGGTTTTAAAAGGTAATTTCTGGAGGTTTTTAGTCCAATTCAGCTACAAATCAACACCACAGGTTTCCCAAAATCCAACTTCTGGATAACAGGAAACCTATAGGACAGTTTGACTGTCATTATGGTGATTGATTGCGTTTTTTGATTGATGGAAAACTTATTGTTTTTCAAGCTAAATTTAGGTGATGCCCGGAACAGCTCGCCAGGAATGAATTGAATGACCCTCATTTTGATGCGAATAACCAAGTACCTGATTTGAAACCCTTTCATCTTGAAATATGAGGTTCAACTCGCATCTTTAAAAAACCAATTGTTTAGTATTTTCGCTTAAATTGCGACGATGGCTCATAGGGTAATCATAGTAGATGACGAATTGCTGGCCCGGAAACGCATTGCCGAATTGCTGCGCACACGGTCGGAGTTTCAAATTGAAGCGGAATGCGCCAATGGTGAAGAAGCCGTAGTGCAAATTAACCAACTTGCCCCAGATGTACTTTTTCTTGATGTGGAGCTAAAGGATCTCACAGGTTTTGATGTGCTGCAACAATTGACCCTACAAAAATTGCCGTTGATCGTATTTATTACCGCATACGATAACTATGCTATCCAGGCCTTCAATAACTATGCGCTGGATTTTCTCCTGAAACCCTTCAAAAACAACCGGTTTTTTGAAACTTTGGACCGCATTGAAGAGCGTATTAGACTCAACACGAACGAAACGGATATCAGAAAGTTTTTATTGGAGGTACAGGGAGGCTCCCCAAATCCTTTAGCATCTCGACTGCCCATCCGTGAAAACAACAGAACGGTTTTCGTAAACAAGGATCGTATTAAATATATCTGTGCATCCAGCTATTATTCGGACATTTATAGTATAGAAAAAAAATACACCGTTCGGGAGTCGCTGAAAAATTTAATGCCCCAATTGAATGCCCATAAGTTTATACGGATTCACAGGTCCACTATTATTAACACGGACTATATGCAAGAACTGGTGCATTCAGATTACAACGAAATGGATGTGCGTATGCAAGATCAGGAACTGTTCCGAATCAGCAAATCATATAAAAAAGAATTTCTTCAAAAATTGGGATTGGGTTAATGCGGAATCTTTTCAAAAAATATAGTGAAAAACGATTGATCATTTACCTTGTGGTCTTTTACAGTTTCATTGCCCTAGTTGAATTTTTACGGGGGTCTTATTTTCTGTACAGTGGCCCTCAAAGAGTAACGGACGACCTTGTGGGTCTCGCATTGGTATGCTTTATAGATTGGGCATTTGTGCTCCTGTTCATGTGCTCCGTTTCTTTGCTTACTAAATATCTTTTGCTGAAACGTGTTGCGTGGACTAAAATTATTCCCCTACATATTGTACTGAGCATTATTCAAAGCTATATGGTGGGGTTTATCCCTCCTATGATCATGGATTATTCCATGATCAATGCCAATTTCGCTTTCTTTGAAAAGGTGACCCATACCTTTTTCTTCAATGTCACCACCAATATATTGTTGTACAGCTCCATGACGTTGATCATTTATGCCTATTTCTATCTACAGCAAATCAAGGACCAGGAAATTCGTAACAAAGTATTGGAGAACAGCTTAATCAAGTTCAAGTTAAAGACCTTGGAGAGTCAACTGAACCCCCACTTTCTGTTCAATACCCTTAATAGTATCTCCAGTCTCATCCCAAACAATCCTGATGCTGCACAAGACATGGTAGCTGATATCAGTTTTCTGTTGCGAAAGTTCTTGAGCATAGACGACAAAAACTTCATTACCGTTCGGGAGGAATTGGAAATTTTGGATTATTACACCAATATTCTAAAACAACGGTTTCAGGAAGATTTGGTCATTACCAAAAAAATAGAGGAATCCTTGCTGAACAAACAAATCCCGAGATTGTTGATTCAACCTATCATTGAAAATTCCATAAAACATGGATTCTCACAGAAAAACAAAAAGCTCCGCATTCATCTGTCCATTGCCAAAAATGAAGATTCCATTGAGCTTTCTGTGGAAAATAACGGTAAAAAACTACCCAAATACCCCATTTATTCCAACAGCGGCATTGGCATTATCAACATAAAGGAGCGATTGCAGGCATTGTATCATGGGAAGTCCGACTTCCACTTTGAGAACATGTCCAATGGAGTCAGAACCGTTATCACCATTCCATATAATTGAATCAGAGAAATTCCGATGCAATTTTCAAGGGCTTCACATCAAATACATGTGGAATTAAATCAATTCTGAACAAACTCAGGCATAAAATCTGATTTTAGCATTGTTTTCAAAACGATGGTTTTGTTTGATGATTTATGCTTAAGCCAACTTTTTAAGTTGGCTTTAGTTCTTATTGATACCAACTTATGATTAAAAAATTCTTAGGGCTACTTTTTATTCTAATAGTCATCCAAGCCCATAGCCAAACAACATTTAACGGTAAAATAGTGGATTCCAATGGTGAAGCAATTGCATTTGCCAATGTCGTGGCCATGCGTCAATCCGACTCAACCCTTGTGAAAGGTGCCATCACGGATATTGATGGTTTGTTCTCCATAGATATACGACAACCTGACAAATCCTTTTTGTCCATTTCGTATGTGGGATACAAGACCAAGGTAATTTCGGATTTATCCACAACCAATTTGGGAGACATTCCTTTGGAGGACCAAACCCAAGAACTGCAAGAGGTTGCCGTGGTGGCGCAGAAGCCCTTTATTCAGAAAGAACAAGATAAACTTGTCCTAAACATTGAAAATAGCATCGTAAATACCGGTAACTCCACTATGGAAATTCTGGAGAAAGCACCTGGGGTGATTGTTGATCAAGATGATGTGATATCCCTTAGTGGCCGGACCGGGGTTCGTATATACATAGACGGAAAGGATACGCGCCTGCAAGGAGAACAATTAGCCAATCTATTACGAAGTCTGCCTTCATCCAACATTGAAAAAGTGGAAATCATCACCAATCCATCCGTGCGTTATGAAGCACAGGGCAATGCAGGAATCATCAACATTGTTACCAAAAAAGGAAAGTTGTACGGTACCAATGGTAGTTTAACCCTGAGTCCTGGGTACGGACGGTATTTTCGGTGGAACAGTTCCATCGATTTTAATCACCGGACCGAGAAATTCAACCTGTATGGCCAATATTCCTACACAGACCGGAACCAATACCAAGAAATTGTTATTGATCGAACGTTTTTGGACGGAGAACAACCCATGGGCTATTACGACCTTCAAAATGATTTTGAACTTCCTTTAAAAACCCATACAGGTAGGCTGGGCTTGGATTTTACCGCTAGCGAAAAAACCACTCTTGGGGTGCTCTTCACCGGACTCAATAATGGCAACAAGAACATATCCACCAGTAATATATTGGGTTACAATACAGACCGTGTACTCATTTCAGAGGAAAACACGGACACCAATATCAATTCAGAATGGAACCAACTTACCGCCAATTTTAATGCAAGGCACACCTTTACAGAGAAAAGCATCCTAAACTTCAATTTTGACCATGCTAGGTACAGCAACTGGTCCAACCAACGGTTTACCTCTAATTTTGAGTTTTTTGATAGCAATACCACGGCCCAAGATATTCTTTTAGGGGATATCGATGGCTATTTGAACCTCACTGGACTTACCTTGGATTATGAACTCACTCTAAAAAATGGGGATCGATTTGAAGCTGGCTGGAAGAACACTTGGGTCACTTCAGATAACGATTTGGTTTATGTCAATGAAAATAATGGAGTTACCACCCCCAACACGAATTTGAGCAATCATTTCATCTATGATGAAGATATTTATGCAGCTTATGTGAGTTACAACCTCAACCGTAAAAAATGGAATGCGCAATTTGGGCTACGGGCTGAAAATACCTCTGTGACAGGAAACCAAGTAACTACCAACACCATCAATGAACAGGATTATTTGAACCTATTTCCAACGGCTTCATACAATTATACATGGAATGAAAACCATACCTTGGGCATATCAGCGGGAAGACGAATCGATAGACCTGGTTACGCACAGCTGAACCCTTTCCGGACTTTTGTGAACACCAATACCTATCGCGAAGGGAATCCTTACCTGCAACCCCAGTTCACATGGGTGAGCGAAATTAATTACACCTTCAAACAGCGCTATTATTTTGCATTTAATGTAGGGTATACAGAAGACGTTCTTACCATGGCCATTGTACGTGACGGGGATGAAGAGGTTGTTATTGTAAGACCCATCAATATTGCCAACTTAAAGAGCTATTCCTTTGTAGCGAGCCTTCCCATCAAATTCAGTAATTGGTGGCAGAGCAACTGGAACCTGAACGCCTCACTCAACGATTTTGATGGAGAAATCAATGGGTTTGATTTTGACCGCAACAATCCTGTGGTCAGCCTCAATACCAACCACAGCTTTGGTTTGGGCAAGGGATACCGACTCCAGGCCGGAGCATTTTATCTGTTCCCGCACTATGCTACCATTACCAAAGCGCAAACTATATCGTCCTTTTCATTGGGACTTCAAAAAAATCTGTTCAACGATTCCATGACACTGAGGTTCAATGTCAACGATATCTTCTGGAACCAGTACCCTACGGGTAGAACACGGTTTGGGAACTTGGATGATACGTTCACTAGCTATCGCGATACACGCTATGCCACCCTTTCCGTTTCATGGCGATTTGGCAAACAATCTGTACAGCCCGTTCGTAGAAGACAATCTGAAATCCAAGAAGAAATGAACCGGGCCCGACAAGAAAACAATAACCAAGGGTAACCTGGCCTTACACTATGATGTGCTTCGAAAAAGTTCTAACTTTAATGCCCTGAACTTTTTTGGAAGCTTGTACACTATTATCGACATAGAGACCACTGGAAATGGGATTAAGGGGAACAAAATCACCGAAATTGCCATTTTTAAGTATGATGGTGACCAAATTGTCGACGAGTTCACCTCTTTGGTGAATCCACAATGCCCCATTCCTTATTTTATCACCGGACTTACCGGCATTGATGACAATATGGTGAAGGACGCTCCAACTTTCCAGGAGATTTCGCAATCCATCCAAGACATTACTGAGGGATGTGTCTTTGTGGCCCATGCCGTGAATTTTGATTATGGCGTCATCAAGGAGGAGTTTCGCCAAATCGGTATCGATTATACCCGAAAAAAGCTGTGTACCGTTCGTCTCTCCCGAAAGTTGATTCCTGGATTGCACTCTTACAGTCTGGGCAAACTCTGCTCAGCAGTACAAATTCCGTTGACGGATAGACACCGCGCCCATGGAGATGCCCATGCCACAACCCTGCTTTTTCAAAAATTGTTGAACACGCCGAATGGAGAGCCCATTTTTCAAAAGTTTTTGAATGCCCGAAGTCAAGAGGCCACTTTACCTCCACATTTGCCCAAATCGGTTTTTGATAAAATTCCGCCTAAACCCGGTATCTATTATTTTAAAAATCAACGGGGGGATATCATTTATGTGGGCAAGGCCATCAATCTGAAAAAAAGGGTGTTGGGTCATTTTTATGACAAGAGCGTCAAAGAAACACAACTATGCAGCGAAACCGCTGATATTGATTTTAAGCTTTCGGGTAGTGAGTTGGTAGCCCTTTTGATGGAATCCGCTGAAATTAAAAGACTATTTCCTCCTTACAATCGTGCCCAAAAACGAACATTGAAACAATACGCCATTTTTGAGTATGAGGACAGAAACGGAATTCGGCATTTGGCGTTCAATACCCTAAAAGGAATTCCCAATCCACTAAAGGTGTTTTATAACCAAACGGATTGCAGGGCATATCTGGAAGAAATATGCAAAAATTTTGCACTATGCCCCAAATATTGCCATCTGCAGCAGACCAATGCAGCCTGTTCCCACCACAGAATTACAACCTGTGAAGGAATTTGCAAATCAGAGGAATCTGCAGAAAGTTACAATGAAAAGGTAAAAACGGCCATCTCCGCCATGAAATCCTTGGAATCTGAAGTGCGAATCATTCGCGAAAAAGGAAGAAACTCCAATGAACAGGCCGTTGTGCTCATTTCTGAAGGGGTTTACAAGGGGTATGGTTTCATCGACCAAGAAATGGAAGTTTCCTCTTTGGAGGACATTGAATCTTTCATCATTCCGCAAAAAAATACCTTGGAAGCCCAACGCATTGTGGAATCCCTATTGCCCAAATTGGAGTCTTTTGTGCTATAGCCCTTTCATTTTTCGGTACATCCGCACCACAAAGGCTATCCAAAAGACCACAATCAAGCCAACTACTATACTATAAAGGAGTATGATTTCCATAATAGGAATGGTTTTGGTTATGTAGCCCCGACACCGGAATCCTTGGTTGAGAATTCGTATTGTTTCCTTTGAAACGTGCGTTGAAAAACAAAACCGACTGAACGATACTGCTTTCCTATTTCTAATTTAGTAAGAAAAAGTTTACCAAAGCTATAAAAAATGGTTTTTTTGTTTATTTTTTTTCAAAAAACGATAAACAATACTTTGTAAATAGCTTTTTCACCCCCTAATTTCTGAAAACCAAGGTGCAAATCTTCCTGATTCACTGTATAGGGATAAAACGAAATGGGCTCGATGCAAACCATGTTCCTCACCTCGGTCCAGCACATAAAATGACTAAAACCTTCGGTTTTTATGGTAATCTCCTTGGCATCTTTTAGTGTGATGGAAGTACAGTTTTGAACCTGCAACGCGCGGCTCCCCACAGCCAATACCTCATCTAACGAAATTTCCTTTTGATTTGCAGTTATGGTCGGGTCATTAGAATGAAGTTTAAAGGCAGGATGGTAACCCAACATAAAAGGCATACCCTTTTCGCCAGAAATGGTAAATGTTATTTCCAGGGTTTTATCTTGTAGCGAAAATGACTTTTCAAACCTGAAATTATAGGGCCAAATTAAATCTGACTCTGAAGATTTATCTGGGAATTTTGAATTCTTAATGGGGGTTTCCGCCTGATATTGTTTTACAAATGCCGCGGAATCCCCGGTTTGGGATTGTAATTCATATTCCATTTCACGCAACAATCCGTGCTGATCTTGAATGGCTTCACCTTTGGGAACCTCAACTCGGAAATCCGCTTCATTGGTAGGGCCAATTATGGGAAACATTTCCGTATCGGAACTACGCCAACCGGGACTCCCTTTTTGGTGGATAAACTCGTGACCATCGACCACAAAACTCACTAACTCCCCGGCATCAATACCAACTGTGGCATGTTTACTTTTTAGTTCTATCATGATTTGGTATTTATCAATCTATAGATCAAGATAGCAGTACGTTTGGTCAAGGCTTCAATGGTGTTTAGATTAACGGTTTCTTCTGGAGTGTGGGCGTTGGAGCCCATGGTTCCCAATCCGTCCAAACCATCCACATATTGCGCCACAAAGGACACATCGGCAGCTCCTCTTTTTCCTGGGTCATATGCCAATACTTCGCCTTGCTTTAAATCCAAGCTTACTTGGTTCAGGGTTTCCAGTAATTTCATGTTGCCCTCAGTGGGTTGCATGGCCGGGTAGCTATCGGTGAAACTTATGGTCGCGGAGGTCATGGGCAAGTTTTGAGCCACAATTTCACGCATTTTTGCCCGTGCACGTTCTTTTTGCTCTTCGGAAATAAATCGGAGTCCTCCCCGAACCATTGCTTTTTGGGCAACCACATTGGTTTTTCCAAATACGTCGCCTTTGCTCGTGGAAGCATCAAAATTCACAAATGTACCACCCAATAGGGTTCCAGGATTAAAGGTTAAAAGGTCCTCCCCTTTGACATCGGTATAAAACTGGTGGAGAATACGTGAGATTTCAAAAATGGCACCTGCTCCCACATTTTCACTAAAAACTCCAGAGGAATGGGCACGTTTGCCCTCAACTTCCAATTCCCAACCAGAAGCGCCTCTTCGGGCCACCGTAGCGTAATTAAAGCCTGTTGATGTTTCAAAACCCAATGCAATATCACTTCGCTTTGCCGCATCTATCAAATCCTTTCTGCTAATGGATAAAGGTTTTCCCGTACTCTCTTCATCCCCTGTAAATGCAGCAATAATCTGGGCATCCTTTAACAATCCATTCTCCTGCAAAGCCTTTAATGCATACAAAACAATGACATCGCCACCCTTCATATCGTTGCCCCCCGGAGCATGCGCGATACTGTCGTTGATCATTTCAAAAGTTTGGAAAGGACTGTCTTCCTCAAAAACCGTGTCCAAATGCCCGATGAGCAATAGTTTTTTTCCTTTGGTGCCTGAAGTTTCTGCAAAAAGATGACCCGCTCGGCCCATCTCTGGTGGCATTTCTATCCATTTGGTCTCGAAACCAATAGCATCGAAAGCATCCTTGAAAACCATTCCAACTTCCTTAACCCCTTTGGCGTTCAACGTTCCACTATTAATATTTACTACTTTCTTCAAAAAATCGATGGCCTCCGCATTGTTCTTTTCAATGGAAGCAACAATATTTTTCTCAGTTCTGGAAAGTTTCTGTGCTGTAATTGAAACGGTTAGCAAAAGGGATAGAACGGTAATAAGGTACTTGACTGGCATAGTTATCTTGCTTTTAGATGGATTTAAAGTAGTAGGTGTCAATTCTCGATACAAAATTCTTCCAGAATTTCACTCGAATTGACTATTTAAAACATTCAATGTTTTCGGAATCAATTTATCAAATTTTATTCGATAAACCCTTTCTCCCGCATCCAATCATCATTGAATATTTTACCGACATATCGACTTCCGTGATCATGGAACAGTACCACCACCACATCGTCTTTTGTGAAATGCTCCTTTAATTGCTGCACTCCTTTTATGGCCGCCCCTGCAGAATTCCCTAAAAACATACCTTCTTCGCGGGCCAAACGGCGGGTATAGACAGCAGCATCCTTGTCGGTAACTTTAGTGAAGCCATCGATGATGTCAAAATCTACATTTTTGGGTAAAATGTCCTCTCCAATACCTTCGGTGATGTATGGATAAATCTCATTTTCATCAAAAATTCCAGTTTCATGGTATTTTTTGAAAACAGAACCATAGGTATCAACGCCCCAAACCTTAATGCTGGGATTCTTCTCTTTGAGATATTTACCTACTCCAGATATAGTTCCTCCCGTGCCTACTCCCACTACAAAATGAGTGATCTTTCCATCCGTTTGATTCCAAATTTCTGGGCCAGTACTCAAATAGTGGGCTTTTGCGTTCCCCGGGTTGTCATATTGGTTCACGTACCACGAATTGGGAATTTCAGTGGACAATCGCTTTGCAGTTGAATAATAACTTCGTGGGTCATCTGGAGCAACATCGGTTGGACAAATATGAACTTCGCTCCCCATGGCTTTGAGAATGTCCATTTTCTCCTTGGATTGTTTGTCACTGATCACACAAATCATTTTATAGCCTTTAATGACAGCGGCCAAGGCCAGACCCATTCCCGTATTACCCGAAGTTCCCTCTATAATGGTCCCCCCGGGTTGTAAGATTCCTTCTGCCTCTGCGTCTTCCACCATCTGGAGGGCCATGCGGTCCTTCACCGAGTTACCTGGGTTAAACGTCTCGTATTTGGCTAAGACCAAACAAGGTAGTTCTGACGTTAGTTTATTCAGTTTTACCAAAGGAGTATTCCCAATGGTCCCTAAAATGTTTTCTGCATATTCCATTGCCATAAATATACCTTTTATGGATGTTAAATTGAGTTCAATAGAGGTTAAAACTCTTTGTTTAGTGCACTGGCTTTTAAAATCCTTACTCGAACTTGATGGCTTTTACAGGGGTGATTTTGGTAATGATGTACGAGGGAACCAAAAGCATCAACAAGCATAACAGCATTACACCTAAATTTAGAATAACCACGGTAGGTACATCCAAATAGACCGGAATGTAATCAATATAGTATTCCTCCGGATTGGGAAACTTGAACAAGCGATACCTGTCCTGTACAAATAGAAGCCCCAATCCCAAGGCATTCCCCCACAACAAACCAATAGCAATCAAATAGGTCGCATTGTACAAAAACACCTTTCGAATGCTCCAATTGGCCGAGCCCAATGCTTTTAGGATGCCGATCATTTGGGTTCGTTCCAAAATCAGCACCAAGAGTGCTGTGATCATGTTAATACCACCAACAATAATCATTATCCCAATGATCAATGCTATGTTGAAGTCGAACAATCCGATCCATTCAAAAATGCGATAGTATTTGGTTTTGATGTTCTGCGCATCCAAACTGGAGACCGTTTTCCCGTAGATTTCGTTACTTTTTTCTTCCAGCTGATCAAAATCATTCAAAAAGACTTCAAAACTACCCACTTCATCCTCATCCCATTGGTTCATCCGTTGAATGTGGCGGATATCCACAAAAACGTAAGTGGCATCCAACTCCTCGAAACCACTATCGTAAATGCCTACAATGGTAAATCTTCGGGTGTTGGGTGGTCTGTTAGCATCCCCATCCTTCAGAAAAAAGGAAAAAAAAGTGTCCCCCACACTCAATTGTAGCCGATTGGCCATCATTTGGGATAGCAATACTTCTTCATTAAGCTTGCCTGAGTAATCCGGTAGCCGTCCCTCAACAAGATACTCAGCAAAAGCTGACCAGTCATAATCCTTGCCCACCCCTTTGGCCAAAATGCCTTCAAAAGTGTCTTCCGTTCGGATGATTCCACCTTTTGTGGCCACCGCCTGAACGTGCTTTACCCCATCTACATTGGTGAACTCCGGATAAAACTCTTGATTGAGGTCAATCGGAGATATGGAGACATCGGATGTGTTGTTATCGTAATTGGAAATTTGGATGTGCCCGTTGAACGCTGACACTTTTTCACGAATTTTACGCTTAAGTCCCACCCCAGTGGCTATGGCAATCAGCATCATGACCACACCAATGGCGATTGCGGCAATGGCAATTTTTATTATAGGGGCAGAAATACTAATTTTATGCTCCTTCCCTGTAATCAGGCGTTTGGCAATAAACAATTCTAAATTCAACGGATGCCCATTTTATCTCTTTTCAAAAGTACAGTTTTATTGTTGGTTTTGGTGTTTTCTTCGTGCATGGGACAACAAAAAGAAACTGAATCTTCATCAGCGGAAGTTTCTAAGGATTCTATCGTAGAAATTAAAGTAGCCGCCAATAGAACTGAAAGTTATCTCCCACTTCTAAAAGGAAAGAAGGTGGGCATCGTAGCCAACCCAACAAGCGTGATTTTTCATGATGGAGGTTACACCCATTTAGTGGATTCTTTGGTTTCCCTAAAGGTTGATGTGAAAAAAGTCTTTGCCCCCGAACACGGATTCCGTGGTCAGGCGGATGCAGGCGAGCATGTGAAGGATGGGGTGGATTCGCAAACCGGACTCCCCATCATTTCGCTCTATGGTAAAAACCGGAAACCTTCCCAAGAACAATTGGATGGACTGGATGTGGTTGTTTTTGACATCCAGGATGTAGGGGTTCGTTTTTACACCTATATTGCCACACTGCAATTGGTAATGGAAGCTTGTGCAGCGCACAACACACCTGTAATTGTACTGGACCGACCCAATCCCAACGGTCATTATGTGGATGGCCCAACCATGGAAAAGGAGCATACCAGTTTTTTGGGGTTGACCACAATTCCTCTGGTGTATGGCATGACGATTGGGGAATATGCACAACTACTTAATGGTGAAGGGTGGCTAGAAAATGGACAAAAAGTGGATTTGACCGTGGTTCAATTGGAAAACTACACCCACGATTCTGAATATCATTTACCCATTCGTCCCTCACCCAATCTACCCAACGATGTTTCCATAACGCTTTATCCTAGTCTGGGTCTGTTTGAAGGCACCAACGTAAATGCCGGTAGAGGAACAGAATACCAATTTCAGCGGTATGGAGCCTCATTTATGGACAGTACCGAATATGATTTCAGCTACGTTCCCGAACCCAATTTTGGGTCGAAAAGCCCCAAAGAAGAGGGAAAAACGTGTTTTGGAAAAGACTTATCAAAATCTTCAACGATGCATGAGGTCTCCCTGCAATGGGTGATGGATGCGTATGAAAACACTTTGGACAAATCCAAATTCTTCCTTACAAGTGGATTTACCAAGCATGCCGGCACAGCTCTTTTACAGCAACAGATTGAAGATGGATTTTCCGAAGAAGAAATAAAAGCCACCTGGCAAGAGGACTTGGAAGCTTTTAAAAAAATTCGGGAGAAGTATTTAATCTATAATTAATAACGTCATGCTGAACTCCTGCCTGCCGACAGGCATGGTGTTTCAGCATCTCAGTCATATGTGAGAGCTAATCTTAAGTTTGACACGAATTGCGCGAATACACTCGAATTTTCTAGTTGTCACATCGAGCGCAGTCGAGATGTCTTGGAAAGCAAAGATTTCTCAACCAAAGGAAAGCATCGCATCTCTGAATGACGGCTAGCCTTCGGTAGTCGGCCTGCGGTACTTATGAAAAGGCTGTTTTAGCAATCCTTTTATGCTACTGTTCTCCTTTTCATCGGGAAAGGTATCCACCCCATAAACAATCTTGTCTACATCTAAAGTCATATACGTACCGAAAAGTCGGTCCCAAATGGCAAAAATATTCCCATAGTTGGAATCAGTATAGGGCAGTTTATAATGATGGTGCACTTTGTGCATATCTGGGCTAACAATAACCCAACTAATGGCATTATCCACTTTTTTGGGCAACCGTATGTTGGCGTGGTTGAACTGGGAAAGCACCACGGACAAACTTTGGTACAACATAATGACCCCAATGGGCGCGCCCACAATAAAAACGCCTACCAGCGTAAACGTATACCGAATCAGACTTTCCAAGGGATGGTGCCTATTGGCGGTAGTTGTATCTACATTATGATCGGAATGATGCACCAAATGTACCATCCACAGTGGCTTTACTTTATGTTCCACCCAATGCGCTGTATAAGCCCCGATTAAATCCAAAAACATTACCCCAAGCAGTACATAAAGCCACAAGGGCATTTCGGGCAGCCAATTGATAATTCCAAATTGATTTTCCATGGCCCAATCAGAGGTTTTCAACAGTAAAAAAGCCAACGGAAAATTGACAATGATCGTGGTCAGTGTAAAGAAAAAATTGGGGACGGAATGCCTCCATTTTTTGTACGGAACGCTAAAAAGTGGCATTATTCCTTCCAAAATCCAAAAGAAGGTGATTCCACCCACCAAGATAAGACTTCGGTGCCAGGAGGGAATGGTTTCAAAGTAGGCAATGACCTGTTCCATAGCATCAAATATAAGAAATCATCACATCTTTATGCGCTTTTTCATCTCTTCTACAATGTTGAAGGCCGCTGGGCATATAGCGACATTTTTAAGGGTAAGATTACTGATCTGTTGAAATTTTTTTCGGTCCGTATGTGGAAATTCACGGCAAGCTTTGGGCCGCACTTCATAAATGGAACAATAGTTATCTGCTCCCAAAAACGTACAGGGCACCTCCTGCAACACATAGTCGTTCTCTTCGTCAACCCTCAGGTAACGGTCTACAAATTCGGAGGGTTTCACCTTAAAATATTTGGCTATTCGCTCAATATCAGCATTGGTGAACAATGGTCCAGTGGTTTTGCAACAATTGGCGCAGGTAAGGCAATCGGTTCGTTGAAACTCGGCATGGTGTAGTTCCTGCATGGTGTAATCCAAATCCTTGGGCGGTCGCTTTTTAAGCTTCGAAAAGAACTTTTTGTTCTCCGCATGTTTCTCTCTCGCCTTTTGGGGCAATTGTTCCAATTCTAAATCCATACTGGACAAACATAAAAAAGAGATTCCAATTAAACCTTAGTCTGCGATTAAAGTCACACCTTTGTCGTTGTTTATTATCAGAATTATGGGAGACATTTTTGGTAGGGCTCTGCTGGATTATCAGCATGGTAACTATTCGGAAGACATTAAAACCTACTCATCCTTGGATGAGGAAGATGTAATCCCACTTCCCTATTTGTTTCGCAATTTTTCCGAAATGCCCAAATTGGAGCAGAAAGCGTTAAAACTGGCCCGGGGAAAAGTGCTTGATATTGGCTGTGGGGCAGGCAATCATTCGCTTTATCTTCAAGACAAAGGATTTGATGTTACGGGATTGGACAGCTCATCCGGAGCTATTTCCGTATGTAGGGAAAGAGGAGTTAAATCTTTGGTAAACAGCTCCATTCTGAGTTATGATAAAGAAAGATTTGATACCTTGTTGCTCTTGATGAATGGTATAGGCTTGGCAGGGTCACTGACCAATTTGGACCATTTTTTACAGCATTTGGCCTCATTATTGAGGCCCAACGGACAGATTGTGATGGATTCCAGTGACATCATCTACATGTTTGAACAAGATGAAGATGGCGGATATTGGATTCCGGATACGGGCACCTATTATGGTGAGGTCACTTTCACCATGGAATATAAAAATGAGAAAGGAGAGCCATTTGATTGGCTTTATGTGGACTTCCATACGTTACAAAATGCCTGTGAAGCCAATAATCTAAATTGTGAATTGGTTCATTCCGGTGAACATTTTGATTACTTGGCCAAATTGACAAAAAGACAATACTAGTTCCAGTTATGGAACGTTTGAAGTAATATCAATTATTATGAAAAAGAAAATTGTCCTTTACACCCTGATAGTCATTGCAATTTTTATTGGCTGTTCCAAAGATTCAGACCTTCTTCCCAATGAGAATGTCCAAATAGATAAGTCTGCGAACCTTTTAGGTACCGGGGCATCGGCAGCAGACTTACTGGCCAATTCCAACTATGATAATTTGTTGATAGAAATAGCCTACGTGGAAGGGTTCCGCCCTGCTACTGAAGCCATTACAATTTTTGAGGAGTTTTTATTGGCAAGAACCTTTAAGGAAGATATTACGTTCACCTATAAGCAGCTTCCCTCTCCAAATGAAGAATCCTTGACCCTAAATGAAGTGGTAGAATTGGAAGATGAAAACCGAACTGTTTATAACAATGGGTCCACATTGGCCCTGTACATTTATTTTGCCGATGCCCCTACCGAGTCTGATGACGAAGGCGCAGAGGCGGTTACATTAGGAGCTGTATATCAAAATACATCCATGATCATCTATGAATCAACGATAAGGGATTTGGTGGGAAATAGCTCTTTTGTAACCGTTTCCGATGTTGAAGCAGCCACCCTGAACCACGAATTGGGCCATTTGATGGGTCTTGTGGACTTGGGTACCCCGGCAATCAATGACCATGAAGATCAAGAGGCGGAAAGTCATTGCACAACCGAAGGCTGCCTTATGCGGGCCGAACTACAGTTTGGGCGGTCCATGCTGAAAATGATGCAAAGCAATGCTTCAAAAGGGTTGGCAGCAATCCCTGATTTAGACGAGGAATGTTTGCTGGACCTTCAGAGCAATGGTGGTCGTTAGCAAAGTGCTACGGGATATTCAAGTATTTATGCGTCTGCAAGGAAACTTTCCACTTGGGGTGTTTCATTACGTAATCTACTATCAGAGGAACCATTTTATCACGGACACTCCATTCAGGCTGTAAATATAGAATACAGTCCTTACCCACTTTGGCTGCTTGCTCCTCGGCAAAAATAAAGTCGTGTTTGTTAAAGACGATTACCTTCAGTTCATGTGCTTTTTGATAAATGTCTCCTACGGGGAGTTTGTTCTTTTTGGGGGAAAGACAAATCCAATCCCAAGTTCCCGTCAACGGATACGCTCCTGAGGTTTCAATATGAATCTGCAAATCTTTGGCCTTTAGGCCAGAAGTCAACGGGGCCATATCCCAAGTAAGTGGTTCTCCCCCGGTTATTACAATGGTATCGGAGTATTTCGCGGCATTTTCAACAATACTTTCAATCGCAGTGGGTGGATGTGTCTCTGCGTTCCAACTTTCCTTTACATCACACCAATGGCACCCCACATCACAACCGCCCACTCTAATAAAATAAGCTGCGGTTCCCTTATGATATCCTTCTCCTTGAATGGTGTAGAACTCCTCCATTAAAGGAAGCATCAAGCCCTTGTCCACCAAATCCATAACATTGTCTTTTACCATGGTGCAAAGATAAGATTCCTTAGTGTACTTATTTCCTATAAAATAATCATTGGCTGTAACAAACCTTTTCTTCTATCGTCTTACAAAAAACTTCCACATGAATACCAATAAATCTACAGCCCGTCTAGCCGGATTCCTATACCTCACCGTGGTTCTTTGCGGAATTTTCTCCCTACTTTACGTTCCGTCCCAACTTTTTGTATGGGACAACCCCCAACAAACGCTTGATAACATCGTAGCCTCCGAAAGACTTTTCCGATTGGGCATAGTATCAGAATCCATCAGTTTTACGGCTTTTCTATTATTGCTCCCGGTGTTATACAAATTACTGCACACCGTAAATAGATCTTTTGCCGTAGCCATGGTAACCCTAGCATTACCCACGGTTCCTATCTTTTTTAGCATACTCTTGAACAAGTTTGCGGTTTTATCGCTGATCGATGGGGTTGGAGAAGGAACTTGGCCCATTGCGGAACAGGTGATGTTCTACTTAAGACAATTCAACAAGGGCAACCTTATTGGCCAAAACTTTTGGGCCTTATGGCTTTTCCCTTTCGGATATTTGGTTTTTAAATCCGGTTTTCTGCCCAAAATATTGGGGCTGTTTTTAATGGTTGGTAGTGTGGGCTACTATTTGGATTTTTTGGGAAGAGTGGCGTTGCCCGATTATTCCACCTATATAATTTCAGATTACATGACCATTCCTGCCAGCATTGGTGAAATTGGAACCTGCCTATGGTTGGTTATCATGGGTGCGAAAGAAAAGACTTAGATATTTTAGCCTTCTTATGTTTTTATTATTGCTTTAGTGTGAAGTGTCCTTTTTTGTAATAAAAAGTTCCATCAAAATCGACCAACTCAAGGACATACCAATAATCTGAAGGCGGTAAGGGGCTGCCATTGTAAAGACCATTCCAACCTGCCAGCATGGGATTTCTTTGTGCCAGCAGTTTCCCATAACGGTCGTAGACCAAAAAGTTGCCTTCCCGATAAAATTCACCTGTAATCCCCAATACCTTTACTTCATCGTTTATGCCATCATTGTTAGGTGTAAAAAACTTGGAAACCCCTATTACGCCAACCTTCATTTGGTCTATTCCACAACCATTTTTATCCCGAGCGTAAAGGGTATGGGTTCCTGGTTCCACATCCCTGAAAAAACCTTCATCTTGTTTGGGTCCAAAAGGATCATCCAAAGAAAATTCATAATCTCCAAGACCAAGTTCGCCATTCGCATGCATTATGGTTATTGTTCCCGTTTCACCAACATTATCAACCTTTACAAATTCTGGGGATAGCATCGGAGGTCCGGACTCCCCCACTTCAAACCCTATTTTTTCCGAACGGCAGCCATTTATCGAAACTGCTTCCACACCGAAAGTACCTACTTCCGAAATGTTAATCTGCATATCATTCCCAATTACTTCGTTCTGGGCATTGTACCAAATGTACTGGTAGTTTCCATCAGTGTTGATGGGCGTAACCTGAACTTCATCACCACTACAAAAAACATATTTCTCTTCCACCTCAAAAGACGGAATGGGATATACTGTAAGCAACAAATGTGGGCCAACACCATAGCAAGTCCCCGATGGTTCATCCTCAATCCGCACATAAAGCAGTTCAGAATACGCTTGCCTATTATTGTAAGCCGTGGCATTTTCAATACTGTTCCGTTTCAAAAACGCATCATCTTCATTTTGATAAAAAGAAACGGATAGATTTTGTCCACTTGGAAATTGGGCCAATAGATCGGTTTCCGCTTCATTCAGATCAAAGACAGAAACTCCATCAGCGGTATCTTGATCACATGTTGAAAGCTCGTAGAGGTAATCTTGCGGAAAGGATGTTGTGGTCACATTCAAGAAGAGTCTACCAATGGAATGGCAATACACGCCACTGCCCTCCGCTCTAAAATAAAGTTCGTTGGCAACGCTGTTATTGAACAAAGTTGCAGATTGTTCATTCACTTGGTTCTCAGCATCACTTTCAGTCAAGTAAAAAGTGATGTCCAAGTCGGCATTATCCAAATTGATGAGGTACAGATATTGGGTCAAATCAAAATCAGTGAATCCATCCATTACACCATCTTCGTCACAGTTGGAAATGGTAAATCCGTCATTGATCAGCGGCTGAAGCTTTACCTCGGCCTCAACCTCAATTCGCTCACCTGTAAGGCAACCATTATAGGATGCCATGGCATAAAAAGTAGTGGTATTGGTCAGCGAAGGTGTTTGAAAAGTACTTCCAGTGAATAAAGGGGTTCCTCCCGTTGCCACATCAAACCAAACCACATCTCCAAGCGTTGATTGGGCTTCCAAAGTAACCATTCCGGGGCCGCAAATGCTACCAGAAGAAACTTGCGAAATTTTGGGTGTGGTTAATTTGGTACTGGCAGATAATGTCAAAATAGGATCTCCAGGCAGTCCACCATATTCCACAATGTACCCTTTGGGCTGATAGTCGCCTGTTGAATTACCCTCCATGGGCAAATCATTCCAAGACCCTGCAATGCCCACCCCCGGAGCGGTTATATGGGCATAATCTTCCCCCGAACCCGTTTCACCGTTCAAGTTGTTCGGTTCTTGGTTGTTCCAAAAGGCAAAGTTTGGGCTACTACCCGTAACATTTCCATTCCAAAATATAAGTCCTGCTTCAGGACCCGTGACCCATTTCCATGTTCCTTCAGCCTGCTCGTCCGACCCACCTATCCATCCCGTTCCAGCAGCTTGTTCACCTGTAAGCTGAGCCTCAGCCTCAGAGGTAATGGTGGCCAAATACCCTTGTAGTCCAAAAAAGGTTCTGTTCTCGGCGGCTATTCTTGCATCATCCCAACGAATTCCAAGATTGGGGACATACTCGTAATAATGTTGCGTTTCCGGTAAGTAATTGGCACTTCCAATGGTAAAAGAGAAAAACTTTTCCTCAGCCGGTGATTCTGATGTACTTTCAAAAACTACATCATTGACCGCCACTATTAAATCGGTATAAGCAACCGGACCTCCCAATGGACCTTTAAAGGTCATTTTACCCTCTAAACTGTTCCATGTTGTGGTTACCATTGGATGATTGTTTTCCAATCGGAGTACGTCCTCTCCTCTTTCGTAACCCGTAGAAATTTGAATGTGAAAAGATTCAACTTCCGTGTCATCCACATCTATGATGTTGAATGATGTGGCCACTGGCACAGTAGTCTGCGGGCAGTAGATTTGATCACCGTTTGCCATGACCTCCGGAGCACTATTATTTTGGGCAGAAGTACCCATCAACCATAAGAAAAACAAAAAACCACATAGTTTGGGCCGTATTGCCCTGTGGATCAAATCATGAATTTGTTTTGTTTTCCCCATTCTTTCCTTGGTTCTCTGCCTAAGATGACAAAGTAAGCCAAAGGTTCCAACTATACCAGTCAAATGTGTTATAATACTCGATAGGCATAGCCAATTACTTTACGGCCAAAGCCTCAATCTCAACTTTCGCATTCCTTGCCAACCCACTGGCGGCAAAAGTGGTTCGGGCGGGTTTTTGGGTAAAATATTGGGTGTAGATTTTATTGAAGCTGGCAAAATCGTCCATAGTACTTAAAATTACCGTGCACTTTACCACATTCCCCAAATCCATATCGTGCTGTTTCAGCACTTCTTGAATGTTTTTTATCGCCTGTTCAGTTTCTGCTTCAATACCGCCTTCAACCAAAGTCCGGGTGGTGTGGTCCATTCCTATTTGCCCAGCCAAAAAAAACAAATTCCCAGCTTGAACGGCATCACTAAAGGGAGCGCCCTGCTTTTTGGCCTCGTGCGATTTATGAAAAATAAGCTCGGTTTCGTCTTGGGCATGGATGGACACTGTTGTTCCCAAAATGAAAGCAACTAGTAAAATAAATTGAAAAGGTTTCATGACAGGGTTTTTTAGATTTGCTTAAAATTACCCTATTTTTATCGGAAATTGAATGGGATGGGCAACAAAGAAAAATTCTTTGAACACATAGAACAAGGCTACACCACCAAAGGTGACTTTATTGTTATGGGTGCCGGTATGTTGGATGGTGAGACCATAACCAATGCCTACGTGAAGGTTCCCCTAAAAACCCTAAATCGGCATGGCTTGATTGCGGGTGCCACGGGAACCGGAAAGACCAAGACCCTTCAGGTTTTGGCCGAAAATCTATCGGAAAAGGGAATTCCGGTACTGTTGATGGACCTTAAAGGCGACCTTAGCGGGATTGCCCAACCCAGTCCAGGCCACCCAAAAATTGATGAACGGCATGAAAAAATAGGACTCCCTTTTGAAGCCAAAGGTTTTCCGGTGGAGATTTTGTCACTTTCAGAACAAGATGGGGTACGCCTAAGGGCCACCGTCTCTGAATTTGGCCCTGTATTGTTATCGCGAATCCTAGACCTTTCTGTTACGCAAGAAGGCATTGTTGCCGTTGTCTTTAAATATTGCGATGACAACAAACTTCCGTTGCTTGACCTAAAAGATTTCAAAAAAGTGCTCCAATATGCCACTGGAGAGGGCAAAGAAGAGTTCCAAAAGGCCTACGGGCGTATTTCCACCAGCTCAACGGGTACTATTCTGCGAAAAATCATTGAACTGGAGCAACAGGGCGCCGAACTTTTCTTTGGCGAAAAATCTTTTGATGTAGAGGATTTGGTTCGGATTGATGAAAATGGAAGAGGGTATGTGAACATCATCCGGTTGACGGACATACAAGACCGGCCCAAACTTTTTTCAACCTTTATGTTGAGTTTATTGGCCGAAATTTATGCCACTTTTCCAGAGCAAGGCGATAGTGAGCGACCTGAATTGGTCCTTTTTATTGATGAGGCCCATTTAATTTTTGACAATGCATCCAAAGCCTTGCTGGACCAGATTGAAAGTATTGTAAAACTTATTCGTTCCAAGGGAATCGGTCTCTATTTTGTGACTCAAAACCCAACCGATGTTCCCGATGACGTGTTGGCCCAATTGGGATTGAAGGTGCAACATGCCCTTAGAGCATTTACGGCCAAAGACCGAAAAGCCATCAAACTAACCGCGCAAAACTATCCCATTACAGAATTTTACGATACGGCTGAAATTCTCACATCCTTGGGAACCGGAGAGGCGCTGATTTCTGCATTGGATGAAAAAGGACGGCCCACTCCGCTGGCCGCCACCATGATGCGAGCACCTATGAGCCGAATGGACATCCTTTCCGAAGCAGAGCTTAAAGAAACCCTGGGAAAATCGAAGTTGATCAAAAAATACAATGAAGATATCGACCGGGAAAGTGCCTACGAAATCCTTAATGAAAAAATTGAAAAGGCTGAGAAAGAAGCTGAAAAGGAGAAAGAACATACCTCCTCCCGAAGATCAACATCCACAAGAAGAAGCACCCGAATGAACCCCGTGGTCAAGGTGCTCACCAGCGCAACCTTTATTAGAGGTGTGCTTGGGGTATTAAAAAAAGTGATTCGATAATTTAATGAGAAATAAAACTGCCCTACTACTGTTAGCCTGCACATTGGCTTTTGTACAATCCTGTGAAAAAGACACACCCTATCGCATCACTGAAGATAGTGTGGGTCCCCTTTTTAAATCATCGCCCATTTCAGAACTGGAAACACTCTTTGCCAATGATTCTGTTGTAAAGGACACATCAGAACTTAGCATTGGAAATTCGTCCAAAAAGATTGAAGTTTTTGAGAAAGGAGGTAAACATCTATTGACTTTGACACCCAGTACAGACAGCATCCCCACTATTGAAAATGTTAGGGTTCTGGACAAACGTTATAAAACGGATAAAGGCATAGGACTACAAAGCACCTTTAAGGACATTCAAAAGCAATATGCCATTAAGAAAATAGTGACGACCATTAGCAGTATTGTGGTTTTTCCAAAGGAAAGCAATCTCTATTTTACTATTGACAAGGAAGAATTGCCGTCCAATCTTCGTTTTTCTTCATCCAATATTGAAGCAGTGCAAATCCCTGATGAAGCCAAAATAAAGTACCTGATGTTGGGGTGGGAATAACTTGTTAATTTATTGCTAAACAGGAGCATAAGACTCTACCAATTGGTTAATTTATGGCCCAAAGCCAAACCAATGAAAAACATGTTGTTTATTTTTTGCCTGCTTCCCGCTGCACTCTGGTCGCAATATGATTTTGAGCCTTCTTTGGAACACCCGTATGGTCTGCCCAACCCAAAGGCCCCTGCTGAACTTTTAGACTTTGCTCCCTTGATTGGAGAATGCAATTGTACATCCCAATCTAGAAAAGCGGACCAAACTTGGGCCGAGCCCGTGAATATGATTTGGCGTTTCAAGTATATTATGAACGGAATGGGCATTCAGGATGAGACACTGAAAGAAGATGGCACGTATTCCGGTAGCATCCGTCAATTTATTCCAGACAGCACAAGATGGTATGTGCACTACTATAGTTTTCCAAGAGTTTCAACCACCTTACCCTCGTGGGAAGGCAATAAGACAAAAGATGGAAAAATTGTGCTTTACAGGGAACAAAAAGCTCCCAATGGAACAGACGGGTTTTATAGACTCACTTTTTACGACATTGCCGATTCAGGGTTTAAATGGATTGGGGAATGGGTGGATAAAACGGAATCCGTTGTTTTTCCAACTTGGAAAATAGATTGTACCAACGGAAAAGTCAACCATGGCAATGAGGTGGAAAAAGCTAAAATCATAACAGCGACAAAAACATTTTCAAAAGCCTATATAAATGGTGATTTTGAAACCATGGCCAACAGCTACACTGTGGATGCCAAAATTTTTCCTAATAATGCGGATATCATATCCGGCCGAGAAGCTATTAAAGAACGATGGATGATGGGGGCTGGTACCAAAATAGTACATCATAAAATAATCCCTGAAGAGATCACCTTTCTTGGAGACTATGCCCACGATTATGGATACTTTGAGGGAAAATCGGAAAATAAGGAGGGTTCCATTGACAACTGGAAAGGAAAATACGTGGTGGTTTGGAAAAAAGAGAACGGTAATTGGAAAATGTATCTGGATATCTGGAATCAGATTCGAGATTAAAACAGTCCATATTTTTCCCGATTTGCTAGTACTTTTGGGCTATTGGCCTGCATCCATTCGGTCAGCTCCAATAATTTTTCCACGTAGGATTGGCCAAACTCGGTAAGACTGTATTCCACCCGAATGGGGACTTCAGGGTATGCTGTTCTGGAAATATAGCCATCCGCTTCCAATACTTTTAACCGTTGGCTCAATACTTTATTTGAGATTCCGTAAACATACTTTTTAAGCTTGTTGAACCGAAGTACTGGGAAGTAGGCCAACCAAAGAATAATAAGGATACTCCATTGGTCCGAGGCCACAGACATGACATCACGCACAGGGCAAAGTTCGGGCGGGTTCCTAAAATCGATATGCCCAAACATTTTTTCCAATTTTTTGACGGTTCCAACTTCTTGATTTTCAGCAACAGTTTCCATACGCTTACTTAGTTTTGTTGAGGTGACTTCTTTTTTGTTCTAAAATGAATATGTACTTTTAGTAACTATTAAAGAGTAAGTTACAAAAAGTAACCAAATGAAAAAACTCCTAGCAAAAATAATTCCTTTGGCCTACGGCCAATATTTTAATCTCTATACGCTCATCTCCCCAAAAAAAACAGCCAATAAGGCATTTCATTTGTTTTGTACGGTTCGGAAAGGTCGTGTACAACCCCAACAAGTGGATTATTTAGAGGAAGCCAAACATTCCCAAGAACACGTTGGCAACCTGAAGATTCAGACCTACCACTGGAAAGGTGGCAAGGATACCGTGTTATTGGTACATGGTTGGGAAAGCAACACATTCAGGTGGCGCAACCTTATAAAAAAGTTACGAGAGGCTAATTTTAACATTTTTGCCTTCGATGCACCCGCCCATGGATATTCCTCTGGGAAATATTTACATGTTCCTTTATACGAAAAAACCTTGCGCCATATGATAGAGAAGTTTAATCCCAGGCATCTTATTGGACATTCGGTTGGGGGTATGACTTTGATGTACAACGAATTCACCAACCCAAATCCTGATGTGGAAAAAATGATTCTTATCGGATCACCGTCAGAGTTTCATGAGATTATGGACCACTACCAAGAGTTATTACGTTTTAATAATAGGGTGATGAAGGTTCTGGATGATGATATTCAAAACCGATTTGGGTTTAAAATCCGTGAGTTTTCGACTTCTAAGTTTGCGGAATCCAACACCAAAATGGGATTGTTGTTCCACGATCGTTTTGATGCCATCACACCCTATCATGCTTCGGTAGCAGTGCATAAAAAATGGAAAGGGAGCCAGCTGGTCACTACGGAAGGGTTGGGCCATTCCATGCATCAGGAAGATGTGAACAATCAAATCATCACTTTTTTGGAAGCTTAAAAAATTGCCCTAACTTTCCTAAAAACTCCATTATGTCAAATATTACTCCCTTTCATGTTGCCATTCCCGTTCATAATTTGGATGAATGTCGAGTTTTCTATCGTGATGTTTTGGAATGCAAGGAAGGGCGAAGCAGTGACCATTGGGTAGATTTTAATTTCTTTGGACATCAATTGGTGATTCATTACAAACCTAAATCTGAAGAAGATTTACACACCAATCCAGTCGACGGAAAAAATGTGCCCGTCCCCCACTATGGTGTTGTTTTGGAGTGGGATACCTTTCAATCGTTTTCCAAAAAAATGGAAGAAAAAGGGATTGATTTTGTGATTGCACCCTACATCCGATTTAAGGGTGAGCCGGGTGAACAAGCCACCATGTTCTTTTTAGACCCAGCCGGAAACGCGCTTGAATTCAAAGCATTCAAAGATATGGGACAATTATTTGCAAAGTAGCTCAGTCTATGGCCAACCCTTTACTATGTGCCCGGAGAAAGGATATGTTACTCCCCACGCAAGTTGAGAAGCCTTAAAACTTGCACTTTTCATTTAAGTCTCTACTGCGCTCGACCTGACAGATTATTCAAACTTCTAAAAACCAAGACTTAAGTATAGGCCCATCCCGAACTCACAGTAAAGCAAGTCATCGAATATTTGGGGTGAAAAACAAGAATACATACGCTAAAACGTTCTATAAGAAGTTGAACAGGCAATAGTGCCCCCCAAATCGTACTATTATGAAAATTATTCTACTATTGATCACGGTACTGGTCTCATCCTTGGCCGTAACCAGCTGCACCAATGACGAAGGTGATAATGATTTAGATTACCTAGCTCCCAATGATGAGGAAGAGGTTCTTCTGATGGGAACCCAAGCGGATGAAAACAAGGATTAAGCTTTTTTAGCTTGGTGCCTTTCTCTTGCCAGCAGGGTATTTTTCAACAACATGGCAATGGTCATTGGGCCTACACCTCCCGGCACCGGCGTGATGTAGGAGGCCTTTTTGCTCACAGTTTCAAAGTCCACATCACCGGTGATGTAATAGCCTCTTTCCCGTGATGCATCGGGTACTCGGGTAATGCCCACGTCTATAATAACCACGCCCTCTTTGACCATGTCGGCCTTCAAGAAATTGGGAACGCCCAATGCAGAAACAACAATATCGGCCTGGCGGGTGATGGAAGCAATATCTTTGGTTCGGCTGTGGGTTAGGGTTACGGTGGAATTGGCCGCCTTTCCCTTTTGGCTCATTAAAATGCTGATGGGTCTTCCCACAATATGACTTCTACCAATGACAACGGTGTGTTTTCCTTCGGTTTCTACATTATAGCGACGTAATAGCTCCATAATGCCAAAGGGAGTTGCTGAAATAAAGGATTCCATTTCCAAGGCCATTTTTCCAAAATTGGTGGGGTGAAAACCATCCACATCCTTATCGGGGTCTACGGCCATGAGCACTTTTTCTTCATTGATATGTTTGGGCAACGGCAATTGCACAATATACCCATCAATATCTTGATTGGCATTGAGGTCGGCCACATGTTGCAACAATTCTTCTTCCGTGGTTTCTTCGGGAAGATGAATCAGGGTAGATTCAAAACCAATTTTTTTGCAGGAACGCACCTTGCTGCCCACATAGGTGAGACTGGCACCGTCATTGCCCACCAGAACTGCGGCCAAATGGGGAACTTTTTCACCCCGTTCCTTCATTTGGGTCACCTCAACGGTGATTTCTTCTTTGATTTGGTTCGATATTTTTTTCCCGTCAAGGATTTCCATGGTCTTGTATTTGGTTTTGGTTATAGCTCTCCGACTACTGACTACTGACTACTGACTACTGACTACTGACTACTGACTACTGACTACTGACTACTGACTACTGACTAAAATTATCTCATATTCTGCATCATCTGCATCATCTTTTTGCCACCACCGCCTTGCATCATCTTCATCATTTTGCTCATTTGATCGAACTGCTTTAAGAGTTGGTTCACTTCTTGGATGGAAGTTCCGCTACCAGCGGCGATTCGTTTTTTACGGCTTGCATTTAATTTGGAGGGAGTAGAACGTTCATCGGGCGTCATGGAATGGATGATGGCCTCGATATGCTTAAAGGCATCATCATCAATATCCAAGCCTTTCAACGCTTTTCCAGCACCGGGAATCATGCCCATGAGGTCCTTCATGTTCCCCATTTTTTTGATCTGTTGGATTTGGCTCAAGAAATCATCAAATCCAAACTTGTTTTTGGCAATTTTCTTTTGGATTTTCCGGGCCTGTTCTTCATCAAACTGCTCTTGGGCACGTTCAACCAAGGAAACCACATCCCCCATCCCCAAAATACGGTCGGCCATACGGGAAGGGTGGAACACATCAATGGCTTCCATTTTTTCACCGGTACCGATGAACTTAATGGGTTTGTCCACCACCGATTTAATGGAAATGGCTGCACCACCACGGGTATCACCATCCAATTTGGTAAGGATGACCCCATCAAAATTAAGGACATCATTAAAGGCCTTTGCCGTATTTACCGCATCCTGACCGGTCATGGCATCCACCACAAATAGGGTTTCTTGCGGTTCAATAGCCTTGTGGATATTGGCAATCTCGGTCATCATCTGCTCATCCACGGCCAAACGACCAGCGGTATCAATGATCACTACGTTGCAACCTAAACTTTTGGCATGCTTTATCCCTGCTTTGGCTATGGCAACTGGGTCATTGTTATCTCTATCGGAATACACCTCGACCCCAATTTGTTCTCCGACCACATGCAGCTGGTCAATCGCAGCGGGGCGGTAGACATCACAAGCCACCAAAAGTGGTTTTTTGCTCTTTTTATTTTGAAGGAAATTGGCCAGTTTTCCAGAAAAAGTGGTTTTACCTGAACCTTGTAGACCGGACATGAGAATTACCGATGGATTTCCAGAAAGGTCAATACCTTCAGTTTCACCGCCCATGAGTTCCGTCAACTCATCCTTTACAATTTTGACCATAAGCTGGCCCGGTTGCAAAGTGGTCAATACGTTCTGACCAAGCGCCTTTTCCTTTACTTTATTGGTGAATTCCTTGGCAATCTTAAAATTGACATCGGCATCCAGTAACGCTCTTCGAACTTCTTTAAGGGTTTCCGCAACATTGATTTCTGTTATCTGTCCATGCCCTTTGAGGGAGTGGAGTGCCTTATCCAGTTTTTCGCTTAAATTATCGAACATAGGTGCTCTTTATTTTAAAAGGAGGACAAAGTTAAGAATAATAACAAAGAAAAGGACGGCTTTGGGGAGAGCCGTCCTTCTCAAATCAAAAAGATTGGGGAAAATTTTTATTATTTCTCGAAGACCAAGGTTTCTAGAACTCCATCTCCACTCTCGTTCTTCAATTCTATTCGAGTAGCGGTTACTGACATTATTTTCCAATCCTCGGTTAATTCACCTAAAATATCTGCGCTATCAAAGTTGAGGTAGCACTTTAGTCCTTCTTCAGAATCCCTTAGAATTCTCCATAGACCTTCTGCCGTTACATTACCCAATAGGGAAACTTCAACTTGGTGCATGGTAGCGAAGTTAAATTCCAAACCGACAAATTCGGTGGTCAAATCCACTTCACCTTCAGAGTAAAGGGCTACGTTCCAAGGCCCACCCATCATTATGTTTCTAATTTCGGTAATGTCTCCGTCATCGGCACTGTCATCACACACTTTTAGAAGTACCAATTCGTAATCGGTTTCGTCAATCTCAAATTTCAATCTTGAGTTGGTCAGATCACGCACAGGCCACTCAAAACTTACGCCTTCTTCATCGCCAATATTAATCATTAGGGACAATACCATTTGGCTGTTTAGTCCAATCTCCCATGTTCCTTCGGAAGTATTAACACCGTTGCTCAAAGTTACCATGCCTTCGGCCATAAACTTGAACTCATAGCCCAAAAGCCTTTCGATCTCCTCACCTTGATTGGTAACTTTTTTTATGATCCACTCGCATTCTCCAAGGAGTTCCCTCAAGATATTGGGGTTTGGTTCTTCGCCAGGAGTGGTATCGCACCGTTGTTTTAGGATAATCTTATTGCCATTGTCGTTATAGAATTTGATTTTGTCGTCATCCAACTCGTAAACGACCCATTCTAAGTTAAAGTCGACCAAGAATTCAAAGTCCAACTCAACCAGAACACCCTCGTTTGTTGCATTTGTGCTCCAGGTTCCATTAATGGTATTACCGATACGGTCATTCACCGTTACACTTCCATCTTCTTTGAATGTCATAAGATACTCCAAGTACTGATCGGTCTGATTTACATTTTCACGATACATCTCGCGAACTTCCCATGGACACTCAACCAAAAGGGCATCCAAGCGTTCTTTGGTGAAATCATCATCATTATAGTCGTCATCATCATCTTCATCGCACATATCCTTGGCGTTACTTAAGGCTGTAGCCAATGAAGAGTTGTTCTGAACAACAATTTCAGTACCATCATATTTTTTAAGAGTCAGTGGAAATTCTATGCTGATTAGATCGTTTTCATCCAATTCCGCAAAGAACCTTCTCATTTGCTCATCACTCTCAATCTTTACCTCTCCAGACTGCTGGGCGTTGATATCAAAAGTGAAAAGTGTGATGGGGTAGACAAAGTCTATACATTCAATATCATCATCACCGCCACCTTCAAAACATTCCTCAGCTTTTTCAAGCAGTTGTTCTTTGTTTTCAATTACGATTTCGGAAAAATCGGGCAAGGTAATGGTAATGGGAAAGAAAATATCTAAGATGTCCTCATCGTCATCCACTTCATCAAAAATTTCTTCGATGGCGTGCAAATCTTCTTTGGAATCCAATGTAATCTCGATACCATTAACCTCAACAGTGTAGGGAAATCGCACTGCAAAACAGCTGGCACCATCTACAATGTTGTCATAAGAACCATCTTTGGAAGAGGTTTCCTTAATTAATGTAGCTACAGAAGAGTTAGCTTGAATAGTTTCTTGTTCATCAGTACCTCCCACTTCTTCGAACTCGTCTTGGCAAGAGGTGAAATTGAGGGCTAAAAGCGATAGCCCTACATACAATAAGTTGTTGATCAACTTTTTCATAACAATTTGAATTTTGGGGTTACAATTCAATTCTAAAACAACCGTGTTAAAAAAAACCCTACCAAATCTTAATTTTTTTCAAATATCTTTGATGAGGAAACAAATTCTTTCCCATGAGCAACGTATGTGAAGATCAGGTCTTCAGTTCCATATTCAAGGCCCATTCCAAAACGGTTTTTAACTACATATATTACAAATTTGGCAATGAGGAGAAAGCCAATGATGCCGTACAGGAAGCTTTTGTGAAGCTTTGGGAAAATTGTGCCAAGGTAAGCCCCGAAAAAGCGAAGTCGTTTGTGTACACTGTGGCCAACAATCTATATCTTAATGTAATCAAAGCGGAAAAAGTACGCTTAAAATATGCCAATAGTGTTGATGACCATTCTTCAAATCTTTCCCCAGAGTTTTTGATGGAAGAACAGGAATACAAGGAAAAGTTGGACAACGCCCTAAATGCATTACCAGAAAACCAACGGACCACATTCTTGCTCAACAGGATTGACGGAAAAAAATATGCTGAAATCGCAGAGATGGAAGGTGTTAGTGTAAAGGCTATTGAAAAACGGATGCATTTGGCCCTAAAAAGCTTACGGGAGCAGATTGATGGAATATAGTACAATGGACAATAAACAATTGACAATTAGCAATAACCAATTATAAGACTGCAAACCTATTGATAACTGTTCATTGAAAATTGTTAACTGAAAAAAGTAGGGTATTTTATACCATAGTTGTTATAAGAAAGTAAAGCATAGAAATCATGCAAGAAAATTACTTGGCAAAATGGCTCAGTGGAGAGCTTTCTGAGGAGGAACTTGCGGAATTTAAAAAGTCCGAAGAGTATGCTTCCTATGAAAAACTCAAAAAGGTTTCCAATACTTTGGAGGCCCCTGAGTTCAATGTGGACCAAAGTTTGGAGCGGTTTAAAGAGATACACATGGGGCAATCTCCAAAAGTAATTACATTGAATCCTTTCAAAAAGTTCCTTCGTGTTGCCGCTGCTATTGCCGTACTTATTGTTGGTTCCTATTTTTACCTGAACACATTAAACGAGAACATAACCACCCAGTTTGCAGAACGTTCCGAAGGTACTCTTCCCGATGATTCCGAAATTTTCCTTAATGCCGATTCCGAAGTAACTTTCAGTAAAAAGAACTGGGACAAAAAACGAAACGTAAGCCTTAAAGGTGAAGCTTTCTTTAAAGTGGCCAAAGGAAAAAAATTCACGGTAGAGACCGAACACGGTACGGTAGCCGTTTTGGGCACCCAGTTCAATGTAGAAAACAGAAAAAATTTCTTTGAGGTTACTTGTTACGAAGGATTGGTGAGCGTAACCCACAACAATACAGAAACCAAATTGCCTGCAGGTACTTCTTTCATGGTAATCAATGGAAAGGTTATCGATACCTCCAAACCCAATGGCAGTCAACCCACTTGGATGAACAATGAAAGTAATTTCGAGCGCATCCCTCTTCAATATGTCTTCAATGAACTGGAAAGACAGTACAACATCAAGGTAAAAACCGAAAATGTAGACACCAATTTACTTTTTACCGGTACCTTTAGCAACACAGACCTCGATATGGCGTTAAAAAGTATAAGTGCCCCATCTCACATTAACTATACAGTTGAGGGTGATAACGTACTTTTCTATGCTGGAAATACGTCGCAATAGCCAAGTTGGCCATTTTTTGGTTTTTTTACTGTTCTTCTTTTTCAATTATGCTCAAGAAAAACAGCAGGAACCCATCGGTCTTGTTCCATATATAAAAACCTTGGAAGAGCGCTTTAATGTCAAATTTTCATACCTCAACGAAGATTTGGATGATATTCCCATGACCATTCCAAAAAATCTGGTCTCTCTGGAAGACATTCTTCAATACATTGAAAACCAATATCAGATTGAAGCCAACAAGCTAAGCGAACGTTATTATACGCTGACAAAACTGCGCTCAGTAACCCTCTGCGGAGCGGTGCTCGATAATTTTGCCGAAAACACCATTCCTGGAGCCACCGTGGAAGTTTTGGGCACCACAAATGCTCAAACCACGGATGCCAGCGGCAATTTTACGCTAACAGATGTCCCAAGAGATGCTTCGTTGAAAGTCCGCTACTTAGGCTATCTCACCAAATACATTTCTGTTGAAAATCTGTTGAAACAAGGTGGGTGCCCCAAAATATTGATGGCCCAGCATTACGAGCAACTGGATGAAGTAATTGTATACAAATTCCTGACCACCGGACTTATTAAAGAGACCGATGCAAGTATCACCATGAACACTGCTGAGTTTGGAATTCTTCCCGGGCTTATTGAACCAGACATCCTGCAAACGGTTCAAGCCCTACCCGGAATTAAAAGTATAGACGAGACCGTATCTGACATCAATGTTCGCGGTGGCACAAACGACCAAAATCTCATCCTTTGGAACGGTATTAAAATGTATCAATCCGGACACTTTTTTGGGTTGATATCGGCCTTCAACCCCTATTTAACGGACAAAATTTCGGTGATTAAAAACGGTACACCTGCCAACTTTGGTGACGGGGTGAGCAGTGTTATCCAAATGGAAACCGGTAATAGCATAACTGAATATTTTGAAGGTGGCGCCGGATTTAATTTTATCAGTGGTGATGTTTTTGGGCAGCTTCCATTGAGTGATAAACTAGGGCTCCAATTCTCGGCACGCAGGTCCACAACAGATTTTTTGAACACCCCCACCTACAACAAGTTTTTTGACCGTGCCTTTCAAGACAGTGAAGTGACCGATGAGGATAACATGGCCGTAGAAGACGAAATCATCCGGAATGAAGACTTCTATTTCTACGATTTTTCAGGAAAACTACTGTTTGATATCAATGATGCACACAAATTTAGGTTGAGTGCTATCAGCCTAAATAACAATCTTCGCTATGTGGAAAACAATACAACGGACAATGAAACCTCCGTCAGTCTATTAAAACAGGCCAATTTATCCGTTGGTGCACAATTACAAAGTCAGTGGAATGACAGGTTTTCATCCCATTTGAACATCTATTATTCCAACTATAATTTAGATGGCAAGAGTGTGTTTAACCAAGTGCGCCAAGTGGACCAAAAAAATAGTGTAGACGAGCGGGCGGCTAAGCTCAATACAGAATATGCGGTGTCAGACCGATTGCGGTGGAGGAACGGCTTTCAATATATTGAAACCGGCATTACAAACACGACCAATGTTACCCAACCCCCTTTCAACAGTGATATTAAAGGAGTAATACGCATTCATGCACCCTATTCCGAAATTGGGTATACTTCCTTTGAGAACAAATTCATTGGGAAATTCGGGGCACGGTTTAATTTCATTGAAAATTTGAACACTTTTAATACATTTTTAGTGGAGCCCAGAATCAACCTAAACTTTAGATTGGCCAATTATCTACGTGCTGAAGTTTTGGGAGAATTTAAGAGTCAGACCACCAATCAGGTCATAGATTTGGAGCAAAATTTTTTGGGTATTGAAAAACGAAGATGGATTCTTTCCGATGACGACACCCTGCCCGTGACCCAAAGTAAACAAGGTTCGGTGGGTATCAACTATGAGCGGAACAATTTCTATGTGGGTTTGGAAGGATTTTATAAAAATGTGGACGGTATCAGTACCAGTACCCAAGGCTTCCAAAATCAAGATCAGTTCAATGGCGAAATCGGCAGTTATGATGTAAAGGGAATTGAATTTCTCATCAATAAAAGAGGGAACCGATACAGCACTTGGCTGAGCTATGCCTACAATAAAAATGATTATACATTTGACTCCATTATTCCAAACCGTTTTCCCAACAATTTGGATATTAGACACACCATCACTTTTGCGGGCACCTATTCATACAAGAACCTAAAATTGAGTGTGGGTGTCAACTACCGCACCGGAAAACCATATACCCAACCTTTGGAAGGGGATGAAGCCTTGGACACCAATTTTTTCCCAGCTCGAATCAACTATGAAGCACCTAATAGCCGCCGACTGCCAGAATACTTCAGAGCCGATGCTTCGGCCATTTATAGTTTTAACCTTACTCGAGGCATCAAAGCCAATGCGGGAGTCTCGTTACTTAACATGACCAACCGCAAAAACAGCCTTAACCGCTACTATCGGGTCAATGATGAGAATCAGATTGAAACGGTGGAAAGTGTTTCGCTGGGCATTACCCCCAATGTAAGTTTTAGGGTGAGTTTTTAAATGTTTATATTGTAATTCTCAATCTCCCCGATTCGGTTAGACCGAATCACCCCTCTTGGGCAAAGAGGGGAACTTTTAAATGGGATTGATGAAAAAAAGAATTCACAGCCGAAAGGAATTACAAGCCTACCGCAAACAACTCAGAAAAAATTTAACCCCTGCCGAAGCATTTTTATGGCGACACTTGAAAGCCAAAAAATTATGCGGAAGACGTTTCAACAGACAGCACAGTATCAAAAACTACATTGTTGATTTCTACTGTGCCGCAGAAAAATTGGTCATAGAATTGGACGGAGCGGTTCATTTTACCCCACAAGCACAAGAATATGACCGTAAAAGAACAGAAGTATTGAATGAGCTTGGCTTTACCGTTATCCGGTTTGAGAACAAAATGGTTTTTGAAAACCTAGACTCAGTACTCCTAGAAATCTCTGAACATTTTCAACAAAACCCAGAAGGCTCCTCCCTCAATAAGGGAGGTGAGCTTTGATAAATCAAAGCGCGGAGGGTTTAAAAGTTACATCCGCTCCGGAACCTCAATACCCAATAGTCGAAAAGCAGACTGAATCACCTCGCCCACTTTCTGGGACAACTGCACCCTGAACTGCCTTTTCTGCTCATCCGGTTCCCCTAAAATGGATACTTGTTGATAGAATGAATTAAACTCCTTCACCAAATCGTAGGTGTAGTTGGCTATCAAAGCGGGACTAAAGTTTTCAGCCGCCAATTGCACGGTTTCCGGAAACAGTTGAATGCCTTTCAACAGTTCCTTCTCTTTCTCGTGGAGTTCCAATGAGGTCTCGACTTCGCTCGACCTCCCATCTTCCGCCTTGCGAAGAATGGACTGAATCCGCGCATACGTGTACTGGATAAACGGCCCCGTGTTCCCTTGAAAATCCACGGACTCCTCTGGATTGAATAAAATCCGTTTTTTGGGGTCCACTTTTAGGATGTAGTATTTTAAAGCACCCAAACCAATCGTTCGGTACAAGCTTTTCTTTTCTTCTTCGGAATAGCCTTCCAGCTTGCCCAGTTCGGCAGAAATGGTCTCCGCAGTTTCTTCCATATTTTGGATAAGGTCATCCGCATCCACCACAGTACCTTCCCTACTTTTCATTTTTCCACTGGGCAAATCCACCATCCCATAGCTCAAATGGTACAATTGTTCCGCCCACGAATACCCCAATTTTTTCAGGATAAGGAACAGCACCTTAAAATGGTAGTCCTGCTCGTTACCCACCGTGTACACCATCCCATTGATATCCGGGAAATCCGTTACCCGTTGAATGGCTGTACCAATATCTTGGGTCATATAAACAGCAGTACCATCCGAACGAAGTACGATTTTCTCATCTAAACCCTCATCGGTAAGGTCTATCCAAACACTGCCATCTTCTTTTTTAAAGAAGACGCCTTTTTCAAGGCCGTCCTTTACCACATCCCGCCCTAGAAGATAGGTATCACTTTCGTAATAGAGTTTATCAAAATCAACCCCCATATTTTTATAGGTGGTATCAAAACCGGCATAGACCCAGCTGTTCATTTTTTTCCAAAGGGATACGACCTCGGTATCACCCGCTTCCCATTTCCGAAGCATTTCTTGAGCTTCCAAAAGAATGGGTGCTTCCTTTTCTGCCTTCTCCTTGTCCATACCATCATCAACCAACTGGGCTATCTGTTCTTTATAGGCTTGGTCAAAAGCTACATAATATTTCCCCACCAAATGGTCGCCTTTCAGACCCGATGATTCTGGAGTCTCTCCATCGCCAAACTTTTGCCAGGCCAACATACTTTTGCAAATATGAATGCCCCGATCGTTGATGATTTGGGTTTTATACACTTTCTTTCCCGAGGCCTTCAAGATTTCCGCCACGGAATAGCCCAAAAGGTTGTTTCGGATATGCCCCAAATGCAAGGGTTTGTTGGTATTGGGAGATGAATATTCCACCATTATGGCACCTTGGGAGGAAGTCTTCACATAACCGTAATCGGTTTTATCTTTGATGCTGTTGAAAAAGTTGAGATAATAGCTGTCCTCGATTACAATGTTCAAAAAACCTTGAACCACATTGCACTTGGACACTTCAGCTAAATGTTCCTGCAAATACTCCCCAATTTGAGCACCAATCTGTACCGGATTGCCCTTTACAAAACGAAGCATGGGAAAAACCACCACGGTAACATCTCCCTCAAAATCCTTGCGGGTGGGTTGAAATTCAACTGTGGGAAGTTCAACTTGGTACAATTCCTTTACAGCATCCTTGACCTTTTGGCCCAAATCGTTTTGCAAACTCATCTAAAAAGCGTTTCAGGCCGCAAAACTACATATTTTTTGCCCTTTTGTAACATATTTCCCGAAGCATTGACCTATAGATAGTTAGTATTTTGAGTATTTTTAGGCATGCTTCTAAATGTATCCTATTCCGACAAGAACATTACCCGAAAAATTGACGAGGCGGTAGGTAAGCCCCTTCCGTTGAAGGAACGTATTGTTATGGGTGGAATAGGTTCGCCAAAATTGCACATTACGGAGACCAGTTTGGAAATTCAAAACCTCCTCATCTTGGACAATAACCTTAACACCTGCAATATAGAAATCCGGCCCAAGGGCATTATTGTTCGGTTCCGCTCGTTATTGGAAACTTACGGGCTTATCATTCCATACTACAAACTAAAACTGTATAAGGGCGAGAGCGCCGTCCATTCTGTTTATATGGACCATTATTTCATAAAAGTGAAATCGGATACTAAAGCCATACAAAAGTTCTTTAAAAAATTGTTGGACCATAAGGCGGACAATACGCCAACATCCATTGAAGATCTATGAGTTGGTTCAAAAAACATCCAAGAGTTAAAGTAAAACCTTCACAAACCGACTTACTGCTCTACCGCGCCGGATGGATGGTCGTGGCCGTAAATGTTTTTCTGGTTCTTGGGGTCTATGCCGATCTTCCAGAAACCATTCCTACCCATTTCAACTTTCAAGGAAGGGTAGATGGCTATGGGCACAAATCAGCGCTTTGGGCCATTCCCATGCTCAGTGCAGGGCTATATCTAGCCATGGGACTCATCGCCACCAAACTAAAACCTTGGCTCATGAACTACCCGGTAAAAGTGACCGAAGAAAATGCCCCCAAGTTGTACTCACTGGCCTTGCGCATGTTAGCCGTAATGAATTTCTGTTTTGTGATGGCCTTTTTGATCACCACGGGCATCATCCTCTTAAAAATTAAGGGATGGATAGATGCTAGCGACATCCAGCTTCTTGTAGGGCTATGGATTCTCAATGGTTTGATACCCCTCTATTTTGTATACAAGATGGTTGTGGTGGTGCGGGAATGAAACAAAGGGACGAAGGAAAAAGGTGAAAGGGGCAATTCCGACCTACGGTAGGCAGGTGTGTCTACATCCACAAATGTTTTGTCATCTTGGGCGCATTCGAAAGGTAGACAAAACATCTCGACGTGCTCAGCACAAGCTCTCAAGGAAGAAGTTCAATGTTTAACGTCATGCCGAACCTGCCCCGTCATTCCCGCGCACGCCGAAATCCATCAGCCCAAAAGAAAAAGATTCCTGCTTTCGCAGGAATGACATAAGGCATTCGAGAGAATTAGCGAAATTAGTGTCAAACCCCTAACCCCTAAAGTCCCAATTCGACTTCCTGCCCGTCCGGCAGGCGTGTGCTCAGTGCAAGGCCTCAAAGAGACAATTCAATGATTAACGTCATGCCGAACTAGTTTCGGCATCCCATCCCTACACATGAGACCCTGAAATAAATTCAGGGTGACGTACATTTGCATTCGAGAGAATTAGTGAAATTAGTGTCAAACCCCTAACCCCTAAAGTCCCAATTCGACTTCCTGCCCGTCCGGTAGGTGGATGCTCAGCACAAGCTCTCAAAGGGACAATTCAATTCTGAACGTCATGCCGAACTAGTTTCGGCATCCCATCCCTACACATGAGACCCTGAAATAAATTCAGGGTGACGTACATTTGCTTTCGAGAGAATTCGTGCCATTCCTGCCTGCGGCAGGCAGGCGTGTCAAAACCTTATCTCCCTGTTACAAAATCCAAACCAATTCGTCTAACCCGTGTGCAACCTTTTACAGTTTGCATTGTCTTTATAAAAAACACATCAAAAACGAACAGATGACCTTGTCCAACACCAAGATCTTCCCCGTATTACTTTTACTCATGGCATTGCCCATGACTGCTCAGACCATCAGCTCCAAATTGGTGGATGCCAAGACCCAAAAAGGGATTCCATATGCCACCATCCAATATGGCGAGCACAAAGGTGTCATCACCAACGATGAAGGCCGTTTCAGTTTTTCGTTGGACGAAACCAGTCCCCCTGACTCCATCTACATTTCTTCCATGGGGTACTCCAAAAAGGGGTTCACTCTTGCCCAAATACAGGACAGTGTTGTGCTCCTTCAACCCAAGGCCATTGAACTCAGTGGGGTGTATGTCTTCGACAAGGAGCTTTCCGTGGACGATATCATTGAAAAAATGGTGGAGCGCGTTCCCCAGAACGTCAACAAAGCACCGGTAAAACAACGCTTCTTTTTGCGGCAGTCCGAATTTGCCACCATCAACAAGGTAGACTTTGGTTTTGAGAAATCCACCATCGCCGAGCTCAACAAAGAACTTATCGACAGCCTTGCCCTTTCCATCCCAAAAAATGGCCACCACTATACCGAAAGTCTGGGCGACCTCTATAAAAACAACGGTCAATACAAACTGGACATCATTAAGGCCGCCGACCTGTATGACAAGAACCAAGTGGGTTCTTTTGAGGAACTGGGAGAGCGTATGCAAACCATTTTCACCGAAAACATTAAGCCAGATTCCTACCTTAAGATTAAATCGGGCATCTTTAGCCAAAAGGTACAGGTGGATTCCATTCTTAGTGATATGGAAGAGGAAGAGACCCAGAAAATTAAGGATGAAGTGGAAAAAGACACCATTTCTGGTTTGGTGGATGCCCAAAGACAAGCATTCAAGGAACTGCTCAACGAACTCTACTACCAAGAGGACAGCAAACTGGACCTCATCTCCAAGACCCGAAAGTACGAGTTTGCCCTCGTCGGCTATGCCGAAATTGAAGATGCGGGGGTGTACGTCATCGACTTTGAACCCAAACGCAGCAGTGCCGAGTTCAAGGGTCGTCTTTATATAAATATCGAGGACTTTGCCGTTATGAGGTTGGATGTGCAGAACACAGAGCGCCTGCGCAATTTTAGACTGCTGGGCATTACTTACCGCGAAGTACTCTACAAGGGCACCATGCGCTTTGCCCAACTGCCCAATGGCAAGTATGACCTTCGCTTTATGGACTTTACCTTTGGCCGCTACTTTGCCGTGGACCGCCCCCTAAAAGTGATTGAAAAGAACAAGCATGTAAAGGGTCGCCGCAAGCAGAACGAACTCTCGCTGAACATCGATTTTAGGATGAGCCCCACCCAAAAATGGGAACTAGTGGTGTTTGACCAAACAGTGGTGCCCGAAGACCAGTTCACCAATTTTACGGAGGACAAGACCGCACGCGCTACCTATATGCCCACCTATGACCCCGAGTTTTGGCAAGGCCATACCATTATGGAGCCCAACCAAGCGATACGGGAGTTTACGGTTGAGGAGTAATATTAGAAATGCGATCTACCTTATTTTTGAACCTTTATCACATAGGTTTTGGCTATAAAATCCTTTAAGGATCTTTGCTTTTTGCCATTTTCGGTCAATAACACTATCACGTCTGTTAGGTACACCAATGAGAAGAGGTTTGTACTGATTCTTGTGGCTGGATACGCATTTGTCATTGCTATTGAAAAATCCATAAACCCTTCTGTTTCGGTTACAGCGGGGTTACCAAAAGCCACATAGTATACTGGAATGTAAATTAGTGCTGGAACGATTATAATCAAACTCCGCAAGAGTGACTTTTCAAAGCTTATTTGGTTGAATTCCAAATCCGTAACCTTTAGGTTAAGCGCCATTTTCCCCAAAGTAGCCCCATAATAACTCTCCATGTATGGTTTATATAAAATGCCAATAGCGGCTATGGGCAAATAAAACCAGAAACTTTTAAAATGAAGGACATTGGCATAGTTGAGTGCAAAAGTTGTGAGTCCCACAATTAAGGTGTCTAAGAGGTATGCTCCCACTCTATCCCAAAACTTTCCATAAACGATTTCTTCGGTCATTTTTAAGAAGACATTAAAATTAAACTTGTCAATTATGGCATTAAGAATTGTGAATATAACCCTTTTCTTTACCTATAGATTAATGGAAAATGGAAAATAGACAAACGGAAACTATTATAGGATGGATTGAAGATACCTACGGTTCCCCTGAAGAACTGGCTAAAATTCTGGATTATGGGATTGAAATGCTATTTTATTTGGAAGAAGGTTCGTTTGAACAAAAGGAAGTACAAAATGTGGTGGCAGCGCTAAGGGGGATTGTTGTGGGGTTGAGGGGTTAAAAAAGTTTTAAACCAAAATCATCTTTTCTTCATGAGCCAGATCTGAAAAAACTTTCAAATAATTTTTCAATTCTTCCTAAAAACTTGATTTGATACAACCCTATTAAAACGCTTGTGATGATAAAAAAAATCTCTTGCCTAAGGACAAATCCATCCTTGTATTCAACTTCGAGGTAACCAAAACCTGTAATAATTAGTAAGGTTCCCAAAACGGCCAATACCCCACTTGTGATTATCCGATGAATATAAAGACTCTTATCAACTTCATCTGGCAATCTTAAAATTGTGGGATTGGGTTTAGGTTTTAAGCTCTCAATTTCATTTATTTCCTTATCCTTTTTTAAGAACAATGAACCAGCAATTGTTCCACCTAAAGCACCATATAAAAATTGATTCAGTAACTGAAAACCTATTTGCCCAAATTCAATTTTAAGCCAGCATTCAATATTATTTGTTTGTATTATTATCAGACCACCCAAGCATACAATAAAACTACCAAAAAGAACATTAATGATTTTTTTATAAACTGATAAATCTATAGCCATAATCAATTTTTTAACCAATACTTAAATGAAGTGAACTTATAAGAAATGAAATTTATGGAGGGAAACTTCTAAAAATCAATCCAATATAAACTTTTTTGCCAAATTATCTTACACGCTTGCGCGAGAAAACTTATTGCAATGGGCAATAAAAAATGTACTAGTAGCAATAACACCCCTAAAGTACCCTCAAGGGGACAATATAGTGCCCATCCTGTCACATCGAGCGTCCGCCCGTGCCATTCGGACGGGCAGTCGAGATGCCTTGTCTACCTTTCGACTGCGCTCAAGATGACAAGGCCAACAAGCAGTCATTTTGATATGAGATGCAACGCATCGATTGAGAAATCCCAACCCACCCATAGATTTCTCACGTCCGTTCGAAATGACATAAGGCATTCGAGATGATCCGTGAGATTTGTGTCAAACAGTAACACCCCTAAAGTCCCACTTCGACTTCCTGCCCGTCCGGCAGGCGGGCGCTCAGTGCAAGCTCTCAAGGGGACAGTGTAATGCCCATATTGCGTCATGCCGAATTTATTTCGGCATCCCATCCCAAAACAGAAGACCCTGAAATGAGCCTGCCCGTTCATTCATTTCGGCATGAGATGCAAAGCATCGATTGAGAAATCCCAACCAAAAAGAGATTCTTCACAAAGCCTGTCTTGAGCATAGTCGAAAGGTTCAGAATGACAAACAAGGCATTCGAGATAATTCGTAGAATTCCTGCCTGCGGCAGGCAGGCGTGCCCAAAGCGTCAAGGCATCTTGGATTGGCGTTTGTACCTACGGTACAATTTCTCAAAATCGGTCACGTAAATATGGGTGTGCTTGCCTTGCAGGCTATCACTGCTGGCATAAAACAACTGTTTTTCATCTGGGGTAAGGTAGGGGTACAAATCACTCCCCGAGGTGTTCAACTCCACCAAGTTCTGCGGTACCGTCCATTGGCCTCCTTCCTTAAAACTGATGTAGAGGTCACCATACGAAGACACGTTTTCCTCTCGCCCCGAGGCCTCAAAAATAATAAGGTCACCCGACCCGTTGACTTCCAAGTTCCACTCTCCCATTTCTGAATTAAGAACATTCCCCAAGTTCTCAGGTTCACTAAAGTCCCCATCTCTCCATTGCGCTACATACAAATCGCCCTGCCCATACCCGCCACTCCTATCCGAAGCAAAGTACAGATTGCCCGCATCATCGGTGCGCGGGCTATACTCCCGCTGTTCCGAATTTATAGGATACGGTAAAACAATGGGAGTACCCCAAGCTCCGTTTTGGTCTTTTTTCACCTTCCAAATATCTGCTGAAGCGGGTCTGTTGCCACCTGGCCGGTCAGAAACAAAGTATAGTGTGTTCCCATCTTTGGAAAGGTGTGGATCGCTATCATCAAATTCACCTGAAAATGGAGCCAATTGGGGTATGGACCATTGCCCACTGGTTTTCACCGCATGGTAAATCGCGCTTTTCATGGTTCCACTGCCCCATTCTTGCTCGCTTCGGGCGAAGTAAAGTTCATCCCCAGAAGTAGAAAAAGTACAGGCATATTCCACCACCTCAGTTGAAATGAGGCCCGGTTGAAATTGGGCAATCGTGTTCTGCTCGCGGCACCCCATCCAAATGAAGGTCATAATCACCAAAATTCCCTTGAACCATCTTATTGTTCCCATTCCTATAAAAATAGCGATTATCCGTTTGGGTACCATCCGCACGACGAGCTTAAAGTTAGTTAAAGATTTCTGCCTATTTTCGGGATACAATAAAACCAAAGCCATCTATAATTTTCTCAAAGAAAATCCACTTTTAGCGGTCTCTGCAGGGCTATTGTTCCTGTTCTCCGCAATAGTGTTCCTGTTTACGGAGTGGAGTTACCAATCCATTGAGCTGCTCTCGCTCTGGGTGCGGGGCCACTTTGGCTATTTTTATCTGTATCTGGGCCTTGGTTGTGTGCTGCTCCTCTTGGGCATTGCCGCATCGCCCTGGGGCAATCTTAAATTGGGCAAGTCCAACGAAAAACCGGAACATTCCACTTGGGCGTGGGCCAGTATGCTCTACAGCACAGGCATGGGGGCCGGCATTCTGCTCCGGGCCGTGCAGGAACCCGTTTTTATGCAGCAAAACCCGCCCATTGCCACCAATTCCACTCCAGAAATCTTGGCGCTGGAGTTCACCTTTTACCAATGGGGCTTTACCGCTTGGGCCTTTTACGGACTGTTTGCCTTGATTATAGGCCATGCACTTTTTACCAAAAATCGAAAAGTGTTGGTGAGCAGTTCCATTCCACAAAAGTTTAAAGGGACCAAACGGGCCAATGCGGTGGATATTCTGGCCATTATCACCACTGTCTTTGGATTGATTGCCGCTGTGGGATTGGGCACCGCCCAAATTACGGGAGGGCTCAACCATGTTTTTCAGTCCGAGTTTGGGGCAACGGTCACCCTGCTGCTGGCCCTGTTGATTTCCACCATTGCATTTGTCTCGGTATGGCTGGGGGTGGATAAGGGCATCAAACGGATTTCCAAGTTCAATATTCTGGTAACGCTGTTGCTATTGGCCTTTGTGTTCATCAATAGCAATATGGGAGATATCCTGCTTTCCTTTGGAAAGGCTTCGTTGCACTACCTCAAGGATTTTGTTCCGATGAGCATCGCCGTGGGACGCTTCAATCCCGGCATTGAGTTCCTTACCGATTGGACGTTTTACTATTGGGCCTTCTGGTTGGCCTGGGCACCCTTTACGGGTATTTTCATAGCCCGGATTTCCCGAGGTCGCACCTTGCGGCAAATGCTATTGGGGGTATTGATCATACCTTCGCTGGGCACTTTCTTTTGGTTTTCGGTCTTTGGCGTTTCAGCTTTTGAGATTATTGAAAGTTGGGGAAGTTACAACAATGAATTTGGGAGCGTGTTCTCTTCCATTTTTGTCTTTTTTGGGGAATATCCGCTTTCTGGGCTGCTGAATGGCATCACTATTTTGCTTTTGGTGAGTTTTTTGGTCACTTCCGTAGATTCTGCTGTATTTGTGTTGAGCATGTTCACGGACAAAGGCAATCCCAATCCGCAGAAAAAACATCGCCTCATTTGGTCCGTCTTTATTCTATTGGCCACCTTGGCCCTTATTCTTCTCGGGAATGCCAAACCGAATATTGACGTGCTTACCGCTGTTCAAAAACTGCTTATTATCACCTCCTTGCCCTTTGCTTTTTTTATAGTGTTTGTGGCTGTGGTTTTTTTGACTTCATTTGGAAAGAAAGGATAAGCTGAGACGGTAATTATTGATTATATTTAAAGAAGTTCCCCGCTTGGTTAACCTAATCTTTTAAATATGTTGACTAGAAAGCGTAAAACACTATTGGGGAACTTATTTTTCTGGGGCATTGTGCTCCTTGTATCGACCTATTATTACCTCATCAACGTTGAAAGTTATATTTTCTATAACCCATCCGAAGTAAGTGAAGTAAAACTAAAGTACAAATGGTGGCTCGTTGCACATTTTGTTCCAGCGGCGACCACGTTGTTTTTGGGCCCACTCCAATTTATTCCCTATATCAGAAACCGTTTTTTAAAATTTCACCGGATTTCTGGGAAAATCTATATTATCGGTTCGTTGATCTCGGCTTTAACGGTCTATGTTCTTTTGGTGACCACCTATTCACTTCCGGGTGCCATTCCGTCTTTGGCCTTATTGGCCACCATCTGGATTTTTACCACTATTATGGCCTATGTCAGCATTCGAAAACGCAATGTAAAAGTGCACAAAGAGTTTATGATCCGTAGTTATATATGCGGGTTGGCATTTGTATTTATCCGTTTACTTCCCGAAGTGGACTACTTTACAGGAATCTTTAGTTTTATTGAGGACGATACCATGCGCTATACGGTGTATGAGTGGATTTGCTGGGTTTATCCCTTGATGATTACTGAGTTCTTTTTAAGCTGGCGACCCCAATTGAAGAAATTGCTGAAGACATCAAGAAAATAAACGATAGTCATTTCGAGATGAGATGCAAAGCATCGATTGAGAAATCTCGACCTAGAAGAGATTCTTCGTTTCACTCAGAATGACAAGTAAAAACTAACGTCATGCCGAATCTGTTTCTGCATCCCATCCCACAGCAAAAGACCATGAAATATATTCAGGGTGACGGTGTCATCTCAATGTACATGCTGTCATTTCGAAATGAAATGCAAAGCATCGATTGAGAAATCTCGGCCAACCTATAGATTTCTCACTTTGATTTCGACTGCGCTCAATCTGACAGTTCGAAATGACATAAATCTTTCGAGATAATTTGTGGCATTCGTGTCCACATGAAAAAACACCCCTAAGCTCCCACTTCGACTTCCTGCCCGTCCGGCAGGCGGGCACTCAGTGCAAGCTCTCAAGGGGACATTACTTTTTTGGCAAAAACACCTCTGCCATCATGCAGCGGGCACTACCACCTCCGCAAGACTCAATTGTATCCAAGGTACTGTGTATAATACCGCAATGCTTTTCAATGGCCTTGATTTGATCTTCCCGAAGGCTTTTATAGGCTTGGGTACTCATCACCATAAAACGTTGGTTATTAGCACCGATAACTTGGAGCATGTTCCCTGCAAAATGATACAATTGTTCCTCAGTAATCTCGATAATTTCCCTACCGTCCATTTTAATGTGCTCTACAACACTCTTTCGTTCCTTTTTATCATCGATGGATTTTAAACATATGATCACAAAGGTCTCTGCCATGGCCATCATTACATTGGTATGATAAATGGGTAAACGTTCCCCTTCCACGGACTGATACGCTGTAAAAATGACGGGGAAACAATCAAAATCTTCACAGAATTCAATAAAAAGTTCTTCATGGGCACGTTCGGACAAGGCACAATATGCCTTTTGATTGGCACGATCTATGAGAATACTTCCTGTACCTTCCAAGAACACCCCTTCTCCTTCAGCAGAGGTATAATCCATGATATTATTGATTGAAAAGCCTTCTTTTTCCAGTACCTCAAAAATATCCTCTCGGCGTTCCTTTCTTCGGTTTTTGGCAAACATGGGATAGACGCAGATGGTTCCATTTTCATGAAAAGAGACCCAATTGTTTGGAAAAATGGAATCCGGGGTATCGCGTTCCTTGGTATCATCCACCACAATAACATTGACTCCATTTTCTCGAAGGACGTTTACAAAAGCATCGAACTCCTCTTGCGCTTTACGATTGATCTCTACATTTTTTAGGTGTAGGTCTTCCTGAAAATAATTGTTAACGGCAGTCTGCTCATTCATCCGAAAGTTCACCGGACGAATCATTAGTATGGTATTTGAAATTTGTGCTCTCAAGTTGTTTGTGTTTAGTTGTTTTTCGTGCGTAATCGTTATGCTCGGATTAGGGGCATGGTACTACAGCGAAGCAACCCCTCTTGCTTGGCAATCTCGGCATACGGAATCTCTTCTACCGTAAAACCTTGATCTCGAAGCCAATTGTTCAGTCGGGTGAAGTTCTTTTCTGAAACCACTACTTCTGGTGAAATGGAAAATACATTACTGAACATTTGGTACATCTCATCTTTGGTGATCTCAAAAACATTTTCCTTTCCGAAATAATCCACCAACCATTGGTATTCTTCTTCCACCAAAAAACCATTTTTGTGCAAAATAGCCTTGTCCTTTCCTACGGGCTGAAAACAACAATCCAGGTGCAGGGCATTTTCCTTTGGGTCGGTATTCGATTTTCGAAGCTCAAAGGATTTTACAGTTTTATGCGGAAACATTTCTCTAATGTACTCCACCGCTTCTTTATTGGTTCGTGCGGTGATAAAATCAGCATAGTCTGGTCCCGTATAGGTGCCCATAAAAATATAATCGTTCCAAGGCATTATGTCCCCACCTTCAATATGTACCTCCGCGGGTGGTCGAATGATTTTATTCGGGTCGATTTCATCCAGTACCTCGTGAATGGCCACAAACTCCCGCTCGCGATCGGGCAGAATGTTGGCATGGAATAATTTGTCTTCAATCACAAAGGCAATGTCCCTAGAAAAAATCTGGTTGCAGTCTTTAAGAACCGAGGGACGATAAACCTTCACCCCATATTTATGAAACACTTGGGCAAAAGCTTCCATTTCTTCCACCATATCCACTTCCTTGGGATAAGTCCCCGCCAATATGTGTTCCAAGGATTTTGGGTCATAGGCCTCCTCTGGACTTGGCACTGGCCCACAACTTTCTGCGGTTCCCAAAATCACCGCTTTTAAAGGGCTTGTCTCGTCTACAATGTTCAGCTGCATCATACGGTAATTATTGAAACTTTTGAATTCAAATTAGGGATTTCCCCTAAAAAATTTAAGGCAAATCTAGTGTTTTGCCCCATATTTTCCTCTTACAAAATGGTAAAATACTCTTTTTTATTTACATGGTTTTCACAATAAAAAAATGGGAAACATTTAAATTTTAACTCCTTGTATTTTAACGTATTAAAATTAACCACTTCATGTAAATTTTTATATCATAAATGTTGTGTGTACATTTTTTATTATTACATTTGTATTAAGATTTTTCCTACAAATGAAAAAACTGTTAATAACAGCCTCATTGGTTTTGATTGCCCTTGCGCTTTGGGGGCCAATCAATGCATTTCAAAAGAGAAAGGTAACCCACCACAAGTATTCCTCTTTTGATCAACATGCGGATTCTCTATATTCTGCAAAATATCAAGATTGTATTATGCGAAGTGATTTTCCCGAGGGTTGGTCTACGGATGATAAACTGACTGTTGAGAATGAATGGGACCTAATAAAGGTAAATAGCTCTATTAACAGATATGCACAGTCTTTGGACTCCAATATTAAAAACTTGAGCACCATTGATGCCCATGATTTTTTGCATCATGAATTTGAACGATCAAAAAACACCTTAATAAACAACAATGATCTTTCGTGGGTACGAGCCCACTACCACAGAGAGATTATGCATATATGCTATGACACCGATAGGTCATTGAACCTTGATTCTGGGATCAATCCCAGTAGCCTTTAATAGAAAAAGGGCGATTTGTTTAAATCGCCCTAGTTTTTTTGACTGTCTCCCCAAGTCTTATCTTTTTTCCAATGGAACAAAGGACCTTAGGTTTTCCCCGATATACACTTGTCGGGGTCTTCCTATGGGCTCTTTTCGTAGTCGCATCTCTCTCCATTGGGCTATCCAACCCGGTAGTCTTCCCAAAGCGAACATTACGGTGAACATATCTGTTGGAATGCCCAACGCTCTATAAATTATTCCCGAATAGAAGTCCACATTGGGATATAACTTTCTATCCACAAAGTACTTGTCTTCCAATGCTTCTTTTTCCAAACCTTTGGCGATATCCAAGATAGGATCTTCAATTCCGAGATTACCCAGTACATCGTCAGCTGATTTTTTTATGATTTTGGCCCTTGGGTCAAAGTTTTTATAGACACGATGTCCAAAGCCCATCAATCTGAATGGGTCGTTCTTGTCCTTGGCCTTGGCCATGTACTTTTTTGTGTCGCCACCATCGGCTTCAATGGCTTCCAACATTTCCAAAACGGCTTGGTTGGCACCACCATGCAAAGGTCCCCAAAGTGCCGAAATACCAGCAGAAAGGGACGCAAACAGACCTGCATGTGAAGAGCCCACTATACGTACCGTTGACGTTGAACAGTTCTGCTCGTGGTCGGCGTGAAGGATTAATAACTTGTCTAGAGCTTCAATGGCAATGGGGTCTTTTTTATACTCTTGGTTAGGTTTTTTGAACATCATCTTGTGTATGTTCTCCACATAACCTAGACTATCGTCTCCGTAGTCCAAAGGAAGTCCTTTTTTCTTACGTTGGGTCCAAGCCACCAATACCGGAAATTTGGCCAAAATGCGTACGATGGAGGCGTACATTGCTTTTTCTGAGGAAACATCCACGGAAATAGGGTTAAAAGCTACCAAAGCACTGGTTAACGAAGAAAGTACGCCCATAGGATGCGCTGCTTTTGGAAAGGCGTCCAAAATCTTCTTCATTTCCTCATCAACATGAGACTCTTCTTTAATGTCGTTATGAAATTTCTCAAGTTGTTCCTTATTCGGCAACTCTCCAAATATGAGCAAATAAGCCACCTCCAAAAAATCAGCTTTTTCTGCTAAATCCTCTATGGAGTACCCTCTATACCTTAGAATTCCTTTTTCACCATCCAGAAACGTAATAGAGCTTTCACAAGAACCCGTGTTTTTATATCCAGGATCTATAGTAACCATTCCGGTATCTGCCCTTAGTGTTTTAATATCAATTGCCAATTCATCTTCAGTACCTTTGATTACGGGGAATTCATACTGCTTTCCACCATATTCGAGTATCGCTTTATCCGACATTTTATGTTTTAATAGATTAGTAAAAATAGAATGCGGAAATTACGAAAAAGCGCAACCATTAACAATTTCCGACTCTTATTTGTGCAGTTATTAACAATAAAATATCAATGCTGCGAAAAAAAGCACTCAAGCCATATTGTACAGTAGGGTGTAGTACGCATCAACCGACTTTTTCCAGGTAAAACGCTTTCTTTTGGCGGCTGCTTGTATTTTCTTCCAAGTTGTCTTATCGTTTTGAAAAATATCCAAGGCCACATCCAAAACGTCGAGCATATTCTTGATTTTTTCATCGTAGCTTTCCCCATCAAAACTGAAGCCCGTTTTCAGGTGTTCAACAGTATCTTTTAATCCTCCCGTATGATGTACCAAACAGGGATGTCCGTTGCGCATAGCCAACATTTGGCTAATACCGCAGGGTTCAAAAAGACTGGGCATGAAATAAAGGTCAGATTCCAAATACATGGAATCTATAAGTTTTTCGGACTGCCCGTTAGTGAAAATGAAGTTTTTGTGCTCATAACTGAGCTTTCTGAATAGCTCCTCATACTCTGGTGCACCCGTACCTAAAAGCATAAAAATACCATCCACCTTCTCTAATTTTTTTAAAATCTCCACAAATGCCTCCGGGGAACGCATAAAGAAGTAGAATTTTTGCTCGGTCAATCGGGCCACGCTGGATGCGATGAACTTGGGTCGGTTACCGACATATTCCATTATTTTCTCACCAGTATGGGCCAAAAAATCGGCCTTGTATTTCTTATCTTCCTGCTGTAGCCAACCAAAAAGTGCTTTTACGGTATTGCGATAAATCTGACCTTTTGCTTCAGAGTTGATGTTCTTGTAATTGCATCCGTTCAAAATACCAAACAGTCTTCCTTCATCATCAGCTTTTTGAAGGTCTTTTTCCAAACCTTCCCCGCCAATGAACTCTGGGGGAGAACTCGGCAATAACACATCATCTTTATAGGAAGGGGAAACTGTGTGTACGGCATCAGCAAAACGAATTCCAACAGCCATTAAATTGATGCAATCCTTATACCGATAATCCATCAACTTTTGATAATCCAGAGGTACGGTTGGAAACCAATTTTTCACAGAAGAATAGTTCCCATCAAAAGGCCGTATTCCCTGAATGGCTAAATTGTGAATACTGTACACAAACCGTATATCCTGAAGGTTGACATAGTCTGGATGATATTCCCTCAGAAACAACAATAAGCTGGAATGCCAATCGTGCAAATGCACCACATCCAAATCTCCAAACGCACCTTGCTTTACGGCCTCTGCCACCGCGGTACAGAATATAAAATACTTAATAGCATCTGTGTAAAATGGCTCCTCAGGGTCATTGTGATAGATATGGGCAATATCCCCAGCTTCAATCTCCGGGTGATGTAGCACGTAGTGCACAATGTTTGGAAAATCCTTTTTGGGCTTTACTTCATACAACTCTGCCGTATATCGCAATCCCCGCAAATAAAAATTGAGGTTGGTTTTGAACAATCCATCTTTGTGAAGCCGTGAGTAAGACGGAACAATGACATGCACTTTATCCCCCCTTTCAGAAATTTGACGTGGCACATCCCGCACCACATCGCCCATTCCGCCAGCTTTACAATTGGCTAGGGCATCGTTTTCCGCTGCAACAAAAAGAAAATTATTCATATAGGTAAGATAGTTAGCACTGTTGGTTCGATGCTATAATTTAGCTAATCTTTGTTATTGAAACAAAAAAAAGCCTTTCCCATTTGAGAAAGGCTTTTGTTATGCTAAATAATCTTTATGCTTATTTTACCTTAAAGGCTTTTTCTTGAGGATAATAGGCAACACTTCCCAATTCCTCCTCAATGCGCAACAACTGGTTATATTTTGCCATACGGTCACTTCGTGAAGCGGAACCCGTCTTAATTTGACCTGTGTTCAACGCCACAGCCAAATCAGCGATGGTATTATCTTCAGTCTCTCCGGAACGGTGTGACATTACAGAGGTATACCCAGCATTTTTGGCCATGTTTACCGCTGCGATGGTTTCAGTCAATGTTCCAATTTGGTTTACCTTGATTAAAATGGAGTTGGCGATACCGTTTTCAATTCCTCTTGACAAACGCTCTACATTGGTCACGAACAAATCGTCACCAACCAACTGTACTTTATCTCCGATTTTTTCAGTTAACAGCTTCCAACCTTCCCAATCGTTTTCATCCATTCCATCCTCAATGGAGATGATAGGGTATTTTTCACAAAGGTCAGCCAAATATTGTGCTTGTTCTTCAGAAGTCCTAACGACTCCCTTGCTTCCTTCGAACTTTGTATAGTCGTAAGCACCATCCACATAAAATTCTGCTGATGCGCAATCCAAAGCGATCATTACATCGTCGCCTAATTTATACCCTGCCTTGGCAACCGCTTTGGCAATGGTATCCAAAGCATCTTCGGTACCACCTTCCAACGTTGGGGCAAAACCACCTTCATCACCTACAGCGGTACTCAAACCACGGTCGTGCAGTACTTTTTTAAGGTTGTGGAAGATTTCAGTACCCATTTGCATGGAGTGACTAAAATCTTTGGCTTTAACAGGCATCACCATAAACTCTTGGAATGCAATGGGAGCATCGGAGTGAGATCCACCGTTGATAATGTTCATCATGGGTACAGGAAGCGTGTTGGCACTAACACCGCCCACATAGCGATACAATGGCATACCCAATTCATTGGCAGCCGCTTTGGCCACTGCCAAGGAAACACCCAAGATGGCATTGGCACCCAGTTTGGATTTGTTCGGTGTGCCGTCCAGTTCAATCATGGTCTGGTCGATGGCATTTTGATCAAAAACCGAAGTACCCACCAATTCTTCAGCAATAACAGTGTTAACGTTGTTTACGGCCTTTCCAACGCCTTTCCCCATAAAGGAATCTCCTCCGTCCCGTAATTCAACGGCCTCATGTTCTCCTGTTGAGGCTCCGGAAGGAACAGCTGCCCTTCCCAAAATTCCATTTTCGGTAACTACATCTACTTCTACGGTAGGATTACCTCTTGAATCCAATATCTGTCTTGCATGAATATTGATAATAATGCTCATTTTATTCAAAGTTTATGATTGTAATTTAATTCGACTAAGATACGAAAAGGCGAGCCTTTTAACAGTATGTCAGCAGCTATAAAACGGTCTTAATAACCTAAAAATAAAACTATAACGTTTTAGTTCTTTCCTGTTTTGATTGCATCAAAAAATTGGTCGAAAAGATAGTCGGCATCGTGTGGCCCCGGACTTGCTTCAGGATGATATTGCACCGAAAACACATCTTTCCCTTTCATTTTGATTCCGGCCACTGTCTGATCGTTCAAGTGGGTATGGGTAATCTCCAATTCGGGATGGGCCTCAGTTTCTTCCCTATTAATGGCAAACCCATGATTTTGAGATGTAATTTCCCCTTTTCCAGTCACCAAGTTGAGAATAGGGTGATTGATTCCCCGGTGCCCATTGTGCATTTTGTATGTGGAAACTCCATTGGCGAGAGCCAATACTTGGTGCCCCAAACAGATTCCAAATAAGGGTTTATCTGAAGTAATCATCTTTTTGGCCGCGGTGATGGCATCCGTCAATGGTTCTGGATCTCCAGGTCCATTGGAAATGAAATAGCCATCTGGGTTCCATTTTTCCATTTCCTCAAAAGAAGTATTGTAAGGAAATACCTTGATGTAAGCTCCCCTCTTGGCCAAGTTTCGTAGAATATTCTTTTTAATACCGATATCCAAAGCGGAAATCCTGTAGGCAGAATTTTCATCCCCGTAGTAATAGGGCTCCTTGGTGGAAACTTTAGAGGAAAGTTCCAAACCTTCCATACTTGGGACTTGCTTTAATTCCTCTTTTAGCGCATCAATCTCATCGACCCTTGTTGAAATCAAGGCGTTCATGGCACCGTTATCGCGAATGTAACTTACCAAGGCACGGGTATCCACATCTGAGATGGCAAAAAGGTTGTTGTTGTTCAAAAATTCCAACAAACTCATTCTGGCGTCGGGTCTGGAGTATTCGTAGCTGAAGTTTTTACAAATAAGTCCCGCTATTTTTACGGAGTCGGATTCCACTTCGTCCAAATGGGCTCCATAGTTCCCAATATGGGCATTGGTGGTGACCATCAACTGACCAAAATAGGAAGGGTCGGTAAAGATTTCCTGATACCCGGTCATACCGGTATTAAAACATACTTCTCCAACGGCTGTACCTTCTTTGCCTCCTACAGCTTTTCCGTAGAAAATGGTCCCATCCGCCAATAACAACAGTGCTTTTTTCTTTTCGTGATACTTCATGAGGTGTTCCAATTTTTCAGTTTACAAAAAAACATAAAAAAAGGATAAGTTCTCACTTATCCTTTTTCCACTAATACAATAGTTAATAACATCTTTCTTATTCTTCAGAATCGTCAGTTTTAGTTTCAGCCGCCGGTGCCACAGGCTCCGCTTTCTTGCTTCCTCCTCTTCTACTTCTTCTGGTTGATTTCTTTTTGGGTTTACCAGCGTTGTATACCTCGTTGAAATCCACTAGTTCTATCATGGCCATATCGGCGTTGTCACCCAATCGGTTACCCAACTTAATGATTCGGGTATATCCTCCTGGTCTGTCCGCTACTTTCTCAGCTACTGTGCTAAAAAGTTCGGTAATAGCTTCCTTGCTTCTCAAGTTACTGAAAACAACCCTTCTGTTGTGCGTACCTTTTTCGGTAGTTTGGTTGTTCTCTATCTTAGCTTTAGTAATCAAGGGTTCAACAAACTGCTTCAAAGCTTTTGCTTTGGCCACAGTGGTATTGATTCGCTTGTGCTCAATAAGGGAGCAAGCCATATTGGCCAACATCGCCTTTCTATGGGCGGCTGTTCTGCCTAAGTGATTGAATTTCTTTCCGTGTCTCATCTTTCTAGTTTATCATCTTGCTACCAGACCCAATTGAACTTGGGGAGCAAAATATGATTATTAATCTTTATCTAATTTGTATTTGGAAAGGTCCATACCAAATTGTAGGCCTTTGTTGATGACCAACTCTTCCAACTCGGTCAATGATTTTTTACCAAAGTTTCTAAACTTCATCAAATCATTTTTGTTGAAGGAAACCAAATCACCCAAAGTATCTACTTCGGCGGCTTTAAGACAGTTCAATGCCCTAACGGACAAGTCCATATCTACCAATTTGGTCTTCAACAACTGACGCATGTGCAATGATTCCTCATCATAAGTCTCAGTCTGAGCGATTTCATCGGCCTCAAGGGTGATGCGCTCATCAGAGAACAGCATAAAGTGGTGGATCAATACTTTGGCAGCTTCGGTCAAAGCATCCTTAGGATGGATGGAACCATCGGTAAGGATTTCAAAAACCAATTTTTCATAATCGGTCTTTTGCTCTACCCTGAAGTTTTCAATGCTGTATTTTACGTTCTTCACCGGAGTGTAAACAGAATCAACCGCAATGCTTCCCAATGGGGCATTGGATTTTTTGTTTTCCTCAGCAGGAACATATCCACGTCCTTTTTCTATGATAATCTCAAGGTTGATGCTCACTTTGGGATCCATGTTGCAGATCACCAAATCTGGATTGAGCACTTGGTACCCTGAAATGAATTTTTGGAAATCTCCAGCGGTCAACTGTTCCTTTCCACTAACGGAAATGGAAACGGTCTCGCTCTCAACATCATCAATCTGTCTTTTAAAACGAACCTGTTTTAGGTTCAAAATGATTTCAGTTACGTCTTCAACAACGCCTGGGATAACAGAAAACTCATGTTCAACTCCATCTATGCGCACAGAAGTGATGGCAAAACCTTCCAAAGAGGAAAGTAGAACCCTTCTCAGCGCATTCCCAACTGTTAATCCATAGCCAGGTTCCAAAGGGCGGAATTCAAATTTCCCTTCGAAATCTGTTGAATCTATCATTATAACTTTATCGGGCTTCTGAAAATTAAGTAATGCCATAATTGGATTAATGTTGAATTTTATTTAGAGTACAATTCGACGATCAGCTGTTCCTTGATATTTTCAGGGATTTGAATTCTTTCTGGAACAGATACATACGTACCTTCTTTCTTTTCGGAATTCCAAGTGATCCATTCGTATACGCTGCTGTTGGCAGACAAAGAATCCTCAATGGATTGTACAGATTTTGATTTTTCGCGCACACCTACAACATCACCGGCCTTAAGGCTGTACGATGGAATGTTCACCACATTGCCGTTTACGGTAATGTGGCGGTGCGATACCAATTGACGTGCTCCTCTTCGTGAAGGGGAAATACCCATTCTATAGACCACATTGTCTAAACGGGATTCACACAATTGAAGAAGAATCTCACCGGTTACTCCTTCTTTTCTTTTGGCCTCGGCGAACAAGTTTCTAAACTGACGCTCCAAAATACCGTAGGTATATTTGGCCTTTTGCTTTTCCATCAACTGGATAGCGTATTCTGATTTTTTGCCACGGCGTCTGTTGTTACCGTGCTGTCCTGGAGGGTAATTTTTCTTTTCAAAAGACTTGTCGTCTCCGAAAATCGCTTCTCCAAATTTTCTAGCGATCTTTGTTTTTGGTCCTGTGTATCTTGCCATCTTCTATTAATTTGAAAGTGCGATTATGAATTAAGGCTTATCCTTCGATAATCTAAACTGCACCTTCGGGTGAAGACCCTTTTGGGGCCATTAAAACTATACTTGATTAAACTCTTCTTCTTTTGGGTGGTCTACAACCGTTATGTGGAAGTGGGGTAACATCGATAATCTCTGTAACCTCAATACCAGCATTGTGAATGGAACGGATGGCCGATTCTCTACCGTTACCTGGTCCTTTCACGTAAACCTTTACTTTTCTTAATCCTGCTTCGTGGGCAACTTTTGCGCAATCCTCAGCGGCTATTTGGGCAGCATAAGGAGTGTTCTTTTTAGAACCACGGAATCCCATTTTTCCTGCGGAGGACCAAGAGATTACATCGCCTTTTTTGTTGGTAAGGGATATAATGATGTTGTTGAAAGATGCAACAACGTGCGCCTCGCCGGTAGACTCAACGATTACCTTGCGTTTTTTTGTTGTTTTGGTACTTGCCTTTGCCATATTTCTTAGTTTCTAGTGTTAGCTCTTAGTTATTGGAATCCTAGACTTTTACATTTCAAACAGATTCTTCTAACGTCTAAAGACTAATGACTATGTTTTTATTATTTCGTTGCTTTTTTCTTGTTGGCAACTGTTTTTCTTTTTCCTTTTCTGGTCCTAGAGTTGTTCTTGGTACGTTGACCTCTCAATGGCAATCCGGCTCTGTGGCGAATTCCACGGTAGCAACCAATATCCATCAAACGTTTGATGTTCAATTGGGTCTCCGAGCGAAGCTCTCCTTCGATAGTGTATTCGGAAACAGCTTCCCTGATACGTCCGATTTCATCATCGTTCCAATCAGAAACCTTGGTATCCTCACTTACATCGGCCTTGGCCAAAATTTCTTGCGCTCTACTTTTACCTATTCCGAAGATATAGGTAAGCGAAATAACACCACGCTTTTGTTTAGGTATGTCTACCCCTGCAATTCTTGCCATAATTACCCTTGTCTTTGTTTAAATCTAGGATTCTTTTTGTTGATAACGTACAATCTGCCCTTTCTGCGAACAATCTTGCAGTCGGCACTTCTCTTCTTTATTGATGCTCTTACTTTCATGTAACTAGTATCTATACGTAATTCTTGCTTTTGTTAAATCGTATGGACTCATCTCCAACTTTACTTTATCTCCGGGAAGCAACTTAATGTAGTGCATTCTCATTTTCCCAGATATATGCGCCGTAACAACGTGTCCATTTTCCAATTCTACTCTAAACATTGCATTGGACAATGCTTCAATAATAGTCCCGTCTTGTTCTATTGCTGGTTGCTTTGCCATGTATTATGCTACTTTTCTGTTTTTTCCGGTCTTCATTAGGCCATCATAATGCCTGTTCAACAAATAGGAATTTACCTGTTGTACCGTATCTATTGCCACACCTACCATAATCAACAGAGAGGTTCCTCCATAAAACAAGGCCCAACCTGCCTGTACATCCATCAACTTTACCACAACTGCTGGCAAAACGGCCAACAGCGCTAAGAATATCGATCCAGGTAATGTGATCAATGACATGATCTTATCCAAATAATCCCCAGTCTCCTTTCCAGGACGAATACCGGGAATAAAACCTCCACTTCGTTTTAGATCATCAGCCATTTTGTTGGTAGGTACAGTAATCGCTGTATAGAAATAGGTGAAAATGATAATCAGAATGGCAAACAAAATATTGTAGGCCAGTCCAAAAATATCAGCAAACTGCACTTCCATCCATTGTCCTACTGCTGTATCGTTAAAAGTTCTTCCCAACAAACTTGGGGCAAACATGATTGCTTGCGCAAAGATGATGGGCATAACTCCAGAAGCATTTAATTTTAATGGAATGTACTGGCGTGCACCCATAATGTTCTTTTCATATCCACCAGAGGCAGTTCTTCTTGCATACTGTACTGGAATCTGACGTACTGCCATCACCAAAAGTACACTGGCCAAAATCACCAAGAACCATATAATTACCTCAATCAACATAAACATGATACCTCCGGTATTGTTGGTGGTCCTTGACACGAATTCCTGAACAAAGGACTGTGGCATAGTGGCAATAATCCCGATCATGATCAACAGTGAAATACCGTTTCCGATTCCTTTATCCGTAATCTTTTCACCCAACCACATGGCAAACACACATCCTGTCACCAAAATAATGACCGATGGAACAATGAAATCCAGTCCCTTACCCAAAACAAATGCACTATCTGGAACACCAAGTGCACCCAAACCGTACAAATATGCAGGAGCTTGAACGATACAGATTCCAATGGTCAACCATCGCGTAATTTGGTTAATGGTCTTTCTGCCACTTTCTCCTTCTTTTTGTAGTTTCTGTAGATACGGAATGGCTATTCCCATCAACTGAACCACAATGGAGGCGGAGATATAGGGCATAATTCCCAATGCAAATACAGATGCATTGGCAAAAGCGCCTCCTGTGAAAGCATTAAGAATTCCCAAAATACCCGAATCAGTACTTGAAGCCAACTGGGACAATTGGGTAGTATCTATACCTGGAAGTACAATACGGGTACCAAAACGATATACCAACAACAACCCAAGGGTTAGGATGATACGCTGTCTCAGCTCATCGATTTTCCAGATATTTGATATGGTCTCTATAAATTTCTTCATGCTATAAATATTCCTTATAAACTTATTGCTTCACCTCCAGCTTTCTCGATAGCAGCTTTTGCGGAAGCACTAAATTTATGCACAGATACCTTTAGACCGGCTTTTAACTCGCCATCGCCTAAAATCTTTACCAAATCGTTTTTATGGGTCAAACCGTTTTCAACAAGGATGTCAAAAGTAACTTCTTTCTTGATAACACCGTTGTCTACCAACTCTTGTAATTTACCCAAGTTGATACCTTTGTATTCCTTTCTGTTGATGTTAGTGAAACCAAACTTGGGAACACGTCTTTGCAAAGGCATTTGACCTCCTTCAAAACCAATCTTTTTGGAATATCCAGATCTAGACTTGGCTCCTTTGTGTCCACGGGTGGCGGTGCCTCCTTTTCCAGAGCCTTCTCCTCTACCTACACGTTTTCCTTCTTTGTGCACAGCGCCTTTCGCTGGTTTAAGATTATGTAAATCCATGTGCCTTTATATTTTAAGCTTCCTCTGTGGAAACCAAGTGTTTTACCTTATTTACCATTCCAAGGATATTGGGAGTTGCATCATGCTCAACAACCTGCCCGATCTTGCGCAATCCTAAAGCTTCCAAAGTTCTTTTTTGGTTCTGTGGCTTTTTGATGGCGCTCTTTACCTGTGTAACTTTTATCTTTGACATATTATCCTCTTTTTATCCTTTAAAGACTTTTTCCAAAGAAATACCTCTCTGCTGAGCTACAGTTTCCGCACTTCTCAATTGCAAAAGAGCATCAAAAGTTGCTTTTACTACGTTGTGGGGGTTGGAAGAACCTTGGGACTTGGACAATACATCCTGTACACCCACAGCTTCCAATACCGCTCTAACAGCACCACCGGCAATTACCCCGGTACCGTGAGATGCTGGCTTAATGTAAACCCTGGCACCTCCATACTTTCCCTTTTGCTCATGGGGAAGTGTTGCTTTGGTCAATGGAATGCGGACCAAGTTCTTTTTGGCATCCTCAATAGCTTTTGCGATTGCAGTGGCTACTTCTTTGGATTTTCCCAAACCATGTCCAACAACTCCGTTCTCATCACCAACAACAACTATTGCTGAAAAACCAAAGGCTCTACCACCTTTTGTTACCTTGGTAACCCTTTGCACTCCAACCAAACGGTCTTTCAACTCCAGTCCCCCTGGCTTAACTATTTCTACGTTTTTGTATTTCTGGTACATAGTCTTATTAGAATTTTAGTCCTGCTTCCCTAGCTCCTTCAGCCAATGATTTTACTCTTCCGTGATAAAGGTTTCCACCTCTGTCAAAAGCCACGGCTTCTACACCAAGCTTAAGGGCCTTTTCTGCTATGGCCTTGCCCACTGCAGTGGCGACTTCAGATTTGGTTCCTTTGGCGTCCACACCTTTATCGCGTGATGAGGCAGCGGCCAAGGTAACACCCTTAACGTCGTCAATCAACTGGGCATAAATTTCTTTATTGCTTCTGAACACAGCCAATCTTGGTCTTGCTTCAGTTCCGGAGGCTACTTTGCGTATTCTTCTTCGGATGCGTAATTTTCGTTCAGTCTTAGATAATCCCATAGTCTTAATTATTAAGCTGATTTACCTGCTTTTCTTCTTAATTGCTCACCAACAAACTTGATACCTTTTCCTTTGTAAGGCTCTGGCTTACGAAAACCTCTGATCTTGGCAGCTACTTGACCTACCAATTGTTTGTCGTGAGATGTTAATTTTACAATAGGGTTTTTCCCTTTCTCTGAGATGGTCTCAATTTTCACCTCCGGTGCAATATCCATAATGATATTATGAGAAAATCCTAGGGCCAAATCCAACTTCTGTCCTTGGTTGCTGGCTCTGTATCCAACTCCAACCAACTCCAATTCCTTGGTCCAACCTTGTGATACACCTTTTACCATATTGGCAAAAAGCGCACGGTACAAACCGTGTTTTGATTTATGTTCTTTGGAGTCTGAGGCTCTTTCTACCAAAACCTTACCTTCTTCAACCTTTACATCAACTCCTGAGAAATCTTGGGTAAGTTCTCCCAATTTACCTTTTACGGTAACCAAGGCATCTTTGACCTCTACGGTTACCCCCTCTGGAATTGCGACTGGACTGTTACCTATTCTTGACATTTTTCTTCTCTTTTCTCAATTAATATACGTAGCACAATACTTCACCACCTACATTCTCTTGCTGGGCTTGCTTGCTGGTCATCACTCCGTGCGAAGTGGACACAATGGCAATACCCAAACCGTTCAAGACTCTTGGTAAGTCACCTGAACCGGAATACTTACGAAGACCAGGCTTACTTACCCGCTCTAGCCTTTTAATAATGGGCTCCTTGGTAGCTTTATCGTACTTAAGGGCTATTTTAATGTTCCCTTGAACTTTATCGTCCTCGAACTTATAACTCAAAATATAGCCTTGATCGAACAATATTTTGGTAATCTGTCTCTTAAGGTTTGAACCAGGGATATCCACTACCCTATGGCCTGCCTTGCTGGCATTCCTGATTCTGGTCAAATAATCTGAAATTGGATCTGTAAGCATTTCTTTTCTATATCTAAATTACCAACTTGCCTTTTTAACTCCTGGAATCAAGCCTTTGTTGGCCATTTCCCTGAACATCACCCTAGAGATACCGAAGGTTCTCATGTACCCTCTTGGTCTTCCGGTCAATTTGCAACGGTTGCGCATACGCACGGGAGATGCATTCTTAGGCAGCTTTTGTAAGGCCTCATAATCTCCGGCCTCTTTTAAAGCTTTTCTCTTTTCGGCGTATTTCTCAACCATTTTTGCCCTTTTTCTTTCACGGGCTTTCATTGATTCCTTGGCCATACTAGTTCTTTTTAAAGGGTACTCCCAATTCGGTTAACAATGATTTTGCTTCTTTATCAGTTTCAGCGGAAGTCACAAATGTGATATCCATTCCGTTGATCCTGTTGATTCTGTCTATATTGATTTCTGGAAAGATGATCTGCTCTTGAACTCCTAAGTTGTAGTTTCCTCTACCGTCAAATCCGGTAGCTCTTACCCCTTGGAAATCACGTACCCTTGGAAGGGCAGTTGTGATCAAACGATCCAAAAATTCGTACATGCGCTCACCTCTCAAGGTCACTTTGGCCCCAATAGGCATTCCTTTTCTCAATTTGAAGGTTGCAACGTCCTTCTTGGAAAGAGTGGCCACTGCTTTTTGACCTGTAATATTGGTCAACTCGTCCACAGCATGATCAATAAGTTTCTTATCAGATACTGCAGCTCCAACTCCACGGCTTACAACAATCTTCTGCAACTTTGGAACCTGCATTACGTTTTTATAACCGAACTCATCGGTAAGCGCCTTGATCACGCGCTCTTTATATTCTTGCTTTAATCTTGGAATGTAGCTCATGACTAAATTACTTCATTGGATTTTTTGGAAACCCTAACTTTCTTTCCATCGCGCACTTCGTAACCAACACGTGTTGCGTCTCCAGATTTTGGATCGATCAACGATAGGTTAGAAATATGGATGGGAGCTTCCTTCTTTGTTATGCCTCCTTGAGGGTTCTGAGCACTTGGCTTTTCGTGTTTGGACACCTCATTGATGCCTTCCACTATGGCCTTGTTCTTTTCACGGTCTACACGAAGTACTTTTCCTTCGCTGCCTTTGTGGTCTCCCGCAATGACTCTTACCGTATCCCCTGTTTTTATTTTCAACTTCATCTCTCTGATATTTCTATTACAGCACTTCAGGTGCCAATGAAACAATCTTCATGAACTGTCTGTCCCTAAGCTCTCTTGCAACCGGTCCAAAGACACGGGTTCCTCTCATTTCGCCGGTTGGGTTCAACAATACACAGGCATTGTCATCAAAACGGATGTAAGAACCATCTGGTCTTCTTACTTCCTTTTTGGTACGAACAACCACTGCTGTTGATACAGAACCTTTTTTTACAGTACCGTTTGGAGTAGCTTCTTTTACGGTAACCACAATTTTGTCACCCAAGGAAGCATATCTTCTTTTTGTTCCTCCCAAAACGCGGATGGTCAAAACTTCTTTTGCACCAGTATTGTCCGCAACCTTTAATCTTGATTCTTGCTGTACCATAATTATTTAGCTCTTTCAAGGATTTCAACCAACCTCCAGCATTTTGTTTTGCTCAAGGGACGGGTTTCCATTATTTTGACGGTATCACCTTCGTTGCAATCGTTCTTTTCGTCATGGGCAACATATTTCTTGGTCTTCAAAACGAATTTCCCGTACATGGGGTGCTTTACTCGTTTTACCTCAGAAACCACAATTGATTTCTCCATTTTGTTGCTGGTAACAACGCCTATTCTTTCTTTTCTTAAATTTCTGTTTTCCATAAGGCAGAACCAATTATTGTAATTCCCTTTTAGTTAATTCTGTTGCAAGTCTTGCCACCGTCCTTCTCGTCTTTCTAATCTGTAAAGGATTTTCCAAAGGAGTAACAGCATGTGCCATTTTAAGGTCTGCATGTTGTTTTTTGAACTCAGCCAAACGCTCCTTTAGCTCTTCAATTGAAAGTTCTTTTATTTCTGATTGTCTCATCTTTCTTCTCAATTAAAAATTAAGCGGAATAATCCCTTGCTACGACAAACTTGGTCTTTACCGGTAATTTTTGAGCCGCTAGTCTCAAAGCTTCCTTGGCAACATCCATGGGAACCCCGGCAATCTCGAACATGATTCTTCCTGGTTTTACAACGGCCACCCAGTATTCTGGAGCACCTTTACCCTTACCCATACGAACCTCAAGAGGTTTTTTGGTGATGGGCTTGTCTGGAAAAATCTTGATCCACAATTGACCCTGTCTCTTCATGTATCTTGTCGCAGCGATACGCGCAGCCTCTATTTGACGGGAAGTAATGAAGTGTGAATCCATGGACTTTATACCAAACATTCCATTGGAAAGCTGGTGTCCTCTTTGTGAGATTCCTTTCATACGCCCCTTCTGGGCTTTACGAAATTTCGTTCTTTTTGGCTGTAACATCTTACCTTACTTTATCTTATTACTTTCTACGGCGTGGTTTTTTACCACCATCTTGTTTACCGCCTTTTCCTCCTTGACTCTTGCTCAATCCTACCAATGGGGAAAGTTCTCTTTTTCCATAAACCTCACCCTTCATGATCCACACCTTAATGCCCAATCTACCGTAGGTAGTGTGAGCTTCGTGTAAGGCATAATCCACATCGGCTCGGAAAGTGGACAATGGAATTCTACCTTCTTTGTAGGACTCCGAACGTGCCATTTCAGCGCCGTTCAAACGTCCGGAAATCTGAATCTTGATACCTTCTGCATTCATACGCATTGCAGCTGCAATGGCCATTTTAATTGCTCTACGGTATGAAATCCTGCTCTCAATCTGTCTCGCAACACTCGCAGCTACCAAATTGGCATCCAATTCAGGTCTCTTGATCTCATGAATATTGATCTGAACTTCCTTGTTGGTAATTTTCTTAAGCTCTTCCTTAAGTTTATCAACCTCTTGACCTCCCTTACCAATAATGATACCTGGACGAGCCGTGGTAATGGTAATGGTGATCAATTTCAAGGTGCGTTCTATAATCACTCGTGATACACTGGCCTTGGCCAAACGTGCATGCACGTACTTTCTTATTTTATCATCCTCAGCCAGCTTATCGCCGTAATCGTTTCCTCCGTACCAGTTGGATTCCCATCCTCTGATAATTCCCAAGCGATTTCCTATTGGATTGGTCTTTTGTCCCATATTCTATTTTCTAGCTTTGAACGTTGTTATTGGCTTCCAAGATCATGGTAACATGATTGGAACGCTTTCTGATTCTGTGAGCCCTTCCTTGGGGAGCTGGTCTCAAACGCTTCAACATGGTTCCTCCGTCTACACGGATTTCCTTGATGTAAAGATCAGCTTCCTCAATATTGGCCTCCTCATTCTTGGCTTCCCAATTGGCGATAGCAGATAGCAAAAGCTTCTCCAACTTTCTTGAGGCTTCCTTTTGGTTGAACTTCAAAATAGCCAAAGCCATTTCTACTTGTTTTCCTCGAACCAAATCAGCTACCAAACGCATCTTTCTTGGAGACGTTGGGCAATTGTTAAGCTTTGCAATAGCAAGTTGCTTTTTCTCTTCCTTTAACCTTTCGGCCATTTGTCTTTTACGAACTCCCATAGCTTACTTACTTTTTACCTTTGTTTTTAGCCCCTGCATGACCTCTAAAAGATCGTGTAGGTGAAAATTCTCCAAGTTTGTGACCTACCATGTTCTCGGTTACATATACAGGAACAAATTGTCTCCCGTTGTGCACTGCGATGGTCTGTCCCACAAAATCCGGGGTTATCATTGAGGCTCTAGACCATGTTTTGATAACCGTTTTCTTTCCTGATTCTATATTGGCTTGGACTTTTTTCTCCAAACTAAAATGAACGTATGGTCCTTTTTTTAACGAACGTGCCATTTACTTTTTCTTTTATTTCTTTCTACGTTCAATGATATATCTATTGGTGTCCTTGGTCTTGGAACGGGTTCTGAATCCTTTTGCAGGAATACCGTTTCTAGATCTTGGATGACCTCCGGAAGCCCTTCCTTCACCACCACCCATTGGGTGATCTACTGGGTTCATGGCTACTGGTCTTGTTCTTGGTCTTCTACCCAACCATCTGCTTCTACCTGCTTTACCAGATACCAACAATTGGTGGTCTGAGTTGGAAACTGCTCCAATCGTAGCCAAACACGTGGCCAAAATCATACGCGTTTCTCCAGAAGGAAGCTTAATGGTAACAAACTTACCGTCCTTGGCCATCAACTGGGCAAAAGTACCAGCACTACGTGCCATGATTGCTCCCTGACCAGGTCTCAATTCTATGCAAGAGATAATAGTACCCAAAGGAATTTCACTCAAAGGAAGTGCATTTCCAATCTCAGGAGCAGAACCAGTTCCAGATTGGATAGCCTGACCTACTTGCATCCCATTTTGGGCAACTACATATCTTTTTTCTCCATCGGTGTATTCCACCAAAGCGATAAATGCAGTTCTATTGGGATCATACTGAATGGATTGCACAGTGGCCTCCACACCTTGTTTATCCCTTTTGAAATCGATGATTCGATATCTTCTTTTATGACCCCCACCTCTATGGCGCATGGTCATTTTTCCTTGACTGTTCCTACCACCTGACTTTTTTAACGGAGCAAGCAAGCTTTTCTCCGGCTTATCAGTAGTAATCGCGTCAAATCCGTTTACTACTCTAAAACGCTGCCCAGGGGTTATCGGTTTTAATTTTCTAACTGACATTTCTCGTCTTTATAGATTACTGTAAAAATCAATAATATCACCTTCAGCCACATCAACAATTGCTTTCTTCATGGCATTTGTCTTACCGTGCTGGATTCCGGTTTTTGTATAACGACTCTTACGGCTTGGACCATAATTCATGGTTCTTACCTTTTCAACAGAAACACCATAAGTGGCTTCAACAGCGTCTTTGATCTCCAATTTGTTGGCCTTTGGGTCAACATAGAAACCATAACGATTGAAAAGCTCGCTATCAGCGGTCATCTTTTCCGTAATTATCGGTCTTATCAACACACTCATGATATTCTTATTTCTTTAGATTCGATTCAATTCCTTCCAAAGCGCTTTCGGTCAATACTAAACTGTTAGCGTTAACTATTTTGTAAGTATTTAATTGTGAACCAGTTACGACTTCGGAGCGTTCCAAATTACGCGACGACAAATATACGTTATTATTTGTATCACCCAACACAATAAGAGACTTTTTGTTTTCAAGGCCCAAAGAGGTCAAAAAAGCAACAAAATCCTTGGTCTTTGGTGCTTCAAAATTGAAGTCCTCAACAACCACTAAAGCTTTGTCTTTGGATTTAAGGCTCAAGGCCGATTTACGGGCCAATCGCTTTACGTTTTTGTTTAATTTTTGGGTATAATCCTTTGGTCTTGGACCAAAGATTCTACCACCTCCTCTAAACACAGGGGACTTAATGCTACCTGCTCTTGCGGTACCAGTTCCCTTTTGTTTTTTGATTTTACGGGTACTTCCGGCAATCTCAGCTCTTTCCTTTGCCTTATGCGTACCTTGTCTTTGATGGGCCAAATATTGCTTAACATCCAAATAGATGGCATGCTCATTGGGCTCTATGGCAAAAACATCGTCAGAAAGGTCTACTTTTCTTCCGGTCTCTTTTCCTTTGATATCTAAAACTGCTACCTTCATTATTGCCACCTTTGAATAGTTACATATGAATTTTTGTGACCAGGCACACAACCTTTTACAACCAAAAGGTTTTTCTCTGGAACCACTTTCAATACTCTTAAGTTTTGCACGGTCACTCTTTCTCCACCCATTCTACCGGCCATTTTCATTCCTTTGAAAACTCGGGCAGGGTATGAAGCAGCACCGATGGAACCAGGGGCTCTCAATCGGTTATGCTGACCGTGGGTTGCTTGACCAACACCACCAAAACCATGACGTTTTACAACCCCCTGGAAACCTTTTCCTTTGGATGTTCCAACAACGTCAACAAACTCACCTTCCATGAAAATGTCAACACCTACGGTATCTCCCAACTTGTATTCACCCTCAAATCCTTGGAACTCAACGACTTTTTTCTTTGGAGAAGCACCTGCTTTTTTAAAGTGACCCGTTTCGGCCTTGTTTGCACGTTTTTCTGCCTTGTCATCGAAACCAAGTTGAAGGCCTTTGTACCCGTCAACCTCTTCGGTTCTGACTTGGGTAACCACACATGGTCCAGCTTCAAGAACGGTACATGGAACATTTTTTCCATTCTCGTCAAAGATGCTGGTCATGCCGATTTTTTTTCCTATTAACCCAGACATATTTATTTACAATTAAAATTAAATTCCATTTCACTTAAGGAAATCCTTTTGGACACCCCTAAAGTCCCCTGAAGGGGACAATCTAAACTTTCAATATTCCAGCCAATTTCTTGGCAAAAAAATTGGGTCAAGAAAAGACTCTGCTCTGACCCAGATTTTTTTCTTTCACCGTTTTTCCTGAACCATCGTTCAGGACATGTTCGTCCCTACTCTAGGGCAGAAACTTATCAGACTTTAATCTCCACCTCAACACCACTGGGAAGCTCAAGCTTCATAAGGGCATCGATGGTTTTTGATGAAGAGCTGTAAATATCCAACAATCTCTTGTAAGAACTCAATTGGAACTGCTCTCTAGATTTCTTGTTCACGTGAGGTGAACGCAAAACCGTAAATATCTTTTTGTGCGTTGGCAATGGAATGGGTCCAGTTACCACAGCACCTGTTGTTTTTACTGTTTTCACGATCTTTTCAGCAGATTTGTCCACCAAATTGTGATCGTAAGATTTCAATTTTATTCTAATTTTTTGACTCATCTTGCTGAAAATTAAGCGGTTACTCCTTTAGCTGCTTTAATAACCTCTTCCGCAATATTGGAAGGAGTTTCGGCATAGTGTGAAAATTCCATTGTAGATGTAGCTCGACCAGAAGACAAAGTCCTCAATGCGGTTACATACCCAAACATTTCGGATAGGGGAACAATAGCTTTTACCACTTTTGCCCCTGCTCTATCATCCATGCTGTTTACTTGACCTCTTCTTCGGTTCAAGTCACCAACAATATCACCCATGTTTTCTTCTGGTGTAAGAACCTCCAATTTCATGATAGGCTCCATCAACACTGCTCTTGCTGCTTTGGCTGCTGACTTGTAACCAAGCTTGGCGGCCAATTCGAAAGAAAGTGAATCAGAATCCACAGGGTGGAAAGATCCATCCTTAAGGGTTACTTTCATACTATCCATCTCAAATCCTGCCAAAGGACCATTTTTCATAGCCTCTTTGAATCCTTTTTCAACAGATGGAATATATTCTTTAGGAATGTTACCTCCTTTGATCTCATTTACAAACTCAAGACCTTCTTTACCTTCTTCCGAAGGCTCCATAGTAAATACAATATCGGCAAATTTACCTCGACCACCGGTTTGTTTCTTGTACGTTTCTCTATGGTTTGCAGTTGCAGTAAGCGCCTCTTTGTACTCAACTTGAGGTTGACCTTGGTTTACTTCCACCTTGAACTCACGTCTCAAACGGTCAACAATGATATCCAAGTGAAGCTCACCCATACCAGAGATAATGGTTTGACCTGAAGCTTCATCGGTTTTTACCTGGAAAGTTGGATCTTCTTCAGCCAATTTGGCCAAAGCCATACCCAATTTATCGACATCGGCCTTAGTTTTAGGCTCAACTGCGATACCGATAACGGGATCAGGGAATTGCATACTTTCCAAAACAATTGGATGCTTTTCATCAGAAAGCGTGTCACCCGTCTTGATATCCTTAAATCCAACCGCTGCACCAATATCACCAGCCTCGATAAAATCAATGGCATTTTGTTTATTGGAGTGCATTTGGTAAATACGGGAAATACGCTCTTTGTTTCCAGATCGGTTGTTCAAGATATAAGATCCTGCGTCCAAACGACCGGAATAAGCTCTAAAGAAAGCCAAACGACCTACGAAAGGATCGGTGGCAATCTTAAAGGCAAGCGCAGAAAACGGTTGTTTTGGATCCGGCTTCCTTCTTTCTTCTTTTTCAGTATCTGGATTGATACCAATGATATCATCCTTATCCAAAGGAGAAGGTAAGTAACGACAAACCGCATCCAAAAGGAATTGAACCCCTTTATTTTTGAAGGATGAACCACAGATCATAGGAATGATTGCCCTGTCCATAACTGCGGCACGCAAAGCAGCGTGTACTTCATCCTCGGTGATGGAATCTTCATCTTCGAAGAATTTTTCCATCAAGTTTTCATCATATTCAGCAACAGCTTCAATCAAGGCTGCTCTGTATTCTTTTACCTCGTCTTGCATTTCTGCAGGAATGTCAACGACATCAAAGGTAGAACCGAAGTTATCTTCGTGCCATACAACAGCTCTGTTTTTGGCCAAGTCAACTATACCCTTGAAATCAGCTTCATCACCAATTGGCAGTACAATTGGCACTGCATTGGAACCCAACATTTCACGAACTTGCTTGCACACGTTCAAGAAGTTGGAGCCTTGACGGTCCATTTTGTTCACGAACCCGATACGCGGCACCTTATAGTTATCGGCCAATCTCCAGTTGGTTTCTGATTGTGGTTCAACACCATCAACAGCACTGAACAAGAAAACCAATCCATCCAATACACGAAGGGAACGGTTCACCTCTACGGTAAAGTCCACGTGTCCGGGAGTATCGATAATATTAAAGTGGTAATCTTTTGTATCAGGCAATGGCTGTGCATTTTCCATAGGAAACTTCCACGTACAGGTAGTGGCAGCAGAGGTAATGGTAATCCCACGCTCCTGCTCTTGCTCCATCCAGTCCATGGTAGCGGCACCATCGTGCACCTCACCAATTTTGTGACTCACACCGGTATAAAAAAGAATACGCTCTGTAGTAGTTGTTTTACCAGCATCAATGTGAGCTGCAATACCTATATTCCTTGTATATTTTAAATCTCTTCCCATTGTAATGATTAGAATCTAAAGTGTGAGAATGCTTTATTGGCCTCAGCCATTTTGTGTGTATCTACTCTTTTCTTCACTGCAGCACCTTCTTCTTTGGCAGCGGCCAAAATCTCAGAAGCCAATTTTTGCGCCATGGATTTTTCATTACGCTTTCTTGCGTAAAGAATCAACCATTTCATGGCAGTAGATATCTTTCTATCTGGACGAATCTGCATTGGAATCTGAAATGTTGCACCACCCACTCTTCTACTTCTTACCTCAACATGTGGCATTACATTGGAAAGAGCGTCTTTCCAAAGTTCCAATCCTGTTTTTTCTTCGTCAGTGTTCTTTTCGTCAACAATATCAATTGCATCGTAGAAAATCTTGAATGCAACTGATTTTTTACCATCCCACATCATCATGTTCACAAAACGTGTAACAAGCTGATCGTTAAATCTTGGGTCTGGTAATAGCGGTCTTTTCTTTGCCTGCTTTTTTCTCATCGCTTCTTCTTAAAGTTGATTACTTTTTAGGACGCTTTGCACCATATTTAGATCGACGCTGCGTTCTTCCTGCCACACCGGCAGTATCCAACGCCCCACGAACGATATGATATCGCACACCAGGCAAATCCTTTACTCTTCCACCTCTAACCAATACTATCGAGTGCTCTTGGAGGTTGTGTCCTTCACCAGGGATGTATGCGTTCACCTCTTTACCGTTGGTTAACCTTACCCTTGCAACTTTACGCATTGCAGAGTTTGGTTTTTTAGGTGTAGTGGTGTAAACCCGCGTACAAACCCCTCTTCTTTGAGGACACGAATCCAAAGCAGCCGATTTACTCTTCTTGGTAATTGTGGCCCTTCCTTTTCGTACTAATTGTGAAATTGTTGGCATTAAAATTTCTATTAAAAACTAAATAACCCTCATTTTGAGGGCTGCAAATGTAGTGATATTTCGGAATAATTCAAACGCCCAACCTTTTTTTTCTAATAATATTCGAATGCTTTTGAAAATTGAAGATAATACACATGAATGTTAAGCTTGGTATTGGCGCTTTTCACCACAAATATGATGGCCGAAAATAAACCCAATACAAGAAACCGACAACTCCTTAATAATTAGGTATTGCGTGATTTGGGAATCAATTTAGCGTGTTCATGAAAGCTACCAACTTAATCAAGTCATTTATTTCCTTAAAATTGATCGCATTGTCTTTTACAAATTTTCTTACTAGTGCTTGATCTTGTTTTGGAATATGTTTCATTAGGGACTTTTTGGTCTTTTTAAATCTTTTTGGATTTTTACCCTCCACCACAATGTAATATGTATTGGAATCCAAAAATTGAGGAGGCACTGGTTGATGGAATGAGGTTTCAGGTTTTTTCCCCTCTTTAAAATATTTGACTTTTCTATGGTACAGGCTGTATGCGTTTCCCAAAACCAGTTCAGAGAGATAGCCTTCAACTAAATTTTTATCGGCATCCAAGAAACGCTTCAAGACATACTTTTCATTACCGATCACAAAAGACAATCGAGTGCTCTTTGAAATGACCTCGGGGTCATGTTGCCGACTTCTTTTTGCCTCGATCTCATCCGCATAGGCATTATGCCTCATGAGGTAACTTCCGTAATATTGACCACCCAAGAACACTTTGCCTTGCTCAAAATTTTCATCAAAATACATTGAACCGCGAATATCCGATACCTTAATCGGCTTACCATCCCAGTTCCTAAATCTATTGGTAAGCTCATTCATGTGGGCCGCGGCCGTGGCATTGTTCCAAACGGGGCCAACAGACCTCAATGTGCTGGAATATCCTTCGCTTTGTGCAAAACCCTGATGCAAATGGAAAAGTGCATAAACAAGAAGCAAGAAAAACAGGAAACGGCTAGTTTTGACCATCTTTTATTTTCAATCTACGACTATTGAAACACTTAAGAGTACTTTTAAATCGGGAAAGGAAAAACCAGCATGGCCCCTATTTTGCAAACACCGTATTTGATTCTGTGAAAAAAGAAACAAACGAATGTGTTGCAACAAAAAAAGCACCCGCGAAGGTGCTTTGACTCATAATTTTTGTTCATTTTTAGTTACTGGCCACTTCTATTGTATTGCCCATAGCATCAGCTTTTCTAAAGACGGATACTAAATCTTGCGCATCCTTAAAACCGATACCTTTTTTCTTAATGTACTTTGCCAGTTCTTTCTTTGAAGAGCCCTCGAAGAAGTCCAATATTTTTTTCTTGTTCAATTTAGCATAAACCGGTGCGTCATTGGCTACTGCCACGTAGTACTCCGTTTTGTCTGAAAATCGGGGTGGAAAATCGGTGCCATGGGAGGTCTTTGCATATCTTCCCTCACGATAGGTCTTACGCAACCTTTCATATACGGTGTAGGTATTCCCCGAATAAATGGTAACCACATACCCCTCTACCATATCACCGTTATCGTCCATGAACGACATATATTTATATTCTCGGCCATCCACCACACATGAAACATCCCTATCCCTTATAAGTGACTCTTTTGTGAGACTATGCTTGTTTCGCTTCACCTCCAAGTCATCGTTAAATGCATCGTAGCGCACATAAAATTCAGCCACTTCTTCTCCTTTGTCATAGATGGCGGCCTTTTTAAATTCTTTTACATAATAGGCACTTCCCTGCACTTTGGCATACCCGTCTGTTTTGGTGAAGGTGACATCCCCAAACTTATTCCTCAGGTCAGAGAAAAAGTTCATTACTGAGGGATTATTGCCCAAAGACGCTTGGGAGGTACAACAAAGGCCCAGCGCCGCCCTTCCATCCCTATCCCCTCCAGGGGCAAATGCAGGATTCATCAATTGGTATTGACCAAAAGCCGACACCCCCAGCAGGAGCACAAAACAAGAAATCAGTTGCTTTTTCATTTGCTTAGTTTTAAGTGTATTAACAGAACTACGTCCGCCCAGTGCGAAACGTTTACACCTTTGTCATCGTCCTACGGTGCAATTGAAACTCTCTCCTATAAGTTACAATAAAAATCTTAAGTACATTCAAAATTTGACATGAATTCAATCTTATTGCAACGAATTGCCATATGCAAATAGGTTCAATAAATCTTGGTGGTCACCCACATTGGAGCGTTTATCCTTCATGTAGCCTTTTATCACTTTCTGATCTTGCTCCGAAAACATGGAAAGCACATCAGATTTGCGAGTCTTCATAAAAACAGGCGTCTCGCTGTTTCGAGAAACGTAATATTCTGTTTTATCCAAAAAGCGGTGTGGAAAAGAGTTGTCCAACGAGGTTTTAGCGGGTTTTCCTTCTTTGAACACTTTCCTGTGTTTTACAAGAAGGGTATAGTCCTCCCCGGTCACCACCGGTGTCAGGTACCCCTTTTGGGAATTCCCGTCCTCATCAATATATGTACTGTAATAATACTCATTTCCGTTCACGGAGCAGGAATATATGGGATGCTTTAGCATGGAACGCACCACATCGGAGTCCAAGCTTTCTTTGAGCTCCACTTCATCATTATAGGCATCGTAGCGCATATACAATTTTTTGAAGGCTTCACCTTCATCGTAAAGGGTTCCTAAAGTGAAATTTTCATTGAGATATATGGTCCCATCAATATCATCCAAGGTAAGGTTGACTTCTTCTCCCAAACGACCAAACTTGATTCGCATATCACTATAGAAAAACATTGAAGCTGGATTGTTTCCAAACTCCTCCAATTTTGTATACTCACCGGGAGACACCCCCCATGGTTGAATAATCTTGTTCTGCGCTAAAAAATCTGTAGCGATAAAAACAACTAGAGCAACTGTAAAAACCAACTTTCTCATCATTTGTAATTTTTGGATTCTGTTGACTGATTCTTATAAGGCATTGGCATAAGCGAAAAGATTTTGCAAATCATCCTTATCATTTAAATTGGGGCGCTTATCCCTTATGTAGTTCTTCATAGTCTTTTGATCCTCATCGGAAAACAAGGACAGTATGCTTGACTTTCGGGTCTTTACAAAAACGGGCACATCACCCGATTTGGACACATAAAATTCCGTTTTATCCAAAAAACGATGAGGGAAAGAATTGTCCAATGAGGTTTTTGCTGGCTTCCCTTCTTTAAAAACTTTGATTTGCTTCATAAAGAGAGCGTAATTCTCACCAGCCGTCAATGGCATTAAATATCCTCTTTTTGATTCGCCGTCTTCATTTTTATACCCTATGAACTGGTAGACTTCCCCATTCATTGAACAAGAGTACTTTGGGTGTTGAACCATAGCGCGAACAACATCATCATCTTTGGCTTCCTTGAGCTCCACTTCATCGTTGTACGCATCATACCTCATGTATAATTTCTTGAAGGCCTCTCCATCTTCATACAGTGTACCAAGAGTGAAGTTTTCATTTGGGTAGATACTTCCATCAATATCGTCCAAGGTAAGCTTGACTTCTTCGCCCAGGCGACCAAACTTCATTCGCATATCGTTGTAAAGATCCATCATCGCAGGGTTATTGCCCAAACCTCCGCCTTCACCGCTTTTCAAAAGGGCAAGTCTATCAGCGGTAAAAACACCCCCTTCTCCTTGCACGTGGATACTTCCTTGGGCACTTACTGTTACAAAAGTTCCAAGAGCGATAAGTGCTCCTAAGATCTGTTTCTTTTTCATTGTCATCTGTTAGCTTTTATTTGAATTAAAATTACGTTTTATAAGGTATTGGCGTAGGCAAAAAGGTTCATTAAATCCCTACTGTCACCAAAATCAAGGTGCTTGCCTTTCACATATTTCTTTATTTCGCTGTAATCGTCATCCGAAAACAAGGAAAGTACATCTGATTTTTTGGTTTTCAAATATTTAGGGGCTCCTCTATTTGTGGAAACATAATACTCGGTCTTGTCTAAAAATCGGTGTGGGAATGAGTTGTCCAGTGAAGTCTTTGCAGGTTTTCCCTCTTTAAACACCTTAATTTGCTTTTTATACAGAATGTAATCACCTCCATAACCCAATGGTTGCAAATATCCGCTTTGCAATTCACCGTCTTCTCTTACATAATCGATATAGACAAATTTATCACCATCAATGGAACAAGAGTACTTTGGATGTTTTACCATAGAACGCACCACATCGTCTCCCAGTGAAGTTTTCAACTCCACCTCATCATTGTAAGCATCGTAGCGGAGATAAATTCTCTTAAACACCACTCCTTCATCATACAGGGCACCAAGTGTAAAATCTTCGTTGAGGTAAATAGTCCCATCGATATCCTCCAAAGTAAGGTTCACTTCTTCGCCCAAACGGCCAAACTTGGTACGCATGTCATTGTAAAGGTCCATCATCCATGGATTGTTGCCAAGGTCAGAATTCTCGGCGTCAAAACCTTTTATCTGGGCCAACCTAGATTGCGTAAACGCCCCTCCCTCTCCAGGCGAATGTAAATTACCTTGTGCACTGGCTACAGTAATCAACAATATCGCAAAAGATATGGTGAAAAAAGAGGTAGATTTTACTAAGCATTTCATAACACATTGTTTTTTGAATTTGACAAATGGGAGAACTAGTTCTAAATATATAAAAATAAAGGAGTTAAATGTAAAATCAATCCCACAAATGTCTCTTTCTCCTACAAAGTCAAACAAGCGCCTGAAATTTTTCAACTAAAATAATCGCAATCTTAGATTCTCCTTTAAATAAAAATTATATTCAAAAGATTGTTAAAATCAAATAATATACCAAACACCAAAAAAATAAATTTAGGAATGGATTATATATTAAGGTATATCCATGCAGCGACACAATTAATTTCTTTCAAGCACAAAGACCGTGTTACAAAACGCCCGTTCCGCCGCGGAATACAGCTTTTTTTTAACAACACTTAATTTTTATAGGGTAAAATTAACAAGTCCTTTAAATAGTCAGGTTGATTTTATGGTTCTTGCATTTGCTAACATCATCTTAAAAATTTAGTAAAATTAGTTTGGATTATTAACATGAAATTATGATTTTAGCGGCTAGCTAATTCAAATAATTTAAAAATGAGAACAAAACTTAATGGATTGTTAACGCTGTTATTGGCGTTTGTTGTGCATGTATCCTTTGCACAAGACAAGACGATTACAGGTACTGTTACGGATGCCGATGGCCTTCCGTTGCCTGGGGTCAACATTGTCGTCGAAGGGACCACCAACGGTACCCAAACGGATTTTGATGGTAACTATTCGATCAGTGCAAGTCAAGGTCAAACACTACTTTTTACGTATATAGGGCAAAGACCTACTAGTAGGCCTGTTGGTGCAGGAAGTGTGATCAATGTTCAGATGGAAGAAGACACCCAAGCTCTTGAGGAGGTTGTTGTTACAGCCCTTGGTATTAAGAGAGAGAAACAAGCCTTGGGGTATGCGGTGGCCGAAGTAAGCTCTGAACAACTTGAGGAAAAAGCCGAAGGTGATTTGGGACGTGTCCTAATGGGTAAGGCCTCTGGGGTGAACATTACCCAACAGAGTGGTCTATCTGGATCAGGTACCAACATCATCATTCGTGGTTTCAACTCCTTTAGCCAGAGTAACCAACCCTTGTTCATTGTGGATGGTGTTCCATTCAACGGGGATACCAACCCTTCTGGTAGACAAGGTAGCCGTCAGGATTTCATCAACGGTAACAACGGTTCCAGTAGGTTCTTGGATTTGGACCCAAACAGTATTGAGAGCGTGAACGTACTGAAAGGTCTTGCAGCCTCTACATTATATGGATCTTTGGGTAGAAACGGTGTAATCTTGATCACCACCAAAGCGGGAGCAGGAGGACAAGGAGCAAAGAAGACCGAGATTACGGTCACTTCTTCCATGTTCTTCAATGAAATTGCTTCACAACCAGAATATCAGGATGAGTATGGTAACGGTTTCGACCAGGCCTTCGGATGGTTCTTCAGTAACTGGGGACCTGCCTTTAGAAGAGAAGGACTTGCCGGTTGGGGGAATAGTGCCGCTTTCGATTCAAACGGAACACTGCCCCACCCTTATTCTACATCAACAGCTGCCATTCAGGCCGCTTTCCCAGAATTTCAAGGAGCTCGTTACGAGTGGAGGCCCTATAAGAGTTTTGAAAACTTCTTTAAAATTGGTACAGTTGCCAATACCTCCATTAACATATCAGGTGCATCATCTGATGGAAAGGTTTCCTATAACGCCAACTATGGTTATTTGAAAGATCAAGGATTTACTCCCGGGAACAGTTTGAACAGGAACAACTTTGGTATTGGAGGTAGAGCGGTATTGAGCAACAAGTTCACCGTTTCCGGTGCACTTAACTATGCCCGCACCAAGTTCATCTCCCCTCCAGTTGCCCTGTCTCAAGGTAACGGTGCCACAGGTGGTGGTTCATCAGTATTCGGGGATTTGTACTTTACACCCCGTTCCGTGGATGTACTTGGTCTACCATACCAAGACCCAATTACTGGAGGTAGCGTATACTACCGTCAGAATAACTCCATCCAGCACCCATTGTGGACCGTGAACAACTCCGGTACACAACAAGAAACCAATAGGGTGTTCGGTAACCTAGGTATCCAATACGATCTAAGTGAAAACCTTAACTTGGTGTATAGGGTAGGTATTGACAACTATAGTGAGAACAACACCAACTACCAGAACAAAGGTGGTGTGAACAGTAACAGTAACGATATCAGATTACAGAGTGGTATCTATGAAACTTGGAACAACACCAATACCATATGGGACCACAACTTGGCCCTAAACGGTGACTTTGATCTGACCGAAACCGTTGGAAGTACATTTAACATCGGTTTCAACGGAAGAAGGGAAGTCTTCAGTCAAAATGGTGTTTCCAGTGATGGCCAACAGGTCTTTGGAGTGCTCCGCCACTTCAACTTCTTGAACCAGAACGAGATTCAGCAAACATCAGAACGTAACGTGATCGGTCTGTATGGACAGGTGGAATTTGATTATGACAACATTGTGTTCGTTACCCTTGCCGGAAGAAACGACTGGGTATCAAACTTGGATAAAGAGAACAGAGCCTTGTTCTATCCTAGTGCGAGTTTGTCCTTTGTGCCCACAACGGCGTTTGACGGCCTGAAAGGTGATGCATTGAACTATCTTAAGATTAGGGCAGGTTACGGAACCTCTGCAGGTTTCCCTGACCAGAACTCAGATTCTTACCCTATTGCTTCAAGGCTTGCTTTGGACACTCAGGATTTTCAAGATAACACCGGTAGAAATATCGTGACCAATACTACTCCTTTAACATTGGGCAACCCTAATCTTCTTCCTGAGCAAGTATCAGAGATTGAACTAGGGGTTGAGTCCAGATGGTGGGATGGTAGAATTACTTTTGATGCTTCTGTCTACCAAAGAACCACAACTGATTTGATCGTTACGCAACCATTGGATCCAGCTTCAGGTTACTTTAGAACCACCACAAACGTAGGTGAGATCAAGGGTGAAGGAGTAGAGATAGATCTTGGATTGAATTTGATCAGAAGCGATAGCGATGGTTTCAACTGGAGAACCAACGTGAACTTCAGTGCCACTGAAACCACAGTGGAAGACTTGGGTCAAGATACAGACCTTATCGTTTACTCTGGTTTTGGTAACCTTGGTAACGCGGCTATTGAAGGTGAACCTCTTGGTGTTTTCTACGGATCACGTGTTTTAAGAGATGACGCTGGTAATTTGGTCACTAATTCATCTGGTGACTATGTTCAGGATCCTCAAGATGGTATTATCGGAGACCCAAATGCGGACTTTATGATGAACTTCATCAACAATTTGAGCTTCAAGAACTTCAATTTGGGCTTCCAGTTCAACTGGACCCAGGGAGGGGATATCTACTCAAGTACCATCAGTACGTTGCTGGGTAGAGGTTTGATTGTTGAAACCATTGACAGGGAAAACACGTATATCCTACCTGGTGTAAAACAAAGTAATGGTGAGCCAAATGATGTTCAGATCAACAACTCGGATTACTTCTTTAACAACATTCTTTTCGGTCCAAGTGAGCTTCAAGTATACGATGCCACAGTTCTTAGACTTCAAGAAGTTTCCTTGGGATATTCAGTTCCCAAGAAGTTCTTGGACAAAACACCTTTCGGTGCATTGTCCTTCACGGTCTCAGGATTCAACCTATGGTACGATGCCATAAACACGCCTGACGGTGCCAATTTTGACCCTAACACAAATGGTACTGGTGTTGGTAACGGTTTTGGATTTGATTTCTTGAACGGACCTAGCTCTAGAAGATATGGATTCAGTGTTAAAGCAACATTCTAAGATGAAAAAAATAGTTATAAAAATGAAAAACATAAGCACATATATAGCATCAGCCTTGCTCGTAGGGTCATTGATGGTATCTTGTGAGTCCACAGAATTGGACCTTACACAGGACCCCAACTTTTTGACGCCCGAACAGGCTAGCCCGGATTTCTTCCTGAACGCAATACAGGAAGATTTTGCAAGACAAATAGATGGGGAGGCCACGGGCGACCCACAAGATAACTTTGTTTCAGGTGGTAACGTTTTCGAAGACGGATTCTCTGTTTTGGGTGGCGAACTTACCCGTTTGGTTCCGTACAGTTCTCGTGACTACCAAAGTGGTTTTCAGGACATCGATGTGGATGATGAATGGGACAATGCCTATAGGGGTATTCTCTTTGACATTCGCTCAATGCAGCCTTTGGCTGAAGAAGCTGGTTTGACCAGACATTTGGGAATCGCCCAGTTCATTGAAGCATACACCATTGTTACCTTGGTGGATTTCTTTGGAGATGTACCCTACACAGAGGCACTGCAGGCTCCAGAGATCCTGAACCCAACTTTGGATAGCGGAGCCTCCGTTTATGAGGCCGCTCTATCCTTGTTGGATCGGGCGATTGTGAACTTTACGAATGAAACGGCTTCAAACCCTGCCAATGATTATTTCTATGGAAATGATTATACAAAATGGGTAAAAGCGGCAAATACGCTGAAATTGAAGATCTACGTTCAGACCCGATTAGTGGACCCTTCAGCTGCTGCAAGTTTCAACTCAATAATCACAAGTGGCAATTACATTATGGATACCGCTGATGATTTAGATTGGAGATGGCCAGGTACCAGTGCTTCACAGCCTGATACAAGACACCCAAATTACGGTATTAATTATGCTTCTGCTGGTGCTGGGGCGTATGTATCCAATTGGATGGCCAACTTAATGGATAATTCAGATGACCCTAGGTTACGGTACTACTTCTATCGTCAGACCATCAACGTGCCAGGGCAATCAGGATTCCCGCCAAATGAGGAATTATTGACTTGTTCTTTACAGACTCCTCCTGCACATTATGTTAACGGCGGATTCACTTTCTGCGCCTTACCTAATGGATATTGGGGTAGAGACCATGGAGATGATGAAGGTATCCCACCAGATGGATTGTTGAGAACCACTGTAGGTGTATACCCTGCTGGTGGACGTTTTGATGATGACTCTTTTTCTGCAATTGCGCAGAATATCGATCCCGCATCTTTTGGAGCTGGTGGTACAGGCATCACGCCAATTCTGAATGCCTTTATGGTTGACTTCTGGAGAGCGGAAATGGCCATGGCAGCCAACCAAACAGGACAAGCTGCAACACATTTTCAAAATGCGCTTACAAAGCAAATTGCCAAAGCTCGATCCTTTGCTTCCAATGACCTCAATGCCGACCTATCATTCGAGCCAACAGAATCTGATGTAAACAATTTTATTACCAATACCATCATTGCTTTCAATGATGCCGACGGGGACATCGATGCTCAATGGGACATACTTGCTGAGCAATATTTGGTTAGCCACTACGGTAATGGTATTGAGGCCTATAATTTTTATAGAAGAACAGGATATCCCAGTACGTTGCAACCCAACAGGGAATTGGATCCAGGGGCATTTCCCCGTTCCATGTACTATCCTAACCAAGCTGTGACCAGTAACCCCAACATTACACAGAAACCAAATCAAGCGGTGCCTGTGTTCTGGGATACAAATCCAGCCAGTGGATTTCCATTCTCTAATTAATATTGGCAATGAACGTAAAAACTAAAATCATGAAAAATTTGAAAAAACATATAACACTGCTTTTTTTCGTTTGCATTGCCTTTTCGTGTAGCGAAGAAACGCTAGTAGACCAGGTCACTGCAGACACGGAACGAGGGTTGGTACTACGAACCCTTACGGATAGCAACTCCTTTGACATATTTGACACCTCTGGTACTTGGTCCGTGGAATTGGAAATCCAGGATCAAGAAAATGGTGCCTTCCTTTCAGAGGCAAGGCTGTACTTCACATTTGTTGACAATAACCCAGAACCCGAGGATGTTTCTTCCACGGAAACATTGGTAAACACCTATCCTGCCTCTTCCTTTGATGGAACTGGACAGTTTGGACTACCGACCGGAACAGTTTCCCTGACCTATGCAGAGGCTTTGGCCACTGCTGGGATCACTGTGGCCGATGTCCTTCCAGGTGACCAATTTTTCTTCAGGTTGGAAGGGGAGTTGACCGATGGAAGGGTTTTCACCAACAATGCCAACGGTACAGTTGCAGGTGGATCATTCTACACTGCTCCCTTTGAGTACACCGAAACCTTGGATGATGGTGTTGAATTTGAGATCATCAACGAAAATAGAAATGTGGTGGATATAACCGAAGGTGCAACCAACGATCCCTTCTCCATTACCATCAGCATTGATATGAGTGATGAGGACTTTGTTGAAACGGATTTCTTGGAGTCTGTGACCGTTTACCGCTCCTTTTCTGACAGGAACATTGAGGAGCCAGAGGACGATTTATCAGAAGGCGAGTCTATTTTCCGTGAGTATGATCTGGCCACCGATTTTACTGAGGAAGATGGTGTATTGACCCTAACCTATGGGTTCACCCAAGATGAACTCTACGGTCCAAACATCGAGTTTTCAGATCTGTTGGTAAACGACCAGTTCCGTTTGCGTTATGAGCTGTTGACCACGGATGGGCGTATCATAACAACCAATGAGGCTGACACCGAATACTATACTACGTATGATGTGTTTGAGTGTGTTCAGTTGAATGCTGATGGCCCCTTCCCTGGTGAATATACCATATCTTTCACCGATACATTTGGTGATGGATGGGACGGTGCAAGATTTGACGTGTCAATTGATGGTGGTGATGTTCAAGGGTTCACCCTTGAAAACGGTGGAGAAGGAACCGCTACTTTTACAGTACCCGAAGGTACTACAACACTTTCTGTTGTCTATGTGGCTGGTGCCTTTGAAGAAGAGCACGTCTACACCATATTCGATCCAAACGGAAATCCTGCTGCATCTGATGGTCCAAACCCAACACCAGGTGAAGTGGAACTCCTAGTATGTGAGTAAACAAATCACAATATTTTTTACTACAAAGGGGCATCATTTTGATGCCCCTTTTATTTCTTCTTATTTTAGAAGAAACCAATTTATGCTAAACATGCTTAAATTGAAGCAGATTATATTATAATGCCATTTTAACATGAAGAATTTTTTTCGAACGATATTGGTATTGGCATTACTTTCAAGTTGTGCCGATTCAACTAAAGAAAAGCAGTTGTCAAAATCGGATTCAGAGGAATCAAAAGCAGAGCCCATCTTCCAAAAGATGGAGCCACAGCAGAGTGGAATACGGTTTGCCAATACCATTACCCACGATGTAGCCACTCTTAACAACCTTTTTGACTACGATTATTTCTATAATGGTGCCGGAGTTGGCGTGGAAGACCTGAACAATGATGGACTTTTGGATGTTTTCTTCTCAGGAAACCAGGTCAACAACACCTTGTACTTTAACCAGGGTGACCTTTATTTCAAAGATGTCTCCGAAACTGCAAATATTAATACAGGCAAGGTCTGGTCCAACGGGGTGACTTTTGCGGATGTGAATGCTGACGGATGGATGGACATTTATGTCTCCCAAGGTGGGCCCAATACCCGGGATAAACGTAAAAATCTTTTGTTCATCAATAAGCAAGATGGAACTTTTGACGAAAAAGCAGAGCAATATGGCTTAGCTGACATGGGTATCAGCACACAATCCGTGTTTTTTGATTTGGATAAAGATGGAGACCTTGACTGTCTCGTCATGAATGAAAATGAGCTATATGGTATGGATCCCATAACTTTCAACCATTATGTCAATTCTGATGAAGAGACCGCTTATTTCAACTCATCACACCTGTATAGAAATGACGGTGGGGTTTTTACCGACATTACCAAAGCAGCAGGACTTCATAAACCCATTTTTGGATTGGGTCTTGCCGTTTCGGACATCAACGAAGACGGGTGGATGGATATCTACATGGCCAGTGATTATTATCTGCCCGATGCTCTGTACATCAACAATCAAGACGGAACATTTACCGACCAAATTAAGGAGGCCACAGACCAAATCTCATTTTATGGGATGGGGATAGATATTGCCGACTTGGACAACGATAATCTCCAGGACATCTTTGTGCTCGATATGGCGGCCAATGATCATGTCCGTTCAAAGACGCTAATGGCTTCCATGAACACCAAACGGTTCGATTATTTAGTGAACAAGGCAGGGTACCATTATCAATACATGTACAATTCCCTACAAAAAAATATGGGTAGGAATACATTCAGTAATATTTCACAGCTATCCGGTGTGGCCAATACCGATTGGAGCTGGTCCGTGCTTATGAACGACTTTGACCTAGATGGGCATAAGGAAATCCATGTTACCAACGGGTATCGACGTTATGCACTGGATAACGATTTACAAATGAAGGTGTTTGAAGCCCGACAAAAATACGGCCAGAACGTTCCTTTAGAGGTAAAACAACAACTCTATGAATCCATGCCCTCAGAAAAACTCCCCAATATTATGTACAAAAGAAGCTCCGAGCTCATTTACGATGATGTTTCCAAAGACTGGGGCTTGGGTGATTTTTCATTTAGCAACGGGGCCGCCTCTGGAGACTTGGATAATGATGGGGATTTGGACATCATCATCAACAATATGGATGAAGCCGCATTTGTGTACAAAAACCTTTCGGTAGAGGAAGAACGAGGCAACTACCTGAAGGTTGTCACCAAGGGTGATTCCTCCGAAGAGTTTGCCAAGGTAAAAATCACTTCTGGTGGTAACTCCCAAATGATTGAGGTAAAACGAGTGCGCGGTTACCGTTCTGCCCAAGAGACCAAAGCTTTTTTTGGGTTGGCCCATCAAGAAACCGTAGATACGGTGTCAGTATATTGGAAATCAGGCAAAATGGAACAAAAATTCAATGTTCCGGCCAACTCCACACTTACTTTCAACGAAAACGAGGCTACCCTACCCATTCCTTCCACCTCGGAAAAAGGAAAATATTTTGTCGATGTTGATGTCAACACCGTGGGGTTGGACTTTGTTCATACAGAAAATGTGTATGACGATTTTGAAACCGAGATACTTCTCCCTTATAAACAATCCAATCTAGGGCCATTTATCACCAAAGGTGACATTAATGGTGATGGATTGGAAGATATCCACGTAGGGGGCGCTTCTGGACAATCTGGGCAATTCTATGTACAATCGAACAGAGGGTTTTCCAAGTTGAACTCCCCTGCCCTTTCCAATGATGCCCAATATGAGGACATGGAATCCGTGTTTTTTGATTTTGATGGAGATAGCGATATGGACCTTTATGTGGTAAGTGGGGGAAACGAGTTTGCTGAAAACTCTTCCTACCATGCAGACCGAATCTATATTAATAATGGCAAAGGGCAGTTTGAACGTTTGCAAAGCAATGCACTGTCCAAACTTCCCAAAAATGGGAAATCCGTAGCCATCATAGATTTTGATAAAGATGGCGACAACGATATTTTGGTAGGCAACCGTGTGGTTCCCAAACAATATCCCAAACCCCAGACCTCAACCTTATTGGAAAACAGGGACGGTGAATTGGTAGATGTTACTGAGCAGGTTGCCCCAGAATTCAAAGATTTTGGTATTGTCAATGACATTCAAACCACAGATGTGAACAATGATGGTTGGCCCGATTTCATTGCTGTGGGGGAATGGACCGGAATTGGTGTTTTTGTAAATGAGCAGGGCAGCTTCAAAAATATTGGTAGTGAAGACTCCATGCTCAGTGAAAATGGATGGTGGTTCTCCGTGACCGAGACCGATATCAACAAAGATGGCCTTAAAGATTATGTTATTGGAAATGTGGGTCTCAACATTAAGTTCAAGGCTTCGGAAGAAAAACCATTCAAGGTCTATGCCACCGATTTTGATGAAAATGGTACCAATGACATTGTTTTGAGCAAAAAGTACCAAGGAACCTATGTTCCCGTTCGTGGGCGTGAATGTTCATCGCAACAAATGCCTTTTATCAAAGAGAAATTTCAAACCTACTCCGAATTTGCCAATGCCAGTTTGGTGGACATTTATGGCGAAAAACTGAAAACTTCGTATGAAAGCACGGTTACCGAACTAAGGTCCATCGTATTGATCAACAAGGGCAATCTTGTATTTGAAAGGCATATTCTTCCTGTTGCAGCACAAGCCATTCCCCTACTGGATTGCACTGTTATGGACATCAACAATGATGGATATGAAGACATCATCGCCGTGGGCAACATCTATGAAACCGAAGTGGAAACCCCAAGGCTGGATGCTCTATCTGGCGTAATTTTGCTTTCTAACGGTAAAGACGGATACATCAGTGTGTCCCACCCAGATTCTGGACTTTATATGAACGGAAATGTGAAAAGCGTGGAGCTGATATCCACTTCCAATAACGGAACCCTCATTTTAAATTCCACAAATAATGGCCCTGTTGGTGTTCACAAGGTTACTTCGTAATATCTTTGCCGCACCCAAGCAATTGAATTTAAGGAGATGAGTGACCAGATTTATGGAATTAGGGCGGTATTGGAGGCCATAGAGGCCGACCAGCCGATAAACAAGATTTTTCTGCAAAGAGGACTTAAAGGAGAGCTTTTTAAGGAGTTGGAGTCGACCATCCGTAAAAATGGTGTGAGTGCTTCCTACGTACCTATTGAAAAGTTAAACCGTCTTACCCGAAATAACCACCAAGGGGTGGTGGCACAAATTTCACCAGTACAGTTCCAAGATTTTGAACCTTTAGTCGAAAAAATCATGGAGCAACAAAAAAAACCTTTTTTCCTGTTACTGGACCAGGTTTCGGATGTCCGTAATTTTGGCGCAATCATCCGTACTGCGGAATGTTGTGGAGTCCACGCCATCATTGTTCCCAAAAGTGGGGCAGCTCCCATTACGGATGATACGGTAAAAACATCGGCAGGAGCAGCATTCAATGTGCCCATTGCAAAGGTAGATCACCTTAAGGATGCCATATTTTATTTACAATCCTCGGGAATTACAGTAGTAGGTGCCACCGAAAAGACGGATGATGAAATCTACACAGTGGATTTTAATCAGCCCTGCGCCTTAGTAATGGGTTCCGAAGACCGGGGCATATCCCCTTCCATTCTTTCCATTTTGGACCACACTGCCAAGCTCCCTCTTTTGGGAAGTATTGGTTCTCTTAATGTTTCCGTGGCTTGTGGAGTGTTCCTTTATGAAGTGGTTCGGCAACGAAAAGCCTAAGTGTCTGCTTCGCTGCCTTTTTTGAAATGGTATTTTATTTGGATGTGATTTTCAGGCTCCTCTTCAGTGGATTCAATAAAATTGCCATCCTCATCAAAATGTTTTAGGAAAGGGTCGTTCTCCTCATTGTAATTTTCTTGTTCCCAATCGTACTTTTTTTCAACGGGGACCTTCACTTTTATCGCCAAAGCCAACAAAAACCCCGTGATAAAACCTGCCAGATGCCCTTCCCACGAAATATTTTCTTTTACAGGAAAAATATACCATAACATGCTTCCATAAATAAACACAACCACCAAGGACAGCGCTACCAACCTAAAATGTTTGGCAAAAACACCTTTAAAAAAAATAAAGCTTGCCAAAACGTAAATAACCCCACTAGCCCCAATATGGTAGGACGGACGAGCAATCAACCAGGTCAAAAGACCAGAAATCAGAATACCGAAAACATACACCCTAAAGGCAGCTGCTTGATAAAAATAGACAAGAAACGCTGTCAGTATGGCCAAAGGAATGGTATTATTGTATAAATGCTCAACAGAACCATGAATAAATGGGCTAAATGCCACTCCTCTCAATCCAGACAGCCTTCTTGGGTAAATTCCATAGTCATTAAAGTTGATTCCCAACTTTACCTCAACCCAAAATACCGTCCAAATGGCCAGCATGGCAAATAAGGGGGCTAAAACAACCCCATTGGAAAATTTAAAATGCTCATTGGCTTGCATGTGCTTCATATAGCAATTATCTGACCACGAACATGAATTTACACAAATTGTCAGGTTTGTTGAAAACGACTGCGAACAGAAGGTCTTCATACCTCTAAAATTGTCTTATTTTTATACGTATGAATGAACCCTTGGCAGAACGTATACGCCCCAAAACATTGGAGGATTATATCAGTCAGCAGCATTTGGTGGGACCCAGTGGTGCGTTGACCAACCAAATAAAAAATGGTGTTATTCCGTCCTTGATTTTCTGGGGGCCACCCGGTACCGGAAAAACTACCTTGGCCAATATTATTGCCAGTGAAAGCCAACGCCCTTTTTATACCCTAAGTGCCATTAGTAGCGGCGTAAAAGATGTTCGCGAGGTCATTGAAAAGGCCAAACAGAGCGGTGGACTGTTTACCGCCAAAAATCCCATTTTGTTCATTGATGAAATCCATCGCTTCAGTAAATCTCAGCAAGATTCGTTATTGGGCGCTGTGGAAAAGGGCTGGGTAACTTTAATAGGTGCCACTACAGAAAACCCAAGTTTTGAGGTAATTCCAGCACTTTTATCAAGATGTCAGGTCTATATTCTTAGTCCGTTTGACAAGGAAGACTTGGAAGCCCTATTGCACCGTGCCATGCAAACAGACGCTTTGTTGAAAGACAAAAAAATCAATCTGAAAGAAACCGAAGCACTGCTCAGGCTTTCTGGTGGAGATGGCAGAAAATTATTGAACATTTTTGAGCTTATTGTAAATTCAGAAAGTACTCAAGAAGTTGCCATTACCAACGATTTGGTCCTGAGCAAGGTGCAGAAAAACACAGTGCTTTATGACAAAACAGGAGAGCAGCATTATGACATTATCTCGGCGTTTATAAAATCGGTTCGAGGAAGTGATCCAAATGCCGCTGTATATTGGTTGGCACGAATGATTGAAGGGGGTGAGGATGTAAAATTCATAGCCCGAAGAATGGTCATTTTAGCCTCTGAAGACATTGGCAATGCCAACCCAACAGCACTCGTGTTGGCCAACACCACATTTCAGGCGGTAACGGCGGTTGGATATCCTGAGGCACGAATCATTTTAAGTCAATGTGCCACCTATTTGGCCAGTTCACCTAAGAGCAATGCCAGTTATGCCGCCATTAACGAAGCGCAACAAAAAGTGCGATTGACCGGAGATTTATCGGTGCCATTGGCAATTAGGAATGCTCCAACCAAATTGATGAAAGACATTGGGTATGGTCAAGGCTATCAATATGCCCATGACCACGAAAATAACTTTGCTGATTTTGAGTTTCTGCCCGAAGAGATTTCAGGCACAGCTTTCTACCGCCCAGGGAATAATCCCAGGGAAAACGCCATGCGGGAATTTCTAAAAAAACGCTGGAAGGACAAATATGGGTTTTAGAACTTAATGTTGAGTTCCTTCAATTTCTTTTCTCCATCTTCAGTATATTCCAAAAACCACTTACCATCTTTTTGCAATACCACACCACTGTTTCCTTGGTAATCGGTCAAAAATACATTCTCAATGGAAGTTGACACAAGCTTCATCACCACCTTAGGGGTGCTGTCCACCAATTGATATCCATTTTCTATGGGCTGGGCATAGAGCATACTGGAAGTAATCATTGGCTGCTCAGTTTTTTCTACTGCTTTTGTAAAATTGGAAGTTTCTGGTTCAATGGTTTCATAACTTTGATTTTCCAATGTGGCTTCCTGTTTTACGACTTCGGTTTCCGTTTTTTCTTCCAGTTTCTTCACATCATTTCTATAACTGACGATGACAGTTTGTGGCTCGGTCTGTTTTTCCTCCACTTTTTTCGGAGAATAGGCATAGTTTATCCCATCAAAAGAAACAAAGGCCTTCTCCAAAGCATCCTTGTAGGCAGCCGTGAACTCTTTAATCTTACTTTTTCCCTCCTGAGTCCTGTAAACTTCAACGGACTGACAGTTTTTTAAAATAACGGTAACTTTTGTTGAAAACATGGAAGAATCATCCGATAAGCTTGCCAAAAGACCCAAACATCTGTTATTGGCCAAATCTTCAGGCAATTCATCATCATAAACAGGGGTAAAACCCTTTTGGGTGAACAAATATTTGACCATGGTGCTGGTCATATATTGGTTTTCTTTTTTAAACGTTTCAAACTTTTTGGGAACGATGATATATTTATAATCGTTCAACTGCCCTCGCATGGTAATGCTTGCCATAAAAGCAAACAATACTAAAATCAATACTCTTTTCTTCATACAATGTGATTCCTCAATTACTGTTCCAAGATATGATATTAAATCCGAACAATAAAGAGGCGTAATGGCTATCGGCCACATTACGATAACTTAAAAGGTTATCCCCCATTACATAAAAATTGATGGGTCCTGCTTGCAAATTAAGTCCCAACCCAACATTTGCCAAAGAATATTTGTCAACCGTATAGGTAGTTTTTAAGGAAAGTACCCTTCCAAATCTCCGTTGATAAAATCCAGTCAAAGCAGCTTGAATACCGCGGGGGCGTTTCATTATAAAGAGTTGCCCACCCACACTGTTTCTATAATAATCCCTGTTAGTTCCACCGCCTGCATTAATGCCACAACCGCAATTTTCAAAACGGTTTCCGCCTTCGCCAAAATCATACCGTATGGAACCATAAACTTTGACAGGCCTGAAAGAAATATAGCCTTCTGCATTCTCTTCATAGGGCAGGGCCTCCTCAATATCATCTACCAGTTCTTGCCATAGGTCATTGTCAACATTGTCTATGTCCTCTGGGATGAACACGGTAATTCCTTCTGTGCTGGCAGAGCCTTTAAGGGTATAATTCTGAATGTCTTTGGACTGATAAATAAACCCAACGTCCAGAATACTTGCCGTAATTGTGGTCTGCGGATTCAGGTTATAACTGAAACCAGCATCGAAACCCAGGCCAAGGTTACCTCCAAGAAGCACACGCTTGGTAAAAAGTGAAGGAAATTCGTCTCTTGCACTAACAGAATCATCATCCAAAATGTCGAAAAATTCCTTTATCCCCGCTGTACGCAATTGCATATCTGCTGACAATGTGGTTACATGAATGTTGTTCAGTCCTTGCGTTGTTCTAAACGACCCTACATTGCCTGTGGATTGAAACTGAAAGATGCTCGAGTATAATTTTGCCCTTCCTCCAACGGTAAGAGTATTGCTTATTTTACGGTTGATTCCAAAATGGAATACGTTTACCATTTCACCTCTTAGACTAAGATCTCCTAAATCAAAACTCCTACCTATGTTGGCTCCTCCATTGCCTTCAAAAGCTAAAATGGCTAAGTCCCTGGGCCAGTACACAATAATATCCGTTTCACCGTACATGCCAAACGTATAATAGTCATCTGGTCGATTTCGACCTCTAAATCCTATATTAAATCCTTCTATTTGACTTGTAGTGCTAAAATCGTCCTTACGGGTCATGGCATCCAAGACGCGTTCCCGCACCTTTGTGGTAAAATCTATACCGTCATTGGCAAAGAGATCGTTGACGGTTACGCCACTGGTCCCCGCTTGAAATGCCAATCCAGAAATAAGCGGGATGCCGGTGTGCCATTTTTCCGAGGTCTTAACCCCTGGGTTTACCATTAAAGATTGAGGAATCTCATAGAAATCGTATAGCAATTGCTTGTTTTGAGCACAAACGGATGCGCTTACAAGAAATGCGAGATAAAAGAACGTCTGAATTCTTCTCATTTTAGACGAAATATGAATTCAGCAGCCGAGCGCAAGATTACTTTGGGATTGGGATTGTTGGAAACAGTAGTATCATCACTGAGGTTGCTTCCAGTGACCCTTAGACCACTTGTGGCTGACAAAATAGCCAAGTTTTTCCCTGTTGGACCATAGGCCACTTCTCTCGTAAAGGTTTCAGGAAGATTAGGGTCTATGTCGAAAAATTCGGTGTCCAAGACGTTATCGTTATCATCTAAAAACTCAATGGAAACCTGTAGGTTTTTGCTGGTGGTATTTTCAATCTCATAAGTTATGGTTCCTTCCAAAAGCCGTTCAGAAACAAACTGTTCGTTAAATGCATCAAAATTTACGGTTTGGTAGTAAAATGGGCCGGAGTTAACCGCATTGATGGATTCCTCATCAGACTCCAAATAAAAAATACTGGAGGCCACCGTGGGGGTTATGGATAGATCATCAAACTGATCAAAATCTTGCTCCTCCGAACAGGATTGTAGCACAAAAAAAAGGATTAGTCCACCGAGCACGTGGAAGAACGACCGTTTCATATATCAAAAGCATTTTTTTACAAACAGTAGAAGTGGACCATACCCTATTATAACTCTATAAAATGCGTTTTATTTCAATCAAATTGTTAATCATAATACTATGATCATGATCGGGTTCCCTATTGCTATTGAAGTGAAGTACTTGCATGCCCATACCCTTTGCTCCAAGTATATCGGCCTCTAGACTGTCGCCCACCATAATGGTGTTCCTCGGCTCAACATTGGCCTTGGTGAGGGCCAACTCAAAAATATAAGGGTGTGGTTTCTTTACGCCCGCCATTTCCGAGTTGATAATTTGATCGAAGAAATGGTGGATATTGCTCCCAATCAGTTTTTTCTCTTGCACTTCTTGGAAACCATTGGTAATGATATGTAGGCGATATTTTGGCGATAGGTATTTCAAGATTTCGAGAGCATTGGGCACTAAGTGTGTAAACGAGGAAAGGTTTTCAATATATTCATGAGCCAAAATATGGATGATGTCATCCGACACTACCGCTCCTATTGCATCGAAAGTTTTGCGTAATCGTTGATATCGAAGTTCAGCTTTTGTTACCCTGTTTTCCCGATACAATTTCCAATACTCCAAATTGATGGGGGCATAAACGCCCAAGAAATCATCCAGAGTCACCTTGACCGAGTGGTCAAAAAGAATCTTTTCAAAGGTAAGGGCTGAGTTCTTTTCAAAATCCCAAAGGGTGTGGTCCAAATCAAAAAAGATGTCCGTTACACGATGCTCAAACATAGTAACGCTTTAAAAAGGATTGATATAGTTCCATCCAGTCCAAGCTATGCCTGCTTCCCAAAAGCTCATTGGAAAATATGATGATGAAATCACCATTGACCTGTTTTACGAGTCGATACATCCTATCCATTTTTTCAAAAATCTCATCCCTGTTTTTATAGTTCACCAAGGCATAGTCGTGCATGGCAAAAGGATGTACTTTTAGGGGTTGTTTCACCTCCATGTTGATATCATAAAAATGAAATGGTGTACAGGTTCCGGCCCTAAAACCAATCTCGTGGGTGTATCCCATTGAAAAGTCGTCCGTAAACTCGGTTTCCACCAAATTACGGTATGTGGTGGGAACACTGACCCGGTTATACCGAAGCCTGGAATAACTAATGGGCCTGTTGATAAGATTGCTCAAACGTTTCTTTTCTTCCTGCAGAACCGATTTGTCCGTGGACGAAAGAAAAGATGTACTCAGAGAAACCACGCTGTAGTCGGCAACAGACTTTATTAAATACCTGAACTTATTGTTGTTAGGGGAAATATTCTTATCGTGTGCAGAATGCTTGGCAAACTGAAAAAAGAACATGGTCTTTATGGGAAATTTTTTATGGATGTCCACCAGTTCATAGAAATTATCATAAGGATCTTGTTTAACACCCAGAAGCACCAAAAATCTATCGGCTACACTCCTAAATTTAAAATTCCCCAAATCCAAAAGAAAACCTCCTATACTCCTGGTTAAACCTCGCATTGCATAGCAATGGGAGGTAGTTACGTTGATGATGGAGGTAAAACTGTACGCCCGTTCTTTTTTCTTTATATCTGGAAAACGCTCTTTGAGCATCTCCAACAACTTATGTGCCCACAAATCAACCACGGGAAGTTCCAAAAATTTGTTTTGATAAGCGATACTTTCCTTTACTGGAAACCGGCCGACACTATCCTTAACATGGGGTAAATATTCTTCGTATCGACTTAAAAGAAAGAAACTAGCTGAAAAAATATCGTACGGAACCGTACTTTTTTCTCCACTTGCAAAAAAACATGGAATACCTTCCCAATCGGATACCTTTATATCCAAGTCATTAATTCCCTGCTCAAACAACAAATCATTACTCCTAACAAAAAATTCGTTTTGCAAGGGTTGCTTTGAGTAGGTCATTTTTGGCCCCGAATGCTTGATGAAGTCTTCCACCTTGGTAGTAAAGGCGATTTCAATACCCAGTATTTTCTCAAAAATATGCCTTGCCGTATAGGTAAGTCTATTGGTAACCTTATGGGTAAAGAGTAACAGCATAAAATTGAATCAACTATAGTATTCCTTGGTCTGCAAAGCTAAAATAATGGTGTTGGGCCAAAATTATATGATCTAATATTTTAATATCCAAGGCCTCCGAGGCTTTTTTCAACTTTTGGGTAATCTGTTTATCAGCAGCACTTGGTTTTAACGCACCAGATGGATGGTTATGCGCCAGTATAATACCAACTGCACCCAAATCCAAAGCTTGTTTAAGCACCAACCTTACATCAACCAAAGTGCCTGTAATGCCTCCTTTGCTCAACTGCGATTTATGGATGACTTTATTGGAATTGTTCAAATAAACAATCCAAAATTCTTCGTGTTGCAATTCGCCCATCAAAGGATAGAGCAATTCAAACGTATCCCTACTACAAGAAACCTTGGTTATTTTTTGGGCCTCCTCTCCTCTACGCCGCCGACCCATTTCCAAAGCTGCAGCGATGGTAACGGCTTTGGCCTCGCCAATACCCTTGAATTTTTTTAATTGATTCACGGTAAGCTTTCCCAATTCATTCAAATTATGGCCTACCGAGGCCAAAATTCGTTTAGAAAGTTCAACTGCGCTTTCATCCCGGTTGCCGGAACCAATAAGAATAGCGATAAGTTCTGCATCGGAAAGGACAAAACTTCCCTTTTGCACCAATTTTTCCCTTGGTTTGTCATCATCTGCCCAGTTTTTGATGGAAAAGGAAACCGCTTTTTCTTGCATGCTTTAAAGATAGGAGATTAAATTTATGTAATTTACGAGGTAAAGAAATCAAGGTATATGAAATCCCTGTTTGACTCCGAAACCCACATTGAAATATTAAATCGGATTGATAATCTTTCTGAAACCTCACAAAGGGAGTGGGGCAAAATGGAGGTTGGACAAATGCTGCGCCACTGTCAGTTTCCTTTGAAGGTCGCTTTGAACAAACATACAATAAAAAAACCCAATATTTTTATGCGATTGTTGTATAAAGGTTTCAAGAAAAGTATGTACAATGATAAACCATGGAAACAGAATCTACCCACCGCTCCTGGGTTTAAGGTTAAAGATAGTAGGGACTTCAATGAAGAAAAAGACAAATTGGTTGCGCTCATCAATGACTTTTATGAGGAAAGGACAAAAAAAGACAGAGACCCGCACCCAGCCTTCGGGTATTTAACCTACGATCAATGGGGCCAATTGGAATACAAACACTTGGATCATCATCTGCGGCAGTTTGGGGTTTAATAGATCTTATTCAAAAAACGATTTTACCCGTTCAAAATCAAGCCCCCCATAATTTCCTGAACTCATCAACAACAAGGTGGAATTTTCAAAATCTTGGGCGAAAAGATAGTCCTGGAAACTCCGTGCATCGGTAAAAATCTGAATATCCTGTCTTTGAAATGATTGGAAAATCTGTTCTGCCGTGACCTCATCCAGACCCTTAATTTTTACGGCATCGGGAGAATAAAAAACGACAGCTTCATCTGCTGCGTCCAATGCTCCTTGATATTCTTCCAAAAACCCCGCATTTAAACTGCTGTAGGTATGAAGTTCCAAACAAGCAAGCAATTTTCGTTCGGGGTACTGTTCTTTTACCGCTTGTGTGGTAGCTTTTACTTTACTGGGTGAGTGTGCAAAATCTTTGAAAGCAACTTTGTTATTAGCTTCCGCAATCTTCTCCAATCGTTTTGAGGCTCCTTTGAACGTAGAGATGGCTTCAAAAAAATCAGCTTCGTCCACGCCCATTTGCTGACAAATCCATTTGGCTCCTACCAAATTGTTAAGGTTGTGTTTCCCAAAAACTTCGATGGGCATTTCTCCTTCTGGCGTATTCAGCAAGGTAATACCATCTTCCACACGATATTCTGGGGTATTGTAGGGAAATTTACGGATGGTATTTTCGGTGGCTTCAATAACTTTTACAAGTTCCGGGTCCCCCTCATTATAGGTGATACTTCCCCCACTTACAATTCCATCCACAAAAATTTGGAACTGCTCCACATAATTTTCAAACGTGGGAAATACATTTATGTGATCCCACGCAATGCCACTCAAAAGGGCAATATTAGGTTGATACAGGTGGAACTTGGGTCTCCGGTCAATGGGAGAAGACAAATATTCGTCACCTTCCAAGACAATGAAATCATTTTCTTCGGTCAAATGTACCATGCGGTCAAAACCTTCCAATTGGGCACCAACCATGTAATCAACTTCAATATCATGGTAATCCAAAACGTGCAAAATCATGGAAGTGATCGTAGTCTTACCGTGGCTGCCCCCAATAACCACACGCGTCTTGTATTTGGCCTGCTCAAACAAAAACTCGGGATAGGAATAAATCTTCAAACCCATTTCCTGAGCCTTCAATAGCTCTGGATTATCAGATTTGGCATGCATCCCTAAAATAATTGCATCCAATTGGTCATGGATTTTTTCAGGAAACCAACCAAAACTTTCGGGCAGCAAGCCTTTGGCCTCCAATCTGCTTTTGGAAGGTTCAAAAATCACATCATCGCTTCCTGTAATGTTGTACCCCTTGTGCTCCAAGGCGAGGGCAAGATTGTGCATGGCACTTCCTCCAATGGCAATAAAATGGATGTTCATCAAACGCGTTTATCCTTCAAAAATAGCCAATGACCAAATCAATCCAAACAAAGAATCCATCTTATTAATCTTTATCTTCGGGTAAAATTGAAACCGATGAACCTATCACAAATCAAATCAAAGGAGATCATGCCCGGCTATCATGGCAAAATGGTCCATGCCAAAACCATGAGTTGGGTATTTTGGGATGTGGACCAAGATGCTGAGGTTCCTGAACATTCCCATGTCCATGAGCAAATTATGCATGTGGTGGAGGGTACTTTTGAATTTACCCTGGATGGAAAGACGGATACCTACCATCCGGGAGACGTGGTGATCATTCCTTCCAACACACCTCATAGTGGAAAAGCACTTACCAAATGTAAATTAATGGACATTTTTAGTCCGGTACGAGAAGAATATCGATAACCTATGAATATATCACTAAAAGGAAAAAAAGCCCTTGTGGGCGGAAGCAGTAAAGGAATTGGTGAGGCCATTGCCCGGCAATTGGCCAAAAGTGGTGCAAGTGTCACCCTTATGGCAAGAAATGAGGAACGAATGAGGAAACTGGTTCAAGAAATGGATAGTTCGCAAGGCCAAAGCCATCACTATTTGGTGGTTGATTTTTCAGATTTCAGTGCCTTCAAAGACACTATATCAGCCTTTTTTGAACATAATACCATCGACATTTTGGTCAACAACACCCAAGGCCCCGAAGGCGGTGGAGCTTTGGAAAAGAATGTGGATGATTATCAGAATGCGTTCGATTTATTGTTCAAATCGGTGGTATATACAACTGAACTTGCGTTGGAATACATGCAGAGAAACCAATGGGGTCGAATCATCAATGTGGCTTCTGTTTCGGTAAAAGAGCCTTTGAGTTATTTGGCACTTTCCAACACCATTAGGGCAGCAGTGGTAACCTGGGCCAAAAGCTTGTCTTTTGATGTCGCCCAAGATAACATAACCGTAAACAGTGTATTGACGGGTTATTTTGATACGGATCGTATTGCCCAACTTAATACCAAAAAGGCTGAAAAAATGGGAATACTCCCTGAAGAAGTCCTTTCCGACATGGAGGAGAAAGTACCTATGAAGCGGATAGGAAAGCCTGCAGAGTACGGTTATCTGGCCACGTTTTTGGCATCAGATCAAGCAGCTTACATCACTGGAACCAATATTCCCATTGATGGCGGTCTGTTAAAATCCTTATAGCTAGTCCATTACTTTCTGAAATAAGCTGCTCAAATATTAACATATTCGTAATTTTTGCATACATTTAATAAGTAACCAGCAAAAATTACAACTATGAATTCAAAAGTTTTTATGGTAATCCGAATCCTATTGGGAATTTTTGTTCTTGTTTTTGGCTTGAACAAGTTTTTAAGTTTTATTCCAATGGGTGGCGAGATGCCAGATTCCGTTATTGCATTTTTTGGTGCCGTTTCATCTTCTTACACCCTTAAATTGGTGGCGATAGTTGAAATCTTGGCGGGCCTATCCTTTATTTTCAATAAATATGGTGCATTGATGGCCATAATCTTAATGAGTGTATCCATAAACGCGGTACTGTTCCATGCTACATTGTTGCCAGAAGGTATTGGCCCAGCACTTGCTTTGTTAATATTGAATGTATTGGTGCTTATTGGATATAAAGATCGGTACAAGGATTTGCTTAGGCCCTAAACCTTTAAAGTCCTAAATGTCAGACCGAGTGCACTCGGTCTGACATTATTATTTTTGGTCAAAGACTCATTTTATCCTTGAAAATATAAGATTGTCTCCGAGAAACTTCAATCTCTTCGCCGTTCTTAAGGGAAAGTTTTAGTTTTCCGTTGAACCATGGAACTACGTTTTCAATATAGTTGGTGTTGACAATTTGCTGTCGGTTTGCCCTAAAAAAAGAAGTCTCCGGAAGTTTATCCTCTATTTGGTTGAGGGATTTGTATAGGAGCGGTTTTTTATCTTCAAAAAACACCCGTGTATAATTGCCCACAATTTCAAACAGTATGATTTCCCCAATCTTTACCAACCAGCAAGCTTCTCCATCCTTGATAAAAATCTGACTGTTTTCCGTCAACTTTTTGCCATACCCTGCCTTTTCCCCTTCTTTATTCTCCAACTTTACATTTACCTTGTCCATAGCCATGGCAAACCGTTTATCGCTTACGGGTTTTAAGAGATAATCCAGCGCATTGTACTCAAATGACTTAATGGCGTACTCATCAAAAGCAGTGGTAAATACGGTAATGGGCACTTCATCCAATAGTTCCAAAAGCTCAAAACCATCTTTTTCCGGCATGTTAATATCTAAAAACAAGAGGTCTGGCCGTGTATTTTGAATAAGCTCAAAACCACTGTCCACATTCTCTGCTTCGCCCACAAGCTCAATTTCCTCATGCTTTTTGATGAGTTCTTTCAGCTCATTGCGTGCCAAGCGCGAATCTTCAACAATAACAGCTTTTATCTTCATGCCAATGGAATTTTAATGTGTGCCACCACCTCATCGGATATCTCTTTCAGGTTAAAAGAGGCCTTATCTGTGTAGAGCAATTTTAAACGTTGCTCTATATTTTTCAAGCCCAATTGGGTGGAATCCTTAGCAATTTGAAGCTTACCGGTATTTTTGACCTCAATATACAAAGCTTCATGTTCCTTTCTAATATTCAATGTAATGGTTCCTCCATGCTTTAGATTGGAGATACCATGTTTTATGGCATTCTCAATGAGCAATTGTATTATCATGGGCGGAATCTGCATATCCAAGGTATTCGCCTCCACATTTTTAACGAACTCTAATCGGTCTTCAAACTGTATTTTTGAAAGGTCGATGTAATTGTCCACCACTTCTATCTCTTCCCGAACTGATATGGCATTACTATTGTTCTTGGTGAGGGAATAGCGCAAAATCTCGGAAAGTTTGGTCAACATTTCACGGGATTTCTCCACATCCTCTAACATCAACCCTCGAATATTGTTAAGGCTGTTAAACATAAAATGTGGATTTATCTGCCCTTTCAAAGTATTTAATTGTGCCTGTTTTAAGTGGGTGTTCAGTTCCAGACGTTCAATTCGATCTCGATTTAGTTTCAACAATAATTTAATGACCAAATAGGTCACCGTCCAAGCTCCTATCAAGAAAAGAGAGTTGATTATTTGAATTCCCAGATTGTCATAATTCTTGAATATCTGGTGCTCAGCTTCTGTCAATGTTGGACCTAGTTTTACATAGAGATAACCGAAAAGGGTATTTAGAAGACCAAAAAGAGTGGCCGTGAGCAGAAAAGCTATCATGATTTTGACAAAATCCTTCCCGCCAAAAGACTCAAATCGTATATTTCGTTTTAAGTACCAACGAAGCAAGGCCGTGGTAAAAATACCTAGAAAAGTACCCATCACTACCGAGTAAAGGAGCAGTTGGGGACTTAATCCTTTTACTATGAATATGGATACAGAGTTGATGAACCCCCAACCCAATAGTTGAAGTGCCCAAAAAACAGCACTGTTTTTCTTACGACTTAAATCCATAAAATATTAGAAGCGATAATCCAAATATACTCTTTGACAATTAACATTAAGAATACCTTCCTTACTGTTTTTGGGTTTTCTTTTTCCAAAAAGGGAAACAGCAGGACTTGTTTGAGGGTAAAAACACTATCCAAGTCATGGTTATCCCGGTATAAAAGAATACAAAATAGTCATCGTATGCCCATCCGTTCCACTTGCCATAGAATCCAATTATAGTGCCCACAATTCCCATTCCCAAAATTACTTTCTGGGTAGTACTAAGTTTTCTCATTGTATTAGTTTTAAAATTTTTGATGATTGATTTACATGAGAATATCCATGAGTATGGATATTATAATTTTTGCCAGTGCTATCATCATTTTTCGGTTTAATGGTTTTGTACGGGACCAAAGTACTGGGATATACCACTATTTGAAAGGAAATTATGGGCAATGGTAAAAATGAGGGCTCGAACGGCAAACGGTTTGTAATCAAGCCTTTTACATAGAAAGAAGGATTTTTTTGGGTGTGTGAAGGTTTAACCAATGGGGTTACTTGGTCTCCGGAGGAAACTTTGAAAATACTTTTTTAACCAAAGCTCTTAACCGTTTTTCCCTCTCACTAGGCGAAGCATTGTCTCTATAGCCGCTTTCCGTGGAAGCTTGCCAGAACAAAGCATCGCGTTGGGCATCTACAAGGTCGAATTGTATATGGCGTTGAATTCCCGTATTGCCAATGGGCACGCCAAGGGAGACCCCTCCGCCTACATTTCGTCCACCTCCGCCCATACCAATACCAACCGAACTGTTAGGAGCACTTTGGTATTCGCTGCTCAGGATATTGATGAAAAATTCAGGCTCTTCGGCAAGCCGATACCCCTTGAACTGCAGGGTAGAATCCAAGGCACGTATCAGTCTGCGCTCATCCAATTGACTGAGGCCAGTCTGCATATCAGAAAAATAGTTGTACGTGGTGTAGTTAGAAAAATCCGTTCCTTTATCGTAGTCATAGTTGACCCTGATGGAAGCACAGGATGCCAAAAAGCATAAGGCTATGAATAACAAATATCGCATGGCAGGTATTTGGATTACCATTAAAAATAATGAATATTTGGCTGTTGTGGTTGAATAATCCCCGTTATTCGTTCAACAGCGCCCAGAGCTTATCCTTGAGTTCTTGAATACCCAACTGGCTCACCGAAGATATGAACATATAGGGCACATCCTTAAAATCCTCTTGTACTTCCTCGCTCATCTCAGCAATGAGTTCCTCGTCCAGCATATCGCATTTGGAGATAGCCACCAATCGGTCCTTATCCAACAATTCTGGGTTATAACGCCGAAGTTCATCCAGTAGAATGGCATATTCTTGACTAATATCTTTGCTATCTGCTGGAATCAGAAAAAGCAACATGGCATTTCGTTCAATATGTCGTAAAAAATAGTGGCCCAAGCCCTTGCCTTCTGCTGCACCTTCAATGATACCGGGAATGTCGGCCATTACAAAACTCCTAAAATCCCGATATTCCACAATACCCAAGTTTGGTTTTAGCGTGGTAAACTCGTAATTGGCAATCTTAGGTTTTGCCGAGGTCATCACGGAAAGAAGGGTGGATTTCCCTGCGTTGGGAAAGCCTACAAGACCTACATCGGCCAATACTTTTAACTCAAGGGTAATTTGGGTTTCTTGACCAGGAATTCCAGGTTGGGCATATCTAGGGGTCTGATTGGTGGAACTTTTAAAGTGCCAGTTGCCGCGGCCACCCATTCCACCTTCCAAAATAACCTTTTCCTCTTGGTCCTCGGTAATCTCAAACAGTACTTTATTGGTCTCCGTGTCCCTTACCACTGTTCCCAGTGGCACTTCCATGTAAACGTCCGCTCCATCGGCACCTGTACTGCGATTTTTACTGCCATGTTCCCCATGACCTGCTTTAAAATGCTTCTGGAATTTAAAATGATATAAGGTCCAAAGGTTTTTGTTCCCTTTGATGATCACGTGGCCACCACGACCCCCATCACCCCCATCTGGACCCCCTTTGGCAACATATTTTTCGCGATGTAAATGTGTAGAGCCCTTCCCTCCGTTTCCGGAAGAGACATAAACCTTTACATAATCCACGAAATTGCCCTCGGTCATTCTTTTACACGTTGTAAAGCCAAAATATCCTTAAGATAATTCTTTATCTCAAGATAATTTTCCCTGTAAAGGAAAGATTCTTCTATGGTCAGGTTTTGTAAAACTGATGAAACAGAATCCTTGGGTATAAATTCATCAATGACCTTTTGTCTACCAAATCGTTTTCCCACTTCATCATTTTTAAAGAAACTTTTTTTGTCGAAAATCATATATTTTGAGGTCTTCAACACTTTATCTTCCTCTTTCACCAATCTTGGGGCAATGCCCACGTGATGCTCATAGACAATATCCTCTCCTTCAAAATAAATATGTCGCTCAAAATACATTGTTTCTTCGCGAGTGTGCCTAAAAACGGTCTTGCGAATTCCATTTTGTTCTTTATAAGGCGCTACATAAATGGCTGTGGATGTCCCTGAATTCACCTTATATTCTTCTTCCTGATATTCTTCTTCCTGAAGTTGTGCGCCCTTGTCATAGGCTTTTATCCTACTATCCAAATCATCCACCCATTCATATCTTGAGTTACAAGAAAGGCCTAAAAATAGGATGGCAAGGAAAAAAACATGCTTCATAGTTATAGTTTGTCAATTATGGTACACAACCGTTCTGTGACCTCATTGATTTCCCCTATTCCATTTATTGAATGAAACTTGCCCTGTTTTTCGTAGTAGGCTTTCAGAGGGGCTGTTTTTTGATTGTATTCGTCAAAACGGTTACGGATTTTACTTTCGTCTTGATCATCTGAACGACCACTGCTTTTACCTCGCTCCAACAATCTGGCTACCAATACATCATCATCAGCTTCTAGGGCAATGGTGGCATTTATTTTCATATCTTTGGATTCCAGAAAATTATCTAGGGCTTCGGCTTGGGCATCGGTTCTAGGGAATCCGTCAAAAATAAAACCGGCGGCATCTGGATTTTGCTCCACTTCATCCTTTAACATATCAATGGTGACCTCATCGGGCACTAAATCACCCTTATCAATGTATGATTTGGCCAACTTGCCCAGTTCCGTTCCATTTTTAATGTTATAACGGAAAACATCTCCCGTTGAAATATGCTTTAAATTGTATTTTTCCTTTAGGAACTCCGCTTGGGTTCCTTTTCCTGCGCCTGGTTTTCCAAAGAGCACTAGGTTGATCATATCTGCTTGGTTTAATTGGTATACTTCTCTTAAATTTCGCCCCTGCTCCTTATAATCCAATCCGTAACCCACAATAAAATTATTGGGGATTTCAAGACCAACGTAATCAATGGCATACTCCCCATTGTACATGTCCGATTTATAAAAAAGCGTGGCAATCTTAAATTCTTTTGCATTGGTCTGGGAGAACAAGTGCACCAATTGCTTTAGTGTTCTTCCCGTATCCACCACATCCTCCAAAATAATGACACTCTTGCCCTCAATCTCTTCGGGAACATCCAGCAGGGTTTCCACGATTCCTGTAGAAGTTAAGCCCTGGTATGAGCTAAGCCTTACAAAAGAAACCTCACAAGGATGCTGGTACGCCTTCAAAAAATCAGCAACAAACATAAAGGCCCCATTGAGTACCCCAACAAAAAGCGGGGTCTCATCCTTGTAATCCTTGGCAATTTCCGCAGCCATTTTTTCTATGGCTTTAAGAATTTGCTCCTCCTTGAGATAGGGTTTAAAAAACTTGTCGTGAAGCTTGATCAAGGCAACATTATTTTAGTCAGGTTGGCAAAGATAGCATTTTTTGGGGGCGGTATTGCCCTTAGTCTTTTATCCCTTCAAGGAATTCACGTATTTTTGCTGTTATTCCAATTCGCGATAAATGCAATTTTTCTCTTCAGACTTTAAACTGGGAATTTTAGGAGGTGGTCAACTGGGCAAAATGATGCTCTACGAAACCCGAAAATGGGACATTTATACCAAGGTGATGGATGCCTCTCCCGAAGCACCTTGTAAAATAGCTTGTAATGAATTTGTGGAAGGAAGTCTCATGGATTTTGATTCCGTTTACAATTTTGGAAAAGACGTGGATGTCCTCACCATTGAAATTGAAAACGTGAATGTGGATGCCTTGGAAAAACTGGAGGACGAAGGTATAACGGTGTACCCACCGACCAAAACCCTGAGAACTATTCAGAATAAGGCCACCCAAAAATTATTTTACACCGACCATGGGATTCCAACCTCACCATTTACACGCTTCGCTTACACCTCAGAAATTGAGGATAGCATTTCAAACGGCGGACTTCAACTTCCTTTCGTTTGGAAAAGTGCCCAATTTGGGTATGACGGGCAAGGCGTAAAAGTGGTACGAAAAATGGATGACCTCAAGGAGCTTCCCAATGTGGAGTGCATCGCGGAAAAATTGGTGGATTTTAAGAACGAATTAGCCGTTATTGTGGCTAGAAGTTCCGAAGGTGAAGTGAAAACATATCCAGTGGTTGAGATGGAATTTCATCCTGAGGCCAACCAGGTGGAATATGTGATTTGTCCTGCCCGGATTGATGATGTTGTGGCAGAAAAAGCCAAAGCAGTGGCCTTGAAAGTTTCGGAACACATGAAACACGTAGGGCTTTTGGCCGTAGAGTTATTCCAAACAAAAGATGATGAAGTCTTAGTTAACGAAGTGGCTCCTAGACCACATAATAGCGGTCATTACAGCATTGAAGCCAGTTATACCAATCAATTTGAGCAACATATCCGTGCTATTCTAGGTTTACCTTTGGGAAAAACTGAGAGCAAAGTGGCCGGGATAATGGTCAACTTGGTAGGCGCCGAAGGCCATACTGGAGATGTGGTGTACCGGAATATTGAAACCATTTTGAATATGGGTGGCGTTACTCCACACATTTATGGGAAAAAGCAGACCCGACCCTTTCGCAAAATGGGGCATGTGACCATTGTGGATGAAGATATGAAACGAGCTCGCGAAGTGGCACAAAAAGTGAAAGAGACCATCAAAGTAGAGACAAATAAATAACAAGTACAAGTTCAAGACCAAGTTCAAGTTCAAGTTTGAATTTGTTTCTTGACATGTAAAGATTGGAATTTTATGAAAAAAGTAGCCGTGATCATGGGAAGCACCAGCGACCTGCCTGTTATGCAAGATGCCATTGACATATTAAAGGAGTTTGGGGTTGAAGTGGATGTGGATATCGTTTCCGCGCACCGAACCCCTGAAAAGCTATTCGATTTTGGCAAAAACGCCCATAAAAATGGTTATTCCGTCATTATTGCCGGAGCAGGCGGTGCAGCACATCTTCCAGGAATGGTGGCTTCATTATCGCCTTTGCCCGTGATTGGTGTTCCTGTAAAAAGCAGTAATTCCATTGACGGTTGGGACTCGGTTCTCTCCATTCTGCAAATGCCGGGCGGCGTTCCGGTGGCCACTGTTGCCCTGAACGGCGCCAAAAATGCCGGGATTCTTGCTGCACAGATCATCGGAAGTTCAGACAGTGAAGTTTTAAATAAGATAGAAACCTACAAACAAGGATTGAAAGAGAAAGTGATAAAGGGAGCTGAGGAAGTCAAGAAAAAAGGCTAGACGAAAAACCTTATGAGCTACAACCAAATAGGAATTGTATTGGGGATATTTACTGTCCTTTTTATTCTTCTAACTTGGAAGAAAATCCACAACCCCTATCTAAGAAGTCTATGGAAAAGTGGCCTATTGGTTTTCTCTCTTTATGCTGTAATCCTTATAATTGTTGAGGTTAGATGGCATTTTATTACAGAGCATGCTAAAAGTTTTGATCTAAATAATAATGGTTTTGTCGATTTAAATGAGTATTCCGATGAAGCAATAGAAGCCATGAACAGGGTTACCCAAGACACCGCCAGAAATTATGCGGTCATCACAGTTGCCTTATTTTCCTGTATGATATCTTTCGCGTATCTGTTGGCCGATCTTATCATAACAAGGTTAAAAATCAAAAAATCCAAGAGTCTACTATGAACAATCCATTACTGGAGCCATTTGACCAAGCTCCATTTTCAAAAATAAAGAACGAAGATTTTAAACCAGCCTTTCTTCAGGCCATTGAGGATGCAAGAGCGGAAATCGATGCCATCGTTGCTAATCCAGAAGCACCCACATTTGAAAACACCTTGGAGGCCTTGGATTTTTCAGGACAGCAATTGGACCGTATTTCCAGCGTTTTTTTCAATCTGAATTCCGCGGAGACCAATGAAGAGATTCAAAAAATAGCTCAAGAAGTCTCCCCCTTGTTATCTGAATTTGGCAATGATATCATCCTAAACGAAGGACTTTTTCAACGTGTAAAATCGGTTTATGAGCAAAAGGATGAACTAAATCTTACTCCTGAACAGGCAACCCTATTGGAAAAAACCTATAAGAAGTTTAGTCGTAATGGCGCGAACTTAAAAGAGGAGGATAAGAAGCGGCTTCGCAAAATTGACGCAGAACTCGCTAAATTAAAATTGACCTTCGGTGAGAACGTCTTGGCAGAAACCAACAAATACGAGCTTCTGTTGACCAATGAACAAGATGTAGAGGGTCTTCCAGAAGGAGAAAAAGAAGCTGCCGAACAACTGGCGCAATCCAGAGGCAAGGAAGGTTGGTTGATTACACTGGATTATCCCAGCTACATTCCTTTTATGAAATATGCCAAGAACAGGGATTTGCGTAAAAAACTGTCAATCGCCTTTGGCAGCAAAGGTTTCCATAACGACAAACTGGACAATCAGGAAAACGTCCTAAAAATCGTTTCGCTCAGACATGAAAGGGCCAACTTGTTGGGCTATCCAACCCACGCTAATTTTGTTTTGGAGGAACGCATGGCCGAAACTCCTGAAAAAGTAATGGATTTTCTCAACGAACTGCTGGAAAAAGCCAAACCCGCTGCCGAAAGGGAGTTCCAAGAGTTGGAGGACTTTGCCAAGGAACTGGACCAAATTGACCGATTGGAAAAATGGGACAGCGCCTATTATTCAGAAAAATTGAAACAGAAACTCTTTAATCTGGATGATGAAAAGTTAAAACCCTATTTTAAGCTTGAAAATGTCATTAATGGAGTTTTTAAAGTTGCTGAAATGCTTTTCGGGCTAACATTTAAAGAAGTCTCTACGATTGATAAGTACCACGCCGATGTAAAGACTTTTGAGGTCTACGATGATTCAAACAACTTTATTTCGCTTTTTTATGCGGATTTTCATCCCCGGCCCGGAAAACGGGGCGGTGCATGGATGACTTCTTACAAACCTCAATATATCCGAAATGGCAAAAACAGCAGGCCGCACATTTCCAACGTTTGTAATTTCACCAAACCTACCAGTACAAAACCTTCGTTATTGACTTTCAATGAAGTAACCACCTTGTTCCACGAGTTTGGGCACGGTTTACATGGCATGTTGGCCGATACCACGTATCCTTCATTATCGGGGACATCGGTGTACTGGGATTTTGTGGAATTACCCAGTCAAATCATGGAGAATTGGTGTTATGAAAAGGAAGCTTTGGAACTATTTGCCCACCACTACCAAACCGGCGAGCTGATTCCCATGGAGTATGTTGAAAAAATCAAGGATTCAGCTACTTTCCAAGAAGGTATGGCCACCGTTCGCCAATTGAGTTTTGGATTTTTGGATATGGCTTGGCATGGCACCGACCCATCGGGCATTAAAAATGTAAAAGCCTACGAAACCCAGGCCTTTGAGAATACATCGTTATTTCCAGAAACATCAGAAACGTGTATGAGCACTTCGTTTTCCCATATTTTTCAAGGTGGGTATTCCTCTGGCTATTACAGCTATAAATGGGCAGAAGTTTTGGATGCTGATGCATTTGCCTATTTTAAGGAACGAGGTATTTTTAACAGAGAGATTTCAGATAGGTTCAAAGAGCATGTGCTCTCCAAAGGAGGAAGCGAAAATCCTATGGAACTCTACAAACGTTTTAGAGGGGCGGAGCCCAAAATAGATGCACTATTGGAAAGGGCAGGATTACTTAAATCGACTGGTTGATAAACACATAAAATAGGATGTTAATTTTTTGAAAAAGCACCCAATGGTTATAATTGTGTGATACATTCCATGTAGTTTGTGACTTGATAACGAGAAAATCATTTCATAAAAACCATTATTTTTGCTACTTGTTTTTAACTGATGGCAGACCACAAACTAAATCCTGATACTTGGGTAGATCTTTACGCCGACTATCTGTTCAACTATGCAGTAGCACGCGTAAGTGATGCCGAAATTGCCAAGGATTTGGTACAGGAAACCTTTTTTGCCGGGCTCAACTCTGCCAAAAACTTTAAAGGTGATGCGGCAGAGCGAACTTGGCTCATTGCCATTCTAAAAAGAAAAGTGATTGATCATTACCGTAAGATCAATTCAAAAAAAGGCAAGGCCGAAGTACGCATCAATTACAATACTGACACCGAATCTGATGGAGACTGGCTTGAAGAACAGGTGGCTGACCCGTTCAGTCAAGATGGTGATAGCGTACTTGAGAATGAAGAATTGGGGTTCGCATTGCAAGAATGTATTGAAAAGTTACCCAAAAAACAGGCTCAGGTCTTTAAAATGAAGACCATCCAAGGCATGAGTACTGAAGATATTTGTAATGAACTTGAAATTAATCCGTCCAATCTTTGGGTTATGATACACCGGGCAAGGGCGGCTCTCATGGGTTGTTTAAATGAAAATTGGTTTTAGTTATGAAGATTACATGCGACGAGGCATCACATATCTGCAACAAATCTCAATATAACGAAGCAAGTTTTTGGGATATCCTAAAGCTTCGTTTACACATATTTTATTGTAAGACTTGTGCGAAATATTCCAAAAAGAATTCGCAGTTGACATCGCTATGTGACAAAGCTGGACTATCGACTCTTTCAGAAGAGGACAAGGAATGCATGAAGCGTGACTTAAAAAAACAACTCTAAAAATAGTTTTCCACCGCCCAGTATAAGCTCAACCACAAAATAGGAATTGCTTCTACCCAAAATGATGCAAAATATCGGGATTGCATCTTTCTGCTTGCCATAAGCACATAAATCATTGCCATGCAAAGGATGAATCGTAATAGGACCTCTGATTGACTTACACCATCCCGTAAAAAGGTCAAGAAAAAGAAAATTAAGGTCAAAGCCACTCCAATCTTTTTAGTTTTTTCCACCCCAAGCACTTGGGGCAACGTCCTCAATCGTGCATCATCCCACTGCAAATCCCTAATCTCAAAAGGAAGAATGAGCACCACTACCAAAATGAAACGTTGTACGAACAAAATCCAGATATCCCATTGTAAGGGGTTTTTGGTATCCAATACCGGTAAAAAAACCGTGAATCCGGCCCAGACCAAGGCTACAATATAAATCTTGAATCCCCCCAAATTCCTCAGATTCTTGGCCTTGGGAAGCAACGGAACCGCATAGAGGGCAGAAAGCAGGGTCATAATGCCAATCGCCATCCAAATTTCCCTATCCAACTGTATCAAAAAATAAAAGGCTAAGCCAAAGGATAAAAAACTGAACATTTGGATAATTCGGTGATAGTCATTTGACACCACCAAATATTTATAGGCCTCTACTCCATATTTAACAAAATTGTAGCATACGATTACCCCAAAAAAAATAAATCCCAAAAGGGCTGTGTCAAACGAAGCATCCAACAAATAAAATGTTACCCCAGTTAGAGATATGACCGCTAATGCCACATGAATACTGGCATCCAAGTAAAAATTAAAAATGGATTTCAAAGTGCGCATGAAACAAAATCTATGTGGAAGGCGCAAAGGTTAATTTGTGGTTAACAACTTTGGTCCAGAGACCTCCAAAATTGCTTATTTTCATTGAATTAATCCCTAATTTTGTGCACTTTATTGGATTGAGATGAATACAGAAGTGTTTGCCGCCAGACATATTGGCATTGCAGAAAAAGACCTACCTCAAATGTTTGAGACCATTGGGGTGGAAAATATGGAACAACTCATTTATGAGACCATTCCAGATGATATAAAATTGAAAAAAGCCTTGGACCTTCCCGAAGGGATAAGTGAGCATGAGTTCTTGACCCATATTCAGGAACTGGCCCAAAAAAACAAGGTTTTTAAAACCTATATTGGTTTGGGATATCACGAATCCCTCACTCCTTCCGTCATAAAACGGAACATTTTGGAAAATCCCGGATGGTATACAGCCTATACGCCGTACCAAGCTGAGATTGCCCAAGGTCGTTTGGAAGCGTTGTTGAATTTTCAGACCATGGTGAGCGACCTTACCGGAATGGAAATTGCCAATGCTTCTCTTTTGGATGAAAGTACTGCTGCTGCTGAAGCCATGACCATGTTGTTCGAGCTTCGTTCACGTCAGCAAAAGAAGGACGAAACCGTAAAGTTTTTTGTGTCTGAAGAAATCCTACCACAAACCTTAAGTCTGCTAAAAACCAGAGCCGTTCCGCTTGGAATAGAATTGGTGGTGGGCGACCATGAAACTTTTGACTTTTCCGAAGATTTTTATGGAGCCCTTTTACAATATCCCGGAAAATTTGGGCAAGTACATGACTATGCCAATTTTGTGGAAAAAGCAAAAGCAAATGAAATCAAAGTAGCCGTCGCTGCTGATATTTTAAGTTTGGTATTGCTCACTCCTCCGGGCGAATGGGGCGTGGATGTCGTGGTGGGCACCACCCAGCGTTTTGGTATTCCCTTGGGGTACGGAGGCCCACATGCCGCCTTTTTTGCCACCAAAGAAGAGTACAAAAGAAGTATTCCCGGTAGAATTATCGGTGTTACCAAAGACACTGATGGTAATCGTGCGTTGCGTATGGCCCTGCAGACCCGTGAACAACACATAAAAAGGGACAAAGCCACCTCCAACATTTGTACGGCACAAGTACTTTTGGCGGTCATGGCCGGAATGTATGCCGTGTACCATGGCCCAAAAGGATTAAAATATATCGCCGATAAAGTTCATCACAAGACTAGAACCCTTGCATTGACTTTGGATAAATTGGGTATAAAACAACTAAATACAGCCTTCTTTGATACGCTAAAAATTCAAGTCGACAAGGTTGATAGACTAAAAGAAATAGCAGAGTTTTCTGAAGTGAACTTCAACTATATTGACAATAATATCATTTCAATATCATTAAATGAAGCAACTTCAGATAAAGATATTTTACAGTTGATTAAGATCTTTTCAGCATTTGTGGATTTTAAGGAAAGTGTCAAAATTGACGTTGATTCTTCTACCGAACAATCCATTCCTGAATCTTTACAACGAAAAGCTCCGTATTTGGAACACGAAGTGTTTAATTCGTACCACTCTGAGACCGAGTTGATGCGTTACATCAAAAAATTGGAGCGAAAAGATTTGGCGCTGAACCATTCCATGATTTCCTTGGGAAGTTGCACCATGAAATTGAATGCTGCCTCAGAAATGCTTCCGTTGAGTTGGGCGCATTGGGGCAACATCCATCCCTTTGTACCATTGAATCAGGCTGAAGGATACCAAGAAATGTTGAAAACCTTGGAGCAGCAATTGAATGTGATCACAGGATTTGCTGCAACCTCACTGCAACCCAACTCGGGTGCCCAAGGGGAATATGCAGGACTTATGGTTATTCGTGCGTATCACGAATCCAGAGGCGAAGGCCACAGAAATATCTGTTTGATTCCCGCTTCGGCACATGGAACCAATCCTGCATCAGCGGTAATGGCTGGAATGAAAGTGGTGGTGACCAAAACCGATGAAAAAGGAAATATTGATATGGCCGATTTGGAGGAAAAAGCAAAATTACATTCCGAGAATCTTGCCGCATTGATGGTCACGTACCCATCCACACACGGGGTATTTGAGTCCTCCATTAAGCAAATCACAAAATTAATTCATGATAACGGAGGTCAGGTTTACATGGATGGCGCCAACATGAATGCCCAGGTTGGTCTTACCAATCCGGCAACCATTGGTGCTGATGTATGCCACCTCAACCTGCACAAGACTTTTTCCATTCCGCATGGCGGTGGAGGTCCCGGTGTAGGCCCAATTTGTGTTGCCGAACAGTTGAAACCCTTTTTGCCCACAAATCCCGTAGTAAAAACAGGAGGTAAAGAAGCCATTACAGCCATTTCCGCTGCGCCGTGGGGTAGTTCTTTGGTTTGTTTGATATCGTACGGATACATAAAAATGTTGGGGGCTGAAGGACTTACGAACGCTACAAAGGCTGCAATCCTTAACGCCAACTATATCAAAGACCGATTAAAGGGAAAATTTGATGTATTGTACGCTGGAGAAAGGGGCAGGGCCGCCCACGAAATGATTATCGACTGTAGACCCTTCAAAGTAAATGGCATTGAGGTGACCGATATTGCCAAACGACTTATTGATTACGGTTTTCACGCTCCCACAGTATCCTTTCCGGTAGCTGGAACTTTAATGATTGAGCCTACAGAGAGTGAAAGCCTTGCAGAGTTGGATAGGTTTTGTGACGCATTGTTGTCCATTCGAAAGGAAATTGATGAAGCGAGTGCAGAAGAACCCAATAATGTACTCAAAAATGCACCACATACATTGGAAATGGTCACGAATGACGATTGGCAGTTCCCGTACAGCAGACAGCAGGCAGCATTTCCACTGCCCTATGTAGCTGAAAATAAGTTTTGGCCTTCCATCCGAAGAACCGATGAAGCGTTTGGGGATCGTAATTTAATATGTACTTGTGCCCCAATTGAAGCATACGCGGAAGCATAGAAAAACCACGACAGTACTGGGGAAAAGCCTTGATTTGAAAATACAATCAAGGCTTTTTTTATGTAAGATTAAATTTTACTTCATCTTGAATAGTGTAAAAACTATTATGCGTGCATAGCACTTAAATATTTGATCACTATCTTCTCGGTTAAAACCTCCACCATGGAAATCGGCATAACAGGTATTGGAAGCTATATTCCACCCATTATCACTAAAAACGAAGATTTTTTGAATCATACTTTTTTAGAGAATGATGGTTCAAGCTTTCCGCAGGATAACACGATAATTATTGAAAAATTCAAGTCCATAACAGGAATTGCTGAACGGAGATATGCGCCGCCCAACCTAAAAACATCAGATTTAGGGTTTTTGGCAGCACAAAAGGCTATTGAAGACTCAGGCATAGACCCGGAAGAGCTTGACTATATCATCTTTGCCCATAATTTTGGTGACCTTATCCCAGGTAAAATTCAAGGGGACACGCTGCCCAGTCTTGCCACACGGGTGAAACATCTCTTACGTATTAAAAATCCAAATTGTGTGGCATACGATATGATTTTTGGATGCCCCGGATGGATAGAAAGTGCTATCCAAGCTATAGCTTTCATCAAAAGTGGCATGGCAAAAAAGTGCTTGGTCATTGGTGGAGAAACCCTTTCAAGGGTTGTTGACAAACATGACCGGGACAGTATGATTTTTTCAGATGGTGCAGGAGCGGCCATTTTTGAAGCAAACCCCAAATCGGGAGCGGTTTTGGCCCATGCCTCTGTCACTTATGCCAATGAGGAGGCCTATTACCTCTATTTTGACAAATCAAACGATGATGATGCTTGTGCGGATACCCGGTACATTAAAATGAACGGGCGCAAAATCTATGAATTTGCCTGTACCCACGTACCTCATGCCATGAAGGAATGTTTGGATAAAAGTGGTGTGGGAATAGATGCCGTTAAAAAGATATTTATCCATCAAGCCAATGAAAAAATGGATGAAGCCATTGTAAAACGGTTTTACAGATTGTATCAAAAAGAGGTCCCCGAAAACGTCATGCCCATGAGCATCCACAAATTGGGCAACAGTTCGGTAGCCACGGTGCCCACCCTTTTTGATTTGGTCACCAAGGGAGAAATGCCGGAGCACCAATTGAAAAAGGGGGATGTTGTTATTTTTGCCAGCGTTGGAGCTGGAATGAACGTCAATGCCATGGTTTACAGGTACTAAATTTCAAGTTCAAGGAGCAAGTTCAAGAATCAAGAACAAACAATAAGGCCTATGCCCTATCTCAACAAGATGAAAACTTCTTTGGGTTTTGTGAATTGTTTTTTGGAATTTTAGCCCATGTACGAAAACAATTTTCCCAATAAGCGCTACCGACATACGCTGGCGTTTCTTCAAAAACACATTGATACCTCAGAACCTATTTTGGATTTAGGCGTAGAAAATCCTTTTTCTGAAATCATGAAAGCTCAAGGATACCACGTGGAAAACACCAAAGGTGAGGATTTGGATGTGGATTTTGATGTGGTCACCCAATCACATGCGGAAGTGGTAACCGCTTTTGAAATTTTTGAACATTTGGTGGCACCATATAATGTGCTTAAGGAAGTGAAGGCCAAAAAATTGGTGGCCAGTATTCCCATGCGGTTATGGTTTTCATCAGCCTACCGAAGCAAAACGGACCCATGGGACCGCCATTATCACGAGTTTGAGGATTGGCAGTTCGATTGGTTGTTGGAAAAGGCGGGCTGGACAATAAAGGACTCTGCCAAATGGACCAATCCCACCAAAAAAATTGGTTTAAGGCCGCTACTACGTCTTTTTACGAACCGATACTATATTGTTTACGCAGAACGAAAGAATTGACCGTCATTTCGAAATGAGTCCCGAAAGCCTTCGGGACGATTGAGAAATCTCGCCTTAGTTTCTTTAGATTTCTCACATTCCTGCCAGCGTCAGGCAGGCAGTCGAGAAATCTGAAGATGGCCTTTCAATACTAATATCTAAGGATATTCTTCAGTCGCTATGCTCCTTCAGAATGACAGAAACCATTAAAGTAATTTGGGTTTTATGAATTGTTTTTTGGAATTTTAGCACATGCGAATCAGCATCGTCATTCCTGCCCATAACGAAGCAACCCACCTCAAGGATTGTTTGGATTCTTTTGTGGCCCAAACCCACAGACCGGATGAAGTTATCATTGTAGACGATAATTCCACCGATGATACTTTTCAAATTGCCTCAGATTTTTCAAAAAAACACGGGTGGATAAAAGTGCTTAAACGCAAATCCACCGATGCCCATATCCCTGGAAAAAAAGTGGTGGATGCATTTAATTTTGGGCTTCAACATACCTCAGACTATAATTTAATTGGCAAGTTTGATGCGGACATTATCCTACCACCCAACTATTTTGAAGCAATTTTAAACCGTTTTCAGTCCAACTGGAAATTGGGCATGTGCTCTGGATTACTTTACGTCAAAGAGGATAATGAGTGGGTGTATGAGAACATTGCAGACAAGGCCCATATCCGTGGCCCCATAAAACTATATCATAAAGCTTGTTTTGATAAAATTGGTGCATTACGCCCTGGGGTGGGGTGGGACACTGTCGATGTACTTTTGGCCCAATACCACCATTTTGAGACCGAAACCCTTCCCGAACTACAGGTTAAACACCTCCGGCCAACTGGGCATGGGTACAGTTCAAAAAATTATAAAGCCAAAGGAGAAGCTATGTACAAAATGCGTTATAGCCTTGTGCTCACCAAGATTGCTGCGCTTAAGATGGCTTGGCAGGCTAAGAGTATCCGCCTATACTTTCAGGCAGTTTTTGGGTATTGCAAGGCTTTTTTTCAACAACAACCCCAATATGTAACCAAAACAGAGGGGAAATTTATCCGAAAACTTCGTTGGCAGGGAATTTGGTCAAAACTATGCTGACCACAAAAAAGTTTGAGCTCATAAATAAGTAGGTCATCAATTCTTGAAGAATCCATCAATTTAAAATGGACATCTGTCAAATCCCATGTTTGTTGCTTAAAAAACGCTTGTATTTTACTTCCAAAATTTAACTCAAAATGAGCACTAAAGATGCTAAATTGATTACCGAAGCCATCGCACAAAAAAACGCTGGAAATCATGTTAAATCTGAAAAACTATATAGCGAAGCAATTGAACTGAATGGCGAAAATTTACACAAAGCGTATTACAACAAAGGAAATCTCCTTAAAGAGATTAATAAAATAGGGGCGGCTCTTGAGTGTTATGAAAAAGCCACCTCAATAAAGCCTGATTATGGTATCGCTTGGTTCAATTGGGGGAATTTGCTTTGCAAAATTCACAAGTACCATGAGGCAGTACGAGTATTTGAAGCTGCAATTTCTATTATGCCCAATGAAATCAATCCACTTTTTGGAATCGCATACGCTTACAACAGAATAGGTTCTCCCCATAAATCCCAAGAAATTCTAATAGAATTATTGGAAAAGGTGGAATCGGAACAAATAAATATTGATTTACTTTCTAAAATACACAGTGAATTGGGTTTATCATTCCTACAAACAAACGATGTTACCAAGGCGAAAGTACATTTTATAAAAGCCTACGAGCTGAATGAATATGATTATCAAGCTTGTTATAATATTGCTTACATAGCAGATACGGAAAAAAGGTATGATGCTGCGCTGGACTTTTATGATAAGGCCATTTCAATAGATCCAAATGAAGCAAAAGGGTATCAAGGAAAAGGATGTACCCTAATTCATTCGGGAAACCTTGAAGAAGCGTTAGCCTATATTGAAAAAGCAATAGAATTAAATCCCAACGATTTTGAAGGCTATTATAACTTAGCCTGTATTTACTCAGGTCTTAACAATGAGAAAGCAATGCTTGATGCAGTTTCCAAAACCATATCCTTAGCACCAAAACAACTAAATATAGGACACCACATTTTAAACGACCCCGATTTTTCTAAATACAGTGATAAAATTTCGTGCTTATTGTAAAATATCACAATCAGGTTTGAAAAATTATTCTGAAATTGAGCATCTACAACAATCAAGACTACTTAAATACTTCCCCAATGGGCTTTCCTGTGGCACCATTTGGAAAGGCAATCCCCAGCAAGGTTGCCAGGGTCGGTACAATATCAGGAATCTCAGTACGGTTAACTGTGCTACCTTGTCTTATACCTTTGCCGTAAAATAATAACGGGGCGTGCGTATCATAGATCATGGGAGAGCCATGGGTAGAACCCGTTCTTCCAGAAGAGAAGATAAAACCCGGTCTTTGTACAAACAAAATGTCCCCGGAGCGTTTTTGGTTATAACCGTTCTGCAAAATGTAGGGCATTCCCTCGGTATATTCATTCGTCCACATCTGATGCCCTGTATATACTTGGTTTATGGCTTCATACGTAAGCAACTCTTTGGCAATATCGTCCTCAGCATCATCCAAATCAATATCTAAATTGGTCAAAATTTTGTGGTCCAAGAATACTTGGTTATTGGATATATTTTTAACTACATCTGTTGTACCATATTTGTACTGCAAAAATTCATTAAATTCTTGTTGCATCCCTCCCATATCCAAATAGCCTGCTGGAATTTTTTGGTCAGCCAAATAAGCAGGGACGTTAATAGCTGCATGGTCCGCCGTTAAAAATACGGTGTATTCTCCCCTACCCACCTTTTCGTCCAATGCGGTAAAAATTCTGGCCAAGTCTTGGTCTAACCGCAAATAGGTATCCTGAATTTCTTTTGAATTCACACCAAAAAAGTGACCCACATAATCCGTGCTCGAAAAGCTGATCGCCAAGAAATCAGTTATGGTATCGGCCCCCAAATCTTCTCCTTCCAAGGCAGCCAAAGCAAAGTCTGCTAAAATACTGTTACCAAAGGGTGTTTTACGAAGCAATTCAAACTGATTGTTGGCATCCCATATACTTGGAAGGTCATGCGGAAATGCGGTTGTGGTTGCACCATTAAATATGCCTTCGTAAACGTTGGCATCCAAGCCACTTTCCACATAGGTGTTTATTGGCTTTAAGGTTGTCCAAGGTTTTTTATAACCCTCGGCAGCATCAGAAGCATTAAAATCATTCACCCATTGGGGCAAAGCATCCATATAATAGGAACTGGTGATCCAGTTACCCGTTTCCGCCCCTTCAAACCAATAGGCAGCATTGGCTGTATGCCCGCCTGGTAAAACAGCTCCCCTATCTTTTATAGACATAGCGATAACTTTTCCCCTTTGTTGTGTATGCAAGCGCAACTGATCGGTAATGGTAGTGGTAAGCATCCGGTGGGGAGACATTTTACCGGCATCAGATGTTGTACCTACAGATTCATAACCATCATCTCCAGCACAGTACACCTCTTCCCCAGATTCCTTGTCGTACCAATTATTTCCGATAATTCCATGCGTAGCTGGTGTGGTTCCTGAATATACTGATGCATGTCCGGGCCCGGTGCTCGTAGGGGCATAGTTAAAATGGTTGTTCTTGCAATTGAATCCATCATTAACCAATCGTTTGAACCCACCTTCCCCATAGTGATTCCAAAAACGGGTAAGATAATCGTAGCGCATCTGGTCCACTACAATACCCACAACCAATTTTGGAGACTGGGCAATTTCTACAGGGGTCTTCTCTTCAACGTTCTTTTTTCTTCGCTGGCCATAGGTGAAAACAGCCACACTTAAAGCCAGTGATAGTAAAACAAAGGTGCTTTTTTTCATGGGTTGGATTTACAAAAACGAAAGCAAAGCTATTCATTTAAGTTGTTTAAAATTTTAAATGAAGGTTAAAAGCGTAACAATATTCTTATTTTTATGCCCGCAAGTCCAATTTAAGCGCATGAAATATCTTGAAGCGATTGGAAAGTACTTCATCATGATATGGGAAGTATTTAAAAAGCCTACTAAATGGCCCATCATGAAATCCTTGATCTTAAAGGAAATCGATGATCTCATTTATGGAGCTATGGGCATTATCATATTTATCTCGTTTTTCATTGGTGGCGTTGTTACCATTCAAACTGCATTGAATTTAAACAGCCCCCTTTTACCGAAAAGCCTTATCGGGTTCGCCACAAGACAATCGGTGATTTTAGAGTTTGCACCAACTTTTACCTCGATTATCATGGCCGGAAAGGTTGGGTCTTACATAACATCGAGTATCGGAACCATGCGGGTAACAGAGCAGATTGATGCTTTAGAGGTAATGGGCATAAATTCCTTGAACTATTTGGTTTTCCCAAAAATCGTTGCCACCATGATTTACCCTTTTGCTGTGGCCATTTCCATGTTTGTTGGTATTTTGGGAGGATGGATTGCCGCTGTTTTCGGAGGGTATGCACCCAGCGGGGAATTCATCAAAGGACTTCAAATGGATTTTGACTCATTCCACGTGACCTATGCTTTTATAAAATCGGTTGTTTTTGCATTTGTTATAGCCACCGTACCCTCGTTCCATGGTTTTTATATGAAAGGTGGCGCCTTGGAAGTTGGAAAGGCCAGCACCACGGCGTTCGTATGGACCAGTGTTGTTATAATTATCGTGAACTACATATTAACCCAATTACTGCTTGGCTAATGATTGAAGTGGAAGACATACACAAATCATTTGGGGATACTCATGTGCTCAAGGGCATATCAACCACCTTTGAAAAGGGAAAGACCAATCTTATCATTGGACAAAGTGGTTCAGGAAAGACGGTTTTCTTAAAATGCCTATTAGGGCTTTTTGAGCCTGAGGAGGGTCAAATTTGTTATAACGGGCAGTATTATTCCGAACTTTCCACAAAGGAACGCCGAGATCTTCGGCAAGAAATGGGCATGGTTTTCCAAGGAAGCGCCCTATTCGATTCCATGACAGTGGAAGGCAATGTGATGTTTCCATTGGATATGTTTACCAAACAATCCAAAGGTGAGATGCAAGACCGAGTCGACTTTGTGCTGGAGCGTGTAAACCTTATTGATGCCCACAAAAAATACCCTGCGGAAATTTCTGGTGGGATGCAAAAGCGGGTCGCCATTGCCCGTGCCATTGTGATGCACCCAAAATATCTCTTCTGCGATGAGCCCAATTCGGGTCTTGATCCCAAAACGGCCATTTTGATTGACAATTTGATTCATGAGATTACCCAAGAATACGATATCACCACAATAATCAATACCCATGACATGAACTCGGTAATGGAAATTGGGGAAAAAATTATTTTCTTGAAAAATGGGTACAAAGAATGGGAAGGCACCAACAAGGAAATCTTTAAAACGGACAATCAAGCGGTAACCGATTTTGTCTACTCCTCAGAACTTTTCAAAAAAGTGAGGCAAATGTATATTGAGGAACGGAACTAATTCCAGTCTTGGGTCTAAAACTACAAAATCACTCCACCTCTTTGATTACCAAAGTTGAATCCTGCAGCCTCAGTTTCAACCAACTTAACATCTTTTTGGCATCAGCCTGTTTTTGATTGTTGCCAACACCATTCTTCCATTTTATTTCAAAAACCGGAACGGTATCCAATTTATTAAAATCAGTTTGTATTTGATAGGAAAAGCCCAGGGCTGCTAAATTTTCATAATTGGCCTTCGCCTCTGCACTAATATCCCCGAAAGGAATTTGCCTTCCAGCATTCTTGGTCAAAGTCGCCAATTCTTCCTCTAAGAGTCGTATTTGTTCATCCTTATTCAAAAGTTCGGCCTTGTTCTTCTCATAAAGTTCACTTACATAGGTAAATTTTTCTTCCGAATCATCCTTACCTCCTTGGATAATGTGGAGTTCTGCATCCTTGAGCCTAGAATATTGATTCTTCTGGGTTCTCCATGTATTGATTACGTTTTCAGGAATAAGCTCATCGCCCATACAGACAATTTCAATAAGCGAAGTTCCATCATCGGTGTACTCAATCTTGGTTAAATTGTCCACATACCGCCCTGCTCCATCAAATTGATAAACTTCAATGGTATCCCTTAAAAATTCCTGTGCCTGCTTTTTAAACAATGATTCTTGAAAAACCTGATAAAACGTAAATCCAGCTGGAATCATCACCAAAATACCAGTAATTGACGCCAACCGTGCAATAAGTCTTCTTCGGTGCGAGTTGGCATACCGCACCATGGGAAATCGAAGGAACTTGATGACCAAGAATGTCGCCAATCCAATAAAAATGGTGTTGATGGTAAACAAATACATGGCTCCAGCTGCATACCATGGCTTGCCAATGGCCAACCCAAAACCAACGGTACACAAAGGTGGCATCAACGCGGTTGCAATGGCTACACCAAAAATAACACTGGCAATGGTTCCTTTTTTAGCCCTAGCAATAACTAAAGCGAGTCCACCAAAAAATGCAATCAATACATCTCGAATATCCGGTTTTGTGCGTGCCAACAGTTCAGAAGATTCATCACGAAGTGGGAAAAGATAGAAAAACAAAAAAGCAGTGATTACGCTCAAGACCACCATTACCGTAAAGTTTTTAAGTGATCGGCGTAAAGTGTCAATATCATTAATGGCCAAGGACATCCCCATACCCAAAATAGGGCCCATTAGCGGGGAAATTAACATGGCTCCAATCACAACAGCGGTTGAATTGGCATTGAGCCCAATGGACGCAATAAAAATGGAACAGACCAAAATCCAAGAGGTGTGCCCTTTAAAAGGAATATCCGCTATAATGGATTCCTTGGTGGCCGCGGCATCCGTATTGGTCCGAATTTCCAACAATTCGGACAAAAACTTGCGCATACTCCCCAAAAGACCTTTGAAATCCTTTTTTACATCGTCTCCACTATCATGGTTAGATGTACTCCCCCCACTTAATTGATTTTCACTCATATGTTATGCAAACTGATCGCCAAAATTCTCCTTGACCTGACCCAATACTTTTTTAATATCTTGTTGCTTGGATTTGGGGTAAATCAACAATACTTCTTCCTTGTCCACAATAATATAGTCCTCCAATCCGTCCACTACAACAATTTTCCCCTTTGGGGAACGGATCATATTGCCACTGGCATTTTCCAAAAGCACTTTACTGTTGACTACAGCATTGTTTGATTCGTCTTTGTCCAACTTATCATATAGCGCTCCCCAAGTGCCAAGGTCGTTCCAATCAAATGTGGCCGGTAAAGTATAAATGGATTTGGATTGTTCCAAGATAGCATAATCTATGGATATGTTTTCCGCCTTAGGGTAATTTTCTTGAATAAATGCATTTTCCTCATTTGTGTTGTAGCAAGAGATTCCTTTTCCAAACAAATCATACTGGCTCGGTTGATACTTTTTAAAGGCATCCACTATCGTCTTTACACTCCACATAAATATCCCTGCATTCCAAAGAAAGTTTCCTTGGGCCAAAAACTCTTTTGCGGTTTCATAATCTGGTTTTTCCCTAAACTGGGACACTTTTTTTAGTTTATGATCACTTCCTTTTTCAAATTCAATGTAACCAAACCCTGTGTTGGGAAAAGTGGGCTGAATTCCAAGGGTGCACAATGCCTCCTCTTTTTCACATTTATCAAAACAAGCAACGACGTCTTTTTCAAAAGCCTCTTCATCCTCAATCCAATGGTCGCTAGGCGCGACAATCATTACCGCGTTTGGGTTCATTTTTTGAATTTTCAATGATGCATACAGAATACAGGGGGCTGTGTTGCGCATAGCGGGCTCCAAAACCACCTGTTCAGGCTTTACTTTAGGTAATTGTTCCAGTACCAAATCGTTATATCGCTCATTGGTCAAAATAAGAATATTCTCTGTTGGAATAAACCTGTTCAACCGATCAAAAGTTTTCTGAATAAGGGTTTTACCACTCCCCAGCATATCGTGAAACTGTTTGGGGTTATCGGTAGTGCTCACAGGCCAAAATCGGGAACCGACTCCTCCGGCCATCAAAACTGCGTAATAATTCTTGTTCATGACATTCGTTTTCGTTTAGAACGGTGGTTCAATGAGTTTGTCGCTTACCTGTTCCACTTCAGCATTTGGTTGGAACAAATATAATCTGCCCGTTGACAATTCCACACATTCGTATCGTTTTACCTTTTTCTTCCCTTTTTTGAACAGCTTGCCGTTGTATAACCTAAACGTACTTCCTTCAGGCAACTCATAGACATAACTTTGTGTTCGTTCTTCAACATCAAAAGTTTTCAGCGCTATCGACAATCTAGCATCCGTACTACTACTGGCCTTGGGGTTTTTAAAATGATTCGCAATAATGGGCAATAATTGCGATGGAAAAACCTCCGGCCTTATAAAAGGAACCATTAAGTGTTGAAAGGTACGCTTCCATTCCATACCGTGGGGTTTTATTCGGCGACCATACCGTTCAAATGCGACCAGATGCGCTATTTCGTGGACGAGTGTAATCAAGAATCGGTATTTGTTGAGCGAAGCGTTCACAGTAATTTGATGCATTCCGTTGGGCAATCTCCGATAATCACCATGCCTGGTAACCCTGTGGTTTACAATCTTTAAATGAACGCCATGAGCTTGTATCAACTCAAAGCATGGGGTCACGGCGCGTTCTGGTAGATATTTTTGTAAGGTGCTGTTCAATTCAAAGTTGTTCTTCTGAATACGAAGTTACATGGTAGAAATCAATCTCATAGGAATCCAGAAAATTTATCTGTGTATTTTTATCAAAATTTGTCTTTATGAAATGGTCCATTTATAAAATAACCCTGTTGGGAGTTCTTTTCTGGAACTGTGCAGAGATTGAAAAGCCCACTACGTTTTCCAACCTGCTGGAAAACAGCACCCACATCAATGGAAAAACCGAATATTTGTCATCCCCATTTGTATCCGCGGGAAACAGGGTATATATCGTTGGGCATCAAGATGGCTCATTTCCTGAGATTGGATGGCACATAAAAGGGGAAATGGGCGGTATTTGGAATCATCCCATTAAATTGATGGATGGATTTGAAATTGAACTTCATTGGGGTGATGAATCCTTCATGCTGAACAAAGCCGATACGTTCACCAACTATCCGTTTGCCAATAGGCATCAGTTTTCGCTTCCTTCAAAAAATCTTGTGGTGAAACGCTGGCAATTCGTTCCCGATGATACGGAAGGACTTTTGGTTCAGGTTGAGTTGACCAACAACGCTTCAAAAGCTACCACATTTGATTTAATCTTTACCGGCCATTCGGATTTGCGGCCTACGTGGTTGGGAGAGCGCACCAATATGAACGACACTCAAGATGAAGCTGTTTTTGAGGAAGCTATTCAGGGATGGATTACAAAAGACCGGGGTAATCCTTGGTTTGTTTGTTATGCCGGTGATACTGCTCCCAATCAAAAATCTGAAGCAAAAAACACCTACCAAGGCTTAGGAGCTTCCAATCAGTTGACCTATTCCATGGCGATTGAACCCAATGAGACCAAAACCATCAATTTTATCATTTCAGGGTCGTATACCTCAAAAGAGCATGCCATTTCTACGTTCAACAACATAAAGTCGGCTTGGCCTAATCTGTTGGAAGACAAAAAGCAACGGTATCAACAATTGGCCCATCAAACCCAATTGACCATCCCAGACAAAAAAATGCAACAGGCTTTTGAATGGTTAAAATACAACTGCGATTGGTTGGTGCGTACCGTTCCTGAAATCGGCTCAGGCATCACCGCAGGCATTCCAGATTATCCTTGGTGGTTTGGGGTGGACAGTGAGTATGCGCTTCAAGGGTATATGGCCATAGGACAAACTGAGGCCGTCTACAACACCATAGCCTTGCTGGACAGTGTGTCGAACAGGGTGAATGGCAATGGAAAAATCATCCATGAAATGTCCACGAACGGGGCTGTTTTCAATAAAGGAAATATCAATGAAACGCCTCAATTTGCTTCATTGATTTGGAGCATTTACCAATGGAACGGCAACCTGTCTTTTCTGGAAAAATACTTCCCTACCATAGAAAAAGGCCTTTCATGGTTGATGGAAGAAAATGATCTGGACGGCAATGGGTTCCCTGAAGGTTTTGGTATGATGGAAATTCATGGATTGGACAGTGAAATGATCGATGTAGCCGCCTATTCCCAAAAAGCTTTTGCCGATGCTTCGAAAATGGCGACGGAATTGGGTAAAGATTCACTAGCGGCAGAATATCAAGAGATTGCAGACCAACTCAAGCAAAAAATCAATACTGAGTTTTGGTCAGAAAATTTCAATTCCTACGCAGATTTTATTGGAACAGATGCCCAGGCCCTGCATCTTATCGAGGATGCCATTGTTCGGGCAGACACCTTGAACAAACCTTGGGCCATTGAAGAGCTGGAAGCCACAAGAAAATACATTAAAACCCATCCTTCCAACAAACCAAGACCCTTTGTGATGCACCACAATTGGGTGGTGAACACTCCCATGGAAATGGGAATTGCCGATACAACAAAAGCCTTGAAAGCCTTGAAAACGGCTGAACAATTTGTAAACCCCTTCGGGGTTTTTGTTACAGGAATTGACCGTGACCAATCTGCAGGCTCCGATGATGGTTCATTTAAAGGGTCTAAAATTTTCTCCTATACGGGAGCTGTAATGACCTTGCCCACGGGGGTCCAGGCACGAGCTGAGAACAATTATGGTAGACCGGATGAGGCCCTCAATTATTTAGAACGGATGACGCGCACCTTTAGCTACGCGTTGCCGGGTAGTATGTATGAGGTTTCCCCAGATTATGGAATGATTACCCAAGCTTGGAACATTTATAGCTACGCCTACCCTATTATCCATCAATTTTTTGGCATACAACCCCGCGCTGCACAAAAACAAGTATTGATTTCGCCATTAATGCCCGATACGTGGGATGAGTGCTCTTTGGAAAATGTAATCCTTGGCGATGGCGCCAATGAAATATCTATGTTTTATTCCAAAAAAGATGGAAAGACCACCATCAGAATTGAGCAGACCAATGCTGAGTGGAAAATGAAATTGAAGATTCCAAAAAGTCAGTTGAACCAATTGCAAATCTTGGAAGGAACGCAATCTGCTTTAGAAAATGAAGTTTGGATTGAATCTGATGGGGCGAAGGTTGAAGTTTCGTATTAAAACTACGGTGTACTATTGCTCACTTGCAACAATTTTCCATTATAGAGTTTTTGCCCTGTCAAAGCAAAATCTTTGATATAGGTGGCCATTTCCAAAGCAGTTACTGGCGCTTGGTAACCCGGAAAAGCTTCTTCCAGCATTTCAGTCTGTACGGCACCCAAGGCCAACACATTAAAACTGGGTCCGGTTTCCTTGTGTTCCTCGGCCAAAAGTTCGGTCAGCGTGATTACTGCCCCTTTACTGGAACTGTAGGCGGACAATCCCGGAAACTTCATACTGCCCTGCACCCCACCCATAGAGCTAATAGTAACCACGTGGCCTCCTTGGCCCATCTTGGGCAGCACAGTTTTGGTCAATTCAGCCACACCAAAGACATTTACTTTGTAAACCGCTTCAAATTCGGTTGCTGTTGTTTCCGAAAAAGGTTTATTGAGCAGACTTCCTGCATTGTTGATGAGCACATCCACAATGTGCCATTGCTCCTGCTCCAAAAAATCGGTTACCTTTTTAAAATCCGTTGGGCTGGCCAAATCAAACGAATGGGAATGCACATTGGGTAATTTTAAGTTGGCAATTGGATGGGCATTTCTGGATAAGGCGAGCACATTATGCCCTTCTTGAGCAAAAAGTTGTACCAACTCAAATCCTATTCCTCTGCTTGTTCCAGTAATAATAATGTTTGCCATTTTAAATTTTAATTTGTCATTCCCGCGCCCGCCTGCGGCAGGCAGGAAGGCGGGAATCCATACACCCCTAAAGTCCACTCAAAGGGATATTTTCTTGTATTTCAATCTTATTTCACGTGATACGAATTTCACCAATAGCTATGAAAATGCTAACAATAAGAGCTCTACTATCTCACTATTCATACCATATTGCACTAAAAAGATTTCTCACCCTTTAAACAAAGGGATTCGAAATGACAGAAATACTTACTTAAGTTGAATTTCATTCTCAGGGCCATTGGCTATGCCCTCTATAACGGGCAATACTTTATTCACCAGGGTAGCCATATGCTCAAAATCCATTACATCTATCTCATCCCCTACTTTATGGTAGAAGGCAAAATTGGTGAAATCAAATGTGCACAAGGTGTGCGATGGCACTCCAAATTCCTTGTGAAAAGGGTAGTTATCCGAACGTTGAAAAAGATTAAATTCTTTAGCTGTAGGCAAAAACCCCACTAAATTTTCACCAGCATATCTATTGCTGATTTCGGCTAAATTGGAACGTTCATACCCAGTAATGTACACTACATAATCCTTTTTATTCAATGGAACGCCCGTCATTTCAAAATTGAGCATGGTATACAGGTTCAAATCTTGCTCTTTTAATTTTTTGGCCAAATGTTCCGATCCCAACAATCCTTTTTCCTCTGCGCTAAATAGGGCAAAAATCAAGCTACGCTTATTGGTCTTTTGCGTGCCAAAATACCGTGCTATTTCCATGACCGAGGTAGTTCCAGAGGCGTTGTCGTTGGCTCCGTTGGCAATGTAGTCCCCATTTTCAGGAGCAATGGTGCCAATATGATCATAATGCGCTCCTATTAAAATATACTCATCCTTTAAAGCAGGGTCGTTTCCTTCCACAATTCCAACGATGTTATAGGAAGTCTTTTTATAGTTGGAAAGCGTGTCGCGATACGATTCAAAATAGGGATTTACCCCGTACGATTTAAAATGATTTTCGATGTATTGTGCGGCCATTTCAATGCCTTCACTCCCAGAATCACGTCCTTTTAATTCATCTGAGGCTAGATAATTCATGATTTCAGCAATTCGTTCCGAGTTGGTAAAGGAGTCTTCATCACTCTTTGCTGTATTATTCGTTACCTTCTGCTCTCCACTTTGCGAAGGAGTTTGAACCATTTTTGACGAACCACAGTTCATCATTACCATCAAACTAAAAGTATATGCAAGTATTTTCATGTTTTTCGTTTTTTGACTTTTCTAAAGATAAAAAAAGCATCCTAAAAGGATGCTTCTAATTCATAAGGTGTCTACCGTCCCTTGAGCGGAGTCGAAAGGGACAATACTATGCCAACATGGTCACTGGGTTTTCCAAATAGGCCCTTAAGGTCTGTAGAAATTGTGCGCCAGTGGCACCATCCACGGTTCTGTGATCACATGCCAAGGTTACTTTCATGGTATTTCCAACCACAATCTGTCCATCCTTGACCACCGGTTTTTCTACAATGGCCCCAACGGATAGAATAGCCGAGTTGGGCTGGTTGATAATTGAGGTAAACTCTTGGATTCCGAACATTCCCAAATTGGAAACGGTAAAGGTGCTACCTTCCATTTCGTCGGGTTTTATTTTCTTGCCTCGCGCCCTGCCCGCCAAATCTTTAACGGCTGAACCAATTTGTGTTAGACTAAGCTGATCGGCAAACTTGATTACGGGAACTACAAGTCCCTCATCTACTGCAACGGCCACACCCATATGCACATGGTGCTTATAGACCGTAGTGTCACCATTCCAAGAGGTGTTCACCTGAGGATGTTTTTTAAGGGCCATGGCACAGGCCTTCAATACCATATCATTGAACGATACTTTGGTATCGGGTAAATTATTGATTTGTAATCTAGAAGCCATTGCATTGCTCATATCCACCTCAATAGTAAGGTAGTAGTGCGGCGCTGTGAATTTAGACTCACCCAAACGCTTAGCAATGACTTTACGCATGGTAGAGTTTTTCACTTCTTCCACACTCTCTTCACCAACCGGCAAGCTTATCGGAGCTACAGGAGCTGAGACATCTGCAGTTTTTTCAGCAGTAGGCGCAGTAGTTTGTGAAGGTTGATAATTTTCAACATCACGCTTTACAATTCTTCCATTATCGCCTGAACCTTTTACATTTGACAGGTTGATGCCTTTTTCCTCTGCAATCTTTTTGGCCAAGGGTGAAGCAAAAATGCGACTTCCATCTTGGGTTGCCGTAGTTTCTGTTTTAGGTGCTTCTTCCTTTTTGGATTCTTTGGCAGGTTCAGCGTCTTCTTTTGGTTTACTGGAAGAGGAGCCTCCACCGGCTTGCGCTTTTAAAACGGCATCAACATCGGTTCCTTCTGGACCTATCACAGCCAAAAGTGAATCAACCGGAGCACCTTCGCCTTCTTGAATTCCAATATGCAATAAAGTTCCTGAGTAAAAGGACTCAAATTCCATAGTGGCCTTATCCGTTTCGATCTCGGCCAAAATATCACCTTCTTCAACCGTATCCCCAACTTTTTTCAACCAACTGGCCACGGTTCCTTCTTCCATGGTGTCGCTCAAACGGGGCATGGTGATAATTTCAACGCCTTCGGGAATATCAGCAGGTTCACTGCTTGATTCAGAAGCAGAACTTTCTTCGGCTTTAGTCTCAGCATCCTCGGTAGTTTCTTCTTTGGACTCGGTTGTACCGCTTCCATTAAGCAAAGCGGAGATATCTTCTCCTTCTTCACCGATAATGGCCAAAAGTGAATCAACGGGAGCTCCATCACCTTCTTCTATTCCGATATGAAGCAGGGTTCCCTCATGAAATGATTCAAACTCCATGGTGGCCTTATCCGTTTCGATTTCGGCCAAAATATCGCCCTCTTCCACTTTATCGCCTACTTTTTTGAGCCATTTTGCCACGGTACCTTCTTCCATGGTATCGCTCAATCTGGGCATGTTGATTACTTCTGCCATCTACTTATAATTTATGTTGTAAAAATGGATAGTCTTCTTGTTCGTACACGGTATCGTACAATTGTTCAATTGGTGGAAAATCGGATTCTTCTGCAAATTTCTCGCATTCGCTTACCAAATCTTTCACCCTCTTATCAATTTTCTTAATGTCTTCTTCAGAAGCATATCCCTTTTCAAGAATAATATCTTTTACCTGGGTTATGGGATCAATCTTTTTGTATTCCTCAACTTCTTCCTTGGTTCGGTAATGCTGCGCATCACTCATGGAATGCCCTCTATAGCGATAGGTCTTCATTTCCAAGAAGGTTGGCCCTCCACCTGTTCTGGCACGTTCAATGGCCTTGTCCATTTCTTTGGCCACAATGGCTGGATCCATGCCATCAACTGGTCCACAGGGCATTTCATAGCCCAATCCCAATTTCCAAATGTCTGTGGAGTGTGCCGTACGAGCCACTGAAGTCCCCATGGCGTAGCCATTATTTTCACAAATGAACACCACAGGCAATTGCCACAACATGGCCAAATTGAAGGTTTCGTGCAGTGATCCCTGTCTCACCGCACCATCACCCATATAACAAAGCGTTACTGAATCTCTTTTGAAGTATTTATCGGCAAAGGCCAATCCTGCACCTAATGGAATTTGACCCCCCACAATTCCATGGCCACCATAGAAGCGGTGTTCCTTGGAAAAAATGTGCATGGAGCCCCCCATACCTTTAGAAGTACCTGTGACCTTGCCAAAAAGTTCGGCCATCACACGTTTTGGGTCAACACCCATACCAATAGGCTGAACATGGTTTCGGTAAGCGGTTATCATACGATCCTTGGTAAGGTCCATGGCATGCAACGCACCTGCCAGAACAGCTTCCTGTCCATTGTACAAATGGAGGAAGCCTCTCACTTTTTGTTGAATATATACAGCGGCCAATTTGTCCTCGAACTTTCTCCAGAACAACATGTCCTCATACCATTTTAGGTAAACTTCTTTAGTGATTTTTTTCATCAACGATACTATTAGTGTGAAATTCCCCTGTGATGGGGAGAGCAAAAATACATATATATCTCTTTTGGAAAAAGAATTGGTTTAAGAATCCCCCAAAAATGAACTGTTGAAAGCCAGAGGTAAAATGTCTGCCATGGAATTGCATTTGTATATGGGCCCTTTTTCAGCCTTGAGTATGATGCTTATGGGCGATTTTTGATTTTGCTCATACTCCATAATGGACTGTCTGCAATTACCGCAAGGTGCGGCAGGTTCATCAACCACATGGTCTCTGGAAAACACGCTTATAACCAAGATTTTAATGGCCACTCCCGGAAATCTAGCCCCTGCCTGAAACACGGCTACACGCTCTGCGCAAAGGCCTGAGGGGTATGAAGCATTCTCTTGATTACTCCCAATGACAATCTCCCCATTTTCCAACAAAAGTGCGGCACCAACGTTAAAGCGGGAATAGGGCGCATATGCATTTTCACGGGCTTGCTCAGCAGCTTGTAACAATTTTTGTTCACTTTGTGAAAGCTCTCCTGCATTTTCAAAAATGGAAAGCTCAAAACTAATCTGCTTTTTTTCCATATCAGCTTGGTCTTTACCAAAAATAAGAAAAGCCTGTCCGCGGACAGGCTTTTCACAATACTATTTTGTGGATGTTCTAATCGTTGTAAAATTCCTCACCAAAATTAAAGGTAAGTGAAAAACGCAATGTATTCTCCAATGGGTTCTTTACTTGTGAAGTTGAGAACAGGTAGGAAAGATCTATCTGTGCGGACTTAAACTTAAAACCTGCTCCTAGGGTAAAGAATTTTCTGGAACCTTTATCCTGGTTTTCATTAAAGTATCCGCTCCTAAGCATAAAGGCTTCCCTAAATCGATACTCGGCCCCAAGCGCCCATGTAATTTCCTTTAATTCTTCACTGAACCCGTCGGGCGCATCTCCAAAAGATTCAAAAATACCTTTAAAGAAGCTAATGTTCTGGTATTGGTCATTATCTTCTGGGCCAATTACCCCATCACCATCAAAATCCCTTGGGGTGGGTACCAACAACTTGTTGAACTCGGTGTTCAGTGCCAAAATATTGTCTTGGTCGAAAATAAAATCAAATCCTCCACCAAATTTCAAGTTGGTCGGTAAAAAGTTTTCTTGACCTCCTTCATCATATTGAAGGGAGCCTCCAATATTGGAAATATTAAAACCGGCTCTCCAGCGGCCATCATAATTATTGTATGCAATCTCCCTGGAACGGAAAAATCCAGCAATATCTACGGCAAAAGCGTTGGCAGCTTGGGAATCTTGTGTTCCATCCTGAAATCTTAAATTGGAACTGATAAATCGTCCTGCAACGGCCATGGAAAAACTCTGGCTCAATTTCAAGGAGTAGGACCCATCAATTGCAAATTCATTTGGCTTTACCAAGGTGGCATCCTCATCTATGGTCTGGCGTAATTCTATTTCACCCAAACCAAAATAGCGAAGACCAAATGCAAAAGCACTTCGATCATTAAGCTTGTTATAAAAATTGGCGTTCAAAAGAGAAACATCGTTGACAATGGTTTCCAAATAAGGCGTATAACTGGCGCCTACACCCATTTTTTGGGTAGCAAAAGCATATTTTGCCGGGTTCCACTGTTGCGAATACGCGTCAAAAGAAGTAGCCACACCCATATCCCCCATACCCGACGCCCTAGCATCCGCCGCAATGGTCAAAAAAGGAACAGCTGTAGTAATTACTCTTTCTTGCTGAGCGCTTAACCGAGGGGCTACGGCCAGAAGCACTACCAATATCAGTAACTTTTTCATTTTAAGTTTTTAGCGTTTAGTAAAGTTCTAGGTCCAAAAACAGTCTTAGACGTTTACATGTTAACGGACTTTTGTGCAAATTCTTGTAATAAGGTGTACTTTTTTTAACGAATGTAATATAATGTATTGGGTTCGAGTTTTTGACAACTCCTTATTTGCATCCCTAAAACCGTTAAATCAAGCTCAGTCCATACTAATTTAAAACCAGATGCGTTACAGAAGTGTGGCAATTGTTGAAAATACAATGTTACAATTATTTCATGAGCACAAAATATAATGGCCAAAACATCGTTTTAATGCCATTGAAGGATTTAAAAAATCAAAACAAATTGAAGTTACTGAGGGCATAACGCCCTGAGTTTTAAAGTACTCAAGCCCAAATTATGAAAAAGCACTTTATCAAAGTTGTACTTTCTTGCGCCATTGTAGTGGGAAGTTTTTCAAGTTGTAAAAACTCCTCATCCTCCTCAAAAAACGTCTCTAGAGCCACGGGATGGAAAATTAATGCAAAAGAGGGTGGATTTCAATACAATTCAGATTTCAAAGAGCAAGAAACACCTCCAGGAACCGTATTTGTTGAAGGTGGAACCTTTACAAAAGGAAAGGTTCAGGACGATGTAATGCACGATTGGAACAACACACCTACTCAGCAGCACGTACAATCGTTCTACATGGATGAGACCGAGGTGACCAATGTTATGTACCTAGAGTACTTGGATTACCTAAAAGAAGTCTATCCACCTGAAAACCCAAACTATGCCAATATTTACAAAGGCGCATTGCCCGATACCTTGGTATGGAGAAACCGATTGGGCTTTAACGAGACCATGACCAACAACTACCTAAGACACCCCGCCTATGCAGAATATCCCGTAGTCGGTGTTAATTGGGTGCAGGCCACGCAGTATGCGGAATGGAGAACTGACAGGGTAAACGAATTGATGTTGGAAAGAGAAGGCTTTCTAGCCGACGACACCAAATACAAAGTCATGAATGGTGAGGTTGCCGGTACCTTTAGTACTGAGGCCTACCTAAATAATCCAGAATCAGTATACGGTGGTGAAATTGATTCACTACAGGGAAAGCAAAAACGTGATTCCATCAATGCTTTTGCCAAAAGAAGCAGTGGCGTTATTATGCCAGAATACAGACTTCCCACCGAAACAGAATGGGAGTATGCTGCAGAAGCACTTGTTGGATCTAGGGAATATAATAACTACAGAGGTAGAAAAAAATATCCTTGGGAAGGTGATTACACCCGTAACGGACAACGCGTAGGTCGTGGTGACCAGTTGGCCAACTTTAAACAAGGTAAAGGAGATTACGGCGGAATCGCTGGATGGTCTGATGATGGTGCCGATATCACCGCTCAGGTGAAATCTTACAAGCCCAACGATTTTGGTCTATATGACATGGCCGGAAACGTAAGCGAGTGGGTAGCGGATGTATACCGACCTATTGTAGATGATGAAATCAGTGATTTCAACTACTACCGTGGAAACGTTTTCATGAAAAAAGCCATTGGCGAAGATGGTAAAGTTGAAATATTGGAAGACAAAATTGTCTACGATACATTGCCAAACGGAAAAATTGTTGCCATGAACCTTCCTGGTGAAATTAAAGAAGTTCCCGTAGGCGAAGAAGAAACGTATCTAAGAACCAATTTTGACAAGAGTGACAACCGAGGCTATAGAGATGGAGACCCAGGTTCTTCAAGATTCTTTAGCAGATTCAGTGATGAGGAGGACAACAGAAAAATGTACGATTCTCCCCAGTTTGAAGCTGAGCGTGACTCCACAGGACAACTTGTGAGAAAGTATGACACTTCTAATTACAGAACCTCTTTGATCAATGATGAAGTTCGTGTGTACAAAGGTGGATCTTGGAGAGACAGAGCCTATTGGTTAGATCCTGCACAGCGTAGATATCTACCACAATATATGGCTACGGATGACATTGGATTTAGATGTGCCATGTCTAGGGTTGGATCAAAATCCAAAACCAAGAACAAGACCGTGCGACATAAAAAAGCAAGATAATTTCAGCGTATAAATTCTTAAAAGCCCCGTCATTTGGTCGGGGCTTTTTTTTATCTTCGATTTATGACAATGGAACAGCTTCATGCGCTCTTTTTAGAGCACCCTACCATCTCTACGGATACACGTAAAATAACGGATAACTGCCTCTTTTTTGCTTTAAAAGGCCCCAATTTCAATGGCAACGAATTTGCAAATGATGCCCTGGAAAAAGGCGCGGCCTATGCCATAATTGATGAAGATGAACATAAAACCTCGGAGAGGCATATACTTTGTAACGATGTGTTGCAAACCCTGCAACAACTGTCCACCTACCACAGAAAAAATTCCAATGCAAAGGTCATTTCGCTGACCGGAAGTAATGGAAAAACCACCACCAAGGAGTTGATCAATGCCGTACTCTCCAAAAAATACAAGACCATGGCCACCAAAGGCAACCTGAACAATCACATCGGGGTGCCATTGACCTTGCTTTCCATAGAAAAGGATACCGAGATTGCCATTGTTGAAATGGGAGCCAATCATAAAAAGGAAATCGAGTTTTTGTCCAATATTGCCCAGCCTGATTTTGGTTACATCACCAACTTTGGAAAGGCCCATTTGGAAGGTTTTGGAGGCGTGGAAGGCGTCATTCAAGGGAAAAGTGAATTGTACGACCACCTTATGGCCCATGACAAGCATATCTTTATGAATGCCGACGACCCCATTCAGTTGGAAAAATTGGGTGCGTACATTAAAAAAATAGGATTCAGCACAAAAGACTCTCAATATTACAACATCAAATTTTTGGAAGCCAATCCGTATGTGGTGCTAGAGGTGGAAGGAATGCGCATGGAAACCCAACTTATTGGCAAGTACAATTTTTTCAATTGCTGTGCGGCTATTTTAATGGGCAAATATTTTAATGTGCCTTTGGAAGATATCAAAACGGCTCTGGCATCCTACCAACCCCAGAACAACCGTTCTCAACTCATCGAGAAAAACGGACTAAACATCATTCTCGACGCCTATAATGCCAACCCCACCAGCATGCGTGCCGCATTGGAAAATTTCAGTGCCATGCAGGCTGAAAATAAAACGCTCATTATTGGTGATATGTTTGAATTGGGGCCAACCGCTGCCGAAGAACACCAAGCTATTGCCGATTTGGCGAAAGAACTTAGTTTCAATGCTGTTTTTTTGGTGGGCGAGAACTTTTTTGGCACAAAGACTAGACTCAAAAAGTTTCACTCCTTTGATGCTCTAAAAGAACATATCCGAAAAAATCCATTGGAAAAGGGAATGGTGTTGATCAAGGGAAGTCGCGGAATGGCCTTGGAACGGGTGTTGGATATTTTATAAAAATCCAAAAAAGAAGTGGGATATACTGGATTCGAACCAGTGACCTCTGCCCTGTCAAGGCAGCGCTCTAAACCAACTGAGCTAATATCCCATTAAAAAGCGGTGCAATATCGGAAATTTGTCACCAATCTCCATACTCTGCCGAATTCTTTTTGAGCCTCAAGCAGAATTATGCGTGACATTATATTCTTTTTTTATTTTGCGCTTTACAGGGGCAACTATGCAAATTATTGTTCCTAAATGAAAAAGCCACCCTTTATGGATGGCTTTAGTATGTTTATTTAATAGTCAGTCTTGGTTCCAAAGACTGAACTTCGTCTTTACCAACTCCTATTTCTGTAGTGTAAGGAAGTTTGGTATAAATCCGCCAGAATTAATTTGTATATCAATCTTACCTATACAGGTAAACACTAATCCGGTTACACCATCATATGTGCCAGGTCCAAAGGTATTAAAGTGAATATTGGCCGGATTGTCTTCATCATCTACACCTCCATAGGAAACCATACTGTTTGTAGTGTCTATGGTCAAAATTAAATCATCGGCACCATCAAGTGGTACGGCTCCTCCTAGAATTGTAATTTGATTTGCCTCCGGTCCTGCCACCACCGTTCTAGTATCTCCTTGAGGGCCAAAAAAGGCATCAAACTCATGATAAACTACATTATACACTCCTGGCAGAGAAGCCATATCCACATTAGGACATAAAATGATAAATCCAAATTCATAGGCTTGTCGGTAACCTGCCTCATCAAGGAAATCATCTGACATGTTTTGTCCACCAACCAAAAAAGTATCTCCCTCGGCTGTGGTATATATGTTATCATTTGGGCCAACGGTAACTAAATCTTCATCTTCATCCAAGTATGTTCCGTCAAGTTGAGGGAAAACCTCAAGGAAATCCAATCTATCGGCTCCTCCATACTTTACACCAGTAACCGTAGTAACTTCAGCCGTAAAGAAAAAACTATCACCAAAACTAATTTCATCAACGGTGACACCAACCAGACTTGCCAGCTCGTCAGCGGTAAATGAAAATGTTGATGGAAAGGTGGTAACGACAGAGACAGGCAACGTATCCGTTCTAACCCCGCTTAAATCCGCATAAATCTTTAAGTCGTATGAAGCTGCGGTTCCATTGGCATCCTCAATTTCAAAAGAGTAGCTTAAATCAGAAATCTCAGATACACCTATTTCCGTTGGTGGGTTTTGGTCTGCAAATCTTACAAAACCCCCTGTAACCAGAAAGTCGTCGAGGTTATTTTTGTCCTCATCCTCGCAAGAGGTTAAAGAAGTTGCTGTAACTATCAGTATGGCCAATGTAAGAGCCATCATCATATTTGAATATATCTTATTTAGAATTTTCATTTTTATCTCTTTTAGAATTAATCCAAGTTTGCGGTATTGGCATCCCAGAATGTTTTTACAGAAATCTCCTTTTGACTTATATTGGAGTTTGTATTGATCACAGTTGCTGGGTATAGGAAAGTTCTGGGAAACGCCCCTGGAGTTCCAACATGATTTGAAAAATCACTTGGCAATCCAGTTCTTCTATAATTATTATAAGCTTCTATTCCATTGCCCCAAAGTGCGATGTAGTACTCCTTCATAATGATGTCAAGCCTAGCCACATCATCTGCTGCTGCATCATATTCGCTCAAAACAAAGTCCACATAATTATCTACATCTGCCGTAGTAGCAGCAAATGCGTCGTCTACTTGCCCAAGGTTAAAATTTAAAACCTTGTTCATGGAAGCTCTTATACCATCTTCCAGTAAAGTTCTCGGGTTTCCAGTAGTTCCAGACATCAATGCAGACTCTGCCTGCATAAAATTGACGTACGAAGACAGCATAAACGGAAATATCCCCACTCCACCAGCTCCAGGATTTTCATTGACAGGTAAAAATTTATCCGCATCAAATGCTCCCCCAATTGGATACAAGCCATAGGTTGATCTTTTCAATCCATCTGCAGGAACCCCATCATCATCTCCGTGATCACGGGTCCAATAGAAATCACCCAAGTGGCAGAAGTTTACCACCGAATTATCCTCACAGGGCAAATCATCCCCAGTAGGTGTTTCCGCAATTTGCCTGTAGAAATAATAACGTAATCTTGGATCCTCGAAGCCCTTATCGTCTTTCAACAGGTTCACATAATAGCTCACTAAGTAGTCATCAGCACCATCAGCATCATAATTGAGTGCATAATACGGGTGTCTACTCTCACCTGTTGTACTAGCTGTGGCTGAGTATTTAAACTCAAAATCATCAATGGCTGAAGTTATGAGACCTTGATTGATCAAACTATTGATCTCACTGCTAAAATCACCTACCAAACGCATTTGCAAGTACATTTTAAACTTTAGCGTATTCGCCATCTTTATCCATTGCGCTTTATTTCCTCCATAAAAAAGATCGTTCGGCATTACAGATCCTGGAGCATTTATGGCTGCGATTCCTTCATCAATAACTGTGAACATTGTATTATAAATGGATTCACCATCATCAACATTTGGGTTCGGGGTATCATTCCCTTGGAGTGCTTCGGTAAAAGGGACATCACCAAACATATCCACCAAGGTGACATAGATGTATGCTTGAATCAATTTAGCAACACCAATATACCCTTCCAGTTCCCTTTCCTCGGCTAGTGGAATAAGAACGTTGATATCCTGTAGTGACTCCCTATATAAATCTGTCCACAGGTTGTCTAAGTTTCCAGCACTCATGGAAAAGGGGCCCACGTATGCACCGAACAGATGTTGCATTCTAACAAACTCGGCCGCTCTAACGTTGATGCCATCTTCATTATCTTCATTGTAAGCGATAGCATTTACAAATCTTAGCTGAACGTTGTTCAACAACAGCTCCGGATCAGCACTTGATGGTGTTAACTCGCTTGGATCGTTTAAATGATTCAAGTCTACAGTTTCACAACCTATACTGAACATCAGCAGTAGTACGCCAATGATATTTATTTTATTATAGTTTTTCATTGTCCTAATTTTTTCTTTTTCGCTTGTTAGAATGTTGCCTTGATACTAAATCCATATTTCTTGGATGTAGGGGTTGTGAGGAAATCAAGCCCCATGCCATTACCAACACCCGTACTGATTACTTCTGGATCAAAATTGGTTCCTGAAGGGACGTTTGGAGCCCAATACCACATATTCTGGCCCAATACTGAGAAAGAGAGTGAGCCAAACGGCGTTTTGTCCAAAAATTTTCTTGGTAAAGCATAGGTTAACGACACCTCTCTTAATCTTACTACAGATCCATCATAAATACCTTGTCCACTGGGATCAAGATAATTCAAGAAGTAAATTTCATTTGTACCTTGTTGTATGGTATTTGGAATTGGATTTCCCGATTGATCCAGCAAAACTTGACCGGTATTCGGGTTTGCAAGTACACCCGGGATGATAAATGACCCTTCCCTATCTTGGGTATCGGTTGTAACCCCTCTACGCAGAAGGTTTCCAATGGTTGCAGAACTAAAATCCCCACCATGGGTATATTCTACCTGAGCAGACAGGCTCAAGGTTTTATATGCAAATGTATTGCTAGTAACCAACCTCCAATCTGGATTTGGGTCTCCAATGACCTCATTATCCAAACCGAGGGCATCACTATCTATAATGTTGCCATCCAACGGATTTATCAAAAAATTACCTTGATCATCCCTAACGGCATAACTTCCTCGAATAACACCCAAAGGTTGTCCCTCTATGGCATAGTTCCCCAAATTGGAAAAACCTGAGATGAACACATCATCCCCACCAGGAAGGTCGACCACCTCATTTTGATCTGCAGTAAAATTAAAGTTGGTATTCCATTGGAATCCATCCTCATTTCTAAATACGTCTATACCAAAGTCCACCTCAATACCTTCTGTATTGATTTGACCGGCGTTGATAGTTGTTCTATCAAAACCTGTTGAAGGATCCAAAATCTTCCCAAGAATCTGGTCTTTGGAATCTCTCTTATATACACTGACTTCGAGATTAATTCTACTATCCCAAAAGTTGGCTTCTACTCCCGCTTCAAATTCTCTGTGGAGTTCAGGCTTTAAGTCAGGATTTGGAAAAACATCCAAACCTGTTCCCAAACCTCCACTTGAATTCACATTGATCAAAGAACCACTTCGCGTAGTGAATTGTGCCGTACCCAACGCTAAAGTCGGCCTAGTGTTGTATGGTCCAGGGAAACCTGCTGACGTTCCATATCCAAACCTAAATTTTAAAAAATTCAAAAAATTGCCTTTGAGCTCGGGAATAGCTGAGGTTGGCACAAAAGACATGGATGCACTGGGATAAAACAAGGATCTATTGGCTTGTTCCACCGTTGAGGACCAATCATTCCTTCCCGCCAAAGTAAGATACAGGAAGTTGGAATAATCAAAACCTAAGGAACCATAGAGTCCAAGCGTATTTACCGTTTGCCTAAAGTCAAGATTGGAGCCTAAAGGATCTGCATTGCTCTGTGTGGCAAAGTTAGTATGGTCAATAAAACCAAATACAACCTGATCGGTACTTACTTGACCAAATTTTTCATACGATTCAGAATAGGCATTGAATCCCAGTGAACTGGTAAACCCTAAATTTTCCGCCAACTGAACACTATTAACATTCAGAATTAAGCTATGATCCCATATGGTGTTAACTCCAGAAGTAGTTTTCAAGAACCCTTGCTGTGCCAACAGACTCGAAACTCCACCTCTGTTAACATAGAACTGTTGATTTTCAGTGTACGTATCTAATCCTATCCTATAGGTAAGTGCAACCTGATCGCTAAAATCATAACTTGTGCTTATTGAATTATAAAAGCGATTGGTCTTTATTTGTTCTTGCGAGTTGGCTACCAACCATCTTGGATTCTCTTGATCTGGCCTATAATAGATGTTAGATCCATCCAACGGATTCTGGAATGGAAGACCGTTCAAATCCAAATTTCTTGGAATAAACAGTGTTCTAAAAAATACTGAAAAATTCCCTGTACCATTACCAGCAGATACTGGAGGTGTTGTAAAGTTGCTGGTAGAGAAGTTAAAGGACCCATTGATTCTGAACTTATTGCTCAGCTTAATGGAGCCTCCCAAACCAAAGTTGGTCCGGTTGATATTGTTTCCGGGAACAAACCCATCTTCATCTGTATGCCCCAAATTAACATTGTAGGTTATATTTTCCGTACTTTTTGATGCATTGATGGATGTGGTCCTTCCCAAGCCCTTCCTAAAGAAATCCTGAACATTATTCTTAAATGCCTTGTATGGCACAGTCACCCCTTGAAACTCCGGAAAGGCTTCTGCAAATTGTGGTTGATTATAATGGTGATTTACAGTTTCTCCAGCATCAAATCTTCCTCCCCAGTTACCAACGAATGTAAAGTTTGTGGTATTGTCGCCTCCTTGACCGTAAATATTTTGATAATCAGGTAAGTTGGCAATTTCATTAACAAATACAGATTGGTTTACACTAACCTCGAAGCCTTTGTTGACAGTTTCGGAAGCGCCTGTTTTTGTTGTGATCAATATAACCCCGTTCCTACCAAGGTTACCGTAAAGTACCGTTGCGCTCAGTCCTTTAAGGATACTGATATCCTCAATATTGTTTGGGTCAAGATCCAAAAACCTACTAGAAGCAGATACCGAGCCATTTCCTGTGGTAACATTGCTCTCTGCATTGGTGCTAGTATTAAAAGGGACACCATTTACGACAAATAAGGGTTGGTTGTTACCCGTAATGGAAACATTACCCCTAATTCTAATGTTTGTCCCACTACCGGCCAAACCACCCGTTCCAATAACGTTTACCCCGGATGCTTTACCAGTTAATACCCTTGCAAGGTCCGCTTCAGGCCTGTTTTCAACCTTTTCAGAACCTAAGTTGGTTACTGCATAACCGAGGGCCTTCTTTTCTTTTCGAATACCTTGGGCAGTAATAACTACCTCTTCAAGAGCTTGGGTATCCTCTTCCATTTGGACATTAATCACATTTTGTGCACCAATTTTACGTCTTTCAGTTCTTTGTCCCAGATACGTGAATATGAGTGTCTGACCTGCGCTGGCATTAATAGTATAGTTACCATCAAAGTCAGATTGGGTACCATTGGCAGTGTTTTCAACTACAATATTGACCCCTGGAAGCGGTAATCCACCCTGATCAACTATAGTACCTGTAATTGTTTTTTCTTGGGACCATGCCGATGTCATGAACACTATAAGAAATGCCAATGTCCCAAACAGTTTTGTTACTTTCATAGAGTTAACAGTTTTGTTAGTAAATTTTGAGTTAGTGCAACTGAGAAAGGCAGGTGGGAGAATGTTTTGATAGCTAATTCAAATAATATCCTTAGTACGAAAACAAAACTTAATGGAAAGTTTTTTAATAAAGTAGTAAGGTATCTCACCACCTTACCTTTACAATTGCAGGGACAAAACAACTGTATGATTTTTTAGAAACAGTTCTTTTAAAACGGGGTAAACCTTAAAAAAGTAATTGCCCAACAGCAGGAACTTTTTTTAACAGAATTTTATCTGTGCTTATTTATCATTTTTGGCTTGCCCCAATAAAAGCATGTATAGACCTAGGAAAGTTATACAAGAAAGTCTTCAATGAATTAATTAGAAGTTAGATGGAGGGGGAAAGCTGAAATAGTAAGTCAAAATAGTTTATGAAACGAATTCCTTTATACTCCTAAAGTCGTTTGGCGTTACTCCTGTTTCTTTTTTGAACGCGCTGTAGAAACTGGTTTTACTGTTAAACCCAACTTCATACATTACAGCCTTTACACTTAAAGAGGATTGTCCCAATAACAGATCCTTTGCCTCACGAATCCTGTAATGGTTCAACAATGAATAAAAATTTTTCTCAAAGTGTTCGTTCAAAACCTGAGAGACCTTATACCTGTCCTCTTCTATATGATAGGAAAGGTCATTGAGTCCCAAGGCATTGTTCCTGTAAAGTTTATCAACCCTAAGGGCCATTTCAACCTTTTCTTTGATTCTTAGTGCCTGCTCCATAGTCAGGCCGGATTTTTCATACTTCTGGGCAGACCCATTCTCATCCTCAGAAAACCGAATGTTTCGATTTGGCAAAAAAATTTGAAATATATCCTTCATGGTAAATCAGCCATTATCCTTTCAAAACTATAGTTGGTAAACTAATAGCTATGCACAGAAAGAGGGTATACCAATTGATGAATGCCCCTGATGAATTGATGGATGAAAAAATGAAAGGGTATTGCTAATCACCGATTATGGTCAGAAATCAAAATCTCAGCAAGAAAAGACACATAACTTAAGGGTCATGGTTTCGCAAAGGGTAAGGCATTAAAAAAGTATGGCGACTTCAACCCAACCAACAATCCAATATACTAGTTTAACATCAAAAAAGAAATTGTAATGCTCGAGATTTGTCACCAATCTCCATACTCTGCCGAATTCTTTTGTGTTTCGTGCAGGGTAATGTGCAATAATTGGCCCTTTTTTAGCTTAGGTTTTAGGATATCATAGATGACTTTCACAAAATATTCCGTAGTTGGGAGGATATCCGCGAACTCAGGGCAATCCTCATTCAAGTTTTTGTGATCAAAGCGTTCTTCAACCTCATCCTTTATCAAATCGCCTAGTACTGCCAAATCCATCACAAAACCAGTATTGGGGTCTACTTCGCCCCTTATCCGCACTTCTAAGTCAAAGTTATGCCCATGATAATTGGGACTGTTGCACTTTCCAAAAACGGCAATATTCTTTTCTTGGCTCCAATTGGGGTTATGAAGCCTATGCGCTGCATTAAAATGAGCTTTTCTACAAATGGTGGCAATCATTAAAGCAAACTTTTTGCAAAGATACTTTTTACAAAATGACCCCACGAAAAAATCGACAGATATTCTGTCCCCGCCATACGCGAAGGGCCACCCTTACTTACGGATGGCCTTCATTATCTTTTGAAAAATCTCGGTGTTCTCGTACACCCCACCAAAATTTTGGGATTGGGGTCCATATGCAAATAAAGGCACAAGGATTCCTGTGTGATCCATGGTTAAAAAATCGCCCTGTACAACCCCTTCGCTACTATTTCCCCCTACTATTCCAAAACCCGAGGTTTCGTGATCTGCCGTAATCACTACCAAAGTGTTCCCATGTGCATCGGCAAATTGCAACGCTTCAGCAATGGCCTGGTCAAAATAGAGCATTTCTTCTACAATACCACTGGTACTGTTTGAATGTCCACCATTGTCAATTTGGGCAGCTTCCACCATCAAGAAAAAGGGATTCTCATTGGTACTTAAGACTTCAAGAGCCCTTTTTACTGCATTTGGAAAAGCATCTTTTCGTCCATTTTGGACTGATGGCACCTTGTTCTCTCCCAGATAAATGGCGGTTGGTTGCTGAAACGAATCAAACGACTCCATACTTTGGGTTGTAAAGGCTGTTTTAATCGAGCGCTCCTGATTTTGTCCTCCCGAGATGAAAAAATCGAGCTTGCTCTGCTTTAAATCCTCCACAAGACCTTCGGTGTCATCGCGTTCCACTCTATGTGCATAAAATGATGAAGGGGTCGCCCCATAAATGGCATCGGTGGTCACAATGGCTGTATTGAATCCATAATCACTGGTTATATCCACCAAGTTGGTCAACGCTTTTCCATTAGAATCTACCCCAATGGCCCTATTGTTGGTTTTGAATCCCGTGGCCATGGCGGTAGCACCCGCAGCGGAATCCGTAATTAAGTCGTCTGAAGAAGCGGTTTTTACCAAACCAATAGTTTTGATTCCCGCCACGGTCAAATCTCCTTGGTTGGCAATCATCGCTGCAGCTATTTGGGCCAGTCCATTGCCATCACCAATCATTAAAATGACATTTTTAGGGGCTGCATTGGCTTTGTATCCATATTTGGGCCGGTATACGGGGACTGGACTTTCCTTTTTGAAGGTGTTTTTATCCAAATTGTCCAAATATTGCTTGGCCAAGGCAGGTTCATCCGTGTTGATGTAATCCACGCCCAGTTTTGCCAAACGCGCCCAAGCCGTCTTGGTATCGGGTGTGGCCCAAAAACGGAAAGGCTTACCCGCCTTTTTGGCTTTTTCAATTGCGGTTTGCACTTTTTCCATGTCTGGAGCGGTCAGTCGTCCGTAGCCGTTCCATCCGGAATAGTCCTTATAACTAACACTGACCAAGGCCACTTTTTCCAGCGAAATGGCATCCAACTCGTCCAAATTCTGATGGTCGAACCAAATGAAATCAGGGTAGTTTTTATACTCCTCCGGCGTAGGTCGGTTTCCTGAAATCACAAATTTAACTTTATCAGATTCCACCAACGCGGGATAGCCCTTTAACACCTCAACAAGTTTTCTAAGTGTCTTTTCCGCTCCAGATTTCACATCGATGAGCAATTGCAATTCTCGAAGTTCTCCAGATTGATGTAAACTTAACAACCTATCCAAATACATCTTTGAAAGCGTATGTTCACGAATGATCTCATTCTCGCTGTGGGTGACATACAACACATCGTCCTTTAAAAAAATATCAGATTCAATGGAGGCTGCTCCATTGCTGTAGGCATACCAAAAGGGCAGTTTTTGTGCGTAATCGTTGTGCGAGTGCACTTTATACACTTGGGCGCGCAGTACCCCAACGCCCAGCAATACCAATAAAGCAACGAGGATAAGTAGAATTCTTTTATTCATTTTCAACAGGTTTAGGATTCAACGCAATGCGCATCTTGTGGTATATTTCATTATTTTCATAAATTCCCTGAAAATTTTCGGCACCTTTTCCTTTGGCAAAAACGGGAATGAGTTCCCCACTGTGCTGGTCTGTATTAAAATATACAGCAACCTTTTCGGGAACTTCTTTCTTATCGCCAGTGCTTTCATCCACATCATAATATTTTCCAATGCTGACACCGCCAGTTTCATGGTCTGCAGTCACTACCAACAGTGTATTGGGGTGTTCTTCCACAAAATCCAAAACCACACCTAACGTTTTATCAAAATCAAGCACCTCGGAAATCATCATTTCGGCATCTTCGGCATGCCCGCCCCAATCAATGTACGAACCCTCTACCATCATAAAAAATGGCTTATCATTCTGATTGAAATAGTTCAATGCTTTTGAAGTGGCTTTGCTCAAAAAGTCCCCACGACCGTCAATTTTGGATGGAATCCCTTCATCAGCCAAAATATACGCATTGGGTTGGTCCAAGACAGGTTCTGACAGTTGAAGGGTATCCAGATGGTATCCTTGCTGAATAAAATCAGTAAAAATGTTTTTACCATCGGTCCTATTCCTAAAATAGTTCCTGCCCCCACCGGCAATAAAATCCACTTTGGCCGTTGCCAGTTGTGCCGCAATATCTTCGTGCAAATCCCGATTTTTAACATGAGCATAAAAACTGGCCGGAGTGGCATGGGTAACTGTGGTAAGGCTTATCAGTCCGGTTTGGTAGCCTTGCTTTTGAAGATGTTCCAAAATGGTCTCTTGAGGAATGGTATCCACAGAAACGCCAATGGCTCGTTTATAGGTTTTTTCACCTATTGAAAAGGCGGTGGCTCCCGCAGCTGAGTCTGTAATTCTATGGCTTTTATCCGATGTTTTATGAAATCCTATATGTTTGAACCTTGAAAAATTAGGGATACCCTCCCCAAAGTAATAGGCTGTGGATACCTGCGGAACCCCCATGCCGTCGCCAATCATTAAAATGATGTTCAAGGGTTCTTCTTGGGCTGATTTTTCTTTGTTTTGTTTGATGGAACAACCAGACATACCGATCAATATACCTAATGCCATGAATTTTTGAAATGAAAATCTCATTTGTTCAATTTTTAAGAATGAATTAAAAACGAGAGCGGCAAGAGGTAAAACCGTCTTGCCGCATTCTCTGCAAAATACACCTGATTAATAGCCTTCATTCTGATTGAGGAAACCGTCAATGCCGGAAGCGGCATCCACAGCACTTTGTGGAATAGGAAACAATCTGTGAAAGATGTCCGAATCAGTTTTATCTGTCCAAGTGTCCTCATAGGTACCAAAGCGGATTTGATCTCCACGTCTAAAACCTTCCCAGTATAATTCAAAACCGCGTTCACGTAACATAACATCCAAATCAATGGATTCCAATGCTTCGGGAGTTTGTTCCGGACGTGCCGTTCTTGAGGTCCTCACTGTGTTCACATCAGCCAATGCCCCACCTGTATCACCGTTTCTCAATTTAGCTTCTGCACGCATCAAATAAATTTCGGCCAAACGCATCAATACAAGATCTACACTGCTAAAATTGTTGCCGTTGGGTGAAGTTCTACTGAACTGGTATTTGGATACCCTGTAACCGGTATTGTGCAATGAGCCCTCATTGGTGAAATTAACATCCAAGGTATGGTTCACATATCCCACATCCCTATCCGGGCCATTTCCTTTTCTTTGTTGAACGGGATAAATCCTAACGCCACCATCGCAGGTCAAAAATGCGCCATCATCACCTTTTCTAGGTCCCCATTGGACGCCCCTTAATATACCTCGGTCCATCTCAAACTCGTTAGGTGCAATACAATAATAACTGTCTTCGGTCTCTGTTGCAACTTCTTGCGCGCGACCCTCAAAATCTTGAAGTTGCGCATCGGGAATTATGGTATTCTGTTGATAGAACCTTGCATCGGCCTCAGCAGGATCCACATCACCGTAGGCATCTACCCAAGTTTGGTAAAAATCTGATGTTATGGCAGGCCCGTCAGTTCCATCAGCACTTGTAAATTCTGGCCTTGGAAACATGGAGCCTGCGATGGACCAATACGCCCAACGACTATGTTCCCTATTGAGCACTCCTCGTTGATCCAAAGCAAAAATCAGCTCGGGATTGGAATTATTGTCATCATTGAATAATGCAAAGTATTCCGGAGATAATGAAAAATTACCAGAGTTAATAATGTTGTCCGTGTACTCAATCACGCTGTCCATATCCTCTCTGGTGAAACTTGGTGTTCCATACGGATCGCGATATACAGCTGCGTTCAGGTGCAATCTGGCCAAAAAGCCCCAAACCGCTGCTTGGGTAATTCTCCCAGGGCCTCTATCGGTATTGATGACATCAACTACCGAAGTCAATTCACTCTCAATATAATCAATGGCTTCTTGGCCCCTGAGCACTTCGGAAAGCTCATCCGAGGATTCCTTTCTAAGCACAACGCCCCAACTATCCAACATCAGCATATTTAAATATCCTCTCAATGCTTTCATTTCGTAAAGGGCCCCAAGAGCTTCTTGATTTCCTTCATCTGCCAAGGGCGTTAACACTTCAATTGCGGCCAGAGTTCTGGAGATATTGGTGGTAAGTTCGTTCCAAGCATCACCTACCAAATCGTTGGAAGGGGTTATGGTATGGGCATGTGCCGCAAGAAATTTACCCCCATCGAACCAATCTGTTCCGCCGCGGTAGGGCAACATCGCCTCATCCGATGGGATAAGTTGAAGTCCATAGTAATTGGTGTGTCTCCATGTCCAAGAGACATAGCCATACGCTGGAGCAATGGCCCCACTAATGGTTTCTGCCTGCCCTCCAAATTCCGATTCGTCCAGCCTTTCTTCTTCTAAATCGGTACAGTTCCAATTTAACATGGCACAAAACGCCACTATTGTGATTATTATTCTGTTTTTCATTTTAGAAACAATTTTTTTATTAAAAAGATACATTCAAGCCAACCAATAGTGTTCTTGGTGTTGGATAGGTAAAACGATCTATTCCGAACGTTTGAATTCCGTCCAAGGTGCTACCCGTATTCACTTCGGGGTCAAAGCCGGAATAATCTGTGATCACAAACAGGTTCTGGCCTGTAAGGGTAAACCGAATATTGTTCATCCAATCCCCCAATCCAATGCTTTGCGGACTAAGGTTGTATCCCAAAGTGGCATTGTTCAATCTCAAAAAGCTTCCATCTTCCAAATACCTGGTAGAAACTTCGTTGGAGTTGCTATTGTCCTCATTGGGAAATTGAACTGCAAAATCTGTTGTGTTCAAATTTCTACTGAGCTGGCCCTTTGTAAACAGAGACATTGCCGTGTGGTTGTAAATTTTATTGCCGGCAACACCGTTGAAATTCAAGCCAAGATCAAAATTCTTATAGTTGAAGTTCATATAGAACGCGTACAGAATATCTGGCAATGCACTGCCTACCGCTGTACGGTCATTATCCAAGGATTGCCCATCAGGTACAACATCCGTGAATTGGTTTAGGCCATCATCACCGATACCGATGAATTCTTTCATATAGAAGGTGCCAATGGGTTCATCATTGATATAACCATTGATTGTGGCACCTGTTTGACCTGCGCCTTGGGCAGCACCTGTGGTAATGACCTCAAATTGGGAATTGACCACTTTATTATCTGTAAATGAAATATTACCTCCTACGTTATAGGTAAAATCCTCACTGAAATTCCCTCTGTAATCCAAAGTGAGTTCAACCCCTGAGTTTTTGATTTCCAAGTCTGGGATATTGGTCCATACCTTTTCTGTAGGTTGAATGGGGTCTATCCTGTTGGAAAACAACACCACATCACTGGCAACCTTGTTGAAATAATCCAAGGTACCTGTAAAACTTCCGTTGAACAGGCCAAAATCCACACCAATATTGGTTTGTGTGGAAACTTCCCATTTAAGATCGGGATAAGCTGTACGAACCGGAACAGTGCCAAAAGGATAATCATCCAAAGTGACTTCAGTGCCATTCAAAGGATAGGTATCATTTTCAACCTTGGAGTCCACATAACTCGCCAAACTCACTTTACTAGGAATACCGTCTTGGTTTCCTGTTTGGCCCCAACTTGCCCTTAGTTTTAAATTGCTGAACAGAGTATTATCTGCCATGAAATCTTCCCTGATGATGTTCCATCCCAAGGCAACAGAAGGAAAGTACCCGTATTTGTTATTGGCTCCAAACTTCGAGGAACCGTCGGCCCGCATAGTTGCCGTAACTAGATACTTATCCATATAGGCATAGTTCACCCTACCAAAAAAGGACTGTTGCTCATTGACAAAGGCAACTGAGTTTACGGTGGTGGGCAGCACTTCGGTACTAATCTGATCCTGGTAGCGTGGCTCTATTCCATTGTCGGCAAAACCATCCAGTTCAAACACCTTTTGCTCAAACTTGGTTTCTTGGTAGGAATGACCCGCCAACAAAGTAAAATTGTGATCGCCTTCGGCATAGGTGTAGGTAAGTGTATTCTCAACCAATGTATTTGTATTGGTGGTTGTGGAAGTGTTCAGTGATCCATCCTCAAAACCTTCCAGCAAAGCGTAGGGGATAAATTGTACGTCACGGTTGGTTGTGGAGTAATCAACACCTAAGTTCAATTTATATGTCAACCCTTTTACAATTTCCAATGAAGGTGCAATGTTGGCTAAAATTCGATTGTTGTTCGCTTCATCGAGATAAATCCGATTGCGGACAATTGGGTTCAGCCGTTCATCCAACAATGTTGGTGCACCATTAGTATAAACCGGTAAAGTGGGATTCAATTGTAACATGTCTGTAACCAATGCTCCCGTATCTGGTCTCTCATTTACCGTTCTGGAAGCAGTAAGGTTTAAATCGACATTAAAACGTCCATCGATGGCTTTCTGGGTCAAATTTACCCGACCTGAGTATCTCTTAAGGGAGCTATTATTAAAAATACCTTCCTGATCATCCAGACCAGTGGACACATAATAGGAGAAGGAATCACTGGAACTACCACTTAAAGAAAAATTGACATTCTTTGAAATTCCAGTCCTTGTCAATTCATCCTGCCAGTCGGTGTTGGCTCCTGCATCAGAAAGAGTACCTCCAACAGCGGGCACTTGTTCTCTGAATTCACTAGCACTGAAAACGTCCATTTCATTGGCAAGTGTGGACATTGCAGTGGACATGGACAGGTTCATTTCCGTTCTGCCAGTCCTACCCTTCTTGGTGGTAATCACGATTACCCCATTGGCGGCCCTAGCCCCATATATAGCTGCTGATGAAGCATCCTTTAGGACATCGATTGAGGCTATATCCTGTGGGTTGATGAAATTTAGTGGATTGGAAGCCACCCCAGTAGGACTATTGTCAATGACAAAACCATCCACAACAAAAAGTGGTGTTGTTCCTGACCTAAGGCTTCCCACACCCCTAATGATTATATTTTGCGCGGCCCCGGGCTCACCGCTCACACTGGTAACATTTACACCGGCTATCTTACCCTGCAAAAGCTGTCCAGGGTTGGCAACCACCCCTTGGTTAAAACTTTCACTCTTCAAAGATCCAATGGCTCCGGTAACATCCGATTTTCTTTGGGTTCCATAACCTACCACCACCACATCATCTAAAAGTGTCGCATCTTGTACCAATTGAATATTGATGGTAGTACGGCCATTTACTGCCACTTCTTGCGGTTGATATCCTAAATAGGATACTTCCAGCACGGCATCTTCCTCCACATCAATGGAAAAATTGCCATCAAAATCCGTGATAGTACCGTTTGCGGTTCCTTTTTCGGCCACCGAAGCACCTGCCAATGGCACACCATATTCATCGGTAACGGTACCTGTAACGGTAACAAAAGCCACTTCAACCACTCTTTTGGGCGCCTCTGGCTTTACATCAATGGAAATGGTATGGTTTATTCTTCTAAACGTAAGATTGGCATCTTTTGCCATTAATTCCAAAATGGAACGAAGGGACACCCCATTGTAAGCAATGTCGTAGGTCTTGTTCAACCTTCGAACTTTTCGGTCATACACAAACTTAAACTCAGTTTGTTCCTCTATTTGTCGCAACACCTCAATGACCGTGGCATCGTCCACGGAGAGGTTTACTTTAAAATTGTCCAATTTTTGCCCTCTGGCATCAGCAGCAAGCACTGGATTCAACAGCGCTAGGACAATCAGCAAGCAAAAAGTTTGGAAAGTCAATTTGATAAATTGTTTAATAGTCAGTGAATTCATAATTTCACATAATGTTTAATGGTTATAAGAATTTGTAATTGTTGAACTGCCGGCAGTCTGTTTCCGCTCGCCAAAGTGTTGCAGACTGCTTTTTTTGGTTTTTATTTCATACGCTTTACTTCTTTTAAGTTGGTTTATGAATTAGTCAGTGCATTTTCCTTTGATCATTATTGTTTTGTCCGCCACATATTCATAGTCCAGCCCCTTTTTGGTATACATAATGCTCTCCAGCACTGCGGACAATATTTCGTTATCATAACTGGCGGTAAGATGACAATCCCCAAAATTTTCATTTTCAAAAACAAAGGTTACACCATACCATCGTTCCAAGGATTCCATGACTTTGCCTAAAGTGACATCCTCAAAGTGGAGCACACCATTTTTCCACTGCAGAAAAGTGGCTATATCGATTTGTTCTTTTGAGATGGTTTTAGTGCTTCTATCGAAAACACCCTGTTCATTGGGTCCTAATAGGACTTCCGCATCTTTTGAAGCCACTTTCACCTTACCCGTGGCTACCGTTACGGCTATTTGTTGGTTTTCAGGGTAAGTGTTTACATTGAACGAAGTTCCCAAGACCTCGGTACTTACCTCTCCTGATTTTATGATGAAGGGTTTATCTGGATTGCGGGTCACATCAAAAAACGCTTCCCCGCTGAGTTCCACTTCACGGATATTTTCCTCAAACCTATCTGGAAATGTGATGGTACTCCCTGAGTTTAACCGCACTTCGGTACCATCGGGAAGGGTAATGTTCATTTTTTTGCCCCATTCCGTGGTTTTCACCACTTCCGCAATAGCCAGGGGAGTTGGTTTTTTATGAAATTTTGAATACGCAAAATACCCGAGGGCTAACAACAATGCCAATGACGCTGCCGTAGCCATCCATTTTGGCATTGGGCTTTTCGGTTTTTGATGTATTCCTTTGGAAAGCTTGCGCTTTATGTACTCTTTTTGGGTTTTGTTGTGGAATACGTGATTCTCGTTTTTTGTCAAAAGATTGCTGTCAAACTTTTCCAAAAGTGACTCCTCTCTTTTGGTAAGGGTACCGTTGAGGTATTTTTCCATCAATCTTTTAATGTCCTGTTCGGTCATTGTGTTCTCGTTTCACCATAGAGTACCGAAAGCACACACACACGCACATCAAAAAAAGTGAAGATGATGATTACTTAATGTAGTTAACCTTTAGATAAAGCTGATGGGGTTTAGAAGGTAAAAAACTTAACAATGGAAAGGTCCTTTCTAAGTTTTCTGAGGGCAAAGGATATTTGATTTTCCACGGAACGCTGTGAAATGTTCAACTTTTCGGCAATCTCCCGATTATTGACATTGTTGATGCGACTCAGTTTAAAAACTTCTTGGCATCTTGATGGAAGACCTCCAATAATATGGTGTATTCGGCTTGAAAGTTCATCCAAGTCTTCTTCCATCTCAACTTCCGAAGGGATATAAATGGAATTGGCCGCCTCTATTTGGGTCTCATTGAATTTTGTATCGCGTAAGGTGTTGTAACACTTATAGCGAATGGCCTTGTAGAGGTAAGGCCGTATCTTTTGAATGTCCAACAGCTCGCGACGTTGCCAATAATCAATCCAAACCTCTTGGACCAAATCCTTGGCAATGGAATCATCCATAATAAGGGCCGCGGCATAGGTATACATGGGTTCCCATAACAATTCAAACAGGGTATTGAATGCATTCCTGTCCGATTTGCGTATTTGCCTGGCGAGCCTCTCCAGAGAAACCTTATGGGTATAGCCTTCTCTCATCAGCACAAATTTCATAAAAATTCGTACGGATGGATATTATGATATTGTAAACTTTCCTCTTTAAAAATGGCCTTGAATTGGCATAAAACGCGGTGAACGGAACAATTGAATTTTTGTTGAAAAGCGAAAAAATTCTACGGTATGGAGCAAACAGTATTACACGGACATAAAAGAAGGATGTTCGACTTTTTCCCGGATTGAAAAAGTTTTCTCCATTTTGGAGTCAAACCCATGAAAGTTTCTTTGAAGAATGGAATACAACGGTTCGGGTGTTTCTTTGTTAATGCAAACGGCGCCATTTTGCGGGTCAACCTCCACTACGATCAATGATTGGTAATCCATTAAATGCTCAACTTTTTTGATCAATATCTTGATAACCTGCAATTGTACGGCATATTCCAAGTTAAGCAGCCGTAACGGGGTGATTTTAGTATTCTCTTTGTTGGATTTCCAAACGATTTTCACAGTATTCCTTTCTGCAAAAATAAATCATTTTACATTAATTTTACAATTAACAAATATTAAATTAACGTTCAATTGATGCCTGAAATCCCTTGTGAGGGATACACAAATGGTTGTTCCGCTTATATTTTTATTCCGTCTCTTCTAGATTTTTCTGGACTTTTTTTGCCCATTCAATCAGTTTCTCCTTTTCTTCCTCCGTTAGATTCCCATGCATCCATGTATAGGAGTCTTCCGGCATTTTTCCTTCTTCAACCTCTTCCGCCAATTCTTCCATTTTATGGGCTTTCTTTTTGGCATTGAACGAGGCCCAATCCGAAACATTGAAATGCTCTTTTCCTTCCTCAATATGACCATCAATCCAGAAGGAAACGGGAGCAACTTCGGCATACCAGGGATATTCTGTATTATTACTATGACAATCATAGCACTTGCTCTCCAAAATGGCAACTATTTCCGTATCGGGTCGGGTTTCACTTTCAAAATTTGTGGCTACAGGTTCGGTAGAAATGTTTTTTTCTGGCCGAAAAAATTGGATAATCACCAATAAGACCAATAAAGCGACGAGTATTTTTTTAATGATTTTCATAATTGTAAATGGTTTAAATCTTTATTTGCAAGGTTGTATAAAAGGTTCTTGGTTCTGCTGGTAGTATTCCCGGACCCGGATATCCCGTTGCCCTTCGGGTAAAATATGAATTGTTCAAAAGGTTATTGATTCCGGTCTCCAATTTAAAGTTTTTGTAGGTATAGGACAATGAAAAATCTAGAATGTCATAGGCGGGTATGGAACCCTCGATGCCCCTTTGGTTGTCATTGACATCCTGCGGAGCATTTGTGGCATCCGTAAACTGTTCGGAGAGGTAGGTATATTGTAGACTTCCCAAGAAATTGCCGTATCCAAAATTCAGTCCTGTCTTTACATTTACCTTGGGAATAAATTCCACCTGATTGCCCTCTACATTATTTTCCTCTGAGGACAGGTATTCAGATTCTGTCAGGGCCATATTCACAAAGTAGTTCAATTTTAATCGATCATCTTCAATTGGGAACAGTTCTTTAAGATTTAAATCGGCAAAACCCTCCAAACCATACATAAATGCCGTTCCAATGTTTCCCCTAAAACGAACTATTCTGCCTGTTTCCACAAGCTCCCCCTGGGCGTTGGTCCTCGTTTCAATTTTCAAAACCTCCCCCAACCGATCATCATATAACAGACCAAATACGCTTACGTCATAATTGAGCAAGTCCCCCACTCGGCCACGCGCACCCAAATCGGCGGTGAATCCATCCTCATCCGAAATATTCTCATCAACTTGGAATGAGGGGTTTACAACCCGAATATCATTAAAGGTCACTGAACGATAATTTTGTGAAAAATTCCCGTATAGCTCTGCTTGTGGTGAAATCTTATACCCTGCCCCAAGGCCAAGAAGCACAAAACTTCTTTCAAAAGTCCTATTGTCCGGGATTTCTTCGTTCAACAATGGGTTGCCGGCCAAGTCCAACACAATATTCCTGTAACTGCCCTCACTTTCGGTTTTTATGTATTCAAAACGAAAGCCGGGGGTTAAGGAGAATCGGTCTGAAATATTGAAGATATTTTCTCCAAATACCGCTACGTTCAAATTCGGAAAATCAAATTGCGACTGTCTTTCATAATTCGGGAATTCATCATCCTCAAAAACAAATTCCGGAGCACTGGAAGTACTCCCCGGCCCCTGTCTTTGCTCGTTGTAGGATTGGTAATATTTTGAACCCAATAAAAGCACAGCATCTTTTTCTTTGATTTTATACCGCGTCAACAGTCTAGCCTCTGCACCCCAATTCCGAAAATTGTCTTGCAAAAGCTCTCTGGGTTCATTGGGGTCATCGGGCTGCGAAACCCGGTTGGTCCTGAATCCCAAAGCGTTTCGGGTAGCATCAAGCGTAAACAGGTTTAAGCTAAAATCGGTTTTTGAAGAAAATTGATGATCGAGTCGGAGCGAAAAAAGCTTCCAATCCACATTGAACCAGTTTCTGTCTCGGTTACTGAACGAAGGGTCCTCCAAAAATTGCGCATCCGTTAATCCTCCAGGTTGCTTGGTAAGGTAATTGAACAAGGTCGCCTCAGCGGTCAACTTTGTTTTATCGGATAATTGATATCCAAAATGACCAAAAAAGTTTCTGCTGTTAAAATTGGTATTGGGTCGAAATCCATTGCCCTGTTTGTAGTTAAAATAGGTGTAATAGCTGAACTCGCCAACGGTACCGCCCAAACTATTAAAACTGGTAAAGAGATCGTAAGAGCCCACGGTTTGACGGGATACCAACTCCAATTCTTTGGTGGGATTGGGTTTTTTGAACTTAAAATTCACCAATCCACCAAATTGGGGACCATATTGCAAGGAGGCCGCTCCCCGTACCACCTGAATCTCGCCCAACGCCTCAGCCGGAGGGGTATAATAGCTTTCTGGATATCCCAAAGCATCTGCACTGATATCATACCCATTTTGCCGCACATTAAAATTTGCCGTTCTGTTTGGATCCAATCCCCTTCCCCCAATATTTAGCTGTAGTCCTGCATCGCCATTTTCATAAATGTTCAATCCCACAACCTGCCCGTAAATCTGCCGTGCATTGTTGGCCGCCAAGTTTCCCGTAAGATTATCCACCAAGACCACTTCGCTCTTTTTTCCGGCGTAAATGGCCGTGCCCTCCACCCTTTTTAGTTGTTGCAGGGCAAAGACCTTTTCCCGTTCTTTGGTCAAAATCACTTCGGATAGTTGTTCTCCTATAGGCTGTAGCGCGATGTTCAGCGTCACCTCTTCATTGAGGTTCAAGGCCCTTTCATACACCTGAAAACCAAAGGTGAAAACCACGATGCTGTATCGCCCGGAGGGAACATCAATGAATTGAAAACTACCTGTTTCCGAGGTAGTCTGCAATTGTTGAAGCTCCTTGATATAGACTTCGGCCTGGGCCAACGGTTTCCCTTCCAAATCGGTTACAACACCTGTAATACTTTGTTGTCCCCATGCTATGGAAACCAATAAAAAAAGAAAAAATGTACTCTTAAATTCCTTTGATATCATCTTTAAATGGTACTATCCACGTTTTGTGTTTAAATGAATCCTGTTCTTGGGTCAAATCCACCTTGGGGTCAATGTAGGGCTGGCTCAGTCTGCCGTTCAAGGCTACATAACACTCCACATACACCCCTATATTTTTGTGGCCGTCCTTTTCAAAATGCTGTGCAAGATAGTGGGCATACTCCAAAATAAAGTCAGGCTGAAACGCCATCTGTTTTTCCTGAAATGGAGTTAAAAAATCGGTATTGTCCACATAGAACCATTTTCCAGTGGCCTTGTCCACAATCTTAAATTGCGCATAGCCTGATTTTTCCACAAGCATGACACGCCATGAAAAACGATACCCTTCCTCTGTCCAAAACAATTCTCCAGGATACAACAGATAACGCCATGGAAAAAGGAGTTGTACTGCGAAAAACAGCAAAAGAACGCCATACCTTAGTTGGTTGACCGGCTTTTTATTGATGATGAGGGCCTTTCCGTTATCAAACAGTTTTTTGTTGAATTTGAATGCTTTGGAAATAAATTCCAATATTTTATGGTGAAACCCGGCATCAAAAAAGATAAGGGCAGATACGATCATGATGTACGGAAACATACCGATGGGAAACAACACCCTGGTTAACACATGAAAGATTACCACCAAAAAGAAACCTACATATCGGGTCTTGCTCCAAAGAAGGAGAAACGGAATTGCCAAATCATAGGCAGCTCCACCCCAACTGAATGCATAGTGCACCCATTCCTTGGTCATTAAATCTCCGATAAGCGGGATATGGAACTTGGACGGCAACCATATTTTCAAGGGCATGGCCCTGAGCAACCAATCGGAATTCAATTTGGCCAAACCTGCGTAGCAGTACACAATTCCCAACATCAGTTTTATGGAATCGATACTCCATTTGGGTACATATTGAAAAGCAAGTGCCTTATTTTTTTTTGCATCCCATGAAAAATACGTGTTGGCTGGTAAAAAAATAAGGAGAAAGGCAACGGCACTTATAAAGTAGTAATGGTTCAGGTAGGTGGTCTTGTCCATTAATTCGATATAAGTGAAAGAGAGAAAGAAGACCACCGCAGAAATCCGATACTTATACCCCAAAGCAATTCCAAGGGCGGATAGCCCACAGAGCACAAAAAGAACGTATGTTGCCATTCCCAATGGCTTCACCCATTCAAAACCATAGTATGAAAAATGAAATTGGGGCTCCAGATAAAGTTTTTCAATCCATCCATACGCCCAAAACCGAATAATGCTCCCCAACATCATAATCCCAAAAAAAATACGAAAGACCGCCAAAGGGGCGGCCTCAACATTTTTTTGCAGGTATTTATTAAGGGTCAGCTCCATCTAGTCGCCATCGGCATCCACAAAATCAATACTTATGCTCATAGCCGATACCATGTCCACTTTTAACATAGGAACCACTCGTTGTACCTCATCATAGGCCAGTAACATATTGGTGGGCGGAGAATTGTTCTCAATTTCATCTTTAAAAGTGCCCAATGCCGTAACCATGTTACGTGCTTCGTTGAATTGATCATTTATCAATTGGGCAAGATCATCCCCTTCCTTTACTGTATTCAATTCATCCAGGTAGGAAGCCAAACTTTCGCCTGTTGTGGCACTACCAAAGTGCTTCCCGTTAAAGAAATCCTGTACAGCCTTCAAGCCTGCCAGAAACATGGCTTTGCTCAAATCCGGTTTATGGTAGACCTCAATGGTGTTGGGTGCAGGAGTTCCAGAAAAGACCCCCAATGGAATTCCCATTTTACCGGCCCGTAAAAACTTTTCGTAGTAGAAGATAAAATCATTTACATACCGGTCTACGGAGGCCGTTGCTGAGGAGCCATCACTATTGACAAAAGTATTGCGATAGGAACCTTCCCATCCTGAGACTACGTCAGTGGTCAGCGCTGTCATATCCTCCAACAAATCCCCAATATACTCCATCGTATTGTCGGCTTCAACACCGCTTTCCCAGCGCGCCACCAAACTAATATCATCAGCTTCCAATCCATTTAAAAGATAATCCAAGGCAGGAAAACCTTTGGAATCTCGGTTGGCTGGAAGGGCAAGGTCGTAGTTGCCTGAAGAAATATGGGAATCTATCAAATCTGTATCCGCAGGATAGGTGTTCATCTGTAATCGATATCCAATGGATTCCGCAGGACCGATTTCAAACATGGATACGGTCTGCCATGCGGTGTAGGCATCGACCCATGCACTTCTAAAAGCGACCAGATTGTCAACCGTTCTATCTTGAGAAAAGGCTTCATAGGCTGAATTTAGACTGGAAAGCTCGGTTTCAAATGCTTTATACGATGGAAGTATAATGTTATCTGCCCAGTTGACCAACATAGCACCTCTATCAAAGGTCACCGTTACATCATCATCGTCTGTCCCTCCTACTGGGTCAGTAGAACCATCCGATGAACAGGCCCAAACAACCAAAGCAACCACAATTGAAGCCCACCAATATTTCCTCATCGCTTTTATTTTTATTTATTCCAATTAAACAGGAGTCAAAGATAGCAAAAGAGGTGGAATTGAAACAAGACCACCTCTTTTTGTTTGTCACTTTTAAGGAATTCGTTGCGTACTAGCTTCCGGCTTGTGCTACCGTAAAATCAAACTCATCCGCAATGGCTTCGGAAATGGCATCAAGAGTGGCCGGTGTTACATCCCAAAGTCCATTGGCGCCATCATCCATTAAGTCGGCCAAGAAGGCATCCACTTCGGTTTTGGTGAAATAAGGATCGTTTGTACCGGGTTTGCGTGTAAACTGTAAGCTGTAGATAAAGCCATACCCTTCAGACAAATCATGAAAGGCCCCACCATAATCGGGTGTCTCTTGGTCAATCGCGTTCTTGGCTTGTTGCAAATAATACACGGCCCTTATTCCGATTATTTCGGAAATCAGTTCCCGTAAAATCTCTGCTTGTTCGTTGCGAACCGTATAATTTTTGGCAACGATGGCAGCACGTCCCAATTTAAAGGCTTGGTAAATGTCTTCGGTGATGCCTGCAAAATCCGTATCACCTTCAACACGACCAATGTACTTGTTTAAAAAACTATCATCCTCACCAATGGTTGGTCTTGGGTCTGCTAAGTTTTGAGCTGTACCAAAGGCATAGCCATAGGCTTCGTCCCAATCATGCTCCATATCGGTGTAATTCTTGCCTTCGACCAAAGTTCCGGCGTCATTGGCTTCCTCAAATGGATCCAGCACATTTGAACTGATATAGTTGTTCAGAATTTGGTCTACCATTAAGGCGCCAATTAAAGACTTATTGAAAACTTGGTTCATTTCCAATCCTTCTGCGGTAACGTATCTTGTTGAGGAACCGTCCGCAATCTGACCGGCGGTGCCAGCTGCCGCAGCAGTGTTCCAATTTGGGTACACCTCGTCTACTTGTATCTTGATCCAATTCTCAAAATCGGCACGGATTAGCGCCTGGTTGGTAGCATTCCCAGAAAAATAATCGAATGAAGCCGCTGTTTTGCTTCGCACACTTTTATCGGATGCATTCAAATCAGCATCGGAAAAATCGCTGGCACCTTCCACGTGTGCGAACATGTCATTTAATATCTGCTCGGTGGTGGTTTCATCCTGAAGTTTGGAAATAATCTCCTCCGCCATTAAAATACGGGTGGTCTGTCCACTAAAACTCACCGAACTTTCACCATTTCTTTCAAAAATATAAGTAGTAGGGTTGTCAATGGCGATTATTGGGTCAACATCGTCAGAATCATCGTTGGAACAAGAAGCCAAAAGACCTACAGTCATACCCAACACAAAGAATCTCTTTACCATTTTAATTTTATTTAGATTAAATGTAAATAGTTTGTTGCGGCAAATATATTCTCCAGCCATTTGATTGGCAAATTAATTTAGACTTATTTTAAATGACTGATGCAATATTTTTTTATAAGAGAGCCAACACCTTTGTTTAAAGACGATTATGGTGTTTTTGTGGGATGGGCATAATTATGCAATTGGAAATCGCTATACGGATTGTAGTTCGCTATATGAATTTATATCTATGAGAGCATCAATATTACAAGATTAGACTTGAAAAAATTCATTCTTTACCATATGCTTGTACCAAATGATTCTACTATGGTCCATTCATCATTCCGTTTCTCCATGCAAAGAATCCCTGAACTGCCATTTAATATTCCTTTACTTGTCCCCAATTCTAGAACTGCTTTTGTTTTATCAGAATTATATGTAATGGCTGAAAAGTGAAAAAGTATGTCAACATTATAGAAACCGGTCAACTCATCCGTTTGGGTCGTGTCTACCAGTTCGATATGATGACCCCTTAGACTTTCAACCCCTTTAAGGTCAGTGATAATTTTAGCATCGGTTTTATTGGAATTCATTAACTCCTTATATGTGTCTGGGAGAAGATTTATGGTTGATGAGTCGAAATCACCATACATGTTAGGATGTATTCCGACGTCCATTTTTACATTAAGAAGGGAATCTACAATTCTCTGGGGCATTATCGTATCATTAGAATCCAAGGATGGTGGTGGCAGAGTTGGATAGGCAAGCGCATCAATTAACTTGTTCATGATCAACTTATCGTTTGTTTCCAGTTTTGAAGTCTGACCAATGCAACTAATTGCAATACATAAGATTAAAATGATATAAAATGAAATTTTCATAAACACCAATTACGGTTTCCAACGAAATTGTGTTAGCTTCTTTGTGTCCGCCAGGGAATTGTTTATTTGAACTTTGTTTACTTGTTATGAAGTAATGAATTATTAATATTGTTCCTTTCCAGTGAAAACTCATCCCTTTCATCATCAAGGTAATTCATTAGCTGTATAATGGTCCTCTTTAATCTTTCAACCGAATTGGTTTTATCATTGATCATTTTGCCATAGAGAAATACGGCAAGTCTATCCAGTTCCTTAGTATTTATATTTTTTAGTTTAATCAACAATTTTGAGAAGGAGAGTTCCAATGTTTCATTAAGAGAAAGGTTGCCTTGATATATCAATAATTTCTCCAATTCCTTCTCACTGGGTTCAATATTTCCGTTGCCCTCAAATAGTCTTTCAAGAAAATCAGCAAATGACTCTATAAGTATCCCTAATTCTCTCTCGGTTGATCCCATTGATTAATGGTTTATTTGAACTTCCTTAATATCTTTTGCAGAAAAAATAGAATTACTGTGATAAAAAAATAGAATTTCAGTATGATAGATGCCTTCCAACCTTATTGTTTTACCAGAATCATTTAATATGCAATTTAGGAAGATAATAATATCTGCCGTTACAAAAGAGTTTAAGAAATATGATGCTATGCTTGCAGAATAGCACAAGAACATCGCTTGTTTATCTACTTGGTTTTTTAAATAATTATATTGTCGCAACTAACTACAGATGTTTATTTTTTGGAATTTCTTGTCGTGATTTTTTAAAAGTATAAATGATTTCATATTTTCTTTGCAAAAAATGTTTCCTTCAATGTCTTTAAACACTTTACCTATTTCTACACCATCAGTATCATAAATATATTCAATTTGGGAGTACCCAACAGCTGGTCTCACCATTGGCTCTCCTTCTGTATCTATATAATATGTGAGTATTCTATATCGACCTTTTGAATCCCAAACAAACTTTTGCCCACTGTATTTTCTAGCCGATACTATTTTTTTGTCATTCATGCCAATAAAATTATAACTCAGTCGATTACCATAATTGTTATACTTCCTAACGAACCCCATATGCCCCCATTTAGATCTAATTCTATTACCTTTCGTGTCAAAGAATCTAGTTCTAATTAAATAGCCATTGGAGTCATAATCATGACGTGTTTCACTTGCACCTGAGCCAGTATTACTTGTTTTTTGATTAGTTTTTGTATTAATTGCTACCCACTTTGTAATTTCATTGCTTTCGATGCTAAATTGAATCATAACTGAATCGTCTTTAGCGTTCCAGTTTTCATCTGTTTCTATGATCGAGATGAGATTAGCATCCTTATCAAATTCCAGAAGAACCCATTCATAAGGAAACCAACTATTAATAGGCTGAATTGTCCCGTCATTGTTGTATCTAACCTCACCTATTTTGTCTTTTAAATACTTCCAGTTATAGTTGTGGATTCCATTTAATTCTGTTGCATTTCCATCATTATCAAAGTAAGCTAGATGAATAACCCTCCCTTTACCATCTAATTTGTATTTAGAGATGGCTGGTTTATCTTTATAAGGTCTTAGTAGGTGGTCAAAATGCCTAACAATAATTTCATTTTCTCTGTATTCGAACTCATTTATTGATGCAAAAACAAAAGCGCTCGAGGTGTAATTTTCGTAAAAAGGTTTTGGTTCTCCGTTTAATTGATAAATAATACTTTTTAACTTTTTATTTTCTGTTTTAAAACTATATATAGCAATAGAATCGTTTGCATCAGAAATTTTCAAAGCACCTTTCATAGCATGCAGAGGCGAATGCGTAAATGGCATTGTTCTGTAATTTTCTTGTGCATTAACCTTATCATACTTGAAAATAAATAATATGAAGATCAGATTTAAGATGGTTAAGGGTAGTTGTTTTTTAATCATATTAACATTAATAATTTTACCATTTCGATTGTTTTAATCATTGATTTGGCATAATAGGACTTGCTAACTCGAATTTTACAAGCTCACAGACTTTCACCCGCCTTATACTGATGTATTTTGGTATTTCTTCTTGAGAGTACAATAGTCAAAATGATTATTAATAAAACTTGAATTGAAAGCAGTTTCAAATCTTTAAAAACATCTGCCCCAAGAAAGCCATGTGTGAAATTCATTCCTCCATGAAGTAAAATGGCCAAGAGAACACTTCCATTGGTTTTATTGTATAACCAAGAGAATACCAATCCCATTGAAGTCATCAAAGGAATGTAAAACCAAATGGGCATTGAGCCTACCGCTTTAGGTAAAAAAATGAATAGGGGCAAATGCCATATGCTCCATATAAATCCAATTATGAGACCAGAGACATTGGGACTGTATTTATTCTGTAGTAATTCTTGAGCGTAACCTCTCCATCCCAGTTCCTCAGCAATTGGACCACCTAGCAAGGTATTGATCAAATAGAAAACAGGAAGTAACAACAGTGCTAAACCAAAATCCCCATTATCTATTCCCATTCCTTCTAAAACCACTGCAATATCAAGTAAATTACCTCCTAGAATAACATAAACATTGACAGAAACCAATCCTATGATTAGAAGTCCAAAAATTGCGAATAGGTAATATTTAACATTCACTCTCCAGATGAGTAATTTTTTAAGCAGCTTCTTTAGCCCAACCTTCCCTGAATTTACCAATGTTAACAGGATTGCTGCAATGGTTGGTCCCCAAGCACCGGGAAGGACCCAAAATTCATTTATCTCTTCCGAGATATACAAAGGGCTCCAAAGACTCCATGAAATTAAAATTGTAAGTCCAAAATACCCATAGATATTTACCAAGACATTATCTTTTACTTTATTCATCTCAAATCTTTACTTGTTGTTAACTTTTATCTATTTCCGATAGGTTTACTTAAATGCCTTTAAAAGGTAGTCTTCGAGTAAGGATGTGACTTGATACATAGTTTGAGAACCGTAATTTTCTCCGGTAAAAGAAATTACAGCATTTAAACTTGGAAATACATAAATGAATTGACCACCATTACCCGCCGCAAAAAAGCTGTCCATAGATTGTCCGTTTACTTTAAATTCTTTCATCCACCATTGATAACCATATCCATCCGTAAACCCTAAATCTAAATGGACAGCACTGGTTATAGATTTTTCAATCCAATCGGATGATATTAGTTGTTTTCCATTCCATCTACCTTCATCTAAATAGAGCTGGCCAAGTTTTGTCATATCTCTTCCTGAAATAAATAAACAACATCCGGTCATTGCCCTATTAGCTGGACTAAAAAGCCAGTAAGTTGTACCAAATTGCATAGGTCCAAAAAGGTATTCTTGTGCAAAGTCTGGAATACTTTTACTGGATTTACTACTAATAGCGGCTCCCAGGGCATGAGAAGCCATGGTAGAATAAACAAAAGTATTACCAGGCTCTGAAGACATGGGCAAGTCTAACAGGCCTTTTACAAAATCTGAGTAATTACGGTATATAAAAAATAGGGTGTTTTGATCACTTTCTATCGGATAGTCCCACTCGTTATATTGCCAACCATGTTGCATGGTTAAGACATTTTCTAAGGTGATATCATTTTTACTATCACTCCAGTTTTCAAAACTACCGTATTCAGGGAATAAGGTGTAAAAACCTGTCTCAATTGAGTTTATATAGCCCTTGTCAATTGCAATGCCCATAAGTGCTGAAGTAAAACTTTTTGTAGCTGATTGCATTGTATGGATGTTCAAGTTCGTGTTGCGTACTGCAGCATCATTATTATCCAAAGTTGTTCGAAATAGTTCATCAACGATTAACTTACCATCACGAGATACTAAAACGGAAGAAATTTTCACGAAGTTGCCATCAACGATTTTTGAGATAGCTTCCTCTAACAAAATCTTATCGATTGCAACATCTTCAACACTTGCAATTGACCAACCATCTTGTTTTTCTTCAGGAATAGAATAGTTATAAGAAGAATTTTCTGAATTAGATGGTTGATCATCAATGGACGATTGTGGGTTATCATCTTTATTGCATCCAATAGAAGTCAAGATTAAACCCAACATGGTTAATATGCTTGTTACTCTTAAAAAATCACTGACTTTAATACTCATATTCTTTTTACAATGCATGGATTAGTTCTATTCAATTGTAACGGCCGCGATTTCTTCACATAACCACGGAGTACACTGTTTTTTTCACTCAATGTCATTAAACCTATTTCCTCATTAATTGCACCCCTCGGAGTGTTTTTCTACTACTTCTTAGTTGCAAGGTTTCGGATTAATCTAAGGCTAAACCTCCAAGAGCATTAAGAGTGGCAATTGTTACAACTTATACACTTGGTGGTTAAATTGGTATGCAAGCATCAATTAATGGTGTTAACGTAAATAATTAGCTTAGTTTGAATTTCATGGCAGCTAACTTAATTTTTGAAGTTCAAAAAAAACCAATAAAATGGCAGTAATGGTTTTGAAGTGTAATTCAGAACCAAAAAATGCATTAAGCATTCACGAAATAGTTAACTGTGCCTTAATCGATATTCAGAAGGTGTTTGGCCTTCTTTCTTTTTAAAAGAATTATTGAAAGCAGATTTAGAATTAAAACCAACCTCAAAATATATCTCCTTTATACTTAATGAAGTCTCTTTAAGAAAAATTTTTGCCTCCTCAATTCTAAAATCATTGATCCACACATTTAAATTTTTACCGAAAGCTGAATTGATAATTTTTGAAATTAAGTTAGTGTTTAGTCCAGTAGCATCAGAAATAATGTGACGATTAAGTTTAGGGTCCTTATAGGCCTTTTTTGTTTTGACAAATTCCAAGATTAGATTTAGTTCTTGGATATTAATGCCCGCTTTAGATGAATTTAAAATCCGAATTTGTACTCCAGAGAATAATTGAGGATTTGTAACGATTTGCTTAATGGTCATTAACATAAAAAGACAACAAGAAACGTTTTGCAACATGGTAAACAAATAAGCAGTTTCAATTGCTGAAACCCGATTGAAATTTATCCATAATGATTCCATAATTTGTAACAACACCAGTACTCCAAAACCAACACCTAAACATATAGACCATGAATTATTCCTATCAAATTCTTTTTTATTGTTTTCAATTACTGAAAGACTAAATAAAAAATATACTATTAATATACTGGTGTAATAAAGACTATATGCCCATTGAGGAAAAATATAATCTGAATATAGATTCATATACCATATAAAAAGCAATATCAGTTCATATAAAAAAATATGGTAACCTACGCCTTTTGTTTTTAATCCGTAAAGATTCATTGTATAGGAATATAAAGAAGGACCATATATTATGACCATAGAAACTGTAACTATTGAAAATGTGTAAACTGAAATTAAACTTTTGATTAGCAATTGCTCAGCCAAAAGATGTATGAGTAAGGCGTTAAGTAGAAGTATTAAAGATTTATTTTTCTCTGTTCTTTTTGCTGGAAGTGAAAAAAGTATGAAAAGTAAAATTAAATCAATAGAAATTGTAAAGACGTTTACTATGTTAAACCACATTATAAATTTTGTTTTTCCTTTAGTGCATTACTATCGCTTATTTGAACTTTTTTAAATGTAGTAAATTTCTATTTCTCAAAAATTGGGTTTTCAGTGAAAGGGGAGTAAAACAGTCAATCGGGCCATATGAATTTAACTTCAAAATGGGGGTGAAAAAGGGTATATATGGTAAACTTTTTAAGTGTACGGAAAAAGTAAACTCTTTAGAATCAGTGAACTTGTTTAAGATTGAAAGTTCAATAAAACGGTGCTTTAAAAAAACAAAACCCATTCAAGTAAACTTGATGGGTTTTTAAATCTTAAAATCACAAACTAGTTGTGAGTGTCGTGGGCGCGAAGGGATTCGAACCCCTGACCCCCTGGGTGTAAACCAGGTGCTCTGAACCAACTGAGCTACGCGCCCTATTCCATTTTCTCAAATGGAGTGCAAATATAGCATCCTTTTTCTGATACAAAAAAGAAAAAATCGAAAAAAATCACACTATTTCTGCCACAACAAATGTGCTGCCCCCAACATAGACAAAATCATTGTTCTTAGCATTGGCCAAAGCTGCTTTTAATCCCGCATCCACCGAGGTGAAATTTTCACCCTCGATTCCCTGTGATTTAGCTAATTCCGATAGTTTCCCCACATCCATTCCCCTGGGAATATTGGGCTTTACAAAGTAATAGTTGGCTTCTTTTGGAAATAGTTCCAAAACACCCTTTACATCTTTGTCATTTACAAAACCCAACACCATGTGAAGCTGCTCATACCTTTGCTTGGCGATTTGCTTCAACACATAGTGTAATCCCTCTTTATTGTGGGCCGTGTCACATACCACCATTGGTTTTTCTTGTAAAACCTGCCATCTGCCCATCAAGCCTGTATTTGAAATTACTTTTTGCAATCCCTCTGTAATTGCCTTTTCAGTGACATTAAAAGCCCCTAACTGTTGAATTGCGGCAACAACCCCTCTAACATTCTGCTTTTGGTATTCACCAAGCAAATCAGTTTTATAGTTGCGCTCCTGCAGTGTGTCTGCAAAAATTATCTCTGATTGAAGTTGATGGGCAATCAAAGTGAAGATCATTTCCGTTTCCGGCTGGCGCTCACTGATGACCACAGGAACCCTTGGTTTAATGATTCCCGCCTTTTCCAAGGCTATTTTCTCTATGGTGTCACCCAAAATATGGGTATGGTCCAATCCAATATTAGTAATAAGGGAAACTTCAGGAATAATAATGTTTGTAGAATCGAGTCGTCCACCCAGACCCACTTCTATGATAGCTATGTCTACCTTTTCTTCAGCAAAATAGGAAAAGGCCATCCCGACAGTCATTTCAAAAAATGACAATTTCTTATATTCCAAAAAGGATTTGTGTTTGGAGATAAAATCAATCACAAACTTTTCACTGGCCATTTGACCATTGATTTTAATCCGTTCCCGAAAATCCTTTAAATGAGGAGAGGTGTATAGTCCCACTTTGTACCCCGCTTCTTGTAGTATTGAAGCGAGCATATGACTGCATGAACCCTTTCCATTGGTTCCTGCAACATGAATAGTTTTAAATTTCCTTTCGGGATTTTCCAGCAAACTACAGAACTCGATGATATTATCCATCTTGGCGTTCAGGGCCACAATACCCTTTTGCTGGTACATGGGAAGTTGCGAGAACATCCACTCCAGGGTCTCCTTGTAGGTCACTATTGCCCCAGTTTAAAGTTGACTACCACAAAACCTATCTGTTGTGCGGGTGCATTGGAATCTGTATTCCATCGATGGCTAAGTGCTGTTTTCCGTGCGGGGTCCAAAAGACATGGAGCTGTATTCGTCGTTCCTTTGACACCGGGTTCTGCTTTTATGACTTTCCCAGACCTATCTACTGTTATCCTGACCACAACACGACCTTCTTCATTACATTCTTGGCGCACCGCATTACTATTGACCAAAGACCTACCATTGAGGCCATAACCACCTCCTCCACTCCCACTTCCAGGAGCTCCATAATAGCTTGTGGCATAAGGATCACCATCGGGTTGCCCCTTATCTCCTGCCCTGTTATCATCGCCTTCGCTACCAGTGGTTGTTCCATCAGACTGACCAATTCCACCGATAAGTGCGTCCAAGTTTTTCTTTTTCGCCTCTTGTTCCTGACGTTTTTTCTCTTCAGCCTCTCTTTTTTCACGCTCAATGCGCTCTGCTTCTTCTTTGGCTTTCTTGGCCGCTTCATCTGCTTTGCGTTTGGCTTCTTGTTGCTGTTTTATTCGGATGGATTCCTCATTGTCACTGGTCAGTACTTTTTCCACAGGTTCAGGTTCTTCTTGAACCGTTTCTTCCTGTGGCTCTGGCTCTACTTGTTGAACTTCTTCAACGGGTTCTGACTCCACTTTTTGGGGCTCTGATCGTACCTTTTCCTTGGGTTGAACTTCGCCACTACCAAAGTCCATGGTGCCAAAGTTAACCGCAATACCGTTTTCTATGGGTGGGTCCATATAAGTGAGTCCTATATAAAAAAGCAATAGGAGCAATACGCTCAAGAGAAGAGTAGTGAGCGTGAATGATTTTTTCTTGTGTCTCGTATCTAAAAACGCCATTATTTTGGCCGCACAGCCAAGATGACCTTGTAGTTGTTCCTATTGGCGATATCCATAACGTTGACCGCTTCTTTTATGGCAACGCTTTCTTCCGCACGTAGGATAATAGTCGGCTTGTCTTGACCTTCAAGTGCCTTTTTTAATTCAATTTCAATGTATTCCTTGTTAATCTGCTCGTTGTTCACAAAATAGTTAAGGTCCTTGTTGATGGTAACCGAAACATTCTGCGTATTGGTAGACTTGCCCTTTGCCTTTGGCAATAGCAAATCCAGGGCGTTGGGCGCATTGGATGTCAACATGAAAAACACCAGCAACAGAAATACAATATCCGTCATGGACGACATACTGAATTCTGGACTGACCTTATTTCTTCCTTTCAATTTCATATTGGGACCTCTATATAGGTTCGTTCAACAAATCCAAAAACTCAACGGCGTTGGCTTCCATTTTGTGGACCACCTTATCGGTTCTATTCACTAAGTGGTTGTATCCGATGTAGGCAATAATACCTACCACCAAACCGGCTACCGTTGTGGTCATGGCAGTATAAATACCAGATGCCAACAACCCCATTTCAGCTTGCCCACCACTACTTGCCATTTGATGGAAAGCCAAAATCATACCAATTACGGTTCCCAAGAAACCAATCATGGGAGCAGCGCCGGCCACAGTGGCCAGGACACTGACATTTTTCTCCAGTTTGTAAACTTCCAATGTTCCTGCGTTCTCAATGGCCGTGGTGATGTCATCCAAAGGTTTCCCAATTCTCGACACTCCTTTTTCGGTCAATCGAGCTACGGGTGAATCTGTTTGGGCACAGAGGATTTTGGCCGCGTCCAACTTGCCGTTCATGATGTGATCACGAATCTGGTTCATGAAGTTTTTGTCGATTTTTGAAGCTGCCTTAATGGCAAAAATCCGTTCAAAATAAATGTAGAGTGCTACAAACAAAAGGACAAAAAGCACCAAGATTATTACGATGCTCCCTGTACCTCCATTAACGATAAGGTCTATTACGGAAAGTGTCTTTTCTTCTGAAATAGAGGCTCCTGCCTCAACACCTTCAGCTACTTCTTGAAAAATATTCATATAAAATCCCCAATTTATTATGCAATAATAACGGAGATTTTTGAGCTAAAGTATTTTTTAGAACAAATATCGCATCATCATGTAACAAATAGCTCCAGAAAGGAACCCGATGAAAGCCAACCAACCTATCTTTCTAAGGTACCAGAAAAAGTCTATCTTCTCCATTCCCATGGCAACAACTCCAGCGGCAGAACCAATAATCAGCATACTTCCGCCAGTACCAGCCGAGTATGCGATAAAGTGCCATAGCTGATCATCCATAGGTTCGGAGAACATCCCCAAACTGGCTGCAACCAAAGGAACATTATCAATAACCGCGGATCCTACACCCAATAAAAGCACCACTAGGTCTGAGATTTGCGTGCCTGGCATTTCAGTGCCCATTAACGGCATTCCCTGCTTAAGTCCTTCGGCGAAGTTGAAAAGCAATCCCAAAGATTCCAAAGCCGCTACAGCCATTAAAATTCCAAGGAAAAAAAGGATACTTGGTAATTCTATCTTGGTCAAAGCACTGTGCACAGGGCTGTGATGAGCTGCCTCATCACTTTCTTGATCAACAGAGGATATAGCAATCTTGGAGTTACTGTATATTTCGGCAAAGGTGGCGACTATTGCCAAAGAAAGCATCATTCCAACATAAGGCGGCAAATGGGTTACTGTTTTAAAAACAGGAACAAATACGATGGCCCCAAGGCCTAAATACAACATGGTGGGACCAAATTTGGATTTTGGCTGCTCTTCATCCTCTACATCTATCTCTCCCTTAAAGGCCGGAAGGAAAGATGCAATGAAGGATGGAATTACCATACATACCAAAGATGGGACCAATAGATGCTCTATAAGCATGGCCGTGGAAACTTTATTGCCAATCCAAAGCATGGTAGTGGTCACATCTCCAATAGGTGACCAAGCGCCCCCCGCGTTTGCCGCAATAATGATCAAACCTGCATACCAAAGTCTTGTATCCCTGTCCTTTACAATTTTCTGAAGGATGGAAATCAAAACGATTGTTGCGGTAAGGTTATCTATGATTGCAGAAAGAATGAAAGCTAAAAAAGAAAAAATCCAAAGGATTTTCTTCTTGCTCCGCGTCTTTATAAAGGTCTTTATGGTAGCAAAACCATCAAAATAATCAATGATCTCTACGATGGTCATGGCTCCCAGAAGAAAAACCAGAATCTCAGAGGTCTTCCCCAGATGGTGAAGTAAGGTCTCTTCTAGAAGGTGTGATTTCTCTTCATGTCCTAAGGCACCAAAATTATCTAAAAGCGCATGTGCACCCGAATCAAACCATGTGGTGAAACCATCAATTCCAAAGGCCATTAATGCCCACATAATGGCCATCATGGCCAGTGCGGGAATAAGTTTATCTATTTTTAGATTATGTTCGAGTGTTATTGCCAAATATCCAATGACAAAAATGACAATCAGAAGGGTCTCCATGTTAAGCTTGGTTTATTTTTGTAAAAATTTTGAAGTAGTTCTCAATTGCGCTAAAGATATTCAAAATGAGTTTTTCCGCATAATCTTCAGTTAATAAATTATTGTGAAAAAGTAAAGTTGCCTCATAAGGCCTTCAAAAAATATTGAATCATTCTCATTCATCAGTATACTTTTATGTAAAATTGGCATTATAACACTATATTTGCGCTATATTTTTGGTTATTTTTCAGTTTTATGGATTTCACACTTTCCGAAGAGCAATTAATGATTCAACAGGCGGCAAGGGATTTTGCCAATAACGAACTACTACCCGGAGTAATTGAACGGGATGAAACCCAAAAATTCCCCTTTGAATTGGTCAAAAAAATGGGGGAGCTCGGCTTTATGGGCATGATGGTAAGCGAAAAATATAACGGCAGTGGATTGGATACCCTTTCTTATGTATTGGCCATGGAAGAGCTCTCCAAAGTCGATGCATCCGCTTCGGTTATGGTCTCTGTGAACAACTCATTGGTATGTTGGGGACTGCAAACTTTTGGAACAGAAGCCCAGAAAGAAAAATACCTGACTCGCTTGGCAACCGGTGAAATCATTGGGGCGTTTTGTCTCTCCGAACCAGAAGCGGGTAGTGACGCAACCTCCCAAAAGACAACTGCCCTAGACAAAGGCGACCATTACATCTTGAATGGAACCAAGAATTGGATAACCAACGGCAGTAGCGCGGAAGTCTATTTGGTCATTGCCCAAACCGATATAGAAAAAGGACATAAGGGCATAAACGCCCTTATTGTGGAAAAAGGGATGGATGGTTTTGAGGTGGGACCCAAGGAAAACAAGCTGGGCATTCGTGGAAGCGACACCCACTCTCTAATTTTCAATGATGTAAAAGTTCCAAAGGAAAACCGCATCGGAGAAGACGGTTTTGGATTTAAATTCGCCATGAAAACCTTGGCAGGAGGTAGAATTGGGATTGCTGCACAAGCCCTCGGAATTGCTGCCGGAGCCTATGAGCTCTCCTTAAAATATTCCAAAGAACGAAAGACATTTGGAACCGAAATAGCCAACCACCAGGCCATTGCCTTTAAATTAGCCGATATGCATACCAAAATACAAGCTGCACGAAATTTAGTATACCAAGCGGCGTGCGATAAAGATTCAGGCAAGGACTATACGCTTTCTGGTGCAATGGCTAAATTATACGCCTCAGAAGTGGCTATGGAGACCAGTGTTGAAGCAGTTCAAATACATGGTGGAAATGGATTTGTAAAAGACTATCATGTAGAGCGGTTAATGCGCGATGCCAAAATCACACAGATTTATGAAGGCACTTCAGAGATTCAAAAAATTGTTATTTCTAGAAGTGTTTTGAAAGACTAAAAATTCACACTCCGACACAACCCCCTAAAAAAGGGGGTTTAAGTTACATTTATTAAACTTTTTTCGGATTAATCCCCAAAATACTATGTTATTTTTATCTCAAAGAAAACTATTTTAGCAGCACCCCTTCTTTTGGGATGGGTTACAACATATTTATAACTTCACTTTGAGATAATCATAATTTAACATTGGTGAAATTCTGATATTGCATATTTTTTAACCCTTCAATCATTACGTTGATTTTTTATTGGACATTGCCTAAAAACCCTGTATTTTATTCATCAGATTTGATATTTTTGAAGAAATACCATAATGATGAAATTGGAAAAGCAAGGTTTATATCTACCCGAGTTTGAGCACGATAACTGTGGTGCAGGCTTCATTTGCAGCCTAAAAGGAAAAAAATCCAATGATATTATCCACAAAGCCCTCGAGATTTTGGATAAGTTGGAACATCGTGGAGCCGTAAGTGCAGATGGTAAAACAGGTGATGGTGCCGGTATTTTGATTGATATCCCCCATAACTTTTTTGTGGAAGTCTGCAAATTTACCTTGCCCGAAGCCGGTGACTATGCGGTGGGAAATGTATTTCTTCCCCAAAAAGAAAACCAAAGGGATTTTTGTATCTCCGTTCTCGAAGAAAATATTGCCAAACAAGGACTTCAGCTTCTGGGTTGGCGAGATGTTCCTGTAAATCGTTCCGTGCCGGGAAGTATTGCAGCGCAAACCGAACCCTACGTAAAACAGGTTTTTATTGCCAAGGGTGAGTCTTTGGACGACTTCCAGTTCAACCTAAAACTTTTCATCGCTAGAAAAATTACAGAGCATACCATCATAAATAGTAAGCTGTCCCAAAGTAAATTTTTCTATTTACCTAGTCTTTCCACCAAGATCATCATTTTTAAAGGTCTGTTGATGCCAAAGGATATCAGCAGATATTACGAGGACCTTTTGGACCCTAGGGTAGTTACCCGATTGTCTTTGGTGCACCAAAGGTTTTCCACCAATACCTTCCCTACCTGGGATTTGGCCCAACCGTTCAGGTACATGTGCCACAATGGGGAAATTAACACCTTACGGGGAAATGTTTCCCGTATGCGCTCTCGCGAAGAACTTATGGAAAGTGACTGGTTTGGGGAGGATATTAAAAAAATATTGCCCGTAGTACTGCCAGGGAAATCCGATTCCGCCAGTATGGACATGGTTGTGGAATTGTTGTTGATGACCGGCCGTTCACTACCAGAGATAATGATGATGCTGGTTCCTGAAGCTTGGGAAAAGAATGAAGAAATGTCTGAATCCAAGAAGGCATTCTACGAATATAACTCTTGTTTAATGGAACCTTGGGATGGTCCAGCTTCCATTCCGTTTACCGATGGAAATTACATTGGTGCCGTATTAGACCGAAACGGACTGCGTCCATCAAGATACTCAGTGACCAAAAAAGGGTATGTGATCATGTCTTCTGAAACCGGGGTTTTGGAGCTTGATCCTGAAGATATTGAATTCCACGGGCGATTGGAGCCCGGAAAAATGTTCTTGGTGAACATGGAGGAAGGCCGAATCATTAATGATGAAGAAATCAAAGAGGCCATCGCCAAAAAACATCCGTATCAGAAATGGTTGAAGGATAACTTGGTACACCTTCGTGATATACCTTATAATGATTGCCCTGTTTTCTATGGTGAATTTCCACTAGACACCCGAAGGGCAGCTTTTGGGTATACCTTGGAAGACATCAATACCATTATCATGCCCATGGCCGAAAAAGGTAAAGAACCTATCGGTTCCATGGGGTCAGACACACCAATTGCAGTATTATCTGAACGTCCTCAACTTATATACAATTACTTTAAACAACTGTTCGCTCAGGTAACCAATCCACCGTTGGATGGTATCCGTGAAGAGTTGATTACCGATATTAGCCTAACCCTTGGGAGCGACCAAAACATTTTTGATATCAATGAGCTTCATTGTAGAAAGCTAAAGATTCAAAATCCGGTAATTTCCAAAGAGGATTTGGATAAAATCAAGAATTACGATTCCAGCCCCGATTACAAAGTAGTCTCCATTTCCATGTTATATGAAGTAGGAAAAGGACACAATGGACTGGAGGAGGCTTTAGACTCCATTCTTCAACAAGCGTTTGATGCGATTGATGAGGGAGCCAATATTATTATCCTTTCAGACAGAATGGTGAGCACCGAAATGGCCGCAATACCCGCCTTGTTGGCCTGTTCCTATGTGAACAGTGGTTTGCGCAAGATGGGGAAACGTTCAAAATTGAGCATCATCATTGAATCTGCCGAACCACGCGAAGTACACCATTTCGCCTTATTGTTTGGATTTGGCGCAAGCGCCATCAATCCCTATTTGGTGAATGAAATCATCGGGGAGCAGATAAAAGAGAACAACATTACAGAATACACTTTTGAGGAAGCCATAAAAAATTACAACAAGGCCATTGGCAAGGGCATCCTAAAAGTGATGAACAAAATTGGGATTTCCACTTTGAACTCATACCGGGGATCTCAACTATTCGAATGCATTGGCATCAACACCAAAGTAGTGGACACATATTTCCCCAATACACCAACACGTATTCAGGGAATTGGCTTGTACGAAATTGAGAAGGAAATAGCCAAGCGTCACAAAAAAGCATTCACAACCCAGGAATTAGCAGCCAATCTGGATATTGAGATTGGTGGTGAGTATCGTTGGAGAAGAAATGGCGAAAAGCACATGTTCAATCCATTAAGTATTGCCAAACTTCAAAAATCGGTACGCAATAACGAGCCGGATACTTATAAGGAGTATTCCCAATTGGTTAATGAGCAGTCTAAAAACTTAATGACAATCCGTGGATTGTTCGAATTTTCGAACTATGACCCCATTCCACTTGAAGAAGTTGAGCCTTGGACCGAAATCGTAAAACGGTTCAAGACGGGCGCCATGTCCTACGGTAGTATCAGTAAGGAGGCACATGAAAATCTAGCGATTGCCATGAACCGAATTGGAGGAAAGAGCAATTCAGGTGAAGGAGGTGAGGATCCGGTTCGTTTTTATAGAAGCCAGACAGGTGATTGGAAAAACAGTGCCATCAAACAGGTGGCATCAGGTAGATTTGGGGTTACTTCCAATTACCTAACCAATGCCCAAGAAATACAAATAAAAATGGCTCAGGGTGCCAAACCCGGGGAAGGTGGACAATTGCCTGGACCTAAAGTGAACCCAGCCATTGCAAAGACCAGAAATTCAACCCCTTATGTAGGTTTGATTTCCCCTCCGCCCCACCACGATATTTACTCCATTGAGGATTTATCCCAGTTGATCTACGACTTGAAGTCAGCCAATAGAGAGGCGCGGGTGAATGTAAAACTAGTTTCAGAAGTAGGGGTAGGAACCGTTGCTGCCGGGGTATCCAAAGCAAAAGCGGATGTTATCCTAATCTCTGGTTTTGATGGCGGAACGGGAGCATCACCTCTCACCTCTTTGAAACACGCCGGACTTCCATGGGAGTTGGGAATCGCAGAGGCTCAACAGACTTTGGTGCTCAACGATTTGAGAAACCGGGTGGTATTGGAATGTGATGGACAATTAAAAACAGGAAGAGATGTGGCCGTAGCTTGCTTGCTAGGGGCCGAAGAATTTGGGTTTGCCACTGCACCATTAGTTGCTTCAGGCTGCATTATGATGCGTGTCTGTCACTTAAACACATGCCCTGTGGGTATTGCGACACAAAACCCAGAGTTGCGCAAAAAATTCCAGGGAAAACCGGAACACGTGGTCAACTACATGTACTTTGTAGCCCAAGAACTTCGTGAAATCATGGCAAAACTTGGCTTTAGAACCATCAACGAAATGGTGGGTCAAGTGCAAAAACTGGATAGAAACAAGGCCATTGAGCACTACAAGGCTGCTGGTATTGATTTAAGCCCCATTTTATATCAAATAGATGTCCCTGAAGGAACCAAATTCTATAATACGGTAAAGCAACAACACGACGTTGATAAATCCATCGAGTTTGAAATCATAGCCAAGGCACACCCGGCGTTGTTCAGAAAAGAAAAGACCTCCTTGGATTTCCCAATTCGCAATACAGATAGATCTGTGGGAGCCATCATCAGTAACGAGATTTCAAAGATTTATGGTGCAGAAGGCCTTCCGGACAATACACTTAAATTGAATTTTACAGGTTCGGCCGGACAGAGTTTTGGGGCATTTGCCACTAAAGGACTAACCATGATCGTGAACGGAAACACCAACGATTATTTGGGCAAAGGACTATCTGGAGCAAAATTGGTGATAAAAGTACCGTTTAAATCAACCTTTAAACCCGAAGAAAACATCATCATTGGTAATGTTGCACTTTATGGAGCTACTTCTGGTGAAGCATACATCAATGGTAAAGCCGGTGAGCGTTTCTGCGTTCGAAATTCAGGAGCTAAAGCTGTTGTTGAAGGTATCGGAGACCACGGTTGTGAATATATGACGGGTGGTGTGGCCGTTATTTTAGGCGGTGTAGGAAGAAACTTTGGTGCCGGAATGAGCGGTGGTATTGCCTATGTGCTAAACAAGGATGGTTCTTTTGAGAAACGTTGTAACGGGGAGGATTTGAATTTGCTCCCTGTTGAAGAAGATAATGATGTAAAGCAACTCAAAGAACTCATCGAAAACCATTACAACGCTACATTAAGTCCATTGGCGCAGGAAATTTTGGAAAAATGGGAAGAATACCTTCCAAAATTCATCAAAGTATTTCCAGAAGAATATCGTCAAGCACTCATCCGATTGGAACAAGAAAAAATGGAAACCTTATAATTTGAGAAATGGGAAAGATTACAGGATTTTTGGAATTTGACAGAAAGGACGAAGCTTACACCCCTGTCAAAGAACGTATCAAAAACTATAAGGAGTTTACTAAACCTCTTAAAGAGGCAGAATTAAAAAACCAAGGAGCCCGCTGCATGGACTGTGGTATTCCTTTTTGCCACAGTGGTTGCCCATTGGGCAATTTAATTCCGGATTTTAACGATGCCGTATATCAAGGAAAATGGGAAAAGGCGGCCAAAATATTGCACGCCACCAACAATTTCCCTGAGTTTACAGGTCGATTGTGCCCTGCTCCCTGCGAAGAAGCTTGCGTATTGGGCATAAACGAACCCCCTGTTACCATAGAGAACATTGAAAAGCAAATTGCCGAGACTGCTTTCAAAAATGGATGGATCAAGCCAGAACCTCCAACACAAAGAACGGGAAAAACAGTTGCCGTTATTGGTTCAGGACCCGCCGGTTTGGCAGCTGCCCAGCAGCTTAACAGAGCTGGACATGAAGTTACCGTTTTTGAGCGCGATGAAAAAGTCGGTGGTCTTTTGCGGTATGGCATTCCTGATTTTAAGATGGAAAAAAACGTCATCGATAGACGTATAGAGGTGATGGAAAAAGAAGGCATTCAATTCAAAACTGGAGTTCACATTGGAGTTGATGTCAGTGCAAAAGATTTGCAAAATGAATTTGATGCCCTTGTGCTATGTGGAGGGGCTACAGTTAGAAGAAATTTGCCCATTCCAGGGGCAGATTTAAAAGGAGTAACACAAGCCATGGACTTCTTGCCGCAAAACAACCGTAAGGTAGATGGTATTCCCTTTAAGGGCGAAGACATCTCTGCTAAAGGAAAGAAAGTGATTGTTATTGGTGGTGGGGATACCGGTTCTGACTGTATTGGAACCTCAATTAGACAAGGTGCAGTTTCGGTGACCAATTTTGAGATTATGCCTAAAGGAACACCAGAACGTCCTGAAGGACAGCCATGGCCTTTTTGGCCGATGCGATTGCGTACCAGTTCTTCACACAAAGAAGGTGCTGAGCGTGTTTTTAGCATTTCCACCAAAAAATTTGTGGGTGATGACAAGGGCAACCTTAAAGGTTTGATCACTTCTGAAGTTTTCTGGGAAACAGCTCCTGGCCAACGTCCAGTTTTAAAAGAAGTTGAAGGGACTGAGAAAGAATGGGAATGCGATTTGGCTCTGTTGGCTCTTGGATTTACAGGTTCAGAAACCTCAATTTCTGACCAATTGGGATTGGAAATGGATCCAAGAACCAATATCAAGGCATCAGCAGCAGATTATAAAACAAATGTACCTGGTGTTTTTGTAGCCGGTGATCAAAGAAGAGGTCAATCCCTGATTGTATGGGCCATTTCTGAAGGGAGACAGGCTGCACACCATGTAGACACGTATTTAATGGGAAAATCCGATTTGCCGCTTAAAGGTGATGGAGATCTACCAAGAGTATAAAGAGTAAATACCCAACCAAACCATTCTTATGGGAACTCTCCATGGATTCATTTCTGTGGAGAGTTTTTTATTTAGATTCTAAAGAAAATCTCATAATAAAAGATAGCGCATAAAAACAAAAAAAGCCCCTCACTAAAGTGAAGGGCTTTCAAGGAAGGCGGCTACCTACTC